>NZ_SCUT01000043.1 GCF_004297265.1 Reyranella sp.
CCCGTCTTCGCCAGGATCTTCGTGATCGCCGCCGTCAGCGACGTCTTCCCGTGATCAACGTGACCGATCGTTCCGATGTTGCAGTGCGGCTTGTTCCGCTCAAACTTCGCCTTCGACATGGTGTCACGACCCTCGTGATGCTTTCAGACACAGAACGAACTAGCTGGCCGACTTAGCCAAACCTGGAGCGGGTGAAGGGAATCGAACCCTCGTCGTAAGCTTGGAAGGCTTCTGCTCTACCATTGAGCTACACCCGCAACGCGCAAACAGAGCCGATCCCGCGCTATGATCGATGGTGGAGGGGGAAGGATTCGAACCTTCGTAGACGCGAAGTCGGCAGATTTACAGTCTGCTGCCATTGACCGCTCGGCCACCCCTCCGTCCCAACCGGCATAAACGGAAAAAGCCTGTAGGGGCGCGGAGATACAGCGGGTTCCAAGGACTAGCAAGTACTTCCTTGCAGGTTGAACAAATGCAGGCTCCCGGGGCCGTGGAATTGGGACCGGATCCGACGCCGCCCCCCCTCACGCCGGCCGATTTGCCCGTCCGGTCTGCGCGCCATACAAGGCTCGCCATGCCTCCCCGCCCCAATCGCCCGCACCGCCAGTCCCGTGGCGGCCACCAATCCGTCTGGATCTTTGGCCGCCACGCCGTGCTCGCCGCCCTCGCCAACCCCGACCGCCGCATCGAGCGGCTCTTCGCCACGCGCGAAATGGCCGAGCGCCATGCCGCCGAAATCGGCAAGACCGACAAGGCCATCGTCTCGCGCGAGGATTTGAACCAGCGCCTGCCCAATGGCTCCGTCCACCAGGGCATCGCCGCCCTGGTGGCGCCGCTGGAGGAGCCTGGCCTGGAAGATATCCTCGCTCGGTGTGGGGAAAATGCCCTCGTCCTGGTGCTCGACCAGGTGAGCGATCCGCACAATGTGGGCGCCATCCTGCGGTCGGCGGCCGCCTTCGGAGCGGCCGGCCTGATCGTGACCGACCGTCACACCCCCTCCGATACCGGCACCTTGGCCAAGGCCGCCTCCGGCGCACTCGAGGTCGTGCCGCTGGTGCGCGCCGTCAACCTTGCCCGCACGCTCGACCAGCTGAAGGAAGCGGGCTTCTGGACCTATGGGCTGGCCGAAACCGGCGATGCCCGGCTGGACAACCTCGACCTGAAGGGCCGGACCTGCATCGTCCTGGGCGCCGAAGGCGAAGGCCTGCGCCGGCTGACCGCCGAGAAATGCGACCGGCTGGTGACAATTCCCACCAGCGACGCCCTCTCCGCGCTCAATGTTTCCAATGCTGCCGCCGTCGCAGCCTACGAATGGGCGCGGCAGCGTCCCAGGTGAAGCGGGCCAAGTACTAGAATTTGACCTGACCCGATTTGCCGGCCGCGTTCTTCAGCACCAGCGTCACCTGGGCGCCAGTGGGGATCGCGGCCTTCGACTCGCCCTTCAGCGCGGTGTCGCCCGACGGCGCCAGTTGCACAGTCTCCCGGTTGCCGCCCGCCACGATCAGCACGGAGCCGGTGAAGCCTTTGGCCGACACTGGTTTGTTGTTCTCGTCGAGGATGTTGATGGTCACTGCATTGCCGGCAAGCACCAGTTCGGCATGCACGCCCACCACGTCCTGCACCGCCCCGCCATTGGGGCCCTTGGTGCTGCCGTGACTATGCTGCGCCGCGGCCATGCCGGCCCACAGCATCAGCGCCGCGGCGATCAGGAACTTCCTCATGCGATCTCCTCTTGTTGAACAGGCTTGTCACGATGGAACAGGGCGTACAGCGCCGGCAGGACGACCAGCGTCAGGATGGTCGACGAAATAATTCCGCCGATGACGACGGTGGCCAGCGGTCGCTGCACTTCGGCGCCCGCGCCGGTCGCGATCGCCATCGGCACGAAGCCGAGCGATGCGACGAGCGCGGTCATCAGCACGGGACGCAGTCGCTTCAAGGCGCCCTCGCGCACGGCTTGCGCCACGGAGCGGCCCTGGCTGCGCAATCCCTGGATGAACGAAATGATGACCAGCCCGTTCAGCACGGCCACGCCGGATAGCGCGATGAAGCCGATGCCGGCGCTGATCGAAAGCGGAATATCCCGCAGGATCAGGGCGGCCACGCCGCCGGTCAGGGCAAGCGGTACGCCGCTGAAGACCAGCAGCGCGTCGCCGACCGATCCCAGGCTCATGCACAGCAGGACGAAGATCAGCAGCAGCGCCACGGGCACGACGATGGCCAGTCGCTGCGACGCTCCGACGAGCTGCTCGAACTGGCCGCCCCAGCCGATCCAGTAGCCTGACGGCAGCTTCACCTGCTCGCCGACGCGCTTCTGCACTTCGCTGACGAAGGAGCCGAGATCCCGATCGCGCACATTGGCCGAGACGACGATGCGACGTTTGCCGTTCTCGCGGCTGATCTGGTTGGGGCCCGGGGCGATCTCGATCGAGGCCACGGCCGAGAGCGGCACATAGGGGGCGGCCGCACCGAGACCGGTCTGCACGATCGCCCGGCCGTTCTCCCGGCCGGCCACCTGGGCCGGAACGGGAATCGGCAGGGAAGACAACGCATCGACGTCGACACGCATCCTCTCGGGCAGCCGGATCACGATGTCGAAGCGGCGGTCGCCTTCGAAGATCAGCCCCGCCTCACGGCCGCCGACCGCGATCGCCACGACCTCCTGCAGTTCCGCCAGCGTGATGCCATAGCGCGCGAGGGCGGCGCGGTTGGGTTTCACCGTGAGCATCGGCAGGCCGCTCACCTGCTCCGTCTTCACGTCGGCCGCACCGGGCACGGCCTGCACGACTGCCTGTACCTTGTTGGCCACTGACAGCAGCGTGTCGAGATCGTCGCCGAAGATCTTGATGCCGAGATCGCTGCGAACGCCGGAGATCAGCTCGTTGAAACGCATCTGGATGGGCTGCGTGAACTCGTAGTTGTTGCCCGGGACATGCTCCACGCGCCTTTCGATCGCGGCAACCAGATCCGCCTTGGATCGGTTCGGATCCGGCCATTCCGAACGCGGCTTCAGCAGGATGAAATTGTCGGCGACATTGGGTGGCATCGGATCGGTCGCGACCTCGGCCGTGCCGATCTTGGCCGCGACCTCCTTGACCTCGGGAAATTCGAGGATCGCCTTCTCCAGCGCCTCCTGCATCTGCACGGATTGGGTCAGGCTGGTGCCGGGAATGCGCATCGCATGCATCGCGATGTCACCCTCGTCGAGCGAGGGGATGAACTCGCCGCCCATCCGCGACGCCGCCACGGCCGCGACACCGACCAGCATGAAGGCCATCGCGACCACCACGTAGCGCAGCCGGATGGCGCCTTCGAGCGCCGGCGCGTAGAGCCGTAGCGCGCCGCGCATGAAGAAGTTCTCTTTCTCGGAGACCTTGCCGGTGACCAGCAGCGCGACCGCGGCGGGAACCAGCGTCATCGAGAGGATGGCTGCCCCCAGCAGCGCCATGAGCACGGTGAGCGCCATCGGGGTAAACATTTTCCCTTCCACGCCGGTCAGCGTGAGGATCGGCAGGTAGACGACGCCGATGATCACCGTGCCGAACAGGCTCGGCTTGATAACCTCCTGCGCCCCGGCCAGGATCGTCCCGAAGCGCTCGTTGCGCGTCAGCAGGCGGCCGCGCCTGTGCTGTTCCTCGGCCAGCAGCCGGAGGCAATTCTCGACCACGATCACTGCGCCGTCGACGATGATGCCGAAGTCGATGGCGCCCAGGCTCATGAGATTGGCGCTGATATGGTTCTCGACCATGCCGGTGATGGTGAAGAGCATGGACAGCGGAATGACGCAGGCCGTGACGAAGGCTGCCCGGAAGTTGCCCAGGATCAGGAACAGCACGACGACGACCAGCAGCGCACCTTCGAGAAGGTTCTTCTCGACCGTCCAGACCGTGGCTTCGACGAGCTTGGTGCGGTCGTAGATCGCCCGCGCCACGACGCCGTCGGGCAGCGAGCGCGCGATCTCGTCCAGCCTGGCCCCCACGCGCTGCGCAGCCGTCCGGCTGTTCTCGCCGATCAGCAGCATCGTGGTGCCGATCACCGTCTCCTTGCCATCGAGCGTGGCCGCGCCTGTGCGTAGGTCGGTCCCTTCCTTGGCTTCCGCCACATCCGAGATCCGGATCGGCACGCCGCCGCGGGTTCCAATGACGATGTCGCGGATTTCCGGCAGCGTGTTCACCTGTCCCGGTGTGCGGACCAGATACTGCTCGCCGTTGCGCTCGATGTATCCTGCACCGACATTGGCGTTGTGAGTCGCCAGCGCCTGCATGACGTCGCGGAAGGTGAGGCGAAAGGCCATCAGCTTCGCGGGATCCGGCAGGACGTGGAACTGCTTCTCGTAGCCGCCGATCGTGTTGACCTCGACGATGCCCGGCACCGTCCGGAGCTGCGGCTTGATGATCCAGTCCTGGATGGTGCGCAGGTCGGTGGCCGAATAGGGCTCGCCGTCGGGCTTCTTCGCCCCGGGCTTGGCCTCGACCGCGTACATGTAGATCTCGCCAAGACCCGTCGAGACCGGGCCCATCGCCGTCTCGGTGCCGGGAGGCAGCTGCTCCTTCGCCTGCTGGATGCGCTCGTTCACGAGCTGGCGGGCGAAATAGATGTCCGTGCCGTCCTTGAACACGACGGTCACCTGGCTCAGGCCGTATCGCGAGAGCGAGCGCGTATATTCGAGCTTCGGCAGGCCGCCCATCGCCGTTTCCAGCGGAAAGGTGATGCGCTGCTCGACCTCGAGCGGCGAGTAGCCCGGCGCCATGGTATTGACCTGCACCTGGACGTTGGTGATGTCGGGCACCGCATCGATCGGCAGGCGCGTGAAGTTCCACGCGCCGAGCGCACCGACCGCGATGGCCGCAATGACGACGAGCCAGCGATTCTGGATGGAAAAGGCCAGTATCTTGTTGATCATCTGCGCTCTCGCCTCAGTGCTCGTGGGCGGCGCCGGCCTTGCCGATCTCCGCCTTGATCACGAAGCTGTTCCTGGCCGCATACACGTCGCCATCGACCAGGCCGAACAGGACCTCGACCCAGTCGGCATCCCGGTTGCCGAGCTCCACTTCCCGCACCGAGAAGGTGTCGCCGCTTCGCACGAAGACGACGTTCTTGCCCTCGAGCGTCTGCAGGGCACTGGCGCTGACGGCGACATCGACCGGCCGCGCCGACAGCACGACCTTGCCGTCCACGAACAGGCCGGGGCGCAGCCGCCCGCCGTTCGGCACGGTGGCCCGCGCGATGGCCGACTGGGTGTCGCTGGCGCCGATGGGCGAGAGATAGTCGAGCTTCGCCTCGATGGGGGCACCACCGTCGCCCACCTCGATCGACACGGCATCGCCGAGGCGAACCTTCGAGAAATCCTTCCGGAACACCGCGAAGTCGACCCACATGGTGGAGAGGTCGGCGATGGTGAAGATCGGCTTCGCTTCCGAGGCGAACTCGCCCAGCGTGCCGTCACGGTCGATCACCGTGCCGTCGCTCGGCGCCTTCAGTTCGTAGACCGTCAGGCTCTGGTTGCTCTCGACGGTCGCCAGCACCTCGTCCTTCTTTACCTTGTCCCCCAGCCGCTTGCGCATGCTGCGGATGACGCCGGGAAAGCGCGGCGTCACCTTGACCAGGGTCTCCTGATTGGGCTGCACGGTACCGTTCAATTGCAGCGTGTCGCGAAGCTCACGGGGACCGGCGGTGAGGAGCTCGATGCCCGCCGCCGCGATCTGCGCATCCGTGAGCTTCACGCCCTCGTCATGCCCATGCTGCTCCTTCTCGCCATGGCCGCCCTTGGTCGAAGCGGCCTTGGACTGGTTGGCAAACCGCGAATCGAAGACGTAGAAGCCGGCAGCGGCCAGGATGCCGGCACAGACGATGGCGACCGCCAGATAGCCGAGTGCCTTCTTTACGGATTTCATTGTCGCGTCCTCGTAACGGTCACAGGGCTCGCGGTGAGGCCCTCGATGGTGGCAACGGCCGAATGGAAGCTCGTCAGCGCCTCGTGCTCCTTCAGCTCCGCGTCGGCGACGGCCTGGTAGGCATCCAGGATTTCCAGCACCGTGAAGCGGCCCTGCCCGTACCCGGCCTCGATCGTCGCGTAGGTCTGGCGCGCCGCCGGCAGGATCGTCTTGCGGATGAGGTCGAGCTGCAGGAGCTGGTTGTTCGCGGTGTCGTGGGCTTTCGCTACGACGGTGATCAGGGCGAGCCGGTTGGAGGCGCGTTCCGAGTGGGCCTTGCGGGAATTCTCTGCCGCTTCCTGGATGCCACCGCGGTTCCGGTCCAGCACCGGAAACGGCATCGACACGCCCAGCCTGACCGCGCTCTGCTGCGTGTCGGAGTAATAGCGCCAGCCGACGCTGGCCGTGACGTCGGGAATGGGTTTCAGGCGTGCGACCAGCAGTTCGCCATCGCGCTGGGCGCGCACGGCCGTCCAACGCATGAGCTGGGGATTGTCGTCGATCGCCTTGATCAGCGCCTCGAGGGGCGCCGGACGGACCAGCCGGCCCAAATCGCCGGAAACCGACGTGAAATCGGGCAGGTCGCGGCCCATCAACCCGGCGAGTTCCCGGCGGGCCACGGCAAACGCCAGGCGCGTACGCTCCCGCTCGAGCCTCGTCATGCCGACTGCCGTCTGGGTCCGCGTGGCTTCGGACGGCGAAGAGGCCCCGGCTTCTACCCGCCGCTGCATCAGGGGGACAAGCCTTTCCAGGGTCGCGGCCTGCCGATCCAGGATCTGGATGCGGCGCTGCGCCGACACGGCTTCGACGAAGGCGAGGGTCATCTCCGACAGAAGTTCCAGCCGTGCCGCTTCCTTCTCCCACCGCATGGCGTCGGCATCGCCGAGCGCTGCCGAAACGCGCGCGTCGCGCTTGCCGCCGAGTTCGATGAGCTGGCTCAGCATCAGCGTCGTCTCGGCCCCACCGACAGCCTCCGAATTTCCCGGTGCGAAGTTGTCGATCTCAAATCCGATCGTCGGATTGGGCATCGCGCCGGCCTGCTGCCGGCGGCCCTCCGACATGCCGATGTTGCGATCGGCGATGACCAGGCGCGGGTTGCCCCTAACGGCCTGCAGCAAGGCGTGACGAAGAGTGAGTCCCCCGTTCGACGTCCGATGCTGAGGCGGAGTCTGCGACGAGGCTCCCTTCGCATGCGTGACAACGAGCAGCGCTGCGCACAACGCTCCGACGACGCGGATTGACATGACCTGATCCCGAAAATGCAATCATCTGCGCGTCGTGCAGGAATCTCCGGCACGACGGACGAAACGCAACGAGATCAGCTCTTGGGGGGTGGCCCCGCTATACGCAGGGAGACGGCGGACAGCCAGACAAGGCGTCCTTCCGGTATGCCAGTAGAAGCGGCCGAGACGTGCAGAGGCGTTACAGCGTTGAAATACGGGGCAACCGAGCAGCTATGACAGGCCTCGGCAGTCGACCCACCGTGAGTCCCTTGTTCGTCGGCAGCACTGGAAACCACGGTCTGCCCCGCTTCCGCGTTGCTCGCCCGAACATCCCCGGCAACATGGAGAACACTGGCAATCGCGAGGGACAGAACGCAAAGCATCCGGACGAAGCGGGCGCTCCGTCGGAAAACAAGCGCCAGTCGCTGGGCTGCCACGTTCAACATCCGCCCCTTATTTCGTAAGGAGTCGGAGTTATACAATCACTCAGTTGAAGCCGCGTCGTTGCGCCTCGGATGCGAGGCCATCGTCGTTGTGAGTGGACGCACGGCTTCACGAAGGGCTAAGAAAGCGGCCGCCCTGGGGCCAGCCGGGTTAGCACAGCGGTAGTGCAGCGGTTTTGTAAACCGAAGGTCGGGGGTTCGATCCCCTCACCCGGCACCAATCCTCATTTCGTCCCGCTGGACAGGCGGCGGTCCAGCAGCTCCAGGGCGAGCAGAACCTCCGCCAGCAAGCGCTGGAAGGCATAGAACCACCCGGCCCTGCCGTCGAGGATCGCACCCTTCGCGAACAGCACATAGCCCAGCACCAGGATCGGCGCGGGCCAGCCCATCAGGCGTATCCTGTCGACCCTGCCCAGCCGTTCGCGTGGCATCTCAAGGAGATGCGCCGCCTCGCGTGCGGCGTATTTGAGTTGCGAACCGAGCCAGCGCGACAGCGGCTTGCGATCGTCGTGATAGATCACGCCCTTGAGGTCCGAAATCCGCCCCTGCAGGCGGATGCGATGCCCGTGACCCTCGTTCTCGTAGCGTGCGCCGGCGACGCGATAGAGCACGGTGCGCGGCGGATAGAGCGTGCCACGCAGCGGGCGGCCGTAGATCCGATAGACGAACGCCGCCCTGTAGCCCCTGTCTTCGACGGCGGGTCGAAGCCCTGTCAGTTCCGAGACGAGGGCGTCGCTCAGCTCGTAGTCGGCGTCGAGCGACAGGACCCAGTCGGTACGGATGTGCGTCAACCCGAAATTGCACTGCTCCGCGAAGCTGTCGAACGGCCGAGGGATGACCTCGATGCGCGGATCCTTCGCCAGCATGTCGAGCGTGCCGTCGGTGCTGCCGCTGTCGATCGCCACGATGCACTTGGCCCAGTCGAGCTTCGCCAGCGTCCGTTCGATGTTCTGGATTTCGTTGAAGGTGATCAGCAGCGGCGTGACGGTATCGCGGTCCATGCGCGGCGCCTCAGCGGGCCTTTGCCTTCATCGCGCACGACCGCCTCTCCGTCATCCAGGTCCAGGCGGTGCGGATGATGTCGTCGATCGACGAATGAGCCGGCGCCCAGTCGAGTGCCTGCCGCGCCTGCGCCACGTCGGCCACCAGGATCGGGGGATCTCCGGCCCGGCGGGGCGCGTCGACGGTGTGGATCTTACGGCCGGTGAGCACCCGCGCCCGCGCGATCAGGTCGCCGATGCTGGCACCGTGGCCGGCACCGAGATTGTAGGCCTGGAAGCTGCCGGCCTTGCAGCGCGTCAGCGCGGCGACGTGGGCGGCCGCCAGATCGGTCACGTGGACATAGTCGCGAACGCAGGTGCCGTCCGGCGTGTCGTAGTCTGTGCCGAAGACGGAAATGTCCGCCCGCACTCCATGCGCGGCCTGCAGCACCAGCGGGATGATATGGGTTTCGGGATCGTGCTCCTCGCCCAGCTCGCCGTCGGGATCGGCGCCGCCCGCATTGAAATACCGCAGCGCCATGGCGCCGAGACTGTGCGCGGCACAGGCGTCGCGCAGGATCTGCTCACCCATCAGCTTGGTGCGACCGTAGGTGTTGATCGGCCGCTGCCACATGCCCTCGACGACCGGCAGGCGGTCGGGCACACCATAGGTCGCGCAACTGCTCGAAAAAACGATGAAGCCCACGTCGTGCGCCCGCATCACCTCGATCAGCGTGATCATGCCGGCGACGTTGTTGCGATAGTAGCGGATCGGCTCCGCCATCGATTCGCCCACATAGGCCAAGGCGGCGAAGTTGATGACCGCCTCGGGCCTGTGGTCGCGCATAGCGGCAGACAGCGCCACGGGATCGTTGATGTCGCCCTGGACCAGCGGCCCCCACTTCACCGACCAGGCATGGCCGGTGTGCAGGTTGTCGTAGACGATCGGCAAGTGGCCTGCCCGGGCGAGCGCCTTGCACGTATGCGAGCCGATATAGCCTGCGCCCCCCGTCACCAGTACCCGCACTATGCCGTCCCCCGCTCGAATGCCTTTTGGGCAGGATAGCTCAATTGCATGGCTAGCGCTGGATCAGCGTGTCGCCCAGCACGAGGACATCCATCTTGGTGCGCAGGAAGCAGTCGATCGCCTCCTCGGGTCTGCAGACCACGGGCTCGTTCTCGTTGAAGCTGGTGTTGAGCACGATCGGCACGCCCGTCAGGTCGCGGAACGCCGAGATCAGCCGGGCGTAGCGCGGGTTGCCCGCCCAGGTGACGGTCTGTAGGCGTCCGGTGCCGTCGACATGGGTGACGGCGGGAATCTCCTTCCGCTTCTCCTCGCGGATGCGGAAGACCTGCATCATGAAGGGCACGTCGTCGTCGGTCTCGAACCACTGCGGCACCGCTTCGCGCAGGATCGACGGCGCGAAGGGACGGAAGGATTCCCGCCGCTTGATCTTGAGGTTGAGGATGTCCTTCATGTCGGCGCGGCGTGGATCGCCCAGGATCGAGCGGTTTCCAAGGGCGCGCGGGCCCCATTCCAGGCGCCCCTGGAACCAGCCGATCACCTTGCCTTCGGAGATCGCCTGTGCCGTGTGCCGGCAGAGCGTCGCTTCGTCGGCAATGCGCTCGATTCGGCAGCCGGCGGCATCGAAATCGGCACCCCGGCGGGCGATGGCTGCCGCGATCTCGTCCGGTGTCGCCGACGGGCCCCAATAGGCATGGTCCATCACGAAGTGACGCCTGGCCGCCGCGCCGCCGATCCTGTGCCAGGTCGCGAAGGCTGCACCGATCGCGCCGCCCGCATCGCCGCCCGCCGACTGGACGTAGAGCTTCCGGAACGGCGTGCGCTCCAGCACCTTGCCGTTGGCCACCGAATTGTAGGCGCAGCCGCCCGCCAGCACGACGGCATCGGCGCCGTAGCGCGCATGCAGGGCGTTGAGCAGGTTGAAGAAGGCGTTCTCGTAGGTCACCTGGGTGGAGCGCGCGATGTCCCGGTGCTTGTCCTCCAGCGGTGCGGCGGGATCGCGTACCGGACCGAGCAGCTTCACCAGCTCGTCGCTCCACAGGCGGCCGCCGGACGGGATGCCGTCCTTCACCTGGTAGTTGGCACCCTCTCCCGAGGCATGGCGGAAGTAGCGCAGGTCAAGCGCGAAAGTCCCGTCGTTCCTGAGCCGCACGATCTCCTTCATCTGCTCGACGAAGGACGGCTGGCCGTAGGGTGCGAGGCCCATGACCTTGTACTCATCGCCATAGTGCGGGAAGCCGATGAACTGGGTCATCGCCTCGTAGAAGACGCCCAGCGAATGCGGGAAATAGACCCGGCCGTCGACTGACAGGGTGCCACCCTCGCCCAATCCCCAGGCCGCTGAGGAGAAGTCGCCGAACCCGTCGACCGAGACCGCCACTGCCTTATCGTATGGCGAGACCAGGAAGGCCGAGGCGAGGTGACAGAGATGATGCTCCACCGCGTGCGCCGCGCCGCGGAACTCCTGGTCCGGCAGATGGCGCTTCAGATTGCCTGCGATGTCGGCCCGCTCGCCGCGATTGCGCAGCCGGCTCATCACGTAATTCAGGCTGACCCCCGAGGTCAGCGCGTAGGCAAGCTTGCGCCAGCGATTGGCCCTGTTGTCACTGTTGATCGCCACATGGTCGACATCGCCCAGCGATATGCCGGCCTCCGCGAGGCAGTAGCGGATCGATTCGCTGGGGAAACCGCCCCAATGCTTGATCCGGCGAAAGCGCTCTTCTTCGACGGCAGCGACCAGTTCTCCATCCTTGACGAGGCAGGCGGCCGCATCGGCGTGATAGGCGTTGAGGCCGAGAATATAGGTCATGTTGACTGGTCGAACATCGGGAGCAAATTACGCCTATGTGGTTGGTATAGATCAATTTTTACGGCGGACCACCTTTTTCACCGGCCTTGCAGTTTCCTCCCTGCCCGGTCGCGGCATTATCGCGCACGGCTCCCGCAACACGGCGACCGCTTGACGAGGCCGGCCGTTCCTAGCAAACGGACATCCTCGCGCGGCCCTTCCCCCTCCCGGGGCCCCGATCGCGTGCTCGCCCGAGGCGTGGAGCCGCCCTCGCAAGTCGCTGATAAGTCGGATAAAACCCCTCGCTTCGATCGAAAGGCTTTCGTGCATGTCCAAGAATGATCTCGTCGTCGTGACCGGCGCCGGTGGCTTTATCGGCGGCCATCTGGTGAAGGTCCTGCAGCAGCGCGGGCACACCAGGATCCGCGCGGTCGACGTGAAACCCCTCGAGGAGTGGTACCAGAAGATCCCCGGCGTCGAGAACCAGGTGGGCGATCTTGCCCTGCTCGAGCCCTGCCGCAAGGCCGCCAAGGGTGCCGCGATGATCTACAACCTGGCCGCCGACATGGGCGGCATGGGCTTCATCGAGACCCACAAGGCCGAGTGCATGCTGTCGGTGCTGATCAGCACCCACATGCTGGTCGCCGCGAAGGAGGCCGGCGTGCCGCGCTTCTTCTATTCCTCGTCGGCCTGCGTCTACAACGGCGACAAGCAGACCGACGCCAACGTCACGGCGCTGAAGGAAGAAGACGCCTACCCCGCGCTGCCGGAAGACGGCTACGGCTGGGAGAAGCTGTTCAGCGAGCGCATGGCCCGCCACTATCGCGAGGATTACGGCATCGCCACCCGCGTGGCCCGCTATCACAACGTCTACGGTCCGGAAGGCACCTATGACGGCGGCCGCGAAAAGGCCCCGGCCGCGATGTGCCGCAAGGTCATCGCCGCCAAGCTCTCGGGCAAGCACGAGATCGAGATCTGGGGCGACGGCGAGCAGACCCGTTCGTTCATGTACATCGACGACTGCACCGAGGGCACGATCAAGCTCGCGGAGAGCGACATCATCGAGCCGCTGAACATCGGCAGCGACGAGCTGGTCAGCATCAACACGCTGGTCGACATCGTCGAGAAGATCGCCGGCATCAAGCTGAAGCGCAGCTACAAGCTGGACGCGCCCAAGGGCGTGCGCGGCCGCAACAGCGACAACACGCTGATCAAGAAGCTGATGAACTGGGCCCCGTCCATCCGTCTCGAGGACGGCATGGAGAAGACCTACAACTGGATCTACGACGAGATGACCTCGGGCAAGGCCTCGGTCGTCAACGCGCTGCCGAAGCAGGCCCTGGCAGCTCAATAAATCGCCGACGATCTATCGTCTTTCCAGGCGCCGCGAGGGAGACCTCGCGGCGTTTGCATTTGGCAGGATTGAACACGCCCCCGCCCCGAGCGGTCGACGCCTCGCGATCAAACTCTTGAATTCACTGCGAAACCACCGAAGGATGCCCCTGCCCGGCCGCCGCGAAGGACGGGCCAATATCGCAAGGGAAACGTCCTATGAGTATCGAAATGGTGGGCCTGGCCGACATCGTGCGCGCCCATGGCGTGGCGCGGCCGGACACGGTGGCGATCGTCCATGAAGGCCGGATTACGACCTACGGTGCGCTCGACCGCGCCTCGAGCCGCATCGCCAGCGGCCTGATCGCCGAAGGCGTCAGGCCGCAGGTCCGTGTCGCCCATCTCGACAAGAGCAGTGACGTCTTTTTCGAACTGTTGTTCGGCGTCGCCAAGGCCGGCGCCGTGATGGTGTCGGTCAACTGGCGCCTGGCGCCGCCCGAGGTCCTGCAGATCGTGAATGATGCGGAGGCCGAGATTCTCTTCGTCGGCGAGGAGTATTTCCCGGTCGTCGAGAAGATCCACGACCAGTTGAAGACCGTCCGCAAGATCGTGACCCTGGGACCGCGCCACGGGACCTGGGAGGCCTTCGCCGCATGGCGGGACAACCATCCCGACAGCGACCCTCACCTGCCCGCCCGGCCCCAGGACACGGCCATACAGTTCTACACCAGCGGCACCACGGGCCTGCCAAAGGGTGCGGAACTCACCAACGCCAACTTCGCCTTCATGTTCGAGCAATGGACGCGGAGCTGGCAGATGAAACCCGGCACCCAGAACATCGTCTGCCTGCCGATGTTCCATATCGGCGGCGCGGGCTGGGCGATCGCCGGCCTCTTCGCCGGCGCCACCAACCACGTGGTGCGCGAGTTCGTGCCCGCCCGCGTGCTCCAGATCATCGAGCGCGACCGTATCGAGGTCATGCTGCTGGTACCGGCCATGATCCTTTTCCTGGTGCAGTCGCCGCAGATCCGCGAGACCGACCTGTCGAGCCTGCGCCTGATCGTCTATGGCGCTGCGCCGATCCCGGCAGAGCTGTTGAAGCAGGCGATGGCGATCTTCGGTTGCGGATTCCAGCAGGTCTACGGCCTCACCGAGACGACAGGCGCCATCACCCTTTTGCCGGCCGAGGATCACGATCCTTCGGATGCGAGGAAGCTCCTGTCCTGCGGCTTTGCCCAGGTCGGCGTCGAACTGCGCATCGTCGACGATACGGGCGTCGACGTGACCGCCGGCACGGTCGGCGAGATCGCAATCCGCTCGCCGCAGGTCATGCGCGGCTACTGGCGCCTGCCCGACGCCACCAAACGCGCCATCCAGGGCGACTGGTTCTTCACCGGGGACGCGGGCTATCTCGACGAGAAGGGCTACCTCTTCATTTACGATCGCGTGAAGGACATGATCGTTTCGGGCGGCGAGAACATCTATCCGGCCGAGGTCGAAAGCGCTCTGTTCGGCCATCCTGCTGTCGCCGACGTGGCGGTGATCGGCGTGCCCGACGAACGCTGGGGCGAGGCCGTGAAGGCCGTCGTGGTGTGCAAGGCCGACGCAGACGTGACGCCGGGCGACCTGATCGGCTGGGCCCGCGAACGAATCGCGGGCTACAAGCTGCCCAAGTCCGTGGACTTCATCGAAGCGTTGCCGCGCAATCCGACCGGCAAGATCCTGAAGCGCGAACTGCGAAAACCCTACTGGGAAGGCCGGGAGCGCAACATCAACTGAGCCAGTCGGCTCCTCACCTGATCGCCCTGCGGACCCTCCCGCAAACGCGCCTCGAATTTCCGATACGACGGTTCTAGAACAATCCCATGTCCAATCTGCCCGACAATCTCACGCCCGTCCGCCCGGCCCATGTCTTCGACGAAGCCCGGCTCGCCGACTACATGAAGGCCAATGTCGAGGGCTATCGCGGCCCGATCAGCGTGCTGCAGTTCGAGGGCGGGCAGAGCAACCCGACCTTCCATGTCACCGACGGCGGCGGGAACCAGTATGTCCTGCGCAAGAAGCCGCCAGGAAAGCTGCTGCCCTCGGCCCACCAGGTCGACCGCGAATATCGCGTGATCAAGGCACTGGCAGACCATACCGATGTGCCGGTCCCGAAGCCCTACGCGCTCTGCCAGGACGATTCCGTGATCGGCACCGCATTCTACATCATGCAGTTCCTGCCGGGCCGCGTCTTCGCCGACGTCAGGATGCCCGGCGTCTCGCCGGCCGATCGCGGCAAGATCTTCGACTCGATGAACGACGTGCTGGCGCGCCTGCACAATGTCGACTATCGCGCCGTCGGCCTCGGGGACTATGGCCGCGAGGGCCAGTACATCCAGCGCCAGATCGCGCGCTGGTCGAGCCAGTACGACCTCGCCCGCACCGAAGACATCGAATCGATGGAAGCCCTGAAGAAGTGGCTGCCGGAGAACATCCCGCCGGGCGACGAGACGCGCATCAACCATGGCGACTATCGCCTCGGCAACACGATCGTGCACCCGACCGAGCCGCGCGTCATCGCGGTCCTCGATTGGGAACTCTCGACGCTCGGCCATCCGCTGGCCGACCTCGGCTACAACTGCATGATGTACCATTTCGGCGAAGGCTTTGGCGCCTCGGGCGGCTATGCCGGCCAGGACCTCAAGGCCTTCGGCATCCCGACCGAGCAGGAATACCTCGCTGCCTACGCCCGCCGGACCGGCCGCAAGGAAGTGCCGGCCTGGAACTTCTACCTCGCCTTTTCCTTGTTCCGCCTCGCCGCCATCGTGCAGGGCGTCTACAAGCGTGGCCTCGACGGCAATGCCTCTTCGGAGACGGCGACCAAGTATGGCAACCGGGCCCGCGCAATGGCCGATCTCGCCTGGAAGATGGTCGAGAAGCGCGCCTGAGCGCGCTTCGACTTCCTATTCGTCCGTGTAGGGTACCATCGAGGCGTCGTTGCCTCTCGGGCAGTTTGCACTGTCGATGATGGCGTTGGCCGGATTGCGGTAGCGCGCAATGTCATAGGGCGCCGACTCGCTCGGCGGCTGCGCCGGAGGCGTCCGGAGCGTCCAGGACACCAGCTGCTTGATCACACTGCCCAGGGCCTGGTCGAAGGCTTCGACGACTTTCGGCACCTTGTCGGCGCGCGCCCGGACGCAGCGTTCGAAGGAAGCGACGCCGATGATCTGCCGGTCGGGCATGCGCACCAGCTTGGCGATGATGCGGACCTTCACGATCGGCGGCTGCCCGTAAAAGTACATCGCCTCGAAATTGCGCAGGTCGGGCTGCAGCACGTAATTGGCGCGCAACGCGATCGACTCGCGCGAGACCGCCACGATCTTGCGTGTGTTCTCGAAGGAATCAACGATGCGGGTCTGCACCATCAGCGGCGCCCGGTCGGTCCATGCCACCTTGGCATAGTAGTCCGTCGAGGTCGGCGTCATGGCGATGGCGATGCGGCCGGTGTTGAGATTGGCCGCGGCCACCGGCGCCTCCACCGCGAGCTGCCAATAGACCGAAGGCAGATCGGCATCGAAGGTGCTCTTGGGCGAGACGGTGTAGAGGTCGGTCGGGTCGCCGACCGAGTCGACGGCACTGACGAACGAGCAGCTCGAGAGGAGGGCAACGGCGGCCGCACAGGCGGCCAGGCAACGGATCATTTCGGCGTATATCCCTGCTTGCCGCTGAACACGAAATTGGCCGGGTCGCGCTCCAGTCGTGTGGCGATGACGTTGAGGTTGGCGGTGAGCTGGCGCAGGTCGCGAAGCGCCAGGGAGAACTCGGTCAGGCCGGTCTCAGTGAAATTCCGGATCGGACGGCTGTTGTCCGTGACCAGCTTGTTGAGCTGGCCGGCCGCGGAGTCGATGTTGGCCAACGCCTTCCGCGCTTCGTCCAGCGCCTTGCGCAGTTCGCCCGGATCCCTGCCGGCCAGCGCCTTGCGCGTTGCGGCATCCTGCGGCCCGATCTCCTGGGCGATCAGGGTCAGCGACTCCGAGAGGTCGTTGAGCTTGGCGAAGGTCTTGCGGAACTCGGCTACGGCCTGCGGCAGCTCGGCCAGCGTGGTCTGAATGGCGGCGTCGGACTTGGCGAAGGCATTGGTCGCCGTCTGCAGGTTGCGCAGCGTGTCGGTGACGGCGCCGATATTGTCGGGGCTCAGCAGGTCGTTCAGCCGATCGACCGTGGTGCTGGCCTTAGTCAGCAGCTCCTGCGCCGAGGTCGAGGTCGCCTGCAGGAACGAGGCCCCCTCGCGGATTTCCGGATAAGGCTTGTCGCCCAGCTTCTTTTTCGGCTTCACCTGGTCGACGTCGAGGCGGCCGACGATCTGGATGAAAGGCGCCCCGGCGATGAACGGCTTTTCGAACACGGCATAGGAGCGGTCGCGGATGTCGATCGACCAGTCGACGGCCACCGTCACCTCGATCTTCTCCGTCAACCGTTCACGACCGGTGGACCGCTGGGTGTCGACGCGCGAGGTGAGCTGGATATTGGCGACCCGGCCGACGCGCAGGCCACGATAGAACACCGGCGAATCGAGGGTCAGTCCCTGCACGTCACCCGAGAAGAGAATATCGTAGTAGGCGTACGACGTGCGGTCGCCGGCGCGCAGCTTCCAGATCACGAAGCCGGCCACGGCGGCGACGAACAGGATCATCGCCGCGCCGATCAGCACATAGGGCGATTTTCTTTCCATCGAACGCTACTTATGCTCCTGACGCGCTGCGCGCCCTCGCGGCCCGTGGAAATATTCCCGGACCCAGGGATGATCGTATTCCAACAGTTCCTCCATGGTACCTACCACGACGCGCTTGTCGAGAAGGACCGCGATGCGATCGCAGACGGCATTCAGGCTGTCGAGATCGTGGGTAACCATCAGGATGGTAAGGCCTAGGCTGTGGGAAAGCCCCTTCACCAGCTCGTCGTAATGTGCCGCGCCGATCGGGTCGAGACCGGCCGTCGGCTCGTCGAGGAACAGGAGCTCGGCATCGAGCGCCAGGGCGCGCGCCAGGCTGGCGCGTTTACGCATGCCGCCGGAAAGCTCCGACGGCTTCTTCTCGCCGGTGTCGGGCGGCAGACCGACCATCGCCACCTTCAGCGCCGCGATCTCGCGCATCGTGTCTTCCTCGAGTTGGGCATGCTCGCGGATGGGGACGATGATGTTCTCGGTGACGCTCAACGAGGAAAACAGCGCGCCGTCCTGGAATTGGACGCCCGTGCGCGCCAGCATCTCGCGCTTGGCTTTGCCGTGCAGGGTGCCGGTGTCGACCCCGAGCATCTCGATCGTGCCCTCACGCGCCTCGTTCAGACCGATGATGGTCTTCAACAGCACCGATTTGCCGGTCCCGGAGCCTCCCACCAGACCGACAATCTCGCCCCGGAATACGTCGAAATCGAGATTGTTATGGATCACCTTGTCGCCGAACTGCGTGCGGATTCCCCGCAGGCGCAGCACGACCTCGCGGCCGTCGCGGTGATCGACGATCTGCCCTCCTTCGGCCATCAGACGCCGGCGAGCAGGAAGATGACGGAGAACACGGCGTCGAGCACGATCACGCAGAAGATCGATTCGACCACCGACTTGGTCGTGAGTTGGCCCACGCTCTCGGCGCTGCCGCGGACCTGGAGCCCTTCGAAGCAGCCGATGGTGGCGATCACGATGCCGAACACCGGCGCCTTGATCATGCCGGTGTAGAAATGCCAGGCGCCGACCGTGTCGCGCAGCCGGTCGAAGAATTGGACGAAGGTGAAGTCCAGATAGACGGTGCAGGCGACGGCGCCGCCCAGCAGGCCCGCCATGTCGCCCCAGAAGGCCAGGAGCGGCATCGAAATGAGCAAGGCGCTGATCCGCGGCAGGACCAGCCATTCGACGGGATTGAGGCCGATCGTGCGCATCGCGTCGACCTCCTGGTTGACCTGCATCGTGCCGATCTGGGCGGTGAAGGCGCTGCCCGAACGGCCGGCGACGATGATCGCGGTCAGCAACGGCCCCAGCTCGCGGAACATGCCGATCCCGACGGCCTCCACCGTGAAGGTCTCGGCGCCGAACTGCTTGAGCTGCTGGACGCCCTGATAGGCGATGACGACGCCGATCAGGAAGCAGAGCACGCCCACGATCACCAGCGCGCGGATCCAGACCTCGTACATCTGCCTGACCACGGCGCTCGGCCGGAAGCGCTTGGGCTGCAGAAGGGCCTCGACGAAGACGACCAGGATCTCGCCGAAGAAAGCGCAGAGGTTGAGGATTTGCTTGTAGAAATCGATCGTGCCGCGCCCGATCTCCTCCAGCCAGTGCGCCAGCCAGTTGACGCGACGGTCGGGATGGGCCTCGCACATGTTCTCGCGGACGACCTTGAACAGGTCGGCCTGCGCCTGGTCCCTGGTCTCGACCTCGGGATCGGTGCCACAGCCCGCAAGTTGCAGGATTTCCAGCGCGCCCGCGGTATCGACCCGTTCGAGCCCCTTGGCATCGACGGTATGCGCACCCTTCGCCCCCGCGCCCGCAGCCTGCAACGCCTTCTCGGCCTTCTTGCGGATTCCGCGAACGCTGAACACGGTCCAGGTTCCGCCGACTTCGACGACGGGCTTGCCCGCGCGCTCCGTGTAACGAATTGTGGGTTCCGCTTCGACCATCGGTGATGATTAGTCGTCGCGCAGGTTAACGCTGTCAATCGCCCTGCATTGCTCCCGTGGCGTACCGCTGTCACGATCGGGCGGGGAGGACTCAATGGGCAAGTGGCCGCGTCTGGACAAGATCGAGATGATCGACGGTCCGATCGACAAAGAGAGCTATGAAGACCAGCTCGGGAAACTGCAGCAGAGGCTGCTCGACCTGCATATCCACCATCTGCGGACCGGCGGGCGCGTGATGATCGCCATCGATGGGTGGGATGCCGCCGGCAAGGGCGGCCTGATCGAGCGCATGATGGCCGGTCTGGAGCCGAAATCGATTCAGGTCTGGCGCATCGGCGCGCCGACGCCCGAGGAACAGGGCCGGCACTATCTCTGGCGCTTCTGGACCCGCCTGCCGACTCCCGGCAACTGGGCGATTTTCGACCGTACCTGGTACGGCCGCGTCCTGGTCGAACGCATCGAGGGATTCTGCGACAAGGCCCAGTGGAAGCGCGCCTACCGCGAGATCAACGAATTCGAGCGACAGCTGACCGACGATGGCGTGCACATCGTCAAGCTGCTCGTCCATGTCAGCGCCGAGGAACAGAAGAAGCGGATGATCGAGCGGCTGGAAAAGCCCAGCAAGCACTACAAGATCGGCCTGGAGGACTTCCGCAACATCGCCAGGCGCAAGCAGTACCTCGACGCCTACGACGACATGCTCGAGCAGACCGACACGGATTGCGCACCATGGCACGTCATCGCCACCGACGAGAAGATGCATGCGCGGCTGAAGGGCCTGCAGATCGTGGCCGACAGGCTGGGCAAGGGCGTGAAGATCGAGGATCGCGCGCTCGATCCCAGGATCGCGGAGGCAGCCTACGAAATGTGGGGCTGGCGACCGGGCAAGGGCGCCAAGGGCACGGACGAAGAATAGACTCTCAGGCCTGGGCCGGGGTGCCGCCCGGCGCGGCGGAGAAGTTCGCGCGGACACCGGGCCCCAGCCGGGCCGCGATCCACGGCAGCGCCTCGCGCATCGCCTCCTCGAACTTCCATGGCGGATTGACGACGACCAGGCCGCAGGTCGCGAGCTTGCCGTCCGGCGTGCGCGGCCCGAGGTCCAGCTCCATGTTCAGGTACTTCGCACCGGCCAGCGACGTGATGAAGTCCGACACCGGCGCCCCATCCTTGATCGGGTACCAGATCGCGTAGCAGCCGGTGGCGAAGCGGCGCAGCCCGTGCCGCACCGCGCGCGTCAGCACCTCGAACTCGTCGGTCGCCTCGAAGGGCGGATCGATCAGCACGAGGGCCCGACGCTCGACCGGCGGCAGCAACGCCTTGACCGCGTGATAGCCGTCGGCCTGACGCACCTCGACCGCGCGGTCGCCGGCGAACTCGCGCTTCAGCAGCATCGCCTCCTCGGGATGCTTCTCGCAGGCGACGAAGCGGTCGCCCGGGCGCAGGGCCGCCCGGACCAGCCGCGGCGAGCCGGGATAGCGATGGAGCGCGCCGCCCGCCGGCCCGAACTTGCGGTCATAGGCCTGGACCGCCGCCAGATAGCGCGCGACGGCGCCCGGCATGCCCGTCCGGCTCTCGGCCATCAGTCGCCCGATGCCAGCCTCCGCCTCGCCTGTACGCCGAGCCTGCGCGCCGGCGAGATCGTAGCCGCCAGCGCCCGCATGCGTGTCGAGCACGAACAGCTTCTTGTCCTTGGCGGTCAGCAGGCGCAGCAGTTCGCACAGTGCGGTGTGCTTCAGCAGGTCGGCGAAGTTGCCGGCGTGATAGCCATGGCGGTAGTTCACGAAGGTTTCTGGCCCGATTTGAGATGAGTCCCCGGGCACGGTATGTGCTTCGGGCGCGGGACACTACAATTGAGGATCGAAATGGCCAACCACGAGCTGCATTCTTCGCCCGAGACCTGCCATTGGGGCTATTTCGACAGCCAGCTCCCGCCGCAGCTTCGCATCAAGTCGGGCGACACGGCCACGATCCACTGCGTGTCCGGTGCAGCCGAAATCCTGCCGAGCGAGCCGTTCAACGTCCTGCCCGAGCATCGCGAGATCCTCTCCAAGCTGAAGCCGCATATCGGCCGGCACATCCTGACCGGGCCGGTCCATGTCGAAGGCGCCGAGCGCGGCGACGCGCTGGCGGTCGAGGTGCTCGACATCAAGTTCCGCACCAACTGGGGGTGGAACGTGCAGCGGCCGCTGATGGGCACGCTGCCCGAAGACTTCCCCTTCTTCCGCCTGACCCACATCCCGATCGATTCCAACCGCGGCGTCTGCACCATGCCGTGGGGCACCGAGATCGAGCTCAAGCCGTTCTTCGGCATCATGGGCGTCGCCCCGCCGCCGGAATGGGGCCAGTGCAGCTCGGTCGAGCCGCGTGCCTTCGGCGGCAACATCGACAACAAGCATTTCCGGGTCGGCACGACGGTCTACTTCCCGGTCTTCGCCGACGGCGGCCTGTTCTCGACCGGTGACGGCCATGGCGTGCAGGGCGACGGCGAGGTCAACCTGACGGCGCTCGAGACCAGCCTGAGCGGCACCTTCAAGTTCACCCTTCACAAGGGCATGAAGCTCAACAACCCGCGCGCCGAGACGGCGACGCACTGGATCACCCACGGTTTCGACCAGGATCTCGACGACGCCGCCAAGGAAGCGCTGCGCGACATGATCCGGCTGATCACCGCCAAGACCGGCCTCAAGCCCGAGGACGCCTACATGCTCTGCAGCCTGCAGGCCGACCTGCACGTCACGCAGACGGTGGACGGCAACAAGGGCATCCACTGCATGATCGAGAAGAAGATCATCGGCGGTTGACGCTAGCGGACCGGAGCAGCGGGCGAGCGGAACCATGACGCACCTTCAGCTTCTCGACGAGGCGGTTGCCCGTCACAACGATGCCGAATGGTCCCGCCGCGCGCTGGATCTGATCCGCAACGACCAGCGCCGCTCGGCCGACACGCACCTGCTGCGGCTCGACCTGCCGGTGCTCGAGGGGATCGACGTCTATCTCAAGGACGAATCGACCCATCCCACCGGCAGCCTCAAGCACCGGCTGGCGCGCTCGCTGTTCCTCTATGGCATCTGCAACGGGCGGATTCGGCAGGACACGCCGATCGTCGAGGCCTCGTCGGGCTCGACGGCGATTTCGGAGGCCTATTTCGCGCGTCTGCTGGGCCTGCCCTTCCATGCCGTCATGTCGGCCTCGACCTCGGCGGAGAAGATCGCGGAGATCGAGCGGCAGCACGGCAAGTGCCACCTCGTGGCCGACGGTCGCGGCATCTACGCCGCCGCCGAGGCCCTCGCGACCGAACTGCGCGGCGTCTATGTCGACCAGTTCACTTATGCCGAGCGGGCAACCGACTGGCGCGGCAACAACAACATCGCCGAATCGATCTTCGAGCAGATGAGCCGCGAGCCGCATCCGGTTCCGACCTGGATCGTGATGAGCGCCGGCACCGGCGGGACCACCGCGACCCTCGGCCGGTACATCCGCTACATGCGCTACGCCACGCGGCTCTGCGTCGCCGATCCGGAGTTCTCGGCCTTCTTCGAGGCCTTCGCCAAAGGCAACCTCCAGGCGACCTGCGACCGCGGCTCCCGCATCGAGGGGATCGGCCGGCCGCGGGTCGAGCCGTCGTTCCTGCCCAACATGATCGATCGCATGATGCGCGTGCCCGACGCCCAGTCCCTGGCCGGCATGCGGGTCCTCTCGCGGCTGCTCGGCCGCAAGGTCGGCGGCTCGACCGGCACCAACTTCGTGGCGCTGTGCATCCTCACGTCGCGCATGAAGGCGGAAGGCCGCACGGGATCGCTGGTGTCGCTGATCTGCGACAGCGGCGAGCGCTACGGGCACACCTATTACAACGACGAATGGGTCGCCGCGCAGGGCCTCGACCTGGGGCCGCACGAGCGGGCGCTGGAAGCCTTCCTGAAGGACGGCGACGCGATCATCTAGAGCCGGGGGCTCCCGGTTCGAGCGCATTCCGACGCCTTGCGCCGGCGCCGTCCCGCACGCCCCGTGCGGATATCTCGCCATATCCCTGCCCCCGACGCCCGGAAACTGCCCGCGGGAGCATTTTTTCCTTTCGTCTGTTTCGGATATTTCGTTGGTTTCGATTATCGGCCCCGATGACGGCGCCGGGCCGCTCGACAAGCCCCATTGCCAGCAACGCAAGCGCAATTTGGCGCCCGGCGTTGCACCCTTACTGTTGGGCCCGCGGCGGCGGCTTCCTGGCCGGCGGCGGCGTCATCGGCCTCAGGGGTTCTTCGGTGATCGGATAGCGCGGCAGCTCGCTGATCTCGGCCGATCCGGGCATCGGCAGGATCGCCTGGTTCTTCCAGTTCGGCCCGGCGGTGGCGCCGTTCCCGCCGGACACCGGCGGTCCCGATTCCTGCATGGTGCTGAAGTCGGAGTTGAAACGCTGGGGCTGGGCATAGGCCGCTGCGCTGCACACGGCGACGGCCAGCAAGGCGGACAAGGCCACTTTCATCGGACTCTCCGGGTTCTGTTGTCCCATCAACTCGGAAAGCGGCGCCGCCGTTGCGTAGCCTGCGCAGATTTATGCCGGTTGGGCGGTGGTCGCGCGCTGCGATGAGGATAGCGGCGGGAAGGTCAGCGCGATCGCGACGGCGGCCAGGCCCATGCCGAACGACGCGATGTAGAGATAGCCGTAACCGTGGAAGGTATCGAAGATCCAGCCACCCACCGCCGGCCCCAGAGCCATGCCGAGGCTCGAGATCATCGCCGCGCCGCCGAACACCGTGCCCATGATGCGCATCGGGAAGTATTCGCGGGCGAGGACGGCATAGAGCGGCATCACGCCGCCATAGGCCATGCCGAACAGGACGGCGACGGCGTAGAACTCCCCCGCATCGCGCGTGAAGTAGTAGCTGCCGGCGCCGACCGCCTGGACCATCAGGCCGGCGACGACGACCCGCCGCGCGCCGAACCGGTCACCCAGCAGCCCGAACAAGATGCGACCGCCGAGGCCCGCCAGCCCTTCGACGCTGTAGATGGTGACGGCCGTCATGGCCGGCAGGCCGCAGGCCAGCGCATAGCTCACCGTGTGGAAGATCGGACCGGAATGCGCGGCGCAGCAGAAGAAGAAGGTGAGCGAGAGCACGATGAACTGCGGCGAACGCAGCGCCTGCCCGACCGTCATCCCCTCGCCGCCCTCCGCCGGTATGCCGGACGACGCCTCGGCCGGAACGGGCGCAGCGCGCACGAGGAGCGCCGCCGGCACCAGCAGCACCCAGGCGACGATGGCGATCGTCAACTGTGCCGTGCGCCAATCGTACGAGGAGACAAGCCACTGGGCGAAGGGCGAGACGGTCATCGGCGCCACGCCCATGCCGGCCGAAACCAGCGAGACGGCGAGGCTGCGGTGCCTGTCGAACCAGCCGGTGACGGTGGCGATCATCGGCGCGAACACCGCACCGGCCGCGACGCCCACCACGATGCCGTAGATGAGCTGGAACTCGAGCAGGCTGGTCGCGCGGCTGGCCAGCGCCAGCCCGAGGCCCAGCAGGACGGCGCCGGAGAGGACGACGATACGCGGCCCGAACGTGTCGCTGAGTGCCCCCCACCCGAAGGCTGCGATGCCCATGGTCAGGAAATCGAGCGTCATGGCGCTCGAGATACCGGTACGAGACCAGCCCGTCGCCTCCGACATGGGCTGCAGGAAGACCGCCAGCGAGAACAAGGCACCGATCGCGACGCACCCCATCAGCGCGCCGGCAGCGACGATCACCCATCCATAAGACCGTTCCATCGCGATCCTCCTTGAGGAAGCCAAAACTTAACCAATTAGTTAATAATTGGCAAGGAGACCTGCGACGGTCACTCCGGTTTGATGTTGGCCTCGCGGATGAGACGGCCGAAGCGCTCGTATTCCTGGGCGTTGAAGCGCGTGAACTGCTCGACCGTCATGGTGCCGGGCTCGCCGCCCAGGCCCCGGAGCTTCGCCTGTACGTCGGGGAGCGCCACGATCCGGATCAGTTCGGCCTGCAGGCGCGCGACTACGTCCGGAGGCGTACCCGCGGTCACGTAGACCGCGTACCACGTCGTCATGTCGAAGCCCGACAGTCCTGCTTCGGCGAGCGTCGGCACGTCCGGCAGCTCGCTGCTGCGGCGCTCCGAGGTGACGGCCAGTGGCTTGAACTTGCCCGCCTTGATCTGGCCCATCGACGAGGAGGTCGTGTCGAACATCATCTGGACGTTGCCGCCGATGATGTCGAGATGCGCCTGCGCGCTGCCCTTGTAGGGCACATGCATTCCCTTCACGCCCGCCGCCACATCGAAGGCCTCGCCGGCGATGTGCTGGGTGCTGCCGACACCCGACGAGGCATACTTGAACTCGCCAGGACGGGCCTTCATCGCCGCGATCAGTTCGGCGACCGAGTTCACCGGCACCGATGCGCCGACGACCAGCACGTTGGGCACGTTCACCACGAGGCCGATCGGGATCAGGTCCTTGATCGGGTCGAAGCCGAGCTTGAGCAGATGCGGCGCGATCGCCTGCCCGGTGTTGGTGGCCACGAGGAGGGTATGGCCATCGGGCGGTGCCTTGGCCGTGAGATCGGCGGCGATCGTGTTGGAAGCGCCGGGCTTGTTTTCGACGACGAAGGTGCCCTTCATCACCTCGGCGAGCTTCTCCGCCAGCATGCGCGCCACGATGTCGGTGCCACCGCCGGCATTGGCGCCGACCATCAGGCGGACCGTCCTGGCCGGATAAGGCGTCTGCGCATGGCCGGCCGGCGGCACGAGCAGAACCGGGAGGGCCAACAGGGATCTGCGCTTCATGGGGCGGGCTCCACGGCGAGTTCGGTGCCGCTCACCGACTTCACGCGCACCTTGGCGCCCCTTGCCATGTCGGGGCCGGTCACGCTCCAGCTTCCATCGCCCAGGATGACCCTGCCGCGGCCGTTCAGGATCGGCTCGTCGAGCACGATGACTCGGCCGACCAGCGCCTCGCCCCGGGCATTGAGCGTCGACGTCGGCGGATTGTCGGCATGCTGCAGCCGGCGCAGGGTCCGGCGCAGGCTGACGGCGGCGGCGACCGAGATCACCGCGAAGGTGAGAAGCTGCAGTTCGATCGACAGATCGGGCACGACCAGGAGGAAGAGGCCCGCCGTCGCCGCTCCGATGGCGAGGAAGAGGAAGACGACCCCGGGCAGCATCATCTCGAAGACGAGCAGCACGGCGGCGACCGCCCACCAGTACCAGAAGACCAGCTTGAACATCACGGTCAGCCCGCGTTTGGAACGGAACCGCGCGACCGCGTGGCCTCGACGCCGCGCGCCTGCGCTTCCTTGGCGAGCTCGCCGATACCGGCGATCGAGGCCATCACGCCGGTCGCCTCGACGGGCAGGAAGAAGACCTTGGCGTTGGTGCTGGAGCCCATCTTGGCCAGGGCCTCGACGTACTTGGTGCCGAGGAAGTAGTTGGTCGCCTGCACGCCGTTGCCGGCGATCGCCTCGGCCACGACCGACGTCGCCTTGGCTTCGGCCTCGGCCATGCGCTCGCGCGCCTCGGCGTCGCGGAAGGCGGCCTCGCGGCGGCCCTCGGCGGTGAGGATCGCCGACTGCTTCTCGCCCTGGGCCCGCTGGATGCTCGATTCACGGATGCCCTCGGCCTCGAGGATGGTCGCGCGCTTCTCGCGCTCGGCCTTCATCTGCCGGCCCATCGCCACCACGATGTCCTCGGGAGGCGCGATGTCCTTGACCTCGATGCGCAGCACCTTGACGCCCCAGGGGCTGGTCGCCTGGTCGATCACCGCCAGCAGCGTGTTGTTGATGTCGTTGCGCTTCGACAGTGCCTCGTCGAGCGCCATGTTGCCCATGACCGAGCGGATGTTGGTCAGCACCAGGTTGGTGATCGCCAGCTGGAGGTTCTGGACCTCGTAGGCGGCGCGGGCGGCGTCGATCACCTGATAGAAGGCCACGGCATCGACCTGCACGGTGGCGTTGTCCTTGGTGATCACCTTCTGCGCCGGAATGTCGAAGACGTTCTCCTGCATGTTCATCTTGCGGCCGATCGTATCGATGAAGGGCACGATGAAATGCAGACCGGGCGCCAGGGTGCGCGTGTAGCGGCCGAACCGCTCGACCGTCCAGTTGGTGCCCTGGTTCACCGTCTTGACGCCGGCGAAGATCAGCACGAGCGCCACGAGGACGACGGCCAGCACGAAAATCAGGGCACCCGATATCATTCAGCGTCTCCTCCGGTTTACGGGAGACACTAGCCCAAGGGCGGGCGCGGGACTATCGCGCCTCTAGTCGGCGGCGGCGGCGAACTCGGTGACGGGACCGCGCAGATCCTTCGGCGCCGCGGCGGCTCGCTGGTCGGTGGCAAGCCAGCGGTCGAGGAAGCCGTTGATCCACCGGTCGAGCGGCGGATCGTAGAGCGCATGCATGGACAGGTGGACACCGCGCTGCTGTGCACCCGGCATCTTGAGGCGCTCGGCCGCCGAAAGCGTCCAGATGCCCTTCATCTCCAGGGTGACCTCGGGATGGAACTGGAAGCCGAAGGCATTGGGGCCGCAGCGGAAACCCTGCACGGGATACCGGTCGTTGGTCGCCAGCAACTCGCAGCAGTCCGGGATGGTCATGCCCTCGCGGTGCCACTGGTAGACCTTCATCGGCGCCCTGAACCACGCGCGCCCCGCCTCGGTGGGCTCGACATCGACATAGCCGATCTCGACATGCCCCTCGGGGTGAGGTCCGACCCGGCCGCCGGCGGCGCGCGTCAGCAGCTGGGCGCCGAGGCAGAGGCCGAGGAAGGGAACGCCCGCTTCCACGACCTTCGGAATCCATTCGAGTTCGCACTTGATACCCGCCAGGGTGCCGCAGTCGTTGGCCGACATCGGTCCGCCAAAGATCACCACGCCCGCATAGTCGGACATGTCTTCAGGCAGATTGCAGCCCAGATTGGGGCACAGTCGGTGAAGTTCGTAACCGCGCTTTTCGAGCAGGGCGCCGACCCGTCCGGGCCGCGAATGCTGCTGATGCACGACGATGGCGATCTTTTTAGGGCCCATTTCTCTACACTGGCCAGTCGGTACCGTCATGGATTTGCAAGATACGCGCCATGTATGGCAACGACAAGGCGAACGGCCTTCGGGAGGACGAAATGGCGCGCCAGCTCGACTTCTACTTCGATTGTTCCAGCCCATGGACCTATCTCGCCTTCCACGCGATCCAGCCGCTGGCGCACCAGGCGGCTGCCGAGATCGTCTGGAAGCCGATCCTCGTCGGCGGCGTGTTCAATGCCGTGAACCAGACCGTCTACGAGAGCCGCGCCAAGCCCAACCCGCTGAAGCAGGCCTATATGCAGAAGGACATGCAGGACTGGGCCCGCCTCTACGGGCTCGCCATCAGGTTCCCGCCGACGGTCTTCCCGGTGAACAGCGTGAAATGCATGCGCGGCGCCTTCGTGGCGCTCGACGAGGACAAGCTGGTCCCCTATGCGGCCGCTGCCTTCGAGGCCTATTGGGGCGACGACCGCGACCTGTCCCGCGAGGAGGTCCTGGCCGACATCGCGAAGAAGGCCGGCATCGAGCGCCAGCATTTCTTCGCCGGGATCGAGACCGACTCCTGCAAGGCGCGGCTGCGCTCCAATACCGACGAGCTGATCGCCCGCGGCGGCTTCGGCAGCCCGACGATCTTCGTCGGCAACGACATGTTCTTCGGCAACGACCGCATGCCGCTGGTCAAGGCCGCGCTGGAGGCCGTCGCCGCATGAGCAGGAACGCCGATCCCGATTTCTGGGCCAAGGCCCGCGCCCATCTGGTGCGCTATGGCGGCGCCTTCTCGCCGCTGATCGCCGAGAGCGCGGCCGGCAACTACTTCACCGATGCCGACGGCCGGAAGATCCTCGATTTCACCTCGGGCCAGATGAGCGCTATCCTGGGCCACAGCCATCGCGAGATCGTCGAGGTGGCGCGCCACTATATCGGCGAACTCGACCATCTCTATTCGACGATCCTGTCCCGGCCGGTCGTCGAGCTGGCGGCGCTGATCGCCGAGGTCTCGCCCGGGAAACTCGACCGCGTGCTGCTGGTTTCGACCGGCGGCGAATCGAACGAGGCAGCCCTGCGCATGGCGAAGCTGGTGACCGGCCGTCACGAGATCGTGGCGATGAGCCGGTCGTGGCACGGCGTCACCGGCGGCGCGGCCTCGGCCACCTATTCGTCCAGCCGCAAGGGCTACGGTCCGCCGCAGCCCGGCGCGATCGTCCTCCCGGCGCCCGACACCTACCGCTCGCGCTTCATCGACGATCGCGGCATCTACGACTGGCAAGGCGAACTCGATTTCGGCTTCGAGCTGGTCGACCGCCAGTCGAGCGGCGCCCTGGCCGCCTGCATCGTCGAGCCGATCCTGAGTTCGGGCGGCGTGCTGGAACCGCCGGAAGGCTGGATGGCGGCGCTGGCCGCAAAATGCCGCGAACGCGACATGCACCTGATCTTCGACGAGGCGCAGACGGGGCTCGGCCGCACCGGCACCCTGTTCGCCTGCGAGCGCGACAGGGTGGTGCCGGACTATCTCACCCTCTCCAAGACGCTGGGCGCCGGCCTACCGCTGGCAGCCATGCTGACGACGCCGGAGATCGAGGACGTGGCGGCAGAACGCGGCTTCCTCTTCTACACGACGCACGCCTCCGATCCCCTGCCCGCCGCCGTCGGCCTGAAGGTCATCGAGGTGATTCTGCGCGATCGCTTCACGGAGCGCGCGGCGGCCCTCGGCAAGCGGCTGAAGGACGGTCTGCAGGCGCTGCAGCAGCGCCACGACTGCATCGGTGACGTGCGGGGGCGCGGCCTCCTGCTCGGGCTGGACCTGGTGAAGGACCGGCGCTCCCGAACACCCGACCCGGACCTTGCCCAGAAGGTGGCCCGGAATTGCCTGGAGTTGGGGATGATGACCAGCACCGTCCGTGGCGGCTTCGGGATATTCCGCATCGCGCCGCCGCTGACCGTGTCGGAGGCCGAGATCGACCTCGGGCTGGAGATGTTCGACCGGGCGCTCACCAAAGCTTTACACTGAGAATTGAGGGAAATCGGCGCATCAAGCCCCGCAATTGGTATTAGCGTTTGAAACGGGCGGCTAACTGTTGTACCCGCTGGCGGTTTCCGGCCAACGGCGTTGGGAGTTTGCGGATGTTCAAGAGGCTTACACAGGCGGCGATTCTTGCGGGGAGCATCCTCGCCCTGGGCGCCTGCACGCTCGGCGAGTCCAAGACAGCGGCTGCACCCGTGAAGCCGCCAGCGGCCGACTACCAGGCGCCCGTTCCGCCGTCGCCTCCCGCAGGCCAAACCCGGGCCATCTGTTACAATGCAGCGGATCTCGCGATTGTGCGCGCACGCATGGTGCAGCAGGAACTCCAGGTCGTAACGCTGCAGTGCCAGGGCCCCGGCGGACGCCGCGCCTACGAGCAGGTCTATGCCGATTTCGTCGGCAAGTTCCGCACCGAGTTCGCGACCAACGCCCGCTCGCTCTCTCAGATCGCCGGACGCAAGCGCTTCAACACCGACGTGTTCGTGACCGAAGTCGCCAACCGCACGGCGCAGCGCGCTCCGACCGACAAGGAATTCTGCTCGCGCGGCAAGCGCGCCTTCGACTGGGCGATGGACGCGAAGGTCACGACCCTCTCGCAGGTTCCGCCGCCATACGATCTCGGCCCCGAGATGAACATCTACGCTTGCCCGGCCCAGTAAACGGGCGTCGAACGGAACGAGACGAAGGCGGTCCCGTGGGGCCGCCTTTTCTTTTGGCCGACGGTGGCAGATCTAGATGTGCTGCGCCGACCGTTTGCCGGAACCGCGCCCGCCGCCCTTTGCGCCAGTGGTCGCGGCTTTGAGCACGGCGAGATAGCCCGGCTGCAGTTCCATCGACAGACGGCGGCCTCCGTCCAGCAGGGCGCGATGCGCCTGCGGCAGACGCCAGCACGGCACGAACATGAACAGGTGATGCTCGAGGTGGTAGTTCACCCAGTAGGGCGCCACCAGGAGCCTCATCAGGGGGTTGGCGTAGGTGGTCCGCGTGTTGCGCAGCGGATCGTCGTTGTCCGGCACGACGGCGTGCTCGGCAATATTCCGGATGCGACTCACGAGCTGGTACCAGGTCGCGAGCGGCAGCAGCCACATCACCGGATAGAGCCACCAGTATCCGGCGGCTGAAAGTCCTGCGAGCAGGACGAAGTTCGCGATCAGCGGGCCCTTCTCCTTGCGCCACAGGTTTCCGAGCTGCGCGGCAAGCGGCGCTTCCGCCGGCCCCAGCGCACGGCGGATCTGCTCGCCGCGCCTCAGGAACGCCGTCTGTCCGGTGAGGTCGCGCACGATCTTGCGGCGCAGGCTGGCGCGGCTGGTCGGGAAGGCGGCCGACAGGCCGAGGTCGGGATCCCCGGCCTGCTGGGTGAACCGGTGATGCTGCAGGTGATACGGCCGGTAGAGCGTCAGGCTGGTGAACACCGGAAAGGCGCAGAGCCAGCTTCCCACCCAGTCGTTGAGGCGGCGGTCGGCCAGGAGCAGCCCGTGCGCGGCGTCATGCATCAGGATGGCGATTCCGAGCTGGCGACCGCCGATCACCATCACGCCCAGCAGGAAGGTGAACGGATTGGGCCACCAGGCGAACAGCGCCATGCTGCCCGCGATCAGCGCCCAGGCGTGCAGCACGAGCAGCGCTCCGACGAGGTTCGACTTGGCGCCGAGCCTGCGCGTCTGTTCCAAAGTCAGGAAATCGCCGATCCGGCTCATTCTCCGAGGCTGGTCGCGGCACGCGCGGCTGTCAACGGCGGCGCGGGGCCGCTATACGTTTGACACATGCAACGCAAATCCATCCGCACGGACGTCCTCGACGTCACCTACGAGGAGCACGGGCCGCCCGACGGGGCGCCGGTGATCCTGCTGCACGGCTTCCCCTACGACGTGCGAGCCTATGACGAGGTGGCGCCGGCCCTGGCCGCCGACGGCAACCGAGTGCTGGTGCCGTATCTGCGGGGCTATGGTCCCACCCGCTTTCTGTCGTCGGCCACGCTGCGCTCGGGCGAGCAGGCGGCGCTCGGCCACGACCTCCACCAGCTCATGGACGCGCTCGGCATCCAGCGTGCCGCGCTCGCGGGCTACGACTGGGGCGGCCGCGCGGCCTGCATCGTGTCGGCCCTGTGGCCCGAGCGCGTGCGATGTCTGGTGAGCTGCACCGGGTACAATCTCCAGAACATCGCGGCCTCGGTGGAACCCGCCGCCGCCGCCGCGGAGCACCGCCTCTGGTACCAATACTATTTCAACACCGAGCGCGGACGCGCCGGCCTCACGAAGAACCGCCGCGACATCTGCAGGCTTCTGTGGAGCCTGTGGTCCCCGGAATGGAAGTTCGACGATGCGACGTTCGAGAAGACGGCCTCCTCGTTCGACAATCCCGACTTCGTCGACGTGGTGATCCAGTCCTACCGCCATCGCTACGGCTACGCCAAGGGCGATCCCCTGCTGGAGCCGATGGAGGCGCTGCTCGCCAGGCAACCGGTCATCCCGGTGCCCAGCATCAATCTCCACGGCGCCGCCGACGGCGTCGGGCCCGCGTCCGACCGCGACGGCCAGTCCGACAAGTTCACCGGCGGCTATGAGCGGCGCATGCTGCCGCGCATCGGCCACAACGTCCCCCAGGAGGCGCCGGCGGAGACCGTGGCGGCCCTGCGCCATCTCATGAAGGAAACGCTGCAATGACCGCCATCGCCCTGATCGGCTCCACCGGCAATATCGGCAGCCGCGTTCTCGACGAGGCGCTTTCGCGCAAGCACAGCGTCACGGCCATCACGCGCGACGCCTCCAAGCTGAAGCCGCGCGCCGGCATGACAATCCGGCAGGGCAGCACGACCGACGTCGTGTCCATGGCGGCCATCCTCAAGGGCCACGACATCGTGGTGGCGTCGGTGAAATGGAACGAAGCCAGCGTCCATCACGTGCTGGAGGCAGTGCGCAACAGCGGCGTGAAGCGCGTGCTGTTCGTGGTTGGTGCCGGCAGCCTGTTGCGCGCCGACGGCCGCACCCATCTCGATCACATGGCCGATCGCGGCATCCAGCCGCCGACCTCGAAGCCCGCGTCGCTGGCGCTGGAAGAGATTCGCAAGGTGAAGGACCTCGACTGGACGGCGATCTCGCCGCCAGCCTCGATCCAGCCGGGCGAGCGCACCGGGAAGTTCCGCCTCGGCAAGGATCTCCTGCTCGAGGACAAGGACGGCCAGAGCGCCATCAGCCGCGAAGACTTCGCGGTCGCCATCGTGAACGAAATCGAGAAGCCCAAGCACGCCCGCAAGCGCTTCACGGCCGCCTACTGAGGTCAAGGGAGCGCGCCACTCCAGTGGCGCTCATGTCTTGGTTGTCGACAACGCTTGAGCGCCACTGGAGTGGCGCGCTCCATTGATGGTCTTCGCTGCACCTTAACCCATCTTGCCCAGGACGGCCCTACTCCAGCGTCTCCAGCAGGCGTGCGCAGAGGTAGGTGCGCGGCTCGAGCGATGAATAATAGATCTGCTCGGTGACGGCGTGAGCGCCCTTGCCGTCAGCGCCCAGCCCGTCGAGCGTCGGGATGCCGAGTGCCGCGGTGAAGTTGCCGTCGCTGCCGCCGCCGGTCAGCGGCACGTCGTTCAGCTCCTTGCCGATCTCGCGATAGATCGCCTGTGCCTTCTGGAAGAGATCGGTGATGCCGGCATCCTTCTGGTACGGCGGCCGGTTCATGCCACCCTCGACTATGAGCTCGACCTCCTTGCCGATCGGCTCGAGGTTCAGGAACCAGTGCGTCATCTCCTCGGCCAGCTGCATGCTGGGCACGCGCAGGTCGACGTCGATCGAGCACTCGGCCGGCGTCACGTTGACTCCCGAGCCGCCGCGGATCAGGCCGACGTTGCAGGTGATGCCGCGGGCATAGTCGGTCTTCTCCTCGATGCGCACGATCTGGCGGGCGATCTCCAGGATGGCGCTGCGGCCGTCCTCGTGGCGCACGCCGGCATGGGCGGCGCGGCCCCTGGCCGTCAGGGTGAAGCGGCCGACGCCCTTGCGCGACGTCACGACCTTGTCGCCGTCGCGGCCGGGCTCCATCACCAGCGCGTATTTGTGGCCCTTGGCGGCTTCCTCGATGCGGGCGCGCGAGGTCGGGCTGCCGACCTCCTCCTCGGGGATGAACAGAAACGTCACGGGCAACCTGGTCTTCTTCCCCTGGCGGATCAGGTGCCTGAGCGCATAGTAGGCGATGTAGCCGCCCGACTTCATGTCGTAGATGCCGGGACCGAAGACGCTGTCGCCTTCCCGGCGGATCTTCAGCTCCTTTTCCTTCATCCCGAGCGGGTGGACCGTGTCGAGATGGGCAAGGACCAGAATGCCCTTGCCCTGCCCCGTGCTCCACCCGGCCGGGGTCTTCGCTTCAAGGATGTCGCCGAAGCCGTCACGGCCCGGCGTGCGCTCCAGGTCGAGGCCAAGGTCGCGGAACTGGCCCTCGACCTTGTCGACCATGACATTGACCGCCTTCGCGTCGTGGCTCGGGCTCTCGATCTCGATCCACTCGACGATACCCTCCAGGATCTCCTTGGGCTCGATCCTGGGTTCGTTCTTCATGCGCTCGGCAGCCATCGTCATCAGTCCTCTCGACTCAGATCGGATCCCAGGTGAAGTACTCGGGCGAGCGCTTCAGGTCGGTGAAGAAAGGCTTCATCGACGGCACCGCGTGCTCGGCGATGTCCTCAAGGGTCCAGCCTTCGGAGTTATGCACGGACCGTACCGGGCGGTTGGCGTTGAACAGCATGATCTCGTTCATGCGCACGCCGAAGATCTGCGAGGTGATGCCCTGCTCCTGGGCCGAGTCCGACAGGAGGTAGACCGCCATCGGGGCGATCTTGGCCGGGGTCATCTTCTTGGAGCGCTCCAGGCGCGCCTTCTGGGCCTCGGTATCGGCGGGAATCGTGCCGATCATGCGCGTCCAGGCGAACGGCGAGATGCAGTTGGAGCGGACGTTGAAGGCCGCCATGTCGAGCGCGATCGAGCGCGACAGGCCGATGATGCCCATCTTGGCCGCCGAGTAGTTGGCCTGGCCGAAGTTGCCGACGAGGCCCGACGTCGAGGTGAAGTGCACGAAGGCGCCGGACTTCTGTTCCTTGAAGTAGTTGGCGGCGGCGCGGCTGGTATTGAACGAGCCGTTCAGATGCACGTCGATCACCATCTTCCAGTCCATGTGGCTCATGCGATGGAAGATGCGGTCGCGCAGGATGCCGGCATTGTTGATGACGCCGTCGATGCGGCCGAAATTCTCGACCGCCGCCTTGACCATGCGCTCGGCGCCGGCGGGATCGGCCACGCTGTCGCCGTTCGGGACGGCCTGGCCGCCGGCCGCCGCGATCTCGGCGCAGACCTTCTCGGCCGCCGTCGCGCTGCCGCTGCCCTCGCCGTCGACCGCGCCGCCGAGGTCGTTGACCACGACCTTGGCGCCCTCGCGAGCGGCCAGCAGCGCCATTTCGCGGCCGATGCCGCCGCCCGCGCCGGTCACCAGCACGACCTTGTCCTTCAGCATGTTCGTCATCGTCTTCTCTCTCCCTCTTCTAATCATCCAGTTTCGGGGCGCGCGGTTCACCGCGCAACAGTCGTGCGCTCAGCACCGTCGCGATCGCGAACGGCGTAAGTCCGATCACCATCGGCATCGCGACATAGCGGCTGCCGACCACGGTGAGAGCCGCCACCGCGATCGTGCCCATGGCGCCCATGCCCATCTGTGCGAGGCCGGCCAGAGACGAAGCGGTGCCGGCGAGACGCGGATAGAGGCCGACGGCGCCGGCATTGGCGTTGGCGACGATCATGCCCGTGCCGAAGCTCAGCAACATGTGCGGGCCGACGATTGCCCACCAGGTAACGATGCCGGAGAGCGAAAGAGCCGCCATGCCGACCAGTGCCGCCACGTGAAACCAGCCCGAGAACATGATGATGTCGACCGGCGCGACCCTGCCGACCAAGCGATTGTTCACGAAGGTGCCGAACGTGAAGCCGCCGACCGAGAGCAGCACGATCAGGCCGAACTCGCGGGGGCTGAAGCCCATGCTCTCCTGCAGCACGAAGGGCACGCCTGCCAGCATCCCGAAATTCAGGGCGAAGGCGAAGCCCAGCGGCAGGATGTGACCGAGGAAACGGCGATCGCGCAGCATTTCGCCCGAGCCGCGCAACAGGCTCGACAGGTCGATCCGCTCGCTGCGGAACTTGTTGGTCTCGCGCAGGCCCGCCAAGGTCACCAGGAACAGGATTGCGCCGAAGCCGCCGACGAACCAGAAGGTCGCCCGCCAGCTCGACCATTCGCCGAGGAATCCGCCGATCGTCGGCGCCAGCGACGGCGCGATGTTCTGGCCGAGCGAGATCCAGCTCATGACCAGCGGCATTTCCTTGAACGTATAGGCATCGCGCGTCAGCGCGCGGCCCAGCACCGAGCCCGAGGCCGCTCCCAGGCCCTGCAGGATGCGCAACCCGATCAACCCGCCGATCGACGGCGCGAAGGAACAGGCGAAGCTGGTGATCGCAAAGAACAGGAGGCCGCCCAGCAGGACCGGCCGGCGCCCATAGCGGTCGCTGAGCGGGCCGTAGAAGAGCTGGCCGACCGCGAAGCCCAGCATGTAGGTGGTCAGCGTCAGTTTCACGTTGTCCGGCGTCGTGAGAAGCTCGTGGCCGACCGACGGCATGACCGGCGTGTAGATGCTCATGGTGAGCGGGCCGAAGCTGCCCAACGCCACCAGAAGCGCAATGTAGGCAGGCGACCGCGGTGTCAGGTTCACTTGGCTTTCGCCTCTGCTGCGCCCTCAGCGCCGAAATCGCCGCCCAGCGCCATCTCTTCCTGCGCTTTCGTCATGCGCGGATAGTAGTGGCGGAAGGCGCCGCGGATCTCCTCGAACGGGATGTCGGCGAAGACGCCGCGATAGGCGAGATATTCCATGTGGCGGCGGCCACTGAGATCGAACGGGTGGTAGATGGAATCGCCCACGGCGTCCCAGTCGAGCGGCTTCAGGCCGAACCTGTCGGTGAGTTCGCGGTTGAAGGCCGGCGTCGCCTTGACCCAGCGCCCGTCCAGCCAGACGTCGGTGTAGCCGTGATAGTAGAAGACGTCGCTGCCCATCAGCTCCGACAGCCGCTTGGTCGTCATGTGGTTGCGCACATCGGCATAGCCCAGCCGCGCCGGAATGCCGGCGGCCCTGCAGACCGCGGCCATGACGCCCGCCTTGTTCACGCAGTAGCCGTGCCCGGCCGCCACGGTCGTGCTGGCACGATAGGCCTCGCGTTTCATCGGCGTGTTGTAGGGATCGTAGCGCAGCTCGTCGCGCACCGCGTAGTACAGACGCAGTGCCTTCTCCCGGTCACTGCCGTCCCCAGCCACGCGCCTTGCGTAGGCCACGATTATCGGGTGTTGTGAATCGATCAAGTCGCCTGGAAGCCGGTAGGCCTCGAAGCTGGCGCCGTCACGAACGACGTCGTCGGCCGGGGTCTTGAGCGATTCGTAATCCATGTGCGGCGTTTTCTTTAAGGCAAGAGGCAGGAAAGTCCATGAGCGACGGCGCGCAATTCACCCATGCGCATATGGTGCGCTTCGAGCGGCACCTTCCCGGCCCGCCCGCGCAGGCGTGGGGCTATCTGGCGGAGCCCGGCCGCCTCCCCGGCTGGTACGGCGACGGCAGGATCGAGCCGAGAGTGGGTGGCGCCGTGTCGCTGATGGGCGGCCACATCCGCGGGGTGGTCACGCAATGGCAACCGCCGGGCCGGCTGGCCTACACATGGAACGTGTACAATCCGGGCGACGCGACGTCGCCCTACCCGGAGTCCTATGTGATCTTGACTCTGGCGCCGACGGCGGAGGGCACCACCTTCACGCTGGAACACCTGCCCGTGCTGGAGTCGTTCGTGAAGCTGAACGCCATGGGCTGGCACACCTTCGTCGACATGGTCGACGCCGCCGTCCGCGGCGAGGCGGTGCAGGGACGCGACCACTACATGGCGCAGAACGCCCAACGCTACGGCGTGGATCTGGGGAACCGTCCGGGCTGATCGCTATTCGATCGACACGGTGCGGCGGATCTCATCGCTCTTGAAGCCGATCATCATCGGCCGTGCGAGACCCGGCAGGGCGACGAGGTCATAGAGTTCATTGACGACGCCCTCGAGCCGCAGCCAGTGCGCGACGTCGCCCGTCCGCGTGTCGATCACGAACACGCCGCAACGCGGGCCGACCCTGGCGGCGGCCAGACGGTCCTGCAGCGGCAGGCCGGCGAAAGTGCGGTTCTCGCGGGGTTCCGAGAGGCCTACGAGCGCATAGGGGCCGACGAAGTCGAGCCCGCGGAGATAGCCCGGGCAGAAGGCCAGCGGCTCGAAGCGGCCATTGGCCAGGTCGACCGTGCCCACCTCGCCCGCACCGGAGTTCAGCACCCAGAGCCTGCCCTCGTGCAGCCGTGGCGAATGGGGCATCGAGAGTCCGCGGCACACCACCTCGCCCGAGGCCACATCGACCACGACACCGCCGCTGGTACGATGCTCGCGCCAACCGTCGGTAACGTCGGTCTCGGCGACGCAGGTCACATAGGCTGGCTCGCCGTCGCGCATCGCCAGGCCGTTCAGGTGGCAGCGATCCTCCGGCGCCAGCCGCGAAATGAAAGGCGGCTTCCACAACGGCCTGAAGCTGTGCGTTTCGCTGGTGGTCGCCAGGCAGGAGAACAGCGTGTTGGCGAAAACCAGCCTGCCGTCGCCGCCGAACGCGACGTCGTGAACGTCGAGATCGGCGGTATAGGTCGCCGACTGCGGCACGAACAGCGCATCGTAGCCGGCGGCGCCGGGCGTGCCGCGGGCGGCATCGACGAAGCTGCTGATCTGGATCATCGACGCGACGACCAGGCGTGAATCATGGAAGGCCATGCCCATCGGCCGCTCCAGCGTGCGCTCGAATACCGAGAGCCGCCCCGACTGCCCGTTGGTGCCGACCAGGATGACCTTGCTGCTCTGGTAGGTCGAGATCGCGAGGCTGCCGCCGCTATCGGCCAACCAGCTCGGGAACTGCCGCGAGGCGGTTACGACGAAGGCCGGCTTTTCCTGTCCGGCGGGCGGGACTGCAGTATTCTCCACGACGTGCCAGCACCTTAGATCAAACGGATGATTACAGCGACGGCGGGGCGTCGGCGTCGGATTTCACCAGGAAATGGGCGTTGGCAGTGGCGACGGGTCGCGATCGGTCCTCCTGCCAGGCTTCGGCGAAGACGTTGACCATGCGGCGGCCCTGCTTGGTGACCTTGGCGCACGCGATCACGTCGACCGGCCGCGCCGAGCGCAGGTAGTCGACCGTGATGTTGACGATCTTCGGCACCGTCTCGGTCTCCGTCTCCCACAGGAGATGGAAGATCGCCGCCATCTCGAGCATCGCGCCCAGGGTGCCGCCATGGATCGCCGGCAGGAAGGTGTTGCCGATCAGCTCCGGGTGATAGCGCATGCGGGTCAGCAGCTCGCCGGTGCCGTTCTCCGGCGCGATCTGCATCCAGCGCGCATAAGGGATGGCTTCGGCCAGCCGCGCGACGTTGCCTTCCTTGCGCGCCTCGGCCAAGCGAGTGAGCAGCGCGCTCATGGCTTATCTCCCGGCGGCAGCCGCGTCGGCCTGCCCTTGGTGCCCAGCATGAAAGTACCCGCGGCGGCCGCGATCGGGTCCTTGGCATCGCCATGATGGGCGAAAGCCCGCGTGAAGGCGACCGACCGCGTGATGCGATAGCACTCCGCCTCGGCGATCACCGGCTTGCCGGGTTCGGCCGGCCGTACATAGTCGATGCGCAGGTCGAGCGTCGCGAAGGGCTCCGGCGCCTTCAGCATGGTGGCGACCGACATGCCGCAGCAGCCGTCGAGCATGGCGGTGAGCGGACCGCCCGCCAGCACGCCGGTCTCGGGATTGCCCACGAACTCCTCGCGCCAGTCGAGCTGCATCGAGGCGAAGCCACGCGAGGCGCCGATCACCTTCAGGCCCAGCGCCTTGTTGTGCGGGATGTTGTCCGAAAACCATTGCTGGAAGAGCGCGATGCGTGCGTCCTTGCTGGTGACAGGAGACATGCGATACTCCGGAATGTACTAGCGATATGGCTTGGCGCGCGGATCGAATCCGATTTCGAGATGGGTTCCAATTCCGGCGAACTCCGGCAGATCGCGAACCGTCCATGTTTGGATCCGATAGATACCCGGCGGCAGACGAACTTTTACGACTGTTCGCACATAAACGTCGGAGCGGAAAGCAGATGTGCCTTCCGTCAAGGCCGTTCCCTCAAGGTAGAAGTGGCCAGTCGCTGACTCTGTCTTTGAGCTGATCCTGAACCTGATTGGTATCGCAACACCGGGACTACCCATTCGACCGCTGGGAAAACGCGACCCATCGCCGATAAGGGCGGAAATGCGATTCCTTTCTGCCTGGTCGCCAAACAAAAAGAGCAGGGCCACTTCGTAAACGCGGTTCTCGACTATGCTTATGGTCTGGTCGAGCGCATTGTCCGCCCGCGTTATTTCAAGAGGAAACTGCGTCCGAGGCGTAGCGTAGGTTTGTGCAGCCGCCTCGAACGGCATCACTACAGCAAGCGCTGCTACCACGATTGAAAATCGAACGCGTCCCATTCGGCGATCTTGCTAAAACCCCATCTGGCGGGCGGCGAGATCCTTCATGATCTCGGTCGAGCCGCCGCCGATCGACATGACCTTGGTCTCGCGATAGATGCGCTCGACCTTGGCGCCCCGTAGATAGCCTGCGCCGCCGAAGATCTGCATCGCCTCGTTGGCGCAGAATTCCAGGGTCGAGGTCGCGAGGTTCTTCAGCATGCAGATCTCGGCGACCGGCTTCTCGCCCTGCCCGACCCGATACGCCAGCAATTCGAGCGTCGACTTCACGGCGTTGATCCGCATCGCCATGTCGACCAGCCGGTGGCGCACCACCTGGTTGGCGATCAGCGGCTTGCCGAAGGTGTGGCGCTCGCGCGCATAGGCGATGGCTTCGTCGAGGCAGACCCTGGCATAGCCGCAGGCGCCGGCCGCCATGCCCAGCCGCTCGGAATTGAAATTCAGCATGATGCCGATGAAGCCGCGATTCTCCTCGCCGATCAGGTTCTCGACCGGCACCTTCACATTGTCGAAGAAGAGCTGGGCCGTGTCCGACGCCCACCAGCCCATCTTCTTCAGCTTGGTTCGCGCGAAGCCCTCGCGGTCGCGTTCGATCAGGAGCAGCGAAACACCGCCCGCGCCCGGCCCACCGGTGCGCACCGCCACGGTGTAATAGTCGGCGCGCATCCCCGAAGTGATGAACATCTTGGAGCCGTTGACGACATAGTGGTCGCCCTCGCGCCGCGCCGTGGTCTTGAGATTGGCCACGTCGGAGCCGCCGCTGGGCTCGGTGATGGCGAGTGCGCTGATCTTCTCGCCCGCCAGAACCTCGGGCAGCACCTTGCGCTTCATCCACTCAGGTCCGAGTGCCGCAATGGGGGGCGAGCCGATCGTGTGGCTGTTGAGGCTGGCATTGAGGCCGCCGCTGCCGTGGCGCGCCATTTCCTCGGCCTTGACGATGCCGAAGAACGGATCGGTCGGGACGCCGCCGTAGGCTTCAGGAAAACCGAGCTGCATCAGACCCGCAGCCGAGGCCTTGCGGTAGAGTTCGCGCGGGAATTCCTCGGCCTCGTCCCACTGGTCGACATGTGGCAGGATCTCGCGCTCGACGAAGCGCCGGACGGTGCTTCGGAACGCCTCGTGCTCCTCTGTGTAGAACGGCGACGGCGGCCTCCCCGACGGGATGGCCTGCGCGGCGAGCGACATGAATTTCTCCGGTAACGAGCGTTCGATCGCGCAACAGTACAGCGCGCCGGCTGAAAATCCATTGACTCTCCGCAGCGCCGCCATGTCTTATGATTCAAGTTAAACGCGAAGCCACCAAACGGCCGGTTTACAGGGTAGAGGAATGCTCGATTTCATCCAGCAGCTGGTGAGCGGTATCGCGCTCGGCTGTGTCTATGGCCTCATCGCACTGGGCTTCGTCCTCATCTACAAGGCGACAGAGGTCGTGAACTTCGCCCAGGGCGACCTGATGATGCTGGGCGGGTTCTTCGTCTTCACCTTCATCGGCCTGATGGGTCTCGACTACTGGCTGGGCTTCCTGTTCGCCGTCTGCGCCATGGCGGTGTTCGGCATGGCAACCGAGCGAATCCTGATCCGGCCGATCCTGGGCTATCCGCAATTCTCCATCGTCATGGCCACCATCGGGCTGGGATACTTCCTGCGCTCGGTCGCCGGCATGATCTGGGGCACCGACGACCTCAAGATCGAGACCCCCTTCTCGACCGGCGTCCTGAAGCTCGGCGACCTGGTGATCGCCCACGACAAGCTCTCGGTGATCGTGGCCACCGTCATCCTGTGCGCCGTGCTCTACGCCTTCTTCAACTACACGCGGATGGGCACCGCCATGCGCGCCACCTCGGAGAACATGCTGGCCGCCTATTACATGGGCATTCCGGTGAAACGGGTGGTGTCGCTGATCTGGGCGATCAGCGCCGCGGTGGCGGCGACCGCCGGCGTGCTGCTGGCGCCGATCACCTTCATCCATTCCAACGTCGGCCTCGCCCTCGGCCTGAAGGCCTTCCCGGCCGCGGTCCTGGGCGGCTTCGGCTCGATCCCCGGCGCGCTGATCGGCGGCCTGATCATCGGCGTCATCGAGACGCTCGCCGGCTTCTACCTGCCGCAGGGCTGGAAGGACGTCGCCCCCTACGTCGTGCTGCTGATCGTCCTGCTGGTCCGGCCGCATGGGCTGTTCGGCCCCAGCATGCGCAAGAAGGTCTGAGCCCATGCGTTTCGTTTTCAAGACAGACTACGACCAGGACATCCGCCTGCTGAAGCACAGCGGTTACTGGTGGTCCTACGGCGTGCTGCTGGCGGCGCTGATCGCCTTCCCCTATCTGGTCGGCAGCTACCTGCAGAGCCAGATCGTCTTCGTGTTCATCTATGCCATCGTCGGCGTGGCGCTGATCATCCTCACCGGCTTCACCGGCCAGGCCTCGCTGGGCCACGCCGCCTTCCTGGCGATCGGGGCCTATACCGCCGGCTTCCTGCAGAGCCAGGGGATATCCTTCATCGTCTACTTCCCTGCGGCCGCGATCATCACCGGCGCCGTGGGCGCGATGGTCGGCTTCCCGGCGCTGCGTCTCAGCGGCATCTACCTGGTGATCGCCACCATCGCCTTCGCCTTCATCGTCGAGGAGATCCTCGCGCGCTGGGAATCGGTGACGCACGGCAACGAAGGCATGCGGGTGCGCACGCTCGACTTCCTGGGCCAGCCGGTGCCGCGCGACGGCGACGCCTTCTACTTCCTCTGCCTGCTGGTGCTGGTGGGATCGATCCTGCTGGCGCTGAACCTGCTGCGCTCGCCCACCGGCCGCGCCTTCATCGCCATCCGCGATTCCGAGACCGCGGCCAAGAGCATGGGCATCGACCTCGCCGGCTACAAGGTGAAGTCCTTCGCCATCAGCGCCGCCCTCACCGGCATGGCGGGCGTGCTGTTCGCCCACAAGATGTCCTTCATCTCGCCCGAGATGTTCACCCTGCTGCTCTCGATCGAATTCATCATGGTGATCATCATCGGCGGCGCCTTCGGGGTGCACGGCGCGGTGCTGGGCGCGATCTTCATCGTCATGGTCGATCCCTTCCTGACGGCCCTGAAGGACGACGTCCCGGTGCTGGGCGCCAGCCTTGCCTCCTCGCTCGGCATGTCGTCCGAGGGGTCTGGAAAGCTGCGCGACACCATGTCCGCGATCGGCTCGGCGGCCGGCCTCAAGGGCGCGATCTACGGCCTGATCATCATGATGTTCATCCTGTTCGAGCCCTACGGCCTCTACGGGCGCTGGCTCAAGGTGAAGCTCTTCTTCCAGCTCTTCCCGCTCTACAAGAAGGCCACCTTCAAGCGGCAGAAGACCTACGTGAAGTCGGAGCGCAACCGATGAGCTTCTTCACGGTCGACAGCATTTCGCTGCAGTTCGGCGGCCTCAAGGCGGTCGACAAGGTCAGCTTCAGCGTCGAGAAGGGCGAGATCTTCACCATCATCGGCCCCAACGGCGCCGGCAAGACCTCGATCTTCAACCTGATCTCGCGGCTCTACGATCCGACCTCGGGCAAGCTGTTCTTCGAGGGCCGCGACATCACTGAGGTGCCGGCACACCAGATCGCCAAGCTCGGCATCGCCCGCACCTTCCAGAACATCGAGCTGTTCGAGAATGCCACGATGCTCGCCAACCTGCTGGTCGGACGGCATTGCCACGCCACCACGCAGCTCTGGCAGGAGATCCTGTTCCTGCCCTCGGTCCGCCGCGCCGAGAAGGAGCACCGCCGCAAGGTCGAGGAGGTGATCGAGTTCCTCGACCTCCAGGCCTATCGCGAGAAGCTGATCGCGGGCCTGCCCTACGGGGTGCGCAAGGTGGTAGAGGTTGCCCGCGCGCTGTGTTCGGAGCCGAAACTCATCCTGCTGGACGAGCCCTCCTCCGGCCTCAACGTCGAGGAGACCGACGACATGTCGTTCTGGATCCGCGACATCCGGACCGAGCTCGGCGTCACGGTGCTCATGGTCGAGCACGACATGACCCTGGTGAACCGCGTGTCGGATCGCGTGCTCGCCCTGAACTACGGCAAGGTGCTGGCCTCCGGCACGCCGGCCGAGGTCCAGGCGCATCCCGACGTCATCGCGGCCTATCTCGGCGCCTGAGAGGAGCGGACATGAGCGACGACCCGATCCTCAAGGTCTCCAACATCGAGAGCTACTACGGCCCGATCATGGCCATCCGCGGGGTGAGCCTGGCCGTGCCGCGCGGCAAGATCATCACCGTGCTGGGCGCCAACGGCGCCGGCAAGACCACGATCCTCAAGACCATCTCGGGCGTGCTCGACCCGCTCAAGGGCACGATCGAGTTCGAGGGCAAGGCGATCCAGCGCATGGATGCCGACAAGATCGTGCGGCTCGGCCTCAGCCATGTGCCGGAAGGCCGCGAGGTCTTTCCCTTCCTCTCGATCCGCGAGAACCTGGCGATGGGCGCCTTCCTGCGCACGGACCGCGACGGCGTCGCCCGCGACCTGGAAAAGGTCTTCGGCTATTTCCCGCGCCTCAGGGAGCGCATCGACCAGCCGGCCGGCTCGCTGTCCGGCGGCGAGCAGCAGATGCTGGCGATCAGCCGCGCGCTGATGAACCGGCCGAAGCTGCTGTTGCTCGACGAGCCCTCGCTCGGCCTCTCTCCGCTGCTGGTGAAGGAGATCTTCAGCATCATCCGCAGGGTCAACGCCGAGGAAGGCACGTCGATCCTGCTGGTCGAGCAGAATGCCAAGATGGCGCTGGAGACCGCCCATTACGGCTACGTGCTCGAGGTCGGCCGAGTCGTGATGGACGATACCTGCGAGCGGCTGATGAACAGCAAGGACATCCAGGAATTCTATCTCGGCGCCAAGGAAGAGAGCGCCCGCGGCGAACGCCGCTGGAAGAAGAAGAAGAACTGGCGCTGACGGGAACGAGGAAACCATGCCCATCAAAGCGACGCTGACGGTTGCCGAGACCCTGCCCAAGAGCTTCGTGCTCTCCTGCAAGACGCGCGGCGACAGGCCGGCGATGCGCGAGAAGCTCTACGGCATCTGGAACGCCGTTTCCTGGACCCAGTGGCTTGAGCGCTCGAAGGCCGTCACCTTCGCCCTGCACGAGATCGGCTTCCGGCCCGGCGACGTGGCCTCGGTGCTGGCCAATACCGTGCCGGAATGGAACTACGCCGACTTCGGCATCCTGTGCGCGGGCGGCGTCTCCTCGGGCATCTATCCCACCGACTCCGCCAAGCAGGTCGAATATCTGATCAACGATTCGAGGACCTCGGTCCTGTTCGTCGAGGACGACGAACAGCTCGACAAGGCCCTCGACGTGCGCGAGCGCTGCCCCACCTTGCGCAAGATCGTGGTGTTCGACATGGAGGGCTTGCACACCTTCAACGATCCCATGGTGGTCTCCCTGGACGAGTTCATGGCGTCGGGCCGCAATTACGGCCAGGGCAAGGACGCGCTGTTCGAGGAGCTGGTCGCCTCGCGCAAGCCCGACGACCTCGCCATCCTGGTCTACACGTCGGGCACGACCGGACCGCCCAAGGGCGCGATGCACAGCCATCGCAACGTGGTCTACACGATGCAGAACTGCATGCACCCCGAACTGTCGCTCTCCTGGTACGAGGGCGACGAGCGGCTGGCCTTCCTGCCGCTCTGCCACGTCGCCGAGCGCATCGCCGGCAGCTACTACTCCGTGGCGACCGGCGTCTGCAGCAACTTTGCCGAGAGCCCCGAGACCGTACCCGACAACATCCGCGAGGTGCAGCCCACGCTGTTCGGCGCGGTGCCGCGCGTATGGGAGAAGTTCTACGCCGGCATCACCATCGCGCTGAAGGACGCCACGCCCGTCCAGCAATGGGCCTACCGGCGCGCGATCTCGGCCGGCCTCGCCATCGCCGACGCGCGGCTGGCGCGGCGCGAGCCCACCGCGCTCGAGAAGCTGCGCTTCCAGGCCGCCTACTGGCTGGTGCTGAAGAACATCCGCCGCATGATCGGCCTCGACCGCTGCCGCTGGCTGTTCACCGGGGCGGCGCCGATCTCGCCCGAACTCATCCGCTGGTACCTGGCGCTCGGTCTCGACATGTACGAGGTCTACGGCCAGACGGAGAATTGCGGACTGGCCACCGCGATGCCGGCGAACGGCATCAAGCTCGGCACGGTCGGCAAGTCGGTGCCCTACGGCCAGGTCGCGATCTCGCCCGCCGGCGAGATCCTGATCAAGGGTGACATGGTGTTCATGGGCTACCTGAACCAGCCCGAGAAGACCGCCGAGACGGTCGACAAGGATGGCTGGCTGCACACCGGCGACGTCGGCCTGATCGACGAGGAGGGCTACGTCAAGATCACCGACCGGATGAAAGACATCATCATCACGGCCGGCGGCAAGAACATCACGCCCTCGGAGATCGAGAACCTGCTCAAGGCGTCGCCCTATATCAGCGACGCCGTCGTGATCGGCGACAAGCGTGCCTACCTCACCTGCCTCGTCATGATCGAGCGCGAGACGGTTGAGAAGTTCGCCCAGGACATCGACGTGCCCTTCACCAACTACACCAGCCTGTGCCGCGCCAAGGAGGTGCAGGACCTGATCTGGTCGGAGATCGAGCGGGTCAATGCCAACTTCGCCCGGGTCGAGACGATCAAGCGCTTCTACCTGATCGAGCAGCAGCTCACGCCCGAGGACGAGGAGCTGACGCCGACCATGAAGCTCAAGAGGTCGTTCGTGAACACCAAGTACAAGGACCAGATCGACGCGATGTACCGCCCTCAGGCGGCTTGAGTTCAATGAAGTCCCGTAAAGTGTAGTGGAGGAAACAGGTAGTCATGCGTTCGTTTTGCGTAAAGGCAGCCCTTTTGGGCAGCATCTTCAGCCTCGCCGCCCTGCCGGCGCTGGCGCAGCAGACCAAGGTCACCAACCAGGGCATCACGCCCACCGAGATCGTCCTGGGCACGCACCAGGATCTCTCCGGCCCCATCAAGTCGTGGGGCGTTCCCGTCACCAACGGCATGAAGATGGCCGTCGACGAGGTCAACGCGGCGGGCGGCATCAACGGCCGCAAGCTGAAGCTGATCGTCGAGGACGTGGGCTACGATCCCAAGCGCGCCGTCCTCGCGACGCAGAAGCTGGTCGAGAAGGACAAGATCTTCGCCATGCTGGCGCCGCTGGGCTCGCCGACGGTGCTCGCCGCGCAGGACATCCTGCTCGAAGCGGGCATCCCGCAGCTCTTCCCGGTCACGTCGGCCGAGTTCACCTACAAGATGGACCCGAAGAACCCGCAGGACCGGCTGAAGTTCAACAACGTGCCGCCCTACACCGAGAGCGTCCGCGCCGGCGCCCGCCACCTGATGCAGGAAAAGGGCAGCAAGAAGCCCTGCGTCATGTACCAGGACGACGAGTTCGGCAAGAACGTGCTCGACGGCTTCAACCAGGCCGTTGCCGACGCCAAGCTCACCGCCGCCTCCGTCACCAGCTACAAGCGCGGCGCCTCGGACTTCTCCTCGCAGGTCGCGAAGATGAAGTCGGACGGCTGCGATCTCGTCGTGCTGGGCACCATCGTGCGCGAGACGGTCGGCGTCATGGCGGAGGGCCGCAAGATCGGCTTCGCGCCGGTCTACTTCGGCAGCACCGCCGCCAACGTCATCGAGGTTCCCGCGCTGGGCAAGGACGTGACCGAAGGCTTCTATGCCGTGGGCGGCATGGAGATCCCCTATCGCGACACCTCAACCGGCAAGGCCAAGGAATGGGCCGAGGCGTACTACAAGCTCTACAACATGGAGCCGAACACGCAGTCGGCGCTGGGCTACAACGAGGTCATGACCTTCGCCCACTATGCCAAGCTGGCGGGCAAGGACCTGACCGGCGCCAAGTTCCTCGCGGCCATGGAGTCGGGGGACGTCTTCCAGGACATCTTCAATTCGCCGCCGGTGAAGTTCTCGCCCACCGAACACCTGTCGGCGACCGTGTATCTTCTGCAGCAGATCAAGGACGGCCGCTGGGTCGTGCTCAAGCGCGACCTGAAGAACTGACGCCAACACCTTCCGACGGAAAAGGCCCGGGTCTTCCCGGGCCTTTTCTTTTGCAATCCGGAATCTTCCGTTTCGCCGTGCATAATCACCGCGAAACTGCTCTACTCCCGCATAAGTCGCAAAAAGCGACGACGGACCGGGTCGTGTGCGCCACCCGCCGGAGAGTCAAAGGGCGCAGCAGTGGAGGAAACGGACAATGCATCTCAAGGCATTCGCGGTGACGCTTGCCTGCACGACGGCGCTGGCAGTCACGCCCGCGCTCGCGCAGACCAAGGTCACGAATCAGGGCATCACGCCGACCGAGATCGTCATCGGCACGCACCAGGATCTCTCGGGCCCGATCAAGACCTGGGGCGTCCCGGTCGCCAACGGCATGAAGCTCGCCGTCGAGGAGATCAACGCAGCGGGCGGCATCAATGGCCGCAAGCTCAAGTTGATCATCGAGGACAGCGCCTACGATCCCAAGAAGGCCGTGCTCGCCAGCCAGAAGATGATCGAGAAGGACAAGGTGTTCGCCATGATCGGCGGCATGGGCTCCGCGCCCGTGATCGCCGCGCAGGACATCCTGTTCGACGCGGGCGTGCTGCAGCTCTTCCCGCTGACCGCCGCCGAGTTCACCTACAAGTTCGACGCCGGCAAGCCGCAGGAGCGGCTGAAGTTCAGCAACCTGCTGCCCTACGTCGAGAGCACCCGCGCAGCCGTGAAGTACATGGTCGAGTGGAAGAAGCCCACGAAGCCCTGCCTGATGTACCAGGACGACGAGTACGGCAAGAACGTGCTCGACGGCTTTACCCAGCAGCTCGACGCCATGAAGCTGAAGCCCGCCTCGATCACGACCTACAAGCGCGGCGCCTCTGACTTCAGCGCCCAGGTCGCCAAGATGAAAGCCGATGGCTGCGACCTCGTCGTGCTGGGCACCATCCTGCGCGAAACGATCGGCGCCATCGCCGAAGCGAAGAAACTCGGCTGGGACGTCACCTTCCTCGGCGCGACGCCCACCAACATTCCCGACACGATCACGCTCGGCAAGGACGTGGTCGAGGGCTTCTACGCCGCCGGCGCCTTCGAGACCCCCTATGCCGACACGGCCAAGGGCAAGGTCAAGGACTGGGTCGAGGCCTACAAGAAGATGTTCGGGACCGACGCGAACACGCAATCGGTCATCGGCTACAACGCCGTCATGACCTTCGCGCACTATGCCAAGCTCGCGGGCAAGGACCTGACGGGCCAGAAGATGCTCGACGCCCTCGAGTCGGGCGATCCGTACCTCGACATCTTCAGCTCGCCGCCCAGCAAGTTCTCCAAGACCAACCACCTCGCGAACACCATCACGCAGGTGCAGCAGGTCAAGAACGGCCGCTGGGTCGTCATCAAGGAAGGCCTGGGCTTTTAGCCTCGGCTCCTGACGCAACGGAAAGCCCGGACAGTCGCCTGTCCGGGTTTTTTCATGGGGACCGGGGGACGGGGCGTCAGACCGGAGGCACCGGTACCTTGTTGCGGCGGAGTTCCTGCTGCAGCACCGGGATGGCGGCGCCGGTCTGGCCCTCGTGGCACTGGGCGATCGCCAGGCGCGCATTGATGTCGGCGTCGGTATTGTCGTTGTCGCCGGCGCTGTCTCCCATGCCGCTCGCGACATACTCGCCATAGGCCCAGCTGAGCTTGGTGCAATAGGCGGCGGCCTGGGCCGCCGTCATGCCGGGTGGCGGGCCACCCGCCGTCTGGGTGCAGGCCGCCGCGAGGAGCGCCACGAGGACCAGCCCACCGAATTGGATCATACGCACGGGAGTCCTCACGGCGGCGGAACCTCGACCTTGTTGTTGCGCAGTTCCCGCTGCAGCACCGGAATGCCCGCGGCGGTATTGCCGTCCTGGCACTGGGCGACCGCGACGCGGGCGTCGATGTCGGACTGGCCACCGCCCCTGCCAACGCCCCCCATCGACGTGGGGAGACCGGCGACATATTCGCTGTAGACCGTCGTGAGCTTCGTGCAATAGGCCGCGCCCTGCGCCGCCGTCATGCCCGGCGGAGGACCGCCCGCCGTCTGCGTACACGCCGCCAGGGCAAGCGGCGCAGCCATCAACCCGAGAACGTGCGTCAACTTCGCCATCAAAACCTCCCGACGATACGCTAACGCACCGCGCGTTTAGCCGCTATGGTCGCGTCGATATGAGCGATGAACTTTCCGGGAGAGTGGCGGTCGTCACCGGCGGCGGTTCGGGCATCGGCGCCGCCTCGGCCGCCCTGCTCGCCGCAGCGGGCGCGGCCGTGATCGTGGCCGACCTGGCCGAGGGCTCCAAAGAGACTCAGGTCGGCCGTTTCGTGACGCACGACGTCGCATCGGAGGAGTCCTGGCAGTCGCTGCTGGCGGGCATCCTCGAGCGCGAAGGGCGGCTCGACATCATGGTCAACAATGCCGGGATCTCCGGCGGCCCCGGCAATCCCGAGACCACGACCGTCGAGAACTGGCAGCATGTCCAGGCGATCAATTCCGAGGGCGTGTTCCTCGGTTGCAAGTACGCGATCCAGGGCATGAAGCATCTCGGCGCGGGCAAGACCGAGCCGTCGGGGTCGATCGTCAACATCTCCTCGATCGCCGGCCTGGTCGGCGGCGCCGGCCCTACCGCCTACACGGCCAGCAAAGGTGCGGTGCGGCTGCTCAGCAAGAGCGTCGCGCTCTACTGCGCCGAACAGAAATACGGCATCCGCTGCAATTCCGTTCATCCGGGCGGCGTCGACACGGCGATCTTCAACCCGCTCTGGCAGGCGGTCGGCCGCGACCAGGGGAAGGCCTTCCTGGGCTCCCGCCATCCGATCGGCCGCATGGCCGAGCCTCAGGACCTGGGCGAGCTCGTCCTGTGGCTGGCTTCGGACCGATCGTCCTTCGTCACCGGCGCGGAGTTCACCTCCGACGGCGGCGTGACCGCCGGACTCATGAGGAGGTCGCTCCTTGCCCCGTCTTGAGAACAAGATCGTCCTGCTGAGCGGCGGCGCGTCGGGCATCGGTGCCGCGACCGCCCGCATGATCGTGCGCGAGGGCGGCAAGGCCGTTTTGGCCGATCGCGACGAGGTCAAGGGCCAGGCGCTTGCAGCCGAACTGGGCGCTTCGGCGCATTTCGTGCCGCTCGACGTCGTTCAGGAAGAGAGCTGGCAGGCGGCCGTTGCCGCCACGGTGGAGAAGTTCGGCGCGCTGCACGGGCTGCTGAACGCGGCCGGCGTCGGCGTGCGCAACTCGATCGAGGATTGCACCCTGGCGGACTATCGCAGGGTCAACGACATCAATTCGCTGGGCACCTTCCTCGGCTGCAAGCACGCCATTCCCGCGATGAAGGAATCGGGCGGCGGCTCGATCGTGAACATCTCCTCGGTGCTGGGCCTGCGCGGTGCGTCCTACGCCATGGCCTACTGCGCCTCGAAGGGCGCCGTGCGCACGCTCACCAAGAACGTGGCGCTGCACTGTGCCCAGCAGAAGTACAACATCCGCTGCAATTCCGTGCACCCGGGCTACATCGACACGCCGATGATCGCGCCCCGTCTCGACACCAATGTCGGCAACATGAGCGGCCGCCAGGCGCTGGAAGAGCTCCACCCGCTCGGCCGCCTCGGCCAGGCCGACGAGGTGGCGTACATGATCCTGTTCCTGCTCTCGGACGAGTCGACCTTTTCGACGGGGTCGGAGTTCGTCTGTGATGGCGGGCTGACCGCATAAGCGACAGACTCCGTCGTCTCGACCGAAGCCTCGCAGAGCGAGGCGTAGTGGAGAGACCTTCTCTCCGCCAAAAGCCAGCAATTCGTGGAGAGAAGGTCTCTCCGCTCCGCGCTGCGCGCTCCGGTCGAGACGACGGATTACCCTAAGACTTCATCCCCGTGATCGATCCCGAGACGGCGCGCGGGTCGCGCTTGGGCCAGCGGCCGGCTTCGACCTGGACGATGAAGTCGCCGACGATCCGGTTGAACTGGTCGGGATCCTCGAGGTTGATCGTGTGGCCGCAGTTCGGCATCACCGCCAGCGCCGCCGACGGGATCTCGCGCTTCATCAGCATGGAGGGGGCAAGGCAGGGCCAGTCCTCGTCGCCGGTGAGCACAAGAGTCGGCACCGTCATCGCCCGCATCTTGTCGACGAGATCGTAGAGCGAAGGCCGTTCGCCCTGGCAACCCAGCTGCGTATTGGCCGAGCCCAGGGCCGAATGCTCGGCCAGCGCCGCCTTGAACTCCGCGAAGCCACGCGGGTCCTTGTTCTCGAACTGAACGCGCGTCGGGCCATAGGCGTACTTCTCGGCGAAGGCGGCCATGCCTTCTTCCTTCAAAGACCTGGCGACGATGCCGACCTCGGCCTTGAACTTCGCCGTCTCGTGCTTCTCGGCGCCGTAGCCGACTCCGGCCACGACCAGCGAGCGCGCCCGCGTCGGATGGCGGAAACCGAAGTGGAGGCTGGCGAAGCCGCCCATCGACAGCCCGACCACATGGGCCTTGTCGATCCCGAGATGATCCATCACCGCCAGGATGTCGTCGGTGGCGCGGTTCTGGCTGTAGCTCTCGGGTTTCTCGGGCACGTCGGACGGCGGATAGCCACGCGCACCGTACGTGATGCAGCGATAGCGCTGGCCGAAATGGCGCATCTGCATTTCCCACGAGCGATGGTCGGCCGCGAATTCGTGCACGAACACGATCGGCGCCCCGGCTCCCGTCTCCTCGAAATAGAGCTTCACGCCATCGTCGGTCGTCGCATAAGGCATCAGTCGATCTCCCTGTCGGCGCCGACCAGCCCGCGCAACTCACGGGCCAGGGCGACGAATCCCGGCGATTGTGACGTACGCGGCCGTGGCAAATCCACCTTGATGTCAGCCGCGATGCGGCCCGGCCGCGGGCTGAACACGAGGATGCGGTCGGCGAGCAGCAGCGCCTCGTCGATCGAGTGCGTGACGAACAGCACGGTGGTGCGCTGCTTCTCCCAGATCTGCAGCACCTCGTCCTGCAACTTGCCACGCGTCTGGGCATCGAGTGCGCCGAACGGCTCGTCCATGAGCAACGCCTTCGGGCGTGTCGTCAGGGCGCGCGCGATGCCGACCCGCTGGCGCATGCCGCCGGAGAGTTCATGCGGATAGCGGTCGGCAAAACCCGTGAGACTCGTCATCTCGATGAACTGGGTGGCCGTGGCCCGACGTTCGGCCGCCAGCACGCCGCGGGCCTTCATGTTGAACTCGACGTTCTTCTGCACGGTCATCCAGGGAAACAGCCCATGGTCCTGGAAGACGATGGCCGCCTCGGGCGACGGGCCGTCGAGCTCGCGGTTGGCGATCACGATCTGGCCCGAAGTCGGCTTCTCAAGCCCCGCCACCATCTGGAGCAGTGTGGACTTGCCGCAACCCGAGCGGCCCAGCAGACAGACGAAGTCGCCGGCATCGCAGGTGAAGTCGATGCCGCGCAGCGCCTCCACCGGCTCGGTCTTGCCGGGATAGATTTTCCCGACACCGATGCATTCCAGGAATTTGCTCATTCGGGCGACGCCGTGAGGCCCTCCTGCCAGCGGCAGACATGCGCGCGGACCATGCGCACGGCCTGGTCGGCCAGCAGGCCGATCGCGCCGATGACGATGATGCCCGCGATGATGAGGTCGGAGCGGAAGGTGAGCTGGGCGTTCAGGATCATGTAGCCGAGGCCCGACTTCACCGCGATCATCTCGGCCGTCACCACGGTCAGCCAGCCGCCGCCGACGGCCAGTCGAAGTCCGGTGAAGATGGCTGGCAGCGCCGCCGGCAGGATGATGTCCTTCATCACGAGGAACTCGCTGGCGCGCGCCGCCTTGGCCACCTTGAGCAGTGTGCGTTCGATGCCGCGCACGCCGAAGATCGTGTTGATCAGCAGCGGCCATGTGCCGGCCAGGAAGATCAGCGCGATCGCCGGCTTGTCGCCGATGCCCAGGAACAGCAGCGCCATGGGAATGAGCGCGATCGGCGGGATCGAGCGGAAGATCTGGATCGACCAGTCGGTCATCGTGTCGAGCAGCCGGTAGCGGCCGATCATCAGGCCGAGCGGCACCGCGAACAGGAAGGCGAGCGAAATGCCCACCGCGACGCGGCTGATGCTGGCCAGTGCATTGCCGAGCACGGTATCCCAATCGTCGATGAAGACCATCAGGACCTTGGCCGGCGGCGGCAGCAGGACAGGCGGATAGACCTTGGCCTGCACCGCCAGTTCCCAGGCGAGCAGCAGCAGCGCCAGGGGCAGAAGCCCCAGCGCCCGTCGGAACTGCATCAGACGTAGCCGAGGTTCAGGAAGTTGTCCCAGTCGGGTTCCTTCTCGAGCATCTTGTCGTCGATCATCATCCTGGCCAGCGACTTGAGGCCGCTGACGAAGGCCGGACCGGAGTCGGCGCTGAAGAACAGGTTCTTGGTCGAGAGTTCCGCCACTTCCTTGGTCATCTTGAACTGCTTGATCGTGGTCTCGATGGCGATCGAGGGATTGGCCGCCATCTCCTTGGTCGCCTTCACATGCGCGGCCACCATCTTCTTCGTGAGGTCCGGGTCCTTCTTCACGAAGGCCGAAGACGCGACGAAACCCAGGTTGGTCTTGCCCATGGGGGAGTCGTAGGGAACCCACAGCCGCTTGCCCCAGCCATTCTGCTCGGCGAGCGCGGCATAGGGCTCGAACACGCAGATGGCCGCGACGTCGCCGCGCATCAGCGGAATCGGCTGGTCCTGGTTGTCCATGAAGGCCAGATCGACTTTTCCGAACACGCCTTCCTGCTTCAGCTTCCAGTTCAGCGAGACGAGGCCGATCGAACCGTTCTGGACGGCGATCTTCTTGCCCACCAGATCTTTGAAGCTCTTGATCGAGGGCTGCGCCAGCACCATCCAGCCGCCGTCGCAGCCATTGGCCAGTACCTGCATCGGGAAGCCCTTGGTCGCGACCTGCATGGTGGCTGAAAGACCGCCATTGCCGATATCGACGTCACCCGAGGCAACGGCCTGCATGCGCTGCACCAGCGAGGGGAACATCACCAGTTCGAGGTCGATGCCCTCGGGCTTCAGCAGCGCAGGCATCAGGAAGGCCGCGTTGGTCGTCGTGGTGAAGGCCGAGCCCATCTTCACCTTGCGAAGGTTCTGTCCGAGCGACGCGCGCGAGACGATGGCAGGCGCGGCGAACGAGGCGGCAGCGGTGGCGAGGAGCTTGCGTCGCAACATATGTGAATCTCCATGGGCCGCGAAGGCGGCAGACGGGCCGCTGTCAGCAATCGCCGGGCCAATCCCTAGAAACCTTCATGCGCCTCAGATGCGGAATGATGGCACCGTAATGCTAGGGTAACCAACATGAGTGAGATCGGTACCGGCCTGCAGAACGCATCAGGCATCCGCGCCGCCGTCGAGCGGGCGGGCTATGCCTTCGTGGAAGCCTCCGACATGCGGACGGCCCTCGCCCGCTTCGGGTCGCTGGCCGATTGGCCGGCCTTCGCCGAGAGCTGGAACGATCTCGAGGTCGATACCTACATGGGCGATGGGGGCCGCTACCGGAAGCGCCGCTTCGGCGTCTACGCAGCCGAGCGTCAGGGCGCGATCGTGCGCGCCCCTCACCAGCCGCATTACCAGACCCTGGACTACAACACCCTGAATGGCGGCATCGAACGGTGGTTCAAGCCGGTGACCGAGGAGATCGGCAGCGGCGCCTCGATGCGCACCATCCTCGAATATTGCCGCGCCCTGTTCGGTCGCCTCGTACCCGAGGCGAAGAAGTGGCACATCGAGGTCCACCAGTTCCGAATCGAGGCGAAGACCGGCGAGGCCGGCAAGCCGACGCCCGAGGGCATGCATCGGGACGGCGTCGACTATGTGCTGGTGCTGCTGATCAACCGCCGCAACATCGCCAGTGGCACCACCACGGTGCACGATCTCGACAAGCGCGTGCTGGGCAGCTTCACCCTCACCGACCCGCTCGATGCCGCGCTCGTCGACGACTCCCGCTGCTATCACGGCGTGACGCCGGTCGAGCCGGAGAATCCCGCCCAGCCCGCCTATCGCGACGTGCTGGTGGTTACGTTCAAGAAGAGGCCGTAGTCACTCCGGTCGGGTATCGGACAATCGGAAGCTGCCCAGCGTGCAGCTGACCGCGAAGATCGGGACCGGCTCGCAGAAATCGACCGTCCCTTTCGCTCCCTTGGCCGCAGCCGCCGCTGCAATGAACGTCCGGATCTCGAAGCCGCCCTGCCCGGCTTCGCGATAGGTCTCGGCATCCGTGTAGGACAGCAGCGCCTCGCGGTCGTTGGCCGACCAGCGGCGCAGGAACTCGCGGTCCCATTCCTGGTTGATCTTGCCTGAGTCCGGCGTGGCCGGCCAATGCGAGAGGCCGCCGGTGCCGATGAGCGCGATGCGTTCGGGCACCGCGTCCGCGGCACGTCGCAGCGCCTCGCCGAACGCCCAGGCGCGCGCCAGCGGGCTAAGCGGCGGGCCCTGGCAGTTGATGTTGGCCGGAACGATCGGCAGGTCGTAGTCGGGTGTCAGGAAGTGGAGCGGCACCGAGATGCCGTGGTCGAACTTCCATTCCTCGGCATAGGCCACGTCGACCGTCTGCATCACCTTCTCGATCAACCGGCGCGACAGGGCCTTGTTGCCGGGCACGGTCGTGCGCCCGATGCGCAGGAAGGCCTCGTCCTCGATCGGCCCCTCGTAACTGTCAGCCATGCCGATGGCGAAGGCCGGCATGTTGTTCATGAAGAAGTTGGCGAAGTGCTCGGCCGCGATCACCACCAGAGCATCGGGCCTGGTGGCGCGGATATCGTCGCCCATCCGGCGGAACGCGCTCTCCAGCGCCTGCCGTGTCTGGGTGTCGGCACGCTCGGCACGGGCCGTCATGCCGGGGGCGTGGCTGCAGGCGCCGCAATAGACCAGGGGCATCAGCGAGTCTCCCGTTCTGCCTTGAGGCGGGCCTCATGCGCTTCGACGCCTTCATAGCCGGTGGCGGCATAGACGCCCTCGCGCACCTGGCCGTGATCCCTGAGCCCCTGCCGCATCCGTTCGAGATAGTCGGTCCACTCGATACGGTGCAGGGCCGCGAAGTGCATCAGCAGCTGGCCGTTGACGCCCAGCACATAGAGGAGCCCGATATCAGGCTTCAGCAGCGCGCCGATCTCCTCTCGCGTGAGATCGTACTCGCCGAGCACCGCGTCGGGTTCGTCGGCATAGCGCTGCCGCGTGCGCGGGTCGCGGTTGAGCTGATAGATCAGCTTCTGGACCTGGTAGAGGCTCATCCCGATCCTCCCGCGCCCTAGGCGGGGCGGTCAGCCGCCGCTGCCGATGGTCACGCCGGCGTCGGCGATGATGGTCTGGCCGGTGATGAAGGCTCCGGCCTTGCCGGCCAGCATCACCGCGATGCCGCCGATATCGTCCGGCTCGCCAATCCGGCCCAGCGGCGCGCCCTTGAGACGGACGGCGAGGTACTTCGGATCGTCCCACAGCGCCTTGGCGAAGTCGGTCTTCACCAGGCCCGGGGCGATCGTGTTCACGCGGATATTGTCCTTGCCATACTCGACGGCGAGGTTGCGTGCGAGCTGCATGTCGGCGGCCTTGGAGATGCCGTAGGCGCCGATCACCGGGGTGCCGCGCACGCCGCCGATCGACGAGACGATGATGATCGAGCCGTCCTTCTTGGCGCGCATGTCGGGCAGGCAGAAATTGATCAGCCACATGCTCGACAGGATGTTGTTGTGCATCACCTTCATGAACACGTCGTCCGGCAGCTTCTCGTTCGGCCCGTAATAGGGATTCGAGGCGGCGTTGCAGACGAGGATGTCGACCGGGCCGAGCTGCTTGCGTGTCTCCGCGATCAGGTTCTCGCACTGCGACTTGTCGGAGATGTTGCAGGGAATGACGATCGCCTCGCCGCCGGCCGCCTTGATCTCTGCCGCCGCTTCCTCGCACGCCGGCGCCTTGCGGCTCGACACCACGACCTTGGCGCCCTGCAGCGCGAGATGCAGGGCGATCGACTTGCCGATGCCCTTGCTCGAGCCGGTGACGACGGCGACCTTGCCGGTGAGGTCGAAGAGCGGCGATGCCATTGAGCTGTCCTCCAGAGGTTTTCAGCTTCTTGTGTGGCATGAACGCAAGGACTCGAAAACCCCCGCTCCCGGGGTCGCGATCGTTCACGAAGGCCTGATTTGCTGACGCGAACATCGCGACCCTAGCCTGACATCCAGTCCACAGGAGTTCTCGATGCGCCTCACGACCAGGATCGGCGCCGTGCTCGCGGGTCTCGCCGCGCTGCCCGCCCTCGCCGTCGCGGCCACGATCGGCGGCGTTTACTATGCGCCGCAGTACGACTATCGCGACTTCTTCGCCGCGACCGACGGCAGGAATTTCCCGGTGATCCTCGCGGGCGATGCCTTCCCCGGCGTCGATCCCGGCGTAGTGGCACGGGACCTCCTTCCGGCGATGCAGGCGGCCAAGCCGCGCCCGGCGCTCACCTTCACCTACGACCGCCCGATTCCGCCGGCCAGTCCCGACTACCGGCTGGTCTTGGTGTTCGATCCCGCCAACGATCTCAATGCCGATCCGGTATGCGCGGGCGAGCCGGCGCGCTTCAAGCCGGGCACGCCGGGCCGTTTCTATGTCTATGCGATCTATTGTCGGAACGACCGAGCCATGTCCTTTACCACGGCATGGACACAGGCGACCGGACCGGCCGATCCGCGCATCGAACAGCTCTTCCGGCAGCTCTTCATGGTCATCTTCACCGATCAACAGCGGCGTTATGCGGAACTCGACCCCAGGTTCATACCGTGAGCGACCGCGCTCCGCTGCGGGTCGTGGGCCAATAGACGCGCAGACGCATCCCTTTTAGCCGCCGCGCGTTGTATGTGTCGCGTGGCATGGCCTTTGTAGATCGCGAGTTCCTGCGTTGGGCGCGCATATGCTGCCTCATCTCGATGACCTGGGCGGCATCGGCGAGCCTTTGGTCGCGCGCGGTCGATGCGCGAACGGGCAAGGTCGTTCTTGCCGTGGCCGGAGACGAGCGCATGTCGTCCGATCTCAAGGAGCTGTCGGAAGACTTCCAGAAACAGCAGCCCCTGACGGGCGATGCGCTGGGAATATTGCAGGGCGCGCAGGCGATTGCCGCCCAGTTCAACACGGCCCTGCGGTCGCGGGGTTTCTACGACGCGACGATCAATGCCACGATCGACGGAAGACCGATAGCGGACGCCTCCGCCCTGGAGGCCCTCGAAGCGCGTCCCGACACTGAGGCGACGACCGTCGACATCACCATCGATACCGGCCCCCGCTATCGGATCGGCTCCCTCGCGATCCGGCCGCCCGGCAGCCAGCAGTCGCTGCCCGGGATCGACCGCGCGGAGCTCGGCATCGCGCCCGGCGATCCAGCCGACGCCTCCGCCATCATCGCCGCCCAGAACAAGCTGCTGGACGAACTGCGCAAGCAGGGCCACGCGCTGGCCGCCATCAAGGACCGCGAGGTCATCGTCGATCATGCCACGCGCGAGGCCGAGGTGACCTTCGTCGCCGAGCCCGGCCCGCTCGCCAGAATGGGCCCGGTGCGCTTCACCGGCACCGAGAAGGTCGACACGGTCTGGCTTCAGCGTCGCGTGCCCTTCAAGGAGGGCGAGCCCTACTCGCCGGCCAAGGTCGAAGAGCTGCGCGGAAAGCTCACCTCGCTGGGCACGTTCAACGCGGTACGCCTGAAACCCGCGACGGAGCTCGATGCAAACGGCGAGTTGCCGATCGAGGCCGAGCTGACCGATCGGCTGCAGCGCTCGATCGGCTTCGGCGTGAGCTACGAGACCCAGCTCGGTTTCGCGGTCGAGGGTTTCTGGGTCCATCGCAACCTGTTCGGCCAGGCCGAAAGCCTGCGCCTGTCGGGTGAGATCAACCATATCGGCCAGGGCTACGCGATCCTCGACACCGGCTTCGCCTTCCGTGCGGCCTTCCGCAAGCCCGACTGGTGGTTGCCGGGACAGGATCTGCGACTGGAAGCGGCGGCGCTGCGCGAAGTGGTCCCTGCCTATACGAGAAAGGCCGCCACCTTCTATGGCGGTTTCGACCGGACCTTTTCGCCGCGCTGGCAGGCCCGCGTCGGCCTGGCCGGCGAGATCGCCGACATAACCCGCAACGGGATCACCCAGAGCTATCGCATGCTGGGGCTTCAGGGGACGGTGCTCTACAATCGCGCCAACAGCGACCTCGACCCGACGCGTGGCTATCGCATCGAGTTCAACGTGCAGCCTTGGATCGATACCGGACCGGGCGGCGACATGTTCACCATCCTGCGCCTGACCGGCCGTCACTATTGGGACATCGCCGAGCCCGGCCGCACCGTTCTTGCCACGCGCGCTTCGTTCGGTATCGAGCCTGCCACCAGCATCGGCGGCATCCCGCCCGACAAGCTCTTCTATGCGGGCGGCGGCGGCTCGGTTCGCGGCTTCGTCTACCAGACCGCCGGACCGCTGGACGCCTACGGCAATCCGCTGGGCGGCCCGAGCGTCGTCGAGGCCAACATCGAATTGCGCCAGCGCATCGGCAAGGCATTCGGCGCCGTCGCCTTCGTCGATGCCGGCAGCGCCTACCCTGACATCCTGCCAAACTTTTCGCAGTTGGCGCCGAGGGTCGGCGCCGGCGTCGGCATCCGCTACTACACCGACTTCGGGCCAATCCGGGCCGATGTCGGCATCCCGCTCAACCGCCGCCCAACCGATCCGCCGTTCGGCATCTATGTCAGCCTGGGTCAGGCCTTCTGATGCGCGCGCTCCGCATAGCGGCCTATGTGGTCGCCGTCATGGCGGTGGTCGGCCTCGCCTTCGCGGGCGTGCAAACCGCACCGGGCAAACGGTTGCTCGCCTCCGTGGCCTCCAATCTCGCCTCCTCTCCGGACCAACAGATCCGCATCATCGGCGTTGAGGGCTTCGTGCCGACCGACCTCCGCGTGGCGCGCGTCGAAATCGCCGACCGAGCAGGCCCGTGGCTAGAGGTCGAGGAGGCGCACCTCTCCTGGTCCTTCGCCTCGCTCCTGCAGCGCCGGCTGCGTATCGAACTCCTGTCGGCCGCGAAGATCATCGTTCTACGCGTGCCGCAGGAAGAGAAGAAGGAAAGCACGCCCACGACCGGCGGCCTCCGGCTTCCCTTCGACATCGAGCTGCAGTCCCTGCGGGTCGACGACCTCCATCTCGCGGCCGCTCTCGGCGGCATCGATTCACACTGGAAGATCGGGGGCGAGGCGGCGGTCGCCCGCGACCTCGCCGAAATCAGCGCCCGGCTCGCGGCCGACCGACTGGAAGGCCCCAAGGGCAAGCTCACCGCCGACGTGCGGCTGGAGCGCTCGCCCCGCAGGATCGCGGCCGACATCACGCTCGACGAGGCGTCCGGAGGCATCGTGGCGGCGCTGATGCAGCGGCCCGACTTGCCGGACATTTCTCTGAAGCTCTCGGCCTCGGGCGACGAACGGGACGGCACGGCCGAACTGAGCGCCAAGGCCGGCGATGCGGCGACCGCCAACGGCGGTCTGCGGTGGATGCCGGATGGCAGCGACACCGGGTTTCAGTCCACCCTCGACGCGGGCCCCATCGATGTCCCGGCGCAGGGCCTCGCCTGGCAGGGTCTCCATCTCAAGGCGGATGGCAAGCTCACCGGCGCGGTCCGCGTGCGGGGCACTGTCCAGGATCTGAAGCTGGCAACGCTCGATCCCCGCCTGCCGCAACCCGGCACCGTCACGGTCGATGCCACGGTCTCGGATTTTGTCGGTGGCAAGATAAGGGTTCGGTCGTTCGATGTTGGCATGCCGCTCCTGCGCCTGACAGGAGACGGGGACTACGTCCCGGCGGACGACAAGGGCGAGGTGCGTGCGAAGGTCGAGCTGCCGAGCCTCGAGCCGCTGTCGGCGCTGGCCGGCCGCACGCTGAGCGGCAAGGCGCAGGTCGACCTCACGGCGGGCATCGACAAGGGCAATCTCTCCGCTGGTTGGCAGGGCCGAATCGACGGGTTCGGGGCCCCCGACGTGCCGCAGGGTCTGGTGGCCACCGTCAGTCTCGCCGGCAACGCCACCCTCGCGCCCGATGGCACCTGGACGATCCGGCAGGCGAAGCTCGGCAGCGACAGCGGCACGCTCACGGTGTCCGGCCGGGGCCAAGAGCAGGCGGGCACCCTCGACCTCGCGCTCGATCTGCCCCGGCTGGCGACCTTCCGCGCCGAGGTGCAGGGCGCTGCGACCGCTGCGGCGACCGTGGATTTCGGCGGTCCCGAAACCTCGCTCAGGCTCAAGGTCGAGGGCCGCGACGTCGCCTACCAGAAAATCACATCGCGAACCCTCGTCCTCGACACCACCGTATCGCTCGCACCCGGCGGCAAGTTGACGGGCTCGCTTCAGGCCGACGGTGACGTCGCGGGCCAACCCCTGTCGCTCGCGGGGAAGTTCTCGCACGAAGAGGCCGCCGGCCTCTCGGTGCCAACCCTCCAGGGACGCTGGTCGAGCGCCCTGCTCGACGTCACCAATCTTGCCATTGCCCAGACGCGGACGACCGGGCACGCACGCCTGGCAATTCCCCAGCTCAAGGATATCGAGGCGCTGGCCGCGCTGGGTCTCGAAGGATCGCTGGTTGCGGAAGTCACGGCCGATCCGAATGCCCCCGCAGGCCGGCTCGACGTCTCGGTGAAGGGTACCGACCTTGCCGGCCAGGGCCTGGGCGCCGGCACGCTCGATCTCAAGGGGCATGTCGACGATCCGGCCGGCCGGGCCGCCACGGACCTCACACTCGATGCGACACGCCTGCGCGGCGCCGGCGGTCTGTCCGCCCTGAAGGCGACGGCCAAGGGTGATCGGGCGAGCGGCATCGACCTCGCCCTGCAGGGTTCGGGCCCGGAACTGTCCGCCGACCTCGCCGCCAAGATTGAGTTCGCGGCCGAGGAAGTCCGGGTCGCCTTATCCAGGTTCACCGGCCGCTACCGTGACATTCCGCTCGGTCTGAACGCGCCGGCGAAGATTACCGTCGCCGGTGCACGCATCGTGATCGATCCGACGAACTTGCGCGTCGGCGCCGGCCGGGTGGCCGTACGCGGCACGCTCGATCCCGTGGCGAGTGACCTGCAGACCGAAATCACCGGCCTGCCACTCGCCCTGGTCGACACCTTCGCGCCCGGGACCGGCCTGGAAGGCACTCTCCAGGCCAAGGTTCGCGCCACCGGGGCGATGGCCTCCCCGAGGCTGGAGGCGAATTACAGCGCGGCCGGCATCCGCGTGCGCCGGCCCGACGCGGTCTTGGTGCCCGCGGTGTCGCTGCAGGGAACAGCTTCTCTCGTCGGCCAGGAGGCGAGCATCGACACGCGGCTTGCGGCCGGCGGCAGCACGAACTTGACAGTGAAAGGCACGGGAACCGTGCCTCGCGGCACTGGACCTGTCGCCGCCAGGATCGCCCTGGGGGGCTCGATCGACATCGCGCCCTTTGCGCCCCTCCTGGGCAACGACATCCGTAACGTAACCGGCCGGATCCGGCCCAGCGTGTCGGTATCGATCAACGGCACGCAGATCAGCGGCACCGGGGCGATCGACCTCGAGGGCGGCGCTCTGGCGATGCCGGAAGCAGGCCTGAAACTCACCGGCGGCCAGGGTCGCTTCATCCTCCAGGGCGACACGCTGCAGGTGCAGCAGCTGACCTTCCGCGCGGGTACCGGCACCGTGACCGGAAGCGGTTCGATGCGCGTCGATGCCAACCAGGGTCTCGTGCTGGACCTCGGTCTCGCGACGCATCGTGCGCTGCTGGTGAGCCGACCGGACATGGTCGCCACCGTTTCGAGTACCCTCAGGATCACGGGGGCGACCACTTCCGGCATCGAAGTCTCCGGGCCGGTGACGATCGACCGTGCCGAAATCTCGGTCGGCGGTGGCCAGACCGCTTCCTTCCCGACTATCGAGGTCAGGGAGATCAACAAGCCGGGTGCCGCTCCTCCAGCAGCTCCATCGGCACAGCGCCGCCCGACCCCGAAAGCCCCGCCTCCCCCCGACTCCACACCGATCAAGCTCGCACTCGACGTGCGCGCACCGCAGGCAATCTTCGTCCGCGGTCGCGGCCTCGACGCCGAGATGAGCGGCCAGCTCACGGTCAGCGGCAGCCCCAGTACGCCCGCCGTCATCGGCGGCTTCACGATGCGCCGCGGCACGTTCAGCCTGGGCAGCCGCAGGCTCACCTTCTCCAAGGGCATCGTGACCCTCGACAACCTCAATACCATCGACCCGCGCCTCGACTTCCTCGCAAGCACGACGGCCAATTCGGCCACGATCGGCGTCGCCATTACCGGAACCTCCCGCGAACCGAAGCTCGAAATCACCTCGACGCCCTCGATGCCCCCGGACGAGGCGATGGCCCTTCTCATCTTCGGGAAGCCGGCCTCGCAGCTCGGGGCCTCGGAGCTGCTTCAGGTCGCGCAGGCGCTCGCCGAGCTGGCCGGCCAGTCTCCGGGCGAGGGGGTCCTGAGCCGGCTGCGCAAGGGGCTGGGGCTCGATCAGCTGAGCGTCGGATCCTCGTCTGCCAGGACAGGTGAGCCCACGGGTGCCGCCGCCAGCGGGGTGTCCCTCGAAGCGGGCCGCTACGTGGCCCCGGGCGTCTATGTCGGCGCCCGGCAGGGGGCGGAAGGCAATTCCAGCCGCGGCGTGGTGCAGCTCGACGTCTTCGACAACATCAAGGTCGAGGGCGATATCGGCGCCAATTCCACGGGGCGGGTGGGGGTCAAAGCCGAGTGGGACTACTGATCCGGACGACGGAAAGTTCTTTGTGCATGGCATCGGAACTTCCAAGGGGCGCGCGCGTTTAAGCCCTCGGACGGACCCACCGTGGGTTTAGATCCGAAAATCGAGGGAAACCATTCCATGCTCAAAAAACTCCTGGTCGTCGCCGCGGCGACATTCCTGTTGGGCGCCTGCGCGTCGGAGCCGCCTCCGCCGCCGCCTCCCCCGCCGCCGCCGCCGGTCCAGGCGCAGACCTTCATGGTCTTCTTCGATTGGGACCGTTCCAACCTGACCGCCCAGGCCGTGGAAACGGTCCGCCAGGCCGCCCAGGCCTACAAGACCCGCGGCAGCGCCAGCATCGTGGCGACCGGTCATACGGATACTTCGGGCTCGCCGCAGTACAACATGGCGCTCTCGCTGCGCCGCGCGAACTCGGTCAAGGAGCAGCTCGTCCGCGAGGGCGTGCCGGCGACCGCGATCACGGTCAACGGCCGGGGCGAGGAAGGCCTGCTCGTGCAGACCGGCGACAATGTCCGCGAGCCGCAGAATCGTCGCGTCGAGATCGTTGTCGGTGGCGGCCAGACCACGGTCAGCACCGTGTTCTCCGACCCGGCCTCCTACTGCAAGGCGCTGAGCGACAAATGGCGCCAGTATCGCACTGCGGTGATCGAGCCGCGTGAGGCGGCCGCCATCGCGAAGTGCGAAGCGGGAGACTATGCCGCCGGCATCCCGGTGCTCGAAGACGCGCTGATCGGCGTCAAGATCCCGCTGCCGGCGCCCGGCTATCGCTGGCCCGGCCGTCCCATCGGCCCGGCCTGAAACCTGGCCCGTTGAACCACGGAAGGCGGCCCCTCGCGGGGCCGCCTTTTTCGTTGTAGGCAGTGCGAATGCTCGACGGCGACCTCGCCTCCTTCCTCGATTTCATCCGCCAGCACGGCGACGCCGTCTATGCCTTCGTCACCGTCTATTCGATGGCCAACAGCCTCCTGCTGGCGCTGTTCTCCGGCTATGCCGCACAGGCGGGTGCGCTGGGCTACGAACAGGCGCTGGCCGCCTGCTGGACCGGCACGTTCGCCGGCGACATCATCCGCTTCTGGGTCGGCCGGCGCTTCGGCACGCGCTGGCTGCGCGGCATCCCGCGCCTGCAGCGCGCCGTCGAGACGGCAGCCCGCCTTGCCGACCGCCACCATACCTGGATGATCCTGATCCACCGCTATCCGCGCATCATCCGCAACGTCGCGGGCTTCGCCTACGGCGCCTCCGCCTTGAGCTGGCCGCGCTTCCTCGTGTTGAACTTCATCGCGGCGGGCCTGTGGGCCGGTATCGCGGTCTCGGCGGGCTATGGTTTCGGCTTCGTCTCCGAGAAGACCATGACCGATGCCCTCTCGGCCTTCGGCATCGCCATGCTGGTGGCCTTCCTCGCGCTCGGCTGGTTCCTGACGCGACGTCTGGAGCGTGTGATGGAGCGCAACTAGGATGAATCCCTACTGGAGCCGGATCGCACGCGAACTGTCGCCCTACACGCCGGGCGAACAGCCACGTATCGCCAACCTCGTTAAGCTCAACACCAACGAGAGCCCGTTCGGCCCTTCGCCCCGCGCCGAGGAGGCGATGCGGGCGGCGGCCTCCGACTCCCTGCGACTCTATCCCGACCCGGAAGCCGTGGAGCTGCGCCAGGCGCTGGCCGACCATCACGGCGTCAGGCGGGAGCAGGTATTCGTCGGCAACGGCTCCGACGAGGTGCTGGCCCACGCCTTCGCCGGCCTGCTGAAACAGACCCGGCCGCTCCTCTGCCCCGACATCACCTACAGTTTCTATCCGGTGTGGGCGCAGCTCTTCGGCATCACCCTGGAGACCGTACCGCTCGACGCGGGGATGGGCGTGCGCATCGAGGACTATCGCCGCGAAGCCGGGGCGATCGTGATCGCCAATCCCAACGCCCCGACCGGCATCGCCCTACCTCGTGCCGCCATCGCCCGGCTGCTCGACGAGCATGCCGGCATTCCCGTCCTGGTCGACGAAGCCTATGTCGATTTCGGCGGCGAGAGCGCGGTGCCGCTGATCGCCGACCATCCGAACCTGCTGGTCGTGCAGACCATGTCCAAGTCGCGCGCCTTGGCCGGACTGCGCGTCGGCTATGCGCTGGGCGATGCAGGGCTGATCGAGGCGCTGCGCCGGGTGAAGGACTCCTTCAATTCCTACCCGCTGGGGCGCATCGCGCAGGCCGGCGCCACCGCCTCGGTGCGCGACGATCCCTGGTTCCGCGACAGCTGTTCCCGGATCGTTGCGACGCGCGAGACGATGACGCGCGAGCTGACGGCACTGGGCTTCATCGTCCTGCCCTCCTGCGCCAACTTCGTCTTCGCCCGGCATCCGTTGATGGGCGGCGCGGCGTTCGCCGCGGCCCTGCGCGACCGTGCGATCCTGGTCCGGCACTTCGACAAGCCCCGCTCCGCGCCCTACATGCGCATCACCGTCGGCACGCCGGACGACGTCCGGAAGCTGATCGCGGCCGCTTCGGACATCCTGAAGGGCCGCTAGCCGGAAAAGGGCGCGACGATATGCGATGAGGATGCGAAAGATGATCACGCGACGACAGGCCGTTCTCGCAGGAGCCTCACTTGGCCTGTTCGGGCTCAACGGCCCGACACAGGCCCAGGAACTGCGCGTACTGGACTCCGCGCCCCAGGCGAACGCGGTGGTCGGCCAGCGCAGCAGCGCTTTCTATGTCCGCTTCAACCGTCCGGTCGACCATCAGGATTCCCGCCTCGCCATCAAGCGGGACGGCAGGATCATCGAGGTCCTGCATCCCCGACTGGAGTCGACACCGGACGTGCTTTTCGCCCGCGCACCCACCCTGCAGCCGGGCCGCTACAGCCTGCATTGGATCGTCGGCGGCGAGCCGCAATTCGACGGCGAGATCCCCTTCTCCGTCGGCAACGACTGAGGATCAGTCGAGCAACTCGCGCAGGACGCGCCCGGTGGCCGTGATGGCGAGCAACGTCGGCACCTTCACCACGGCCTTCACGGCCGCCTTCGTTGCGGGCCCGTAGCTCATGCAGTCGAGCGCCACGAGGTCGGGCTTGCTCGCCGCCAGACGACCGGACACGTCGGCCGCCTCTTCCGGCCCGGCACTCGGCACGAGTGCCTCGACCGTGACGGCGACGCCGCTCCGCGCCCATTTGGCGGCGAGTTTCTCGCCCTGCTCGGCAAACGGCACCAGCAGGCCGAGCCGCCCGCGCGGCAGCAGGCCTTCGGCGATGCCGCTCAGGACCCGCGACGGGAACAGCACACCGGCATCGCCTTCCATCGCCGGAAACTCCCCCGTGCAGGCATAGACGATGGCATCGCAACCGTCGGCGCGCAGCTTCGCCAGCGTCTGCGGAGAGCGGGCGATCACCGCCTGCTTGGAGATCTTCACGTCGCGGCCGCCGCGCAGGCGCGTATAGAGCGTGTCGGCGCCGCTGAGCGGCGGCAGGGCATCGACCTCGGCGTCGCTGAGGCCATCGAGCGCGCCGCGAAGGATCACCTTCGTGCCGGCCGGCGCCTGGGCGGCGAACAGTTCGACGATGTCGTCCCGCGGCGCCTGTCCGACGGTGACGATCCCCAGCGTGCTCATGCTCTCAGCCCTCCAGTGCCACGGCGTCGCCGTCGTTCCAGGCAAGCCCGACCGCATCGCCCGGTGCCCGCGAGGCCCTTTCGCCGGCATGGGTCTCGCGAACCAGCATCGACGGCCCGTTCGCGGGCTGAACGCGCAGCAAGGTCGAGCCGCCGAGATAGTTCGAGGTCTCGACCGTGCCCGACAGGCGCGCACCGTCGGGTGCCACCAGCCTGATCTTTTCGGGCCGCAGCGCTCGGAGGCGGCCGCCCTCTTCCAGAATGTTGATCTCGCCGATGAAGTCGGCGACGAACCGCGTGCGCGGCCGCTCGTAGATCTCGGTCGGCGTGCCGACCTGCTCGACCTTGCCGCCGTTCATCACGGCGATCCGGTCGCTCATGGCCAGCGCCTCCTCCTGGTCGTGGGTCACGAAGACCAGGGTGACGCCGAGGCGCTTCTGCAGTTCCTTCAGCTCGAACTGCATCTGCTGACGCAGTTTGCGGTCGAGCGCGCCCAACGGCTCGTCGCAGAGAAGCACCGGCGGCTCGACGACCAGCGCGCGCGCGAGCGCCACCCGCTGCTGCTGTCCGCCGGAAAGCTGGCCGGGCTTGCGCGTCTCGAAACCCGTCAGCGCCACCTGTGCCAGCGCCGCCGCGACCCGCCGCTCGATCTCCGGCTTCGGGACCTCGCGCATGCGCAATCCGAACGCCACGTTTTCCGCCACGGTGCGATGCGGGAACAACGCATAGGACTGGAACACCATTCCCATGTCGCGCCGGTGCACCGGCAGGTCGGTGATGTCGTTGCCACCGACATGGACGCGGCCCGAGTCGGGATGCTCGAAACCCGCGATCATGCGCAGGCTCGTGGTCTTGCCGCAGCCCGATGGCCCGAGCAGCGAGAAGAACTCGCCGGCGGCGATATCGAGCGTCACCGAATCGACGGCCATGACGCGGCCGTCGAACGTCTTGGTCACCTGGTCGAGCTTGATGGCCGCGGAAGTCATTCAAACACCATCCTCACCCTGAGGAGGCCGCAGAGCGGCCGTCTCGAAGGGGCGGTACGCGCACCTTGTTTGTTACCCATCCTTCGAGACGCGGTCCTGCGGACCGCTCCTCAGGATGAGGGTTTGCACTCACGCCTAGCCCTTCAGGATCTTGGTGACGCGGGCGTCGATGTCCTCGCGGCGTGCATTGTACCACTTCCAGTCCGGCTGGATCAGGGTCGCCACCTTCTCCGGCGTGGTGAGGAGCTTGGCGTCGTACTTGGCGTCGAGCTTCACCTTCCTGTTCGCCGGGGAGTACCACACGGCCTCTGCCAGCAGCTTCTGCACGTCGGGGCGCAGCATGTAGTCGATATAGGCAAAGGCCAGCTCCTTGACCTTCGATCCCGGTGTCACGTTCAGCACCTGCTCCAGTGCCAGCACGCCCTCGGAGGGGCTGGCGAAGTCGACCGGCTGCATGTTCGCGCCTTCGTATCGGTAGACACCCGAGTCATGGATGACGCCCATCGACACTTCCGCCGACAGCAGCATCTTCTCCATCTGGCCAGTGAAATCGACCAGCTTGATCGGCTTCAACGCCTCGAGCGCCTTGTAGGCGGCGTCGAGATCGGTAAGGCCCTTGCCGTAGACCTTGCCCAGCATCATCAGGTGCGCCTGGCCGAGGCTGTTCACCGGGATCAGGTAGCCGCCGCGCGCGCCGGCCAGCTTGGGATCGGCGAGATCCTTCCACGAGGTCGGCTTGGCGAGGCCCTTGTCGGTGCGATAGCCCAGTCCGATGGCGCTGGTGAAGATCGTGACACCGACGATCTTGTCGCTCACCGCGTAGGGATAGACGTCGGCGATGTTGGGCACTTCCTTGGCGGTGATCTTGTCCATCACCAGCCCCTCGACGACGGCGTTCCACTGCTCGTTCGAGTTGGCGTGCAGCACGTCGTAGATCGGGTCGTTCTTCGGGCTGACCTGCAGCTTGGGCAGGAACGGGAAGGCCTGGTCGGCCGACACCGTGCACTTGAACTCCTTCTCGAAGGCCGGCAGCACCGTGGCCTTCATGACCTCGCCCCACTTGCCGCCCCAGGTCGTGATCTTGAGCGTCTTGGTCTGGGCGTGGACGATCGACGGCGCCCCCATCGTGGCCAGGGCCGCGAGGCCCGCACCGGCACGCAACGCTTTGCGACGTGAAATCATGGCAACCCCCTGTTCGTTCCCGATCACAGCTTAACGTAGGCCTTGAGGCCGATCAGCCTTTCCAGCACCAGAACCACCGACAATGCGAGCAAGATCGAGACCATCGAGGCTGCGGCTATCGCGCCGTCGAGATCGAATTTCATGTAGTTGAACAGCACCACGGGCAAGGTCTCGCCCTTCGGCACCACCAGGAACAGCGATACCGGGAACTGGTCGAACGAGACGATGAAGGCGAAGACCCCGCCCGCGAATACGCCCGGCCGGATCAGCGGCAGGGTGACCTCGAAGAACACCCGGACCGGGCTGGCCCCCAGGACGGCGGCGGCCTCCTCGATGCGGCGGTCGAAATTGTGCAGCACGGCAAGCGTCGTGCGGATGACATAGGGCACCGCGACCAGGGTATGGGCTGCGATCAGCCCCCACACCGGACGGCCGATCCCCGACAGGAGATAGGCCTGGAACAGCGCGAGGCCCGTCAGGATGGCCGGCACCATCAGCGGCGACATGAAGAAGGCCGTCAGGACCGCGCGCCCCGGCAGGCTGCCGCGCGCCAGGGCGAGCGCGCAGGCGGCGCCGATCACGATCGACAGGACCAGCACCACCGTCGCCACCCAGAGCGACAGCCAGAGCGCATTCATGAACTCGGCGTTCGTGAAGAACTTCTCGAACCAGCGCAGGCTCACGCCGACCGGCGGGAACGAGATGTAGGGCGTCGGGTTCAGCGCGAATACCAGCACGATGGCGATCGGCAGCAGCAGGAACCCGAGCAGCAGCGCGTTGAGCGCGAGATAGGCGGCGCGGCCCGCATCGAACGGCCGGCGGTTGGGTGCGGCGCTCATGCCATACCCTGCCCGCCCGCAAGCCGCGCCAGGATGCGGTTGTAGGCAACGACGATGGCGAGCGACACCAGCAGCAGGATGACGCCGAGCGCGCCCGCAAAGTTCGGATTGAAGCTGGTGCCGACCTGCTGGGCGATCAGCATGGGAAGCGTCAGCACGTCGGTGCCGCCCATCAGCGAGGGCGTGACGTAGGCGCTGATCGACAGCGCGAAGACCAGGAGCGAACCCGCCAGGATGCCGGGCAGGCTGAGCGGCAGGGTCACCTCGACGAAGGCGCGCAGGCGGCCGGCGCCCAGACTACGCGCCGCCTGCTCCAGCCGCTCGTCGATGCGGCCGATCACACCGGTCAGGGTCAGGACCATGAACGGCACGTAGATGTGGACCAGCGCGACGATGGTGCCGAACTCGTTGTACATCAGCGGCAGCGGCTTCTCGATCAGGCCCCACTGCATCAGCGTCGTGTTGATGACGCCCTTGTCCTGCAGGATCGTCATCCAGGCGAAGGTGCGCACGACGATGCCGGTCAGCATCGGCGCGATCACCGCCATCAGCACCAGCGCATGGCCGAGACGCGACTGCATGCGCGCCATCCAGTGGGCGAGCGGATAGCCGATCAGCAGCGAGACGATCGTGGTGACGAGGCCGATGCGCAAGGTCGACCACAGAGCCTCGTGGAAGATGCCCGCCGTGTCGAAGAGGAAGCGCTCGTAGTGCCGGGTCGTGAGGAAAGCGTTGGGGTTGGTGACCGGATTGCCGGAGTAGAAGGACATCGCGGTCATCACGGCGAACGGCAGCACGAAGAACAGGACGAACAGCAGCCCGGCCGGCGCGATCAGCCAGGCGATCGGTGATGGGCGGGCCGCGTTCGTCATGCCGGCACGGTCACGCGGTGGCGGCGACGTCGCCGACGACCCGGACGCGCACGCGGACCGAGTTGCCAGGCAGGTAGGCGAGAGGCATGTCCTCGCTCTCGATCGTGTGCAGGGTCGCGCGGTCGGCGCCGGCTGCGACGGCACGGTCGTTCGCGATCTCCTGCGCGGCGGCGAGCGCCTCGACCCGGCTCATGTCCTTGAAGATCTGGTCGCATTCGCCCGAGACCTGCGCGATGGCGGCGCCGACGGCATTGGCGCAATCGCCATGCTCGACATGGATGACCTGCGAGACGCCCGTCATCTTCTCGGGGATCAGGAAGGCCCCGCCACCGACCGCGATCAGCGGCACGTCGCCCGCCTCCGTCTTCATGCGATCGACCGCTTCCTCCGCAAGACGCGCCGCCTCGGAAAAGACCTTCGCGCAGGTCACGGCATCGAGATGCTCGACCTTTATCCTGTCGCCGAGATCGAGAATGCCGGAGGCGACCGCCACGTCGGTGGTGGTGAGCTGCGCGCCGCCGAAGGCGATGCCGTCGGTCAGCAGCCGGTAGCCCACGGAAAGCGGGCCGATGGAGAGCGGATCGAGCACCACATGGCTGCCGCCGCCCAAACCGATCGACAGCAGGTCGGGCATGCGGAAAAGCGTGCGGACACCGCCCACCTTGACCACGGAGTTGGCCTCGCGCGGGAAGCCGAGCTTGAGTTGGCCGACGTCGGTCGTGGTGCCGCCGACGTCGATCACCATCGCGTCGCTCAGGCCCGAGAGGTAGGCGGCGCCGCGCATCGAGTTGGTCGCGCCCGAGGCAAAGCTGTAGACCGGCAGGCGACGCGCCTGGCTCGCCTCGGCAACGGTGCCGTCGTTCTGGGTGATGAAGAGAGGCGCGGCGATGCCGGAATCGCGGATCGCCTTCTCGAAGGCCGCGATCGTGTCGCGCGACAGGTCGGCGAGCGCGGCATTCAGCAGCCCGGCATTCTCGCGTTCCAGCAGCCCGATGCGGCCGAGATCGGACGAGCAGGTGATGGCCGCATCCGGGATCACCGAGGCGACCAGTTCGGCCGCGCGCTTTTCGTGGCTGGGATCGAGCGGCGAGAAGACCGACGAGATGCCGACCGCGCGCAGACCCGCGGCCTTCATTTCCTGCGCCGCCTTCAGGACGGCGGCCTCGTCGAGCGGCATGAACGGGCGGCCGTCATATTCATGGCCGCCTTCGACCATCCAGACGCCGCCGCGCACCAGCTCGCCAAGATCCTCGGGCCAGTCGCAGAACGGCGGCAGCGAGGCGCCGGACGGCAGGCCGAGCCGCAGCGCAGCCACCTTCGTAAGATGCCGGCGCTGGACCACGGCATTGATGAAATGCGTGGTGCCGATCATCACGCCGTCGACCTTCTTCGGCGCGCCGTCAGCGCCCTTCAGCACGCCGGTCGCGGCGAGCTTCTTCAGCGCGTCGAGGATGCCCGTCGTCACGTCCTGGCTGGTCGGCGCCTTCACCGCGCCCACGACCCTGCCCTCTTCGATCAGGACGGCGTCGGTGTTGGTGCCGCCGACATCGATACCGATTCGTCTCATGACGCGAACACGCTCCTGAAGTCGAGATCATAGCCAAAGGCCCGCGGACCGACATGGGCCAGCCCTTCGGGGGTGAGAAAGATGTCGGGGCCGGGCAAGGCAATCACCGTGACCCGCTGGCCGTAGCGGATGGTCTCGGTGCCGACCGCCTCGCCCGACACCGAATCGAGCACGCAGATCAGGTCGGGGCTCATGGCGACCGGCTCGCCGTCACGTTGCGCCACGATCCACTCGTTCTGAAAATTGATCTGCATTGCCGAGCCGCGCCAGTCGTCCATGCCCTCGAAACGCACGACGCCGCGCAGGAAACCCTCTGTGGCGCGTCGCTCGACGTCGACCACCTTGCCGCGATAGAGGAGCTTGCCCGGCTCGACGGCAAGGATGGCGGCGACCGGGTCGTCGTGCGTGCGCTGCGCCTCGCGCACGGCACGACCGATGGCGATCGCCTTGGTAGTCGTGCCGTGGATGCCCCAGCGCTTGACCTCGGCGCCGGTACGCGGCGGCTGGCAAGTCGAGGCGGTCGAGCCGTACTCGACCACGATCTTGCGGCCGACCCGCTCGGCCCACTTCCAGGTCGGCACGGTCTCGACGACTGCCTCCAGCCCGCGAACATCGACCACAGTCATCGGACACGGCTTGAGCTTGCCCACCGCCACCGAGGTCATCTGCGCCTCGGGATAGGCGCGCCCCATCGTGTCCGAATCGACGACCGGGATGCCGAGATTGGCTGCGACCATCAGCGGGCGCACGCCGTTGCCGCCGCCGATCTCCATGCCCATGACGGCATCGAACCTGCGCCTGGTGTGCTCTTCCATCAGCGTCGCCGCGCGGGTGAACACGCGATGATCGGTGAGACGCTCGATACCGACCAACGGCGCGCCCATGCCGGCGATCACGGCGACATAGGCATCGTCCGACAGATCCTCGGCGTCGATCAGCCCCACGCGTTTTCCCTCGCGATAGAGCAGGCGCATGTTGAGCAGCGACAGATAGGGATTGCCGCCGCCGCCGGTGCCCAGGATCCAGGCGCCGACGGCGAGCGATTCGACATCGTCCTCGGTGATCTCCCGCCGGCTCAAGCGAAGACGCTCTTGAACTCGATGTCGTAGGCGAACGCCCGGGGCCCCACGTGCTGCAGGCCCTTGGGGCTGAGGAACACGGGGGGCGGCGGCAGCGCGATCACCGTCACCCTCTGTCCGTAGCGGATGGTCTCTGTCCCCACGGCCTCGCCCGATACGGAATCCAGCACGCAGATCAGGTCGGGCGACATGGCGATCGGCTTGCCGTCGAGCCAGGCCACGATCCATTCGTTCTGGAAGTTGATCTCCATGGAAGAGCCGCGCCACTCGTCCATCCCGTCGAAGCGGGTGCGACCGCGCAGGAAGCCCTCGGTCGCACGCCGCTCGACGTCGACGACCTTGCCTTTGTAGAGGAGCTTGCCGGGCTCGACCGCGAGAATGGCCGCGATCGGGTCCTCGTGCCGGCGCTGGGCCTCTCGCACGGCGTGGCCGATCGCGATGGCCTTGGTCGTGGTGCCGTGGATGCCCCACTTCTTCACCTCGGCGCCGGTGCGCGGCGCCTTGCAGGTCGAGGCGATCGAGCCGTACTCGACGCAGATCTTGCGGCTCACCCGCTCCATCCATTTCCAGGTCGGCACCTTCTCCACGACCGACTCGAGCCCGCGCACGTCGACGGTGGTCAGCGGACACGGCATGAGATCACCGACCGCGACCGACGTCATCTGCGCTTCGGGATAGGCGCGACCCATCATGTCGGAATCGATCACCGGGCGCTTCAGATGCGCCGCCGCCATCAGCGGCTGGATCGAATTGCCGCCGCCGATCTCGAGCGCCATGATCCCGCGGAAGCGATATCGCGTGTGGCGCTCCATCAGGTCGACGGCGCGCGCGATGGTGCGGCTGTCGGTGAGACGCTCCTGCCCGACCAGCGGCGCGCCCATGTTGGACACCGCGGCGACCCAGTCGTCGTCGGCCAGTTCCGACGCCGGCATGAGCTGGACGCGATAGCCCTCCTTGTAGAGCGCCCGCATGTTGAGCAGGCCGAGATAGGGACTGCCGCCCCCGCCGGTGCCGAGGACCCAGGCGCCAACGGCCAGCGATTCGATGTCGTCGAGAGTAATGTCGGTCAGGGGCATGGGCCGGTGTTTCGGGCGAGGTCGCTCTTGTCGGGTCAGACGAGGTCCGCCGGAGCGAGGCCTTGCAAGATCGGGACCATCGAAGCGGCGTATTTCGTCGCGTGATGGGTTCCAGCCCGCATGACATCTTGCCCCGTGTTCAGGCATGTCTATGGATTGGACAGGCAGGCATCAATACGTGCGAACACGTAGGGGGGAGTAGACAGGTGGGGACCAGGCGCACACCGCGCATCGCCGTGATCACGATGGGCCACGCGCCACGTCCTGACGTGATGCGGGAAATCAGCCCTCTGCTCGGCGAAGCCGAGTACGACGAATTCGGCGCCCTCGACAACGATACTGAATCGATGATCGCGAGCATGGCGCCGCGCGGCGACGAGTTGAGCTACCTCACGCAGCTGCGCGACGGCCGCCACGTGATCGTCGAAGCCGGCTTCGTGACGAGCCGCACCGAGGCACTCGTCGCGGAACTCGATGCTCGCAACTACGACCTTCTCATCCTGGCGATGACCGGTATGCGCGCACGGCTTGCGACGCGGACGCCGCTCATCCATGGCCAGGACTCGCTCGATGCCTGGATCTCCGCGCTGGTCGCCAGCAACTCGCGGATCGGCATCATCTTCCCCCTGGCAAGCCAGCAGTCGGCCGCGAGCGAAAGCGACTACGGCACCATGCTGAAGAGTTCGCTGGCGAGCATCGGCGGGAGCCAGAGTTCAGACCTGACCCAGGCCATCGATCGCGTGTCCGGCGCGGACCTGATCGTGATGAACTCGGTCGGCTATACCGGCGAGCTGGCCCAGCTGGTCGCGCGCGCCAGCGGCAAGCCGGTCGTCACCGCCTGCCGCATCATCGGCAGCACGGCACGCCTGCGACTGTCCGAAATTGCCGGCAAGCCGCTCGATCTGCAGGCCACGACCTATACCGGCGCCGAACTGCTGCGGCGCCTTCCGCAGCCCGCCCGCGAGACACTCACGCGACGCGAGACGGAGGTGCTGGTCCAGGTGCTGGAAGGCGCCGCCAACAAATCCATCGCGCGGACACTGGGCATCAGCCATCGCACCGTCGAGATCCATCGCGCCCGCGCGATGCTGAAGCTCGGCGCGACGTCTACGCCGGAACTCATCCGGCGTGCCCTGAGACAGCCGGAACGCTGAGGTCCAGTGGCGGACCTCACGGCGCGAGCGGCGGCAGGGCAGCACGAATCGGCGCGCTCGATATCTGCATGAAGCCGGAGAACGGCTCGACCATCTCGAGGATCAGGAACAGGGCCGCCGACGCCGAAAGCGCCACCAGCACGAGCGCCACGGCCGATGTCGGATTCACCGGTGAGAACAGGCAGTAGCTGGCAAACAGCACGGTCAGCCAGAAGATCAACACGATGAGAATCGGCATCGGCAACCCGGACCTCGACTGCTCGTAGAGCGCGAGCCTGGCCTGCGAGATCGGAACGGCGAGCTGGAGAGCCTGTGCGACGAGGGCCGATCTTACGACCGTCCCGGCGGGCAAGGCATGGAGACCCGCATAGACCTGCGACGCCAGCGTCCCGCTGCCGTACAGCGCGCCACGAACCTTGGCCTCAGGACCATGCCAGATCCGCTCGACCATCTGGTCGCTGGCCTCCCTCAGCAGCAAGCGGACCGGCTTCGTTTCCGGCCCGTATTGATCGAGCACCGCGTCGAGCAGGATGAGGTTGGCGGCAATCTGGCGGACCTCGGCGCGCTGAGCCTCGTAGAGGCTGCTCGCCGAATTGATCAGGAGGCCGAGGACCAGCGCCGCGATCGTTCCCACCAGGCCCGCCCCCAGCCGCACGATGTCCCGGGCATGGTCGTTGAGATGATGGTCCGGTAGCCATCGGCGCAACAACACACCGATGACCGCGCCAAGGAGCATGACCCCGCAAGTCGCGAGCGAGATCCAGATGGGTTGCACGAATTCGACCTTTCCCGGGAGCGCCGAACGATGGCGAACGGCAAAGTTGTAGCACTCCTGCGAAACGGGCACGGCTTGCTTTTTGCAGGGCTTCCGGCGCGCATGTTAGCGTTCGCGTAGCGTTTTCGGAGGTCCTCGATGCAGCCATCCATCCAACCCGTGAGGGGACAGCCCGTCGCTCCTCCCCTGATCGGCGGCGAGATTCCGCTGATCGATGTCTCGGCCTATCTCGCAGGCGTTCCCGGTGCCGCCGAGAAGGCCGCGGCCGAGCTGCGCTACGCCTTCGAGAATGTCGGCTTCTTCTATCTCGCGGGCCACGGCGTGCCGCAGACGTTGATCGACGCCACCTATGAAGCGGCGGCACGCTTCCATGCCCAACCGGTGGAGGCCAAGCTCGCGGTCAAGGTGGACGAGCACAATATCGGCTATATGCCGATCGCCCAGAAGGCGCCGCCCAACGCCGCCGCGCAGGGCAAGAAGCCCAGCCAGAACGAAGCCTATTTCCTCCGCCGCGAGCGCGACGCCAGCGACCCGGACGTGATCTCGGGCCGCCGCTTCCATGCGCCGAACAAGTGGCCGGCCGACCTGCCGGGCTTTCGCGAGACGACGCTCGAATACATCGGGACGCTGGAGAAGCTCTGCCAGAAACTGGTGAAGCTCTACGCGCTCGCGCTCGACCTCCCGGAAACCTACTTCGACGCCTGTTTCGCCAAGCCGCACATGATCCTGCGCATGTCGCGCTATCCGCAGATCGACGGCGCCGACGAGAGCGTCGAGAGCCTGGTGCCGCACACCGACTCGGGCTTCATGACCCTGCTGCCGCCCAACAAGGTGCAGGGCCTGTCGATCCTGCTGCCTGACGGGCGCTGGATGGATGCCCCCGGCATCGAGGACGCCTTCGTCGTGAACGGCGGCGACATCCTCCATCGCTGGAGCAACGAGCGTTTCCTGTCGACGCCGCACCGCGTGCGCAACGTCTCGGGCCAGGTGCGATATGCCATCCCCTTCTTCTGCGACCCCGACCACGACACGATGATCGAGTGCCTGCCTTCGTGCCAGTCGGCCGAGAAGCCCGCCAAGTATCCTCCGATCAAGTTCGGCGATTATGCGCTGTGGTTCGCCGCCCAGCGCTACGGGCACATGTCGAAGGTCGCCGCGCCGACCGAAGAAGAGATCGCGCCGGGCGAGCGCGCCACCTCACGCTGGCAGGCCTGATCCCGATGCGTTTGCGTACCCTCTTGGCGGCCGGTTCGGCCGCTGCTCTCCTTGTCGCGTCACCCGCCTTCGCCCAGACGAAGACCATCAAGGCGGTGATGCATTCGGACCTCAAGGTCCTCGACCCGATCTGGACGACCGCCAACATCGTGCGCAACCACGGCTATATGGTCTGGGACACGCTGTTCGCGATGGACGAGAAGCTGCAGCCGCAGCCCCAGATGGTCGACACCTGGACCCTGAGCGACGACAAGCTCACCTACACGTTCACCCTGCGCGACGGGCTGAAGTGGCACGACGGCAAGCCGGTCACGACCGAGGACTGCATCGCCTCGCTGAAGCGCTGGGGCGCGCGCGATTCGACGGGCGTAAAGCTGTTGAGCTTCGTCTCCGCCTTCGAGCCGGTGAACGACAGGACCTTTAGGCTGGTGCTCAAGGAACCCTACGGCCTGGTCATCGATTCGCTGGCCAAGCCCGGCGGCTCGACGCCGCTGATGATGCCCAAGCGCATCGCCGACACCGATCCGGCCAAGCAGATCAGCGAGTTCGTCGGCTCCGGCCCGTTCATCTTCAAGGCCGACGAGTGGAAGCCTGGCGACAAGACCGTCTATGTGAGGAATCCCGACTACAAACCGCGCACCGAACCCGCTTCCGGCCTGGCCGGCGGCAAGGTGGCGAATGTCGATCGGGTCGAGTGGCTGGCCATCCCCGACCACCAGACCGCGGTGAACGCGCTGCTGGCCGGCGAGATCGACTATATCGAGGCGCCGCCGCACGACCTGAAGTCACTGCTGCTGGCCGACAAGAACATCAGGCTCGAGGTCTACAACAAGATCGGCGCGCAGTACGTGTTCCGCTGGAACACCGTCGTCCCACCCTTCGACAACGAGAAGGTGCGCCGCGCCGCCGAGTATGCCTTCGATCAGAAGGCGTTCCTTCAGGGCGTGATCGGCGACGAGAAGTATTACCAGACCTGCGATGCCATGTTCGTCTGTGGCACGCCGCTCGAGAGCAATGCCGGCATGGAAGGCCTGGTGCGCGGCAACTTCGCCAGGTCGCGGGAGCTTCTCAAGGAAGCGGGCTATGACGGCACGCCGATCGTGATGCTGCACACGACCGACATCGCCGTTTTGACCAATGCCGGGCCGATCGCCAAGGACCTGCTCGAGAAGGGCGGCTTCAAGGTGCAGATGGTGCCGCTCGACTTCCAGGCCATCGTGGCGCGGCGCCTGCGCAAGACGCCGCCGCAGGAAGGCGGCTGGAACGGCTTCATGACCGCCTGGCTGTCGGTCGACATGATGAACCCGCTGACCAACAGCATGCTCACCGCCTCGTGCGACAAGGCCAATTTCGGCTGGCCCTGCGACGCCGAGGTCGAGAGGTTGCGCGACGCCTTCGCGCGGGCGCCCGACCTCGAGAGCCGCAAGAAGATCGCGGCCGACCTGCAGGCGCGCGCCATCACCTACGGCACGCACGTCCCGCTCGGCCAGTACACCCTGCCGACGGCGACGCGCTCTGACCGTCTGAGCGGTATCGTGACGAGTCCCATTCCGGTATTCTGGAACATCGAGAAGAAGGGTAACTGAAGACTAACGTGCCACCGCCGACGATGCTTTCCGAGAAGACCCGCATCGTCGGCGCCAGCGCCATCGGCAATGTCCTCGAATGGTTCGACTTCGCGATCTACGGATACTTCGCGATCACCATCGGGCAGGCCTTTTTTCCGCACCAGGAACCGGTGGCGCAGTTGCTGTCCACCTTCGGCGTCTTTGCCATCGGCTGCCTGATGCGGCCGCTGGGGAGTCTCGTATCGGGCAGCATTGGCGACCGGTACGGCCGGCGTGCCGCTCTGAATGTCTCGATGACCGGGATGGCATTCTCGACCTTCCTCGTCGGCATCCTGCCCGGTTATGAGACTCTGGGACTTCTCGCCCCCATCCTGCTGACGGTACTGCGTGTCGTGCAGGGCCTGGCGATCGGGGGCGAGTGCCCCACCGCCTTCATCTTCATGATCGAACATTCCGGCCCGAACGGGCGCGGCCTGGCCGGCGCCATGGCGACGGGCGGCGGCACCGCGGGGATTCTCGTCGGGTCCGCGGCCGGCGCGCTCCTCACCGCCGTCCTACCGCCTGATGTTCTGCAGGATTGGGGCTGGCGCCTTCCGTTCCTGTTGGGCCTGCCCGTCGGATTCCTGGGGATCTGGCTGCGTCGTCGGGTCCCGGAACCGCCGAGAACCGGCGAGGTCGTGGCCGCACCGGTCCGGGAGGTGCTGAAGCACCATCTCCCGCTGCTGTTTCGGCTGGCCGGCATCGCCGCACTGGGCGCCGTGACCTTCTACATCGTCTTCCTGTATCTCGTGAGCTGGCTGCAGTTCGTCGACGGCATCGCGCCCGTTACCGCCCTGGCCTTCAACACCGTGGCCATGGCGGTCGCCCTGCCCGTCTATCTCGGTGCCGGCTGGCTGAGCGACCGCGTCGGCCGCCGCAGGCTGCTCCTGATCGCGATGACGGCCGCGATGCTCGGTGCCGTCCCGCTGTTCTGGCTCCTGCACCATTCCGATCCGCTGCTGGTGCTGGCGGGACAGTTGGGGTTTGTCATGATCATCGGCACCGTATTCGGCATCGAACCGGCCTTCATGGTGGAGGCTACGCCCGCCCCGATCCGCTGCACGGCAGTGGCGCTCGCCTTCAACCTCCCTGCGGGCATCCTGGGCGGTCTCTCGCCGCTCGCGGCGGCGTGGCTGATCCATCGAACGGAGAACGATCTCAGCCCCGCCTTCCTCATCATGGCGGCCGCGGCGCTATCCTTGGCGGCCACGGCTTCGTTTCGCGACAGGACCGGACTGGCCGACGAACAGCCTGCGGAAAGTCCGAAGTGATGCCCACCCGCCATCTCATGGCATAGTCCGGCGAGATGAACTCCGCCAGCACCCGCCGCATCGTTGCGGCCGGTACCATCGGCAACCTGCTCGAATGGTACGATTTCGCGATCTACGGCTACTTCGCCGCCACGATCGGCCGCGTCTTCTTCCCGGCCGAGAATGCCGTGGCACAGGTCCTGGCCGCCTTCGGCATCTTTGCACTGGGCTATCTGATGCGGCCGTTGGGGGGTGTTGTCGTCGGCCATATCGGCGACCGCCTTGGCAGGCGCGCCGCCCTCACCTTCTCGATTGCCGCCATGGCGATCCCGACCTTCCTGGTGGGCCTGCTGCCGGGATACGAGACGCTCGGAATGGCGGCGCCGATCCTGCTGACATTGCTGCGCATGGTGCAGGGCCTGTCGGTCGGCGGCGAGGCCACGACCGCCATGGTCTTCCTGGTCGAGCAGGCCCCTGCCGGACGCCGCGGCCTGGTCGGCAGCTTCTGCTCGCTGGCCGCCACGGGCGGCTTCCTCCTGGGCTCGGCGATCGGCGCGACCTTCGCCGCCCTTCTGCCTGCGGATGCACTCGCCGCCTGGGGCTGGCGCGTACCCTTCCTGCTCGGCCTGGTGCTGGGCGTCGTCGGCTGGTGGATCCGTCAGGTCATCGTCGAGGAGGCGCCGCCCAAGGCGGGCCACGGGTCGCCCCTGGCCGAGACTTTCCGCCATCATGGCCGCGCCGTGATGCGCGTGGCCGGTATCACGATCTTCAATGCCGTCGGCTTCTACCTGATGTTCCTCTACGTGGTGACCTGGCTGCAGACCGTCGATGGGATCCCGCCGGCGCGCGCCCTGGAGATCAATACCGTCAGCATGTTCTTCCTGCTCCCGGTGATGCTCCTGTCCGGCTGGCTGTCGGACCGCATCGGGCGGCGCCCGTTGATGTTCGCCGCGATGATCCTGGGCCTCGTCGGCGCGCTGCCGTTTCTCTGGCTGATGCACCATCCCGATCCGAGGCTGATCCTGGCCGGACAGCTCGCCCTGGTCGTGCCGGCCGGCATGGGGCTCGGCATCCTTCCCTCCATCCTGACCGAGGCGGTGGCGGGCCGCGTCCGCTGCACCGCGATTTCGCTGGGCTACAACATCGCCTTCGGCGTCATCGGCGGCCTGACACCGCTCACCGCGGCCTGGCTGATCGCCCGCACGGAAGTGGACTTGAGCCCGGCCTGGCTGTTCATGGGCGCCGCCGCCATCTCGATCGCGACGCTGCTCACCTTCCGAGAGACGTCGCGCGACGCGACGCTGCCGCCGTGAAGATCACTCGTCGCGCGCTGGCGCCGATGGCGCTCGCGGCAGCGACACTTCCGGCGCGCGCAGCGCCTTCAGCGTGGGTCGATGCTCATACCCATGCCTTCGTACGAGGGCTCAAGCTCGCCGTCGATGCCCGTTATGCGCCCAACTACGACGCCTCCTGGCAGACGTTGCTGGCGCTGGCCGAGGCCAACGGCGTCGGCCGCGCCGTTCTCCTGCAGCCGTCATTCCTGGGCTACGACAATTCCTACCTGTTCGGAGCGCTGAAGGCCGAGCCACAACGCTTCCGCGGCGTGCCATGGGTCTCGCCTTCGGTCGAGACGCGGCCCGAGGAGTGGGAGGAGATGGCGCGGATCGGCGTGCGTGGCTTGCGCTTTCCGATCTTCGGCCTGCCGTCGCCGCAATGGTCAGCCTATCACGAGATGCTGGGCGAGGCGCTGAAGCGGGACTGGCCGATCCACCTCTATGTCGAGAGCCGGCGCCTGCCCGAGATGCTGCCGTTCCTGCTGGATGGCGGCCACAAGGTGGTGATTCCCCACTACGGCATGTTCGACCGCACCCTGGGACCCGCGCGCGATGCCGGCTTCAAGGTCCTGCTGGAAAGCGCCAGGACCGGCCGCGTCTTCGTCGTGATGTGCGGCGCCTATCGCGTCGGCCCGGAGCGCGCCCGGATGGCAGCGCCGATGCTGCTCGATGCCTTCGGCCCCGAACGCCTGATGTGGGGCAGCGACTGGCCGCACACGGATACGGACCTCAATCGCGTCACGACCTATCCGATCACGCTCAGGACGTTCGAGGACTGGGTGCCGGACGAGGCTGCACGGCGCATCATATTGGTCGACACACCGTCCAAGCTCTACGGATTCTGAGCTCAGGACATCATTGGAGCGCGCCACTCCAGTGGCGCAATCATGATCATGAGCGCCACTGGAGTGGCGCGCTCCAATGAATTCTAAGCCGATCCCCCCTCGACGGCGCGGCCTTCGGCGCGCCAGCGGAGCATGCCGCCGGGGAGGTTGGCCACGTCGGCAAGGCCCGCTTTCTGCAGGATCGCGGTAGCGTGCGCGGAGCGGCTGCCGGCGCGGCAAACGGCGACGATCGGCTTGTCCTTCGGCAATTCCCTGGCGCGGGCCGCCAACTCGCCCAGGGGTACGAGCGTCGCGCCGCGGATGTGGCCGAGCGGACCCGAGAACTCGGCCGGTTCGCGCACGTCGACGACGTTCACCTGGGCCAGATTCTCCTCGAGCCAATGTGGTTCGACTTCCCAGACGCCGCCGAAGGTGAAGCGCAGGGGCGCCCAGCCGGGTTCTGCAGGTGGCTGGGTCCCGTTCCCGGGCTGGCCGCAGCGCAGGTTGGCCGGCACCGCCTCGTCGATCTTCTTCGGATGCGGAAGGTCGAGGTTCTTCATGTAGCCGACATAGTCGTTCTCGCCGACCTCGCCACCCAGCCGGGGATTGAACCGTTTCTCCTCGATCACACTGCTGACCGTCAGGCCGCGATAGTCGTGCGCCGGGTAGAGCAGGCAGCTCTCGGGCAGCGCGAAGATGCGCGAGCGCACCGAGCGATAGAGCGCGCGCGGATCGCCCTGCTGGAAGTCGGTGCGGCCGGAGCCCCGGATCAGCAGGCAATCGCCGGTGAAGGCCATGCTCTCGTCGTCGAGCACGTAGGTGACGCAGCCCGAGGTGTGGCCCGGCGTGGCGCGGACCTCGAGCGAACGGCGGCCGAACTCGATGCGGTCGCCGTCCTGCAGCAGCCGGTCGGCTCCGGCCGCGCCCGACGCCACCGACAGCGCGATCTTGCTCCCCAGCCGCTGCTTCAGGAGCCAGGCGCCGGTCACATGGTCGGCATGGACGTGGGTGTCGAGCGTCCAGGCAAGTGTGAGGCCGAGCTCGCCGATCAGGGCCGCGTCGCGCCGCGCCTGCTCGAACACCGGATCGATCAGCAGCGCCTCCTTGGAGACGCTGCAGCCGAGCAGGTAGGTATAGGTCGACGAGGTCGGGTCGAAGAGCTGGCGGAAGACGAGCATTGGCCCTTCCCTGCTCAGGCCGGTGCGCTGGCCTTGTCGAGGGCGGCGACCGATTCGGGATCGAGCTCCAGGGTCGTCGAATTGAGAACGTCGTCGAGCTGCTTCAGGCTGGTCGCGCTGACGATCGGCGCAGTGATCGCCTTGCGCTGCAGCAGCCAGGCCAGCGCCACCTGCGCCAGAGTGGCGCCGCTCTTTTCCGCGGCTTCGTCGAGGGCTTTCAGGACGGCCATGCCCTTCGGGTTGATGTATTTCTTCACGCCGGCACCGCGCTGGGCGTTGCCGACATCGGCCTCGGAGCGGTACTTGCCCGTCAGGAAGCCGCTGGCCAGCGAATAGTACGGGATCACGCCGATCCCCTCCTTCAGGCACTCGTCCTCCAGCGCACCCTCGAACAGGCCGCGCTCCATCAGGTTATAATGCGGCTGCAAGCTCTCGTAACGCGGCAGGCCCTTCTCCTTGGAGATCTTCGCCGCCTCGGCGAGTCGCGGCGCGTCGAAGTTGGAGGCGCCGATGAAGCGGATCTTGCCCGCCTTGACCAGCTCGCCATAGGTCGAGAGGGTCTCCTCCTGCGGCGTGTCCTTGTCGTCCTTGTGCGACTGGAAGAGATCGATGCGGTCGGTGTTGAGCCGCTTCAGCGACGCCTCGACAGACTCCTTGATGTTCTTCGCCGAAAGCGCGCCGCTCGGCAGGCCCATGCCGCACTTCGTGGCCAGCACGATCTTGTCGCGCTTGGACGGATCCTTCTTGAGCCAGGTACCGATCACCGTCTCGCTCTCGCCGCCCTTGTTGCCGGGGAACCAGCGCGAATAGACGTCGGCCGTATCGACGAAGGAGAAACCGGCATCGACGAAGGCGTCGAGCAGCTTGTGAGAGGTCGCCTCGTCGGCCGTCCAGCCGAAAACGTTGCCGCCGAAGGCGATGGGGACGAATTCTAGATCGGACTTACCGAGCTTACGCTTTTGCATCTTTGACTCCTCTGGAGAACTACTCGGCGGCCTTGGGGGCCGTGGCGGCAGACGCTTCGGCCTTTTCGTCGGCCACCGGCGGCGCCCCGGGCGTGGCCGGAATTGGGAACACGTAATTGTTGCCGGTCGCGAACTGGATGCCGAGCGCCGGGAACTGGTCGTACATGCGCCGGATTGCCATGCGCTGGACCATGGTGGGATTCTTCGGACGCGCCATGAACTTGAAGCGCACGATCAGCGAGTTGTCCTTGATGTCGACGACGCCCTGCATCTTGAGCGGCTGCAGCAGGATGGGCTTGAACTGCGGCTCTTCCATCATGTCGAGGCCGATCTTCTTCACCGTCTTGCGCAGCAGTTCGACATTGGTGCCGTTGGCGAAGGCGATGTTGAACTTCACCACCGTCCAGTCGCGGCTGAAGTTGGTGATGTGGCCGACCTGGCCGAACGGCACGATGTGAAGCTGGCCGTTCTGGTGGCGCAGCTTCAGCGAACGCACACTGAACCCTTCGACCGTGCCTTTGACCTTGCTGCAGTCGACATATTCGCCGATGCGGAACGAATCCTCGGCCAGGAAGAAGACGCCCGACACGATGTCGCGCACCAGCGACTGGCTGCCGAACGAAACGGCCAGGCCGAAGACAGAGGCGCCGGCGATCAGCGGCGTGATGTTGATTCCCAGTTCCGACAGGACCAGCAGGCCGCCAATGACGGCAATGGTGGCGCCCGCGACGACTCGCAGCAGCGGCATCAGGGTGCGCAGCCGCGACGCTGCGACCTGGACCTCCTCCTCCGCATCGCCCGAGACGTCGGCCGACGGCAGCGGATTGGCCGCGATGTAGGAGTCCATGCGGTACTTCAGGAACCGCCAGCCGGCATAGATCGCGACCGCGCTCAACGCAGCGACCTTGGCGCCACGATCGTGAGTCACCCACTCGTCGGCCGTCGCCGCTGCCAGCACCCGGACGATCAGCGCCTCGGCGATCAGGATCGCAACATAGAGGCGCACGAGCAGACGGACGCAGTCGGCCACTACATCGGCCGCCATCGGCAGTTCGGAGACGATGTGGCGGGTGATGCGGTGCATCAACGTCTCGAACAACAGCAACGCGATCAGCGACGACTCGATGACAGCCAGTCCGCGCGCGGCCGTGCCGCTCTCCGTCAGCGCGGCATAGACCGAGGCCGCGCCCAGGAGCACGTAGAAGGCGAGGCCGCCCATCCACCAGTTGCGCGCCGCGTCGAGCTTGAGCTGGCGGCTGAAACCGGTCGGCGGCACCATGGCCGTCAGCCAGGCGGCCATGTCGAAGCGCCAGCGCCAGACGACCATGACCAGCAGCACGGCGATCACCGGCACGTAGAGGATGACGGCGGCACTCGTCATCTCGCGATTTGCGCCGGTCGCGTCGAGGGCGCGCGCCGTGAGGCTGCCCAGCAGCGGCAGCAGGACCACGAGGTCCAGTGCGACCAGCAGGCGACGCGCCGTGCCGTCATCGACCGGCGCGATGCGGCCCTCCGGCAGGTGCGGGCGCAGGAAGGCGCGGAACACCAGGTTGAAGGCGCGCCAGTAGACGAGCGCATGGAGCACCATCTGGCCAAGCTGCGAGCCAAGGCTGTCCGACGGGCCGAGAAACCCGAGCACCAGCCGGCCCGCAACGGCCAGCGCCACCAGCGCCAGCGCGTCGAGCAGCAGCGCCCGGAAGAAGGCGCGCAATGGCGTCTTGCTGGCCATCCGGTCGAAGGCGCTGACCCGGGCGCGGCTCAGGATCAGGCGGGCAAGATATTCGGCGATCAGCCCGGCCACGACGATGCCGACCAGGAGGAGCGCGGTGCGACCGCCTATTGCTTGCGGCAGGGCCAGGAGATGCGCACCGAGTGCGGGAAGTTGGGCGACCGTGAACTCGAAGCGCTCGGTCATCAGCAACAGGAACCCGGCCGTGGCGGTGTGGCCGCCCGTCACTGTCTGGGCCAACGCCGGAAACGCCCAGGTGGCGGCCAGGGCACCGATCGCGAAGGCGCCGCCACAGCTTGACCGCTTCATTGATTTTCCCCCAAAGGATGTCTTCCAAACCTAAGGCAATTGGCGCCCAGCCGCCAGACGACACGACAGGAGAGACGCCCCGATGCTCGGCCTCATGCAGGATCGCCCGCTTCTGATTTCGCAGCTCATCGAGCATGCCGCCCTCAACCACGGCGACACGGAGATCGTCTCCCGCACCGTCGAGGGCCCGATCCACCGCTACACCTACCGCGATGCGAACAAGCGCGCCAAGAAGGTTGCCGAGGCCCTGCTCGGCCTCGGTATCAAGGTCGGAGACCGGATCGGGACGCTGGCCTGGAACGGCTATCGGCACTTCGAGCTCTACTACGGCATCTCAGGCATGGGCGCGGTCTGCCACACGATCAACCCGCGGCTCTTCCCCGAGCAGATCGTCTACATCGTGAACCACGCCGAGGATCAGCTCCTCTTCGTCGACCTCAACTTGCTGCCGGCCGTCGAGAAGCTGCTGCCGCAGATGAAGGGCGTGCGCCACGTGGTGGCGATGACCGACCGCGCGCACCTTCCCAAGGACTGCAACATCCCCAACCTGCTGGTCTACGAGGAACTGATCGCCGACAAGCCCGGTACCTACGAGTGGCCGGAGTTCGACGAGCGCACCGCCTCGTCGCTCTGTTACACGTCGGGCACGACAGGCAATCCCAAGGGCGTGCTCTATCACCACCGCTCGACCCTCCTGCACGCCTACGGTGCGGCCCTGCCCGACACGCTGAACCTCTCGGCGCGCTCGGTGGTGCTGCCGGTCGTGCCGATGTTCCACGTCAATGCCTGGGGCCTGCCCTACTCGGCCGCCCTGGTCGGCGCCAAGCTGGTGTTCCCCGGAGTGGCCCTGGATGGCGCCAGCCTTTACGAGCTGTTCGAGAAGGAGCGCGTCACCTTCACCGCCGGCGTGCCGACCGTATGGCTCGCGCTGCTGAACCATATGAAGGCCAACAAGCTCAAGCTCTCGACCGTCAAGTACGCGGTGATCGGCGGCTCGGCCGCACCGCCGGCCATGATCGAGACCTTCGACAAGGAATTCGGCGTCGAGGTGCTGCATGCCTGGGGCATGAGCGAGATGAGCCCGCTCGGCACGGTCAACCACCCGAAGGAGAAGCACAACGACTTCTCGCCGGCAGACCTGCTGCAGGTGCGCCTGAAGCAGGGCCGCCCGCCGTTCGGTGTCGAGATGATGATCGTCGACGACGCCGGCAAGGAGTTGCCGCGCGACGGCAAGGCGTTCGGCGACCTGCTGGTGCGCGGGCCCTGGATCACGTCGGGCTACTTCAAGGGCGAAGGCGGCGAGGTCCTGCGGGACATCGAGGGCAAGGGCGGCGGCTGGTTCGCCACCGGCGACGTCGCCACCATCGATCCCGACGGCTATATGCAGATCACCGACCGCTCCAAGGACGTGATCAAGTCCGGCGGCGAGTGGATCAGCTCGATCGACCTCGAGAACGCCGCCATGGCGCATCCCGCCGTTGCCGAGGCGGCGGTGATCGGCGTCGTCCACCCGAAGTGGGACGAGCGCCCGCTGCTGATCGTGCACCGCAAGCCCGACACCCAGATCGACAAGCAGGAGCTGGTCGAGTTCCTCGCGACCAAGGTCGCCAAGTGGTGGCTGCCGGACGACGTTCAGTTCGTCGACGCGATCCCCCACACGGCCACTGGGAAGATCCTGAAGACCCGCCTGCGCGAGGACTTCAAGGACTACAAGCTGCCGACGGCTTAGTTGTCGTCCTGAGCGGAGCGAAGGACCTCCCGGAGCGACCAAAGGGTTCCCTGGCGGACGTGGGATCCTTCGCTTCGCTCAGGATGACAAGGCCGCCCACAGGAACAGCAGGGTCGCCCCCACGCCCAGCATCGTGCGCTTGGCGTGGAGTTTGCCCCAGCGCCGCAACAGCGTATGGCTGTCCTCGCCGGCATCGTCGAGTTCGATGGCCTGTAGCTCCTTGTTGACGGGCATGATCATCAGCGCCGTGTAGGCCCAGTTCGAACCCAGCATGATCGCGCCGACGATCCAGAGTTCGTCGCGCGTCTGCCACCACGCCGCGAGGCCCAGCACGAAGCCCAGGGCAGCCAGCGAGCCCTGCATGATCGTGCCGCGCCGGTAGGCGAACTTCCACTGCTGGAGCTGCGCCCGGTCCTCGAGCTGCGAGCGCGCCGGATGCTCGGCAAAGCTCACATAGAAGGCCGCGCCGGTGAACAGCGCCGCGGCTACCAGGGCCAGGATGCCGAGGATCATGGTCGGTTCACTCCATCTTGACGCCGGCCGCCTTCACGATCGGTGCCCAGCGTTCAACCTCTGCCCGAACGAAAGCCACGGTCGAGTCGGGCGTCGAATCGCTGACGGGGACAATGCCCTGCTCGGCCAGTACCTTCAGCAGCGCGGGATCGTTCATCGTCTCACGGACCGCCGCGGCAAGGCGCGCCACCACTTCGGGAGGCAGACCAGCCGGACCGGCGAGGCAGTGCCACAGCACCGCTTCGAACGGCATGCCACCCAGCGTTTCCGACACGGTCGGCACATCGGGCGCCAGGGTGGTCCGCTGGGCCGTCGCGACAGCGAGCAGCCGCGCCTTGCCGGATGAATGGAAGGGCAGCGCGGTTCCCAGCGTCGTCGCCACCAGGGCGATCTGGCCCGCCAGCAGGTCGGTCATGGCGGGACCGCTGCCACGATACGGCACGTGGGTCATGTCGACGCCTCCGGCCGCGGCCTTGAGGCGCTCTGTCGTGAGGTGCAGCAGCGTGCCCGCCCCCGGCGAGCCGTAGCTCAAGGTGCCCGGTTTGGCGCGCGCGGCCTCGAGCAGGCCCTTCAGCGAATCGGGCTGAGCCAGGTTGCCCATGAAGGCCGCCGGTCCGCCGCCAATATGGGCGACATAGGTGAAGTCCTTCAGGACGTCGTAGTCCGGCTTGGCGGTCATCGAGGGGTAGAGCGCCTGGGTCGATCCGGTGCCGAACACCAGCGTGTAGCCATCGGGCTTGGCGCGCGCGACGCCGGTACTGCCGATAATGCCGGCGGCGCCCGCCTTGTTCTCGATCACTACGGGCTGGCCGAGCGCACGACCGAGGCGGTCGGCGAACAGGCGACCGTACACATCGGTCGGTCCTCCGGGCGCAAAGCCGATCACCATCCGGACCGGCTGTGCGGGCCAGGTCTGGGCACGGACGAGCGAGGGAGCGGCCAGCGTTACGCCGGCGGCGGCAAGAAGAGTGCGACGACGCATGGTAATTCCTTCGCGAATCATCCTACAGGCCCGCCGACTGCCAGTTCTCGGCAGGCTCCTCGGGGTGCGAGATGAGGCCTGCGGCGCGCACCCCCATGATGGCGGCATATTCGTCGCGATCGGATGCATCGCCGCTGATGCCGATCGCTCCTACGACGTTGCGTTCACCGCGGACGGCCAGCACACCGCCCGGCACCGGCACGAACCGGCCGCCCGAGGCTGCGGCGAGCGCACCCTGAAACGCGGGCCGGTTGCCGAGGCGATCGCGGATGGTGCGGCTGGAGATGCCCATGCCCAGGGCGCCCCATGCCTTGCCGAAGGCGATGTCGAAGCGCAGCACGCCGCAGCCATCCTCACGCTTGAAGGCAACCAGATGGCCGCCGGCATCAAGCACAGCGACGGTGAGCGGCAACAACTCCGCTGCACGCGCGGCCTGCAGGGCTCCGTCGATCATCCGCTCGGCCTGAGCGAGCGTCAGGCTCGACTGAACATGCATGACATAGTGATCGCTCATACCTGAAGAACTCCCCCCATTGCCTTGAACAGCGCATTTGTGCGGCTGGACCGCGCGCCTTGCGCGGCAGTATCGTTCATTCCGACATCGATTGTGAAGAAAAGAGGGAGCCCCCGTGGCCACCGAAACGATTCCCGTCATCGATCTCGGCCCGTATCTCGCGGGCGAACCCGGCGCGATGGACCGCACGGCCAGGGAACTGCGCTTCGCGCTTACCGAGATCGGCTTCTACTTTATCGTCAATCACGGCGTCGCACGCCAGAAGATCGCCGCCATGTTCGCCGAGGTGAAGCGCTTCCACGATCAGCCGATCGAGAAGAAGCTCGAACTCAAGCTCGACCAGCACAATACCGGCTATCTCCCCATGCGCGGCAACACGCTGCGCACCTCGACCGTCCAGACCGGCACCAAGGCCAATCTCAACGAGGCCTTCTTCGTGAAGCGCGAGATGGCACCGGATCATCCCGACGTTCTCTCGGGCCGCCGCTTCCGCGGCCTCAATCGCTGGCCCGACCTGCCAGGCTTCCGCGACACCGTGGTCGACTACTGCAACGAGATGGAGCGGCTGGTACAGAAGATGGTGCGGCTGTACGCCCGCGCGATCGACCTGCCGGCCAACTATTTCGACACGGCCTTTTCGGAGCCGATGTTCTCGATGCGCATGACGCACTATCCGCCGCAGGAGGGGCCCCCCCTCGACGACAACAATCGCGACGAGTTCGGCCTGGCGCCGCACACCGACACCAGCTTCCTGACGCTGCTGGCGCCCAACGAGGTGCAGGGCCTGTCGATCCGCAGCCAGAGCGGCACCTGGATCGACATGCCCGCGATCGACAATGCCTATGTGGTGAACGGCGGGCAGATGCTGCAGCGCTATACCAACGACACGTTCCTGGCGACGCCGCACCGCGCGATCAACAAGACCGGCGGCGCTCGCTATGCCCTGCCCTTCTTCTGCGACAGCGGCATCGACTGGCCGGTCGCCGCCGTGCCGACCACGGTCGGTCCCGACAGGCCGCCGAAATATCCGACCACCTGGTACAGCGACTACATGACCTGGTACCTGAAGCGGAACTACGACGTCCTCAACACGGAGGCTCCGCAGGCAGCCGAATGAGCACGCGCGCCGACGCCATCCCAATCATCGATCTGGGCCCCTGTCTGGCGGGTGACCCCCGGGCGATTGGGCGCGCCACCGGGGATCTGCGCGAAGCGCTGACCGAAATCGGCTTCTATTTCATCGTCAATCACGGCGTGCCGCCGGACCTGATCCGCAACACCTTCCATCAAGCCGCTCGGTTTCATGCCCTGCCCCTGGACCGCAAGATGGAGGTCAGGATCGACAGGCACAATGTCGGCTACCTGCCGATGCGTGGCGACACGCTGCGTACCTCCACGGTTCAGACCGTCACCAAGCCCAACCTCAACGAAGCCTTCTTCGTCGCGCGCGATCTTCCGGCCGACCATCCCGACGTCATGGCCGACCGGCGCTTCCGCAGCGCCAACCGGTGGCCGTCAGACCTGCCTGGCTTCCGCGGGGCTGTCGTTGCCTATTGCGACGCGATGGAACGGCTGGTCCGCAGGCTGGTGCCGATCTATGCCCGCGCCCTCGGCCTGCCCCCGACATACTTCGACGCGCCCTTCGCCGAGCCGCAATACAAGCTGCGCATGACGCACTATCCCAATCAGCCCGCCCTCGCCGATGACGAGTTCGGTATTGCCCCGCACACCGACACGAGCTTCCTCACCCTGTTGGCGCCCAACGACGTGTCCGGCCTGTCGATCCGCAGCCGGAACGGGCGCTGGATCGAAGCCCCCGTCTTGCCCGACGCCTATCTCGTGAACGGTGGGCAGCTGCTGCAGCGCTGGACCAACGATGTCTGCCTTGCCACACCGCATCGCGCGGTCAATCGCAGCGGCGGCGAGCGTTATGCTTTGGCCTTCTTCTGCGACAGTACCATCGACTGGCCGATCGCCGCCGTACCGACAACGGTGGGCCCCGACAGGCCGCCGAAGTATCCGACGACCTGGTACACGGACTACATGGTCGAGTATCAGAAACGGACCTACGACCTGCTGAATTCCGACCCGAAAGCCGCCGAATGAGTGACCCGATCAAACTGGGGCCCGTCGTCCCGATCCTGCGCATCTTCGACATCGTGAAGGCCAAGGAGTTCTATGTGGACTTCCTGGGCTTCACCTGGGACTGGGAGCATCGATTCGACGAGAACGCGCCGGTTTATGCACAGATTTCACGCGCCGGCATCATCCTCCATCTCAGCGAGCATCACGGCGGCGGCACTCCGGGTGCAGCCATGATGATCGAGACCAAGGGCATCGCCGAGTTGCATCGCGAGCTCACGGGGAAGAACTATCGCTATGCGCGGCCGGGGCTCGAGGATCAGCCCTGGGGCGCCCGCACGATCAACGTGACCGACCCGTTCGGCAACAAGCTTACCTTCAGCGAAACGAACGAATAGACTTCCCGCATCACCGGCGAAAAGCCGGGACTCGGGAGGAACATGAGAAAATGAGTGGGGCGACCCTCGCCCGCGTCGAAGCGCACGTCTTCCGCACCCCCATCGCGGAGCCGGTCCGCACATCCTTCGGCACGATGATCGAGCGCGCCGCCGTGTTCGTGAGGGTCGAGGATTCCGACGGTGCCCGGGGCTGGGGCGAAATCTGGTGCAACTTCCCCAACGCGGCCGCCGAACATCGTGCGCTGTTGTTCGCCGACATCGTGGCGCCGCGCGCGCTGGGCAGGTCCCTCGACGATCCGGTCGGCCTGTGGGGCGAGATCGATCGCGCGCTGCATGTGCTGCGCGTCCAGAGCGGTGACGCCGGGGCCCTCTCCGCGGCCGCTGCCGGCCTCGACCTGGCAATCCACGACCTGCGCGCCCGCAAGCGCGGCCTGCCGCTATGGCGCGCTCTCGGTGGGACCGACGACTCGCCCGTCCCAGCCTATGCGTCGGGCCTCAATCCCGGCCGTGCCGCCTATGACACGGTGGGCCGCATGCGCACGGCCGGCCATCGCGCCTTCAAGATAAAGGTCGGCTTCGGCGAGGAGACCGATCTCGGTTCGCTGCGCCCCGTCCGCGCCGAACTGCGGGCCGCCGAGCAGCTGATGGTCGACGCCAACCAGGGCTGGGACCTGCGCACGGCCTGCGCGATGGCACCGAAGCTCGCCGAATTCGGACTGGGCTGGATCGAGGAGCCGCTGATGGCAGACCGGCCGCTCAGCGAGTGGACGCAGGTCGCCGCCGTGACGCCGGCCCGGCTGGCCGTCGGTGAGAACCTGCGCGGCGCCGGGCCGTTCCAGGACATGATCGACAGCGGCCTGTTCGGCGTGATCCAGCCGGACGCCGCCAAGTGGGGCGGCCATTCCGGTTGCCTGCCTGTCGCGCGCGCCGCGCTGGCGGCCGGCCGCACCTTCTGTCCGCACTTCCTGGGCGGCGGCATCGGCCTCCTCCATTCGCTGCACCTGCTGGCTGCCGTGCGCGGCCCTGGCCTGCTGGAGGTTGATGCCAACCCCAATCCTCTGCGCGAAGGCATTCTGCAGGACGTTTTTTCGGTCCGTGACGGCAGCGTCACCCTTCCCGGCGGGCAAGGACTCGGTCTAGAACCAGACATCAAGCCGCTCCTGACCCTAAGAAGCCTTCATATCGAGCGGCGCGCGTAAGAGAGGAAACGCCATGCTGGGTTTGATGCAAGACCGTCCGCTGCTGATCTCGCAGATCATCGACTATGCGGCCGCCGCCTATCCCGATGTGGAGATCGTGACCCGCACCGTCGAGGGCCCGATCCACCGCTACGGTTACAAGGACGCGCGCAAGCGCGCCAAACAGCTGGCGGAAGCGCTGCAGGGACTGGGCATCAAGCTCGGCGACCGGGTCGGCACCATCGCCTGGAACACCTACCGGCATTTCGAACTCTATTTCGGCATCTCCGGCATCGGTGCCGTGCTGCACACGCTGAACCCGCGCCTGGCGCCCGAGCATGTGGCCTACATCGCCAACCATGCCGAGGATCAGATCCTCTTCGTCGACCTGAATCTCGTACCGGTTGTCGAGGCTGTCTACGACCAGCTCAAGACCGTGAAGCATGTCGTGGTCATGACCGACCGCGCCCACATGCCGACCTCGGCCAAGATCCCGAAGCTGCTCTGCTACGAGGAGCTGATCGCCGACAAGCCGGGCACCCTCACCTGGCCGGAGTTCGACGAGAAGACAGCCTCGTCGCTCTGCTATACGTCGGGCACCACGGGCAATCCGAAGGGCGTGCTCTATTCGCACCGCTCCACGATGATTCATTCGATGATGATGTGCTCAGGCCCGGTGCTGGCGCTCGATCCCGACACCACGATCCTTCCCGTGGTGCCGATGTTCCACGCCAATGCCTGGGGTCTCGTCTATGCCGGCCCCTTCTGTGGCACCAAGCTGGTCTTCCCGGGCTTCAAGCTCGACGGCGCCAGCATCTACGAGCTGCTCGACAAGGAGCAGGTGACCCTGTCTGCCGGCGTGCCGACCGTGTGGCTGGCCCTGCTCGACTACTGCCAGCAGAACAAACTGAAGATGTCGTCGGTCAAGCGCACCCTGATCGGCGGCTCGGCAGTCCCCTACGCCATGATCGAGCGCTTCTGGAAGGAACACGGCGTCGAGGTCGCCCAGGGCTGGGGCATGACCGAGATGAGCCCGCTCGGCACCCTGACCCGCTTCAACAGGGGCGAGCGCAACCTGCCCGACGCCGAGCGCTTCGCCATCACCGCCAAGCAGGGCCGCCCGGTCTTTGGCTGTGAGATGAAGATCATCGACGATGCCGGCAACGACCTGCCGCTGGACGGTAGCGTCTCGGGCAACATGGTCGTGCGCGGCCCGTGGATCGTGAAGGGCTACATGAAGGGCGACGGCAAGAGCCAGTTCCTGGAGAACGACTGGTTCCACACCGGCGACGTCTGCAAGATCGAGAGCGACGGCTCGGTGGTCATCACCGACCGCTCGAAGGACGTGATCAAGTCGGGCGGCGAGTGGATCAGCTCGATCGACCTCGAGAACGCCGCCATGGGCTGCGCGGGCGTGGCAGAGGCCGCGGTGATCGGCGTCGCTCATCCCAAGTGGGACGAACGCCCCCTGCTCATCGTCGTCCGCCGCCCCGACGCCACTATCGAGAAGGCCGACGTTCTGAAGTTCCTCGAAGGCAAGATCGCCAAGTGGTGGATGCCGGACGACGTGCAGTTCATCGACGCGATCCCCCACGGCGCCACCGGCAAGATCCTGAAGACGGCCCTGCGCAAGCAGTTCGAGAGCTACAAGCTCCCGACCGCCTGAGGGGCGCCGTCCCGCGAGCGACGCAGCTCGACCAGGGCGTGACGAGTCACCTGGAAGGCACCGACCAGGGCGAGGCCGGACATGATCGCGGCGACGACATAGTCCGGCCAGCCGCTGCCCGAGCCGAACACGCCCGCGGCGGCGGCGAGCACGGCGAGATTGCCGATCGCGTCGTTGCGCGTGCAGATCCACACCGAGCGCATGTTGCTGTCGCCCGCGCGCCAGCGATAGAGCAGCAGCGCCACGCCGAAGTTGGAAGCCAGCGCCAGCGCGCCGACCACACCCATCACCGGCGCCTGCGGTACGGTGCCGGCCAGTGCGTGGCTGATCGTGGTGATCGCGACCCACAGGCCGAAGGCGCCCATGCTGGCGGCCTTCAGCAGCGAGGCGCGGGCGCGCCACTGGATCGCCATGCCCAGCACGAACAGGCTGATCCCGTAGTTGCCGGCATCGCCCAGGAAGTCGAGCGAGTCGGCCAGCAGCGAGACCGACTGCGCGGCGACGCCCGCGCCGATCTCGACCACGAACATGGCGAGGTTCACTGCCAGTGCGATCCACAGGATGCGCTTGTAGGCAGGCGAGGACGACGCCGCATTGGCGTGCTCATGACCGTGATCGCAGCAACCAGCACTCATCTCAATGCTCCGCAATGTGGGTGACCATGTCCTCGACCATGCGGCGGACATGGAGGTCGTCGGCCTCGTAGTAGACCTGCTTGCCCTGCCGGTCGGCCCGCACCAGCCGCGCGCCCTTCAGCAGCCGCAGGTGATGGCTGACCAGCGAAACCGAGAGGCCGAGCCGCTCGGCGATGTCCGACACCGCGAGCGGCGCGCGCAGGCAGGAGACCACGATCTTCAGCCGGGTCGGATCGCCCAGCAACCGGAACAGGTCGGCCAGCGCCACCGCATGGTCGTCGGACA
>NZ_SCUT01000011.1 GCF_004297265.1 Reyranella sp.
CGAAACTTGCGAGATTCCATAGTCCCTTCTTCGGCGACCCAAACGGCCCCGGTTCCGGGATCAGAAGCCGGCGATAAGTCCTACGCAGCGGAAAGCGAGCAAACCTGGCTTGAAAGGATGGCGAGAGATCAGAGTATCGACGAGAAGAAACTCGTCGCTATGCTGAACTATCGTGAAAAGACTAAGCAGATCGACAAAGTAGCTCCAGAGCCAGAGACCTCGTCGAAGCTGCTGCGGAATATGCTTCCAGCTTTGCGTTCTTTCGCACTGTTCCTTGCCATTGAAGCAATCGCTTGGTTTCTTCTGCGGCAATATCGATTCGCGATTGCAGATTTTAAGCAGATCTACCGCATGTATTTGCGGAGGGAGAGCTTGTTGGTGGCATGGCAAATGAGCCAAACAGAAGACGCCAAAGAAAGCGGCGTAACGTTGGCCGTGATAGCCGCGATGCTGCAGGAGGATCAGGAGGCAAGGCTCCTGAAGGATGAAAGCACTGCGAGCGTGCAGGAAATTGCGGCCACTGACGAAAAGAACCCGATTACGGGCCTAGTGCAGGCAGCTATCGGAAATTGGCGAAGCAAATAGCCATCTAGGGACGTTCATATTCGCGCTCAGATGAACATGAACAATGAACATCGGCCCCGCCGCCGAAAGATCTGGACCGAAGACGACACCGAGGCCCTCCGGTACTGGCACGGGTGCCGGCTGACGGATGGGCGGATTGCTCGGAAGTTGGGGTGCTGCCGGCGGACCGTGCTTCGGCAGCGGGAGGCCATGAACCTTTCGGCCATTCATCGTGCTCGGAGGTCTCGATGAGCGACCGGAAAGCAGGCCCGTCATGGGCAAGAATCTAAAGGCCTCTCCGCGTCGGCACGTTTCCGCCAAGAAAGTCACCGACGGGCCCATCAATAATCATGTCGACCATACCGTCGCGAAGAATGCGATGCGGGGGCCACTTAAAGGACCGCGGGGCGGCCGGAAAAAGCTGAATCATGTCGGAGGCAATCCACCTCCGGCTGGCATCAGCGAGAATGGCGGCGTGGTTGGTGCTGATCGCCTGCACCGCAAGAGGGCCAAGCGTGTAAGTGGCGATGTGGAGATAGTGAAGCGGCGGTTCTGGGAGTCCCCCTGGCCCTGGTGAAGTTTTAAATATTGCGCCAAAATGCTTATAGCTTGCAGGTGACCATTCCTGCCCCTCGTACTGGCCGATTGAAATTATCCAATCGGAAGAGGTTGCCCTAGCCTTCATTAAGGCGACCCTCTCTTCGGCTGGAATGGCTCGCGTCCGGTCATCAAGGTACTCCGCCATGATACATGCAATCGCGATCCAGCCGGACAGGGCTGCGGCCTCCGCCGGCTGAATCTCAAGCTGCTCTTTTTTGAGAATCCTGACGACGGTAGGCCTCGCGGCATCCACGATGCCCTTCATCCATCCGTTGTTGCAATGTCCGCAAACTCTTCTGAGATGTTGTCGAGAAACGCCACCTTGCTTCTCTCGGGAAAGATGGGGTTGAAGTATCACCTTCCCACCGGGCGCGAGATCCCCCTGCATCCTGATAGCCGACATGCGGTGAGATGCTACGATAGGGATGTATCTCTTGAGCCAGTCCGACCAGATGTGTTCTTTTGTGAGTCCTGGCCGACCGCAAAATACGCAAAGCCCCTGACGCTGAATCTTTCGCTTGAGACTGCTCATGCCCAAGCCCTCCCTAAGAAGCCCGCACCATCGCCCAAGCTCGAATTCGAGCTCGATGCCTGGGAGCGGTTTGAGTCGTTGATCCGGTCGGCCGCCAAGATGGGCCACCAGCCGCTATCCGACTTCGCCGCAACGCATTCGGTCGGTCAAGAGCGGCACCGTCGGATGGCCCGGAAGCTGGGGTGCCGCCGGCGGACCGTGCTGCGGCAGAGAGCACCAATAGGCCTAGCCGCTGTTGCCCGTTCAGCGCGCCGCAGCAGCAATTCGCAGGTTCGTTTGGCAGTTACGATGGGGTAACCTGGGTGGCTGCGGCGGGCTTTCGACTGCGTTCGTCTAAGCTAAGTCATTGAAATTGCATCACAATGGCATTTTAGACACACCCTTCGTGTTTCTGTTAGCGCCTCTTCCCAAGTTCGCGGTTCGTGTTAACTTGATGGAACGTCAAGTTCCCCTCACGGTTATCTAAATGAAATTTCATGAAGAACAACGCCGTTTGGTCACCATTTTGACCGACAGGCATTGCGTTATTCGGTATTCGAAGCACGCGACCGTGGAGATGGCGAACGACGCAATCACTCACGCCGACGTGTTGAAGGTATTGAGGACTGGTCAGGTTACATGGTTTGAAATCAAGAAAGACGAGATCATTCATGTTGAAGGCGCGGACATCGACGGCCGCCGCATTCGCCTCGTCGTGGGATTGCGCGATCAAGCGATTACGCTGCAGATCATCACGGTGATGGCACTTACGAATTCGATTTGAGTATTTGCGTACAAGATAGCGGAGAGGGAAGAACGACATGGCCACAGAGATCGCCCGGTATGATGCATCAGCCCTGGTCGGGTTGAACGTCATCGTCGTGAATGGCGCCAAGGAGATCATCGAGGTTAATGGCGACCATGAGCAGGTGTCGTATGTTGAGGTGCCGAACCTCGAGGAGCTGTCGGCCGCGGCCGCGCTGGTCCGCTGCATGATGCCTCAGAAGCTGCTCGGTTCCGAGATCCGCGCGTTGAGGAAGATTGCCGGCATGACTGCGCGCGAGCTGTCCGAAGCCATGGGCGGACAGCCGGCGATCGAGACGATTAGCCGTTGGGAGAATGATCATGAATTCGCCGGGGGCTATGCTGAGAGCGTACTGCGACTGGCGATCTGCGAGCGCGTGAAGGAATGCGCTCCCGGCGTTGACTACAGCGCTGACAAGGTCAATCGCGTGAAGCTGATCGGGAACGGCAAGCAGACCAAGGTCCCGCCGGCCATTGAGCTCCGCCGCATGCTGGTTCGCCATGACCATCGCACCAACAACTCATGGACAGCCGAATTGCAGGCCGCCTAATGCGAATGAGTATCACCCGCCCGGCGGTGTAAGACCTGCATCATGTGAAAGGCCCTCAGTCGGGGCCTTTCTTTTTGGGATCAGGGTCGGTTGTCTCCGCACCTAAAGCGATCTCCGGGCTGTGGGTTGTACTGGCCCACCAGGTCGGGGATGCATCTCACCATTTCTCCTGTCCATCGATCCACACGGACGACGTAGTGGGAGCCAATAGGGCCAGGGGTGACCTCCCAGCGAAAGATTACAGCGGCTGTCGCGGCGACGAAGAAAGCGGTGAAGACCGCCCCGAAGCAGAACGCCCAGATTCTCAACCTTTTAAATCCTCCGCCCAGTTGTCCAACTCGGACACTACTATTCCACGCAATCGATTGCATTCCTTAGTCACACTTCCCGCTAATAGGACCCCGTCTAAATCGGGCGGGAACCTTGGAAGACAGCACCACCACCGCGCGTAAGCCGCGCACACCCTGGACACCACAAGACGACGCCACCGTCCGCCTATTGGCGAGTGACGGCTGGACGGACGCCGAGATCGCCTCCCACCTCCACCGGGACGTGAAGCTCATCGGCAAGAAGCGCCGGGACCTGTGCATCCCCCGAGGCGTCACACCTGAACTGGCCGCCATGATGGGCAGGGTGAACACCCGGAACCGGAACGCGAGGGCGTGATGGCGAAGGGGAAAGGAGGCCGCCCGTCCAAGTTCGATCCGAGGATGATCGAGGAGGCCCGCAAGCTCGCAGCGTTCGGCGCCACCGATGAGGAGATGGCCGCCTTCTGGGGCATTGGCATCAGCACGCTCGACAACTGGAAGCGCGACAAGCCCGAGTTTCTGGGGGCCTTAAAGGCGGGCAAGGAGATTTCCGACAGCGCCGTGGAGCGCAGCCTGTACCAGCGGGCGCTGGGCTACAGCCACCCGGCGGTGAAGATCCTGCAGTACGAGGGCCAGCCGATCGAGGTCCCGTACACCGAGCACTACCCGCCGGACGCCACCAGCATGATCTTCTGGCTCAAGAACCGCCGGCCGGACCGCTGGCGGGACAAGACTGAGGTCGAGGTCAAGGATGGCGACCTGGCTGCCAGGCTGGAGCGCGCCTACCAGCGGCGGAAGCCCAAGGCATGATCCGGATCAAGGAACTCGCGCCCGTTACGAAACCCCGACCCGTTACGAAAGGCACCGTTACGAAAGGTCGGCCGCGCATTTACGTAACGGCGGCTGAGCGGCAGCGGGCGTATCGCGCTCGCAAGAAGGCCACCGGTGGCGGCACTAGCTAAGCGGGACCCGGAGGCCGAGCTGGAGGAGGCCATTGCCAGCTTCCGGCACGACCCCATCGGCTTCGTCGAGTTCGCTTTTCCCTGGGGCGAGGAAGGCACGGAGCTGGCGGACGAGCAGGGGCCGCGGGCGTGGCAGCGCGAGGTCATGGACGATGTCAGCGCCGCGCTGCTGAACGGCGATCTGGAGGGCGCGGTCCGGATCGCAGTCGCCTCCGGCCATGGTATCGGCAAATCGGCGCTCGTCTCCTGGATGCTCCTCTGGGCGCTCAGCACCTTCCCGCAGACCAAGGCGACGATCACGGCCAACACCGGCGACCAGCTGCGCACCAAGACATGGCCCGAGGTCGCGAAGTGGTACCACCTGCTGATCTGCAAGCACTGGTTCACCTTCGAGGCGACCAGCATCAGCGCCAAGGGCAGCCGAGCCAAGACCTGGCGGTGCGACGCCGTCACGTGGTCCGAGAACAACACCAGCGCCTTCGCCGGCCTGCACAACAAGGGCAAGCGGCTCGTCCTGGTCTTCGACGAGGCGTCGGAGATCGCGGACAAGGTGTGGGAGGTCGCCCAGGGCGCGCTGACAGACCGGGATACCGAGCTGATCTGGCTCGCCTTCGGCAATCCCACGGTCAACACCGGGCGCTTCCGTGAATGCTTTGCCGGCGGTCGCTTCGCGCATCGCTGGCGGCAGCGCCAAATAGACAGCCGCACGGTCGACGGCACCGACACGGTCGAAATCGCCCAGTGGGAGACGGACTGGGGAGAGGATAGCGACTTCTTCCGCATCCGCGTCAAAGGCCAATTCCCCCGAGGAGGCAGCATGCAGTTCATCGACGGCGAGACGGTCGACGCGGCCATGAGGCGGGAGGCGGTATGCCACCTCAGGCAGGCGCTGGTGATGGGCGTGGACGTTGCCCGCTTCGGCGAGGATCAGTCCGTCCTGACCTTCCGCCGCGGCCTGGACGCCCGCACGGTGCCGACGCTCAAGTTCCGCGGCCTCGACCTGGTGACGCTCTCAGGCAAGGTAGCCGAACAGGCCATGATGCACGGCGCGCGGGCCATCTACATCGACGAAGGCGGCATGGGCGCGGGCGTCGTCGACATGGTGCGCAAGATGCTGCCGGGCGTCCTGGTGGTTGGCGTGAACTTCGGCGGCAAGGCCGATCGCTACATGATGGGCGGCGACCTGCCCCTGGTGGCCGACAAGGCGGCCGAGATCTGGGCCGCGATGCGCCTGTGGCTCAAGACCGGTGCCATCGAGAACGATCCGGAGCTGAAGGCCGAGCTGACCGGCCGGCAATACGGCTTCGACACGCACAACGCCATCCGCCTGGAGCGCAAGGAGGACATGAAGAAGCGCGGACTTGCGTCTCCAGACGTGGCGGATGGCCTGGCATTGACGTTCGCCTATCCCGTGGCCGATATGCCCGACGATACGCGGTTCGCGACGCAAGGTGGGCACGCAGCACAGATGGTCGAGTCCGACTACGACCCTCACGCGGACCTGTAGTTTGCGCTTGTAATTCGTAAACCCCCTCAGAAGATTTCGAGGCTGGCTCTCTCTGGAGTACCAGCGCTTGGGCATCTTCGGTGGCGGCGGGGCCGCCTATCCTCCCATGTCTCCCCCGGCATTGCCGCCGGCGCCCGATCCCGTTCCGTCCTATGCCGATGACTCGGTGAAGAAGGCGCGCGACGAGCAGAAGAAGCGCGCCCAGGCGATGGCCGGCTATGCCTCGACGATTGCCACGAGCGGCACAGGCCTCGCCACGCCGGCCAGCACGACGGCCGGCAAACAGCTTCTGGGTGCGTGATGCATCCGTACATCGAAGACCGGTCAATTCCTGAGCCAAACAGCGGTTGCTTGCTGTGGACGCTCTCCTACTACTCATCTGGCTATGGTCAGGCGAAGTGGAATGGCCAGGGCAACGTCGCCCATCGCATCTCCTGGGAGCTGAACCGCGGCCCCATCCCTGTCGGATTGTGCGTCTGTCACCGCTGCGACAACCGGGCGTGCGTGAACCCGGACCATCTGTTCTTGGGCACACACCAGGACAACATGGCGGATCGGGATGCCAAAGGCCGGCAGCACCGCCCGAAGGGAGAACTGCAGGGCGGGCACAAAATTACCGCGGCAGGCGTCTTGGAAATCCTCGCGGAGCCTGCCCCTGTGACTCTAGATCGGGCGGCAGAATTGGCCGCGCGTCATGGGATTGGGCAGTCGCACGTTTACCGAATCCGTCGCGGCGATCGGTGGGCGCATCTGCAGGGCGCCGCCTGATGGCCCACGACGCCGCCCTCCGGAAGCACTTGGACGAGCGCATTGCCGTGCTCAAGCGGCAGCGTTCGTCGTGGGAGGGTGGATGGCGTGACCTGTCGCGCTTCGTGAACCCGCGCCGCGGTCGTTTCTTCACGGCTCCGAACTCGAACAACGGCGGCACCCAGAAGAACGGTGCCATCATCGATCCGACCGCACTCTTCGCGCTGCGAACCCTCGTGGCCGGCCTGATGTCGGGTGTGACCTCGCCTGCGCGGCCGTGGTTCCGGATGACGGTGCCGGACAAGCAGGTCGCGCAGCTGGCCCCGGTCAAGGCGTGGTTCGACGACTCCGCCGAGCGCATGCGCATGGTGTTCAACGCCAGCAATCTCTATTCCGCGCTGCCATTGATCTATGAGGAGCTGGGCCAGTTCGGCACCGGCTGCGCGCTGCTGGAATTCGACCGCGAGGACGTGATCCGGCTCTACACGCTCACCACGGGCGAATACTACCTCGGCCTGGACTGGCGCGGCCGCGTCGACACGCTGGCCCGCCGGTTCATGTACACCTGCCGGCAGATCGAACAGCGCTGGCCGAACCACGGCATCCGCGAGATCTCGGAGAAGGCCAAGGGCCCCGAGGCCGATACCGAGATCGCGATCATGCACATGATCGAGCCCAATCCGAAGGTCGAGAAGGGGCGCCTCGATTGGGCCGGCAAGGCATTCCGTTCGGTCTACTGGCGTGAGGGTTCGGGCCAGGCGGAAGGCGAGTTCATCCACCGCGCCGGCTACAGCCGCTTTCCGGTCCTGACGCCGCGGTGGAAGCCAATCGAGAACGAGGCCTATTCCCAGGGACCGGGGCACGACTCCCTGCCGGACGTGAAGTCTCTGCAGATCTTGGCGAAGCGCGAGCACAACGCGGTCGACAAGCATGTGAACCCGCCGATGGGCGCGCACATCAGCCTGCGGGGCTCGGCGTCGTCCGTCCTGCCGGGCGCCATCAACTATTTCACGACGCAGGAGAAGGGCGCCGGCATGTGGCCCCTGTATCAGACGGCTCCTGGCGCCATCGCCGAGGTCGAGCGGCTGGTGCTGCGCACGCGCGAATCGGTCAAGTCCGCCTTCTTCGCCGACCTGTTCCTGATGTTCGACCAGATGGAGGGCGTGCAGCCGCGCAACCAGCTCGAGATCAGCACCCGGCGCGAAGAGAAGATGCAGATGCTCGGGCCTGTGCTGGAGAACCTGCACGATGACCTGCTGCAGCCGCTGGTCCAGCAGACCTTCGACATCATGTTCGAGCATCGGCTGCTGGCCGAGCCGCCGGAGGAGCTGCAGGGCTATCCGCTCGATGTCGAGCTGATCTCCATCCTCGCGCAGGCCCAGAAAGCGGCCGATCTGGGTTCGGTCGAGCGTCTGTGGGCCATGGCCGGCAGCATCGCGGCGACGAAGCCCGAGGTGCTGGACAAGCTCGACGCCGACGAAACCATGGAAGTCTACGCCGACAAGCTCGGCGCGCCGTCCGCCATCGTGGTCAGCGACGACCAGGTCGCGAAGATGCGGCAGGCGCGCGCCCAGAAGGAGCAGGCGGCACAGGCCGCGGCCATGGCGACCACGGCGGCCGACGGCGCCAAGACGCTGTCTGAAACCGACGTGGGCGGCGGCCGGAATGCCTTGCAGGCGGTGCTCGGCCTATGACGCACGATCCCAATGATGCCCGCCAGGTCCGCGATGCCGAGAAGCGCGAGAAGCTGGCGCAGATGCGCGCGGCCGACGACGTGCGCGCGGTCATGGAGACGGAAGCCGGGCGTCGTTTCGTCCATGGCCTGCTGGGGATCTGCGACCTTCGGGCCGATGGCTACGTGCCGGGCGGCCCCGAGGCCCAGCGCCATCAGGACTACATGGCCGGCCGCCGCTCCATCGGGATCGAACTGCTGGGCCAGATCGAACAGCACGCACCGCAGCAGACGGAATTGATGACGGCCGAGGCACGCGCTGCCGCGGCTGAGAAGCAACTGGCCGACGAGCTGGCCACACAGGAGCAGGACGATGGCTGACGAGACCACGACGACCGAGAGCACGACCACCGAGACGACGGCGACCGAGACGAAAGGCGCCGATACGACCGCGAGCGAAACCAAGGGCACGGAAGCCACCACCGAGACCAAGGCGGCTGAGACCACGGAGACCAAGTCCGGCGAGGAGACGAAGGGTACCGAGACGAAGGCCGAAACCCCGGCCGACTATTCGAAGCTCACCTTGCCCGAAGGCTACAAGGCCGACGATCCGGTGTTCGGCGAGGCCGTGAAGCTTTTCGGCACCGAGAAGATCGCGCCCGAGGTGGCGCAGAAGTTGATCGACTTCACGGTCGAGCGGGACAAGCAGATCGCCAAGGCCGTCAATGACAGCGCCGCGGCGAACTGGGCCAAGCAGACCACCGAATGGAAGGAGAACGCCGCCAAGGAGTTCTCCGCAGAAGCCCTCGGCGACGCCAAGACGGCGCTGGCTCAGGTCTTCGACAAGGAAACCGTCACCTACCTCGAAAGCATGGGGTTCACCAATCACCCCGGGCTGATTCGCGGAATGGTGAAGGTCAGCAAGGCGATCAAGGACGATTCCTGGGTGACCGGCAATGCCGGTGCCGGCGGGGCTCGTGATGCTCGCTCGCAGTTCCCGAACAGCAACATGAATCCCTAGGAGCTAGGACATGGCTACCGCAAACCCGACCACCTTCACCACGCTCGCCGACTGGGCGAAGCTGCAGGACCCCGATGGGTCGATCGCCACCGTGGGCGAACTGCTGTCGCAGATGAACGAGATCATCGGCGACATGCCTTTCATCGAGGGCAACCTGCCGACCGGCCATCGCGGCTCGGTCCGCACGTCGCTGCCGTCGCCGACGTGGCGCCGCATCAACCAGGGCATCGACCCCGGCAAGTCCACCACGGCACAGGTCACCGACACCTGCGGCATCTCGACGGCGCTTGCCATCGTCGACAAGGACCTCGCCGACCTGAACGGCAACTCGGCCGCCTGGCGCGCGCAGGAGAACCGAGCCTTCATCGAGGGCATCTCGCAGGACATGGCGGCCCAGCTGTTCTACTCCAACAGCGCCGTCGCGCCGGAGAAGCCGATGGGCTTCACCCCGCGCTACAACACGCTCTCGACCGGCACCTCGCAGACCGCGAACAACGTGGTGAACGGCAACAGCTCGGGCTCGACCACGTCGGCCTCGATCTGGTTGATCGGCTGGGCGCCGGACAAGGTCACGGGCATCTTCCCGAAGGGGAGCAAGGCCGGCCTCGACGATCGCGACCTCGGCGAGGACTGGGCGTTCGATCCGAACAACAAGCGCTACCGGGCCTATATCAGCGAGTACAAGTGGAAGGCAGGCCTGCACGTCAAGGACTGGCGCTACGTCGTGCGCATCGCGAATATCGAGACGGGCTCCGGCACCGCCGGCCTGACCTCCTCGGCGCCCGTCGATCTCGTCGATTGCATCGACCAGGCCATCGCGAAGATCCCGAACCTCAGCGCCTGCCGCCCGGTTCTCTACATGAACCGCAAGGTCCGCCGCTTCCTCAACAAGCAGCGCAATTACGGCGTCCAGGCCTCCAGCACGGTCAACCTGACCACGATCCGCCGTACCGAGACCGGCAACGATCGCGGCGTGATCCAGCGCTTCGACAACTACGACGGTATCCCGCTCAAGACCGTCGACCAGCTCCTCAGCACCGAATCGACGATCGCCTAAGCGCGAGCAGGAAAGGAACCGAACCATGTACGTCGACCAGAACCTCGTCATGTCGGACGCGCAGGCGCTCACCGCCGCCGCGGCCTCGACAAAGAGCATCGACTTCGCCACCGCGCTTCGGCACATGGGCGACGGCGAGAACATCCAACTCGTGGTGGCCGTCAAGACCGACCTGCTGGCCTCCGGCGGTGCAGCAACGCTCACCGTCGCCCTGCAGGACTCGGCGGACAACTCGTCCTTTTCGACGGTTGTCCAGGGTCCGGCCATCGCCAAGGCCTCGCTGGTGGCCGGCTATGAGCTGCTGCGCATCACCCTGCCGAAGGGCCTGCGCCGCTACATCCAGGTCTACTACACGCCGGCGACCAACGACTTCACGTCGGGCACGATCGACGCCTATCTGACGCTGGATCGTCAGAACAACGTCGCCCGCCCGTCGGGCTTCACGGTCTAAGGGAGTTGATCCATGGCAGCCCCCACCAAGCGCGTTGGCGAGGAGACCGCCCGTCTCGACATCAAGAAGGGGGAGCGGGTTCGCCTGCTCCTTCCCTACTGGGATGGGTTCCAGCGCTTCGAAGCGGACGAGGTGATCGTCTGGACCAACGACACGCCGCCGACCACGGATCAGGCTTGCCTTGCCAGCGAGGTCGCGACGCCGCTCACCGCGCCGGCCATGACCGACGGCAAGCCGCCCGCCGGATACGTCGATCCCCGGACAGGCGGCCCGCTCGCGCCGACACCGTCCAACTGAAGATGAGCGGCCGGTCGAAAGACCGGCCCCACTTCCATCAGAGGCCGCATATGACGCCCATCATCTTCCAGAATAATGGCAGGGGATTGCGGCTCGCCGTCACGGCCGCGAGCGCGAGGACCCAGATTGGCGGCAAGGGCGACAGCCTGGTCATCACCAATCCCGGGCCGAACAACATCTACATAGCGCTGGGCGGGTCGACCATCGAAACCGACCTGACCGGCTACCTGATCCTGCCGGGAACGAAAGAGGACAACATCGTCCTCGACCCCGAAATCCATGCCGCGTTTTACGCAGACCCTTGGATCGCCGTGATCTGTGAGAGCGGTGTGACCGGCTTTCTGAGCGTCCATCGCGTCTCCCGCTGAAGGAGCGCGTCATGAGCACAAGGACCCAATCCATGGCCTTCAACATCATCTCTTTCATCCAGCGGGCAACCGGCGGTGCCGTGCCGGTTGCCGACGATCAGCCGCTGCCGGTCACCGCGGGCAAGGAAACGCCCCTGCTGCAGGCGCAGATCCCGTCTCTCTCGGGCGCGACCGGGCTCCCCACCATCCCGGCCACGGCGATGCGGGTCCTGGTGCAGGCCGAAGTCCAGAACGTGCGATTCCGCGACGACGGAACGAATCCGACGGCGAGCGTCGGCATGCAGATCCTCGCCGGGCAGACGATCGAATATGCCGGCGACCTGAGCGCCATCAAGTTCATCGAAGTGGCGGCGGGCGCGGTGCTCAACGTCGCTTACTACAAGTAGGCGCGCCATGAAGTTCTTCAGCCCGCCATTCTCGCAGCAGCTCTTCCAGTCGGTTTACGGCGCGCCGCCGCGACTCATCGGCGAGCCGCTGATCGCCGCTCCCCTCGGCGACAGCATCTCGGCGCAGAATTCGACGACGACGTCGTACAGCGCGACCGGCTACCTGACGCAGCTCGTCATCCAGACCGGCCGCAAGTTCCGCTTCCCGCTGAACTACAATTTCGGCTGGATCGGCGACACGCTGGCGCAGATCAGGACGCGCAGCCTGCCCGGCGCGCTGGCCTCCGATGCCGCCGTGATCTTCTTCCTAGGCGGGACCAACAACGACAAGACCCAGGGCGCGACCTCGATCGCGACCATGAAGGCCGATGCCTCGTCCATCATGGCCCAGATCCTGTTGCGCCGGAAAATCCCCGTCACCCTGACGCTTCCGCCGGACTCGAGCCTCACGGCCAACGGGCAACTCGTCCGGGCGACGCACAATAACTGGCTGATCGACCTCGGACTCGGCCGGCCGGACCTGGTCGCGGCGGCGGGCCTGCCGTGCGCCCCCATCGTCTCGGACATCAACCGCTACATCGCCGATCCGGCGACGGGCGCCTGGAAGAGCGGCATGTCCGACGACGGCAAGCACCCGAACGCCATGGGGGCGTACTTCATGGCCAAGGCGATCCGGGAGGACCTGGAGAAGGTCCTCGTATCGCACAGCTATCGCCCGAGGCGCGACTACCTCGACGACTACCACGCGACGCACAACCCCACGGGTTCGTTGTTGTCGGGCCACTCCTGGACGTTCGAGGGCGTTGGCGGCACGAAAACGATGCCGGGCGGCGGCTCGACGCTGATCACGGGCGATGTCCCAACCGGCTGGGATGTGGCGCCGGGAGCGCCGGCGGACTCGACGACGAATATCGTCTGCTCCAAGCCGGACGCGAACACGCTGAAATTGGTGTTCTCGGCGTCCGGGGCCGGAGGCTCCATCAACCAGTACAAGGTCAGCCAGCTCGGCATCGGCTTCGGTGGCGACCTGTCCGCAGGCGATCGGGTGTTCTCCGAATTCGCCTACGACATCATCTCCTGCAACAAGCTGCAGACGATCATGCTCCTCTGTCAGGAGGTCGGCAGCGTCAGCAACCAGTCGTTCTACGACGGACATTCGGTGCTCGCGGGCCTGATCCCGGAGCCGCATTCGGGCGTGTTGCGCACCGACTACCTGACGCTGGCGCCCGGGAGCGATCAGGTGCGCCAGTACCTGTTCTTTCACTTCGACACGACGGGCGGCGATCACGCGGGCGAAATCAATCTGACCCTGCCGCAGACTCGCAAGGCTTAGGAAAGGAATAAACCGATGAAGGGCGATGCATTCAATTTTCGCGTCAGCGAAACGGCCACGGGAGAGACCGTCGACCTGGTGATCACGAACCGAGGCCTCGTCGAAATGCCCGGCGCGCTGCCCGGCTTGCCACCGTGCGTGGAGGTGTCGGTCACGCGCGCCGGTCGAGAAATCGACGTCGACCATATCGCGGCGTCGTCGGCCGACGAGATCGATGAGGCGCGCCTGCAACAGTACCTCATCGACTCCGCCTCCCGGCTCGAAGTCCGGGGCTACGTACTGGAGTAGGCGTCCATGACCGGCGACCGCGACCTCGTAACCATGCCGCAGGCCGCCCTCGAAGCGATGCTCGAGGACGCGGCCGAGCGCGGCGCCAAGAAGGCGCTGGCCGGCGTGGGTCTCGGCGACGAGGACGCGCCCGAGCACATCCGCGGCCTGCGCGATCTGTTCAACGCCTACCGCACCGTGCGCAACGGAGCGCTGAAGCAGATCGGCCAGGCCGTCGTCATCTGCCTCATCGGCGCGCTGGTGATGTTCGCCGGCCAGAAGTTCAAGCAATAGGAGCGATGCCATGAGCAACGCCGCCAATTCCCTGTTGGTCACGTTGGACCGGGGAATCGCCCTCATCAAGGAATTCGAGGGGCTTGAACTGGAAGCCTACCCGGACCCCGGCAACAAGGTCACGGGCGAGCCCTGGACCATCGGCTACGGCCATACACACGGCGTCCGCCAGGGCGACACCTGCACCGAAGAACAGGCCACCGAATGGCTGCGGGAGGACCTGAAGGCCACCGAAGGGGCGATAAAGCACCTCGTGGACGTGATGATCACGCAGAACCAGTTCGATGCGCTGGCGAGCTTCGTCTTCAACATCGGTGCCACTCAGTTTGGCAACTCGACGCTCCTGCGTCTGCTCAACAAATGGGACTACGAGGGCGCCGCCGAGCAGTTCAAGCGCTGGAATCGGGGAGCCGATGGCGTTCTGCCGGGCCTCGTGCGCCGCCGCGCCGCCGAGCGCGCCCTGTTCGTCGAAGGAGCCGTGTAATGCCCCTTATCCCCCTGCTGCTTGGGCTCGCGCCGACGGTTGCCGAATGGATCCTTGGCGACAAGACCGGGAAGGCGGTCGGCAAGGTCACGTCAATCGCTCAGGATATCCTCGGCACCAGCGACGTTGACCAGATTGAGCGTGCGGTCGCCGCCGACCCGAACCTCGCCCTGCAGTTCAAACAAGCTGTTATCCAGGCAGCGGCAGACGAAAAGCGCATGGAGCTCGACGCCCTCAAGGCCCAGCTTGCCGACGTGCAGAGCGCCCGCGCCCAGACGGTCGAGCTGGCGAAGGCCGGTTCGGTGATCGCCTGGGGCGCACCGGTCGTCAGCGTCATCATCGCGGTGGGCTTCTTCGTGATGCTCTACCTGATCATCCGCCGCGAGATCCCTGAGGGCTCGCGCGATCTCGCCAATATCATGCTGGGCAGCCTCGGATCTTCGTTCACGGGCGTGGTTGCCTACTGGGTCGGCAGCTCGGCGGGTTCGGCGCAGAAGACGGCGGCGCTGGCGGCAGCGAGCAGGGGTGGCTGATGGCGACCGACGTCGACATCGGCAACATGTCGCTGAGCCGGCTCGGCACGCGCGCCACCATCGCCGACCTGACCGAGAACAGCACCGAGGCCCGGCAGTTGAGCCTCTGGTACGAGACCGTGCGCGACGACCTGCTCGGCATGCTCGACTGGAACTTCAATAGGGTTTCTCAGCCGCTGGCCTCATCCGGCACGCCGCCCGATCGCTGGGCCTACAGCTACGCCTACCCATCGGATTGCCTGAAGATCTGGCGGCTCGACTTCGGCGGCTCGTGCTGGATCCGCTGGAACGGTCTCGCGGTGCCCTTCGAGGTGGCGTCCGATGGCACCAACCAGTTCCTGCTGTGCAACGACTCCATCGCAAATGCGATCTACGGCCAGCGGGTGACCGATCCGGCGCGCTTCAGCCCGCCGTTCGTGCTGGCCTTCGTCGACTGCCTCGCGGCGGCCGTTGCCCTGCCGATCACCCAGAAGGCCGACCTCGCCGAGCGACTGGCCCGCCGGGCCCAGGAACGCATCGAGAAGGCCATGGCGGACAGCGCCAACGAACAGTCATCGACCGAGCGGTTTCAGGTCGCCGAATCGCTGGCGGTGCGCGGCTATGAGGAGGGCTCCGCGGTCTGGCTGCAGAGCATCTATCGTTGATGCCGATGCCGCTCGTCCTCCCGAGCTTCGCCGCCGGGGAGCTGTCGCCGGCGCTGCACGGTCGTGTCGATCTCGCGAAGTACCAGGTGGGCCTCGCGACCTGCCTCAACTGGTTCATCCATCCGTTCGGCGGGGCCAGCACGCGGGCGGGTACGGCGTTCGTCGGCGCCGTTCTGCACGCGGCCAGGCGCTCGCGCCTGGTCCCCTTCGCCTTCAATACCGAGCAGACCTACGTGCTGGAGTTCGGCGACCAGAAAATGCGGGTCGTCAAGGATGGCGGCTACGTGCTGGAGGCCGGGATTGCGATCGCCGGCATCACCCAGGGCAATCCCGGCGTCGTCACCACCTCGGGCGCGCATGGCTGGTCGACCGGAGACAGGATCTTCCTCGACGGCGTCGGCGGCATGGTCGAGCTGGACGGCCGCAGCGTCGACATCACCGTGCTGGGCGCCAGCAGCTTCGCCATCGGGATCGATACGTCGGGCTATGGCACCTGGACCTCGGGCGGGACGGCGGCGCGGCACTACACGCTCGCCACGCCCTATCCCGAGGCCGACCTGCCGCGGCTGAAGTTCGTGCAGAGCGCGGACACGATGACACTCACGCACCCGTCCCACGCGCCGCGCAACCTGACTCGCACCGGCCATGCCTCGTGGTCGCTCGCGACGATCACCTACGCGCCGACGCAGCAGCCGCCGACGGCGCTGGCGTCCACGGCGGCGGGGGCGGGCTTCGACTATGTCGTGACGGCCGTTTCCGAGGAGACCGGCGAGGAAAGCGTGGCGTCGGCTTCGGTGAGCGCCACGACGCAGACTTCGAAGATCACCTGGACCGATGCCGCCGGGGCCAACTCCTACAACGTCTATAAGGGCAAGAACGGGGTCTATGGCTTCATCGGCCGGGCGGGCGACGGCACGACCGGCTTCACCGACACGACGGTGGCGCCCGACACGTCCGACACGCCGCCGGAGGACAAGAACCCGTTCGACGCGACGGACAAGTATCCCGGCTGCTCGACCTATCACGAGGGCCGGCAGTGGTATGCCCGCACCAACCAGAAGCCGCAGACCCTGTGGTCGTCGGCCTCGGCCGCCTTCAACAACATGAACACCAGCTCGCCGTCCAAGGACAGCGACGCCATCACCCGCACCATCGCCAGCCGCGAGGTGAACGAGATCCGGCACCTGCTGAGCCTCAACGTCCTGCTGGTCTGGACCTCGGGCGCGGTGTGGAAGGCATGGGCCGGCGCGCAGGCCGATGTGATGACGCCGGCCAATTGCGCGGTGAAGCCGCAGTCCTACGAGGGCGTGTCCGACGTGCCGCCGATCGGGACAGAGAGTTCGGCGCTCTACGTCACGGCCTCGGGCAAGAAGGTGCGCGACGTGGCCTACGAGTTCGCGTCGGACAGTTTCCAGGGGCGCAACCTCTCGATCCTCGCCGGGCACCTGTTCGAAGGGAAGACCATCGAGGAATGGGCCTATGCGCGCGATCCCGACGGCATCGTCTGGTGCGTGCGCTCCGATGGCGTGCTGCTGGGCTTCACCTACCTCAAGGAACACGACGTCTATGCCTGGTCGCGGCATGTCACCGACGGCTTCGTCGAGAGCGTGGCCACCGTGCAGGAGGGCAACGAGAGCATCCTCTACCTGTCGGTGCGGCGGACGGTGGGCGGCCAGACGGTGCGCCATGTCGAGCGCATGGCGAGCCGCTACTTCCCCGATTTCTATTCGGCATGGTGCGTCGATTCGGGCGTCAGTTACAACGGGTGGAACGGGGACACCGGCGCCACGCTGACGTTCAGCGGTGCGACCTGGAATGCGGGCGACACCGTCACCGTCACGGCGGCCGGGCACACGCCCTTCACCGCGGCCTCGGTCGGCGCCAAGTACATCCTGCGCAGCGGCCAGAACCAGGTCACGGTCACGGTCACCGCTTACACCGACAGCACGCATGTCAGCGCCACGCTCGACACCGCGCCACACACCTCCCTGCAGGCGACGGCGCTGTCGGACTGGGCGCTGGCGACTCTGACGCTGGCCGGGCTGTGGCATCTGGAGGGGCGGGAGGTCGCCATCCTCGCCGACGGCTCCGTGCAGCCGGCGGCCACGGTCACGGACGGGCAGGTGGCCCTGCCCCGCGCCTGCGGCCGGGTGGTGGCGGGCCTGCCCTACACCTGCGATCTGGAGACGCTGAACATCGAGGCCGGGCCGCCGACCCTGCAGGGGCGCCAGAAGGTCATCGGCGAAGTGGTGCTCCGGGTGAAGGACACGCGCGGCCTCAGCGCCGGGCCCACGTCCGACCGCCTCGTCGACATCAAGGAGCGGACGACCGAGCAGCCGGGCTATCCGACGATGCTCACCACCGGGGACGAGCGGGTGCTGGTCGATCCTTCGTGGAATGCACAGGGCCGGGTCTTCGTGCGCCAGGCCAACCCGCTGCCCGCGACCCTCGTCGCCATCATCCCCCGACTCGAAGCCGGAGCCTGAGCCATGGCCCTCACGACCACGACCAACAAGGTGATCCACGACGGCAACGCCTCGGCGACCGTCTTCCCCTACACCTTCCCGATCCTGGAGGCGTCGCACCTCGCGGTCATCTACACCGATGCCGACGATGTCGAGACCACCTTGGCCGCCAGCGAATACAGCGTGACGGGAATCGGGACGCGAGCGGGCGGCAGCGTGACCTATCCGCTCGCCGGCTCCCCGATCGCCACGGGCACCAAACTCACCATCGTGAGAACGGTGCCCTACACGCAGACGACGGTGCTTTCCAACCAAGGCGGCTACTACCCCGAGGTGGTCGAGGCGCGGCTGGACCTGATCACCATGGCGATGCAGCAGCTCGCCGAGATCGTGGGACGGTACACGGTGAGCAGCATCAGCGACCCGGCGACGGAACAGAGCAATTACGCGCTGATCCAGGCGCTGCAGGCCGACATCGGCGACTTCGACAAGCTGACGACGGCGGGGGACCTTCTGACCCACAACGGCTCGGCCTATGTGCGGCTGCCGCGCGGCACGTCCGGCCAGTACCTCGGGATCACGGGCAGCGCCGCGACGTGGCAGGCGCCGCCGTCGTCGCTCCTGTTCTCGGGCGTGCGCCAGACGGTGAGCGCCGGTCCGGTCACGTCGGCGGGGCTTCCCGACTTCCTCGGAACCAACCCGAGTGCGCTGAATATCACGACCAGCAACGTGTCGAGCAGCTACCCCCTGGTGGCGACGGCCGCCAACGGCTGGTCGGCCTCGACGGGCGCACCGGTGGACGAGATCGGCTACAGCACGGGACCGCTGCAGTGGACGGGCCTCACCGCCAGCCGAGCGGCGGCAACGCCCAACTTCCTCTATGTCACGATCGCCAACGGCCTCATGACGCCCGGCAGCACACTCCTCGCGCCGGTCTACCAGTGGGGCGGCACGTCGGCCGTCACCGCCGGCCAGTTCACCTTCAACATCGCCGAAATGCGTGGCTACCTCGGCAACGGCACGACCGCGCCGCAGGTCAACCTGGTGATGGTGGGTGAGGCCGCGACGGACGGGACGGGCGTCATCTCGACGGTGGCCTATGCCTATAACGGCAAGTTCGCATCGGCCTTTACGGCGACGCTTCCCTCGACCGCAACATTCACCTCCGCCAGCCACAATATCGGGGTGAAGCCGCGTATCGCCAAGTTCGTCATGGAGAACACAACGACCCAGTTTGGCTATGCCGTCGGCGACCAGATCACCGAGGGGCATGCATCCGTCTATTCGACGGCCTACGTGCCGATCCCGATCACGACGACGGCCAAGACCATCGGCATTCAGACTGGCATCAGCGTCGCATTCGCCGCCCTCGAAAGGACGACCGGCAACATGCAGAGCCTCACCCTTGCGAACTGGAAGTACGCCTTTGTCGCGGAGCGTGGGTGGTGATCACCATGCTCCCCGCCACCGAGGACGATGCCCGCGAGCTGACACCGCTGCTGCGTGCCGAGGATCGCGCGGAGATCGCCGCCTTGTCGGGCCGTGAGCCCGCCGA
>NZ_SCUT01000044.1 GCF_004297265.1 Reyranella sp.
CCCCACTCGAAGATCTTGTGGGTGTAGTCCCAGTATTCCTCGAGGCTCTCGCCCTTGATCGCGAAGACCGGCGTGCCGGCCTTGGCGATCGCCGCGGCGGCATGGTCCTGCGTCGAGTAGATGTTGCACGAGGCCCAGCGCACGTCGGCACCCAGCGCCTTCAGCGTCTCGATCAGCACACCGGTCTGGATCGTCATGTGCAGCGAGCCGGCGATGCGTGCGCCCTTGAGCGGCTTCTTCGGCCCGTATTCCTTGCGGATCGACATCAGGCCAGGCATCTCGGTCTCGGCCATGTCGAGTTCCTTGCGACCCCAGTCGGCGAGCCCGATATCCTTGACGATGTAGTCGGCCATTTGGCGCTCCTTCTGTGCCGGCGTCGGCAGGCGACGAATTGTGAAAAGCGGGCGTGTCATAACAGCGGTGCGAAACCGCCTCAACGCGCCGGATCAACATATAAGCAAGAATTTATGTCGATATGCGCGCCGCTTTATGCCCGGCGCACAGGGCGTTCAATCTTCGCCGAACTTGCCCTCGACCAGCGCCGAAATGGCCGCCATCGCGTCGGTTGCCTGCCGGCCCGAGCAGATGACCTCGATCGAGCTGCCGATGCCGGCGGCCAGCATCATGAGGCCCATGATCGACAGGCCCGAGACTTCCTGGCCCTTGTAGGAGACGCGCACGACGGCATCGAACTGGCCGGCGGTGCGGACGAACTTGGCGGCGGCGCGGGCGTGCAGGCCGCGCTTGTTGCCGATCGCCAGATTCCGCTTCAGGGCGCCGATGCCGGCTTCCGCGCTCGAATTCCCTGCGATGTCGGTCACGACGCTTCCTTGGCCAGGATGCGGGAGGCGACGGTGATGTATTTGCGACCGGCTTCCTGCGCCATGCGCACCGCTTCGGCGATCGGCCGCGTGCGGACGCTGGCGAGTTTCACCAACATCGGCAGGTTCACGCCGGCCAGCACTTCGACCCGCGCCTGCTCCATGATGGAGATCGCGAGATTGGAGGGCGTGCCGCCGAACATGTCCGTCAGCACGATGACGCCCTCGCCCGTTTCGCAGGCGCGGACCCTCTCCAGTATTTCCCCGCGTCGTTTTTCCATGTCGTCGTCGGCGCCGATGCAAACAGTCGACATGCATTGCTGTGGACCGACGACGTGTTCCAGCGCGGCTTTGAATTCCTGCGCCAGATTGCCGTGAGTCACGAGTACGATACCAATCATTCTGTGCTCTACCCTGCGCCCCCGGCCTCCCCGGCCGCCCCGACGTCCCGGTGCGAGAGAGTGACGGACCGGCCCGTGCTTCGCAACCAGTCTGCAAGCTCCTCGGCCAGCGCCACGGACCGGTGCTTGCCGCCGGTGCAGCCGATGGCGATGGTCAGATAGCTCTTGCCCTCGGCGTCGAAACGCGGCAGCAGCGGCCCGATCAGCCCTTTCAGCCTGTCGACAAACGGGTGGTAGTCGGGGTCGGTTGCGATGAACGCCGCAACCGCCGGATCGCGGCCCGTAAGGGGCTTCAGCGCCGGATCGTAGTGAGGGTTCTTCAGGAACCGCGCGTCGAACACCAGGTCGGCCTCGCGCGGCAGGCCGCGGCGGAACGAGAACGACATCACGGAAATGCGGGTGCCGATCGCGCGGCCGAGGCCGAAATGGCCTGTCAGAATCTGCTTCAGGCGGTGCGGCGAAAGCGACGACGTGTCGATGGAGACGTCGGCGGACTCGCGCATCCAGCCGATCTGCCGTCGTTCCTCGATGATGCTGTCGACCACCGGGCGGTCGGGTGCCATCGGATGCGGCCGGCGCGTCTCGGTGTAGCGCCGCTGCAGCGTCTCGGTGTCGGCCTCGAGGAACAGCAGCCGGGCGGCAAGGCCTGGATGGTTCCGCAGTTCGCCGATACGGGTCACCAGTTTGCGGGCGTCGAAGCCGAAGGTACGGGTATCGATTCCGAGGGCGAGCGGTCTGGCTTTCTCGCCCGCTTCGCCACCGGTCGAGCGCATGAGATCGTCGAGCAGCGGCAGCGGCACGTTGTCGACGGCGACATAGCCCAGATCGTCGAGCACGTTCAGCGCGGTCGCGCGGCCGGCACCGGACAGGCCGGTGACCACGACGAACGGCCGGCGCGTGTCGCGTGTCGTGTCGGGAGCTGGGGAAGTGGAATTGTCCGGCATGGGCTATGCGCGGCAAATCATGCCGCTGCGATCCGCGCGAGGGCAAGGCGCA
>NZ_SCUT01000045.1 GCF_004297265.1 Reyranella sp.
CGCCTTGCCACTGGGGGGGCGATTTGGTATCCCCCGCGCCATCGAACCGGCGCGGCCATGGCGGAATTGGTAGACGCGCTAGCTTGAGGTGCTAGTGCCGCGAGGCGTGGAAGTTCGAGTCTTCTTGGCCGCACCATCGCCGGTTCGAATGAAAAGGTAGACGAGAGGTCGCCGCCTGTTGGTAAATCCCAACCGGCGGCCCTTTTGTTTTTCAGGCGAGGAGACGAGCTTTGGCGGACGAACTCAGCGAAAGCGCCCTCCGATACCATCGCCTGCCCAGGCCCGGGAAGATCGAGGTCGTTCCGACCAAGCCGCTGGCGACCCAGCGCGACCTGTCGCTCGCCTATTCGCCCGGCGTGGCCGCGGCCTGCAACGAGATCGTGCGCGATCCCGGCACCGCCGCTGAACTCACCTCGCGGGCGAACCTGGTCGCCGTCGTGACCAACGGCACAGCCGTGCTGGGCCTTGGCGCGATCGGTCCGCTGGCGGCCAAGCCGGTGATGGAGGGCAAGGGCGTCCTCTTCAAGAAGTTCGCCGGTATCGACGTCTTCGACCTCGAGCTGGCCGAGCTCGACCAGGAGAAGCTGGTCGACATCGTGGCCTCGCTGGAGCCGACCTTCGGCGGCATCAACCTCGAGGACATCAAGGCGCCGGAATGCTTCTACGTCGAGCAGAAGCTGCGCGAGCGCATGAAGATCCCGGTGTTCCACGACGACCAGCATGGCACCGCCATCATTGTCGGCGCGGCGCTGCTCAATGCGCTGTCGCTGGTCGGCAAGGACATCGCCAAGGTGAAGCTCGTCGTGTCCGGTGCAGGGGCGGCGGCGCTATCGTGCCTCGGCGTGCTGGAGAAGCTTGGCCTGCCGCGCGAGAACATGTGGGTGACCGACATCGCCGGCGTGGTCTGGAAGGGCCGCAACGAGCTGATGGACCCGTGGAAGGAGCGCTATGCCCGCGACACGCAGGCCCGCACTTTGGGCGAGGTGATCGGCGGCGCCGACGTGTTCCTCGGCCTCTCGGCCGCCGGCGTCCTGAAGCCCGAGATGGTGTCCCGGATGGCCGCCCGGCCGCTGATCTTCGCACTGGCCAATCCCAATCCCGAGATCGCGCCGGAAGACGTCGCGGGCGTCCGCGACGACGCCATCATGGCGACCGGCCGCAGCGATTATCCCAACCAGGTCAACAACGTCCTCTGCTTCCCCTACATCTTCCGGGGCGCGCTCGACGTCGGCGCCACGACCGTCAACGACGAGATGAAGATCGCCTGCGTGCGCGCGCTGGCGGCGCTGGCGCGCAAGGAGCCCTCCGAGGTCGTGGCGCGCGCCTTCGGCGAGCAGGCCGGCGGCTTCGGCCCCAGCCAGATCATCCCCAAGCCGTTCGATCCGCGCCTGATCGTCGAACTGGCGCCGGCCGTCGCGAAGGCCGCCATGGACAGCGGCGTCGCGACGCGGCCGATCACGGATTTCGACGCCTATCGCCAGCAGCTCAGCCAGTTCGTCTTCAAGTCCGGTCTCATCATGCGGCCGGTGTTCGCCCAGGCGCGGTCCGATCCGAAGCGCGTGATCTTCAGCGCCGGCGAGGACGATCGCGTGCTGCGCGCCGCGCAGATCATTCTCGACGAGGGCATCGCCAGGCCGATCCTGATCGGCCGGCCCGGGATCATAAAGCGCCGCGCCGAGCGCCTCGGCCTGCGGTTCCAGCCGGGCGTCGACATCGAGCTGGTCGATCCGTCCAGCGACCCGCGCTACGACAAGTACTGGGGCGCCTATCACGAGCTGATGGAGCGGCGAGGCGTCACCGAACCGACGGCGCGCAACCTCGTGCGCTCCAGCCCGACCCTGATCGCCGCGCTGGCGGTGAAGCTCGGCGACGCCGACGCGATGATCGCCGGCGCCTATGGCCGCTTCCGCACCCACCTGGCCCATGTGCGCGACGTCATCGGCCTGCGCGAGGGCGCGAAGAACATGGCGGCGCTCAGCCTGCTGGTGATGCCGACCCGCTCGCTGTTCATCGCCGATACCTACGTGAACGACGATCCGGATCCCGAGACACTGGCCGAGATCACCCTGCTGGCCGCGGACGAGGTCCTGCGCTTCGGCATCCAGCCCAAGGTCGCGCTGATCTCGCATTCCAGCTTCGGCAGCTCCGATCATGCGTCGGCCCGGAAGATGGCGGCGGCGGTGAAGATCCTGCACCGGCGGGCACCGACCCTCGAGGTCGACGGCGAGATGCACGGCGACGCCGCGCTCGACGTCGACATTCGCAACAGCGTCTTTCCGCGGTCCAGGCTGAATGAGGCCGCGAACCTGGTTGTCTGCCCGTCGCTGGATGCCGCCAACATCTCCTTCAATTTGCTGAAGGAGGCGGCTGACGGGCTGCATATCGGACCGATCCTGCTCGGCACCGATCTGCCGGCACATGTCCTCACGCCGTCGGTGACCGCCCGCGGAATCCTCAACATGACCGCCCTGGCCGTGGTCGAAGCGCAGCGCCTCGCCGAGGCGCGTGGATGAGCGGCGAGATCGATCTCGTCGATGAAGTCACGCCGGACCTCGTCCGGCGAGTTGAGGCGGCCCTTGTCGAGAACAGGCCGGAAGAGGCGCGGGGCCTGCTGGCCAACCTCAGCGCTACCGGCCAGGCCTCCATCCTCGAACAGATTTCGGAGGAGGAGCGCGACACGCTGGTCGCGATCCTCAAGGACGATCTCGATCCCGAGACCCTCACCGAACTCGACGAGGAAGTGCTCGAGGACGTTCTCGATCAGCTCGACAGCAAGGAGATCGCGGCCGCCGCCCGCGAACTGGAGGCCGACGATGCGGCCACCATCCTCGAGGACCTGTCCGAGGACGAACGGCAGGAGGTCCTGGCCGAACTGCCGGCCGAGGAGCGTGCCGACATCGAGCGGGCGCTGGCCTATCCTGACGATACGGCCGGGCGCCTCATGCAGCGGTCGCTGGTCAAGGTCGCCGACACCTGGACCGTGGGCCAGGTCATCGACTATTGCCGCGAGGCGACCGACCTGCCCGACGACGTGTACGACATCTTCGTCGTCGATGCGGCGGGCCGGCTGCGCGGTTCGGTGCCGCTCGGCCGCATGCTGCGCACCAAGCGGCCGGTCCCGATCCTCGACATCGTCGATCCCGACATCCCGTCGCTGCCGGCGATGGCCGACCAGGCGGAGGTGGCACACGTCTTCCGCGACAAGAACCTGGTCTCGTGTCCGGTCGTCGACGGCGACGGGCGGCTGCAGGGCGTGATCATGGTCGACGACGTCGTCGACGTGATCGACGAAGAGGCCGAGGAGGACCTGCTCAAGATGGGCGGCGTCGGCTCCGACGACATGCATGCCGACACCGTGACGACCGCCCGGATGCGGGCGCCCTGGCTGCTGGTCAACGTCGCGACCGCCCTTGTCGCGTCCTTCGTCATCAGCCGGTTCGAGGACACGATCGAGAAGATCGTGATCCTGGCCGCTCTCATGCCGATCGTCGCGTCGATGGGCGGCAATGCCGGCATCCAGACCGTCACCGTCACGGTGCGCGCCCTGGCGATGGGCGAGCTTACTGCCGCCAACGGGATGCGCTTCATCGCCAAGGAAGCGGTCGTCGGCAGCCTGAACGGACTGTTGTTCGCATTTCTGCTGGCCTTGGGCGTGATCCTGATCTTCCACGACTGGCGGCTGGGCGCCGTGATCGCGGCCTCCATGGTCTGCAACCTGATGGCCGCGGCGCTGGCCGGCTCGCTGATCCCGCTCGGCCTGCAGAAATTCGGCGTCGACCCGGCCGTCTCCTCGACGGTGTTCCTGACCATGGTCACCGACGTGACCGGATTTCTCACCTTCCTCGGGTTGGCGACGATCTTCCTGCTTTGAGCTATCGTTGGCGGTGGAGGTCGTTCATGTCGGCAATCGTCCGTCTGGTGGCTGCATTCGCCCTGATGCTGGGTGCTTCCGTGGTGCAGGCGCAGAACAAGGTGCCGTCCGACCGCGTGCTGGAAGCGCTGGTCAAGAGTTCGCTGCTCAGCCTCAACGACGCCAATGTGACCGGCAACTACGCGGTGCTGCACGCGAAACTGTCCAAGCCGTTCCGCGAGCAGTTCCCGCCCGAGAAACTCAAGGCCACGTTCAGGGAATTCCAGAAGAAGAACGCCGACTTCGACATCATCGCGGCCATGCCGCCGAGCTACGATCCCCGGCCCGTCGTCGACGAGGACGGGAAACTGGTGGTGAAGGGCAGTTTCCCCACGGAGCCGTCGCGCCTGCGATTCGAGCTGGAATTCATTCCGTCGGACGGCGAGTGGAAGCTGATCCGAATCTACGTCAAGGTCGACCCGAAATCCTGATGTCCCTCGATAGGTAAGACAGATCATGATCCCGAATGCGATGCCGCCGTTCGATTTCGGCCTGGGAGAAACCGCCGACGCGCTGCGCGACCAGGTCCAGCGCTTTGCCTCGACCGAGGTCGCGCCGATCGCCGCCGAGATCGACAGGACCGACCGGTTCCCGCGCGAACTCTGGCCCAAGATGGGCGAGCTCGGCCTTCACGGCATCACCGTCGAGGAGGAATTCGGCGGCTCGGGCCTCGGCTATCTTGAGCATGTCATCGCCGTCGAGGAGATCAGCCGCGCCTCGGCCGCGGTCGGGCTGAGCTATGGCGCCCACTCCAACCTCTGCATCAACCAGATCCGCCGCACCGGCACCGACGAGCAGAAGAAGCGCTTCCTGCCCGGGCTGATCTCCGGCGAGCATGTCGGCAGCCTCGCCATGAGCGAGTCGGGCGCCGGCTCCGACGTCGTGTCGATGAAGCTCAGGGCCGAGAAGAAGGGCGACCGCTATGTCCTGAACGGCACCAAGATGTGGATCACCAACAGCCCCGACGCGCAGCTGATCGTGGTCTATGCCAAGACCGATCCGGCGGCCGGGCCGCGCGGCATCACCACCTTCATCGTCGAGACCGACCGCAAGGGCTTCAAGGTCGCCCAGAAGCTCGACAAGATGGGCATGCGCGGCTCCTCCACCGGCGAGCTGGTGTTCGAGGATTGCGAGATCCCCGAGGAGAACGTGTTGGGCGCGGTGGGCAAGGGCGTCAACGTGCTGATGAGCGGGCTCGACTACGAGCGCGCCGTGCTGGCGGCGGGACCCATCGGCATCATGCAGGCGGCGATGGACATCGTCGTGCCCTATGTCCACGAGCGCAAGCAGTTCGGCCAGGCGATCGGCGAGTTCCAGCTGGTGCAGGGCAAGCTCGCCGACATGTACACGACGATGAACGCCTGCAAGGCGTATGTGTATGCCGTCGCCAGGGCCTGCGACCGCGGCCAGACCACGCGCAAGGATTCGGCCGGCGCCATCCTCTACGCCGCCGAGAAAGCGACGCTGATCGCCCTCGACGCCATCCAGCTGCTGGGCGGCAACGGCTACATCAACGACTATCCGACCGGCCGCCTGCTGCGCGACGCAAAGCTCTATGAGATCGGCGCCGGCACCAGCGAAATCCGCCGCATGCTGATCGGTCGCGAACTGTTCGCCGAAACGGCCTGAGCGCGGTCACAGCCATGACGCAGGCTCCCGGCGCGGCCGTTCGGCTTGCGTGGGCGAGGTGCGCTCAGGGCCAGACCCCACATTCGACGAGCGCCGCGCCCTCGCTCCGGATCGCCTCGACCGTCAGCTCATGCTGGAAGGACAGAAGCGCCGGCGGATTGAGGATCATCCGGACGGTCGTCGTGACCGACCGGTTGTTCAGCTGGATCTCTATGGGCTGCAGGATGAGGTCCCTCGACCGATCGGTAGAGGTGGCGTGCAGGATCAGCACCGGCCCTGCCGGCCCGGTAACGGCGACATGGCCTGGCGAAATATCGATGTCGGCGGACGGCAGCTCGTTGGCCACGAGGTTCCAGCGGAAGCGGTCGAGGATGCGGACCTGCCGGCGTGAACCCAGGATCGTCAGGTTGAAGGCATTCTGCTCGAACAGCTTTTCGAGGTTCATGATCGCCGTCTGCGCCGCCCAGACATCAAGGAAGCCGCGTGAGCCGCACAGGAAGAAGCCGGAGTTGAGGTAGGGCGCAGATGGGTCGAAGCCGCTCACCAGAATCTCATAAGACGGTGCCGGCTCCATTGCCTGGTGCTCGCCGATGCTGACGCCGCTGTCGGCCACCGCGACGACATGCCCGTCGGCACGCATCGCGTCGAACAGCGCCTGCAGCGGGGCCTGAATATCGTTGAGCACGATCATGTCGGCGTCGATCCAGACAATGGCGTCGCTCGATACGGTGGCGACGTATCGGCCGAGATTGGCCTTGTAGTCCCATGGATGACGGGCCCGGATCTCCATCGGTTTGTCGAGCAGGACGTAGCGCCGGCGGACATAGGCCCGCTGCGCCTCGGTCAGGCCGAAGTCGCAGACATGGAGGGCGAGGCCAGGGCTGTAGCGGCGCAGCGATCCGCCGAGCAGCAGGAGCTGGGAGAACATGCCGGCGTCGACGCCGGTGACGAGGCACAATCTGGAATGCATCCGGGAATCTGGGATCGGGGCAAAAGTTGACGGTGGCAGGGCAAGTATACACACTGTGTATCTAACATGCCCCGCTATCTGACCGAACAGGACATTGCCAACTTCCGCGCCGAGCTGTGCCGGGTCGCCACCGAGCGGTTCGCCCGCTTCGGCTATGAGGGCGTCACCATGCGCCAACTGGCCGAGGCGCTGGGCTGCAGCCCCAAGACGCCCTATCGCTACTTCAAGGACAAGGCCGACATCCTGGCGACGGTGAGGGCGCAGGCCTTCTCCCGGTTCGCCGACGTTCTCGAAGCCGCCGCGGCGAAGGGCGAGGGGGCGCTCGACAAGGCGCGCCTCGTGGGGGATGCCTATCTGCGCTTCGCCGACGAACATCCGCATGCCTACCGCATCATGTTCGAGATCGACCAGCCGATCGGCGACGACCATCCCGACCTGCTGCGCGAATCGAAGCGGGCGCGCACCTTCGTGACCCGGCAGGCGGAAGAGATGGTGAAGGCCGGCCTGATCGACGCCGATCCGCTGCTGTTCGGCTGGTCGATGTGGGCGGCCACCCATGGGCTGGTCATGCTGAAACAGGCGGGCATGCTCGATCACGGGCCGGATGTCCGGACGCTCGCCGGCTATCATGGCGCGCTGATGTTCAAGGGCGCCTTGGCGGCTCCAAAGAAGACGGGGAAGAAACAATGACGGCAGGCGTCACGGCGGGCGAGCGGTTCCGCAGTTGGGCGGAGATCCGGGACAATGCGGCGCGGGCAGCCGGCGGTCTGGCGGCACTGGGCGTCGGCGATGACAGCGCCGTGGCGCTGATGCTGCGCAACGATTTCGCGACCTTCGAGGTCAACATGGCGGCGAGCCAGCTCGGCGCCTACGCCGTGCCGATCAACTGGCATTTCACGCCCGAGGAGGCGAACTACATCCTGCGCGACAGCGGCGCCTCGGTCCTGGTGGCCCATACCGACCTGCTGGCGCAGATCGCGGGTGGCGTTCCCGAGGGCGTGACGGTCTTCGCCGTCCCGACTCCCGATGAGATCGCCGCGGCTTATGGCGTCGCGGCCGAGAAGCGGCAGGTGCCGCCAGGTGCCGAGCCGTGGGATGCGTTCGTCGCGGGTTCGGCGCCGCGCACCGAACCGCCACGGGCGGCGCGTGGCAGCATGATCTACACGTCCGGCACCACGGGGCGGCCCAAGGGCGTGCGCCGCCAGCCCAGCACGCCCGAGCAGCAGGCCGCGGCGGCGCAGGAAGCGGCCCTGTTCTGGGGCCTGAAGCCCGATCCCGGGATCGTCGTGCTGATGAACGGGCCGATGTACCATTCCGCGCCGTCGGCCTACGGCAATGCCAGCTCGCGACTGGGCCTGCATATGGTGCTTCAACCGCGCTTCGAGGCCGAGGACATGCTGCGGCTGATCGCGCGGCACGGCATCACCCACATGCACATCGTGCCGACCATGTTCGTCCGCCTGCTGCGGCTGCCGGCCGAAGTGCGGGCGCGCTACGACGTCTCGTCGCTGCGCTTCGTGAGCCACGGCGCGGCACCCTGTGCGCCGGCGGTGAAGCGCCAGATGATCGAATGGTGGGGACCCGTCATCAACGAGTATTACGGCGCCACCGAGACCGGCGTCGTGGTCTGGCACGGCTCCGAGGACGCGCTGCGCAAGCCCGGCACGGTGGGCCGTGCGGTGCCCGGCGCGACCGTACGGGTCGTCGATGAAGAGGGGCACGACGTGGCGACGGGCGAGATCGGTGAGATCTATGTCCGTGGCCCGCACCTCGCGGATTTCACCTACAACAACGACGACGCCAAGCGCCGCGAGGTGGCGCTGGGCCAGCTCGTCACCGTGGGCGACGTGGGCTATGTCGATGCCGACGGCTTCCTGTTCCTGTGCGATCGCAAGCGCGACATGATCATCTCGGGCGGTGTGAACATCTACCCGGCGGAGATCGAGGGGGCGCTGATCCAGATGCCGGGCGTGCGCGACTGCGCCGTGTTCGGCATTCCGGACGAGGAGTTCGGCGAGCAGATTTGCGCCCATGTCGAGCCGGCCGCCGGCGCGACCCTCGATGCCGCCTCCGTGCGGGCCTATCTCGGGGAGCACCTGGCCCGCTACAAGGTGCCGAAGGTCGTCGAATTGAGCGCTGCCCTTCCCCGAGAGGATTCGGGCAAGATCTTCAAACGCAAGCTGCGCGCGCCATATTGGGAGAAGGCGGGCCGCCGCATCTGAGGAGTTCCATGGCCGACGACGACGTCACTCTGTCCGGCGAATTCAAGGGCAAGCTGGTCGACAGCAAGCAGAAGTGGGCCGAGGAAGGCCGCCTGCTCACCGGCAAGACGGCGGCCCCGACGGAACGTTTGCCGCCCGGCCAGCGCCTGGTCGAGACCTGGCCGGTCCTCGATCTCGGCATCAAGCCCGAGATTCCCACCCATGCGTGGCGCCTGTTCGTCGATGGTGAAGTCGAAGCTCCCGTCACTCTGAAGTGGGATGAGTTCAAGGCCCTGCCCCCGACGCAACTCACGAACGACATCCATTGCGTCACCGCCTGGTCGCGCTACGACAACAGGTGGGAAGGCGTCAGCGCCCGCGACCTGATCGCCCTGGTGAAACCGAAGGCCTCGGCGCAGCACGTGATCTTCCATTCCTACGACACCTACAAGACCAACGTGCCGCTGGCGGACTTCGCTGCGGAGGACGTCATGCTGGCCTGGAGCTGGAACGGCGAGCCGATCAGCCGCGAGCATGGCGGGCCGCTGCGCGTCGTGATTCCGAAGCTCTATTTCTGGAAGAGCGCCAAGTGGATCAAGCGCGTCGAATTCTCGGAGTTCGACAAGCCGGGCTTCTGGGAAGTGCGCGGCTATCACAATTACGGCGATCCGTGGCTGGAACAACGCTATGACGAGGAGCCTTGAACATGGGCGCACACGATTTCAGCTTCACCGCGATCGACGGCAAGCCGCTCGACCTGAAGAGATTTGCCGGCAAGCCGATCCTGCTGGTGAACGTCGCCTCCTATTGCGGGTTCACGCCGCAATACACCGACCTGCAGGCCCTGCATGAAAACTACGGGCCCCGCGGTCTCGTGGTGCTGGGCGTGCCCTGCAACGATTTCGGGGCACAGGAGCCTCGCGACGAAGCCGAGATCGCGAAGTTCTGCGAGTCGATGTACGACGTGACCTTCCCGATGACCGCGAAGCAGAAGGTGATCGGCCCCGAGGCCCACGACGTCTACAAGTGGATCGCGGCGGAAGCGGGCGAGGGCGCCGCGCCGAAGTGGAACTTCCACAAGTACCTGATCGGCAAGGACGGCAGCCTTCAAGGCGCCTGGCCGAGCCGCGTGCGCCCGGTGTCGAGCGAGATCACATCGGCGATCGAGGCGGCGCTGTAGAGTAGTCGGCGTCTCATTGGAGCGCGCCACTCCTGTGGCGCTCATGATCATGATTGCGCCACTGGAGTGGCGCGCTCCGCTGATCAGGCGTCGAGGGCGCGGCGGACCCCGTCGAAGACCTGGTGGAACATCTCGGTCGTGAGGCGGCCGGTGTTCGTGTTGTAGCGGGAGCAGTGATAACTGTCGGCGATCATCAGCCCGGTGGGCAGCTTGTGCAGGCGGCCGTGGATGAACGGATAGGCGCCGGCCGGCCGCACGGTCAGCGCCCGCAGGATCTGGTCGTGAGCGCCCTTGCCCAGTGCCACCAGGATTCGCAGCTCCGGCATGACGGCGAGCTCGGACTGCAGGAACGGCCGGCAGGCGGTGAACTCGACCGGCAACGGCTTGTTCTCGGGCGGCAGGCAGCGCACCGCGTTGGCGATGCGGCAGTCGACGAGCTGCAAGCCGTCGTTCGGATCGGCGCGGTAGGTGCCCTGCGCGAAGCCGAACTTCAGCAGGGTCGAGTACAGAAGGTCGCCGGCATAGTCGCCAGTGAAGGGGCGGCCCGTGCGGTTGGCGCCCTTCATGCCCGGCGCCAGCCCGACGATCAGCAGGCGGGCGTCGAGCTTGCCGAACGAACGGACCGGCGCGTTCTTCCAGTCCGGGAACTTGCCCTGCAGGTCGTGGCGGAAGGCCGCGAGCCTCGGACAGCGCGGGCAGTCGAGCGGCGGCTCTTCGAAGGCGGGCGCGGACACTGAAGCGGTTGGCCTAGGCCGAGCGCATCAGGGATTCCGGCGGCGCGTCGTACTCGGCTTCGGACTCGCGGGTGGTCGTGGCCGGGCGCGGGGCGCGCTCCGACGGGTTGCGGGCGATCAGCGGCGCCAGTTCGGACAGTTCGATGAAGTCGTCGGCCTGGCGGCGCAGCTCGTCGGCCACCATCGGCGGGGCGGACTTGATGGTGCTGACGACCGAGACCCGGATTCCGCGGCGCTGGACGGCCTCGACCAGCCGGCGGAAGTCGCCGTCGCCCGAGAACAGGATCACATGGTCGAGATGGTCGGCCATTTCGAGCACGTCGATGGCCAGCTCGATATCCATGTTGCCCTTGACCTTGCGGCGGCCCATGGCGTCGGTGAATTCCTTGGCCGGCTTGGTGACCATGGTGTAGCCGTTGTAATCCAGCCAATCGATCAGCGGCCGGATCGGCGAATATTCCTGATCCTCGACCAGGGCCGTATAATAATATGCCCGGACCAGCCGGCCTTTTTCCCGGAACACTTTCAGGAGGCGGCGATAGTCGATGTCGAAGCCCAGGGAGCGGGCCGCCGAGTAGAGATTCGCACCGTCGATGAACAGCGCGACGCGCTCGTTCTCGTAGAAGTTGCCCTTCATGGCGACCAAACCCTTTTTTGAAGAATATGCGCTGGCGAACGAAAATTATGCAGCTGCGAAAGGCTGGTAACCCATACCTCTCCTGGAACATATTAAGAGTAGGTTGTTAACCTATAGATCACAAGGGGTTGAGGGAACTTGCTGGTGGACAACACAGGCGGCCAACCGATTTTCATAGGTGCCGGCGCCAACCTGCCCCACCCATCCTACGCCTCTCCCCGCGAGACGCTGCAAGCCGCGCTGCTGGAACTGGACCGGCGGGGTATCCGCGTCCTGCGTTATTCCCGCTGGTACAGGACGGCCCCGGTCCCCGCCTCGGACCAGCCTTGGTACGTGAACGTGGTGGCCGAGGTCGCCACGTCGCTGTCCGCCGACGACCTGCTGGCCACCCTGCACGAAATCGAGGATCTGTTCGGCCGGGTTCGCAGTGTGCCCAATGCTCCCCGGCTGATCGATCTGGATTTGCTCGATTATCGTGGGGAAATAGCCGCTCCAGGGGCCGGGAGAGCCATCCTGCCGCATTCCCGCATGTCGGAACGGGCTTTCGTCCTGCGGCCTTTGGCCGATCTCGCGCCGACCTGGCGCCACCCGGTGTCCGGTACCCCGATCCACGACCTCCTGAAGGCCCTGCCGGCGGACCAGGTCGCCCAGCCGTTCCAGCCCGCCGGCTTGCCTTTTGGGCGGGGGCAGGTATAACCGCCGGCTTCCAGGAAATTCTGAGGTTCCCGCCCATGGCGCGTGTCACCGTCGAAGACTGCATCTTGCAGATCCCCAACCGTTTCGAACTGGTCATGTTTGCCTCGCAGCGCGCCCGCGACATCTCGGCCGGCGCCCAGATCACGCTCGACCGCGATCGCGACAAGAACCCGGTCGTGGCGCTGCGCGAGATCGCCGAGATGAAGCTCGATCAGGCGGTCCTGAAGGATTCCCTGATCTCCGGCATGCAGAAGCACGCCGACGTCGACAAGCCCGAGGAAGTCAACGAGATGGCCGAACTCGAGCAGGAGCTGGCCGCGGCGCTGGCGCAGGGCGGTGCGGAAGCGGCCCAGCCCAAGGCGCTGCCGATGGCCGAGGAAGACGACGTCAGCGAATAGTGTTTGAGGGCTGAGCCCTAACGGCGCTCAGCCTGCTATTCGTGCAAACGCCGTGGAGTGCACGCAATCGTCCCCATATAATGGGCGATTGTCATGATTCGTCAGTTTGAACTCGTCGAGCGCGTACATTCCTACGATCCGGATGCGGACGAGGACATGCTGAACCGTGCCTACGTCTATGGCCTCAAGAAGCACGGCAACCAGCTCCGCGCCTCGGGTGACCCCTATTTCTCACATCCCGTCGAGGTCGCCGGCATCCTGGCCGAGATGCGGCTGGATACCGACTCGATCGTCACCGGCCTGCTGCACGACACGCTCGAGGATACCGACGCCACGCGTGACGAGATCGCCAGTCTGTTCGGCGAGGACATTGCGCGTCTGGTAGACGGCGTCACCAAGCTCTCCCGCCTCGAGATCCAGTCGGAGAGCACCAAGGAAGCCGAGAACCTGCGCAAGCTGGTGCTGGCCATGTCGTCGGATATCCGCGTGCTGCTGGTGAAGCTGGCCGACCGCCTGCACAACATGCGCACGCTGCACCACATCAAGGAACCGGCGCGCCGCCGGCGCATCGCGCGCGAGACCATGGACCTCTACGCGCCGCTCGCCTCGCGCATCGGCATGGAGAATGTGAAGCGCGAGCTGGAGGAATTGGCCTTCGCCGAACTCAATCCCGATGGCCGGGCCTCGGTGCTGGCGCGCCAGGGCTACCTGCGCGAGCGCGGCGACAAGCTGGTGCCGCAGATCGAGGTCGAGCTGGTCCGGACGCTGAAGGACGGCGGGCTCGAGGCCCAGGTCTCGGGCCGCGAGAAGACGCCCTATTCGATCTGGCGGAAGATGCAGAGGAAGAACGTCTCCTTCGAGCAGCTCTCCGACATCATGGCGTTCCGCATCATCGTCGCCGACGTGGCGCAGTGTTATCAGGCGCTCGGCCTGCTGCACGGCCGCTATCAGGTGCTGCCGCAGCGCTTCAAGGACTACATCTCGGTTCCCAAGCCCAACGGCTATCGATCGCTGCACACCGGTGTGATCGGGCCGCTCGGGCAACGCATCGAAATCCAGATCCGCACCGCGGAGATGCAGGACCAGGCCGAGCGCGGCGTCGCCGCCCACTGGATCTACAAGCAGGGCGGCCCGTCGACCGACGCGCCGCAATATGCCTGGCTGCGCAGCCTCATGGACATCCTCGACAAGGCGCCCAACGCCGAGGAGTTCCTCGAGCACACCAAGCTCGAGATGTTCCAGGACCAGGTCTTCTGCTTCACGCCCAAGGGCAAGCTGATCGCCCTGCCGCGCGGCGCGACGCCGATCGACTTCGCCTATGCGGTGCACAGCCAGGTGGGCGACACCTGCGTCGGCGCCAAGATCAACGGCCGCATGCTGCCGCTGCGCACCCAGCTCTCGAACGGCGACCAGGTCGAGATCATTACGTCGAAAGCGCAGACGCCGTCGCCGACCTGGGAACGCTTCGTCGTCACCGGCAAGGCCAAGGCCGCGATCCGCCGCTTCATCCGGACGCGCCAGCGCGAGCAGTACATCCAGCTCGGCAAGTCGTTGCTCGAGAAGGCCTTCCATGAAGAAGGCTACGAGGTCACCGAGAAGGGCCTCGACGGCGTACGCATCAACTTCAAGCAGGCCTCGACCGACGACCTGATTGCGACGGTCGGCGCTGGTCTCGTCGGCGCCCGCGAGGTCCTGACGGCGGTCTACCCCGGGCTGAAGCAGCCACGCAAGGGTGGCGCCGACGTCGTGCCGATCTCGCGAGCCCGCTCGAAGTCCGGCAAGACGGCCGAGAACGGGCGAGGGGGCAAGCTCGAGGGCGAGCAGATTCCCATTCGCGGGCTGATCCCGGGCATGGCGCTGCACTTCGCGCGCTGCTGCCATCCGCTGCCGGGCGATCGCATCGTCGGCATCATCACGACCGGCAAGGGCGTCACCATCCATACGATCGACTGCGCCACCCTGGAGAGCTTCTCCGAGGCGCCGGAGCGCTGGATCGACGTCGGCTGGGATTCGGTGAGCGAAAGCGGAGGCGGCGTCTATACCGGGCGGCTCAAGATCACGGTCGCCAACCAGCCCGGCAGCCTGTCGAGCTTGTCCACGGTGATCGCCCGTCACCAGGGCAACATCTCCAACCTGCGCATCGTCAACCGGTCGATGGATTTCTTCGACATGGTGATCGACGTCGAGGTGTCCGACGTGAAGCACCTGGCCGACATCACCGCGGCGCTGCGCGCCACGCCCGCCATCAACGCCGTCGAACGCGCCCGCAATTGACGACTTCCTCGTTCCCCCTCTTCGAGAGCTGCGTATGACTGCGTCCAATCCCCTGCGTCTCGGCATCAACATCGACCACGTCGCCACGGTGCGCAACGCGCGCGGCGGGCACCTGCCCTATCCGCTGCGCGCGGCGCGCCTCGCGGAGGCGGCCGGCGCCGACGGCATCACCGCGCATCTGCGCGAGGACCGGCGTCACATCGTCGATGCCGACATCGAAGGCTTGATGCGCGAACTCAAGGTGCCGCTCAACTTCGAGATGGCGGCGACCCAGGAGATGGTCGACATCGCCTTGCGCCATCGGCCGCATGCCGCCTGCATCGTGCCCGAAAAGCGCGAGGAGCGGACGACCGAAGGCGGGCTCGACGCCGCCGGCCAGCACAACCACCTGAAGCCGATGGTCGCACGCCTGCGCGACGCCGGCATCCGGGTCTCGCTCTTCATCGAGGCCGACCCGCGCCAGCTCGAGGCCGCCGTCACGCTGGGGGCTCCGGTCGTGGAATTGCATACCGGTCGCTACTGCGAGGTCGAGGGCGAGGCCAAGCAGGCGGAACTGCACCGCATCCGCGAGGCGGCGGCGCTGTGCGCCAGGCTCGGCCTGGAATGCCATGCCGGCCATGGGCTGAGCTACGCCGACGTGGCGCCGATTGCCGCCATTCCCCAGGTGCGGGAACTCAACATCGGCCATTTCCTGGTCGGCGAGGCGATCTTCGTCGGCCTGGAGCCGGCGATCCGGGAGATGCGCCGCATCATGGATGCTGCGCGGGCCGGAGGGGCCGCCGCGTGATCATCGGCCTGGGCAACGACCTCTGCGACATCCGGCGCATCGAAAAGTCCCTGGAGCGGTTCGGCGAACGCTTCGTGCAGCGTGTCTTCACGGAAACCGAGCAAAAACGCTCGGAAGGCCGGGCAACCCGTGCTGCCAGCTATGCCAAGCGGTTTGCCGCCAAGGAGGCTTGTGCCAAGGCATTGGGCACCGGGCTGCGGGCCGGGGTTTTCTGGCGTGACATGGGTGTGATCAATCAGAAAAGCGGCAAACCCACCCTGGCCCTGACGGGTGGGGCATTGGCCCGGCTCCAAAAGATCACGCCGGCCGGCATGACGGCGCAGATCGACCTGAGCATCACGGACGAATACCCGCTCGCTCAAGCAGTCGTGATCATCTCGGCGGTCCCCAATCCATGATCCGCAAGGCGCTTTGGGCGATCACAGAGCCCCCATGCCGCGGCTGGGGCGGGAGACAGGGACCCCGGGCCCTGCTATAGCCCCGGCTTGTTCAAACTGGTACGGCGATGACGGACGTGGCTGAGCGTCGTAAGAGAACACAAGAAAAGACCGGCGGTTGGGGCGAAACCGTCCGGACGGTGGTCTATGCCGTCCTGATTGCGCTGGTCGTGCGGACTTTCGCCATCGAGCCCTTCAACATTCCGAGCGGCTCGATGATCCCGACCCTCCTGGTCGGCGACTACCTGTTCGTGTCCAAGTATTCCTACGGATACAGCAAGCACTCCTTCCCTTTCTCGCTCGGCGTCTTTTCGGGCCGGATCTTCGGTTCGCCGCCGGAGCGCGGTGACGTCGCCGTGTTCAAGTATCCCGGCGACCAGGGCCAGGGCGTCAACCGCACCGACTACATCAAGCGCATCGTCGGCATGCCGGGTGATCGCATCCAGGTGACGAACGGCCTGCTGCACATCAACGGCGTGGCCGTAGACCGGCTGAAGATCGGCGACCATGTGAAGGGCAGCAACGGCCACTACCAGAAGGGCACGCTCTACAGCGAAACCCTCCCCAACGGCCGCCGCTACACCGTGCTCGAGTATCGCGACGACGGCATGGCCGACAATACGCCGGAATTCCTCGTGCCGGCCGGCAGCTACTTCGTCATGGGCGACAATCGCGACGATTCGCTCGACAGCCGAACGCGGTTGATGCTGCGCGACTTCTCCGGCTCGACGCGCGACCGCGACCAGCTCGGCTGGTACGTGCCCTCGGAGAATCTCGTCGGCCGGGCGGAGTTCATCTTCTTCTCGCACGACCCGTCGGCTGCCGGTTGGCTGGAACCGTGGAAATGGCCCGAGGCGATACGCTGGAACCGCTTCTTCATGGCAATCCACTGATTTCGACGGACGTCGATCTCGCGGCGCTGTCGAAGGGTGTGGGTCATGTTTTCGCGCATCCCGAGCTTGCCGCGGAGGCGCTGACCCATCGCAGCGCGCTCGACCGCCGGCCCGAACTCAAGGCGGCCTTCCCGAACGGCAACGAACGGCTGGAATTCCTGGGCGACCGCGTGCTGTCGCTCGCGATGGCCGACCTGCTGCTGCGCCGCTTCCCACATGAGCGCGAGGGCGAGCTGGCGCGCCGTCACGCCGCTCTCGTGCGCGCCGAGACGCTCGTCGAAATCGCCACGGAAATCGACCTCGGCAGCCAGCTCCGCCTCGGCGATTCGGAGCGCACTCCGGGCACCAGCGTTCGGCCCAATATCCTGGCCGATGCGCTGGAGGCGCTTCTGGGGGCCATCTTCCTGGATGCCGGCCTGGAAGCCGCGGCGGCTAGCGTGGCCCTGCTGTGGGGCCACCGCCTCAGCAGCCAGGTAGCGGTGCCACGCGATCCCAAGACGGCGCTGCAGGAATGGGCGCAGGCGCGCCGTCTGCCGTTGCCTGTCTATCTCGAGGTCGATCGCGAAGGACCGCCGCACGCGCCGGTCTTCGTGGTCGATGCGGTGCTCAAGGGACACGAGCCCGCGCGCGGCCGGGGCGGCAGCAAGCGCGAGGCCGAGCGGCTGGCGGCCATGACATTGCTGGAAAGGTTGAACGGGGCATGAGCACAGCTGCAACGCGGGCCGGCTTCGTCGCCGTCGTCGGCGCGCCGAACGCCGGCAAATCGACCCTGGTGAACGGCCTGGTCGGCTCCAAGGTGAGCATCGTGTCGCCCAAGGTGCAGACCACGCGCATGCGCGTGATCGGCATCGCGATGACGGACCTCCCCGACACGGGCGAGGGCCCCTCGCGGGCGCAGGTCGTGCTTGTCGATACGCCGGGCATCTTCCGCGTCGCCAAGCGGCGCCTGGAACGCGCCATGGTCGCTGCCGCCTGGCAGGGCGCCGACGATGCCGACCTCGTGGCGCTGGTGGTCGACGCGGAACGCGGCGTCGGCGAGGAGACGAAGGCGATCGCCGGGCGGCTGAAGGAGTCGCGGACGCCGCGCTTCCTGGTCCTGAACAAGATCGACCTGGTGCCGCGCGAAAAGCTGCTGGCGCTGACGGCCGAGCTGAACGCCATCGTGCCGTTCGAGCGCACCTTCATGGTGAGCGCGCTCAAGGCCGACGGCATCGGCGACCTGCTGACGGCCTTCGCGCAGGCCGTGCCGCCGGGACCGTTCCTCTACCCCGAGGACCAGGCGGCGGACCTGCCGCTGCGCCTGCTGGCGGCGGAGGTGACGCGCGAGCAGGTGTTCCTGCAGCTTCACCAGGAGCTGCCCTACGAGGCGGCGGTCGAGACCGAGAAGTGGGAGGATCGCCCCGATGGCAGCGTCCGGGTCGAGCAGACCATCCATGTCCAGCGCGAGGGCCAGCGCGCGATCTTCCTCGGCAAGGGCGGCGCCCGCATCAAGCAGATCGGCGCGCGCGCGCGTCACGAACTCTCCCAGATGCTGGAGCGCCCGGTGCATCTCTTCCTGCACGTGAAGGTGAGCGAACGCTGGGCCGACGATCCCTCGCACTACCGCTCGATCGGGCTCGACTATCAGTCCTAGGACGGCATGACGTCGAGCGTATCGATCACCGCGCCGCCGGCGTCACGATGGCTGACCGTCATCACCCCTGACTTTCCGTCGATCTTCACATGCCCGAAGTGGCAGGAGCCCTCGAGCGGCGAAAGATCGAAGCGGCCGGGGGGCGGGACCTTCTGGAACACGACCTGCGGGCCGAACGTGCCGTCGAGCGCGTTGGGACCGAAGCCGCCGGCGCAGAGCGGGCCCGACACGAATTCGTAGAACGGCGTGAAGTCCTGGAAGGCGGCCCGTGCAGGGTCGTAGCGATGGGTCGCGGGATAATGCACATCCGCGGTGATCCAGTGCACGTTGCGGATGCCCTCGCGCTTGATGAAGGCGAGCAGTCCCGCGATCTCCAGTTCGCGGCCCAGCGGCGGGCCGTCATCGGCATTGGAGACGGCCTCGAAGCCGGACTTGCGGCGCCAGTCGTCGTAGACGACGAGGCCGAGGGGCATGTCGGCCGCGATGATCTTCCAGGTCGCGGTGGAGCCCTTGAGTGCCTGTTTCAGCCAGGCGACCTGTTCCAGACCGAGAAAAGCGGCTTCCGGGCCGGTCGCTTCCTGCCGATTGGCGCCGTTGGGTGCCCGGAAGCTCCGCATGTCGAGGCGGAAGAGGTCGAGGTGCGGCCCGAACGAGAATTTGCGATAGAGGCGCATCGGCCCGTCGAGCCCGTCGGCGAGGGGCATGAACTCGCGGAAGGCGCGCTCGGCGTGGCGCGCCAGCAGTCCGACGTCCTTCTCCCGATAGCGCACATCCTCGTCGAGGCGCTTCTCGCGGTACCAGTTGTCGACGACGTCATGATCGTCCCACAGGGCGATCATCGGGATTTCGGCGTTGAAGCGGCGCAGGTTGGCGTCGAGGAAATTGTAGAGGTGATTGCCGCGGAACTCGTCCAGCGTCTCGGCGATCTTCGACTTCGACTCGGTCGTGAGGTTCTTCCACACGCGTCCGTCGGGCAGTTTCTTTTCCGGCAAGAGTGGATCGTCTGCATAGATCGTGTCGCCGCAATGCACGAAGAAGTCGGGCGCCAGCGACCGCATCGTCTCGTAGATCGTCATGCCGCCAATGGCGGGATTGATGCCCCAGCCTTGGCCCACCGTATCGGCCGACCAGACGAAGCTCACATCGCCTTTGGTGGCTGGGGGAGTACGGAAGCGCCCGGTCACCCACTCGCTGATCGCCGCGTCGTTCGCGAGATCGGCATAGGCAATGCGATAGAAGATCGTCTGGCCCGGCGGAAGGCCGGCCAGCCGCAGGCGCGACGTGTAGTCGGTCGCTTCGAGCGCCGTTGGTCCCTGGACACGCGTTGCGCTGGCAAAGCTTTCCGTCGTTGCATGCTCGATGATCATGCGCGCCGGCCGGTCGGCGCGGCTCCACAGTGTCGCGCCGTCGCTACCGATATCGCCCGCTTGCACGCCTTGCAGCATCTGCGGCCGGGTGTCGGCGGGCCGGGCAAGGCCGGGAAGGGGCAGGGTCGTCAGAGCGCCCGCACCCAGAAGGGTGCGGCGTCTCAGGTTCGGCATATCGACTTCGGCATCGGCCGGAACCTAGCGCGATTCACCGGGACGCGGCATACACGGACGCATGGACTGGAACGACGAAGGCATCGTGCTGGCGGCGCGGTCTCACGGAGAGACGGGCCTCGTTGTATCGCTGCTGACGCGCGAGCACGGGCGGCATTCCGGTTTCGTGCCAGGCGGCGTATCCCGGCGTGCCCGTCCCATCTGGCAGTCGGGCAACCTGGTCGAGGTCGGCTGGCGCGGGCGGCTTCCCGAACAGCTCGGCAACTACTCAGGCGAATTGCGCGAGCCGCACGCCGCGCGCGCCATGGACGATGCCTCCGAACTGGCCGGGCTCGCGGCGGCCTGCGCCGTCATCGATGCCGCCCTGCCAGAGCGCGAACCGCATCCGGCGATGTTCGACGGGTTCAAGGCCTTCCTGGGCGTGCTCGGTCATCCCGGCTGGCCCACCATCTATGTCCGCCTCGAACTCGGCCTGCTGCAGGAGCTGGGCTTCGGCCTCGATCTCGAGAAATGCGCGGCCACGGGCTCGACCGATGACCTGGCCTATGTCTCGCCCCGGACGGGCCGCGCCGTCTCCCGCGCGGCCGCCGGACCCTACAAGGAGAAGCTGCTGCCGTTGCCGGGCTTTCTATCCACCGGCGGACCGTCGTCTGGTCGCGACGAGCTGCTCCAGGGCTTCGATCTGACGGGGTTTTTCCTAGAACGGCACGTTTTTTGGCCGCACAACAAGCCCTTGCCTCCCGCCCGGTCGAGATTTATGGAATCGCTCCAACGCTAGATAAATCGGGCCACGGCAGGAACTGCGGCTCTTCCCCTCGTCACGCTGGTCCATGGCAAAGCGCAACAACGTCGTCCAACTGGCCGAAGTGAAGCCGGTGCAATTCGGAGACGCGCTCCGCGAGCGCTATCTGTCGTATGCGCTGTCGACCATCATGTCGCGGTCGCTGCCGGACGTGCGCGACGGGCTGAAGCCCGTGCATCGCCGGCTGATGTACGCCATGCGCCAGCTTCGGCTCGATCCGAACAGCGCCTTCAAGAAGAGCGCCCGCGTCGTCGGCGACGTGATCGGCCAGTATCACCCGCATGGCGACCAGTCGATCTACGATGCGCTGGTGCGCCTCGCCCAGGAATTCGCCGCGCGCTATCCGCTGATCGAGGGGCAGGGCAACTTCGGAAACATCGACGGCGATAATCCCGCCGCGATGCGCTACACCGAGGCGCGCCTCACCGAGGTGGCCGAGGCGCTGCTGGGCGGCATCGACGAGAATGCCGTCGACTTCCGGCCCAACTACGACGGCTCGACCGAAGAGCCGATCGTGCTGCCGGGCGGCTTCCCGAACCTGCTGGCCAACGGTGCTGCCGGCATTGCCGTCGGCATGGCGACCTCGATCCCGCCGCACAATGTCGGCGAACTCTGCGACGCGCTGCTGCATCTCATCAAGACGCCCAACTCCCGCATCGAGACGCTGGTCGACCTGGTGAAGGGCCCCGATTTCCCGACGGGCGGCATCCTGGTCGAGCCGCGGGAATCCATCGTCGAGGCCTACAGGACCGGCCGCGGCGCCTTCCGGCTGCGCGCCCGATGGGAAGTCGAGCAGCTGCCGCGCGGCCAGTACCGCATCGTCGTCACGCAGATCCCGTATCAGGTCCAGAAGGGCAAGCTGATCGAGCGGATCGCCGAGATCATCAATGCCAAGAAGCTGCCGATCCTCGAGGACGTGCGCGACGAGTCGGCCGACGACGTGCGCATCGTGCTGGAGCCGAAGACCGGCAACGTGCCGGCCGAGCTCCTGATGGAGCAGCTCTTCAAGCTGAGCGATCTCGAGACGCGGTTCCCGCTGAACCTCAATGTCCTCGACAAGGACAACACGCCGCGCGTCATGGACCTGCGCGAGGCGCTGCAGGCCTTCCTCGACCACCGGCGCGAGGTGCTGGTGCGCCGTTCGACCTTCCGGCTGGCCGCGATCGAGCGACGCCTGGAGATCCTCGACGGCTACCTGATCGCCTATCTGAACCTCGACAAGCTGATCAAGATCATCCGCGAGGAGGACGAGCCCAAGCCCAAGATGATCAAGGCTTTCGGGCTCACCGACCTGCAGGCCGAGGCGATCCTGAACATGCGCCTGCGCGCTCTGCGCCGGCTCGAGGAATTCGAGATCCGCGGCGAGCACAAGAAGCTCAGCGCCGAGCGCAAGGACCTGAAGGCCCTCCTGAAGAGCGATGAGCTTCAGTGGAACGCGATCGCCGACGAGGTGCGCGAGACCAAGAAGAAGTTCGGCGGCAAGACCGAGCTCGGTCGCCGCCGCACGGAGCTGGCCGATGCGCCGGCCGAGATCGAGCATGCGATCGAGGATTTCGTCGAGCGTGAGCCGGTGACGGTGATCTTGTCCGAAAAGGGCTGGATCCGCGCGGCCAAGGGCCATCTCGATGACAAGGCCGCCGGCGAACTGAAGTACAAGGAAGGCGATACGGCGCGCTTCGCCATCCACGCCCAGTCGACCGACAGGATTCTGTTGTTCGGGACCAACGGCCGCTTCTACACGGTGGGCTGTGATCGCCTGCCGAGCGCTCGCGGCCATGGTGAGCCGATCCGGCTGATGATCGAGCTGGGCAACGACCAGGACATCGTCCAGCTCGAAGTCCTGAAGGGCGGCCGGAAGTTCCTCGTGGCGTCCGATGCCGGACGCGGCTTCGTCGTGCCGGAGGACGAGGTCGTGGCGCAGACCAAGAACGGCAAGGGGGTGCTGACCCTCGCCGACAAGGAGAGGGCGCAGGCCTTTGGCGTCGTACCCGAAGGCGCAAACTCCATCGCCGTGCTGAGCGAAGGTCGCAAGCTGCTGATCTTCCCCCTCGACCAGGTGCCCGAAATGGGCCGCGGCCGCGGCGTGCTGCTGCAGAAGTCGAAGGGCGACCGGCTGTCGGATGCGCAGGCCTTCGTCCTTTCGGAAGGGCTGCCGTGGGGCAACCGGACCATTCCGGCGGCTGAGCTGAAGTTCTGGCGGGGCGAGCGCGCCCAGGCAGGGCGCATGCCGGAGAAGGGCTGGCCACGGGCCAAACGCTTCAAGGATTGAGAATGGACCTGACGCTGATCTGGAAGGCGCTGCTGATCGGCGTTGTCGAAGGTCTCACCGAGTTCCTGCCCGTCTCGTCGACGGGCCACATCATCCTCGCCGAGGAACTGCTCGACTTCCAGGGGCCGCCGGGCAAGGTCTTCGAGATCGTGATCCAGCTCGGCGCGATCCTTGCCGTCTGTCTGCTCTACCGCGCGAAGATCTGGGCCACCGCGATGGGTGTCCTGGAGCGGGACAGGCAGGCGACACGATTTGCATTGGCCATTCTGGTGGCGTTCCTGCCGGCCGCGATCGTGGGCGTCGCGGCTCATAAATACATCAAATCCGTGTTGTTCAGCCCTTGGGTGGTTGCCATCTCGCTGATCGTGGGGGGCGTGGCGATCCTGGTGATCGAGAGATTCGCGCAGAGGCCGCGCATCAAGAGCGTGGACGACATTGGCTTGAAGACGGCGCTCTACATCGGCCTCTGCCAGTGCGTGGCGATGATCCCGGGTGTGTCGCGGTCAGGCGCAACGATCATGGGGGCGCGGATTTTCCGCGTGGATCGTGCGACGGCGGCCGAGTTCTCGTTCTTTCTCGCGATGCCCACAATGCTTGGGGCGACCGTCTACGACCTCTACAAGAACTGGTCGTCGTTGAGCTGGGATCACGGCGGCGTGATCGCGCTGGGCTTCGTCGCCGCCTTCGTCGCGGCGATACTCGTCGTAAGGGCATTCGTTCACTTCATCAGCCGCCACGGCTTTACCGTTTTTGCCTGGTACCGCATTGCAGTGGGCGCATTGGCGCTCACCTTATTGCTCATGCATTGAGCCTTTCTTCCGGTGCAGCGCGCATGTCATATGCCGCGCAAATCAGGCGGCATACGTGTCGTCCTGCAACATGAGTTGGGAGTCCTAGTTTCATGCAACGTCGTAAATTCGTCCGCACGGCCGGCATCGGCACCGCTGCGGTTGCCGCCACCGGAGCGCTCGCGGCGCCGGCCATCGCGCAGTCCGCGCCCGAGCTGAAGTGGCGCATGGCGTCGAGCTTCCCGAAGTCGCTCGACACGATCTTCGGTTCTGGCGAACTCTTCACGAAGTACGTCTCCGATGCGACCGACGGCAAGTTCCAGATCCGCCTGTTCGCCGCCGGTGAAATCGTTCCCGGCCTGCAGGTCGCCGACGCCGTCCAGAACGGCACGGTCGAGATGGGCCACACCGCTTCGTACTACTATGTCGGCAAGGACCTGACCTTCGCGCTCGACTGCGCCGTGCCGTTCGGCCTGAACGCCCGCCAGCAGGATGCCTGGTGGAACTGGGGCGGCGGTCGTCAGGCGATGAACGACTTCTTCAAGGACTACAACATCCACTCGATTCCCTGCGGCAACACCGGCGCTCAGATGGGCGGCTGGTTCCGCAAGGAGATCAAGACCGTCGAGGATCTCAAGGGCCTGAAGTTCCGCGTCAGCGGCTTCGCGGGTGAGGTGCTCACCAAGCTCGGCGTGGTGCCGCAGCAGATCGCCGGTGGCGACATCTATCCGGCGCTCGAGAAGGGCACGATCGACGCGGCGGAGTGGGTCGGTCCGTACGACGACCAGAAGCTCGGCTTCAACAAGGTCGCGCCCTATTACTACTATCCGGGCTGGTGGGAAGCCGGCCCGCAGCTCTCGGCCTATGTGAACCTGGCCAAGTGGGCGGAGCTGCCGAAGTCGTATCAGGCCATCATCGAGGCAGCCGCCGCCAAGGCGCACACCTCGATGCTGTCGAAGTACGATGCCCAGAACCCGAAGGCCGTTCGCGAGCTGGTCGGCGCCGGCACCAAGCTGCTGCCGTTCTCGCCGCAGATCCTCGAGGCCTGCTACAACGCGACCAACGACCTCTTCGCGCAGCTCAACGAGAAGAACCCGAAGTGGAAGAAGATCTTCGAATCGTGGAAGCCCTTCCGCGCCGAGGAGGTCCTGTGGTTCCGCGTCGCCGAGAACACGATGGACAATTTCATGGCGCGCCAGTCGGCGGCCAACAAGCTCTAGGCTTCACCGCCCCAGACCTGGAAAACCCCGCTTCGGCGGGGTTTTCTTTGTCTGCATGCTCCCGGCACCTGCTTTTCATCGCCGTTGCGCTATGCGATAAACGACACCAACAAGGTGTGGTTCGCGTGGCAGAAGTCGCGCGTTCGGTAAGCAAAAGAGTTAGGGAGATAAACAAATGCAACGTCGCAAATTCCTGCGCACGGCCGGTGTCGGCGGTGCGACGGTTGCCGCTGCCGGCGCCCTGGCCGCTCCGGCGGTCGCCCAATCGATGCCCGAAGTGAAGTGGCGCCTGGCGTCCAGCTTCCCCAAGTCCCTCGACACGATCTATGGCGCCGGCGAATTCTTCGCCAAGCGCGTCGCGGCACTCACCGACAACAAGTTCCAGATCCGGGTCTTCGCGGCGGGCGAGATTGTTCCAGGCCTGCAGGTCGTCGACGCCGTCCAGAATGAAACGGTCGAGTGCGGCCATACGGCGGCCTACTACTATGTCGGCAAGGATCCGACCTTTGCCTTCGATACGGCGCTGCCGTTCGGCCTCAACACCCGCCAGCACAATGCCTGGGTCTATTTCGGTGGCGGCCTCGAGCTGATGCGGGACTTCTACAAGGAGTATAAGCTGATCTCCTTCCTGATGAGCCATACCGGTGCCCAGATGGGCGGCTGGTGGCGCAAGGAGATCAAGACGCCCGAGGACATGAAGGGCGTGAAGATGCGCATCGGCGGCTTCGCCGGCCAGGTGATGGCGAAGCTCGGCGTGGTGCCACAGCAGATCGCCGGTGGCGACATCTACCCTGCGCTCGAAAAGGGCACGATCGACGCGGCGGAGTGGGTCGGTCCGTACGACGACCAGAAGCTCGGCTTCAACAAGGTCGCGCCCTATTACTACTATCCGGGCTGGTGGGAAGGCTGCGCGGCCCTGTCGCTCTACTGCGGCGAGAAGGCGTTCGCGGCCTTGCCGCCGATGTACAAGGAGGCGATCGCCGTGGCCTCCGGTGACACGGTGAGCTGGTCGGTCGCCAAGTACGACGCCCAGAACCCGCGCGCCCTGCGCGAGCTGGTGGCGGCCGGCACGAAGTTCCTGCCATTCCCGCAGTCGGTGATGGAAGCATGCTTCGGCGCCGCGAACGAACTCTATGCCGAGACCATCGCCAAGAACCCGAAGTTCAAGAAGGTCTACGATTCCTGGAAGCCGTTCCGGAACGAGGAGGTTCTCTGGTTCCGCGTGGCCGAGAACACGTTCGACAACTTCATGGCGCGCCAGTCGGCTGCCAACAAGCTTTAGAACCTCCGGCCCCCGGCCGGTCGAAAGCCCCGCTTCGGCGGGGCTTTTTGGTGTCGGAGCGGATCAATTCACGCCGAAACATTGCATATATTTAAGGATTTTCCGGCAGGCGGGCGCTTTTCAAAGTCAATTTCGCATGCCAGTGTTGCAGGGCTGAAGGGGGCCATGAAGGCAACCACGGGAGGAAAGAGAATCATGCAACGTAGGAAATTCATCAGGACAGCGGGCGTTGGCGCCGCGGGCGTAGCGGCGGCTTCCACGATTGCCGCGCCGGCCATTGCCCAGAGCATGCCGGAAGTGAAGTGGCGTCTGACGTCCAGCTTCCCCAAGTCGCTCGACACGCTCTACGGCGGCTCCGAGCTGTTCGCAAAGATCGTCGGTGAGATGTCGGACGGCAAGTTCCAGATCCGTCCCTTCGCCGCCGGCGAAATCGTTCCCGGCCTGCAGGTTGCGGATGCGGTGCAGAACGGCACGGTCGAGGCCGGCCAGACGGCCGCCTACTACTATTTCGGAAAGCATCCGAACTTCGTGTTCGAGACCGGCCTGCCGTTCTCGATGAACCAGCGCCAGTATTATGCCTGGCTGGAATTCGGTGGCGGCCACGAACTGATCAACGACTTCTACAAGGAGTACAATTTCCGCTCCCTGACCTTTGGCGGCACGGGCTGCCAGATGGGCGGCTGGTTCCGCAAGGAAATCAAGTCGATGGACGACATGAAGGGCCTGAAGTTCCGCGTCGGCGGATTCGCGGGCCTGATCCTGACGCGCCTCGGCGTGGTGCCGCAGCAGATCGCCGGCGGCGACATCTATCCGGCGCTCGAGAAGGGCACGATCGACGCGTGTGAATGGGTCGGTCCGTACGACGACGAGAAGCTCGGCTTCAACAAGGTCGCCAAGTACTACTACTATCCTGGCTGGTGGGAAGGCGCGTCGGTCGGTTCGCTCTACATCAACAACGAAGCATGGGCGAAGCTGCCGAAGCCCTACCAGGCGATGGTCGAGGCCGCGGCCGGTCGGGTCACCTCCTGGATGGTGCCCAAGTACGACGCGGGAAATCCGCCCGCGCTGCGCCGCCTCGTGGCGGCCGGGACCGAACTGCGTCCATTCCCGCGCGCCGTCCTCGAGCCGTGCTTCCTGGAAGCGTACAAGTACTACGATGAACTCTCGGCCAAGGATCCGAAGTTCAAGAAGATCTACGACAACATGAAGGCCTTCCGCGCCGACGAGAACCTGTGGTTCCGCGTTGCCGAGAACACCTTCGACAATTTCAACTTCTCGATGTCGGCCCAAGGCCGCTAGCAGGAAGCCTGATAGAAGAAGCCCCGCCGGTTGGCGGGGCTTTTTTGTTGCCCTTGCGGCAGGAAGGGGCCGCCTGCGCGCGAAGCGTCTGAAGCCAGCCGCTTCTGCCGGACGAGACGGCGTGACCTAAAATGTCTTCACCATGTAGACCCTGGTATGAGGGTCGAGCCCGTGGTCGGGTGGACCATGGCGCACGATCTCGAAGCCGTGTCGTTGGTAGAGGCGAATGTTGGCCATCGCCATCTCGGCGGTTTCGAGTGACAGGCTGCCAAGGCCACGTGCTCGCGCCATCTCGTCGATCTGCTCCAGCAGCCAGCTCCCGACGCCGGTGCCTTGTCTCACTGGATCCACGGCGATCGTGTGAATGTAGAGGTCTTTCGCCTGAGGCTTGGTCCTGACAGCACCGACGATGCGCTCCCCATCCAGAGCGATGTAAATCTCGCCGCGCCCGAGTTCCGCCGCAAATCGCTCCCGCTCTTCGGCATATTCAGCAGATTCATCGGTAGGAAAGTCGCGCCCCAAGGCGCGTAGATAGGGCGTGAAGGCTGCGCGTATGACGCGCACGACCTCTTCGCCTTCTGCAAGCATCGCCGTCCTGAAGGTCAGCACCATGGGCGCAGAATACCAAACAAAACGCCCGCCGGTGCGGCCGGCGGGCGTGTCGTTCAATCCGTGGACCGGATGCCCACGCTATTTAGGCGGCGCCCCGAAGACCGGCGGCGCGACATCGTCCGTCGGAGGTGCCTGGATGTCGATCGTCACCTTGCTGGGGTCGACCCCGCTCGGATCGTCGAGGAAGTAGGTCACCGACTGCGGGATGGCGATCACGATCGCCACCATGATGAGCTGCAGCAGCACCCACGGGATCGAACCCCAGTAGATGTCCGAACTCTTCACTTCCTTGGGCGCCACGCTGCGCAGGTAGAAGAGCGCGAAGCCGAAGGGCGGGTGCATGAACGAGGTCTGCATGTTCACGCACAGCATCACGCCGAACCAGATCAGGGCGGCTTCCGCTCCCACGACCGGCGCCAGGAGTTTCTGCGCGACCGGCGCCAGCATCGGAATGATGATGAAGGCGATCTCGAAGAAGTCGAGGAAGAAGGCCAGGAAGAAGACGAACAGGTTGACGACGATCAGGAAGCCCCAGACGCCGCCCGGCAGGTTCGACATCAGATGCTCGACCCACTGGTTGCCGTCGACTCCCTGGAAGCTGATCGAGAAGCAGGTCGCGCCGACCAGGATGAAGGCCACCATCGCCGTGATGCGCATCGTCGCCTGGAAGGCCTGCACGATCAGGTCGCGCAGGTCCTTTACCTGCCAGGCGCGCCAGCACAGCCAGATGATGGCGGCAAACATCACCGTGAAGGCGGCCTGGAAGGCGAGCGACTTGAAGGCGACGATGCCGATCAGGGCGCCGATGATGGCGGCCGCGCAGCCGCCGAAGAACGCGATGCGGTCGAAGCGGGTGAGCGGCGCGTTGCGCACCACCGCCAGCACGATCGCGCCGATCGTTCCCATCGCTCCCGCCTCGGTGGGAGTCGCCAGGCCCATCATGATGGTGCCGAGCACCAGGAAGATGAGCACGGCAGCGGGGATGATGCCCCAGGCGCACTTGATCAGCAGCGCCTTGCCGAACAGCGTCCGCGGCACCGGTGGCAGGGCCTCGGGCTTCACCAGGGTCAGGTAAAAGGTGTAGCCGGCGAACAGCGCGATCTGCAGCAGGGACGGGCCCCAGGCGCCGAGATACATGTCGCCGACGGACTTGCCGAGCTGGTCGGCCAGGACGATCAGCACCAGCGAAGGCGGCACGAGCTGGGTGATGGTGCCCGACGCGGCCAGCACGCCGGTCGCGTAGCGCATGTCGTACTTGTAGCGCATCATCACCGGCAGGGTGATCAGCGCCATGGCGATGACCTGGGCGGCCACGGTGCCGGTGATGGCGCCGAGGATGAAGCCCACGATGATGGTCGAGTAGCCCAGCCCGCCCTTGATGGGACCGAAGAGCTGGCCCATCGATTCGAGCATGTCCTCCGCCAGCCCGCATTTCTCCAGGATGGCACCCATGAAGGTGAAGAATGGAATGGCGAGCAGCAGCTCGTTCGACAGGATGCTCCCGAACACGCGGCCCGGGATGGCCTGCATGAAGGCCATCGTGAAGTAGCCCATCTCGATCGACAGGAACCCGAAGAAGAAGCCCACCGCGCAGAGCGAGAAGGCGACCGGGTAGCCGATGATCATGAACACGACGAGGCCGCCGAACATCAGCGGCGGCATGTACTCTAGAGGGATCATTGCGTGGGCCTCTCGTAGTGGGCTTCGAGGCTGTCAACGGCATATCCGTTGAGGAAGGCCACACGCTTGATGAGTTCGGAGAGGCCCTGAAGGGCGACCAGGGCAAAGCCTACGGGCAACACCAGCTTGATCGGCCAGCGCAGCAGCCCGCCGGCGTTCGAGGAGTGCTCGTAGACGTTGAACGACTGCATGAAGAAAGGCCAGCTCAGCCAGGCCAGGATGGTGCAGGTCGGCAGGAGGAAGATCAGCGTGCCGAGAATGTCGACCCAGAGCTGTCCGCGGCGGCTCAGGGTCATGTAGAAGAGGTCGACCCGGACGTGCTCGTTGCGCTTCATCGTATAGGAAGCGCCCAGCATCACGATCACGGCGAACATGTACCACTGGATCTCGAGCCAGGCGTTCGAGCTCGTGTCGTAGGCGTAGCGCACCATGGCATTGCCGGCGCTGACCACGCAGGCCAGAAGCACAAGCCAGTTGCAGATGTGTCCTATCTTTTCATTTAACGCGTCGATCAGCGCGCTGAACGCCAGCAATGAGCGCATCCCGTCTCCCCTACCCAGAGTTTCTTATTTGGCTGACCATCCGTTCTTGCCGACGGATAGACTTTCTTAGCTTGGTCCGCTGCGCGATGCCATAGCTTGCATCGGTCCGCAATGCGGACGAGGTGCGTCAAGTCGCGCCACGCCCGCTGCACTGCCTATGTCGCAGGCAACTCCATCCATCCTTCCGGGCCGAAGAATTCCAGCGGCCGGAAGGAGCGCTTGTAGGCCATCTTGGTGGACTCGGCGATCCAGTAGCCGAGATACACATAGGGCAGCCCCCGCTTGGCGGCGGCACTGGCCAGCCACAGGATCATGTGCGTGCCGAGGCCTCGCCGCGGATCCTGGGGATCGAAGAAGCTGTAGACCGCCGACACGCCGCTCGACAGCCAGTCCACGAGGCATGCCCCCACCAGACGGCCATCGGCCGAGTCATCGCGAAACTCGATGATCGCCGTCTCGACCGGACTCTCCTCGACCATGGCACGGTAGTCGTCGAAGTCCATGTCGGCCATGTCGCCATCGCGATGGCGCGTCAGGACATAGCGCGAGAACAGCGAGAACTGCTCTCCGGTCGCCAGGGCCTGCGTCTCGACGGCATGGACATGTTCGTTGCGGCGCTGGATGCGGCGCTGGGCCCGGCTGGGCTCGAAGTCCCGAACCCGGATGCGCACCGGAACGCAGGCCCTGCAACCGTCGCACAGCGGCTTGTAGACGAAGTGGTGCGAACGGCGGAAGCCGGCGTCGGTCAGCGTATCGTGCTGGGAGATGGCGTCCGGCCCGCTCAACTCGGTGACGAGCTTCGTCTCCAGGCGATGCGGCAGGTAGGGGCAGCGCATCGCCGGCGTCGTGCGGAAGAACCGAAGGGACTGGATGTTCTGGCGGATGAACATGTGCTTGCGGTTGCGAGTGTACCCCTCGGGCGGACGAAGGAAAGCGCCAGTTCTTCCGCCAAAGGTCTATGAAGGTCCCTCCGTCAGGGTCCCGGACGGCCCCGGGCCAGCCGGCGAAACGGCACCAGGGCCAATCGCACCAGCTTCGGCAGCAGCCATATAAGGAGGATCACGAACAATGCCAGCAGGCACAAAAAAGTGATCGGATGGGCGATCGCCAGCGCCAGCCCGCCGAAGACCGTGACGTCTTCGCCGAGGGAGGCGAGGATGTTGCTGAACGGTTCCGGCGTGCTGTTGATCAGCGCACGCGAGCCGGTCTTGGCGATGTGCGTCCCGGCCGCGAGCGTTCCGCCCAGCAGGCCGGCGATGACCGAGACTTCAGGGCTGAGGCCGCCGGCAGCGCCATAGGCCAGCAGCACGCCGGCGGGTATGCGCACGAAGGTCTGCAGCACGTCGTTGATGCTGTCGATGTAGGGGATCTTGTCGGCGAAGAAATTGAGCGCGAACAGGATCGCCGCCACGCCGAGGACCCAGGGCGATTCGAGCATCTGCATATCGTGCGGCAGGGCCACGAGGCCCAGGCGCTGCGCGAGACCCAGGACCAGCACGGTGGCATAGGCGTTCAGCCCGCTGGCCCAGCCGGCCGCCAGGGCGACGGCGATGGCGGTGAGAGTTTCGGCGCTCATCCGGGCGAGGCTAGAGGGCGCGCCGCGCCTTGAAGGCGGTGGCGAGCGTCCCGTCGTCGAGCCAGTCGAGTTCGCCGCCGACCGGCACGCCGTGCGCCAGCCGCGTCAGCGGTACCTCGTGCTCGGCCAGCCGCTCGGCGAGATAGTGGGCCGTCGTCTGGCCGTCCACGGTGGCATTGGTCGCCATGATCACCTCGCGGATGCCGCCCGCGGCGACCCGCTTCACGAGGCTGCCGATGTTGAGCTCCTCGGGGCCGATCCCGTCGAGCGCCGACAGCGAGCCGCCCAGCACATGGTAGCGGCCGGAGAAGATGCGGCCGCGCTCCATGGCCCACAGGTCGCCGACATCCTCGACGACGCAGATCAACCCGGCGTCGCGGCGGGGATCGGCACAGATCGAACAGGGGTCGATCGTGTCGAGGTTGCCGCAGAGGCTGCAGGCGCGGATGGCGCGTGCCGCGTCGGCCAGGGCGGCGCCCAGCGGTTGCATCAGCGTCTCGCGCTTCTTCAGGAGATGCAGCGCCACGCGGCGTGCCGAGCGCGGCCCCAGCCCCGGCAGTCGGCCGAGGAGCTGGATCAGTCGCTCGATCTCCGGGCCGTTCATCGCGGACGCTTCCTAGAGCTTGAAGCCCGGCGGCAGCGGCAGTCCGCCGGTGATGTCGCGCATCTGCTCCTGCACGGTCTGCTCGACCTTGGCGCGGGCGTCGTTGGCGGCCGCCACGATCAGGTCCTCGACCACGCCCTTGTCCTCGGGCTTGAAGAGCGAGGCGTCGATCTCGATCCGGCGGGTCTCGTTCTTGCCGTTGACCGTGACCTTCACCAGGCCGGCGCCCGACGAGCCCACGATTTCCAGGCGCTCGAGCGCCGCCTGCAGCTCCTGCATCTTCTGCTGCATCTGCTGGGCCTGCTGCATCAGGCCGCCAAGGTCCTTGAGCTTGTCGAACATCAGTACTCGCTTTCAGGGATGTCGTCGTCGGCCGGGTATTCTTCGGCGGGGGGCGGCTCTTCGGCAGCGAAATCACCGAGACCGGAGAGCATGGAAGTCTGCTCGCCCTTGCGCCGCACGGAATCGAGCCTGGCGCCGGGGAATGTCTTCAATATGGCCAGCACCAGCTCGTTGTTCTCGGCCGAGCTGCGCAGGTCGTCGGCCTTGGCCGCCTTCTGCTGGGTGAGCGTGGGCTTGCCCTCGGCGCTGGAGACGGACGCGATCCAGCGGCGGCCGGTCCATTGGCTCAAGAGTTCGCTGAGGCGCGGCGCCAGATCGGCCGGCGCCTTGGGCTCCGGGCGGAATTCGATCAGGCCCGGCTCGCAGCGCACTTCGTGCACATGGTGCATCAGGCTGTGCACGAGCCGCGCCTCGCGCTTGGTCTCGAACAGCGCCACGACCTCGGTGAAGTTCCGCGGCGCCGGCATCGCCTGTGCGGGCTGGGCGGCGACTGCCGTCACCGGCTGGGTCGCCAGGCGAGCGGCGGCACCCCCGCCACCGTTGCCTCGTGGCACCGGGCCTGAGGCCGTTGCAGCTGGGGCGCCGCCGCCATTCTGCAGCACCTTGATCGCGTCGGCGGGCGAAGGGAGGTCGGCGACGTAGCAGAGCCGGATCAGCGCCATCTCGGCGGCGCGCAGCGGCGAGGGCGCGGCGAGCGTCTCCTGCAGGCCCTTGAGCAGCAGTGTCCAGGCCCGCGTGAGGGAGGCCATGGAGAGCTTGCCGGCCATCGCGAGCCCTTGGGCGCGCTCGCTGTCGGCCGTCGAGGCCGCGGCGTCGGGCGCCACCTTGAGGCGCGTCACCCAGTGCGTGAGCTCGAGCAGGTCCTGCAGCACGACCACGGGGTCGGCGCCGGAATCGTGCATCTCGCCCAGCGCCGCGACCACGGCGGGCGCGTCGCCGCGCATCACCTTCTCGAAGAGTTCGAGAACGCGGCTGCGGTCGGCCAGACCCAGCATGTCGCGGACCTGCGCGGCATCGACCACGCCCCCGCCATGGGCGATCGCCTGGTCGAGCATGGAAAGTCCGTCGCGCACCGATCCGTCGGCGGCGCGCGCCAGCAGGGTCAAGGCCTCGGGTGAGATTTCGACCTTTTCGGCCTGTGCGATCTTGCTGAAATGCTCGACCAGCGTTTCCTGCGGCACGCGCTTCAGGTCGAATCGCTGGCAGCGCGACAGGACCGTCACCGGAACCTTGCGGATCTCGGTGGTGGCGAACAGGAACTTCACGTGCGGCGGCGGCTCTTCCAGCGTCTTCAGCAAGGCGTTGAAGGCCTTCTCCGACAGCATGTGCACTTCGTCGATGATGTAGACCTTGTAACGCGCCGAGACCGGGCGGTAGCGCACGCCCTCGATCAGCTCGCGCACGTCGTCGATGCCGGTGCGGGAGGCCGCGTCCATCTCGATCACGTCGACATGGCGGTCCTCGGTGATGGCCTTGCAGTTGTCGCAAACGCCGCAGGGATCGACCGTGGGGCCGCCGGTGCCGTCCGGTCCGATGCAGTTCAGCGCGCGGGCGATGATGCGGGCGGTGGTCGTCTTGCCGACGCCGCGCACGCCGGTGAGCATGAAGGCATGGGCGATGCGGCCGGTGGCGATGGCGTTGCGCAGGGTGCGCACCATCGCCTCCTGGCCGACCAGGGTGGTGAAATCGACGGGACGGTACTTGCGGGCAAGGACGCGATAGGGGGTAGCCGGATCTTCCGGGCCCTTGGTGGCCTGCGCCATGGCGATCACCCGCTATTCTGCGCCGTGGCCCCTCTCAGGCCCGGCGGTCATCGCGCCCGGGCCGCCCGCCCTCCGCGGCGGCGCGCGCAGGGGAACGGGTGAGAGACCGGCATGACCCGAAGCGAATTCGTTACGGCTGCTTCCTTCCGGATCTGACCGGGTTGGCGACTGCTCCGCCCACACCGGCCCCTCGAGGCGGTTATATCAGGAGTCTTGCCGCCTGGCGCAAGGGCCGAGTGAAGTGCTTGTGAGCAGCCTTCGCAAAACGCCACAAGATATTGATTTGCAACGGTTAAATGTGTCGCCGTCGGCGGGTGGATTCTACTGGGGCTCGCGGAGGGTGGCGTGTCCTACGGCGCCGGGCGCTTCCACGGCAAAGTCGACGGTGACACTGCCGGCCTTCTCGAAGGCCAGCGTGATCGGCAGGCTTGCTCCTGCGGCCAGGGGAGCGGTCAGGCCTCCTAACAGAAGGTGATAGCCTCGCGGCTTGAAGACCTGCTGGTTGGCGGGCGGGATGACGATGCCCTCCGCGATCTTCCGCATCTCCAGGACCGATCCCTTGACCCGGATGGCCTGGATGTCGACCGAGCCGGCGGCGGCACAGGTCGCCGATACGAGGCGGTCGGACTCGCCTTCGTTGATCACGGTCATGTAGCCGCCAGCGACGTCCGGTTCAGTCGAGGACGAGCGGGCCCAGGGCTTGACGATCTGCAGCGGACCGAGGGTGGCGGCCGGAACTTCCTTTGGCTCGGAACGACGAAGCCACTTCAGCAAAATCCATCCTCCGCTGCGCCGTCAGTGCGCGAAATAGTGCATGCCGCCATCCACCGGAATGACCGCGCCCGTGATGTAGCGCGCGGCCGGGGAGGCCAGGAAGGCGACGAGGTGTGCCACATCCTCCGGCTCGCCGAAATAGCCGATGGGGATGTTTCGCTCGATGAAGCTGCGCCGGGCTTCCTCGGTCGGATGCAGTTTCTCCCGGATCTGCTCGCTGTTGATGCGCCCCGGCTGAATCGTGTTCACGGTGACGTCGTCGGCGGCGACGTCGCACGACAGGCCCTTTGCCCATAGATGCAAGGCGGCCTTGGCGGCGATGGCGGCGTTGAGCCCGCGCGGCTCCATGGAGCCACTGATGTTGACGATCCGGCCCCACTTTCGCTCCCGCATCGCCGGCAGGAGGGCCTTGGTCAGCAGCCGCGCCGCCGTGAAGTTGAGCGCGAAGGCCTCCTCCCAGACATCCTCGCCGGCATCCGGCCCGGTCGGCCGCGAGCCGCCGGCACAGTTCACCAGGATGTCGACCGGGCCGAGCAACTTGTTCGCTTCGGTCGCGATTCGCGCGAGATCGTCCCGGTCCGTGACGTCGCCCGCGATCGCGGTCACGCCGTCGAGCCGCTCGATCTTCTCGACCCGTCGCGCGGTGGCGACCACGCGCGCGCCTTGCTGCGCCAGAAGTCTGACGACCCCGGCGCCGATGCCGGAGCTTGCGCCGGACACGAGGCAGGTCCGGTCCCTGAGCTGATAATCCATCGCGCCTTGATGGCGGAGAACTCAGGTCCTGCCAATAGAGGCGTCAGCCGCCTCGTGCCTTCGCGGTCGCAGCGGCGTCGACGACTCCCTTGGCCGAGACGACCACGCCATAGTCCCTGAGCGCGGTCGCGACCGAGATCACGCCGTCGAGCACGTCGTCGGCTACGTCGGCCGGATCGCGTTCCAGCGGGTTGCCGTAGCCGCCGCCGGCCGGGCCGTAGCACACGAAGCGGCCGTCCTTGCCGATGTGCATGTACGGAACCTTCGAGGGCAGCGCCCGGTCGGCCTGGCCCGGGATCATGAGATCGAGCTTGGCCGGCATGCCCTCGCTTCCACCCAGGAAGCCCCAGGGCCGGTAGCGATGGCCTTCGCCCTCGACCGAGGCGCCGCCGTCGCCGAGGAAAGTGAATTCGCGGACCGAGCCCAGGCCGCCGCGCCACTTGCCGGCGCCGGCCACGTCCTCGCGCAATTCGTAGCGCAGCACGCGCAGCGGCAGATGGGTCTCGATGTCCTCGATCGGGTTGTTGCGGGTGTTGGCGTAGAGCGTGTCGACGGCATCCATGCCGTCCTTGCCCAGGCGCCCGCCATAGGAGCCTTCGAAGATCTCCATGTGCACCCAGTGGGTCTCGTCCTTGAGGCCGGAGAAGGCGATGACCTTGAGGTTGCCGATGCCGGCCGAGACGTTGCCGGGCATGGCCTGCGACAGCGCCTTCATCACCGTGTCGGCAAGCTGGTTGCCGGGACAGAAGCGCGCGATGGTGGGCGCCGGGAAGGTCGGGTTGGCGAGGCAGCCTTTGGGCGCCACGATGGTGATCGGCCGGATGAGCCCGGCATTCACCGGGATGTGGCCGTGGACCTCGGTGTCGAGCAGCACCGAGCGGATGGTGAGCCAGATCGCGATGTCGGCGGTGCCTTCGAGTGGCATGTTGATCGGGCGGTCGGGCACCTGCAGCGCTGTTCCCGTGAGGTCGACCACCAGCGAGTCATCCTTCTTGGTGATGGTGACGACGATCGGGAGTTCTTTCTTGGTGGGATCGTCGCTGTCGAGATAGCCGTCGATCGCCGTCTCGGCGCGATAGACGCCGTCGGGCAGCTTTGCGATCGCCTGCCGCATCAAGCGTTCGGCATGATCCATGAGCGCGCCGCAGGCCTGCTCGAAGGTCTCCAGCCCGTAGCGCTCCACCAGCTCGACCATGCGCTCCGCGCCGATGCGGGCGGCGGCCACCTGCGCATCCATGTCGCCGACCACGAGGTCGGAAGCGCGGATATTGTCGCGCACGATCTGCCACACCGCGTCGTTGCGCACGCCGCGGTCGTAGACCTTGATGGCCTTGAACTGCAGGCCCTCCGCATAGGCGTCGATCGCCTCGACGATGCCGCAGGAGCCGGGCGAGAGTGCTCCGATGTCGAGATGGTGGGCGGTGGTCGCGGCGAAGGCGATCAGCCGCCCCTGCACGAAGACCGGCACGATGAAGGCGACATCCGGTCCATGACTGGCGCCGGAATAGGCATCGTTGTGCATGATGACGTCGCCCGGACGGATGACGTCGCCGCGTTCCTTCAGGATGCGCTGGATGCCGCGTATGTAGCCCGGGATCGGACCCGACTGCAGCGGCGTCGACTGCGCCGACTCCGCGAGGCCGCGGCCCTCGGCATCGACCAGCGCCGCCCCGAAATCTTCCGACTCCCGGATGATCGAGGAGTAGCTCATGCGCATCAACTTGTAGCCCATCTCGACGGCGATGTTCTCCAGCGCCCCCTGGATGACGCTGCTGGTGATCGGGTCGATGCGGTCGGGCTTGGTCGCGGGCTGGCGGGCGATGGCGCTGCTCATTGCTTGGCCTCCTTGCGGATCATGAGATTGCCGGCGGCGTCGGCCTCGAAGCTGAAATGGGGCGGCACGACAGTCGTGGTGTCCATCTGGAGCACGATGGCCGGACCGGGGATGCGCTGGCCGATCGGCAGCAGGTCGCGGCGGTAGAAGGTCGTCGGATAATCGGCGAGCTTGCCGTCGACGCGGAAGGTGCCGTTGCCGGAGCGCACCGTCGCCGCGGCGAGCGAGCGGGCGCCGTCGGGCACGGGCTTCGCGATGGTCGCGGCGCTGGCGGCACCAACGAGCCGCAGGTTCACGATCTCGATCGCGGACTGGGCGAAGTGATGACCGTATTCGCGCTTGTGGACTTCGTGGAACGCCTCGAACGCCTGGGCGAGGGCCGCTTCGTCGAGAATTCCGTCGGGGAAGGTGACCTTGAGTTCGTAGCCCTGGCCGACATAGCGCAGGTCGCCGCGCCGCTCGAACGTCACCTGCGCGAGATCGATGCCGTCGGCGGTGAAGCGTCCGGCCAGTTCCTTCGCCATGGCGTCGAAGTCGGCGTTGATGCGGGATAGGTCGGCGGCGCCGGAGACCTGGAACGAGGTACGGATGGCGTCGTAGCGCAGGTCGCTGATCAGCAGGCCGACCGCCGAGGTGATGCCGGGATGGGGCGGCACGATCACCTCGGTGACGCCCAGCATGTCCGCCACTTCGGCACCATGCAGGGGGCCGGCGCCGCCGAACGCCACCAGCGTATAGTTGCGCGGATCGATGCCCTTCTGGACGGTGCGCGAGCGGATGGCGTTGGCCATGTTGGCATTGATGAGGGTGATCACGCCTTCGGCGGCTTCACGATCGGAGAGGCCGAGTTCCCGTGCCAGCTCGCCGATCACACGCCGCGCCGCGACCTCGTCGAGCGACATGCCGCCGCCCAGGAAGTTGCCGCCGTCGAGCCGGCCCAGCACGACGTTGGCGTCGGTGACCGTGGCGCGCGTGCCGCCGCGGCCATAGGCGGCCGGCCCGGGCACGGCGCCGGCCGAGCGCGGGCCGACCTTGAAGGCGCCGGCCTGGTCGACGAAGGCGATCGAGCCGCCGCCGGCGCCGATCGTATGCACGTCGATCATCGGCACGAGCACCGGGAAGCCGGCGATCCAGGTGTCGCGCGCCGTCGCCTCGCCGAAGCCGCCCTCGGTGACGATGCCGATATCGGCCGAGGTGCCGCCGACATCGAAGGTGATGAGGTTGCGCTTCTCCGACAGTGCGCCCGCCCAGTCACCGCCGATCACGCCGGCCGCGGGGCCGGACAGGAGCGTAAGCACCGGCCGTTCGGCCACCATGCCGGGCGTCGCAACGCCGCCGTTGGAGGCCATGATGCGCAGGTCGGCCTTGAAGCCCGAGGCCTCGATTTCCGATTCGAGGCGGGTCACATAGTTGCGCACCTTCGGGCCCACGAAGGCGTTCATCGCCGTCGTCGTGAAGCGCTCGAACTCGCGGAACTGCGGCGACACCGACGAGGAGGTGGTGGCGAAGCACTCGGGATATTCCTCGCGCACGATCTCCATCGCGCGCGCCTCGTGGGATGCGTCGAGATAGGAGAAGAGAAAGCAGATCGCGATGGCCTCGACGCCGGCCTCCTTCAACTCGCGCACTGCCTGGCGCACGCCCTGCTCGTCGAGCGGCTCCAGCACCTCGCCGCGCGGCGGCACCAGTCGCTCCGTCACCGTCTTGCGGTGACGGCGCTTGACCAGAGGCCGGTCCTGCCAGGGAATGTCCTGCATGATCGAGTAGTGCTGAGGCCGCTGGTGGCGACCGATGTGCAGGATATCGCGATAGCCGCCGGTGGTGATCATGCCGGTGACGGCGCCGTCGTGCTCGAGGATCGCGTTGGTGGCGATGGTCGTGCCATGGAATACGGTGTCGATCGTCTCGCGCGGGATCGAATACTTGTCGCAGAGCGCCATCAGCCCCTGCACGACGCCCCGGGACGGATCGTCGGGTGTGGTCGAGACCTTGTGCACGGCGGTGCGGCCGGCCTCGGTGTCGGCAAAGACCAGGTCCGTGAAGGTGCCGCCCACGTCCACGCCGATCAACCGCATCCCGACCTCCCTAAGCTTCACGTTGGCCGGAGGGGAGCAAGGACCGCGCCAACGCCTGTCTGTTGGGACCTCTGTCCCCAGGGAATTTTACAGTGCTGGCATGCAGCTTGCTTCCTTTGCCGCATGGCCAAGCAGCCGGACATTGAACTCGTATCCCTGACCAAGCGCTACGGCGAGACGGTGGCGGTCGATTCGATCGGCCTGCGTATCCCCGCCGGCTCCTATTGCTGCCTCCTGGGCCCCAGCGGCTGTGGCAAGACCACGACCCTGCGCATGATCGCGGGCCACGAGGAGGTCTCCGAGGGCGACATCATCCTGGGCAGCGAAAACATCACCGTGCTCCCGCCCGCGGCGCGCGGCACGGCGATGATGTTCCAGAGCTACGCGCTGTTTCCGCATCTCGATTGCACCGACAATGTGGCTTTCAGCCTCAAGATGCGCGGTGTCGACAAGGAGACGCGCCGGGCACGCGCCGTCGAGATGCTGAAGCGCGTTCATATGGATGCCTATGCCGGCCGCTTGCCGGCCCAGCTTTCCGGCGGCCAGCAGCAGAGGGTCGCGCTGGCGCGGGCGCTGATCACCGATCCCCAGGTCCTGCTCCTCGACGAGCCGCTGTCCGCGCTGGATCCCTTCCTCCGCATCCGCATGCGCGAGGAGCTGAAGAGCCTGCAGACGCGGCTGGGCATCAGCTTCATCCATGTGACGCACAGCCAGGATGAGGCGATGGCGCTGGCCGACCTCGTCGTCGTCATGAACGGCGGCAGGATCGAGCAGGCGGCACCGCCGCGCGAAGTCTTCAACCGGCCGGCCTCCGCCTTCGTGGCCAAGTTCATCGGCGGCCACAACGTGCTGCCGGCAGCGGTCGCGCGCGCGGGAGTGGGCGAGGGGCCGTTCGTCGCGATCCGTGCCGACCGCATGTCGGTGCGGCCGGGCAGCTCGGGCGAGGCCGGCGTCACGTCGCTGCAGGGCGTCACGCGCTCCGTCGAGTATCTGGGTTCGACCGTGCAGGTCGGCATCGACGTCACAGGTCTCGAAACGCTGTCGGCCACGCTGTCGGAGGCGCGTTTCGATGCGTCGCCGGTGCGGCCGGGCGAACCCGTCATTCTGTCGTGGAGGCCCGAGGACGTTCACGTGCTGGGACGCTGAAGGGTCGTTGAGTGAGGGAGGCGGCCCCGCGCCGTCGAGGCTTGAAGGAGGAAGACGAGATGGCTCGGAAATCGAATGGCGGCATCGGCCGCCGCAGGATGCTCAAGGGCGCGGCCGGCATTGCGGGCGCGGCCGTCGGTAGCGGCGCGATCACCGGCTTCCCGGTGATCTGGGCGCAGAACAACAAGAATATCGTCTTGCGCCAGTGCGGCACCGGCGTGTCGGCGATCAACGAGATCGCGGAGAAGTGCAAGGCCGATCTCGGCATCACGCTGCAGATGACGGCGCTCGATTCCGACGCGGTCGTGCAGCGCGTCGTGACGCAGCCGAACTCCTTCGACATCGGCGACATCGAATACTGGATGATCAAGAAGGTCTTCGGCGCCAACACGCTGCAGGCGATGGACGTCAAGAAGATCAAGCTGTTCGACAAGATCGTGCCGATCTTCACCACCGGCAAGCTGAAGCCCGACAGCGTCATCGCCCAGGGCACGGCGCCCAGCACGGTGAGCTTCGTCGAGGGAGCGACCTCCACCAAGTTCGCCAAGAGCCCGACCCAGTGGTTCACCATCGTGCCGACGATCTACAACGCCGACACGCTGGGCATCCGGCCCGACCTGGTCGGCCGCAAGATCGACTCGTGGAAGGACATCCTCGATCCGAAGTTCAAGGGCAAGACCTCGATCCTCAACATCCCGTCGATCGGCATCATGGACGCCGCGATGATCTGCGAGGCCGCGGGCATCGTGAAGTACGGCGACAAGGGCAACATGACCAAGGCGGAGATCGACAAGACCATCGATTTCCTGATCAAGACCAAGAAGGAAGGCCAGTTCCGCGCCTTCTGGAAGACCTTCGACGAATCGGTGAACCTCATGACCTCGGGCGAGGTCGTGATCCAGTCGATGTGGTCGCCGGCGGTTTCGGCGGTGCGCGGCAAGGGCGTGCCCTGCGTCTACCAGCCCCTCAAGGAAGGCTATCGCGCCTGGGGCGGCGGGCTTGCGCTTGCCAAGCACCTCCAGGGCGCGCAGCTCGACGCGGCCTACGACTACATCAACTGGTACCTGTCCGGTTGGGTCGGCGCCTTCCTCAACCGCCAGGGCTACTACTCGGCGGTGCTCGAGACGGCCAAGGCCAACATGACGGCCGACGAGTGGGGTTTCTGGATGGAAGGCAAGCCGGCGCAGGGCGACATCAAGAATCCGCAGGGCCAGATCGTCGAGAAGGCCGGCGCCGTGCGCGACGGCGGCTCGTTCTACGACCGCATGGGCGCTGTCGCCTGCTGGAACGCGGTGATGGATGAGGACCGCTACATGGTCCAGAAGTGGAACCAGTTCATCGCCGCCTAAGTTAGCAGCCCTTTCATATTCCTCTCCCCTGTTAGGGGGAGAGGTTAGGTGAGGGGGCTTCGAAGACTGCGTGTAACCCCCTCACCCAGCCTCTCCCCCTAACGGGGAGAGGGGTAAGAGTCGATGAACCGCGTAAAGTCCTGGGTCACCTACCTGCAGGTCGCGCCGCTCGCGCTGGTATTCCTGCTGTTCCTCATCGTCCCGATCGCCACGATCGTGGTGGTGAGCTTCTTCGACTACAACACGACCCAGATCATTCCGGCCTTCCTGCTGCAGAACTACGAGGAACTGCTGCTCTCGCCGGTGACCTGGCGAACCTACCAGCAGACGATCCAATTCGCGCTGATCACCTGGGCACTCACCCTGGGCATCGGTTTCACCGTCGCCTATTTCGTGGCGTTTCATGTGCGCTCGCCGACGATGCAGACGGTGCTGTTCCTGATCTGCACCATCCCGTTCTGGACCTCCAACGTCATCCGGATGATCTCGTGGATCCCGTTCCTCGGCCGTCACGGGCTCGCCAACACCACGCTGATGAATCTCGGCCTGATCAACCAGCCGCTCGAGTTCCTGCTCTATTCCGACTTCTCCGTCGTGCTGGCCTATGTGCACCTCTACACGCTGTTCATGGTGGTGCCGATCTTCAACTCGATGATGCGCATCGACCGCAGCCTGCTCGAGGCGGCGCGCGACGCGGGCGCGACCGGCTGGCAGACCCTGGTCAACGTCATCCTGCCGCTCTGCAAGCCCGGCATCGCCATCGGCTCGATCTTCGTCGTCACCATCGTGATGGGCGACTTCGTCACCGTGCGCATGATGAGCGGTGGCCTCAGCGCCTCCGTTGGCCTGATGATGGCGAACGCCATGTCGCTGCTGCAGTATCCCGCCGCCGCGGCCAACGCCGTCGTGCTGCTGCTGCTGGTGCTGTTCATCGTCGCGGCCATGATGCGCCTGGTCGACATCCGCAAGGAGCTGTGACGTGCAGCACGGCAAACGCGGTCCTGCCTTCTGGCTCCTCGGCGCCTTCTTCTGCCTGTTCGTGCTGTTCCTCTACGGCCCGACGCTGACCATCCTCATCCTGTCCTTCCAGGGACCCGGGGGCGGGCTCACCTTCCCGATGAACGGCGTCTCGCTGCACTGGTTCAGGAACCTGTTCGAGAAGCAGATGGTGGGCGACTTCGCGGGCTCGCTGCAGCGCTCGATGATCTTGGGCGTCGCGGTCATGCTGGTGACGGTCGTGGCGTCGTTCTCAGCCGGGCTGGCCTTCCGCTCGCGCTTCCGCGGCTCCGCAATCATCTTCTATCTCGCCATCGCCAGCCTGATCGTGCCCTCGATCCTGATCAGCCTGGGCATCGGCCTGCTCTATCGAGTGCTCGGCTGGGATCCCGCCTGGTACAGCTCGGCCTTCGGCGCCCATCTGACCTGGACCCTGCCGTTCGGGCTCCTGATCATGTTCGCCGTCTTCAATCGCTTCGACCGGCGTTACGAGGAAGCCGCGCGCGACCTCGGGGCGACCTCGTGGCAGACCATCCGGCATGTCGTCGTCCCGATTCTGCTGCCGAGCCTGATCGGCGTCGGCCTGTTCGGATTCACGCTCTCCTACGACGAGTTCGCGCGGAGCCTCTACACGGCCGGCACTTTCAATACGCTGCCGCTCGAGATCTATGGCATGACCACCAACGTGACGACGCCGGTCCTCTATGCGCTGGGGACCGTGACCACAGGCGTCTCCTTCCTCGTGATCGCGCTTGCTCTTCTGTCGGTAACCTGGCTGCGCCGCCGGCGGGCGCGCCATGGCAGCGACGCCGGAAAGGCCGCCTGACATGACACGCCGGGCAAGAGTGCTGCGCCTGCCGACGGCCGGCCCGCAGGATACGTCGCCGCTCGCGTCCGCCATCGCGTCGGGGGAGATCGACGCCAGGACCATCGTGGCCATCGTCGGCAAGACCGAGGGCAACGGCTGCGTCAACGACTTCACGCGTGGCTATGCCACCCTGGCCTTGAAACTTATGCTGGCGGAGGCACTCGGCTGCCCGCTGGCGGAGATCGAGAAGCGGGTCGCCATCGTCATGTCGGGTGGCACGGAAGGCGGATTGTCGCCGCACCTCATCGTCTTCTGCCGCGAGACTGCAGACGAAGCGGTGTCGACGGGACCGCGGCTTGCCATCGGAGTCGGCCTGACGCGCCCCTTCAAACCGGAGGAGATCGGACGGGCGGCACAGATCGAGGAGACGGCGTCGGCGGTAACGCTTGCGCTGAAGGACGCCGGGATTGCCGGCCCCTCCGACGTTCACTTCGTGCAGATCAAGTGTCCGCTGCTGACCAAGGAGCGCATCGAGGAGGCCGCACGGCGCGGTGCGACGACCGCGACCGAGGACACCTATCATTCGATGGGCTTGTCGCGCGGTGCCTCGGCGCTGGGCGTCGCTTTGGCCCTGGGCGAGATCGCGGATGCGCCGGAAGCGGCGATCTGCAAGGACTGGTCGCTGTTCTCCCGTGTCGCCAGCACCTCGGCCGGTGTCGAGCTGCTGCGCAATGAGATCGTGGTGCTGGGCAACGCGCCGGGCTGGATCGGAGATCTCGTGATCGACCACGACGTCATGGGCGACGCGATCGACGCCGAAGCGGCGCGGCGCGTGCTGGCCCGCCTCGGCGGCGAGACGGTCGCGGTACTGGCCAAGGCCGAGGCCTCTCCGACCGGCGAGATCCGCGGCCGGCGGCACACGATGCTGGACGACAGCGACATCCATTCGACCCGCCATGCCCGCGCCCTGGTCGGCGGCGTGCTGGCCGGCGCCATCGGCGACACGATGCTCTATGTCTCCGGCGGCGCGGAGCATCAGGGCCCGGCCGGCGGCGGCCCCATCGCGATCATTGGGCGGGTCTGAGCGGCTGGGCTAAGCTCGCCGCATGACCGACGCGAGCCCCTACGATCTTCTCGGTGTGCGACGCCGCATCAATGCCGCCGGTGCGCTGACGCGGCTCGGCGGCGCGGTGATGGAGCCCGAGGTGGTGGCCGCCATGGCCGCGGCATCTCGCGCCTCGGTCGACATCGGCGAACTGCAGGACGCCGCAAGCGGCCGCATTGCTGCAGCGACCGGCGCGGAGGCAGGCCTCGTCACGACCGGTGCGGCCGCGGCCCTGACGCTCGCGGCGGCGGCGTCGATCGCTCGGTGGGACATCGCGAAGATGGCGGCACTCCCACATGCCGGTGACTTCCCGCATGACATCCTGATCCTGCGCACCCATCGCACCGGCTATGCCCATGCGCTGGCCGCTTCGGGCGCGCGGTTGATCGATATCGGCCACAACGACCGCGGCACCGGCGCCGGCGTGCGCGGATTGGAGGCGTGGGAGATCGAAGCCGCTCTGTCGCCGGCGGTCGTGGCGATGGCCTTCTCGGTCAACGCCAGCAGCATCGTGGACCTGCCGACGGCCATCGCGACATGTCGCGCCAACGGGATTCCCCTGATCGTCGACGCGGCGGCGCAGCTTCCACCCAAGGAGAACCTGCGGCGCTTCATCGACATGGGAGCGGATCTCGTGGCCTTTTCCGGGGGCAAGGCGCTGGGCGGTCCGCAGGCGTCCGGCATCCTCGCCGGCCGGCGCGACCTCGTGGCGTCGGCTTTGCTGCAGCAACTCGACATGGATGTGGCGCCCGACACGTGGACGCCGCCGCGCCTCGTTGACCGTGCCAACCTGCGCGGCGTCCCGCATCACGGGATCGGACGTGGCTTCAAGGCCGGCAAGGAAGAGATCGTGGGACTTCTCGCGGCGCTCGAGCGCTTCGTCGAGGCAGATGATGCGACGGCGAACGCCGCGCTTCAGGTGCGGCTCGAAGTAATCGCCACGGCATTGAACGGCTTCGACGTGAAGCTCGTGCCTGCGGCGCAGACGGGCCGCGTGCCTGTGCTGGAGATCGCCGTACCGGACGCACTCGCCGTCAGCGCGAAACTGCAGAAGGGCGATCCGCCGGTTCATCTGTCGGAGCGGCATGCCGCGCGCGGCGTGCTCACGCTCGATCCACAAGTCCTGCTGCCCGAGCACGATGCACCTCTCGCGGCGGCGCTTCGTGCGGTGCTTCACTCCACCGCCGCCTGACCTTCGTCCCGATAGGCCCAGCAGGTGTCGGGCGGCAGGGTGAGGGCGACTTCGCCCGGCTGGTGCCGGGCCGCCGTGCCGAGTTCCAGCACCTCGAGTTTCTGGCCGCCGAACTCGACGTCGTAGACGGTCTGCATGCCCTGGTAGCGGCGGTCGACGACCTTGCCGGTGAAGGCATTGACCGGGCCGCGTTCGCCGAGGCGGATGTTCTCTGCGCGCAGCGCCACGCGGGCGGTATCTCCGGCGGCGAGGGACTGCGGCGTCCAGGCTTCGATCCGGCCCGGGGCGCCGAGATCGATCGTCACGGTCTCGCCCTTGCGCTCCAGCACCTTGCCCAGCAGGAAGTTGGAGGCACCGGTAAAGTTGGCGACGAACGAATCGGCCGGCCTGTTGTAGATCTCGCCCGGCGGCGCCATCTGCAGCAGCTTGCCGTTACGCATGACGCCGATCCGGTCGCCCAGCACCACGGCTTCCGCCTGGTCGTGCGTGACGTAGAGGCCGGTCATGCCGGTCGCCTTCAGGATGCGGCGCAGCTCGTCGCGCAGCCGGATGCGCAGCTTGGCGTCGAGGTTCGAGAGGGGCTCGTCGAGCAGCAGGAGCTGCGGGCGGTAGACGAGGCTGCGGGCCAGGGCCACGCGCTGCATCTGGCCGCCCGACAGCAACGTCGCCGAACGGTCGGCATACTCGCCGAGGCCGACAAGCTCCAGCGTCTCACGCACCTTGGCGTCGATGTCGCCGCCGCCGCTGCGGCGGTGCTTCAGCGGATAGGCGACGTTCTGGCGGACCGTCATGTGCGGCCACACCGCATAGGACTGGAACACCATGCCGATGTCCCGCTCACGCGGGCTCACCAGCACGCCGCGCTGCGGTTCGGACACGACCCGGCCGCCGATCGAGATGCGGCCGCCGGTCGGATGCTCCAGGCCGGCGACGCAGCGCAGCGTCGTCGTCTTGCCGCATCCCGACGGGCCGAGGAGAACGACGATCTCCCCGGCCGGCACCTCGAAATTGACGTCGTCGACGGCGGGCTTGCCCGTGCCGAACTGCTTGACGAGGTGTTTGATGAGAAGGGCAGCGCTCACTGGCGGTAGCCGTAGGTCTTGTTCCACTCCTCGATCCAGGTCGCGCGCAGCTTGTCGAATTCCTCGAACTTCGGCACCCAGACCTTGACCGTCTTCGGATCCCAGCCCTTCGGATAGGCCGGCGGCTCCTTCAAGGACGTGATGTTGCCCAGCTTGTTGATCATGAAGGTCTGGCCTTCCTTGGACAGACGCCAGTTCATGAACAGCTTGGCGGCGTTCGGGCTCTTCGACGTCTTGGTGACGCCATCGGCATAGGGAACGATCGGCACGCCCTCGGGCGCGAAGATCGCCTCGGCCGGCGCACCGTCGGCGATCTTGGTGTAGATGATGTTGTAGAGCAGCGGGGCGATCGAGATCTCGCCGCGCACCAGCGCGTCGGAACAGGGCGCGCCGGAGGGATACAGCGAGATGCCGAGCGCAGCCTGCTTCTTCCAGTAGTCTTCGCCCAGCACCTGGCGCTCGAACATGATGCGGGTCCAGGTCGTGCCGCCCGACGGTCCGATCACCTGGCCGATCTGCTTGTCCTTGTATTCGGGCTTCAGCAGATCCATCCAGGTCTTCGGCGGGTTCTTCACCAGCTGGGTGTTGTAGGCGATCGCCCAGCCCAGCGTGGCCGACGGCCACAGCTTAGGGGAGACGAGCGCGTCGGGCCGGTAGTCGGCGGCGTTCGGCGGTGCGTAGTCCTGGAACAGGTCGGCCATCTCCAGCATCAGGCCGCGGTCGGAGTGATTGACGACGTCGGCCGCGAGCTTGCCAGCCGCGGCTTCGGTCTTGATGCGCTGGATGAGCTGGCCACCCGGGGCGCGCACCATCGCTACCTTGATCTTCGGGAAGCGCTTGTTGAACTCCTTGATGACCTCTTGCTGGGTCTCGGCGAAGTCGGCCGTGTAGAAGGTCATCGAGCCTTCCTTCTCGGCCGCCGCGATCAACTCCTTCGAGCCGAACGGGTCCTGCTGCGCCTGCGATGGCGCGGCGAAGCCCGCGGCGGCGGTGCCGGCAATGCCGGCCAGTACGGTTCTGCGCTTCATGGTCATTTCCTCCGTCTTTCCCAATTTTCCCCGATCTTCATCCATTCGGTGTCAGCCGGCGCGGGCGCTGCCTTGGGCCGCGCCGCGCGACAGCCAGTTCGTGATGCCGAGCAGGACCCCGAGGATCACGGTCTGCACCAGGCTGAAGGCGGCGGTCTTGCCGACGTTTCCGCCTTCGTAGTAGTCGAGCAGCAGCACTGCCATGACGGTGGTGTTGCTGGTGTAGAGGAACAGCGAAGAGCCGAGCTCGCGCACCGCCAGCACGAAGAGGAGCGTCATCGAAGCGACGACTCCGGGCTTGGCCAGCGGCAGCATGATGCTCCGGATCGTGCCGAGCAGGCCGCGGCCGCAAATCCACGACGCTTCCTCCAGCTCCTTGTGGATCTGCATGAAGGAGGTCGAGAGCGCCTTGACCGTGTCAGGAATGAAGCGCGCGACGAAGGCCAGTGCCAGGATCGTCAGCGTGCCGTAGAGCCCGCCCGGCAGGCCGATCCACGCCCACAGATAGGCCACGCCGACGACGAGGCCGGGAATGGCAACCGGGATGGTGGACAGCAGATCGATCAGGCGCCGGCCCGGCACATGCGTGCGGTTGATCGTGTAGCCGATGGCGAAGGCCAGGGTACCGCCCACGAGCGCTGTGATGAAGCCGACCTTCAGCGTGTTCCAGATCGACAGCATGGTGAGTGGATTGTCGAACACCGAGGCGTAGTGCGACCAGCCGTAGGCCTTCATGTCGAACACGGCCGCGAAGTCCTTGAAGAACAGGAACTTCCTGGTGGAGGCGATGATCAGCGCGACGGTCGGCAGGATCACCACGATGAAGAGATAGACGAGCGCCAGGCCGAAGGTGAACCAGCGCCACGGGCCGAGATTGAGGCTGCGCGGCCGGAACGCCTTGCCGGCCACGGTGGCGAAGCTCTTGCCCGACAGCACGCGCTGCTGGGCCCACACGAGGATCGCGGTCACGAGCATCAGCAGGATCGCGACGGCGGCCGCGGTATTGTAGAGCGGCGGGCTCCAGGCGGTCAGCTTGAAGATGTAGGTCGTCAGCACGTTGATGTTTGCCGGCGTGCCGAGTGCTGCCGGGATGCCGTAGATGCCCAGCATGACGACGAACGAAAGCAGGGAGCCTGCCAGGATGGCCGGCGCGATCAGCGGGAAGGTCACGGTGAAGAGCGTCGTGAAGGCGCTGGCGCCGGACACTTCGGATGCCTCCTCGAGGCTCGGGTCCATGTTGCGCAGCGCGGACGCCGTGAACATGTACACGTACGGCGCATAGTAGAAGCCGAACACCAGGATCAGGCCCGACATCGAATAGAAATCGAAGCGGAAATCGATCCCGATCCATTTCAGGGACGTGTTCAGGAGGCCGGTCTTCGGCGAGCCGAGGATACTCCAGGCCACGCCCGCGACGAGCGGCGGCACGAACAGCGGGATCATGCTGGCGCCGGCAATGAAGCCGCGGAACGGCGTGTTGGTGCGCACGACGATCCACGAGAAGGCGAGCCCGATCACCACGGCGAGCGCCGTGCCGCCGCCGCAGGCGACGAGCGCGTTCACGAAGGCAAGATGCACGTTCTCGTTGGCGAGGACGGTGACGAAATGCTCGAGTGAGGGATTGAACTTGCCGAACCCGTCGATCACCGGATTGGAATCGCTGACCGCGCCGAAGAACAGCATCAGCAGCGGATAGACCACCAGGAAGGCGAGGATGATCAGCAACGCGCCGACCCAGAGCGGCGCGGCCCATCGGCGCGCAGCGGGTGCGGCCTCCGTGGTCGCAGGCAAAGCGGCAGCACTCGTCGCCGTCAACGCGTTCTTCCTCCCGAAATGTCCGCGACCTGGGAGGGCGCGGCTTCTTCATTAAGTCTGCGACCGTAGCCCATCCGCGTTTCCGGCGCTACGCCTTGGTGATGCGTGGAGTCGTCACCTGCCGGTGTGCAGTCCCGTTACTGGTCGCCGTTCACGCCGGTCAGGAAGCGCTCCGAGTAGGAGTTCATGATCTGCTGCCAGCTCGTGCGGGTGCCGCGTGCGGACCATTCGAAGATCGGCTTCAGCGTCTTCGTCGTGAAGTCCGTCATCGAACCGAACGAGCCGGTGATGCCGTTGGTGATGATGCTGGCGTTCCGCATGCCTTCCGGATCGGCGGGCGAGGCCTTGGCCGCGAAATAGGAGAGATTGTAGTAGCTGTAGCTCGAGCAGCCGAAGAACGCGTAGATCTGGTACTGCTCCTTGTTCATTCGGATGGGCGCGCCGATCTGCTCGCCCATGTAGGTGAGATCGAGCAGGCCAACGCGGGAATGTCCCGCATAGAGAAACACCGAGCCGCGCTCCGCGGCCTCCTTGGCCATGCAGAAGAAGGCGATGCTGTCCTCGCCGATGTTGGTGACGCCCCAGAACAGACGGACGACCAGCGTCCGGCCGCCATCCTTGCGCGTGAATTCCTCGACATGGCCGGGCGAGGCGGCGAGGGACTTCGTGTTGCCGCAGTCACGCTCGCGCTCGGCGGCCGGAACGGTGCGTCCCGCGAAGCCCTGACCGAGCAGATACTTGCGGATGTCGCGGTAGTTGCCGGCATTGTAGTCGGTGTTGGCCTTCTCGGGAGGCAGATTGCCGTTCCGGTCCTCGTCGGCGCCGAAGGTCAGGACGACGCGGATTTCATTGTTGGCGTTGGCCAGCCGCTCGTAGGCCGGCGCGGTATTGGCGGTGTTGGCCCGCTTCGAGACGATCGCGCCATCCGAGGTGACATAGTCGACGCCGTCGACCAGCGGGCATCCCTTGTTCAGCGGCGCCCAGAAATAGGCCATGCGGTACTTCTCGCCCCAGCTGAAGCATTTGTCGGTCGATCTGTCCCATACCTCGTCGAGATTGAGGGGCAGGCGGATCTTCACGACGTCCTGGAGGCCGTTGTCGAGCACGAACGTGCCGGTGTAGCGGTAGCGCACGTAGAGCTTGCCGGTCTTGTCGTCGCGCTCCCGGCCCAGGATATCGACTTTCGCGTCGTTCTTGGCGGCGGCCTTCTTCGGTGCCGCCTGAAGAGGACCGGCGAGATAGAGCAGCTGCCGATTGATGTAGGAGGGCAGCAGGATGTAGTCGGGCGTGTCCGCGGCGATCTCGACCCGGCTGGTGAAGCTCACCTCGGCTTCGTAGGAATCCTTGGAGTAGTAGGCGAAGGCCGGCGAGCCCGTGAGGAGAAGCAGGCAGCCGGTGAGGGCAGCCGACAGAAGTCGATTGAGCATGGTGAAACCGTAGCCCTTCGCGTCGTGCGACGTTATTTTGTCGGGATGGAATTGAGAACGCACGACCGGTACGACTACGTCCCCCTGCGGGGCCGCTCCGACTACAGCTGGCCGGCAGGCCGACGTCTCGCCGTTTATTTCGCTCTCAATCTCGAGCATTTTTCATACGGCGAGGGTCTTGGGGCTGAGCTGGCACCGGGTGGTCCACATCCCGACATTCTCAACTATGCATGGCGCGATTATGGCAATCGCGTCGGCGCCTGGTACATGCTCGACGCCTTCGATGCTTTGCGGCTGCCGATGGCGGCCCTGGTCAACAGCGCGATGTACGACTACGCGCCGGCGCTTGTCGCGGCCTGCCGGGCCCGCGGCGACGAGATCGTGGGTCACGGCCGCACCAATGCGGAACGCCAGGGCGTGCTCGACGAGGCGGGCGAGCGGACCTTGATCGGCGAGGCGACCGCGCGCCTGGCGGAAGCGGAAGGTCGACCGCCGGAAGGCTGGCTGGGTCCGTGGATCTCCCACAGTCACGTCACGCCCGACCTGCTGGCCGAGGCTGGCTATCGCTACCTGCTGGACTGGTGCATGGACGACCAGCCCATCTGGCTCCGCTGTCGCGGCGACCGACGCATCCTCGCCGTGCCCTATCCCCAGGAAGTGAACGACATTCCGCAGATTGCCGGCCGCAAGATCGGCGGCGACGCCTTCGCCGACATCATCGTCGACCAGTTCGACGAGATGCTGGAACTCTCTCAGGAGCGGCCGCTGGTGATGGGCGTGGCCCTGCATGCCTATCTGGTGGGGCAGCCGCACCGGCTGCGGCACCTCAAGCGCGCGCTTCGCCATATCGCGAAACATCGCGACCGCATCTGGCTCACGACGCCGGGCGCCATCGCGCGGCATTGCCTTTCCCTTCCTGCCGGTATCGTTCCCTGAGGAGTCCCATGCGTCTGTTCTCGGCCACGCTGGCCACCGAAACCAACACCTTCTCGCCGTTGCCGACGAGCCTGGAGAACTATCGCGAGTCGGTGTTCTTCGGTGCCGGCCAGCATCCGGCCGATGCGCCGCGCATGTGCACGGCGCCGCTGTTCGTCGCGCGCGCCCGCGCCAAGGAAGAAGGCTTCGAGCTGATTGAGGGCAGCTGCTTTGCCGCCAGCCCGGCCGGCACGACCAACCGTGCCGACTACGAGACCATGCGCGACGAGATCCTCGGACAACTCGAGGCGGCGCTGCCGGTCGACGGGCTGCTGCTCGGGCTTCATGGCGCGATGGTGGCGCATGGCTACGACGACGTCGAAGGCGACATCATCGAGCGCTGCCGCGCCCTGGTCGGGCCGAAATGCGTGATCGGCGTCGAGCTGGACCCGCATTGCCATCTCACGATGAAGCGGGTGTCCAGCGCCGACATCATCGTCCTCTACAAGGAGTTTCCCCATACAGACGTGGTCGAGCGGGCCGAAGACATGCTCGATCTCGTGCTGGCGACCTTGCGCGGCAAGGTCAAGCCCGTGACCTCGGTCTACGACTGCCGCCAGATCCAGAGCTATCCGACGACGATCCAGCCGATGCGAGGCATCGTCGACCGCATCATGGCCATGGAAGGCAAGGACGGGATCCTTTCCGTCTCGATCGCGCACTGCTTTCCCTACGGCGACGTGCCCGAGATCGGCACGCGCGTGCTGGTGATCGCCGACGGCGACAAGAAGAAGGCCGACGCGCTGGCGACGCAGCTCGGCGAAGAGCTGGTGGGGCTGCGTGGCAAGACGGCGCCTCAGTCTCTGGGTGTCGCCGCCGGCATCAGCGAGGGGGTGGCTTTCAACGACCTGCCCGTTGTCATTGCCGATCCCTCCGACAATGCGGGCGGCGGCGCGCCCTCGGACAATACCGACATTCTGCGTCACTTGATCGAGAACAACGTCGAAAGCGCCTGCCTCGGTCCGATCTGGGACCCGATCGCGGTACGCATCTGCTTCGACGCGGGTCTCGGCGCCCGTATCGGCCTGCGGTTCGGCGGGAAGATCGCGCCGAGCTCCGGTCAGCCGATCGATGCCGAGGTCGAGATCGTCGGCCTGGTGCGCAATGCCTGGCAGAAGTTCGGGCCGACCCAGGTGCCGGTGGGCGATTGCGCGGCGGTGCGCGTCGGTGGCGTCGACGTCGTCCTGATCACCAAGCGCACGCAGGCGACCGGGCTGGAACTGTTCACCAACCTCGGGATCGACCCGACCCAGCGGAAGATCGTCGTCGTGAAGTCGACGAACCATTTCATGGCGGCCTACGGACCGATCGCGAAGAAGGTGATCTACGTCGAATCGAGCGGCCCGCTGCCGCGCGATCACCGCAAGGTACCGTACAGGAAGGTCGAGCGCCCGATCTGGCCGCTCGATGAAGGCGCCAAGCCGCGAGGGTTGATCTTCTAGCCCGCTGGACAAATCGGAGCGCGGCTTTGCATACTCTCTGCGGGGAGTAAGGGAGTGTTCAAAATGTTCAACCGAGTGTTCGCGGGCGCGCTTGCGCTGGCGCTGCCCTTCGCTGCGGTCCAGGTGCCGGCGCTGGCGCAGGAGAAGGTTCTCAAGGCCGTGATGCACGCTGACGTGCGCGTCATCGATCCGGTCTGGACGACGCAGACGATCGCCAACATCCACGGCGCGCTGGTCTACGATACCCTGTTCGGCAACGACGCCGACCAGAAGCCGCATCCCCAGATGGTCGGCAAGTACGAAGTCAGTCCCGACAAGCTCACCTACACCTTCACCCTGCGAGACGGGCTCAAGTTCCACGACGGCTCCCCCGTGACGACCAAGGACGTCATCGCCTCGCTCAAGCGCTGGGGGGCAAAGGACGGCGTCGGTCAGCGCCTGATGGGCTTCGTCACGAAGATGGAGCCGGTCGACGACAAGACCTTCACAATGGTGCTGAAGCAGCCGTACGGCATGGTGCTCGAGTCGCTGGGCAAGAGCGGCAGCTCGATCGCGGCGATCATGCGCGAGAAGGATGCGCTCACCGATCCGCAGCAGCAGGTCAAGGAGTCGGTCGGCTCCGGCCCTTACATCTTCGCCAAGGACCAGTGGGTGCCCGGCAGCAAGGCGGTCTACCTCAAGAACAAGGACTACCAGCCGCGCACCGAGGCGCCGTCGTCCTTCGCCGGCGCCAAGATCCCCGGCGTCGATCGTATCGAACTGGTCTGGATTTCCGATCCGCAGACGGCGATGTCGGCCCTGGTCAACGGCGAGATCGATTTCTACGAGGCGCCGCCCAACGATTTCCTGCCGCTGCTGGAAAAGGCCCGCGGCGTGAAGCTCCTGAAGACCGGCAAGATCGACAGTACGCAAGGCTTCATCCGGCTCAATCACCTGCAGCCGCCGTTCGACAACATCAAGGCGCGGCAGGCGATGTACTACCTGATCAACCAGGAAGACTTCCTGCGCGCCATCGTGGGCAATCCGAAATACTACAAGGTCTGCCCGGCTCTCCTGACCTGCGGCGGTCCGTACGAGAGCGCCGCCGGCCGCGAGTGGATGAAGGAGTACAACCCGAAGAAGGCGCTCCAGCTCCTCAAGGAGGCGGGATACAAGGGCGAGCCGATCACCGTCCTGGCGGCGACCGATCACGCCACGATCACGCCGGCGACCCAGGTGCTGATCCAGGCGATGCGCGAGGCGGGCATCAACGTCGACGCCCAGTCGATGGACTGGGGCTCGGTCGTCACGCGCCGCGCCAAGAAGGATCCGCCGGCCCAGGGCGGCTGGAACATCTTCGTGACGACGTCGGGCGGCGTGGGTTCGGCGAATCCGATCCTGCACACCTGGATCGGCGCGGCCTGCGACAAGGGCCTGTTCGGCTGGCCGTGCGATGCCAGGATCGAAGAGCTGCGCAATGCCTTCGGCATGGCGCAGACCGAGGAGGAGCGGAAGAAGATCGCCAACGAGCTGCAAGGCCGGGCGATGGAGCAGGTCGTGTACATTCCGTTCGGACAGTGGGACACGCCGCTCGCCTATCGCGCCGACAAGATCGACGGTATCGTACCGAACACGGGCCTTGCCGTGCTTTGGGGGATCACCAAGAAATAATGTCGTATCGAGTACGCGTAGCCGTCGCGCGCAAGGAGGCCTTGCCTGAGTCTGGCAAGGCCTCGTCGTGACCGCCTATATCGTCCGCCGGCTCTTCGCCACCCTGCCCGTCATGGCGGTGGTGGCGTTGTTCGTCTTCTTCCTGCTGCGCTTCGCGCCGGGCGATCCGGCGGCGATCATCGCCGGCGAGGATGCTACCGCCGAAGCCATCGAGGCCGTCCGCGCCAAGCTCGGCCTCGACAGGCCGATGGTCGAGCAGTTCCTCGTCTGGACGTCGCAGCTCCTGCGGGGCGACATGGGCGTCTCGATCTTTTCCAACATGCCCGTGACGCGCCTGATCTCGCAGCGTCTCGAACCCACCGTGGCGCTCACCCTGTCGACGCTCTTCGTGGCGGTGGCGCTGGCCATTCCCATCGGCGTGGTCGCGGCCTGGAAGGCGCGCAAGCTGGTCGATCGGCTGGTCATGGGCTTCGCCGTGCTGGGCTTCGCGATGCCCGGCTTCGTCCTGGCCTACATCCTGATCTACTTCTTCGCCGTGCAATGGCAGCTCCTGCCGGTGCAGGGTTACCAGCCGATCAGGGAAGGGCTCTGGCCCTTCGTCGAGAGTCTGATCCTGCCGTCGGTGGCGCTCGGCATCACGTACATGGCGCTGATCGCCCGCATCACACGCGCCTCGATGCTGGAGGTGCTGGCGTAGGATTACATCCGGACCGCCAACTCCAAGGGGCTCGCGACCGACCGCGTGCTGCTGCTGCATGCGCTCAAGAACGCGGCCGTACCGATCATCACGGTGATCGGCATCGGCATCGCGCTGCTGATCTCGGGCGTGGTCATCACGGAGACGGTGTTCAACATCCCGGGGCTCGGCCGGCTCACCGTCGACGCCGTCCTGAAGCGCGACTATCCGGTGGTGCAGGGGCTGATCCTGGTGTTCGCCGGCGCCAAGGTGCTGGTGAACCTGTTCATCGACATCTCCTACGCCTTCCTCGATCCGCGGATCCGGTACTGACATGGCCATCGTTGCAGACGACCTCGCCTTGCCGCCGGCCCGCCGCTTCTCGCTATGGACGGCGATCCGGCGCAATCCGACGATCGCCATCGGCTCCGTCCTTCTGACGGCACTGGTCGTGATCGCGATCTTCGCGCCCCTCATCGCCACCAACGATCCCTTCAAGATCGCGCCGGTCAACCGCCTGCGGCCGCCCTCCGAACGCTGGTGGTTCGGCACGGATCAATTCGGCCGCGACATCTTCTCGCGCACCGTCTATGGCGCACGCGTGTCGCTGGTCGTCGGCCTGTCGGTCGCGGCCTTCTCGAGCATCCTCGGGCTCGCGCTCGGCCTGGCCTGCGGCTACTTCCGCCGCGTCGACGGCTTCGTCATGCGCATCATGGACGGGTTGATGGCGATCCCGTCGATCCTGCTCGCCATCGCGCTGATCACCCTGTCGCGGCCGGGCCTCGGCATCGTCATCGTGGCCATCGTGATCCCCGAAGTGCCGCGCATCGTGCGCGTGGTGCGGGCGGTCGTGCTGTCGATCCGCGCCCAGCCCTATATCGAGAGCGCCATCGCGGGCGGCACGAAGAACTGGAAGCTGCTGTCGCGCCACATTCTGCCCAACACGCTGGCGCCGCTGATCGTGCAGTCGACCTATGTCTGCGCCTCGGCGATGTTGATCGAGGCGAGCCTCAGCTTCCTGGGCGCCGGCGTGCCGCCGGAGGTGCCGAGCTGGGGCAACATCATCGCCCAGGGCCGCACGTTCTTCCAGATCGCGCCGTGGACCATCATGATCCCCGGTGCCTTCCTCGCCGTCACCGTGCTGGCGGTGAACCTGCTGGGCGACGGGCTGCGCGACCGGCTCGACCCGCGGCTGGCGAGGCGCCTGTGAGCGGCACCCCGGGCGCGATCCTCGAAGTCCGCGACCTGCACACGCAGTTCAGCACCCTGGACGGTGTCGTGCGCGCCGTCGACGGCGTGTCGTTCGATGTGGCGCGCGGCGAGACCTTGGGCATCGTGGGCGAATCGGGCTGCGGCAAGTCCGTGACGGCGATGTCGATCCTTCGCCTGATCCCGCCCGAGACCGGCCGCATTGCCGCCGGTTCGATCAAGTTCGAGGGCGAGGAACTCACGACGCTTTCCGAGGAGGAGATGAAGCGCCTGCGCGGTCATCGCATCTCGATGATCTTCCAGGAGCCGATGACCAGCCTCAACCCGGTCCTGACCGTCGGCACCCAGATCGCCGAGAACGTGGTGCGTCACCTCGGTGTTTCATGGAAGCAGGGGCGGGAGCGGGCCTTCGAGATGCTCGACCTGGTGCGCATCGCCGATGCGCGTCGCCGGCTCGACGAATATCCCCACCAGCTCTCCGGCGGCATGCGCCAGAGGGTCATGATCGCGATGGCGCTGTCCTGCGACCCGCAGGTGCTGATCGCCGACGAGCCGACGACGGCGCTCGACGTCACCATCCAGGCGCAGATCCTCGATCTGATGATCGAGCTCAAGGAGAAGACCGGCACCGCCATCGTCCTGATCACCCACGATCTCGGCGTGGTGGCCGAGACGACCGAGCGGGTGGTGGTCATGTATGCCGGCCGCAAGGTCGAGCAGGCGACCGTCGAGCAGCTGTTCGAGGAACCGCTGCATCCCTACACGCGCGGCCTCATGCGGGCGATCCCGCGGCTCGACGTCGAAGCCGATGCCGCCGGCACGCGCCCGCGCCTGCAGGAAATTCCCGGCCTCGTGCCGATCCTGACGCAGCCGATCGTGGGCTGCGCCTTCGCGCCACGCTGCGGCTTCGCGACCGATCGCTGCCGCAGCGAGAGGCCGCCGCTTGTCGATGCCGGCGCCGGCCATCTCGTAGCCTGCTGGGAGCTCGACCGCGTCAGGAGGACGGCATGAGCGACGCGCCGGTCCTGCAGGTCGAAGGACTCGTAAAGCACTTCCCGATCCATGGCGGCCTGTTGCAGCGTCAGGTCGGCGCGGTGAGGGCCGTCGACGGTGTCACCTTCTCGATCCGCCGCGGCGAGACGCTGGGCCTGGTGGGCGAATCGGGCTGCGGCAAGTCGACGATCGGCAAGGTCGTGCTGAAGCTGATCGAGCCGACCGCGGGCAAGATCGTGCTGGCGGGCGAGGACGTGACGGCGCTCAAGCCCGGCACCATGTGGACCCATCGCCGGCGCATCCAGACGATCTTCCAGGACCCGTACTCCTCGATGAACCCGCGCCTGCCCTCGGGCACGATCGTGGGCGAGCCGCTGGAGAATTTCGGCATCGCCAAGGGGGCGGCGCGCGACGACCGGGTGGCGCAGCTCTTCCGCCGCGTCGGCCTGCGCCCCGAGGCGATGCGCAAGTACGCCCATGAGTTCTCCGGAGGCCAGCGCCAGCGGCTGGGTATCGCCAAGGCGTTGTCGGTCAATCCCGACGTCATCGTCGCCGACGAGCCGGTGTCGGCGCTCGACGTGTCGGTGCAGGCGCAGGTGCTGAACCTGCTGATCGACCTCCAGGAGGAATACGGGCTCGCCTATCTGTTCATCAGCCACGACCTCGCGGTCATGCGGCACATCAGCCATCGCATCGCGGTGATGTATCTCGGCCGCATCGTCGAGCTGACCGACAAGCGCACGCTCTTCACCCAGCCGCTGCACCCCTACACCGAGGCGCTGCTGTCGGCCGCGACCGCGCCCGACCCGAAGCGTCGCCGGCAGCGGAAGCGGATCGTGCAGGGCGACGTGCCGAGCCCGGCCAAGCCGCCGCCCGGCTGCCACTTCCATACCCGCTGCCTCTATGCGACGGCGGAATGCAAGGTTACGGCGCCACCGTTGCTTGAAGTCGCGCCGGGCCATCACGTCGCCTGCCTGCGCCGGCCGGTGGGTGGCGATCCCGGCCTGCTTTCGATCCCGGGCTGAGGTTCTTTTTCCTCCCCATTCAAATGGGGAGGTGCCCCGAAGGGGCGGAGGGGGCATGACCCCATCGCCCTCGTAAGACGAGGGCACTTCCCCTTTGCGGACCCCGCAAAGGGGAAGGAAATGACTCCAGGTTAGCGCTGCGGCGTCTCGGCCGGTTCGGTCGCCTTCATCGAGGGGCGCTGTGCGACGGTGTCGTACCAGGTGGCGAGCGTCGGCGCCGCCTCGCGCCAGCCCGGCCCGTAGCGCCATTCGTCGTAGCCGCAGGCGACGGCGGTCGTGATCTGCGCCAGGTCGAAGGCATCGCCGAACGACGGCACCTTCTTTTCCAGGGCCGCGAAGCAGCGCAGGCCGCGGTCGCGCATCTTGGCGATGAAGTCGTCGGAGCGGTCGGCACCGGTACGCAGCAGTTCGGCGCGGCGCATGATCTGCGCCTCGAGGATGGCGCAGGCGAGCGCGTTGATCTCCAGCGCGTGCCACCGCTCGGGCCCGTCCGCCGCGAGCAGGCGATGGTTGCCGAACTTGCCGTCGAGATAGTCGATGATCGAATGGGAGTCGGTCAGCGTGACGTCGCCGGCGACGAGCGCGGGGATGCGCACGACCGGCGTCGCGGCCACGAAGTCTGCGGGCATCTCGACGGTCCGCGTACCCCAGGCATGCGGCCACTTCGTCTGCACATAGTCGAAGCGGTCGCCGATCCCGAGTTCGTCGATGCAGATCCGGACGCGCCGGACCCAGGGCGAGGCCGGCGTGACGTAGAGGCGCATCCTGTCAGGCATTACGGGCGCCCGGCGCGGTGTCGCGCAGATAGGTGAGAGCTGCCTGGGCGCCGCCCGCCTTGTGCGGCACCTTGGCGAGGCCGAGCGCCATCTCGACGCCGGAGAGGGTGCCCATCAGCATCAGGTCGTTGAAGTCGCCGAGATGGCCGATGCGGAAGACCTTGCCCGCGACCTTGGTGAGGCCCTGGCCGAGCGACATGTTGAAGTTCTCCAGCACGACCTTGCGGAAAGCGTCGGCGTCATGGCCTTCGGGCATCACGATCGCGGTCAGCGAACCCGAATAGGCCTTGGGATCGCTGCACAGGATTTCCAGGCCCCAGGCATTCACGGCCGTGCGCGTCGCCTCGGCGTGACGGGCGTGGCGGGCGAACACCGCGTCCAGCCCTTCCTCCAGCAGCATGTCGCAGGCCTCGTTGAGGCCGTAGAGCAGGTTGGTGGCGGGCGTGTAGGGGAACCAGCCGTTGGCGTTGGCCGCCAGCATCTCGTCCCAGTTCCAGAACGCCTTGACCATCTTCGAGGCCTTGGAGGCTTCGATCGCCTTCTCGCTCAGCGCGTTGAAGGACAGGCCGGGCGGCAGCATCAGGCCCTTCTGCGAGCCGGCCACCGTTACGTCGACGCCCCAGGCGTCATGACGATAGTCGATAGACCCCAGCGAGGAGATCGTGTCGACGAGGAGGAGGGCCGGGTGCTTCGCCGCGTCGATGGCGCGCCGGACGGCTGAGATATCGCTCACCACGCCCGTGGAGGTCTCGTTGTGGACGATGCAGACCGCCTTGATGGTGTGGCCGGTATCCTCCTTCAGGCGCTTCTCGATGGCCGCGGGATCGGCGGGCTTGCGCCAGTCGCCGCCCATGAATTCCGATTTGATTCCAAGCTTGTCAGCCATCTTCTTCCAGAGAGAGGCGAAGTGGCCGGTTTCCCACATCAGCACCAGGTCGCCAGGCGAGAGGGTGTTCACGAGGGCCGCTTCCCAGGCTCCGGTTCCGGATGCGGGATAGACGATAACCGGTTGTTTCGTCTGGAAAACCTGCCTCACGGAGCGGAGGACCTTCTTGGCCAGCGCGTTGAATTCGGGACCCCGGTGATCGATCGTCGGATAATCCATCGCGCGAAGAACGCGGTCCGGCACGTTGGTCGGACCGGGAATTTGCAGGAAATGGCGTCCGGCGGGATGTGAGTTCAGGCGCATGACAGAGGCCCCTTTCGGCTTTGCTCTTGCATTTTGTATACAATATGCCAGAGTGAGTCCAGAGACATGGATGGTTCGACCTTCCCGATCGCACGTTCGACGCTGCCCGAGGCGGCGGCCGAGCGTCTGCGCACCCTCATCATCGAGGGCGAGCTGGCGCCCGGCGCCAAGCTGAACGAGCGCGAGCTCAGCGAACGGCTGGGCGTCTCGCGCACTCCGTTGCGGGAGGCCTTCCGCATGCTCGCCGCCGACGGCCTGCTGGTGCAATTGCCCAACCGGGGCGCCCAGGTCGTGGCGCTGTCGCGCGAGGACGTGCGCGGTGCCTTCGAGGTGATGGGCGCACTCGAAGGGCTGGCGGGTGAACTGGCGGTGAAGCGGGTGACCGATGCCGATGTCGCCGATCTGCGCGCACTGCAGGTCCAGATGGAGGCCGCCCATGCCACCCACGACCTGCCAGCCTATTACCGCATCAACCGCCTGATCCACGACCGGCTGAACACCCTCGCGGGCAACGCGGTGCTCGAACAGACCTACCGCACGCTCAACGCAAGGCTGCATGCCCTCAGGTTCCGATCCAACCTCAATCCGGCCAAGTGGGATCAGGCCGTCTCCGAACATCGTTCCATGATCGAAGCGCTTGCCGCCCGGGACGGCGCTGCGCTACGTGACCTGCTCGTGGGGCACCTGCGAGCCAAACAGCAGGCTGTCCTCGATTCAATGGACAACCGAGACGACAAGAACCTTCTGGGAGGAAGACAGCCATGACTTCGAATTTCTCGACCTCGCGCCGCAAGGCCCTGAAGCTCGGCCTCGCCGCCACCCTGGCCGCGCCGGCCGTGGCCCGTGCCCAGCAGGGCTGGCCGAACGGCCCGATCACCTGGGTCAACCCGTTCCCGGCCGGCGGCGGCACCGACGTCTTCGCCCGTCCGCTGGCGGCGCAGGTGGGCGAGCAGCTCGGTGTGCAGATCCTGATCGACAACAAGGGCGGCGCGGGCGGCACGGTCGGCGCCTCGCAGGCGGCCAAGATGAAGCCCGACGGCCAGACCTTCTTCGTGGGCGCGATCCATCACACGATCGCCCCGTCGGTCTACAAGAACCTCGACTACGACCTCGAGAAGAACTTCGAGCCGATCACCATGATCGCGCTGGTGCCGCAGGTCATCTCGATCAATCCGAACAAGATCCCGGCCAAGACCGCGGCCGAGTTCATCGCCTATCTGAAGGCCAATCCCAACAAGGTGAACTATGCCTCGGCCGGCGCCGGTACGGCTCACCACCTGGCAGGCGAGCTGTTCAAGCTCGAAACCAAGACCGAGATCGTCCACGTGCCCTATCGCGGCGCGGGCCCCGCGATGCAAGACCTGCTCGCCGGCAACGCCGACATGATGTTCGACGGCATGGGCACGTCGGCGCAGCAGATCAAGGCGGGCAAGCTGCGCGGCCTGGCGGTGGCGACCACCGAGCGCGTGCCGGAGTTCCCCGACATGCCGACCGCGGCCGAGATCGGCGTGCCGGCCTGGATCGTCTCTACCTGGTACGGGCTGTGGGCCATCAAGGGCACGCCGGAGCCCATCGTAAAGCGCATGTACGACGAGGTCGTTAAGGCGCTCAAGTCGCCCAAGCTGCAGGCCATCTGGAAGGAACAGCTGGCCCAGACCGGCGGCGAGTCGCAGGCGGAGTTCGCCAAGCGCATCCGCACCGAGATCGAGAAGTGGCAGAAGGTCGTCAACGCGGCCGGGGTCAAGCTCGACTGAGGATGGGGATGGTTCGCCGATGAGCCCGCTTTCATTCACAACGTTCTCTTTGTCTGCGTATCGCAGAGAGGCGCTTTAGGGTTCATCGGACATGAGCAAGCTCGAACAGAATCTGCGGCGCAGCCTCAAGGGCGAGGTCCTGTTCGACAGGCCCTCGCGCGGGCGATACTCGACCGATGCCTCGATCTACCAGATCGAGCCGGTGGGTGTGGTGGTGCCGCGGGACGAGGCCGACCTGGCGCTCGCGGTGGACGTGGCGCGCGATGCCAAGGCGGCGATCCTGCCGCGCGGGGCCGGCACGTCGCAGTGCGGCCAGACCGTGGGCGAGGCGCTGGTCATCGACTGTTCGAAGCACCTGCGCGACGTGGTGGGCTTCGACAAGACCAAGCGGCAGGTGACGGTCCAGCCCGGCATCGTGCTCGACCATCTCAACGCCTGGCTGAAGCCGCACGGGCTCTGGTATCCGGTCGACGTTTCGACGTCCGCGCAATGCACCCTCGGCGGCATGGCCGGCAACAATTCCTGCGGCTCGCGCTCGATCCGATACGGCAACATGGTGCACAACGTCGCCTCGATCGATGCGCTGCTGGCCAACGGCCAGCGGGCGCGTTTCGGGTCGACGCGGCCGGAGGACATGCCCGCCGGCGTGCGCGCCATCGCCGACAAGGTGGCGGAACTGGCCTTCGCCGAGCGCGCCGAGATCGAGCGCATGTATCCGCACGTGTTGCGCCGGGTCGGCGGGTACAATCTCGATATCTTCTTCCCGCAGTCGGAGCGGCCCTACACGACCGACAATTCGGTCAACCTCGCGCATCTGCTGGTCGGCAGCGAGGGAACGCTCGCGGTGACGGAGCGCCTCACGCTCAACCTGGCGCCGCTGCCCAAGCACAAGACGCTGGGTGTCGTGAACTTCCCCAGTTTCTACAAGGCGATGGACAGCGCCCAGCACATCGTGAAGCTGAAGCCGGCCGCCGTGGAGCTGGTCGACCGCACGATGATCGAGCTGGCGCGCGCCAATCCCGCCTTCCGGCCGGTGATCGAGCGGGCGCTGATCGGCCGGCCCGAGGCGATCCTGCTGGTCGAGTTCGCGGGCGAGGAGCGCGAGGACCAGCTGCGCGACCTCGCGCGCCTCGTCGAGCTGATGGCCGATCTCGGCATGCCGGACAGCGTCGTGGAGATGCCGGAGCCGAAACCGCAGTCGGAACTGTGGGAGGTCCGCAAGGCCGGCCTCAACATCATGATGTCGATGAAGGGCGACGGTAAGCCCGTCTCCTTCATCGAGGATTGCGCCGTGCCGCTCGAGCATCTCGCCGACTACACGCAGCGCCTGACCGACGTGTTCGGCAAGCACGGCACGCGCGGCACCTGGTACGCGCACGCCTCGGTCGGCACGCTGCATGTGCGGCCGATCCTCGACATGCGCCGCGACGGCGCGGAGAAGATGCGGGCGATCGCCGAGGAGGCCTCGGCGCTGGTGCGCGAATACAAGGGCGCCTTCTCGGGTGAGCATGGCGACGGACTCGTGCGCTCGGAGTGGGTGGCGTGGCAGTTCGGGCCGCGCCTGACCAAGGCGTTCGAGACGGTGAAGGACCTGTTCGACCCCGAGAACATGCTGAACCCGGGCAAGATCGTGCGGCCTTCGCGTATGGACGACCGCTCGCTGTTCCGCTTCAAGCCGGGCTACGAATCGATCAAGTACGAGCCGGCCCTCGACTGGTCGGCCTGGAACGTCCAGACCGACCCGGTCACCGAGATCTCGACCGCTCCCGGCTCCGGCGGCGACCTCGCCGGCGGCTTCGCGAAGGCCGCGGAGATGTGCAACAACAACGGGCACTGCCGGAAGTTCGATGCCGGCACGATGTGCCCGTCCTTCCGCGTGACGCGCGACGAGAAGCACCTGACGCGTGGCCGCGCCAATACGCTTCGCCTGGCGCTGTCCGGCCAGCTTGGATCCGAAGGGTTGCGTTCCGACGCGGTCGCGGCGGCGATGGACCTTTGTGTCAGCTGCAAGGGCTGCAAGCGCGACTGTCCGACCGGTGTCGACATGGCGCGCATGAAGATCGAGGTGAAGTCGGCGCGCCGCATGGCCAAGGGCCTGAGCTGGCGCGACCGGCTGATCGGTGCCACGCCGTCGATGGCGCCGTGGGCCCGCCGCATGCCCTGGCTGTTCAATGCCGCCTGGTTCGTGCAGTCCTACCTGGGCTTCGCCAAGCAGCGCCGTCTGCCGCAGTGGCGTGGCGACACGTTCCTCTCGACCACCGAGGTCGACGATGCCGACGCCACGGTGGTGATCTTCGCCGACACCTTCTCGAACAATTTCGAGCCCGGGATCCTGCACGCCGCCCGGCGGGTGCTGACCGCGGCCGGCCACCGCGTGGCAGTGGCCTGGCCGACCCTGGGCGCACCGGCGCTGTGCTGCGGCCGAACCTATCTGGCGACCGGCCAGGTGGAGCGGGCGAGGGGCGAGGCGCTGCGCACCCTGAACGCATTGCGGCCGTTCGCGCAGAAGGGCGTGCCCATCATCGGCCTCGAACCGTCCTGCCTGTTCACCCTGCGCGACGAGTTCCTGGCATTGGGCCTCGGCGAAGGTGCCGAGGAAGTCGCGGCCCATGCCATGCTGTTCGAGGAATTCCTCGCGCGGGAGAAGAAGGCGGGACGTCTCGACCTGCAGCTCAGGCCGCTGTCGGAGAAGAAGGCGCTGCTGCACGGTCACTGCCATCAGAAGGCCTTCGGCGCGATGAGCGCGGTCCAGGAAGTGCTCGCGCTCGTTCCCGACCTCGCCGTGACGCCGATCGAATCGAGCTGCTGCGGCATGGCCGGCAGCTTCGGCTATGAGGCCGAGCACTACGAGACGTCGATCGCCATGGCCGAGCTCTCGCTGCTGCCGGCGGTGCGCAAGGCCGACGCCGCAACGCTGGTCGTGGCCGACGGTACCTCCTGCCGGCATCAGATCGCCGACGGGACCGACCGACAGGCGATACACGTGGCGCAGGTGCTGGAGCGCGCGCTCGTGTGAGCCAATTGCGGTGGCGGCGGCCCTGTGGCACGGTCCGCGGCCTATGAGAAATCCAAGAAATCCCTATTCCAGCGCCGAAATCGACCGCGCCAGCCATGAGCGCGAGGACGACGAACGGATGATCGAACTGGCCTCCTCGGGGGCCGCCCGCTTCGTGCCGATCGACACCGAAAAGAACCTGGTGAAAACCGGCGGCAACCCGGAGGCCGTGTTCCTGCAGGGCATGATGGGGCGCGCGGTCGCCAATTCGAGCGACGTCCAGATTTTCCTCGGCTATGTCGAGGGCACGCCCTACTTCGCCGTCGACGTCACCGGCAAGGATGTGCCGCTCAAGGATCTGGGCGAGTTCGTCGACCTGCGCCAGGTGGGTCCGCTGCTGTTCGCGCGCGAGGGCTCCATCCTCGCCTATGCGCGCGGCATGACCTATTGGCATCGCCGCCATCGCTATTGCGGCGTCTGCGGTGCCACCACCAAGGTGACGCGCGGCGGACACGTGCGCATGTGCACCAACGAGAACTGCAAGACCGAGACCTTCCCGCGCACCGATCCGGCGGTGATCATGCTGGTCCATCACGGCGACAAGTGCCTGCTGGGCCGCGGCAAGCATTTCCCGCGTGGCATGCATTCGACCCTGGCGGGCTTCGTCGAGCCGGGCGAGAGCTTCGAGGATGCGGTCGCCCGCGAGGTCTACGAGGAAGTGAAGGTCAAGGTGAAGGACGTCATCTATCGCTCGTCCCAGCCCTGGCCGTTCCCCGCGTCGGTGATGATCGGCTTTCATGCCGAGGCCGAATCGATGGACTTCAGCGTCAACGAATCCGAGCTCGAGAGCGCGCGCTGGATGAGCCGCGAGGAGTTGCGGACCGAAAATCTCCCGAAGGACGGTTCCTTCTTCATGCCGCGTCGCGATTCGATCGCCCGCCGCCTGATCGAGGAATGGCTGGGCCACGAGGCCGGACCTTCGATCAACGGCTGATTATTCCAGGAGCCCCATGACCGCCCAACTCTTCACCCCTGTCGAGCTCGGCGGCGTAACGCTGCCCAACCGGATCGTCGTTTCGCCGATGTGCCAGTACTCGGCTGTCGACGGCAGCGCCCAGCCCTGGCATCAGGTCCACTACGGAATGCTCGCCATGTCCGGCGCGGGGCTGCTCTGCCTCGAGGCCACCCATGTCGAGCGCGAAGGCCGCATCACGCAGGGCTGCCTCGGCCTCTACAGCGACGAGAACGAGGCGGCGCTGAAGCCCGTCATCGACTGGGTCCGCGGCTGGATGCCGGGCGTCAAGCTCGGCGTGCAGCTCGCCCATGCCGGCCGCAAGGCGTCGGCTCAGCGTCCGTGGAAGGGCGGTGGGCCGCTGACGCAGGCCGATGCGCCGGATCTTCCCTGGACGACCTATGGTCCCTCGGCGCTGCCTTACGATGCGGAGAAGAATTGGCACACGCCGGTGGCGCTCGACGCGGTCGGCCTGAAGCGCGTGAAGCAGGCCTTCGTCTCCGCTGCCGAGCGCAGCCTTCGGCTGGGTTTCGACGTTGTCGAACTGCACGGCGCGCACGGCTACTGTCTCAACCAGTTCCTGTCGCCGGTCAGCAATCATCGCACCGACGAATACGGCGGGACCGCCGAGAAGCGCCGCCGCTTTCCTCTCGAAGTGTTCGAAGCCGTACGCAAGATGTGGCCCGCCGAGAAGGCGCTGGGCATGCGGCTGTCGGCAGTCGAGTGGGTCGATGGCGGGATCACCATCGAGGACACGGTCGAGACCGCCCGCCAGCTCAAGGCGCTCGGGTGCGACTTCGTCGATGTCAGCTCCGGCGGCAATGCGCCGGGCCAGAAGATCGCGGTCGCGCCCGGCTATCACGTGGGTTTCTCCGCTCGTGTGCGGAAGGAAGCCGGCATCAAGACCTGGGCGGTCGGTCTCATCACCGAGCCGGAGCAGGCGGAAAAGATCATCGCGTCGGGCGAGGCCGACTGCACGGCACATGCCCGACCGTTCCTGCTCGACCCGCGCTGGGCGTGGAATGCGGCGCGGACGCTGGGCGTGGAAACCCCACCCTTGCCGTTGCCCGTGGCGCGCGCGACAACCATCCTGCCGTTCAAGCCTCAGGCCGCCATGGTCAGGGCGGCAGAATAGGGCTGTGCATGCCGAGCGTGTTACTGGCTGAAGACGAGTTCCTGATCCGCGCCGTCCTGGTCGACGCACTAGGCGATGTCGGCGTCGAGTGCATCGAGGCGTCCACCGGCCGCGAAGCTCTCGAGGTCATCGAAGGCGACAGGCCGATCGGGGCGATCATCGTTGATATCGGCCTGCCCGACATGTCGGGCGAGAAGGTGATCGAGGCTGCCGCGCGTCACCGGCCGGACGTTCCGATCATCCGATGCTCCGGCGCGTCTGAGCCGAACGCATTGTCGGCCAGCATCAAGACGCACTCGTTTCCCAAGCCCTACAGTGCGGCGGAGCTATCGAACTTCGTGGTCTCGCTCATCCGGAAAGGTCCCTAGGCGCACGTGCGGCGGCTCCTGAAACTCCAGACCTGGACGCTTCGCGGCACGACGGCGGCGGATGCGTCGTTCGTTCTTCTGGCTGCAACCGTCATCGTGCCGGTCCTGCTGTTCATCGGGGCGAGCTGGCTGGCGTACGGCGAGACGCAAAGGCAATTCGAGCAACGGCTGGCCCGCACTCTCGATCTTCTCTATGTCGGTGCCCGCGCCACCTTCGAGACGCAGCAGCTCGTCGTGAGCAACGCGCTCGGCCTCATCGACGATTTCAACGACTCCGAGATTCGGCAACACGAGGCTAGGCTGCACGAGCAGCTCCAGTACCTCGTTCGCAAGCTTCCGCAGGTCGAGGACGTGTTCATTCTCGACAAGGAGGGCCGTCCACTCGTCGCCGCAAACGTTTTTCCCATGCCGGCCAACGTCTCGGCCGCAGACCGGCCCTACTTCATCGCCCATCGTGACGGCCGGGAGCTGCATTACGTCAGTGAGACCTTCCGCAGCCGGATCAAGGGCTCCGACATATTTCAATACAGCGAGCCGCGACAGCGGGCGGATGGCAGCTTCGATGGCGTCGTCCTCGTGGCCATACCGCCAACCTATTTCAACAAGCTGTTCGAACAGGCGGCGGGAACGGACAATTACACGACGTCGCTCCTGCGGGCCGATGGCGAGCTGCTGGCCCGGTACCCCGCTTCCCCCGGCACGAACACGCGGCTCGATCGCGAGTCCAGTTTCATGCAGGCGATCGCCGCGCATCCGGAGGCCGGGTCTTACAGCACATCCAGGGGCAGCTTCGATGGCGTCGCCCGGACGGTCGCGTACCGCAAGTTGCCCGACCTGCCCATTTATGTAGCCGTGGGCGTCGCCAGCGACTCGGTGCGTGAGGCCTGGATGCATCGAATGGCAACGCATCTGCTGTTCGGCCTGCCGGCCACCCTGGCGCTGTTCGCGCTGGCGCTGCTCGCTTCTCGCCGGGCCGCGAGCCAGGCCGAGACGCTCGACCGGCTGCGCGAGGAACAGATCCGGCGCGCGACCGTGGAAGAGAGCCTCCGCCAGTCGCAGAAGATGACCGCGGTCGGCCAGCTCACGGCCGGCATCGCCCACGATTTCAACAATCTGCTCACCGGCATCGGCGGCGCGATCGAGATGGTCGGCCGCCGCGTGCCGCAGCCGGCGCCCGATGTCGTGCGCTTCCTCGAACTCGCCCGGACCGGCGTGTCGCGGGCGGCAACTCTCACGCAGAGGATGCTGGCCTTCGCTCGCCAGCAGCCCCTGCAGATCGAGGCGGTCGACGCCAACCGGCTTGTTTCCGGCATGTCGGAACTGCTGCGCCGCACCCTGGGCGAGACTGTGCAGATCGAAACGGTGTTGAGCGGTGGCCTGTGGCGGGCGACGGCGGACCCGGCGCAGCTCGAGGCGGCGATCCTCAATCTGGCGATCAACGCGCGCGATGCCATGCCGGGCGGCGGGACGCTCACGATCGAAACGGCCAATGCCCATCTCGACGATGCCTATGCCGCGGCCAACGCCGAGGTCACGCCGGGCCAGTTCGTGATGATCGCGGTGTCCGACACCGGCACGGGCATGGACCAGCAGACGATCGCGCGCGCCTTCGAGCCGTTCTTCACGACCAAGGAGCGCGGCCAGGGCACCGGGCTTGGCCTCAGCATGACCTACGGCTACGTCAAGCAGATCGGCGGCCATCTCAAGATCTACAGCGAGCTGGGCCACGGCTCGACGGTGAAGATCTATCTGCCGCGTGCCCACGCGGAGGCCGCCACCGCGCCTGAGCTGGCCCCCATGGTCGGCGTCGCGGCGGGCGCGGGGCCGGTTGTGCTGGTGGTCGAGGATGACCCGGTCGTGCGTGAATTTGCGGTGGCGGCCTGCCGCGAATGCGGCTGCACGGTCCATCAGGCGGGCGATGGTGAGCAGGCGCTGCGCCTGCTGGAGAAGCAGGGCGACATCCAGCTGCTGTTCACCGACGTCGGCCTGCCCGGCGGCATGAACGGCCGTCAGCTCGCAGCCGCCGCCCAGGCGCGCCGGCCCGACCTCAAGGTCCTCTACACGACGGGCTATACCGCCAATGCGATTGTCCATCATGGCGTCATCGACGCCGGTGTGAATTTCCTCGGCAAGCCCTTCTCGGTGTCGGCCCTTGCAGCCAAGATCAAGGGCATGGGCTTCTAGCCCGGCGCAGGGTAATTTCGGCGCATGCCGCCCGACGTGACCCAGCCCTCGCAGACGCCGCCGGAATCTGTGCCTGCGGCGGCCGCGCCCGTACCCGTGCCCTCGCCGGCGGCTGCGACCGCCCCATCCGCGCGGCCGGCCCGGGAGACCAGCCGGCTTCATCGCCTGCTCACGGTCGGTGGCACGATCCTCGGCCTGTTCCTCCTCTACGAGGTCGTCACCTATTTCGTTGCCTTTACCGACGACGCCTATGTCCGCTCCGACCTGGTGGCGGTGGCGCCCCAGGTGACGGGGCAGATCATCGAAGTCCACGTCGTCGACAACCAGGACGTCAAGATCGGCGACAAGCTGTACACCATCGATCCGGAGCCGTTCCAACTGGTGGTCAATCAGTGGAAGGCGCAGATCGATCGTGCCGCGGCCCAGCTCAAGGTCGCGCAGGAGGAACTGGCGCTGGCCCAGGCGGCCCTGCAGGTCTCGACGTCGGCCCATACCTACGCCGTCCAGGAGCAGAGCCGGTTTTCCGATCTCGCCAAGCGTGAATTTGCCCCGATCGCAGAACTCGACAGGGCCAACGACGAACTGCGCCGGTCGCAGGCGGAGATGAAGATCTCGACGGTCGCGATCGCCAAGGCAGAGACCGACATCGGCGCTCATCAGGCGGCGCTGGAACTTGCGAAGGCGCAGCTGGCATCTGCGCAGTGGAACCTCGATCGCACGGTGGTTCACGCGCCCAACAACGGGGCGATCACCAACCTCACCATCCGAATGGGCGACATGGCCACGACCGGCGTGCCGAACGTCGGAATCGTCGATTCCGATGCATGGCGCATCATGGCCAACTACAAGCAATACTACATTCGCGACTTGAAGGTCGGCGACACTGCCTGGGTCTGGCTCGACAGCGCGCCGTGGCGCTTCCACAAGGGCAGGATCACCGGTATCGCCCGTGGCTTCAGCCGCAATCCCGGTATCGACAAGCTCCTGCCCTATGTCGCGCCGACGACGGACTGGATCCGCCTTCAGCGCCGCATCCCGGTGACGATCGTGCTGGAGGACCTGCCGCCCGGCTTCAAGCTCTATATGGGCGCCGATGCGCGCACCGTGATCTTCCCGTGAGCTGGGCTCCGGGGATCGGGCGCTATGGCCGGGCGGTCGTCGAGGATGTCCTTGAAGGTGCGCGGCTTTTCGACCGGACGCTGACCGGCTTCTGGCGCGAGCTGGCCGACATCGGCAGCCGGCCGGCGCAGTCACGGATGGGGACCGTCGCAGCCGTCTCTGTGGTTCTCACGACCGTGGTGGCGTTGGCGATGCAGCTTGATGCGCCGTGGTGGGCGGCAATCAGCGGCTACATGTCCCTGATGTCGACCGGTGCCGGCTCGGTGCGACGCGGCCTGTTGCGGCTCAGCGGCACGATCGTGGGCGCCGTGCTGGGCTTCATCATGGCGCGCTGGCTGCCCTACGACCAGGTGGCGCTGTGCCTGTTCCTGGGCTGCGCGACCATGGCCGGAGTCATCGCGGTGCAGGTGAGCCCGCATGGGCTCGCCTGGCTCTTCATGGCGATTACCTCCAGCCTCGTGCTGCTGATGAGCCTGAACGACCCGACCCAGGCGTTCGAGATCGCCTGTTACCGCACGCTCGACGTGGCGGTCGGGGTATCGTGTGCGATGGTGACGGCCAAGCTGCTGCAGGAATGGCATGCCGAGCCGCCGCCGACGGCGCCGGGCTGGCGGCATCTGCTGGGCGCGCAATGGCCGTCGGTGCTGCACGGGTTTCGCGCCGCGATCTCCGTGGTGACGGTGATGATCGTCTGGGTGATGGCGGACTTGCCGGACGTGGGCGAGATGGCGGTCACGATCGCCGTCGTAATGGCCGCGCCGCTGATCGCCGACGGCGGCACCACGACACGCCACCTCGTGGCGGAGAAGTCGTTCCATCGTTTCATGGGCTGCCTGCTGGGCGGCATCGTCGCACTGGCCTGCCTCGCGCTCCAGGTCGAATCGTTCGTCTGGTGGCTCGCCATGATCGGCGGCGTCGTCTGGGTGGGCATGCACATTCAGATGGGTCGGCACGGTATCCCCTATGTCGGCACGCAGTTCGCGTTCGTCTTCGTCGTCACGATGGTGCAGGGGCTGGCGCCCCCCGACAGCATCATGCCGGGCGTCGACCGCTTCGCCGGCATCACCGGTGGTTTGGGTATTCTGATGATCGTGTCGCTGCTGCTGTGGCCCAGCGACGAGGAACTGAAGGCGGAGCAGCAGGCCTGACAGGCAGCCGTGAAATCTTCATGGCCCATGCCATCTGCCGGAACGGACCCATGCATCCACCGGGACAGGGCTGTCCGCCCCACGCGCTTGCTCGATGGAAGCAGAACGCTAGTTTGACCCTCGATGAAAGCTGACGCGCCCCCGCCGACCGACCGGATCCTGCGGGCCATTCTCTCGATCATTTTCTCGGTCCTGTGCTTCTCCGTCCTGAACGCCATGTCCAAGACGCTGAGCCAGACCTATCCGGTCATCGAAGTGATCTGGGGCCGCTACGTCTTCGCCTTCGTCTTCATGATGGCGATCTTCCTGCCACGGGCCGGACTGGCGCTGTTCCGGTGGCATAACGTGCCGAGCCAGATCGTGCGCGGCCTGCTGCTGTTCCTGTCCTCGTATCTCTACTTTCACGGCATCGTCGACATGCCGCTGGCGTCGGCCGCCTCGATCTCGCTCACCAGCCCGCTGATCGTCACGGCGCTGTCGTCGAAGTTCCTGGGCGAGCCGGTCGGTCCCAGGCGCTGGGTGGCCGTGGTGGTCGGCTTCGTGGGTGCCCTCATCGTGGTGCGGCCGGGCTCCGCCCACTTCGAATGGCATTCGCTGTGGATCGTCGGCAGCACGATCTCGAGTTCGCTCTATCAGCTCTTCTCGCGGCGCTACGGGCAGGCCGAGCGGCCCGATGCCTCCGCCACCATGGCAACGATCGTGGGCACTGCGGTGGCTCTGCCGCTGCTGCCGTTCGAATGGGTGACGCCGGCCTTCGGCTGGCACTGGGCGCTGTTCGCCGGCATGGGCATCATGGCAGGCGTCGGTCACTACTTCCTGACCATCGCCTACAGCCAGGCGCCGGCCGCCGTCGTGGCGCCCTTCAACTACGTGCAGCTCCTGGGAGCCGCCTTGCTGGGCTATCTCGTGTTTGGCGATTTTCCCGACTTCTGGACCTGGGTCGGTGCGGGCGTGATCATCTGCTCGGGCCTCTATCTCGGTCACATCGAACGCCAGCGACATCGGGCGCTGATCAAGAAATAGCGCGCCTGATCAGGAATTGACCTGAGGCCGCGTCGCTGCGCGGCGAGCACACGCCATCGCCGCTGCTTCTCCGCGCTGGCATATCCCTTGCTTGAAATATGGCAGCGCAGAATCGCGCTAGCGCGATTCTTCTCGGTTGGCGTGCCGGCACCTTTGAGGACGGTCGCGCTGAGAGGCGACCGACAAGGAGTTGTCAGTCGCAGACTCGCCAGAACCCAGCAGTTCCAATTCAAAAATCTCGGCTGCCCGAGGAGGCTCTCCATGTGTGATCGCATCGGCTGTAATCATTTTCCGACCCTGTCCCAGATGAATTTCGCCGGCGCCGTCGCGCCGTCGCGCCGTGGTTTCCTGAAGGGTGCCGCGGCCATCAGCACCATCACCATGGCGGCCGGTCCGGGCATGCTGATGGGCGGACCGGCCCATGCCGCGGCCGGGATCAAGTCGACCCATGGCAGCGGCTTCTGCAACCTCAACCTCTTCCTTGCCCATTCGCGGCAATACGCCAAGGCGGCGGGCACCGAGCTGGTCTTCATCAACACGCCGACCTCGGCCGAGATGGTGACGTTCCTCGGCATGGGCCAGGTCGATATCGGCCTGATGCCCTACACCAGCTTCATGGCGCTCCACGACAAGGGCGCGCCGGTCAAGATCGTGGCCGGCGGCGGCGTCGAAGGCTGCGCCATCGTGGCGAGGCCCGGCCTCGACTCGCCGGAGAAGCTCAAGGGCAAGACGCTTGGTACCTTCCAGATGGATACGCTGGAGGTCATGCCCTACGACTACCTGAAGAAGCACAACATCTCCTTCAAGGACGTGAAGGTCCGCTACATGGGCAACACACCCGAGGCCGTCGAGGCCTTCAAGGCGGGTGCCCTCGACTGGATCTGCACCATCGAACCCTACGCCTCGGCACTGGTGGCCGACGTCAAGGGCGCGGTCATGTTGACCAACGGCGTCGACCTCTACGGCAAGGGCTACACCGATTGCGTGCTCGCGGCACGAGCGAGCCTGATCAAGGACAACCCGGCCGGGCTGAAGGCGATCATCAAGAGCATGATGCAGGCCCAGCTCGACGCCGAGACCCAGACCGAGGCCGTGCTGAAGGAACTGGTCGGTAAGTACTACAAGACGTCCATGGAGAACGCGAAGATCGCCCAGGGCAAGCAGCCCGCGGTGGTCGACGCGCGCAGCCAGACCGACTTCATCCTGAAGCGCACCGACAGCGTGATGGAGATGGGCTACATCAAGAAGAAGCCCGGCCGCGACGCCATCGACTGGACCATGCTGGAGGAGGTGATCAAGGAGAATCCCGACCTCTACGGCAAGCTCAAGTACAAGTCCGCCTGATGGCTGTCGTCACGCGCGACAGCGATTCCTCGGGCACCGCCGGCGGAGCATCCCGCCCGCCGGCGGCCTCGCGGCTGCTGGCCTCGATGGCCGGGCTCGACTGGCTGGCCAGGATCTGGTGGACCTGCCTCTCGATCAGCCTGTTCGCCGGCCTGTGGGAACTGTGCTGGGCGATGGGGTGGGCGGACGAGAAGCTGCTGCCGCCGCCGCATATCTTCCTCGACAACATCGGCGAGCAGGGTCGTTACTTCAACACCGCCACGCGCTGGCAGGTCGGCCAGTCGATGGCCGAAGGCCCGTCGGCCTTCGAATCGGTGCTGATCACCGGGGCCGCCACCACGGCGCGCGTGTTCGTGGGCCTCATCATCGCCTCGGTGCTGGCGATCGGTGTCGGTGTGCTGATCCGCTACTACCGCTTCTTCGACCGGCTGGTGCTGCCCACCATCACGCTGCTGTCGCCGGTCTCGCCGATCGCCTGGCTGCCGGTTGCGATTTTCCTGTTCGGCATCGGCAATGCGCCGGCGATCTTCATGGTGGTGGTGGCGCTGTTCTTCCATATGGTGCTGGCGACCATCAACCAGATCGACACGGTCAACACCAATCTCATCAACGTGGCGCGCACCATGGGGGCGTCCAAGGCGCAGATCTACACGCGCGTCATCGTGCCCGCCATCCTGCCCGGCATGCTCCAGGTGCTGCGCATGAACCTGTTCGGCGCGTGGATGGTGGTGCTGGTCGCGGAATCGACGGGCGTCGGCTACGGCATGGGCCAGGTGATCATGCTGGCGCGCAACACCTTCAACCCCTCCCTGGTGTTCTTCACCATCGCCGTGATCGGCGTGCTGGGCTTCACCTTCGACTGGCTGCTGCGGCTGGCTCAGCGCCGGATCCTGTACTGGCTGCCCGATACCGTGGAGAGACTGCGTGTCCTCTGAAGACGCCCCGCACTTTTCTTCCAAGGATGCCGTGGTGTGCCGCGGCGTCGGCAAGACCTGGGCGGCCGGGACCAGGCGCGCCCACAACGCCCTGACCGGCATCGACCTCGATGTCGCGCCGGGCGAGTTCGTGGTCTTCCTCGGTCCCTCCGGCTGCGGCAAGAGCACCTTGCTCTACCTGATCGCCGGCCTCGAGGACGCGACGGAGGGCAAGCTCTGGTCGTTCGGCGACCTCGTGGACATGCCGTCGCCGGAGCGCAGCCTGATCTTTCAGGAGACCTCGCTCTTCCCGTGGCTGACCGTGTGGGAAAATGTGAGCTTCGGCCTGTCGATCCGCGGCGCCAGCAAGGAGGAGCGCCGCACTGTCGCCGCCGAGGCGTTGCAGCGGGTCGGCCTCAAGGCCGCGATGGACAAGCGGCCCGACGAGCTGTCCGGCGGCATGCGCCAGCGGGTCGCCGTGGCTCGCGCACTTGCCATGCGCCCCAAGGTTCTGCTGATGGACGAGCCGTTCGCCGCGCTGGACGTCCAGACGCGGGCCCGCATGCAGGACTTCCTGCTCGACGTCTGGCGCGATTCCGGCGCATCGGTCCTGTTCGTCACCCACCATATCGACGAGGCGGTGGCTCTGGCCGACCGGGTCGTCGTCTTCACTTCGCGGCCGGGACGCATCAAGACCATCGTGCCGATCGACATGCCGCGTCCGCGTAACCTGTTCTCGCGCGAGGCGGAGGATCTGCGCATCAGGCTCACCGACCTGCTGCGCGACGAGGTCGACCGCGCCTTCGCCGAACAGGAAGCGCTCGCCGCCACCGCTTGATCTCTTGACCCACAGACAAAGGAGAAGCCGACCATGGCCACCAGCCTGATCCGCAGCCGCGCCGCCATCACGGGCACCAAGGATCGTTTCACCTGGAACGAGATCAAGGACGGGGCCGTGCTGCAGGAGGACGGTGTCATCGTCGCCGTCGGCGCCTACGACGACCTGCACGCCAAGCACCCGACGGTGCCGGTGATCGGCACGGGCAAGGAGATCCTGTTGCCCGGCTTTGTGAACGGCCATCACCATGTCGGCCTGACACCTGTCCAGCTCGGCTCGCCCGACATGCCGTTGGAACTCTGGTTCATCACCCGCATGGTGATCCGCAACCTCGACCTCTATCTCGACACGCTTTACTCGGCCTTCGAGATGATCGGTTCCGGAATCACCACGGTGCAGCACATCCAGGGCTGGATGCCCGGCACTTTGCCCGACGTCGAGAAGCGCGCGACAGAGACCATCAAGGCCTATGAAGATGTCGGCATGCGGGTCAGCTACTGCTACGCCGTGCGCGACCAGAACCGACTCGTCTACCAGGCCGACGAGGAGTTCGTCAGGAGCCTGCCGAGTGAACTGCAGGGGCCGATGCAGCGCTGGTTCGACCGGTTCAAGATGGGCCTGGACGATGCGATGGACATGTTCAAGTCCTTCCACTCGCAGCACCACAACAAGCGCCGGGTGAAGATCCAGCTGGCGCCGGCCAACCTGCACTGGTGCTCCGATCCGGCGCTGACGAAGCTCAGCGAAGCGTCGGCCAAGTACAACGTGCCGATGCACATGCACCTGCTCGAGACGGCCTACCAGAAGGAATATGCCTGGCGGCGCGGCAACTGCACGGCGCTGGAATACATCGACCGCTTCGGCATGGTGAACGAACGGCTGACCTTGGGCCACGGCGTGTGGCTGAACGAGAAGGATATCGACCGCTTGGCCGAGGCCAAGGGCTGCGTCTGCCACAACTGCTCGTCCAACTTCCGCCTGCGTTCGGGCGTGGCGGCGCTCAATCATTTCGAGAAGAAGGGCATCAACACCGCGATCGGCCTCGACGAGGCCGGCATCAACGACGACCGCGACATGTTGCAGGAGCTGAAGCTGGTCCTGCGCGCCCATCGGGTGCCGGGCATGGTCGAGGCCGACGTGCCGACCATGGCGCAGGTGCTACGCATGGCGACGGTCGGCGGCGCGAAGACGACGCCGTTCGGCGACAGCATCGGCACACTGGAGGTCGGCAGGGCCGCCGACATGGTGCTGATCGACTGGGAGAGCGTGGCCTATCCCTATCTCGACGAGATGACGCCGACTCTCGACGCGGTGGTGCAGCGCGCCAAGCAGCAGGCTGTCACCATGACGATGTGCGACGGCGAGGTGATCTACAAGGACGGCACCTTCACCAAGGTCGACCGGACGGCGGCGCTGAAGGCGCTGCACGACGATCTCGGCAAGGCCCTGGCCGACGACGAGGTCGAGCGCCGCAAGCTCTCGGTCGCGCTGCTGCCGCACGCCCGCAGGTTCTATGAGAACTACATGGATCCCTCGAAGCACCAGCCGTTCTACAGCCCGAGCTCGAGGGTTTAAGGAGGCGTAACCCCAAGGGAGCGCGCCACTCCAGTGGCGCTCATGATCATGATGCGCCACTGGAGTGGCGCGCTCCTATAAGATCAGGCGTGCGATATAGAACCCGTCGAGGCCGCCGCGGTCGGCCCACATGAAGGGCAGGGTACGGACGTCGCCTCGCGGGGTGATGGCGTCCTCGAGGCCCGGGAGTTCCGCGGCCGTCACGCGCACGCGTTTTACCTGAGGGTTGCGGACGAGGATGCCGTTGATGCGTTCGACTCCTTCGTCTTCCTGCAGCGAGCAGACCGCATAGACGAGGGTGCCGCCGGGCTTCAGCATATCGAGGGCGCGCACCAGCAGGCGGTCCTGCGTGACCGTCAGCCGGGCGACGTCCTCCTCGTCCTTCAGCCAGGCGATGTCGGGATGGCGGCGCAGCGTGCCGGTGCCGGAGCAGGGCGCATCGAGCAGGATGGCGTCGAATTTCTCCGCAGGCGTCCACTTGCTGGCATCGGCGGTCACGAGTTCGGCAGAGAGGCCGGCGCGCGCGAGGTTTTCGCCGAGGCGCGTCATGCGGCGGGCGGAAATATCGACCGCCGTCACCTGCGCGCCCGCGGCGCAGAGCTGCATCGTCTTGCCGCCCGGAGCGGCGCAAAGGTCGGCGACGCGCTTGTCGGTGACGTCGCCCAGCAGCCGCGCGGGCAGGGCGGCGGCGGCATCCTGCACCCACCATGTCCCCTCGGCGAAGCCCGGCAGCTCGGCGATGTGCCCGCCGCTCTTGCGCCGCAGCGTCCCGGTCGGCAGCGTCTCGGCCTCGAGCTGGGCCGCCCAGTGATCGGCATCGCGGCGGACGGTGATGTCCAGCGGCGCTTCGCTCAGGTGCGCCGAAGCGATGGCTCGGGTCGCATCCTCGCCATAGGCGTGGATCCAGCTCTCCCACAGCCAGCGCGGCGTGTTGAGGCGGGCCGGGTCGCGGTCCACCAGCAGCTCGTCACCGTCGCGCGAGATGCGGCGCAGCACGGCGTTGGTCAGGCCCTTCAGATGATGAAGCCCGGCATCCTCGACCAGGCGCACCGAGGTATCGACGGCGGCGTGAGGCGGCGTGCCGAGGAACATCAGCTGGGCGGCGCCCAGGCGCAGGACCTGGCGGCCGACCGCGTTGGCGCCCTCCAGCGGCTTGGTGATCAGGCCGGACAGCACGCCTTCGATTTCGCCCAGGTGGCGCAGGGTCGTGGCAAGCAGCAAGCGCACGAAGGCGCGGTCGCGCGGGTCGAGGGCGGCAAAGCCGCGATGCTGGCTCAGCGCATCGTCGAGCGGCTGGCCCTTGTCGAGGCAGGCCATCAGCACATCGACTGCGGCGCGGCGGGAAGCGAGAGGGGTGGCGTCCATCGTGCGGCGCTATAGCCGCCGCACGCGCCGTTGTCATCGTCGCCCTGTCTCGGCAGTGTGCCGCCCGAAAGGATTTCCTGCATGAAGAGCGTGAGTTCCTACCTGGGCGACTGGTGGCGGCTGGTCATTCCCTATTTCCGCTCCGAGGAGCGCTGGATCGCCATCGTCCTGCTGGTGGGCGCGATCGGGCTCACCCTGGCGAGCGTGACGGTCAACGTCGCCTTCAGCGAATGGAACCGGCGCTTCTACGACAGCCTGCAGAACAAGGACGAGGCGGCGTTCTGGACCGAGATGGGCAATTTCGGTTGGATCGCGGCGCTCGCCATCGCCTTCGGCGTGGCGCGCGGGCTGGTCAGTCCCTACCTGCGCCTGCGGTGGCGTCGGTGGCTCACCGGTCACTATCTCGACCACTGGCTCGACGGCCGCGGCTACTACCGGATCGAGCTGGAGCGCAAGGTCGACAATGCCGACCAGCGTATCTCCGAGGATCTGCGGCTGCTGGGCTTCTACACGATGACGCTGCTGCTGGGCCTGATCAGCGCGGTGGCGACGCTGATTTCGTTCCTGTTCATCCTGTGGCAGCTCTCGGGGCCGATGTCGTTGGCCTTCATCGGCCTCGACATGGTGATCCCAGGCTACATGGTCTGGGCGGCGCTGATCTACGCCTTCCTCGGCACCTGGCTGGCCAACCTGGTCGGCCGGCGATTGATCCCGCTCAACTTCCTGCAGCAGCGCTACGAAGCGAACTTCCGCTTCGGCCTGATGCGGGTGCGCGAGAATGCCGAGGGCATCGCGCTCTATCGCGGCGAGCCGCGCGAGAACGCGGTGCTCGAGGAACGATTCACCGACGTCTTCAACAATGCCTGGCGCGTGCTGGTGACCGAGATGCAGCTCGTGTTCTACCAGATCGGCTACGGCCAGCTCGCGATCATCTTCCCCTATCTCGTGACGGCGCCGCGCTTCTTCGCCGGCGCGATCACCCTGGGCGTCGTGATGCAGACGGCCCAGGCCTTCGGTCAGGTGCAGACGGCGCTGTCCTTCTTCATCGACAACTACACCAATGTGGCCGAGCTGCGGGCGGTGATGGACCGCTTGAGGGGCCTGCAGACCGCGATCGACGAGAAGCCGGCCGAGAACATTGCCGTTACGCCCGAGGCGGGTCGGGCCGATGTCGGCACGAGCGGGCTCGATCTCGCTTTGCCTACCGGCCAGATCCTGCTCAAGGACCTCGATCTCACCCTGCCGAAGGGGGCCTGGACGCTGATCTCCGGGTCGAGCGGTTCGGGCAAGAGCACGCTGTTCCGGGCGCTGGCCGGCATCTGGCCGTTCGGGCACGGGCGTGTACTGATCCCGGCCGGCGCGCGCGTCCTGTTCCTGCCGCAGAAGCCCTACATTCCGATCGCCACCCTGCGCGATGCCGTGAAGTATCCCGACGAAACCTCGACCGCCAACGATGCCGAGATCGTCCAGGCGCTGCAGGCGGCACGGCTCGGCCACCTCACGGGGCGTCTCGACGAGGAGGCGCACTGGAGCAACATCCTGTCGGGCGGCGAGCAGCAGCGGTTGGCCATCGCGCGGGCGCTGGTCTTCAAGCCCGACTGGCTGTTCCTCGACGAGGCCACGGCCTCGCTCGACGAGGCCAACGAGGCGGCGGTGTACGGCGTGCTGAAGGAGCGGTTGCCGCAGGCGACCGTCGTCTCGATCGGCCACCGCCCGTCGCTGCGCGAGTGGCATGCGAGACGCCTCGACCTGAAGCGGGCGCCGGGCGAGACGGGAACGCTAGACGTCGTGACCTGACGAGCGCTCGATCGTGAGGCCCGGCACGCGCTCCAGGGCGCGGACGGCCTCCTCGATCGCGCGCGATCTCCAAGCGTCGCGCGCCCACCAGCCGCCGATGTCTATGGACGAGAAGCCGCCGCCGCGCGCCGGTTCGACGCTGGCGACCCGCACAAGCGAGGTCCCGGGCTGGCCGAGCACGATCGTGCAGGCGGAGGTCGAGAGGTGCCAGCGCGTGCCCGTCCCGTCGCTCCACAAGGCGAAGCCCCGGGCGCCCAGACCGTGCGCGATCGGGCGCGGCGTATCGAGCAGCTCCGGCGCGTTCAGGCAGCGATTGGCGATACGAAGCGGGTCGTGCGCGTCGCTTGCCCGCACGTCGTAGCCGACGTTGAACCGCTCGATCCTGCCGGGCGACTGGGCCGCGCGCGCGACCTCGTCGTTGGCGGCATGCCACTCGTCCATCCATGGCGCGGCGGCCGCTTCGAGATCGCCCCAGCTCAGGTAGAGCGAGCCGGCGCTGTCGCCGAACGGGGTGGCCCTCGGCGCACCGTAGAGCGAGAGGCCGATAGGGATGCCGTCGGCCGTCTTCCAGGTGGCGTAGAGGACTACGTGGTCGGGCGAGCTTGCATGAGGCGAAAGCTCGTCGCGCCGGATCGTCTGCGGGGCGCCGAGGCGCATCACGAGCGGGGCAAAGAGGTTCCGGGCGGGATTGACGGTGGCAGCCAGCTCATAGGTCACGGTGAGGACCGGCCGGTCGGGCCGCGGTGCCGAAGCCTCCGCCGAGCAGGTCATGAAGCCATAGGCCTCGCCGCAGGGCAGGGCCCGGCTTGCGTAACTGGTCCCCTCGAAGTCGCGCACCACGGCATCGAAGCGCGTGCCCCAGGGGAAGAAGGCGGCCTTGCCAAGGCGGAAGCCTGTCGCGGTGTCGTCCATGGCCAAGAGCCTACGTCATTTCCGCGCGTGCCAGGAGAGAAAGATTACTTGCCTTATATGAAAGTCCAGTCCATCTGGTACGAATGAGCAGATCATCCGAGCGAATCGCCGAGACGACCCGCGACATCGGCCGACGCCTGCGGGCCGCGCGGACCGGGGCGAGCCTTACCTTGGCGCACGTGGCCGGCCGGGCGGGGGTTTCCGAGGGCTTCCTGTCGAAGCTCGAGCGCGGTCAGGCGGCGGCCTCGATCGCCAACCTGATCCAGCTTGCCGACGCCCTGGGGCTGGGATTGCACGAGCTCTTCCCCAGCGAGGCGGCACCGGCCAAGACGATGGTCGCCGTGCACCGGGGCGGCGAGGGCGGGCTGCAGGAGGTGGCGGCGACGGGCTACCGCTGGCGCCATCTGGGCGGCGGCGCCCCGCTCGATCGCATGGAAGTCTTCCATCTTGTCTTCCCGCGCGCCAAGGGCATGGAGGCGACCGTCTCCCATCCCGGACAGGAGCACTGCTACGTGCTCTCGGGCGAGGTGCTGTTCCATGTCGGCGACGAACGGCACCTGCTGAAAGCGGGGGACGGCATCCTGATCGATTCGCAGCAGCCGCATCGCGCCGAGAATGCCGGGCGCGGCCAGGCGCAGGTGCTGATGTCGGTGGCAAAGCCCGCCGATGCGGCCGAGGTGCCGGACTGGTGGCGCCTCTCGTCTCCGAAACTGAAGGAAGAAAAGCCGAAGGAGGAAAGCAAGCCATGAGCAAACACGTTCCCGACACGGCGGCGGCCAACGCGGCGCTCGGTACCACGCGCGAGGCGTCGCGGCGCGATCACAAGCCCTACCAGGTGCGCCATCTCGACGAGATCGAGTGGGAGACGATCCGCTGGCCGGGCGAGACCGGCAAGATGCTGTTCCATCCGCGGCCCGACGACCCGACGCAGCCCAATGCCGGTATCCTGAGACTGGAGCCGGGCGCCTGGCATCCCGAGCACTATCACGGTTTCGCGCAGGTCTGGCTGGTACTGAAGGGCGACTTCACGATCGACGGCCGCATCTGCACGCCGGGCACGATGCTCTATCACCCCGATCCGCATTTCGAGGGGGAGTTCAGGACCGAGACCGGCGGCGAGATCCTGATCGTGCAGTATCCCGGCCCGACGACTGGCGAACGGCCGATCTACGCCGGCCGCTTCAACATGGAACAGCGCAGGTCAGTCGCCGAGGAGCGGGTCGACCTGTAGAAATGGAGTGGCGCGCTCCATTGATACTCAGTGCCTCAACGCAGGCTGGCGTTGATCTTGTCGAGCGCCGAGGTGCCCGGGCAGAGCTCCGGAGCGTTCAGCGTGTTCAGGGGTACGTCGACCGTGTTCAGGTTGGCGTGCAGGTCGCTCGGGGTCGGATCGACGTAGAGCAGGCCGGTCACGACCTCGCCGGCATGCAGCCCCTCCTGGACGCGCTTGACGGCGGCGACTTTGTCGGACGGATCGTAGTCCTCGCCGAGCTTGCGCAGGCGCAGGATCGAGCCGTCATGCTGCTGCACGGTCTTCGTGGTGCCTGGATCGTAGGAGGTGGTGATCTCCTCTCGGGTCTCGATGAAGTCGATGCGGTTCAGCGCCTCGTTATGCTCGCGCACATAGTCGTAGCTCTTGGTTGAGCCCGAATGGTTGTTGAAGGCGACGCAGGGGCTGATCACGTCCAGGAAGGCCGCGCCCTTGTGCGCCATGGCGGCCTTGATCAGCGGCACGAGCTGATGCTTGTCGCCCGAGAAGGAGCGGCCGACGAAGGTGGCGCCCATGAGGATGGCGAGCGAAACCATGTCGATGGAGGAATCGGGATTGGAAACGCCCTTCTTGCTGATCGAGCCCTTGTCTGCGGTCGCCGAGAACTGACCCTTGGTGAGGCCGTACACGCCGTTGTTCATGACGATGTAGGTCATGTTGACGCCGCGCCGCATGACGTGGGCGAACTGGCCAAGGCCGATCGAGGCCGAATCGCCGTCTCCCGACACGCCCATGTAGATCAGGTCCCGGTTGGCCAGGTTGGCGCCGGTCATCACCGACGGCATGCGGCCGTGGACGGTGTTGAAGCCGTGGCTCGCACCCACGAAGTAGGTCGGCGCCTTGGACGAGCAGCCGATGCCCGAGAGCTTGGCGACCTGGTGAGGCAGGATGTCGAGCTCGTAGCAGGCCTGGATGATCGCGGCACTGATCGAGTCGTGGCCGCAGCCGGCGCACAGCGTCGAGACGGCGCCCTCGTAATCGCGGCGCGTGAAGCCGGCCTTGTTCTTGACCAGCGAGGGATGGTGGAGGCGGGGCTTGGCGATGTAGGTCATGACGCGGCCTTGTCGAACGAGACAACCTTGAACTGACCGAGCTTGGTGGCGATGTCGGTCGCGATGAAGCGCGCCGTGATCGGCGTACCGTCATAGTGCAGGACGGGCACGATCTTGCGCGCGTCGAGCGTGTGTTCGCTGAGCAGCATGGTGCGCAGCTGCGCGTCGCGGTTCTGCTCGACGACGAAGACGCGGTCGTGCTCGTGGATGAAATCCTCGACGCTTTGCGCGAAGGGGAAGGAGCGCACGCGCAGCGCGTTGACGTGATGGCCCTCGGCCTCGAGATGGTCGAGCGCCTCGTCCATCGCCGGGCTGGTCGAGCCGAAATAGATCACGCCGAAGCGGGTCGGCTTGGGTGAGGAATAGCGCAGCGGCTGCGGCGCGATCTTCTTCGCAGTCTCCCACTTCTTCTGCAGCCGCTCCATGTTGCGCACATAGACCGGGCCTTCCTCCGAGTAGCGCGCGAACTCGTCCTTGGTCGTGCCGCGCGTGAAGTAGGAGCCCTTGGTCGGATGCGTGCCCGGATAGGTGCGGAACGGGATGCCGTCGCCGTCGACGTCGAGGTAGCGGCCGAAGGTCTTGCCCGCGTCGAGATCCGCGGCGGTCATCACCTTGCCGCGGTCCAGCACGCGGTTCTCGTCCCAGGCGAACGGCTTGCACAGGCGGTGGTTCATGCCGATGTCGAGATCGGTCATCACGAACACCGGGGTCTGCAGCCGGTCAGCGAGGTCGAGCGCGTCGGCGGTGAACTCGAAGCACTCGCGCGGATCCTCGGGGAACAGCAGCACGTGCTTGGTGTCGCCGTTGGAAGCGTAGGCGCAGCCCAGCAGGTCCGACTGCTGCGTGCGCGTCGGCATGCCGGTCGAAGGGCCGCCGCGCTGCACGTTGACCAGCACCGCCGGGACCTCGGCGAAATAGGCGAGGCCGATGAACTCGGTCATCAGGGAGATGCCCGGGCCGGACGTGGCGGTGAAGGAGCGCGCTCCGTTCCAGGCGGCGCCGATCACCATGCCGATCGAGGCGAGCTCGTCCTCGGCCTGCACGATCGCGTACTTGGCCTTGCCGGTCTCCTTGTCGTGCCGGAACTTCTTGCAATGGCTCTGGAAGGCCTCGGCCAGCGACGAGGACGGCGTGATCGGATACCAGGCACAGACCGTGGCCCCGCCATAGACGGCGCCCAGCGCGGCCGCGCTGTTGCCCTCGACGAAGATGCGGTCGCCGACATTGTCGGCATGCTGCACCTTGAGCTTCACCAGGTCCGGGTCGACATGCTGCTTCACCCAGTCACGGCCGAGATTCATCGCCTTGACGTTGGAGTCGATCAGCTTCTCCTTGCCCTTGAACTGTTCGCTGAACAGCCGCTGGATCTGTTTCTCGTCGATGTCGAGCAGCACCGAAAGGGCGCCGACATAGATGATGTTCTTGAAGAGCTGGCGCTGGCGGGCGTCGGTGTAGGTGGCATTGGTGATCGCCGTCAGCGGTACGCCGATCACGTTGATGTCCTCGCGGAACATCGACGACGGCATCGGCTTGGTCGAATCGTAGAACAGGTAGCCGCCGGGCGTGATCTCCTTCACGTCCTCGGCCCAGGTCTGCGGGTTCATGGCGACCATCATGTCGACGCCGCCGCGCCGGCCGAGATAACCCTTCTCGGTAACGCGCACCTCGTACCAGGTCGGCAGGCCCTGGATGTTCGAGGGGAAGATGTTGCGCGGGCTGACGGGCACGCCCATGCGCAGGATCGACCGGGCGAAGAGTTCGTTGGCCGAGGCCGATCCGGATCCGTTGACGTTCGCGAACTTGACGACGAAGTCGTTAACGGCGGCTATTGCTTGTGGCATGCGTGTCCCGCGTGAGTCATTTCAGTGTAGTACTTGCGCATGTCCCATGCGCCGGTCGGGCAGCGTTCGGCGCACAGCCCGCAATGCAGGCAGACATCCTCGTCCTTGACCATGACCCTCTGGGTCTTGAGGCCGGCGCCGATATAGAGGTCCTGCGTCGGGTTCATCGCCGGCGCCGTCAGATGCAGGCGCAGCTCCTTCTCCTCGGCGTTCTCGGTGAAGGTGATGCAGTCCATCGGGCAGATGTCGACGCAGGCGTCGCACTCGATGCAGAGCTGCCCGCTGAACACCGTCTGGACGTCGCAGTTCAGGCAGCGCTGCGCCTCCTTGAAGGCGAGCTGCGGATCGAAGCCCAGCTCGACCTCGGCCATGATGTCCTTCAGCGCCTCCTGCTTGGGGCGATGCGGGACCTTGAAGCGATGGTCGATCGTGGGTGCGTTGTCGTAGCTCCACTCGTGGATGCCCATCTTCTGGCTGGCGACGTTGACGCCGGGCGCGGGGCGCTCCTCGGGGTTCTCGCCGATCAGCATCTTGTGGATGGAGATCGCCGCCTCATGGCCGTGCGCGGCCGCCCAGATGATGTTCTTCGGGCCGAACGCCGCGTCGCCGCCGAAGAACACCTTCGGATGCGTGCTGGCGAAGGTCTTCTCGTTGAGCTGGGGCAGGCCCCACTTGTCGAACGCGATGCCGGCGTCTTCCTCGATCCACGGGAAGGCGTTCTCCTGGCCGATCGCCACCAGCACGTCGTCGCACTCGTGGAACTCGTCGGGCTCGCCCGACGGGACCAGCGAGCGGCGGCCCTTGTCGTCGTACTTCGCGACCACCTTCTCGAACAGCACGCCCTGGATCTTGCCGCCCTCGTGGCGGACTTCCTTCGGCACGAGCATGTTGAGGATGGGAATGTCCTCGCCGATCGCGTCTTCCTTCTCCCACGGCGACGCCTTCATCTCGTCGAAGCCGGAGCGGACGATCACCTTCACGTCCTCACCGCCGAGGCGGCGGGCGGTGCGGCAGCAGTCCATCGCCGTGTTGCCGCCGCCCAGCACGATCACGCGCTTGCCGACCTTGTCGATGTGGCCGAACGAGACCGACGACAGCCAGTCGAGGCCGATATGGATGTTGGCGGCGGCTTCCTTGCGGCCGGGTACATCGAGATCGCGGCCGCGTGGCGCGCCGGAGCCGACGAACACCGCGTCGTAGCCCTCGGCGAGCACGGCCTTCAGCGAATCGACACGCTGATGGCGGAACTCGACGTTGCCGATGCCGGTGATGTAGCCGACTTCCTCGTCGATCACCGACTCCGGCAGGCGGAAGTGCGGGATCTGCGTGCGAATGAAGCCGCCGAGCTTGGGATCCTGGTCGTAGATGACGATCTCGTAGCCCAGCACCGCGAGGTCGCGCGCCACGGTGAGCGAGGAGGGGCCGCCACCGATGCAGGCCACGCGCCTGCCGTTCTTCTCCGGCGCCTTCGGCATCTTGGAATTGATGTCTTCGTCGTCTTTATAGTCGGCGGCGACGCGCTTCAGGCGGCAGATCGCGACCGGTTCCTTCTTGCCCTTCACCAGGTTCTCGTCCTCGACGCGGCTGCGGCGGCAGGCCGGCTCGCACGGACGGTCGCAGGTGCGGCCGAGGATTCCGGGGAACACGTTGGACTTCCAGTTGATCATGTAGGCGTCGGAATAACGTCCGTGCGCGATCAAGCGGATGTACTCGGGGACAGGCGTATGGGCAGGACATGCCCACTGGCAATCGACGACCTTATGGAAGTAGTCGGGATTGGCGATATCAGTCGGCTTCACACAAAACTCCAAGCGGCGGCGGGGAGCAGCGACACACTCCGGTAAACGACGATTTAGATTACCCCAAACAGGGGGCGCATTGGGGGATTATTACCATTCAGCGTCAAGCAATCTTCTTTGCTAACCATTTGCAATGGTGTGCAAATTCCCTCACAGCACACAGGGCTTTTAGCGGGCCGGGCGATAGGCGCTGGGTGAAACTCCCGACGCTCTGCGAAACATGGCGCTGAAGGCGCTCACGCTGTCATAGCCCAGGTCGAGCGCGACGTCGGTGACGGCCTGGCCGCCGCCCAGCCGGCCCATGGCCTCCAGCACGCGCGCCTGCTGACGCCACGCGCCAAACGTCAGGCCGGTTTCAGTCATGAACAATCGGGCGAGAGTGCGCGGGCTGGCATTGGCCCAGCCGGCCCATCCTTCCAGCGTGCGCGGGTCGCCCGGATTCGCGAGCAGGGCGGAGCACAGCCGTTGCAGTCGCTTGTCGCGCGGCATCGGCAGGTGGAGCGGCAGCGAAGGCTCGTGATGCAGTTCGTCGAGGATCAGCGCCACGACATGACCCGCGGCACCGCGCTCGTCGTAGTGCACCGGCAGCTCGGTCGCCCGCACGATCAGCTCGCGCAGCAGCGGGGAAATGTGCAGTACGCGACAGACCTCGGGCATGCCGGCCGCCGCGTCCTGGCGCAGATAGAGCGTGCGCATCGTCACGTCGCCGGACATCACGATGGAATGGCGGACGCCCGGCGGCATCCACAAAGCCCGCTGCGGCGGCACCACCCAGACGGCGTGTTCCGTGGAAATCCGCATCGTGCCGGCCGTCGCATAGATGAGCTGGGCGCGGCGATGGCGATGCGGCGAGATCTCGAACCCGTCGGCGAAGTCCTTGGGCATGGCCGCGACGGCCCGCGGCACCCGCTGGTAGTCCTCGGGGTTCGTCGAGCGCAGGACGGCTTGGCGGTTTTGCGACATTGGTTGGCATTCTAGCGCGAGACAGACAGGCCGGTCACGCCTACTCTGGCCGCCCTGGAGGAACCAACAAGATGAGCCACGGCAGTCCCACCTCTATCCTGCTCAACATCGGCCATGCCATGGATCACTGGATCCTGGTGGTCTTCGCCTATTCCTGGGGCGTCATCGCCGGGGTGTGGGGCGTCGAGTGGACCGAACTCACGCCGTTCAACTACGGCGCGCTCTTCATGTTCGGCGCCGGCTCGATCGTGAGCGGCCGCCTTGGCGACCACTGGGGCCGCTGGATCATGATGGTGATCTTCTTCGTCGGCATGGGCATTTCGGCGCTGATCATCGCGCTCTGTACCAACAAGTGGCAGATCGGTGCGGCGTTGACCCTCATGGGTGCCTTCGCCTCGATCTATCACCCGGTCGGCATCCCCATGCTGGTCCAGAAGGCCAAGAATCCCGGCTTCACGATCGGCGTGAACGGCCTGGCGGGCAACATGGGCATCGCGATCGCCGCCGGCCTCTCCGTCTACATCGCGCAACGCTTCGGCTGGCAGGCGGCCTTCATCATCCCCGGCGCCATCTGCCTGGTCTGCGCCGTCGCCTTCGTGGCCCTGGTGCCGCGCGAGGAAATGGCGCCGGCCAAGCGCAAGGCCAAGATGCTCGACCTGCCGCCGTCGGTCATGGCGCGCGTGTTCGCCATCATGACCTTCACCGCGGTGACCGGCAGCATCATCTTCAACTTCACGACCAACGGAAACGGCGAGCTGCTGGCCAACCGCGCCAGGAGCATCGCGCAGGATCCGGCGATGCTGGCCACGATGCTGTTCATCATCTTCTCGCTCGCCTCACTCGCTCAGCTTGTGGTCGGCAAGCTGATCGATCGTTATCCGCTGAAGAACATCTACCTGCCGATCGTGCTGCTGCAGGTGCCGCTGTTCCTGATCGCCTCGCAGGTCGAGGGCTGGGCGCTGTTCCTCACGGCCATCGCCTTCATGCTGCTGGTGTTCGGCGCCATTCCGTTCACCGACGCCATGATCGTGCGCTACATCGACGACCGCATGCGCAGCAGGGTCACCGGCGTTCGCCTGGCGATCGGCTTCGGCGTCAGCTCCTTCGTCGTGGCGCTGATCGGTCCGGCGGTGAGGGACGCGGGCTTCCCCGTGCTGCTGTCGGTGCTGGCGGGAGTGGCTTTCTGTTCGTTCCTGGCCTTGTCGATGCTGCCCAGCGAAAAGGACGTGCACGCCATCGCGGCGGCGCCCAAGCCGGCCGAATAGAACCTCTTCCTGCAAGACGACGGCCGCGCCCGCATTGCGCGGCCGGCGCGCGTTTGCGATCCTGCGCCCAAACCAAACATCTGAGGGCAGGATCATGATCAAGAGACGTGGCGTACTGGCGGGAGCCGCCGGCTGGACGATCGTCGGAACTTCATCGGTGCGGGCGCAGGCCTGGCCCAGCCAACCGATCCGGCTGGTGGTGCCTTACGTTGCCGGTGGTTCGACAGACACGGCCGCCCGCATTGTCGCCGAGAAGCTGTCGGGCATGCTCGGGCAGCAGGTGATCGTCGAAAACAAGGGCGGCGGCAACACCATCATCGGCATGGACTTGGTGGCCAAGGCCAAGCCGGACGGCAACACGCTGCTGCTGGGCGCCGCGACGATGGCGACCAATGTCGCCCTCGGCCTGAAGCAGCCGTTCGATCCGCTCAAGGATTTTCAGATGATCTCGACCCTGGTCGACATCCCCGATCTCCTGGCGATCGACGGCAAGGCGTTGCCGGCAAAGAACTACGCGGAGTTCGCCGGATGGGTGAACAAGCAGCCGCAGCGGGTGCGCTACGCCACGTCGGGCATGGGTAACCAGCCTCACCTCTGGGGTGAACTCTTCCGCACCCGCAACAAGCTCAATCTCGAGAGCGTCAGCTACAAGGGCGCGGCCGATGCATTGCGCGACGTCATGGGCGGCCACCTGCCGATCATGATCGACGTCGTGCTGCCGACCGGCACGCACGTGGCCGCGGGCCGCCTGACCGGCATCGCCGTCGCGTCGCCTGAGCGCTCCACCGTCTGTCCCGACGTTCCGACCGTGGCCGAACTCGGCATGAAGGACCTGGAAAGCGCGGCCTTCTTCGGGCTCGTGGGTCCTGCGGGATTGCCGGCGCCGATCGTCGAGAAGCTGAACGCGCTGTGTCTCGACACGCTCAAGGATCCGGCGGTCAAGAAGCGGTTCGCCGAGCTGGGTTTCTTCACGACGGGCAGCACGCCGCAGGCCTATCTCGATCGCGTGAGATCCGAGACCGAGCGCTGGAGCAAGGTCGTCAAGGAAAACAACATCAAGGTCGAGGGCTGACAGTCATGGCGTCCGCGTCGTCCGTTCCGGTTCCTTCCTCCCATCTCGACGCCGCGCGCGACGCCGAACCTGCAACCAAAGCCGCCAATGCGGCCATGGCGGCGAAACTTCCCTTCGCCGACACGGCCGACTTCGCAGCCGCGAAGCGCGGCCTGGTCGCGACCGTACCCGAGGGGATCGTGCGCACCGGTGGAGGCACGGTGCTCTGGAACCTGGGCGAATACGCCTTCATCGAAGGCGAGCTGGCGCCGGACACGGTCAATCCCAGCTTGTGGCGGATCGCGCGCCTCAATCTCGCCAACGGTCTGTTCAAGGTCACGGACCGGCTCTACCAGCTGCGCGGCTTCGACATCGCCAACATGACGGTGATCGAGGGCGACAGCGGCCTGATCCTGATCGACCCGCTGACCACCGCCGAGGTTTCGCGCGCCGCACTGGATCTCTACTACGCGCACCGGCCCCGCAAGCCGGTGGTCACCGTGATCTACACCCACAGCCATGTCGACCATTACGGCGGCGTGCGCGGGGTGGTCGACGAGGCCGACGTGAAGGCAGGGAAGGTGCGGGTGATCGCGCCGGCCGGCTTCATGGAGGCGGTGTCGGGTGAGAACGTGCTGGCCGGCCCGCCGATGGCCCGTCGCGCTCAGTTCCAGTTCGGCACCATGCTGCCGCGCGGTCCGCGCGGCCAGGTCGATGCCGGCCTCGGCAAGAGCGTCGCGCGCGGCACACCCGGGCTGATCGCGCCGACTCAGTCGATCGTGAAGCCGGTCGAGACGCATGTGATCGACGGGGTCGAGATCGTGTTCCAGCTGGCGCCGGAGACCGAGGCGCCAGCCGAGATGCACATGTTCTATCCGCAGTTCGGCGTGCTCAACATGGCGGAGAACGCCTGTCCGCTGCTGCACAACTTCATCCCGCTGCGTGGCGCCGTGGCGCGCGATCCGCGCATCTGGGCGAAGTACATTGGCGATGCCATCGCGATGTACGGACCGAAGACGATGGTGCTGATCGGCCAGCACCACTGGCCGACCTGGGGCAACAGCAAGATCATCGACTACCTCGAGGCGCAGCGCGATCTCTACAAGCACATTCACGACCAGACCCTGCGCTACATGAACCGCGGCTGGCGGCCGGCCGAGATCGCCGAGGCGATCGACCTGCCGCCCGGACTCGCCGAGCGCTGGACCGTCCGCGGCTATTACGGGTCGGTCAGCCACAATGTGAAGGCCGTCTATCAGCGCTATCTGTCCTGGTACGACGCCAATCCCTGCAACCTGCACCCGCTGCCGCCGGCCCCGGCGGCGCGAAAGTTCGTCGAATACATGGGCGGCGCGGCGGCGGTGATCGAGCGCGCGCGGGCAGACTTCGCCAGGGGCGAATACCGCTGGGTGGCGCAGGTCATGAAGGAGGTCGTCTACGCCGAGCCGGACAACAAGGAGGCCTGCGCACTGTGCGCCGATGCGCTGGAGCAGATGGGCTACCAGGCCGAGTCCGCCACGTGGCGCAACGCCTTCCTCTACGGCGCGCAGGAACTGCGCCATGGCGTCTTCCAGATGCCGGTGCGGCCCGGCATGGGAGCCGACACGCTGGCCGGGCTGACCAGCGACGTCTTCTTCGACCTCATGGCGATCCGCCTCGATGCAAAGAAGGCGGCAGGGCAGTCGCTGGTCGTCAACTGGCGCTTCACCGATCGCAGCGAGACGCTGGTGCTCACCTTGAAGCACAGCACGCTCACGCATCGCATGGGTGAGGTCGCGGCCAACGCCGACGTATCGGTGACGACGACGCGCGCCACGATGGACCATATCGTGATGCGCAAGCTCACCATTCCCGACGCGCTGGCGAGCGGTGCGTTGAAGCTCGAAGGCGAGATCCCGAAGCTCGGTGCGCTGTTTGCAATGATGGACCCGCCGGCGGGAATGATGTTCGAGATCCTCACGCCAGGAGAGGGACGCTAGCGCGAAACGCTTGACAGAACCTCCCGTGTTCCCTGTGATGGGGACAACGAATATCAAAAGTCTATGGGAGGAGTTCATGCTCATGCGTAGGGCTGTCCGCATTCTGGGTGGGGCGCTTGCCGCCGTGACGGCGTTGGGCATGGCGGTCTCCGCCCAGGCCCAGGAAAAGAAAATCAAGATCGGCGTCATCTACGACCTGACCGGCCCGCTGGCCGGCGGCGGCTCGGAGCTGAACTACACCGGCGCCAAGATCATGATCGACAACTTCATCAAGCAGGGTGGAGTCGAGGGCTACAAGATCGAAGCGATCTACGCCGACGCGCAGAGCAAGCCGGACGTCGCCATCAACGAAGCCGTTCGCCTGATCGAGCAGGAGAAGGTCAACCTCGTGATGGGGTTCTTTTCCTCGGCGCAATGCGTGCCCGTCGCGGCGCGCGTCGAGCAGCTAAAGAGCTTCATGTGGATCACGACCTGCATTTCGACGGGTGTGGTCGAGAACAAGAACCTGAAGTACGTGTTCCGCCCGCAGGCGAGTGGCCAGCAGTTCGGCCTCATGGCCGCCGACATGATCGAGAAGAACGCAAAGGCGAAGTTCGGCAAGGAGCCGAAGGACATGCGCGTGGCGATCATCCACGAGGACGGCTCGTACGGCGTCGACGTGGCCAAGGGCAACGAAGCGGGGTCCAAGAAGGCCGGCTTCAACATCGTGATGAAGGAAGGCTATTCCGCGACGGCGCCCGACCTGTCGTCGCTGGTGACCAAGCTGAAGCGGGCCCGTCCCGACGTGATCTTCCATACCGGCTACAACCCCGACATCACGCTGTTCGCCCGCCAGGCACGCGAGCAGGGACTGAAGTTCGGTGCGCTGGTCGGCCATGGCGCGGGCTACGGCGTCTACGAGAAGCTCAAGGACGGCATGGGCAACGATGTGAACTATGTGTTCAATATCGATCCGATCTCGATCTGGCTGGCCAACCAGGCGACGCTCGATCCCAAGCTGCCGCCGATGATCAAGATGGTCGGGGAGGAATTCGACAAGATCAAGCCGGGCGTCGCGATCCGTTCGGCGCATGTGGGTATCGCCGCTTCCAACGCCTACGTGTTCTTCTCCGAGGTGTTGCCGCGCGCCATCAAGAAGTATGGCGGCGTCGATCCCGACGCGCTGCGCAAGGCGGCTCTCGAGGTCGACCTGCCGGAGGGCGGCACGATGCTGGGCTTCGGCGTGAAGTTCGCGGGCGAGGGCTCGCCGATCGCCGGACAGAACGAGCGCTCCTTCCCCGTCATCATCCAGTATGTCGACGACAAGTCGTACGTGGTGTGGCCGAAGAGCCAGCAGCAGCGCGAGCCGGTGCTGCCCCTGCCCAAGACCTCGGGATTCAGCAACCAGTAGGCCGCGGCCGCAAAGAACGAGGGCACGCCGTGTTGGTCGTCGAGGGTTTGGTAAAGCGTTTCGGCGGGTTCACGGCCGTAAACAACGTATCGTTCAAGGTCGATCAGGGCGAGATTCTCGGCCTGATCGGCCCCAACGGCTCGGGCAAGAGCACGATCTTCAATATGCTGTCGGGAACGTTCGCGCCGACTTCCGGGTCGATCCGGTTCGACGGCCGGGAAATCGCGGGCCTGCCGTCGCATCGCATCATCAACAGCGGCGTCGGGCGAACCTTCCAGATTCCGCGGCCCTTTCGCCGCCTGAGCATCTTCGAGAACGTGGTGCTGGCCGGCTATTACGGGCAGGGCCGCCACAGCCTGATACGGGCGGAGGAGGCGGCCGAGCGCGCACTCGCCATGGTCGGCCTGCCGACCGATCGCGGTGCCAACGTCGACGGGCTGGGGGCGGCAGGCCTCAAGAAACTGGAACTGGCCAAGGCGATCGCGACGGGGCCGAAGCTGCTGCTGGCCGACGAGAGCCTCGGCGGCCTCGACGAGACCGAGATGGACCAGGCCGCCGACATGCTGCGCAAGATCCGCAGCGAACTCGGCATCACCATCATCTGGGTCGAGCACATCATGGGCGTGCTGATGAAGGTCGTGGACCGCGTCATGGTGCTCGACCACGGCGAAAAGATCTCCGAGGGCCTGCCGAGCGCGGTGTCGCACGATCCCCGTGTGATCGAGGTCTATCTCGGTACCGATGCCCACGCCACGCAGGCCACCGCCGCCGCCGCCGCCGCGGCGGGCGGCAGCCCGGCCACCCGCTGACGGGGGGGGCGCACAATGCTCGAACTCAGATCGATCGACGCCGGCTACGGCAGGTTCCAGGCGCTGTTCGGCATCGACCTCGACGTCAAGGCCGGCGAGGCGGTGGGTGTCATCGGCCCCAACGGCGCCGGCAAGACCACGCTGATGCGCGTCATCTCCGGCCTGATCCGCCCGACAAAGGGCTCGATCCGCATGCAGGACACCGACGTGCTCGCGACCCCGGCGCATCGCATCGTGAGCCTCGGCATCGCCCATGTGCCGGAGAACCGGCGGCTGTTCCCGCGGCTCAGTGTCGAGGACAACCTGCGGATGGGCGCCTTCATGCCGGAGGCGCGGGCGCGCTATCGCGAGCGCATGGACTTCGTCTTCGACCTGTTTCCACGCATGAAGGAGCGGCGCCACCAGCTGGCCGGGACCATGTCGGGCGGCGAGCAGCAGATGTGCGCCATCGGGCGCGCGCTGATGAGCGATCCCAAGCTGCTGCTGCTTGACGAGCCGTCGGCCGGCCTAGCGCCCGTCGTGGTGCAGCAGGTGTTCGAGCTGGTGAAGCGCATCCGGGCCGGCGGCCTCACGGTGCTCATCGTCGAGCAGAACGTGCAGCAGGTGCTGCAGGTCGTCGATCGCGCCTACCTGCTGGAGGCCGGTTCGATCCGGGCCTCCGGCGCGTCGGCCGATCTGCTGGCCGACGATTCCATCCGGCAGGCGTATCTCGGCGTTTAGGTGAAACGATGATGGAAATTTTCGACATCTACCTGCTCGAGGCGCTGGTCAACGGCATCCTGCTGGGCGGCGTGCTGGCGCTGCTCGCGCTCGGCCTCAACCTGATCTTCGGCGTCATCGACGTGACGTGGATCTGCTACGCCGAGCTGGTGATGATCGGCATGTACGGCATGTACTACCTGTTTTCGGTGTACGGCCTGCCCTACTGGGTCGCCGCGCCGATCTGCATCCTGCTGGTCGCGGCCCTGGGTGCCGCCCTGCACTTCCTGGTGATCTCGCCGCTCTTGGGCGCGCCGCCGATCAACCAGCTGCTGGCTACAGGCGGTGTCCTGTTCGTGCTGCAGAGCTTCGCCACGGTGGCCTTCGGCATCGACTTCCGCAATCTCGGCATCCGTCTGCCGGTGCTGGCGCTGGGCGAGATGCATTTCAGCTACGCCCGCCTGCTGGCCTTCATCGCCGCGCTGATCGGCATGGTCGCGGTCTATCTCTTCATGACGCGCACCTACACCGGCACAGCCATCCGCGCCATTGCCCAGGACCGCCAGATCATGGCGCTGATGGGCGTCGACACGAAGAAGATCTACCTCGTCACGTCGGCGCTCGGCGGCGGACTGGCCGGGCTCGCGGCCTGCCTGCTGGTACTGCAGTACGACGTCCATCCCTTCGTCGGGCTGTCGTTCGGCCCGATCACCTTCCTGATCTGCGTACTGGGCGGATTGGGCAACTTCGTGGGCGGCTTCGTGGCGGCCTTCCTGTTCGCCGAGATCATCTCGCTCGGCGGCCTCTTCTCCGACCTCGAATGGGGTTACGTGCTGGCCTTCGCCTTCTTCATCGTCATGATGTTCATCCGGCCCGCGGGCCTCCTGGCGAAGCGCTCATGAACAAGCAGCTCGCCTGGGGCATCGGCCTGGCCGCGCTGGTCGCGCTGCCCTTCGTCTACCGCGACCCCTACCATCTGCACATACTGGTGCTGATCCTCATCTGGTCCTTCGCCTACACGTCGTGGTCGATGATGGGGCGCTTCGGACTTGTGTCGCTGGGCCATGGCGGCTTCATGGGCGTCGGCGCCTACGTGACGGCGCTGCTGTGGAACCATCTCGGGATCTCGCCCTGGATCGGCATTCCGGCGGCCATGCTCTGCGCCGGGGCGCTGGCGCTGGTTGTGGCCTATCCCTGCTTCCGCTTCCGCATCACCGGCCACTATTTTGCGCTGGTGACGCTCGCGCTGTCGGGCATCGTCCTGCAGATCATCATCGCGACCCGCGACTATACCGGCGGCTCGCTCGGCTACACGCCCGAGCGCACCAAGGGCAGCCATCTCCTGGCCCTGCAATTCGACGACAAGGTCGTCTGGTACCTGATTGCGCTCGGCGTGTGGGCCGGCGGCCTGGCGGTCTGGTACTGGATCGACCGCAGCATGAGCCGCTACGCGATGGAAGCGATCTCCGAGGATGAGGACGCGGCGGCGGCGGCGGGCGTCAACGTGACGGCCGAGAAGCTGCGCATCACCGTGATCAGCGCCGTCATGACGGCGATGGCGGGAGCCCTGTACGGCCAGTACCAGATGTTCATTTCGCCCGATACGGTGAGCGGCATAGCGGTCTCCCTGCAGATGGTGTTCGCGGCCGTGGTGGGCGGCATCTACGTGGCCCTCGGGCCCACCGTGGGCGCCATCATCACCATCCTGCTGGCCGAGGTCCTGCGCATCGGCTTCGGGACCAAGGCCGTCGGCTGGGACAATCTGGTCTACGGCGTCCTGCTGGTCCTGTTCATCATCTTCCTCCCCAAGGGCATCCTGGGAAGCCTGCTCGCCCGGCTGAAGTCGTCCGGCAAGCCTCAGCCCTGATCCCGGTCGGCGCGCAGCGATAGCGCGGCGATCTCCAGCGGCGCGTCGCGGCCGCGGATCGTGAGTGTCGGCAGCGGCTCGACCTGCAGATCATGCGGAAGGTGGGACTGCTCCAGCAATTCGGCAGAGACGAGCACGTCGCGACCGAGAGTCTTGGACGATTCGAGCAGTCGCGCCGCCACGTTCAGCGTGTCTCCGACATAGGCGATCTCTCTGCGCACGTCGCCGATTTCGCCGGCGACGATCTCTCCGCAATGCAGTGCCGCGCGAAACTCGGGGACGGCACCGAATCGGTCGCGGTAGCGCGCAGCGTTGCGGGCGATGTTCCGGCGGGCGAGGAACGCGCAGCCGAGGCAGTCGCCTCCACTGAGCGCGAGACCCTCCGGCCAAGTCAGGATCACCTCGTCTCCCACGTATTTGTGGATTTCCGCATCGCACTCCAGCGCGGCGTCGGCGATGTCACGGAAGAAGGCATTGAGCAACTCGTGGAACTGGATCGCGCCAAGCTTCTCCGCGAGCCCGGTCGAATCCTTCATGTCGATCAGCAGAAACGCTCTTTGCTCGCTTCGGGGCCGGGCATAGCGCCCGAGCAGCAGGTTCTTCAGGGTGCCGAAACCCAGCAGGCGGCCCGTCTCGATGATGAGGTTGCCGACCACCGACATGCCGACGGAGAAGAGAACGGAATTCCGGAAGATCGGATCGAAGATGACGAACTGCCGGGTTCCGATCGACATCAGCAGGCGCGAAAGGACCAGGCCGACGAGGATGACGACGCAATAGAACACGACCTTGACGAGGAAGTAGCTGGCGAGAGGCAGCCGGCGCATCCAGACAAGCGAATTGATGCGCGCGCGCCGCACTTCGAAGAAGGCGACCGGCGTGGCGATCAGCAGGGACGTGAGGATGCCCTGCACGGCGCCCCACAGTGGCGCCTGGTCGGCCGGAGCCACCGCGTAGCCGAAATAGCCGCTGATCACGGCGCTGGTCAGGCAGATCCAGAGGATGATCCGCCATTCGCGCCGGTTGCGCCTCGACATCGTCATGCGAGGCCGTTGCCCGACCGGTCCAGCGCCCGCTTGAACGTGGCGTGATCGACATTGCCGCCCGAGCAGACGACGGCCACGGTGCGTCCCTGCACGGGCAGTTTGCCGGTGAGGGCAGCGGCCAGCGCCACGGCGCCCCCCGGTTCGACCACCAGCTTGAACTCGCGGAAGGCCAGTTCCATCGCGTCAAGCACTTCTTCGTCCGTGACGACCAGGCCCGGCCCCAACACCTGCTGCGCCAGCGGGAAGGTGACGTCGCCCGGCGTCGGCGCCAGAAGCGCATCGCAGATCGAGCCGGAGAGCTTCTCGTTCTTCTGCTTGGTACCCGACGCGAGGGAGCGGGCGAGATCGTCGAAGCCGGCGGGCTCGCCGGCATGCACCGTGGTCGTCGGATTGATGCCCTTGACACCCAGCGCCACGCCGGTCGCCAGGCCGCCGCCGGAGCAGGGCGCGGCGACCGCATCGAGGGTCACGCCCAGAGCCTTCGCCTGCTCGGCGATCTCGAGGCCGGCGGTGCCCTGGCCGGTCAGGATCCAGGGATGATCGTAGGGCGGCACGATGGTGGCTCCGGTCCTGGCGGCGATGCCCTGGCCGATCTCCTCGCGGCTGTCCTTCACGCGGTCGTAGAGCACGACCTCCGCACCGCTGGCCCGCGTGTTGGCGACCTTGAGTGCCGGCGCATCGGCCGGCATCACGATGGTGGCCTTGGTGCCGAGCAGGCGGGCCGCCTCGGCCAGGCCCTGCGCATGATTGCCCGATGACCAGCCGACCACGCCCTTGGCGCGGTCGGCCGCGGCCATCGAGGCAAGGAAATTGTAGGCGCCGCGCAGCTTGAACGAGCCGGTACGTTGCAGGCACTCGGCCTTCAGGAACAGGCGGCCACCGAGCTGCCGATTGACCCTCTCGTTCTCGAGCAGCGGTGTGCGGATCGTTACGCCCTCCAGGCGGCGGGCAGCGGCCTGGACGTCCGCGAATGTGGGAGTAGCAAAAGTCGGAAGCGAACTCATCGTGGAACACCAATCAGGTCGGGTAGGTCGGAAAGATCGCGGATTCTGGCCGAGAGTGTGCCGGGGAGGTTGTCGTCCGGCGCGCCGGTGCGGTTCACCCAGACCGTGCGGAAGCCGAACTGCGCGGCACCGTGCGCGTCCCAGCAGTTCGACGAGAGGAAACACACCTTGTCGGGCGTCACGCCGCATCGCGCCTCGACCAGGCGATAGACGCGTGGATCGGGCTTGAAGACGCCCGCTTCGTCGACGCTCAGCACCGCCTCGAAATGGTTGGCGAGACCCGATGCCGTCACCATCGGATCGAGCATGCCGGGATTGCCATTGGACAGGATGGCGGTCCGCATGCCGGCGCGCGACAGGCAGGCCAGCATGCCCGGTGCCTCGGGAAACGGATCGAGGGCCATGTAGGCGCCCATCAGTCGCTCTCGCGCGGCGGGATCGGCGATGCGATGGGCCGCCAGACAATGGTCGAGGGCTTCACCCGTCACCTGCCAGAACGGCGCGTAGGCGCCCATGGCGTTGCGCAGCCACGTATACTGGATCTGCTTGGTACGCCACAGCTCGGACAGGGCATCCGCCGCGGGTCCGAGCGTCCGGCGATGGCGCGCTACCGCCGAATTGAAGTCGAACAGCGTACCGTAGGCGTCGAAGACGCACATCTCGACGCCTGGCAGGATGACGGCCATTCAATTGCTCCGCAGCGGCCCAGACCGTAGGCTAACAAGCATGTTCATCGCCATCGTTCAAATCCCCATGTCGAAGCGTCCACGGGACGCTGCCGTCGAAGCTGCCACCAAATCGGCGCCGACCTATACCGCGCTCGGCGCGAAGGGCCTCCTGAAGAAATATTATCTCAACGGCGAGGCGGGCGGCGGCGGCGTCTATCTCTGGGCCTCGGAGGCGGCGGCTCGAGCCTGGTACACGCCGGAGTGGGAAGCGCGCATGGAAGCAGCCTTCGGCGCCCGGCCGGTCGTCACCTACTATGACAATCACGTCGTGGTGGACAACGAAGCGGGCCAGGTCCGCGTCGACAATTCTTGAGGACGCAGCCGAGGGTGCGCGCTCCGATTACATGACGGGAAGGAAAACAATGCAGAAGCGCAAGCTTGGCCGGACCGGCCTCGAGGTTTCGGTGCTGGGCTACGGAGCCGGCGCCGTCGGCGGATTGTTCACGAGGGGCGCCGCGCAGGACCAGGAACGCGCCGTCGCGCGTGCGATCGAGGCTGGCATCAACTACTTCGACACGGCCGCCCGCTATGGCGACGGCGAGTCGGAGCGCAATCTCGGCCGCGTCCTGAAGGCGCTGAAGGCCGACGTCGTGGTCGGCACCAAGTTCCGCCTGACCGCCGCAGACCGCGCCGACGTGGCGGGCCTCGTCATCCGGTCGACCGAGGAGAGCCTGAAGCGGATGGGCCGGGATCATGTCGATCTGCTGCAGCTCCACAATCCGCTGGCAGCCACGGACGGCGGGGACAATCTGGATGTCGAGATCGCCCTGAACGAGGTGGTGCCGGCGCTCGAGAAGCTGCGGAAGGAGGGTAAGACCCGTTTCATCGGCTTCAGCGGCGTGGGCGAGCCCGCCGCGCTGCTGAAGGCCGTCGATTCAAAGCTCTTCGACACGGTGCAGGTCGTCTACAACGCCCTGAACCCCAGTGCCGGCGGGCCGATGCCCAAGGGCGTCCCCGGCCTCGACTATGGCCGCCTGCTCGACCGGGCGCAGGCCGCCGGCATGGGCACGATCGTCATCCGCGCATTGGCGGGCGGAGCCCTCGCCGGCACGACCGACCGCCATCCGCTGGCCCAACAACAGGTCCCGCCGATCGGCTCGGCCCCGGACTTCGCGGGCGACGTCGAGCGCGCCAAGCAACTGGAGCCCCTGGTTGAGGAAGCAGGTGCCGCCAGCCTCACCGAACTGGGCGAGCGCTTCGTGATCTCGCATCCGAACGTCTCGACGATGCTGGTCGGCTACTCGACGCTGCAGCACCTCGAGGAAGCAATCTCCGCGGTGAACAAGGGCCCGCTGCCGGCGGCGGCCGTGCAGCGGATCGGCGGCTAGCACAAGATCTGACGGAAGCATCGGCGATGGCGAAGCGTGCGACCCAACCTCGTTTCGACGTCGCAGTCTTGCGCGAACAGGCCGGCCCCAAGGTGTTCGCGCGGGGCGAGGAATATCAGCGCGACGGCCAGGTCGATCTCCTGTCCGTGGAGCGGGACCGGGTGCTCGCCCGGGTCCTAGGTTCGGAAGACTACCGCACCGTGCTGACGGGGCGGGGAAAGAAGATCCGTGGCGAATGCTCGTGCCCGGCCTTCCGCGATTGGGGCTTCTGCAAGCACATGGTGGCGACCGGCCTTGCTGCCAACGAGGTCGCCGACGACGGCGGGGAGGGCGGACCTTCGGTCCTCGACCGCATCCGCGCTCATCTGAAACAGAAGGGCGTCGATGCCCTGGTCGAGATGGTCGTCGAGATCGCCGAGCGCGACACGGCTCTCTTCCGAAAGCTCGATATCGCCGCCACAGCCTCTTCCACCCGCGACGTCAAGCGTCTGGAAAAGGAGCTGCGTCGGGCGATCGATGTCGCTACCCGCACGGGAGGCTCCGTCGGCTACGACGGAGCCCACGACTGGGCCGACAATGTCGATGCCGCTCTCGATGCCGTGTCTCAACTTGTCCAGGGACGGCATGCCGCTCTGGCCATGAAGCTCGTCCTGCACACCATCGACCGCATCGAAGATGCGGTCGACGACATCGGCGATTCCGACGGCGAAGGACATGCTCTGCTGGAGCAGGCCGGCGACATCCATCTCGCCGCGTGTCTGGCGGCGAAGCCCGACCCTGTCATGCTCGCGCGTGATCTCTTCCCGCGCCAAATCTATGGCCAGTACGATACTTTCTATCGGGCCGTGGTGCGGTACGACGAGGCGTTGGGCGAAGCGGGGCTCGCCGAATATCGACGCCTTGCCGTCGAAGCCTGGGAAAAGCTGCCGCCGCCGACGCGAAAGCCCGAGAAGAACGAGAACGACGCTTCCGTCCTTATCGACATCCTCGACTTCTTCGCCGAGCGCGATGGCGATGTCGAGGCGCGCATCGCGTTGCGATCCCGGAACCTGTCGACGTCATCCGACTATCTGACGTTGGCGAAGTTCTGCCTCGCCGAGGGCCGCAAGGAAGAGGCGTTGCGGCACGCGGAGGAGGGGCTGTGGATGTTCGAGGACGAGCGGCCGGATGGAAGGCTGGTGCTCTTCGTCGTCGACCTCCTGGCAAAGGCCGGGCGGAAGGAAGATGCCGCCTCAACTCTGTGGAAAGCCTTCGAAAAGGCTCCAAGCCTGGATCTCTATCGGCAGCTTCGAAAGCTGGGCGGGAAGGCTGCAGGCGAACGCGCGTTGACATACATGGAGGCGAAGGCAGCGGCCAGCCGACCCATGACCGGGGATATGGCCGTCAGCACGTTCATCCTAATCCTCATGGAAGAGAAGATGTACGATGCGGCGTGGACCGCCCTGCGTGGTCACCCTGAGATGGGGCCGTATCTCACGGGGCCGCTGGCCGAGGCGAGTGAGAAGACTCATCCGCAGGAGGTGCTCGCGGCCCATGCCCGGAATGTCGAATTCCACATCAGCACTGGCGGCCGCACGGGCGCCAAAGAGGCTTGCCGGCTGATCGCCCGCATGGCGCGATTGCGCGATCCGGCTGCCCAGGCTCAATATATCGCGACGCTCAAGCAGCGTCACAGGCTCAAGCGCAGCTTCATGGAGTTTCTGGGGTGAAGCCATGCGTCGGTCCGAGATAGAGCGACAGAATCAGTATCTAATTCGCCAACAGCGGGAATTCCGCATGGCTGCCGATGTGGTGGCGGACGCATTCGCCGCGTTTCCGGAGGTGCAGGCCGTGGCCGTCATCGGCTCCGTCGCCAAGCGCCTGTGGAAGGAGGTGCCACGCTTTTCGGAGTACCGCCGCGCGCGCATCGAAGTCTGGCACGAATGTAGTGATCTCGATCTGGCGGTCTGGCTTCACTCCCAGGACCGCCTGGAGGAGATGCGCCGAGCCCTGGCGCGATCTCTGACCACCGCCTTTGAGGCGGGCACGGGAATCAGCACGCCCAGCAACCGTGTCGACGTGTTTCTGTTCGAGCCGGGCAGCGACCGCTATCTCGGCCGGCTCTGCCGCTACAGTACGTGCCCCAAGGGCAAGCTCGACTGCCTCGTTCCTGGCTGCGGGACGATCCCTTTCAACAAGGTCATCGACGGTTTCAGGCCGTACGCTGATATCGTCGCCTCGGCAGCCGACACCATGCTCTACGAACGCGGCAGAGGACGGCTACGCTCGGCCCTCGATCTGCCGTCCGTGGACGACTGAACTCAGCGCGCCAGCGCGTCGCGCGTCCAACGCTCGATGGCACTGGCGTCCATGGCGCCGGATTGGCGGGCGATCGGCTTGCCATGGTGAAACAGGATCATCGTCGGAATCCCCTGGATGCCGAACCGTTGCGCGAGTTCCTGCTCCTCGTCCGTGTTGATCTTGGCCAGCCGCACGGCGGGTTCCAGCCGGGCTGCCGCGCGCTCGAATTGCGGCGCCATGGCCTTGCAGGGGCCGCACCAGGGGGCCCAGAAGTCCACCAGCACCGGGAGGTCGCTCTTGCCGGCATGGGCTTCGAAGCTGCGACCGTCGAGGGCGACGGGATGGCCGTCGAACAGCGGCGAGCCGCACTGGCCGCACTTGCCCTTGTTGCCCGCAGCCAGTCTCTCCCGCGGGAAGCGGTTCAGGGTGTTGCAGCGCGGACAGGCGAGGAGCAGGGCATCGGTCATGGCGTACCTCGAAGCAGTTGGACCACGGTGCGACCTACGACCGGCCGACTGCCGGCGGCACGGTCTGGTGGGGGCCGTTGAGACGGCTGCGATAGACGGTCACGCCCTCCATGATGCGTTGCACGTAGTTGCGCGTCTCCCGGAAGGGGATCATCTCGATCCAGTCGACCATGTCGATCCTGGCGGTGCGCGGGTCGCCGCCGGCCTCGATCCAGCGCGCGACCCTGTTGGGCCCGGCATTGTAGGCCGCCAGCGCCAGCTCGTAGGAACCGCCGAAGCGCTGCAGCATCTCCGCGAGATACTGGCTGCCGAGCTGGACGTTGTAGGCGGGATCGCGAGTCAGCTTGTCCTGGATGAAGGGGACGCTGAGGCGGCCCGCGACGTCACGCGCCGTACCGGGCAGGAGCTGCATGAGGCCCAGCGCACCGGACGTTGAAACCGCGCCGGCATTGAACGAGCTCTCCTGCTTGGTGAGCGCCAGGGCCAGGGCGCGCTCGATCGGCCCGGTCGCGCCGAGATCGACGATGGGGAAGGCCGCATCGAACAGCACCACGCCGTTCTCCGCGCCGCGGCGGGCCACGGTAAGGCCGACATCGGGACGCTTCAGGTCGAGGGAGAGCTGGGCCAGCAGCGCCACTTCGCCTGGCGTCGTGATCGAGCGGGCGAGGCGCAGCAGGAACGGGCGAGCCCGGTCGTACTCCTCGACCTGGCCGAGATAACGCGCCATCGTCGCGAGCTCGCGCCCGGCCAGCGCCTGTTTCTCGGCGGGGGTGGGTACCGGATCGACCGGCAGCTTCGGGTTGACGCCCTGGAGTTTCTTGGCGGCGAGCTGGCCATAGAAGGTCTGGCCGTAGCCGGCGGCGCGCCCATACCAGTCGCTGGCGTCCTTGGTCTGCCTGGCCGCCTCATAGGTGCGGGCGAGCCAGTAGGCGCCGCGGCTCTTCGAGATGTCGGTCGAGACACCGTCGTACAGCGTCGAGAAATGCTTCAGCGCGACGGCCGGCTTCTTGAGCTGGCGCAGGGCGATCCAGCCCGCAAGGAACTCCGCTTCTGCGAAGGAAACGCCCTTGGTGAGCCCGTGCCCGATGGCGACGGCATAGGCGTCGGCGGGGCGGTTGGCGTCCAGCAGGCCGCGCACGACGAGATTGCGCTCGGTCCACCACGCGTCGGTCTGGTTGGGGATCGAGCCGGAAAGAGCGGCCTTCGCCTCGTCGAGCGTTCCCGTGCGCCGTATCCACTGCACGCGCTCCAGGCGAAGCGGCGCTTCCGCAAGACGCGCCGGCGCAACTGCCTTCAAGAGCGTGCCGGCGTCGGCCGCGCGCGTCGCCATGGCGAGGCGGGCATTGGCGATCGGTTGATAGTCGGGCGGCAGCTTCGGCACGAGATCGCGGGCCACCTGGTGGCGGCCCTCGCGGAGGATGCGGTCGAAGCGGGCGATCTGGTCCGGCCCGGTCAGGAGCTGGGCGTAGCGATTGAGGAAATCGTTCTCGTCGGAATTGCGCAGCGTGGCGTTCTGCCAGGTGTCACGGGCGAAGCGGGCGACGTCGTTGGGCGCCGCCGTGCTGGCCGCCTCGAGCCTGCGCATGTGGCCGGTGCTGGTGAGCGGCGGAAAGGCGGTGAAATAGCGGACGACGTCCGTGGCGGGTGTCTCGGGTCCGATCCGCTCCTCCGCCTGGCGGCGCAGCACCTCGGGCTCGGGCCAGTCGGGTTGCTCGCGCAGGAAGCGCCAGGTCGCCGTGAAGTTCGCCTCCGTTCGGGGGGCAAGCCGCAGGATGCTCCAGGCGACGTAGCGGTCGAGCAGCGTATTGCGGAAATTGGCGACCGCGGCCCGCGCATCGGCCCAACGACCATCGTCGATTGCCTTCAGGGCAGCGGTGAAGGCTGCAATCTCCGCGGCGCTGAGCGGATCCGCGGCGACGGGCTGCGGCGCTGCGGCCGGCGCGCCGCGTCCCTGCACGGCGGGTGCAGGAGAAGCCTCCGAGGGCGCCGGCGGGCTCGGCTTTTCGACGTCGCCCGGCAGCCGCCGCACGCCGGTGGTCGGCGCCGCGATCTGGGCCAGGGCCGGCGCGGCGGCAAGCAGGGCCGCCAACAGGATGAAGGGGGATTTCTTGTGTTTCACGCCAAGAATCGTAGGCAGGGAGTTGCGGCATCACAATGGCATGTTGCTCACCTTGCAGCGTCAAACCCCGGGGCCTAGAGTGGATCGCTAAGGGAAAAGTCGGAGGAAGGCCATGTTCACCGGATCGCTCGTTGCGCTGATTACGCCGTTCAAGAACGGATCGGTGGACGAGAAGGGATTCGAGAAGTTCGTGGCCTGGCAGATCGAGGAGGGTACCGACGGGCTGGTCCCGTGCGGCACCACCGGCGAATCGCCGACCCTCTCGATGGAGGAGCACAAGCGCGTCATCGACCTCTGTATCGGCGCGGCCAAGGGGTCGGGCGTGCCGGTGATCGCCGGCACCGGATCGAATTCGACCGCCGAGGCGATCGAACTCACCCAGCATGCCAAGAAGGCCGGTGCGGACGCCGCCATGCTGGTCGTGCCCTACTACAACAAGCCAACCCAGGAAGGCCTGTTCCAGCACTTCAAGGCGGTGGCCGATGCCGTCGACATCCCCATCCTGCTCTATAACGTGCCGCCGCGCACCGGCGGCGACCTGCAGGTCGAGACGGTGATCCGGCTCTCCCAGGTCAGGAACATCGTCGGCATCAAGGATGCGAGCTACGATATGGCGCGCCCGACCCTGACGCGCCTCAAGGCGAAGAAGGGCTTCGTGCAGCTCTCGGGCGAGGATGCGAGCGCGCTCGGCTTCCTGGCGCAGGGCGGCGACGGCTGCATCTCGGTGACGGCCAACGTGGCGCCGCGCCTCTGTGGCGACATGCACGATGCGTGGAAGAAGCGCGATCTGGACAAGGCGTTCGAGTTGCAGGACCGGCTTATGCCGCTGCACAAGGCGATGTTCTGCGAGACCAGCCCCGGGCCGGTGAAGTACGCCGCCGAGTTGATCGGGCAGTGCAGCGCCGAGATGCGCCTGCCGATGGTGCCAATCGCCGAAAGCAGCAAGAAGGCCGTGCGCGAGGCCATGGTCCACGCCGGCCTGATCAACTAGAAATCGGGTTCTTCCAACTCACGAGTGTCCTGTGGCCAATAAACCGGAACTGGACCGCACCGTTGTGGCCCAGAACCGCAAGGCGCGGCACAACTACTTCATCGAGGAGACCTTCGAGGCCGGCCTTTCGCTGACCGGCACCGAGGTGAAGTCCCTGCGCGGCGGGCGCAGCACGATCGCCGAATCCTATGTGACGGAAGAGGGCGGCGAGGCGTGGCTGGTCAATGCCAACATCCCGATCTACGCCTCGGGCAACCGCAACAACCACGAACCGCGCCGGGCGCGAAAGCTGCTGCTGCACCGGGGCCAGATCAACAAGCTGATCGGCGCCATCCAGCGCGAAGGCCGCACGGTCGTGCCGCTGCAGGTCTATTTCAATCCGCGCGGCCGCGCCAAGATCGAGATCGCCCTGGCCACCGGCAAGCAGGCGCACGACAAGCGCCAGTCGATCAAGGACCGCGACTGGCAGCGCCAGCGCGCCCGCATGATGTCGACCCGCCGGTAAGGCCGAGAAGGGGCGGGCGAGAGCCATGCTGCTCAGCGAAGAACAGACACTCATCCGCGACACCGCCCGCGCCTTTGCGCAGGAGCAGGTGCTGCCGCATGTCCGGGCCTGGGAGGCCGCCGGCGAGATTCCCCGGTCGCTGCTGGCCGAGATGGGACGTCTCGGCTTCATGGGCATGACGGTGCCCACCGAATGGGGCGGGGCCGGCGCCGACATGGTGTCCTACGTGCTGGCGCTGGAGGAGATCGCAGCGGCCGATGGCGGCCTGTCGACGGTGATGAGCGTCAACAACTCGCCCGACTGTGCGGCGCTGCTGGCCTACGGGTCGGAAGAGCAGAAGGAAAGGTGGCTGAAGCCGCTGGCGCGTGGCGAGATGCTGGGCGCCTTCTGCCTCACCGAGCCGCATGCTGGCTCCGATGCCTCCAACCTGAAGACGCGGGCCGAACGGCGCGGCAACGGCTGGGTGCTGAACGGGGTGAAGCAGTTCATTACCTCGGGCCGCACTGCCGACATGGCGCTGGTCTTCGCCGTCACCGATCCGTCTTCGCCCAAGCGCGGCATTTCCTGCTTCATCGTGCCGACCGACACGCCGGGCTATCGCGTTGCCTCGGTCGAAAAGAAGCTCGGCCAGAAGTCTTCCGACACCTGCCAGATCGCCTTCGAGGACTGCGTCGTCGGCGCGGACGCGATGCTGGGCGGAGAGGGCGAGGGCTATCGGGTGGCGCTTGCCAACCTGTCGGTCGGGCGCATCGGCATCGCGGCGCAGTCGGTGGGCATGGCGCGCGCCGCCTTCGAGGCCGCACGCAGCTACGCCCAGGAGCGCGAAGCCTTCGGCACGAAGATCGTGAACCACCAGGCGATCCTGTTCCGGCTCGCCGACATGGCCACGAAGATCACGGTCGCCCGGCAGATGGTGCTGCATGCGGCAACATTGCGCGACGCCGGTCGTCCATGCCTCACCGAGGCCGCAATGGCGAAGCTATATGCGTCCGAGATGGCCGAGGAAGTGTGCTCGGCCGCAATTCAGATCCATGGCGGTTACGGGTACGTTTCCGACTATCTGGTGGAGAAGATCTGGAGGGATGTCCGCGTCTGCCAGATCTACGAGGGCACCAGCGACGTGCAACGCATCCTGATCGGCCGTGGCTTGGCTGCCTTATAGAGGCTCGCCTTTCGCTTGTTCCCGGGCACGCAGCGTGCGAACATCACGGCGTGTGAAGGCCGCTGAAAGCGGTTTTGGGGAGCTGGGGGGAGCCGGGCGACGGATGGTGTCGGTCGTGCGCCGTAACTTTGTGAAACTGATTGCACTCGCCGCGGCGCTGCTGCCGGTGACTGGTACCGTTTTCGCTCAGGATACCAAGGCGGTTCCGAAGAACGTGGCCGCGCCGTCGACCACACGGGTCATCCAGATGCAGACGGCCTTCAATCCAGCCTTGCCGGGCTCCGGCGAAGGCGTCCGCGTCTTCACCCGGTCTGTGAAGCACATGACGGCCGGTGCCGTCGCCATCAAGATCCTGGAGCCGGGCCGGATCGCGCCGACGGCCGAGATGCTCGACGCCATCGTCGCGGGCGATCTTGAGGCAGCTTTCACCTGGTCGGGCTACGCTGCCAGCAAGGCGCCCGTATTCAACATCTTCGCCACGGTGCCCTTCGGGCTCGGGCCGGAGGATATGATCTCCTGGATGCTGGAGGGCGACGGTGCCCGCATCCACCGCGACGCCTACGACAAACTGGGCGTGACCGGCATCCCCTGCGGCATCCAGGGTCCCAAGGGAGGCGGCTGGTTCCGCGGCGAGGTCAACACGGTGGCCGACTTCAAGGGCCTGAGGCTGCGCTACGGTAAGCTTGCGGCAGAAGTGATCGCGCGCCTGGGCGCGGTTGCCGTGCCGCTGCCGCCGGGTGAGTTCTTCTACAAGCTGCAGCAGGGCAACGTGGATGGCGGCGAGATGTCGACGCCGGCCATGGATGCCGCTCTGGGCTTCGACAAGCTCGGCCTTCCTTACTACCTGCCGGGCTGGCAGCAGCCCTCTGCCGTGCTCGACTTCCTGATGCGCAAGGACAAGTGGGCGGCTCTGCCGGCCTCCCTACGCGCACAGATCCAGACGGCCTGTCAGGCCAACATCGCCTGGATGCTCGGCCGCTCTCCCAATGTGCAGGGGGTCGCGCTGGAGAAGCTGAAGGCGTCGGGCGTCGAAGTCCGGGAATGGGCGCCGGACGTCCTGGCCGCCTTCCGCAAGAACAGCGAGATCGTGGTCAAGGACCTGGCCGAGCGGGACGCCGACTTCGCGGCGGCGCTCGCCAATCAACAGGCTTTCATTGCGCAGGGAGCGCACTGGCGCGCCCTCTCCCGACTGCCGTAACCGCCGGCTTGCACGCGGTCCCCGGTCCGGGCAGGTTGGCCCGGCATGACCGTAGTTTCCTCCCAGATCGACACCCGTTCCGATACCTTCAAGCGCAACGCCGAAGCCATGCGGGCGCAGGTCGAGGATTTGCGCCGCCGCACCGACACGGTCCGCCTGGGCGGCGGCGAGGAATCGCGCAAGCGTCACGTCTCCCGCGGCAAGCTGCTGCCGCGCGAGCGTGTGCGGGCGCTGCTCGATCCGGGCTCGCCCTTTCTCGAACTGTCGCCGCTGGCGGCGCTCGACATGTACGACAACGAGGCGCCGGGCTCCGGAGTGATCACCGGCATCGGCCGCGTGAGCGGCGTCGAATGCGTGATCGTATGCAACGACGCCACCGTGAAGGGCGGCACCTACTATCCGATGACGGTGAAGAAGCACCTCCGCGCCCAGGAAGTGGCGATGGAAAACCGGCTTCCCTGCATCTACCTCGTGGATTCCGGCGGTGCCAACCTGCCGCAATGGCCGGAAGTGTTTCCCGACAAGAACCATTTCGGCCGCATCTTCTACAACCAGGCCAACATGTCGGCGCAGGGCATCCCGCAGGTCGCGGTGGTGATGGGCTCCTGCACGGCGGGAGGCGCCTACGTGCCGGCGATGAGCGACGAGACGGTGATCGTCCGCAAGCAGGGCACGATCTTCCTCGCCGGCCCGCCGCTGGTGAAGGCCGCGATCGGCGAGGTGGTGAGCGCCGAGGATCTGGGCGGCGCCGACGTCCACGCCCGCACCTCGGGTGTCGCCGACCATTATGCGCAGAACGACAGTCATGCGCTGGGCATCGCCCGGCGCATCGTGGCCAATCTGAACTGGAAGAAGCAGCCGTCGGCGTCGCTGCTGCCGCCGCGCGATCCGAAATACGCCGCCGAGGAACTGTACGGCGTGGTGCCGATGGACACTCGCACGCCCTACGACATCCGCGAGATCATCGCGCGCCTTGTCGACGGCAGCGAGCTCGATGAGTTCAAGCATCTCTACGGCACGACCATCGTCACCGGCTTCGCGCGCATCTGGGGCTACCCGGTGGGGATCGTCGCCAACAACGGCATCCTGTTCAACGAATCGGCGCTGAAGGCGGCGCACTTCATCGAACTGTGCGGCCAGCGCGGCATCCCGCTGCTGTTCCTGCAGAACATCACCGGCTTCATGGTCGGCCGGAAGTACGAGGCGGGCGGCATCGCGCGCGACGGCGCCAAGCTGGTGACCGCGGTGTCGACCGTGAACGTGCCGAAGTTCACCGTGATCGTCGGCGGCAGCTACGGCGCGGGCAATTACGGCATGTGCGGCCGCGCCTACAGCCCGCGCTTTCTGTGGATGTGGCCGTCGGCGCGCATCTCGGTGATGGGCGGCGAGCAGGCGGCGAGCGTGCTGGCCACTGTGCGGCGCGACAATATCGAGGGCAAGGGCGGCACCTGGCCAAAGGACGAGGAAGAGAAGTTCAAGCAGCCGATCCGCGAGGCCTACGAGCGCGAGGGTCATCCCTATCATGCGACGGCACGTCTGTGGGACGACGGCATCCTCGATCCGCTCGACACGCGCATGACGTTGGGGCTGGCCTTGTCGGCCTCGATGAACCAGCCGATCGGACCGACGAAGTTCGGCGTCTTCCGGATGTGATCCGGACATGACCGACACGATCCTGACGAAGGTCGAGGGCGGCGTGGCCAAGCTCACGCTCAACCGGCCCAAGGCGATGAATTCCTTCGACGGCGACACCGCGCGCGCCATCATCGACGCAGTGGAGGCCTTCGCGACCGACGAGGCCGTGCGTATCCTCGTCCTGGCGAGCGAGGGCCCTGTCTTCTGCGCCGGCGGCGACTTCAACTGGGTGCTCACCTGGCCCGAACTCGACGCCATCACCCGCAAGGTCGGCGCCGATTCCATGATGGCGGCGGTTCAGGCGGTCTACGATTTTCCCAAACCCTCGATCGCGCGGGTCCAGGGCGCGGCGGTGGGCGGTGGGATCGGCCTGATGCTGGCCTGCGATTTCGCGGTCGCCGTCTCCTCGGCGCGCTTCGGCCTCACCTCGGCCCGCAACGGGCTGCTGGCGGGCATCGCCATCCCGGTGCTGATCCAGGCGGTCGGCCCGCGCATGGCGCGGCAGCTCCTGATGCACGGCGGCATGTTCGACTCAGCGACCGCGCTGCGCATCGGCCTTGTGGACCAGGTGGTCGAGGACGATGCGCTCGACGCGACGGTCGCGGCCCTGGCCGACGAGCTGCGCCGCGGGGCGCCCTCCGTCCAGACATTGATCAAGAAGCTGGTCACCGAGATCGACGCCATGCCGCACGACGGCGCGGTCGCCGACCTGATCGGCGAACATGTCGCCGTCCAGTGCACGACCGACGACGCGATCGAGGGCATGAGCGCCTTCCTCGCCAAGCGCAAACCGAAATGGGCCGTCTGATGTTCACCAAGATCCTGATCGCCAATCGCGGCGAGATCGCCTGCCGGGTCATCAAGACGGCGAAGCGGCTCGGCATCAAGACGGTGGCGGTCTATTCCGACGCCGACCGCAACGCGCGGCACGTCGCAATGGCCGACGAGGCCGTCCATATCGGGCCGCCGGCCGCGCGCGAGAGCTATCTCGTGGCCGACCGGATCATCGACGCGGCCAAGCGGACGGGCGCGCAGGCGGTCCATCCGGGCTACGGGTTTCTGTCGGAGAATGCCGGCTTCGCGGATGCCTGTGCCGCGGCGGGCATCGTGTTCATCGGACCGCCGGCGGCTTCGATCCGCGCCATGGGCTCCAAGAGCGAAGCCAAGAAGATCATGGAGAAGGCGGGTGTGCCACTGGTGCCGGGCTACCACGGCGACGACCAGTCGCCGGAGCTGCTGGCGCGCGAGGCCGCGAAGATCTGCTTCCCGGTGCTGATCAAGGCCTCGGCCGGCGGCGGCGGCAAGGGCATGCGGGTGGTCGAGAGTGCGGAGAAATTCGCCGACGCGCTGGCCGGCGCCAAGCGTGAGGCCAAGGCCTCGTTCGCGGACGACCATGTGCTGGTCGAGAAGTACCTGACGCGGCCGCGGCACATCGAGATCCAGGTCTTTGCCGACGCAAGCGACTGCCTCTATCTGTTCGAGCGCGACTGCTCGCTCCAGCGCCGGCACCAGAAGGTGATCGAGGAGGCGCCGGCGCCCAACATGGATCCGGCGCGGCGCAGGGCGATGGGCGAGGCGGCAGTCGCGGCGGCCAAGGCCATCGGCTACCGGGGCGCGGGCACGGTCGAGTTCATCGCTGACCAGGACGGCACGTTCTTCTTCATGGAGATGAACACCCGCCTGCAGGTCGAGCATCCGGTGACCGAGGCCATCACCGGCCAGGACCTGGTCGAATGGCAGCTCATCGTGGCGGCCGGCGGGAAGATGCCGCTCACCCAGGACGAGCTGCGCATCGACGGGCACGCGGTCGAGGTCCGGCTTTATGCCGAGGATCCGGCGCGGAACTTCCTGCCCTCGACGGGCACGCTGGTGCACCTGAAGCTGCCGGAGGAGGGCGCGCATGTCCGCGTCGATACCGGCGTGCGGCAGGGCGATACGGTGACGCCATTCTATGATCCCATGATCGCCAAGGTGATCGTACACGACCGCGACCGGATCTCGGCGCTGCGGCGCATGGCGGCGCTGATGGGCGAGACCGAGGTGGTGGGCGTCACGACCAACGCAGGTCTGCTCAAGGCGCTGTGCTCGCATCCCGCCTTCGTCAGTGGCGAAGTCGATACCGGCTTCATCGAGCGTCATCGGGCGACCCTGTTCGCGAAGCCGGCGCCGGCCGGCGATCGTGCCTTTGCCGTCGCCACCCTGGCGCGCCTCCTCGAATGGCAGGACGCGGCCAAGCCCGCGGCAGGCGATCCGTGGTCGCCGTGGAACGAACAGAGCGGCTTCCGCCTGCTCGACGACGGCCACGAGGAGGTCCGCTGGAAGGACGGCGAGCGTGAGGTCGTCGTGCTCGCGCGGCGTCTGCGCAGCGGCGGCCTGCGGCTGGAACTTCCGGGCGGCCCGCGCGAGGCACGCGTACAGCGCCTCGAAGACGGACGACTGTCGATCGGGCTGGGCGAGGATACGTTTCTGGCAACGGTCGTGCGGCGGACCGCGCTCGACGGCGGCGCCGACTACACGCTGTTCACGGACAGGGGGAGCCTCCGCCTGCGGCTGGTCGATCCGCTCGACGTCATGCAATACGAGGCGACGGCGTCGGCCGATGCGATGGTCCGCGCCCCGCTGCCGGGCAAGATCATCGACCTCAGGGTCAAGGCCGGCGACACGGTGAGCAAGGGCCAGGCGCTGCTGGTCCTCGAAGCCATGAAGATGGAGCACACGCTCGCGGCGCCGGCCGACGGCACGGTGAAGAACCTGCGCTATGCCGTGGGCGAGCAGGTTCCGGAGGGTGCGGAGCTGGTCGAGTTCGAGTGAGCGTCCCATGAGAACTCGCTCGGCGCGGCAGTCATTGCAATGATGACGATCACTTTTGCCCTGCTGTTGGCGGCATTTGTGTTCAATCTTTCGGATCTGCCGCGAACGGCGATGGCCTGTCTCTTCCTGTGCTTCGCCCTGGTCACCGGCATTTTCCTCTGGGAGATCTATAGCCCCGACTATGGCTTCCGCATGCCCTGGCTGCAGGTCGACCTGAGGCACGTCGTCACCGCGGAAAGCGCCTGAATGCCCGGGCTGCGCCTCGCGCCTTCCACCGTGTTCGTGCTGGACCGGCTTGTCCTGCTGCTCCTGACGGCGATTCTGTCGGCCATCCTTACCGCCGCGATGGTCATGCAGTTCGCGTTTGCGGAGATCCCCTGTCCGCTCTGCCTGCTCCAGCGGGTCGCCATGTTCGGCTGCTGCTTCGGGCTGCTTCATCAACTCCGCACGCATGAGTCGGAGAGAGGAGGCGGCATAGCCCTGCTCTTTGCCCTCCTGCTGCTGGTCATTGCGGCAAGGCAGACCTTGCTCGATATCGTGCCGCGCCCCGGTCACACCTACATCGGCACCGCGGTCCTCGGCGTCCACATGCCGGTCTGGTCGGCCGTGACCGGCGTGGCGCTGCTGCTGGCTCTGGCGCTTCGGCTAACGCTCTTCGGAGGTCCGCCCCTTCTGTCGCAAGCCGAACGGCCACCGCTCGCCAAGGTGACGCGCCTGCTGGAATTCTACGTCGTACTGATCTGTGCCCTCAACCTTGCGGCGGTGGTGCTCCAGTGTGGCCTCGGCGAATGCCACACGGTCGGATATCGGCTCTTCCGATAGATTGCGGCTTTGGGCGCGCCGCGCCGAGGCTATCCGGGATGTTCATGCATTGATTGTGCGCATTTCCAGGCCACCCCAACCCCGAAAATCGGCTTTTTTCCTTTCGTTCGTTTCGGATATTTCATTTGTTTCGTTTACGACCCCTGACGATGTCGTGACCTCGCTTCGCTCGGGGTGACGATGGTCGCTAGGCGACGACCTTTCTATAGAGATGCCACGTCGCATGGCCCAGCACCGGCAATGCGATGGCGAGCCCGATCAGCAGCGGCAAGGCGCCGATCGCGAGGCTTGCCGCCACGATCAGGCCCCACATCGCCATCGGTCCCGGGTTCATCCGCACGGCGCGCACCGACGTCGCGATCGCGGTGCCGACGCCGACATTGCGATCGAGCAGCATCGGGAAGGACACGACGCCGATCACCAGGACGACGAGGGCGAAGAGGAAGCCCACACCGATGCCGACGACAGTCATCGTCCAGCCTTGCGGCGTGGTCAGGGCATCTCGCACGAAGGCCTGGGCTGAGACGGGGGCATCCGGCCCGAGGGTGACGGTGTAGAGGAGGTTTGCCGCGAACAGCCACAGGCAGAAGATCGCGAGCAACAGCAGGCTCATGACCATGATCGGGCCGATGTTCGGCGAGCGGGCGACCGCGAAGGCATCCGTCCACCGGGTCTCGAGCCCATGCTCCCGCCGGCGGCTGATCTCGTAGAGGCCGAGCCCGAATATCGGGGCGATCAGGGCGAAGCCGGCGATCAGCGGGAAGACCAGCGCCAGCATTCCGTAGTCGAAGGCCATGCGCGAGATCGCGAGGCCCGCGATGGGATACAGGAGACAGAGCATGATGACGTCTGTCCGGCAGGCGCCGAAGTCACGCACGCCCTTGGCCAGCGCATCGCCGACATCGGTGGCGGTGATGCGTCGGACCGTGGGCGGCGCCGCAGCACGATCCTCCCAGGCGCCGTCCATGGTGATGGCCGCCGATCCGACGGCCTGGCTTGTCTGCTTGAGATGGTCCCATCCCCATTCTAGGGGATTGCGGATGTGGTTCTGGGTCGCCATGACTGCCTCCTTGCGAACGGAAGTCCGAAGGTCGCGGTCCGTCGTGATCACGACAGAGCGCGATCCACCACAAGGGCAAGTCTACGCCCGGCGGAGGGGGAAGTCTCCCCCTCTCCGTGCGCTGCGAAGAAAGCCGTTCGCTACTGCGAAAACTTCAGGTACTGGGCCACGAAATCGCAGCCGACGCTCTTGGAGTAGGCGTCGATCAGTTTCTTGGTGATCGGGCCCGGCGCCTTGCCATCGCCGACCGGTGCGCCGTTGAAGCTCTTCACCGGCAGGATGCAGAGGCTCGTCGAGGTGAGGAACATCTCCTCGGCATTGGCGGCGTCGAACAGGTCGATGTCGCCCGGCGTGCAGGCGACGCCGATCTGCTTGGCCATGTCCATGGTCATCTGGCGGCTGACACCCGGCAGGACGTAGCGCTCGGACGGCGTGAAGAGCTGGCCCTCGCGCACGATGAAGATGTTGCTGCCGAGCCCCTCGGCGAGGTTGCCGTTCTCGTCGAGCAGGATCGGCCAGGCGTCGGGATTGAGCGCCTTGATCGGCTTCTCGGCCATGATCATGTTGAGATAGTTGTGCGTCTTGGCGCGGGGCGAGAGCATCGACGGGGCGATACGGCGCGCCGTCGTGGTCATCGCCTCGGCGCCCTCGCGGTAGAGCTTGCCGCGCTTGGCGAGCGGCAGGGGTGTCATCTCGATCACGACCTGTGGGCCGACATTCTCCCAGCCCTCGTCGCCCACGGCGTCGACGCCGCGGCTGACCCGCTGGCCCAGCCACCAGTCGCCGACCTCGGCGCGCAGATGCTCGTTGCGCGCCACGACCTCCTCGCTGTGCGCGATCATCTCCTTCGGCGACAGGCCCGGATCGATCTGCAGGTAGCGCAGCGAGCGGTAGAAGCGGTCGATATGCTCCTTCAGGCGGAACGGGACTCCGTTGAAAGTGCGGGTCATGTCGAAGGCGCCGTCGCCGTATTTCCAGCTGCGGTCGCGGAACGGGATCATCACCTCGTTCTCGGGCACGAACTTGCCATTGAACCAGGCGATGCGTTGATTGCTGAGCTGTGTGGCCATGATGTCCTCCTGATCAGTTGACTCGAAGTTCGAAGATCGCGTCGCCGGCCGACGGGCTGCGTCGCTTCCGGGCGGTCGCCGGGACCGCCGGCGCGATGTTGCCGTTTTCGTCGGCGAGGCCCGCCACATAGGAAAGGGCTCGGCGGATGTCGTTCTCCATTTCCCGGCGGGCGGCCGCGGCATCGCCGGCCTGCAACGCGTCGATGAGGCGTTGCCGGCCCGCCGGTCCGCGCGGAGAGGAGATGAAGTCGGGATAGAGGAGGTTCATGTAGGGACCGGTCTGCAGCCACAGCCCTTCGATCAGGCGCAGCAGGGTGGGCTGCCCTGCCGCGGCATAGACGGCGAAATGGAACTCGCGCACCTTCTGGCGGTCGGTCGCACCGTCGCCGCGACTGCGCGCGACGATGATTTCCCGGGCGGCGCGACGGACTTCGGCAATCTGGTTGCGCGTCGCGGCGAGGGCCGCCTTGGCGGCCGCGAGGCCTTCCAGCTCCATGCGGATGTCGCGCAGTTCGAGGACCTTGTCGCGGGTCATCAGCGGCACGCGGACCGACCGGTTGGGGTTCATCTCGAACGCGCCTTCGGCGACCAGGCGGCGCATCGCCTCGCGCACCGGCGTGAGGCTGACGCCCAGGACGCCGGCAACGTAACGGAAGGTGACCTTCTGGCCCGGCGCGAAACGTCCGGACGTCAGCGCCTCGCGCAGCGAGGCGTACACCTGCTGGCGGAGAGAGGTGTCGGCGGCGTCCGGAGGGGTCGCAATGCGGGGCATCGGTAATCGAGCTTAACCCACCGCTGTGGAATTTGTGATCACAAAAGTGCATTGCTGGGGTGAAAGGCGGCGGTTAGGCTCCTCGGGATTTGTGATCACATTATTTTGCCGCGCACCTCTGTTGCGGGCATCGTTCTTGCTGGGTGAGGGACATGCGCTCCTACGCGAACTCGATCGCACTCTACGAAAAGACCCGAAAGCACCTGGCCGGCGGCGTCAGCAGCAACGTGCGCTACGCCAGCGTGCCCGTGCCGCTGTTCTTCGCGCGCGGCGAGGGCGCCCGGCTCCATGACGTCGACGGTAACGTGCACATCGATTACGTGCTGGGCAACGGGCCGGCCATTCTGGGGCATGCGCCGAAGCCGGTGATCGAGGCCGTGGCCGCCTCCCTGGGCGAGGGCCAGCTCTTTGCGGCGCAGAACCCGCGCGAGACCGAGCTGGCGGAACGACTGTGCGGGCTGTTGCCCGGCGCCGAGGTGGTACGCTTCACGACCTCGGGCACCGAGGCGGTGCTGATGGCCTTCCGCCTGGCACGGGCCTTCACCGGCCGCGAAAAGATCCTGAAGTTCGAGGGCCATTATCACGGCTGGAGCGACCAGGCCTATATCAGCGCCCGGCCGCCGCTGAACGAGGCCGGGCCTGCCGACGCGCCGGTGCCTGTCGCCGGTTCGCCCGGCATGCCGGCCAGCGTGCTGGGCGACGTCGCCGTCTGCACCTGGAACGACCTCGACCTGCTGGAGCAGACGCTGGAGCGCCATCGCGGCGAGATCGCGGGCGTGATCATGGAGCCCGTGATGGTGAATGGCGGGGCGATTCCGCCGGCGCCTGGCTATCTCGAGGGCGTGCGCGCCCTTTGCGACAAGCATGGTGCGTTGTTCATCTGCGACGAGGTCATCACCGGCTTCCGCGTCGGCCTGCGCGGTGCCCAGGGCAAGTTCGGCGTGAAGGCCGACCTCAGCATCTATGCGAAGGCTGTGGCGGCAGGGTTCCCGCTGGCCATGGTCGCCGGCCGCCGCGACATCATGGACACCCTGCTCGACAAGGGCGTGATGCATGGCGGCACCTACAATGGCAATGTCCAGAGCATGGCGGCAGCGCTGGCAGCCCTGGACGTACTCGAAGCCGACGATGGCAAGGTCTATCGCGATCTTGAAGCGCGGGGCACCGAGCTGATGCAGGGCCTCTCGTCGCTGGCCGCGAAGCACAAGCTGCCGATCCGCGTGCAGGGCATGCCGGCGATCTTCCAGACTTTCTTCACCACGGCCCCGGCGCCACGCAACTATCGCGAATCGGCGGCCTGCGACCGCGATGCCATGCTGGCCTTCCACGCGGCCCTGCAGGAAGAGGGCGTCCGGGCGCAGCAGGCCGGCAAATGGTTCCTCTCCACGGCGCATGACAAGCCGGTCATCGAGGAGACGCTGGCCGCTGCCGATCGCGCCATGGCCAAAATGGCCCGCGTCTAGATGTCGGATATCCGTCTCGAAGGGGTGACCAGGCGCTACGGCACGTTTGCCGCGGCCGACCAGGTCGACCTCTCGGTGACGCAGGGTGAGTTCGTCACGATCCTGGGGCCGAGCGGATCGGGCAAGACGACTCTCCTGTCGCTGATCGCCGGACTCAACCGGCCGACCTCGGGCCGGATTTTCATCGGCGGCCGCGACGTCACCAACGCTACGGCACAGGAACGCAACATCGGGCTGGTCTTCCAGTCCTATGCGCTGTTCCCGCACATGACCGTGCTGCAGAACGTCCTGTTCCCGCTGGGCGTCCGCAGGATCGGCGGCGCCGAGGCGGACAGGCTGGCGCGTGATGCGCTGAAGCTGGTGCGTCTCGACGGCTTGGAGAATCGCCGTCCGTCGCAGCTTTCGGGCGGTCAGCAGCAGCGTGTGGCGCTGGCGCGGGCGGTGGTCTTCAAGCCCGACATCCTGCTGCTCGACGAGCCGCTGGGCGCGCTCGACCGCAAGCTGCGCGAGGAACTGCAGGTCGAGCTCAAGCAACTGCAACGCACGCTGGGCGTCACGACCCTGCTGGTGACGCACGACCAGGAAGAGGCGCTGTCGCTCTCCGACCGGATCATGGTGCTGGACAAGGGGCGTACGCAGCAGGTCGCGGCGCCGACGGAGGCCTATCTCAAGCCTGCCAACCGTTTCGTGGCGGAGTTTTTAGGCATCGCCAACTTCGTCAGTCTGCCCGACGGCCGCCAGGGCGTGGTGCGGCCCGAGCGTGTGCGGCTGTCGGCCGGCGAGCAAGGCAAGTCTGCGCGCGTCGTCGAGGCGATCTATCTCGGGCAGATGGTGCGCTATCACTTGGCCCTCGACGGCAATCAAACGGTGGTGGCCGCCGTGCCGTTCCTGGGCACGGCGCATGCGCCGGGAGAGCGTGTCAGCGTTTCGTGGGAGTCGGCCGATGTCTGGCCGGTAACATAGAGGGGATCGAGATGAAGAGACGTACTTTCGTCGGCGGCGCCGCCGCCCTGCCGGCCATGAGCCTCCTGTCCGGGACCGCGCGGGCGCAGTCCAAGGAAATCCGCATGATCGAATCGGGCGGCGCCTCCGGCGAGTCGATCCAGAAGGGCTATATCGACCCGCTGTTCCAGAAGACCGGCATCAAGGTCGTGCGCGAGAGCCCGAGTTCGCTCGGCAAGTTGCGCGCCCTGGTCGAGAGCGGCCAGACCAGCACGACCTTGTTCGAGCTGGGCTCGGGTGTCGTCCTGCAGGCCAAGAAGCTCGGTCTGATCGAAAAGGTCGACTGGGCCGCCGTAAGTCCCGCCGCGATGTTCCCTGAGGCCAAGGACGAGTACGGCTTCGGCTACCAGTATTTCTCGACCATCATGGCGTGGCGCAAGGGCGTGAAGGAGCCGAAGAACTTCACCGAGTTCTTCGATACCAAGGCTTTCCCCGGCAAGCGCTGCCTGCCGGATTATCCGCACTACTGCCTGCCGTTCGCGCTCCAGGCCGCGGGCGTGCCGATCGACAAGCTGTTCCCGCTCGACGTCGACACGGCCTTCAAGAAGCTGAACGAGATCAAGAAGGACGTCGCGGTCTGGTGGAAGGCCGGCGCCCAGCCGCCGCAGCTCATGAAGGACAACGAGGTCCAGTACTCGATCTGCTGGTCGGGCCGTGTCGTGGGCGATCCGGCGTTCGGCCTGAGCTTTGCGGGCGGCAAGGCCGATCTTTCCTTCATCTGTGTGGTCAAGGGCTCCAAACCGGATGACAAGGCCGCCGCCTGGAAGCTGATGCATGAGATGTCGCTGCCGGAAAATCAGGCCAAGGCGGCGGAAGTCATCTCCTATACCGGCCCCAGCCCCGATCTCGACGCGCTGTTGCCCAAGGACAAGCTCTGGCAGTTCCCGACCAGCAAGCAGAACAAGGATGTGCAGTATTTCGAGAACGCCCAGTGGTGGGCCGACAACGGCGAGGCCGTGAACAAGAAGTGGGAAGCCTTCAAGCTCAGCCTGTGATGCAAATGGCGGTGTTCCGTGCTCCTCCCCATTCAGATGGGGAGGTGTCGGCGTCCTACGCCGACGGAGGGGTCATGCGTGCCCATCGTGGCGCCGTACTTGACCCCTCCATCGCGGGTTACCGCGCCACCTCCCCATTTGAATGGGGAGGCACGGAATGACGCGCTCAAGCGGCTTCTCCTTCATCGCACCGCTGCTGGTGCTGATGGTCGTCGCCTTCAACGCGCCCATCGTCTACATGCTGGGCCTCGCCTTCTGGGAGAAGGGGCGGGGGTTCACGCTCGAGCACTATGAAGGCCTGGCGGAAGCCCCTGTCTATCTGCGCGTGCTGGGCAACACGATGCGCATCGCGCTGATCGCGACCCTGGCCAACATCGTCATCGGCTATCCGCTGGCGCACTGGATGCGCGGTCTCGGCAGCCGCGGCCGCATGATCGCGATCGCCCTGGTCGTGCTGCCCTTCTGGGTCTCGATCCTCGTGCGGACGTACGCCTGGATCGTCGTGCTGGGCAATGGCGGGATCGTGAACCGCGCATTGCAATGGAGCGGCCTCACCGACGCGCCGGTCTCCTTCCTCTACAACGAGCTGGGCGTCACGATCGGCATGGCCAACGTCCTGCTGCCGTTCCTGGTGCTGCCACTGTTCGCCGCCATGATCCGCATCGACGACCGGCTGCTGCAGGCCGCCGCCTCGCTGGGGGCACCGCCGCGAACCATCTTCTGGAAGGTGTATTTCCCGCTCACCCTGCCGGCACTGGCCGCGGGCGCACTCCTGGTCTTCATCCTCTGCCTCGGCTTCTACGTGACGCCCGCGATCCTGGGCGGCGGCCGGGTGCCGATGATCTCCAACCTGCTCGATACGCTGATCAACCAGATCCCGCGCTGGGAGCAGGCTTCGGCCATCTCGACGATCCTGCTGATCGTCACGCTGCTGATCTTCGCCGCCTATCGCCGGCTCGACCGCAAGGCTTCGGCATGAGGGACGGGGCATGAGCCGCGAAGCGATCGGCGGGTCGGTCTGGACGCGGCGCGGGCTGGCGGCCATGGGCGTCTTCGGCCTGGTCTTCCTCACCGTGCCGCTGGTCATCGTGATCCCGATGTCCTTCTCCTCGGCGCGGGCGCTCACCTTTCCGCCGCCCAGCCTGTCGCTGCGCTGGTACGAGACCTTCTTCGGGGATCCGCGCTGGATGGAGGCGATGTGGACCTCGACCTTCGTCGCTGCGATCTCGTCACTTGCCGCGCTGGTCCTGGGCGGACTTGCGGCCTACGGCTTGCGGCGCGGCACCTTCAAGGGCCGCGACTGGGCCGAGGGCAACTTCATGGCGCCGCTGATCGTGCCGACCATCATCGTGGCGATTGCGCTCTATCTCGCCCTGGCCAAGGTCGGCCTGCTGGGCTCGCTCCTGGGCCTGGTGGTCGCCCACACCTTGCTCAACGTGCCGCTGGTGATGATGGTTCTGGGCGTCGCGATCCGCGAGTTCGACCAGCGGATCGAGCAGGTCGCCTGGAGCCTCGGCGCCTCCTGGAGCTACGCGATGCGCAAGGTCGTGCTGCCGAACCTGGCGCCCAGCGTGTTCGCCGCCTGGATCTTCGCCTTCATCGGCAGTTTCGACGAGGTCATCGTGACCTCGTTCATCGCCGGCAAGTACGAGACCGTGCCGAAGAAGATGTTCAACGAGCTGGTTCTCGAGGTGAATCCGACGATCACCGCCGTTGCGACGTTGCTGATCGCCTTCACCGTGCTGGCGCTTGCCGCTGTGGCGTTCGTTCTTGGCCGTGCGGGGAAGCTCAAAGAGACCGTGGTCTGAGAGATCCGTATTCCTTCGTGGATTTGAAATACGACGGCGCTACAAGACTGCTCCGGTCCCGAGCGGACCGAATCCTACGTGGATTCCAGACGAGGAGGTCTTCATGCCTGGCAGCGAGAGTTTTCCCAACGGCACCCTGCTGACGAGCGACGCACAGTACTTCGACTACAGTTCGGCAGCGAACCCGATCCGGCAGGGCATCATCCCGCCGGTGCCGTACCGGGCCTTCTCGCCGTCCTTTTTCGACGAGGGGCCGACGCGCGTGCAGCCGCTCGACGTCAGCGAGGAGCTGGGGATCGTTGGCCCGGCGACGAGCCCGGCCCTCTGCGCCAACTTCATCCGCATCGATCGCGGCTCGGTCATGACCTCGGCCGAGGCGACCAGCCAGGTGTTCTTCGTGTTCCGGGGTAACGGGCGCACGGATGCGTGTGGCGAGACGATCCAGTGGTCGCAGGGCGACTACATCGTGCTGCCGGCGCACGGCCATGCCATGCATCATTCGGACGGCGAGGCGGGCCTCTACTGGGTGCACGATGCACCCTTGCTGCGCTACCTTGGCGCGGCACCGTCGGTCGCGCGCTTCAAGCCCACCTTCTATCAGCACAGCAAGGCCCAGCAGAAACTCGCGGAGATCGCGTCCGATCCGAAGACCGCGCAGGCGAACCGGGTCAGTGTCCTGCTGGCCAACAGGAACTTCCCTGCCACGCGCACCATCACCCACACGATGTGGACGATGTTCGGCCTCCTGCCGAAGGACAAGATCCAGTATCCGCACCGCCACGAATCGGTGGCGCTGGATTTCGTCATCGACTGCAAGCCCGGCTGCTACACGATGATCGGCACGGAACTCGACGAGTCCGGCATGATCAGGAACGGCCGTCGCGAGGATTGGGCGCCCGGCGCCAGCTTCATCACGCCGCCCGGTTACTGGCATTCGCACCACAATGAATCGGGAGCGGATGCCCACGTCCTGCCCATCCAGGATGCCGGTCTGCACACCTACCTGCGGACCCTGGAGATCATGTTCAGCCATCCCGGACACGATCGCACCGCGCATATTTCGCAGACGCCATAGCGGCGAAAATACTGACTGGCGGCCTTCCCACTGGTGCAGTATGTGGCGCCAGTAACGGGAGGTAACCATGAATCACCCCAAGCGCGTGCGGCTGGTCGAAGTCGGGCCGCGCGATGGGCTGCAGAACGAGGCAAAGCCGGTTTCGGTCGACGCCAAGGTGGCGCTGATCGACGCGCTGTCGGCCGCCGGCCATTCGGCGGTCGAGGCCGGCAGCTTCGTGTCGCCCAAGTGGGTGCCGCAGATGGCCAATACCGACCAGGTCATGGCGCGCATCCAGCGCAAGCCGGGCGTGAGCTATCCGGTCCTCGTACCCAACAAGCAGGGCATGAACGGCGCGGTCGAGGCCGGCGTCGGCGAGATCGCGATCTTCACGGCGGCGTCGGAAGCCTTCTGCCGCAAGAACACCAACTGTTCGATCGACGAGAGCTTCGAGCGTTTCGCGCCTGTGATGGAAGCCGCGCAGAAGCACGGCATGAAGGTGCGCGGCTACGTCTCGACGGTGATCGCCTGCCCGTATGACGGCAAGGTCTCGCCCGCCAAGGTGGCCGAAGTGTCGGAGCGGCTGTTCCGCATGGGCTGCTATGAAGTGTCACTCGGCGACACGATCGGCGTCGGCACGCCCGGCGAATGCGTTGCCATGATCGATGCCGTCGCCGAGAAGATGCCGCGTGAAAAGATCGCCGCGCACTTCCACGACACCTACGGCCAGTCGCTGGCCAACATCCTGGCGGTCATGGAGCGCGGTATCGCCGTGTTCGATACCGCGGTCGCGGGCCTCGGCGGCTGCCCCTACGCCAAGGGCGCCTCGGGCAATGTCGGCACCGAGGACGTGATCTACCTGATGAACGGCCTCGGCATCGAGCACGGCGTCGACCTCGACGCCATCGCCAAAGCCGGCCGCGAGATCTGCGCCGCGCTCGGTCGCGAGCCGGCGTCCAAGGTGGCCCAGGCGCTCAAGGCGAAGGCAGCGGCCTAAGCCTCACGAACGTTCAAGACGGAAGTCCATGGCCGGCGTCAAATCGCCGGCATGGACGCTCTTTCCGGATTCCTGATCGCCGCGATCGCGCTGGCCGGCAGCCCTGGCCCGGCGACGCTGAGCCTGGCCGCCGCCGGTGCGGCGTTCGGCGCGCGCCGGGGCATCGGCTATCTGGCGGGCATTGTGGTGGGCATGGTCGCGGTGATGGCGGTCGTGGCCAGCGGCATGGTCGGCCTGCTGCTCGCCGTGCCGGGCGTGGCGTCTGTCGTGGCGGCGCTGGCCGCGCTCTATTTCCTGTGGCTGGCCTGGCGCATCGCGACCGCGCCGCCTTTGTCCGAAGAGGGTGCGCGCGGGGAACCGCCGACCGTTACGGCAGGGCTGCTGCTGTCGCTGGTCAATCCCAAGGGCTATGTCGCGATGGGCGCGCTCTATTCCGGCTTCACCTTGTTGCCGGACCGGCTGGGGGCAGACGTGGCGTTGAAGCTCGTCGTGCTGACCTTGGTCATCACCGCGGTGAACGTCGTGTGGCTGGTCGCCGGTGCGGCGCTCACGCGCTTCTTCCGCGATCCGCGCACCAACCTGATCATCAACGTGGCGTTTGCCTTGTCGCTCGTCGGATCGGTCGCGCTGGCCTTCGTCGTCTGAATACGGCTATTGCCGTTGAACGATCCTGACGGTGATGGAACTCGAGCGGCCTGCTTCGTCGACGACGGCGAGACGCGCCGTGCCGGCGCCGTCGGGCACCCACTGAGTTCCCTCCAATGGGCGGCCGTCGACCAGCCAGCGCAGGCGGCCCTGGCCGCCCATGGCATTCAAGACGACGGTCTCGCGCGCGGCCAGTTCGATGCGGGCATCGGCCGGCGGATAGGCGATGCGCGGGCCGCCGCTGGTTTCGGCATAGGGGGCAAGCGTGCGCATGCGCGGCGGCAGCTCGCGATGGGATGCGACCCTGATGGCATCGGCCGGCGGCCGGATCGAGCGGTTGTCCTCACCGGGGAGCCGGCCATACGCCTTGAACAGGATGGGCAGCGCCGAGAGCCGGCCGAGCTGGCCGGGGCGCGGCGTGCCGTCGGCATGGCCGACCCACACGACGACGGTCCAGTTGGCGCTGTAGCCGGCGGCCCAGGCATCGCGATAGCCGGCCGAGGTGCCGGTCTTGAAGGCGATGCGGCGCTCGCGCAGCGCGACCGGCAGGGAGGCGAAGCCCTCGGGCAGCGGCGCCTCTGCCAGCACGTCGGAGACATACCAGGCGGCGGTTGGTCCGAGGAGGCGGAGCGGCTCGGATCGCGGCCGGTCACGGCGGACCTGGGGCGGCGCGAAGCGGCCGCCATTGGCCAGCCCGGCATAGAGCCCCGCCATCTCGAGCGGCGAGATCGTGGCGCTGCCGAGCGCGACGCCCAATGAGTTTCCGTTGTCGCCAGGCGGCAGGCCGGGCGACGCGCCGGCGGTGCGCAGGGTGGAGAGGAAGCGCTGCGGGCCGACCTTTTCCAGTGCCAGCACCGCCGGCACGTTCAGGGATTGTTGTAGCGCGCGCCGCACCGTCACCGCGCCCTGATGGTCGCGGTCGAAATTGCGCGGCAGCCAGTCGCGGAAACGAACTGGCACATCCTCGACCAGCGTCTCGGGATGCAGCGTCCGGTCGTCGAACGCCATGGCGTAGATCAACGGCTTCAGCGCCGAGCCGGGCGAACGGCGGGCGCGCACCAGGTCGACCTGGCCGGCGCGTCCGAAAAAATTGTCGCCCCCCAGCCAGGCGACGACTCCGCCGGTGCGGTTGTCGAGCACGACCATGGCGATCTCGGCGCCATCGCCCAACTGGCGGCGCTCCTCGTGCACCAGCTGGGCCATCGACTGCTGCAGTTCGTAGCGCACCGTGGTCGGCACGGCGGTGCCGGGCGATTGGCCCGCCAGCCAGGTCGAGAGATGCGGCGCCTGCATCGGCAGCGCGAGCCGGCGATCGGGCGCGAGACGGCTTCGCGCCATCTCGAACTGGGGTGCATCAATCACGCCATGTTCGACGCCGCGTTCCAGAACACGGTCGCGCGCCTTCTGCGCCACGAGCGAGGCTCTGTCCGGGCGTCGTCGTTCCGGCGACTGGGGGATGGCGACCAGCAGCGCGGCCTCGGCGGCGCTGAGCTGGCGCGGCTCCTTGCCGAAATAGGCCAGCGACGCGGCGCGCACGCCTTCCAGATTGCCGCCCATCGGGGCCAGCGTCAGATAGATCGCCAGTACGTCGCGCTTGGAGTAGCGCCATTCGAGCTGCAGCGCGCGGGCCGACTGGAGGAGCTTGGTGGTGAAGCTGCGCTGCCGGGGATCGAGCAGGCGGGCGGCCTGCATCGACAGTGTCGAGGCGCCGGATACGATGCGGCCCCGCTCGGCGAGCTGGCCGGCCGCGCGTAGTGCCGCGAGCGGATCGACTCCCCAGTGCGAATCGAACCGGCGATCCTCATAGGCCTTGAGCAGCCCGAGATAGAGCGGATCGACATCGTCGACCGACGTCTTGAGGCGCCACTTGCCGTCGGCCGTCGTGAAGGCGCGCAGCAGTCGGCCGTTGGCGTCGACCACCTCGGTCGACCGGTCATGATAGCGCGACAGGTCGGGCGGGAAGAGACGGTCGATCGTCAGCGCCGTCGCCACCAGGGTCGTGGCGGCGACGGCGAGGCCGGCCAGCAGGGGCCTGAGCCGCATGCGGGCTACTTCGTTCCCGCGGGAACGATCGTCAGCGCGCGCATCGCCGTCCGGCCATAGACCCGCGGCGCATACATGTCGGAGACGTTCGTTGCCGGGACGGCATAGGTGCCGGGCGTCACGGCGCGGACGATGTAGGCGACGTGATAGGAGTTCGGGTTCTTGGCCGAGGAATCCCACCAGGTCTGGTAGGGCCGAGTGCCCATGTTGAAGGACGCGAAGAAGCGGTCGTCGCGCGCCTCGGCAATGCGGGTCTCGGTGAGGTCGGACAGGAACGGGAAGGACTTCGCCGTCTCGTCGTTCAGCACCGCTTCGATCTCGAAGCCGGCCGGCAGCAGGTCGAGCAGCGCCACCTCGTGGTAGCCACCTTCCAGGTTGCGGCCGGAGATCGAGACGATGAACCGCTCGTTCTGTACGACGTGGCCCAGCGAACTGGGCTCGCCGTCGAACTTCAGGAATTCACGCTCGACGCTGATACCGGCCGTCGCCGCGGGCTGCGGATCGACCGGCACACCACGCGCCGTCACCTGCATCCAGATCGGCCGGTCGGTGTCGTTGCGCAGCTTGAGGCCGCGGGCCAGCGCCGCCGCGTCCGGGTTGAAGGTCACCGGTTCCGTAGCCGACTGGCGTTGCTGGCCATCCACTGAATAGGCGAGCTGGCTGCTGCCGCTCATGGCACGCGCCGCCATGACCAGCCACGCCTGCTCCTGGGTCGTGGTGAGATTGACGGACGACGTGAGGCGTTCGCCCACCAGGCTCGTCACTTCGGTCAGGGCATCGCGTCCACCGGCCTCGACGGCGAGCGTGACGAGCGCCGCGCGGTTGCGCAGCGGCGAGCCGTAGTAATCGGACGGGTCCCGCTCGTCGATGCGCTGGCGCGCCGTGGCGAAGGCGAGGCGTCCGCGCCCCGGTTCGCCCACCTGGTTCAGCGCCGCCGCCAGCATGGCCCAGGCGATGCCGCCCTTCATCTCTGCCGCCTTCGTGTCCTGGAAGTAGCGGACCCGGCCAGGATCGGCGTAGCCCGACTTCGCCAGCACGTACCAGGCATAGGCCTGGGCATTGGGCGAGAGCTTCTCGGCGGTCTTGTTGAGCCAGTTCAACGCCCGCTGCAGCGAGGCGGAGGGTACCGTCATCTGCTGCTGGTTCGCGCGGACCAGGAAGTCGAGCACGTAGGTCTGCAGCCATTCTGCCGCAGGCGTGGAGAAGGGCCCCCACATGCCGAACGATCCGTCGGGCAGCTGCATGTCGACGATGCGATAGACGGCATCCTGCACGCGCTCGTTGATGCGCGGATCGGCCGGGCCGTAGCCCAGCAGCGCCACGTCATTGTAGTAGAGCAGCGGCATCGCACGGCTGGTCGTTTGCTCGATGCAGCCGAACGGATACTTGTCGAGCTGGCGCAGCAGTCCCGCGACGTCGATCCCCGGAATGCGGGTCAGCGAGGCGCTGACCTGCGCGGTCCCGGGCGCGAAGGCGGCGATCACGTTGCGGTCGACCGTGGCCTCGTTGCCGGGCGCGAGGCGCGCCGCCGTGTCGACGGCGCTGGGCGTCTGTGCCGGCCGCACCTGGATGTCCCATTCGCGCTGGACGGCGAAGTTGCCTGGTCCCTGGACGGCGACCGTGACCTTGCCGAAGCCCGCCTCGCCGGCGCGCAGCGGCCAGGTCAGCAGCTCGCGCTGGTTGGCGGCGAGGCGCTTCGTCTCGCTTACCGGCCGTTCGAGCGAGACCGAGCCGTTCGCGGTGAGGGTCACTCGGTAGTCGCCCGCTTGGCCGTCGACATTGTGCAGCGACAACGCCACTCGCCCGAGATCCTTGGGCGCGAGGAAGCGCGGCAGCACGACGTCGGCCGTGACGGCATCGCGCACGAACAGACGCTGCTCGCCCGAGCCGACGCGAGTCTTGTCGTAGGCCACCGCCATCAGCCGGAGCTGGCCGATGAAGTCGGGGATGTCGAAGGCGATCCTTGCTTCGCCCTTGTCGTCGAGCTTCACCGGACCGCTGAACAGCGAGACGGTGCGCGTCGGCACGATGTCGAGGCCGCCAATTTCGCCGGCATCGCCGCCGGCCCGGATGCGGCCGAGCTCGTCGGCGCGCGTATCGAGCAGGCGGCCGTAATCGTCGCGCATCGAGACGCCGAGGCGACGCTTGCCGAAATAGTGGTCGGCGGGATTGGGCGTCTTGTAGCGGGTGAGCTGAAGGATGCCCTCATCCACCGCAGCCAGGGTGACGAAGGCTTCCTGTCCGGCCTGCAGGTTCGAGACTTTCACCGGCACTTCGATGCGCTGGCGCGGCGTGATCTTTTCCGGCGTGCCGATCTGGATGCCCAGCGTCCGCAGGGTCGGGTTGAGACCCAGCCACGTGGCGCCGATGGCCCGCGTGGGGGTGCGTTCGGCCGGCGCCGCCAGCGGCCGCCAGGCCGTGACCAGCGCATAGGCGCCGGCACCCCATTCACCCTTCACCGGGATGTCGACCGTCGTGCCGCCGGCCGGCACCTGGACCGATTGTGTGGAGACGATGCGGTCGGTCGCGATGGCGATCAGCGCCTCGCCGGCGAACGGCGCCTCGATGCGCAGGCGGGCCGTGTCGCCCGGCGCATAATTCTGCTTGTCGCTGGCGACGCGCAGCGTGTCGGGTGCCTCCTCGGTCCCCGTGCCGCCGTACCAGCCTACGTAGAAGGTGAGGCTGGTCGAGGTGTTCTTCTCGTTGTCGATGACGGTGAGCCTGTGCTGGCCCCAGTCCAGCCGCTGCGAGAGACGGGTCGGCGTGTCGGCCTTCAGGGTCACCTTGTCGGCCGTGATCAGACGGGTGTTCGTGACCGACTGCCAGCGCCAGCGGCCGTCCACCTGGAACCATTGATAGGCGTTGGTGATGCGTTCGATCCGGTACTCGACCGAGGGGCGGGCGATCTGGGTACCGGCCGCGTCGACTGCCACCACGTCGAACTCGGTATCGATGCCTTCGCGGGAATAGCGGCCCTCGAAGGTCGGACGGACACCGATATAGGTGTTTCGGGTGCGCACGGGCATGACTTTCTCGGTCTTGGTGGCGCGGCCGCCGCCCGGTTCGAAGACGCGCGCCTGGATCTGGGCACGCAGCGGGAGAACGGTTTCCCTGGCGAGGTCGCCGGCCCATTCGAGGCTCGATTTGCCGGCCTGGTCGGTATTCTCGCCCTTCAGTTCGATGAAGGGCGGTTCGAACTTCTCGCGATCGTCCTCGGGGCCGAAGCGGTATTTGGCGAAGGCCGGGAACGGGTTGTCGTCGACCGTGATGCGCATGTCGCCTTCGACGGCGAGATCCGAGGCCGACGCGCCATAGAGGAAGTCGGCCGAGAGGACGAAGCGGTTCACGCTGCCGGGCCGGATGATCGGCTCGTCGGGCGTGAGCTCGACCTTGAGTTTCTCGGGTACAAAATCCTCGACCGAGAATTCGGCCCGGCCGACCGGTGCGCCCTTGGGATCGATATGGGCGGCAACCGACCAGCGGCCACGCCGCGAGGACTTCGGCAGGTCGATCGCCTGGGCAACTGCGCCGGAGCCGTGCAGGGCGTGGGTGAAGCGCGTGAACTCGCTGCCGTCCGGCCGCTTGACGATCAGGGTGACCGGCAGGTTCGACAGGGCGTTGGCCGCGTCGTCGCGCATCAGCGCCATGAGCTGCACGGTCTCGCCGGGCCGGTAGATGCCGCGCTCGGTATAAAGGAAGGCGTCGACCGGGCCGGGCTGCGGCCGGCCATCGACGCCGCGGTCGGACAGGTCGAAGGCCGACTTGGTGAGTTCGAGGCGCGAGAATTCCTTCTTCGCCGGATCCTGCGCCATGACGGCGACGGGTTCGGCGGCGCCGGTGCCCCTGAGCAGGCCGGCCGCGAAGGAGGCGCGGCCGTCGGCGCCCGTCACCACCTTACCGATCGGCTCGTTGCCGCGCGACAGGACCGTGACCTCGATGCCGGCCAGCGGCTGCGCGGTCTGCAGCGAGCGCGCGAAGACGTTGAGCCCGTCGTCGCCGCTGAAGGAGGTGAGGCCGATGTCGGTGTCGATCACCCACAGGCCGGCGGCGGCGCCGTTGGTCGACTCGTCGTCGTCATAGTCGCGCGACGGCGGCTTGGCGGCATTCCACACCACGACGAAATAGGCACCGGGCTTCCAGTCCTGGATCGTCTCGCGGATCGGGAAGGCGGTGACGACGGCCTGGTTGGGCACGTTCCGCACCTCCATCGTCCCGGTCCACTGCTCGGCGCCGTTGCTGCCGTTCAGCCAGCTGCGCAGCGACCAGGATTCGGTGATCGGCTCGGAGCCGGGGAAAGCCACATCGTAGTAGCGGTCGGCGGAAAAGCGATCGATGCCGCGCTCGTTCACGCGATAGACCGAGATTCCGACCTTGGAGACGTTGATGGTCGTGACAGGCAGGCCGGCGGCGCTGCCACGCGGCAGGATGAAGCCCTTGCCTGGAAGGTTCACGACGGCGGGACGGGCGCCCAGCGCCACGCTCACGCTCTGCTCGTCGCGCAGCTTCTCGCCGTCGCGTCCCGGAAAGCCCGCCAGCAGCTTCACGGTATAGTCCTGGCCGTAGGTGAGGCCCGCGATGCACAGCCGGTCGTCGACGGTACGGAGCGCGGTCTTGGCTTCAGGCTCTATGCGGATGAAGTCGCCGTACTTCACGTCGCCGGTGGCGAGCGGCTTGTTGAAGGCGAGGCAGGCTTCAGCCTCGCTGCGGCTGGAATCGACCGCGACGCGACGGAAGGAGAAGGGGGCGGAGGGCGATGCCGGCGGTTGCACGATGGCGGCCGGCGCGGAGGACTGGGCCGTCTGCGCCGGCGGGTTCGCCGGCGGAGTTGGCGTGGCCGGTGCCGTGGCGGGAGGTGCCGCGACAGTCGCAGGTGCCGGTGGGGGGCGGTCGAGCGAATCGCCCGGTCTCCCGATCAGGTAACCCGCAATGCCGGAGCCCAGCATGAGGGCCACAATCAGGGCGGCCAGCGTCGATCGATTCATGGGAACCCTCGCAAAATGCGACCGGACAATAGAGCGTGGATTGTGCAGACAGTGTGGAGTCCGAAGTCCGAACTGTAATTCTCGCAGCCTGTGGCGCGAAGGTCACGCTGTGGATAGGCGGCGCTTGAGCAGGCGACCGGTCACGTACTAAGCGCAGGCGATGGCGTTGCATCTCATCAAGCTGGCGGTCGGCGTCGACGACCTTGCCCACATGAAGAAGGTCCAGGCGGCACGACGCCGGGAGCGGGGGCAGTCGGCACGCTCGCCACACTGGATCTACACCCGCAACTCGCCGCGGCGGGCCGAGGATCTGCTGGGTGGCTCGCTCTACTGGGTGGTGCGCGGCGTCATCCGATGCCGGCAGGAACTGATTGGCTTCGAGGATGATTTCGACGAGGAGAGCGGCAAGAAGTTCTGCCGCATCAAGCTCAAGCGCCCGCTGATCGAAACCGCGCCCCGTGCCTGCAAACCCTTCCAGGGATGGCGCTACCTCGAGCCCGAGCGTGCGCCCCCCGACCTGTCGAGCGGCGATACGGCCGACATGCCGGCCGAAATGGCGGCCGAGCTGAAGAGACTCGGGCTTCTCTAAGAATTTCGTCGCCTCGCCGAGTGACTGGCTGGCTCTACCGATTGGTGAGCTTGAGCTCGATGCGGCGGTTGCGAGCGGCGTCGGTCGACGACAGCGGCTGGTATTGGCCGTATCCAGCCGCCACCAAGCGATCGTTCGGGATGCCTTCGCTGTGCAGGAACTTGACCACGGCGATGGCGCGGGCAGCCGACAGCTCCCAGTTCGACGGGTACTGCGCACTGGCGATCGGCTTGTTGTCGGTGTGGCCGTCCACCTGGATGACCCAGTTGATGTCTTTGGGAATGCTGGTGGAGAGCTCGACGAGGCGCTGGGCGACGCTGGCGAGCTGCTTCTCGCCGCTCTCTTGGAGTTTGGCTGAGCCGGAGGCGAAGAGCACTTCCGACTGGAACACGAAACGGTCCCCCACGACCTGGATGTCCTGCTGGCCACGCAGCGCCTCGCGCAGCTTGCCGAAGAACTCGGAGCGGTAGCGCGCCAGCTCCTCGACCTTGCTGGCCAGCGCGCGGTTGAGCTTCTGGCCGAGATCGACGATCTGCGCCTGCTGTTCCTTGGCCTTGGCATCGGCGGCGTCGAGGACGGTGCTGAGGCGGGCGAGCTCGCTCTTGAGGGCCGCCAGCTCGGCGGTGAGCCGCACCACTGCGGACTTCTGCTCGGCACTGAGCTTCTGCTCCTCCGTGAGATCGCCGAACAGCTTGCCCTTTTCCTGATTGGCGGCGGCCAGCGAGGCCGCGAGCCGCGTGAGCTCCAGCCGCTGGCGTTCGACCTCCTTTTGCAGGTCGCCGGCCTGGGAGGCGGTGGATTTGGCCTCCCTGTTGGCGGTTTCGAGCGAGGCGGCGAGCCGGTCGCGTTCCACCATCATCGAGGTCAGGCGCTCGGTGAGCTGGTCCCGCTCGATCTTCAGGGCGTCCGACGAGCTGCGCTGGCTGGAAAGATCGGCGGTGAGACGATCGCGCTCGCTTTTCAGCGCATCGGTAGCGCCGCGCTGGGCCGCCAGATCGGCGCCCAGCCGGTCGCGCTCGGCCTGATTCTCGCGGAGCTGGAGGGTGAGTTTCTCGAGATCCTGCTTCAGGTTCTCGCTCGCGGCCTTCTCCAGCGACAGCACGCTGGCCAGGCTGCCGAGCTGCTTGTTCAGGGCGTCGATCGCGCTGTCGCGGGAGCTGAGCGTGTCGGTCAGGGTGAACTGCGCGACGCTGAACAGCGACAGCAGGAAGATCAGCACCATCAGCAGGGTCGTCAGCGCGTCGACGTAACCCGGCCAAGTGTAGTCGGCGCCTCCTCCTCCTCGACGGCGGGATGCGGCTGCCATGGTGGTCAGTCGCCCGGCGTCGCGTTGCGCATCGAGGCGATGGTGCGGGCGAGCAGGCGGAACTCACCGCGCAGCTCATCGGCCAGCGCGGTGCGGCTGCGCACGCTTTCCTCGATCAGGCGGGCAAGGCCGGCCTCGATGTTGCGCTGATGGGCCAGCAAGGCCTCGCTGCCGGTTTCCGGCTTGCGCTCGGTCAGCCGCCCGACGGCGCCGCGCAGTTCGATCGATTGTTCGGCGAGGCGCGCCAGCAGCGCCTGCTGCGAGCGCATGCTCTCGGTCAGCGACGACAGGCGCTCGACCAGCGCGGCGTTGGCGGCCGCCGCCTGCTCGCGACCCTCTTCGCTGCGGCGGAGCGTGCGCGTGAGATCGTCGAGACCGTCGGCCGTGCGCTCCAGCAGGGCCTCGACATAGGCCGAGACGCCCTGCTCGCCTTCGGTCTGGAGCGTGCCGCTCGAGAGCCGCGTGGCGCCTGCCAGCCATTCCTCGAGCTCGGTGTGGAAGCGGCCCTGAGCCTGGCTCGCCTGCAGTTCGAGGAAGCCCAGCACGAGCGAGCCGGAGAGGCCGAACAGCGAGGCGCCAAAGGCCGTGGACATGCCCTTGAGCGGTCCCTCGATACCCTGCTTCAGCTTGGCGAAGATCTGCACCGCATCGCCGCCGGTGACCTGCATGCCGACGATGGCGTCGGCGACGGCGCCGATGGTCTCCAGCAGGCCCCAGAAGGTGCCGAGCAGGCCGAGGAAGATCAGCAGGCCGATCATGTAGCGGCTGAGTTCGCGCCGCTCGTCGAGGCGGCTGGCGATGCCGTCGAGCATGGCCCGCGTCGCCGTGGGCGACAGGCGGAAATTGTCCTGCCGGTCGCCCATCATGGCGGCCATCGGGGCCATCAGGTCGATGGAGTCGGTTTCGAGCGGCGGTGCGCCGGGCTCGCGATGCTGGAAGCGCCGCAGCCAGCGCACTTCGGGCCACAGGGACAGGACCTGGCGCATCACGAAGAAGATGCCGATGGCGAGCACGCCCAGGATGACGCTGTTGAGGATTGGCGTGTTCAGGAACACGCGCAGCAGATCGTGGTGGAGGAGGTAGGCGATGCAGGCCACGATCGCGAGGAACAGCAGCATGCGAACGAGATACGGAATCGGATTACTCATACTGTCTCCCGATGCCTGCGGACGCTTGGGGGATCATGTGCTCGGCACCAGGATTTCCACCCGCTCGCCGCCATCGCCCACGATGGAGGCGATCTCGATCCTCGATCGAACGCCCTTGTCGATCAGGTAATTCCGCACGATCAGCGCCCGGGCCAGCGAGATCTTGCGGCTGTCCGGATCGCCGTTTTCGGCGACGCTGCGCAGTTCGACCTGTCGCAGCGCACGGTCGGTCAGGTCCTTGGCGAGGCGATCGAGCTCGGCCTTGGCGGCATCCGACAGTTCGGTCGACCGGGCGGCGAAGGCCAGAGTGACCGCGACGCCGCTGCGCGCCGGCGGAACGGGCGGCGGCGAAGGCGCGGGCGCGACGGCAGCCATCTGGCGCTGCGGGGCCACAGGAGGTTGAGGTGGGGGCGCCGCAGCCACGGGCGGCGCCGGCGCGGTCAGGCCAGGGGCGGTCGGTGCGTTTGTCGGCGCAGGCGCGGACCGAACCGAGGCGGGCGCAGCGGCGACCGGCGAAGGTGCAGCCGGTGTTGCCGCAGCCGCCGGCGGCGTTGCCGGCACGGGGGTGGCAGGCACGGCGGCTGCCGGCACCGGAGCCTGAGCCTGAGCCGGTGGTACGGCGACAGGCGCGGCAACCACCGGCGGGACGGTCGGCGTGGAAGCGGGCTTGACCGCCGGCTCGACGTAAGCGGCGCTGGCCTTCGCGATATCGCGCGGCTTGCTGCGGCTCGTCGTCAGCTCGGGGACGGCGACGACACGACTCCTGATCGGACCGGGCGGGGGCGGCGGCAGGGAGGCACCTGCCTTGGTCTGTGGTGCCGGGCGATGGGTTTGCGGAGGAGCGGCCTCGCGTGACGCCAGCGCCGGGGCGGGAGATGACCATGGATTGAAAGCCGGACCGGCGACCGGACCGGGGGGACCAGCGGCATCAACGGCCGGGCCGCCCGGCGGCGATGTGTATTGCGGCAGTGGTCCGCCCGTCAGGCCGGCGCCGGAGTACGGGTTGAAGGCGGTGACGTTCTGCCCATGGGCCGCGAACGACGCCGCGCCGACGCCGACCACGGCGAGGGCGAAGCTGCGTGCAACGGCCGAAGAGGGGGGCATAACCGATTGCCTTTCCAAGGGATTTGGCGGGTCGACCATAACGAATGGTCGCTCAGCGCTCAACCGCTCGCGGCAACGCAGTAGAGGATGAACGGACCTGACGGTGATGCGGCCGTCAGGCCTTGGACAGGATCTCGACCATCGAATCGCGCAGGCCGAAGTTGCTGGCGAGGAGGGACGGTCCGCCGAGTTCGTAGGGCTGCCCCGCGACGTCGCCGACGAGGCCGCCGGCCTCGCGCACCATCAGGATCCCGGCCGCGACGTCCCAGGGCGCCAGGCCAAACTCGAAGAAGGCGTCGTAGCGGCCGGCTGCCACGAAGGCGAGGTCGAGCGCTGCGGCGCCCCAGCGGCGGACGCCGGCCGTACGTTCGGTGACCGCCGCCAGCTTGGCGTGATAGGCGGCGTGGTTGCCCTTGCCGATATGGGGAATGCCGGTGCCGATCAGGCCGCGTGCCGGGTCCTTGCGACCCGAGACGCGCAGGCGGCGCGACCGGGCGTTCGGCGTGTCGATATAGGCGCCGTTGCCCTTCTCGGCCCAGAACAGCTCGTCGGAGATCGGCTGGTAGATGACGCCCGCGATGATCTCCTTCTCGCGCTCCAGCGCGATGGAGATGGCGAAGTGGGGGACGCCGTGCAGGAAGTTGGTCGTGCCGTCGAGCGGATCGACGATCCAGCGGTTGCGCCCATCGCCCTTGGTCTCGCCGCCTTCCTCGCCGAGGAAACCGTAGTCGGGACGGACACGCGACAGCTCGGCACGCAGCGTGCGCTCGGCCTTGATGTCCGCGTGGCTCACGAAGTCGCCGGGACCCTTCTCCGAGATCTGCAGATGCTCGACCTCGCCGAAGTCGCGCTTGAGATTCTTGGCCGCGGCAAAGGCGGCGCGGATCATGACGGTGATCGTGGCCGAGCGCTGGGCCAGCGACTTGCGCTCGGGCGGACCCGAACGCTCGCGTGCTTCGCCCATCGGGGCGCGGCCGACACGGGCGACCGGGGTCTCTCGCGGGGGACGGTTGGTGGGAAGGGCCACGGTGCGCGCCTAATCCTTGGCGCGTTCCATGTAGGTGCCTTCCTCGGTATTGATCACCAGGCGCGTGCCCACGCCGATATGCGGTGGCACCATCACGCGGATGCCGCCCTCGACGATCGCGGGCTTGTAGGAAGAGGAAGCGGTCTGGCCCTTCACGACGGCGTCGGCCTCGGTAACGGCCAGAACCACGGTCTTGGGCAACTCGGCGCCCACCGGGGTGCCTTCATAGAGCGACACCGTCACTTCCATGCCGTCCTGCAGCCATCGCGACTGATCCTCGTCGAGGACGTCGGCGCCAACCACGAGCTGCTCGAAGGTTTCCTTGTCCATGAACGTGAAGCCGTTCTCGTCCTTGAACAGGTAGGTGCACTCGCGCTCGTCGATATGGACGCGCTCGATGGTCTCGCCCGAACGGAAGCGTTCCTGCAGCTTGTTGCCCTCGCGCAGCGCCTTGGCCTCGATGGCGACGAAGGCGCCACCCTTGCCGGGGCTGATGTGCTGGACCTTCGAGGCCACCCAGAGCTTGCCGTTGTACTCGATGACGTTGCCGGCTCGGATCGAATTGACTTGGACTTTCATGGAGTTACCCGGCCCTACCGCTGTCTCGGATGAATGGAATTCGGCCTCGCCCGCAGAAGCGGTTCGAGGCCGGCGCGGGCCTTCTATCAAAGGCGGCCCGGGGTCGCAACCGGGCCCGCCGGGGCCTTTCGGGGCTATTTCAGGCCCAGTTCGACCTGTTTCTTCTTTGGCAGGGCCGCCGCGATGACGGCATGCGCCTGTTTCAGGTACGCCCGCGTCTCGGCCGGCGTCAGGACCGACGGGTCCTCGAGGGCCACCCATTTCGCACGGGCGAGATAGGGCGCGGGCCTGAACCCCTCGGCATGCGAGAGGGCGTCGAAATGCTCGGGTGGACACTTGAAGCAGAGACGCGCAACGGAATGGCCCGGTGGACCGATCAGGCAGAACATCTTGCCGCCCACCTTGAAGACGGTGACACCTTCCCATTGCACGGTCCGCGTCGCGGCCGGCAGCGTGCGGCAGAAGGCGTCGATCTGCTTGGGCGTCATGACGACACCCTACACGCCGCGCCGTTCGCATGCGATGGTGGGGCATGAACGAGTGGCGTCCCGACAGGCTCGAGCGGCGCCTGCCGCATCTTCAGGCGCGTGCCCGCGTCCAGGCCGCGATGCGGCAGTGGTTCGCAGCCGAAGGCTTCGTCGAGGTCGAGACGCCGATCCTGCAGGCTGCCCCCGGCGCCGAGGTCCATCTCGCGGGCTTCGCGACGGAATGGGAGCTACCCAACGGCGAAAGCCGGGAGCGTTGGCTGCACAGCTCGCCCGAATTCGCGATGAAGAAGCTGCTGGCGGGCGGAATGCCGAAGATCTTCCAGTTCGCGCACGTCTTCCGCAACGCCGAAGGCTCGGCCCTGCATCATCCCGAGTTCACGATGCTGGAATGGTATCGCGCCGGCACGGGCTACGAGACGATCATGGCCGACTGCAGGGCGCTGCTCGCCTCGACCGGCGTCGACGAACTGCGCTGGGGCGGCCATGCCTGCGATCCCAGGGCCGAACCGGAGCGACTCACCGTGGCGGAGGCCTTCGTACGCCATGCCGGGGTCGATCTGTTCGCGACACTCGGCAATGCCGAAGCGCTGTCGGGTGCCTCGGGCATTGCCATGCATGCCGGTGACAGCTGGGAGGACGTATTCTTCCGCATCATGTTCGAGAAAGTCGAGTCGCGCCTCGGCATGGGCCGGGCGACCATCCTCTGCGAATACCCGATCTCGATGGCGGCACTCGCCCGTGCCAAGCCCGGCGATCCCCGCGTGGCGGAACGCTTCGAACTCTATGTCTGCGGTGTCGAGCTTGCCAATGCCTTCGGCGAGCTGACCGATCCGAGCATCCAGCGCGAGCGGCTGGTGGCGGACATGGACCTCAAGGAGGAACTCTACGGCGTGCGCTGGCCGGTCGACGAGGATTTCCTGGCGGCGCTCGACCATGGCCTGCCGGATTGTTCCGGAATCGCGCTCGGGTTCGATCGGCTGGTCATGCTGGCGAGCGGGGCCTCGCACATCGAAGAGGTGCTATGGCTCCCCGTCCGATGATCCGTGCGCGGCGAAGAGTTCGTTGAAGGCGCGGACTGCCGCTTCCGGACCGTCCTTGTAGCTCCACACGCCGTCGGCGACGGCCAGGAAATCGGCGCCCGCTTCGATCAGGGGCCTGCAATTCTCGACGGTGATGCCGCCGATCGCCACGCAGGGCACCTCCATCAGGCTGCTCCACCATTCGACGATCTCGAGGTCGGCCGGCGTCGTCACCGGCTTGGTGGCGGAGGAGAAGAACGCACCGAAGGCCACATAATCGGCGCCGGCTTCGGCTGCCTCCATCGCGAGATGGCGCGAGGCCTTGCAGGTGACGCCGATCTGGCGGTCGGGCCCGACGATCCGCCGTGCCTCGGCGCAGGGCATGTCGTCCTGGCCGACATGGACGCCGTCGCAGTCGAGCTTCACGGCGAGATCGGGTCGGTCGTTCATGATGAGCGCCACGCCGCGTTGCTGGCAGATCGGCCGCAGCGTGTCGGCGGCGCGAGCGATCGCCTCGTCGGGCACGTCCTTCAGCCGCAGCTGGAAGGCCGCGACGTCGCCGCCGTCGAGGGCGGCGCGCAGTTCGTCGGCGAAGATCGAGGGATGCTCGATGTGGGGCGGGGAGATGAGATAGAGACGGGTCACGGGCTGCCTGATTTTGCCCGTGATGTATGCGGAAGCCGGCGCCCCGTCGAGGGCCCATGGCGAAAATGCCGCCATTGTTTTCGTGCGGCGGCCGGGGCTAACTGGTGGAAGCCTTCTCGCCAGGATTCATGAGCAAAGTCAGGAAAACCGTCGCCCTCTTACTGGCGTCGACCGTCGTCAGCCTCCTGGCGGGCATAGCCATCGCCAGCTACCTCACCGTTCCGCATATTCCGCTGCTGTCGGAAGGGGACCTTCTGCTGGTCTTCGACCCGGAGATCGGCGCGCGCGCCAATCCCAGCTCCCATGCCCGCCGCATCTATCCGGCGGTCCGTGACCGGAAGACCTTCGCCTTCGACATCTACACCGACGATCGCGGCGCGCGGGTCGACGGGCCGGGGCAGCGCAGCCCCGAACAGGTCGACATCATGGTGGTCGGCGACTCGTTCACCTGGGGCTATGCGCTGGCCAACGAGGATACCTGGGCGCGCCACCTCTCGCGCGAGCTCGACGCCAGCGTTTCCAACTTCGCGATGGCCGCCTACGGCACGACCCAGTCGCTGCAGGTCCTGCAGCGCCACGGCGATCTCGCGCCGAAGCTCGTCGTGTACGGGATCATTGCACACCATTTCGAGCGCAACCTCATGCCGTGTCTCCCGTCCTACTACCCGTTCTGCTTCAATGCCTCGCATGTCACATGGAACGAGGCGGGCGAGCCGCGGATCGGACGGCCGGAAAGCAACGGCGTGCGCCGGTTCCAGCGGCACCTGGCGGGCGACTTCATCGATCCGATCGGCTGGCTGGACCATGGCATCGACGTGATTCGCGGACGGATCGAATACGCAAGGGCTACCTACAACACGCCGAGCGACGAGAAGAAGGAGGAGGCGCTGGCCTTCCTGCTGCGCGAGATGGAACGGTCGGCGTCCGCGATCGGGGCCAAGCTGCTCGTGGTTTACCTGCCGACGAACTACTACTCGGCGCCCCAGGGACTGCAGCGCGTCATCGGCGACGTCCGGCTGCTCGACCTCACCGAGGCCTTCCAGCGCGAGCGCGACAAGGGCACGAATCTCTACATCGTGGGCGACGGGCACCCGAACCAGGCCGCCCACGAGCTGATATCGCGGGAGATCGCGAAGTACGTCCGTGAGAACGGCCTGCTCGAGGTCACGGCCTCGCGCTGACGGCCCGGTCGAAGCTCAGCGGCTCCGCTGCCGAGGGAGCAAGCCGGGTGCGCAGGCCGTGGATGTCGCCGAGCACCCACAGGTCGCGCACGAGCGGGCCCTCGAAGGTGAAGATGGGAGCACCGTACCACCACACCCGCGCGTTGGTCGGTGGTTCGCCGAACAGCGACCGGCGGTGGATGCCATGGAAGCGGAGCTTGCCGGAGACGCGATTTCCTTCTTCGATGAGTTCGAGGATGTCGGAGGTATAATCCTCAAGCGTGTTCGTCAGCCAGCTCACGTAGTCGCCGAATTGTCGGTGGCCTACCAGTACGGGACCGAGCGAGCCGCGAAAAGTGAAGTCGGGATGGAAGATCCGGGGAACGATCGTCAGGTCGGCCTTGTCCCAAAGGTCCTTGTAGAACATCCGCACGAGGTTCTTCTGCGCGCTGAGTCGGGCCGGCGTCAGATCGACTTCAACTTCCTTGGGTAACTCTGTACGCATCCGCCAACTCCTGGAACTTCGACCGAGCCCAGCAAAGAAAAGGCCGCGACGCAAGCTGCCGTGGCCGTGGTCAATCGATCAGTCGTCCGCCCTCGCCATGACGTTCAGCGGTATCGGAATCCCGATCTCGTTGGCTGTCCGGTTGTTGATGACGGTCTCGATGACCGTGGGCCATTCGACCGGGATGTCGCCAGGGGAGACTCCGGCGGCGATCCGTTCGATGAACCGGGCCAGCTGCGAGATCAAGGCGGGAACATTCGGGCCGTAACTCACCAGGCCGCCGGCCACGCAATACTCGCGTCGGGGAAACACCGCCGGAATGCGCAATCGCCGGGCATGATCCGCGATGATGCGCCTGTTGGCGATCGTCACCGAGTCGGTGAAGCACAGCATCGAGTCGCAACCACTGGCCGCACTCTCGCCGAGGGCCGCTTCCAGCGTCGCTCGATCCCGGACGGGCCGTACCATGAGTTCCAGTCCGAGCTGGCTTGCAGCGCTTTGCGTGCGTGTGCGCTCCTCGGATTCCCCGGGATGGTCGGGGCTCTGGACCACGAGCGTGTTTTTTGCACCTGGGGCAATTTCACGGAGAAGCTGGATGCGCTTTCCGACCAGCTCCCACATGAGCTGTGAGTTGCCGGTCGCATTGATCCCGGGCCTAGCCATGCTGCGCACATATCCGGCCGCGACCGGATCGCCGCTGAACGAAAATACGACAGGGACGGATCGTTGGGCCGCGGGAACGACCCTTGTGGCGGCACCATATGCCACGAGAACGTCGATCCCCTCCTGCAGCAGCTGGTCGAGCAGCGCGGAAAGAGCCTGAGTGTCGAGATTCGCGAAACGCGCGGCAATCCGCACACCATTGTCGTTTTTGCTTCTACGACAGTTGCTTTAGGCGCCGCACGATAACGGCCAGCGCTCCTGTGGAAGCGATCGCCAGGCTCAGGACGGCGCACGGGTAGGCAAACCGCCAGGTCGTATAGACCGTGCTGGCACCCTCCTGGCCGTAGTGAATCTGACCGACGAACTCCGACAGCACGCTCGTCATCAGGGCGATGAAGAAAACGAGTAGCGCGGCCGTGATTGGCCAGCTCCGAAAACCGAGCGCAATCTTGTCGATGCCGGTCGCTCTGTCGACGGGCAATGGCTGATCTTGCACGAGCTTCAGCTGATATCGAATGCGCGCGGTGGAGATCTTGAACCACCAGACCGCGCCGAAGATGCCGACAAGCCAGGCCGCAGGTAGCGCGATCATCCCGAAGATCAGATCGCGGCACTCGCCGGTGCAGTAGAGTAACGAAAAGTTCGACGTGCCCGGTCGCAGTCTCCAGGTCGCTCGTGCAGCGTCCATCGCCCAAGCCTCGGGCAAAGTCCGCATGAGCGCCCAGAGTGCGAAAGGCCAAGCCATCAGCAGGACCAGGAGCCAAAAGCTCGACCTGGCCCAACCGGGGGGGCGGCCCGCGACAAGCTCGGGATCGACAACGAGCCCGTCGCGCTTCTGAGCCCATATCGTGATGCGGCTCAGGAACCATCCGAGTGGCCCCATCAGCCAGCAAGCATCCGCGGCAAAACCGCATCGACGCGAGCGGCATCAGGACGCACGAGTGACCGCCTCACGGCAGCGACCCGCCGAGTGGCACGACACAGGTCCGTCTGGCAGTGGGACCGATCGGGAAAGGAGCGAGATAGCCGACAAACACGCAGCGCCCTCATCAAGATTGCGGAGTTTGCAGCAGCCCGCGACAGGCTGCAACCAGCGGTCGTACCCTTGAAGCTCGACAGGGAGTGCGCTTCGAGGCGGCGGCAATCCGTCGGGCTTGAGTCCGGCGAGGTGGATGTCATCGGCAGCGACGCCACCTGACCTCTCCGGGAGCGATACGCCGCCGCCAACCTTTGCCGCTCTCGACGTGAGGGTTGACGCTCCGCCAACAAAGCAAAAAAGGGCGCTGAGTTACCCTGAGGTTACCCAACGCCCCTTGAGGGTCTCTATTTCAGCTTGTTCTACATCTTGCCCTGATAGATCGCGATGATCTTGTCGAGCATGTCGAGCGCGTCGGCGCGGGGGCGCTGGAAGGTGTTGCGGCCGATGATCGAGCCGTTGGCGCCGCCGTCGCGCAGGCCGCGGATCTCGGTGAAGAGGCCCTCGAGATCCTTCGCCTCGCCGCCGGAGAAGACGACGATGCGGCGGTTGTTGAAGGTCGCCTGCATCACATGCTTGATGCGCGCGGCCAGGGTCGACGTGTCGACGTTGGCTTTCTCGTAAGCGGCCTTGGCCTCGGGCTGCCACAGCACGTTGGTCGGCGGCTTCACCTTGATGATGTGCGCGCCGAGCAGGGCGGCGATGTGGGCAGCGTAGGCGCAGACGTCCAGCGCCGTCTCGCCGGCCTTGTCGAGCTTGCCGCCGCGCGGATAGGACCACATGACGACGGCGAGGCCGACCGACTTGGCCTCTTCCGACATCTCGCGGATCTCTTCCATCATCTCGTACTGGTCTTCCGAGCCCGGATAGATCGTGAAGCCGATCGCCGAGCAGCCCAGACGCAGCGCGTCGGACACGGTGGCCGTCACGGCCTGGTCCTTGTTGGTCGACAGCGAGTTGGCCGAGTTGACTTTGAGGATGGTCGGGATGGCGCCCGCGAAGGTGTCGGCACCGGCCTCGAGCGGGCCGAGCGGAGCGGCGTAGGCGTTCAGGCCGGCGTCGATGGCCAGCTGGTAGTGGTAGTGCGGGTCGTAGGCGTCCGGGTTCGGCGCGAAGGAGCGGGCCGGGCCGTGTTCGAAGCCCTGGTCGACGGGGAGGATCACCATCTTGCCCGTGCCGCCCAGGCGGCCGTGCATCAGGATGCGGGCCAGGTTGGCCTTGGTGCCGGGGCAATCGCTCTCGTAGTTGTCGAGGATCTTCTTGACGGTGCGGGTGATCTTCACGTCCGGACTCCCATTTTGTGCGGTCCGCGCGGTGATAGCGGCGCGGAAGGAGCGGTTCAAGCCCCGGCGGGGCCGCGGGAGGCCCGACTACCTGCCACGTCATTGACCTCGGGCCGGGGGTAGGGACAGGCTGTCACCCCCTCCGGGCCACGATGCGTCTGGCGAAACGCAGAAAAAAGGATAAGTCGGTGCCGTCTCCCCCGTTGCCCGCGCGACGCGCGTCTTTCGCGGCGCGCCTGCCGTTCTTCTTCGGCTGGGTGATCATCGCGATCGCCTTCCTGACCGTGGCGGTCAGCGTGACCACCCGCACGGCCTTTTCGCTGATGTTCCCGCCGATCGTCGACGAATTCGGCTGGGATCGCGGCCTGGCGGCGGGCGCCTTTTCCTTCGGCTTTCTGGTGTCCGCAGTGATCAGCCCCGTCGTCGGCCGGACCATGGACCGGCGCGGGCCGCGCATCGTGATCGAAATTGGCGTCCTGCTGACGGCAGCGGGGTTGCTCAGCGCCACGATGATCAGCGAACCGTGGCAGCTCTACGCGACCCTGGGCGTGCTGGTCGGTGCGGGAGCGAACTGCATGAGCTTCTCTGTGCAGTCACAGTACCTGCCTAACTGGTTCGTGCGCCGCCGGGCGCTAGCGACCGGTCTGGCTTTCTCCGGCGTCGGAGTGGGCGCGATCCTGATCCTCCCGTGGCTGCAGACCGTCATCCTGAAGGACGGCTGGCGGGGCGCCTGCTGGGCACTCGGATTGATGACCCTGTTCGTTCTGCTGCCGATCAACCTGTTCGTCACCAAGCGGCCGCAGGATCTCGGGCTTCTGCCTGACGGCGCAAAAGAAGCCGGAACCGCCGCGGCGCGGCGGGCGGCCGCCATCGTCGATCCGCGCTGGACCGCCATCGAATGGACGATTGGCCGGGCCGTCCGCACGCACCGCTTCTGGTGGCTCTGCATCGGCTTCTTCAGCACCGGCTACGCCTGGTACGCGGTGCAGGTGCACCAGACCAAGTACCTGGTGGAAATCGGCTTCGGTCCCATGGAGGCGGCCTGGGCGCTGGGCCTCGTGGCGATGGTGGGGATCCCGGGCCAGATCCTGCTCGGCGCGCTGTCGGACCGGATCGGCCGCGAGATCGTCTGGACGATCGCCGGCGCAGGCTTCGTGATCTGCTACGCGGCGCTCCTGGCGCTGGCCGCGGTCCCGTCGCAGCCACTGCTCTACCTCATGGTCCTGTCGCAGGGCGTTCTGGGCTACTCCTTCACCAGCCTCATGGGCTCGGTGGTGGCGGAGATCTTCGAAGGCCCGCACTTCGGCTCGATCTTCAGCATCATCATGGTCTCGCTGCTGGCAGGCGGCGCCGCCGGCCCCTGGATCACCGGCGTGCTGTACGATTACGAAGGCGCCTATCGCCTGGCCTTCATCGTGGCGCTTGGCTTCAGCGTGCTGGGCGCCACCTCGATCTGGTTCGCCTCGCCCGGCAAGGTCCGCATGGTTGCCGGGCGCGCAAAGGTCTGAGGGCTATTCATTCAGACCTTTGCCCGGATAGGGATGAGTGGCGAGCCAGTGCCTGGCGATGTCGAGGCGCTTGGTGACCCAGACGCCCTGATGCTTCTGGACATAGTCGAGGAAGCGCCAGAGGCCCGCCATGCGGGCGGGATGGCCGATCAGGCGCTGGTGCAGGCCGACCGACATCATCTTGGGCTGCGTCGAACCCTCCTTGTAGAGGACGTCGAACGCGTCCTTCACCAGGCCGAACCATTGTTCCGAGTGGACCATGCCGGCGGCATACTTGCCGTCGTTGTTGGTCAGCGAATAGGGGACGATGAGGTGCGGCTTGCCCTCGACGGTCTGCCAAAAGGGCAGCTCCTCGCCGTAATAGTCGCTGTCGTAGGTGAAGCCGCCTTCCTCGATCAGCAGCCGGCGCGTGTTCACGCTGGGTCCATAGCGGCAGTACCAGCCGGCCGGCCGCTCGCCGACCGTCTGCTCCAGCGACTTGATCGCCTTCCGGATATGGTCGCGCTCCTCCTCTTCGGAAAGCTGGAAGTGGCGCACCCAACGCCAGCCATGACAGCAGACGTCCCAGCCGGCGGCCCTGATCGCCTGTGCGGCCAGCGGATTGCGCTCCAGCGCCAGGGCGCACCCGAACACGGTGAGCGGCAAGCCACGCTCCTGGAAGGCGCGATGTATGCGCCAGAAGCCGACCCGGCTGCCGAACTCGAACATGCCTTCGCCGGCGAGGTCGCGGCCCTTCAGCCCCTGCGAGGAGGTGCTCGATTCGGTGAGGCCGGTCTCGGTGTAGCCCTCTCCGTCCTGGACCGACGGCTCCGAGCCTTCCTCGTAGTTGACGACGAAATTGATGGCGATGCGCGCGCCGCCGGGCCATTTCGGATCGGGCGGGTTGGGGCCGTAGCCGATCAGGTCTCGTGTCGGTTGCCAGCTCATGCAGGTCTCCTCACCAGTTCGGCGCCCATCTGACGGGCGATGTCGGCAATCTTGTCGTTCCAGGTGCGCATCGAGAGGGTACGAACCCCGGCGCGCAGGCAGGCGAGCGCGTAGCCCGGCGCGTCGCCGCAATCGACGATCAGCGTGAAGGCCACGTCGGGGAACTCTTCTCGCGCCCGTTCCTGCAGGGCGCCGAGATATCCCGCGCCATAGAACGAGGCGGCATCCTCAGGCGTCAGCAAGACCGGCGCCGTACCCGAGGCGCGCGCAGCGAGCAGCGCCGCCTCGGTCTGCTTCCAGTCGCGCACCACGATGATCTCGTCTGCCATGACGCGCGATATTACTCATTCAGCCCCTTCCCCGGATAGGGATGGGTCTTGATCCAGTGGCGCGCAATGTCGAGGCGGCGGGTCACCCAGACGCCCTCGTGCTTCTGGATATGGTCGAGTAGCCGCTGCAGGCCGACGGCGCGTGCGGGATGGCCTATCAGGCGCATGTGCAGGCCGATCGACATCATCTTTGGCTGCGTGGCGCCTTCGCGGTAGAGCATGTCGAAGGCGTCGCGCACGAAGGAGAACCACTGGTCCGAGGTGCCGATGGAGGCGGCGAACTGGCCGTCATTGTTGGTGACGGAGTAGGGCACGACGAGTTGTGGCTTGCCTTCGACAGTCACCCAAAAGGGCAGCTCCTCGCCGTAATAGTCGCTGTCGTAGAGGAAGCCGCCTTCCTCGACCACGTGGCGGCGCGTGTTCACGCCGGGTCCATAGCGGCAGTACCAGCCGAGCGGCCGCTCTCCGGTCATCTTCTGGATGGCCGCGATCGCCTTGCGGATGTGCTCGCGCTCGGTCGCCTCGTCGAGCTCGTAGTGCTTGATCCAGCGCCAGCCGTGCGAACAGACGTCGAAGCCCGACTTGGCGATGGCCGCCGAGGCTTCGGGATTGCGTTCCATGGCAAGCCCGCAGCCGAAGATCGTCATCGGCAGGCCGCGTTCCTGGAAGAGCCGCATCAGCCGCCAGAAGCCGACCCGGCTGCCATATTCGAACAGGCTTTCGGCGGCGAGATCGCGGCCCTGGATCGACTGGCCCATGCGTGCCGCATCACTGAGGCCGATCTCGGTATGCCCCTCGCCGTCCTGGATCGAGGGCTCCGAGCCCTCCTCATAGTTCATGACGAAGTTCACGGCGATGCGCGCACCGCCGGGCCATTTCGGATCGGGTGGATTGGCGCCGTAGCCGATGAAATCGCGGCGGACCTCGTAAGGCATCGTCATTGGCTCAGGATCAGGGAATGCGGACGGTGAAGGGCGGCACCGGCACGAATTCCTCGTCGCCCTTGCCGCCGTCGCGCCACATGAAGACGGCGAAACGGCCCGGCCGGTCGAGCACGGTCAGGCCGTGATGCCAGGTGTCGGGCCGGTAGGTGACGCCCTGCTTGCCGGTGGCGATGAAGGCTTTCATGCCGCTCACGTCGGGACCGCCCGCGGCGGCATGCGGCGCCACGACGATCAGCCAACGCTCGACATCGAGGGGAACGAAGGTCTGGGAGGAAAATTCGTGGCGCTCCAGATAGTCGCTGCGCAGCGGCCGGTCGGCCGTCTCGGCTTTCAGGCTGACCGACAGGCTGGCATGGGCGGTCGGGCGCAGGTTGCCCAGCGCGTCCTCGTAATAGGTGCGGCCCGGAGAGTCGGGCACGTCGATCACGTCACCGAACGGGGCGAAGGCTTCCCCGGTGAGGGGCTGGGGGATCAGTTCCATTGGCGGGTCCTCGTCAGTCGCGCATGCGGCGGGTCAGTCCCACCGTCCATTCCATCACCAGCATCAGCAGGAAGGCGGCGGCGATCAATACTCCCGACACGGCGGCGATGCGCGGGTCGAGCGTGGACTCCATCATGCCCCACATGCGGATGGGCAGCATGTCGGTGCGCGCCGTCGACAGGAACAGCGACACGGGCACGTTGTCGATCGACGCCATGAAGGCCAGGAACGCCCCGGCGAAGATGCCGGGCGCGATCAGCGGCAGGGTCACGCGGCGCATCGTGTAGAGCCAGCTCGCGCCCAGGCTCTGCGAGGAATCGTTCAGCGCCGGGTCGAGCTGCGAGATGCTGGCGGACGTCGTGCGAATGATGAACGGCACGGTCACGATCATGTGGCCGGCGATGATCAGGTTCAGCGACGGCCGGAAGCCGATCAGGGTGAAGTACATCAGCGCCGCCAGGCCGAAGGTGAGGCCGGGCAGCACCAGCGGCGACATGAAGAGCCCGTCGGCGACGCGCGCCAGCCTGTGGCGGTTCCGCGCCAGCCCAAGCGACGCCATGCTGCCGAACAGGATGCCGAAGCCGGTCGACCAGGCGGCTACTTCGAGCGAGTTATAGACGGCGCGATGGATCTGCCTCGACTGGGAGGCGTCGAACAGGGCTTCGTACCATTGCAGGGAGAAGCCGGTCGGCGGGAACTTGAGCGAGCGGCCTTCGGTGAAGGATGTGGTCAGTACGATCACCACCGGTGACACGATGATCAGCAGCGCCAGCGTGGCCAGGGTGCCGATCACGAGACTGTACGAAAGATCGCCGAGGCTGCGACGCCTACCCATGGACATAGCCTCCGGAACGGCGGCCCAGGTAGGAGAGCGCGCTCACCACGGTCAGCACCGAGACCAGCAGCGTGAGCGACACCACGGCGGCGAAGGGCCAGTTGAAGACGACCAGCGACTGTTGCCAGATCAGCAGCGGCAGATAGATCAGGCGGACGCCGCCAATCACGGTCTGCGAGATGAAAGCGGTCGTCGAGCTTGCGAACACCAGCAGGCAGCCCGCGACCAGGCCGGGCATGCTGAGCGGCACAATCACCTTGAACAGGGTGCGCCAGCGCGAGGCGCCGAGGGCGGACGAGGCGTCGCGCAGATTGGGGTCGAGCCGCGACATCACGCTGATCAGCGGCAACAGCATCAGCGGCATCTCGATCTGGGTGAGCGAGATCACGAGGCCGAGCTCGGTCTGCAGCAGGCGCAGCGGCTCGGAGATGATGCCGAGCTGCAGCAGCAGCGTGTTCACGACGCCCTCGCGGCCCAGCACGACGATCCAGGCGAAGGTGCGGACCACCACCGAGAGCAGCAGCGGCATTACGATGATGAAGATCAGCACCTTCTGCAGGCGTGGCGAGGCATCGAGGTAGATCAGCGCCAGCGGATAGCCGATTACTATGGTGGCGCAGACGGTCTTGATACCCAGCAGCATCGTGTCGGCGATCACCTTGTAGCTGAAGGGATCGCCCAGGAATTTCACCCACTGGCCGATGCCGGGCTGGGTGATCTTGTCGTCATTGAAGAAGCTCACTCCGACCAGCATCACTAGCGGTGCGAGGAAGATCGACGCAAAGGCCAGCGCGAGCGGCAGCGCGAGCTGCCACTCGGCCAGCGGCAGTTTTCGCCGGGGGCGCGCCACTCCCGTGGCGCGTTCAGGAGTCATGAGAAGACGCGCCACGGGAGTGGCGCGCCCCCAGCAACGAAGATCACTTCGCCATTTCCTTGTTGAACTTCTCGATCCAGCCGGCGCGCAGCGGATTGATCTTCGCCCAGTCGTGGCGGACGTAGCTCGACATCTCGTCGAGGCTCTTCATCGGCAGGTAGGACGGGACCGGGACGTCCTTGTTGACCGGGATGAAGTTGTACGGCGGCTTGGTCAGCGCCTCCTGCACTTCCTTGCCGGCGACGATGTCGAGATACTTGTAGGCGTTCTCGACTTCCGCGGCGCCCTTGGCGATGTGCAGGGTCGTGAGGAAGGTGATGGCGCCTGTCTCCGGCTTCACGAACTCGATGTCGACGCCGCGGCCCTTGAGCGTCGCGACGGTCTGGGTGTTGGTGTAGATCACATCGCACTGGCCCTGCTGGAACAGGCCGGGCATGGCGGCGGGCTGCCCGACCGCGGCAATCTTCGGCAGGACCTTCTTCAGCTCGACGAGCGCCGGCTCGATGTTGGTCTCCGAACCGCCGAATACCTTGGCGATCTCGATCAGCGACACCGTGCCGAACGTGGTCTGGAAGCCGGTGATGCCCAGCCGCGAGACCCAGGGATCGGTGAACAGGTCCTTCCAGCCCTTGGGCGCCGGCAGCTTCTTGGGATTGTAGGCGATGCCCACGACCTGCGCGTTGACGCCGATGCCCCACTCGTCGACCAGGCCGGCCGGCAGCTTTGAGGCGTTGCTGATCTTCTTGACGTCGATCTTGTCGAACAGCCCGTCCTGGATCGCGGTGATGCGCGGTCCTGGATCGAGCACAAAGGCATCGAACGGCGGCGCGCCGCGCGCGGCCTTGGCCTTGGCGACCTGGTCGACGGCGAAAAGTGGCTGGAGCTCGAGGTCGACGCTGTCCTTCTTCTTCAGCGCCGGCACCACGATGGCGCGGAAGGCCTCTTCCCAGGTGCCGGGATAGATGGCGGCGGCGACGCTGCCCTTGGCATGGGCGATCGAGGGAAGGAGCGAGGCGCCGCCGAGGGCGGTGGCCCCGGCGAGCAGGCGTCTGCGGCTGAACATGGAAATCTCTCCGTGGTTGTCAGGTGGAACGCGGGAACAGCGTGGGACGCGCATCGGCGGCCAGCGAGCAGTAGGTGCGGTCCGCATCGGCCGCGGCCGCGCGGCGTGGCTCGATGATCTTCAGAACCGTGCCGTCGATCGCACGGGCCTCGTGGACGAGCTGCGCGCCAATCGGCAGAGCCAATCCCGGTTCGATCTTCCAGGCCTCGGGGCCGGGAACTGCGCAGAGCGCGAGTTGCTCGGGTCGCACCGACATCAGCACGGCCGTTCCGACACCAAGGCCGGCAGGCGCGGGCAGGGTGAGCGTGGCCCCGGCATCCAGGGCGACGGTTGCCGTGCCGTTTTGGCGGGAGGTGACCCTGCCGTTCATCAGGTTGGTGGTCCCGATGAAGCCGTTGACGAACAGCGTCTGCGGCTTGTCGTAGATCGACACCGGCGTATCGAACTGCTCGACCTTGCCCCTGTTCATGACGGCGATGCGGTCGGCGACGCTCATCGCCTCGTCCTGGTCGTGCGTCACGAGGATGGTCGTGAGGCCGAGCGTCCGCTGCAGGCGCTTGATCTCGATCTGCATGTCGAGGCGCAGGTTGCGATCGAGCGCGGCGAACGGCTCGTCGAGCAGCAGGATCGAGGGTTCGATGGCGAGCGCACGCGCCAGCGCCACCCTCTGCTGCTGGCCTCCCGAGAGCTGGCGTGGCAGGCGCTCCTTGAAGCCGCCGAGCTGGACGGTCTCGAGGAAGCGCGAGACCCTGGCCTGGATTTCCGGACCCCTGACGCCGCGGGCACGTAGGCCGTAGGCGACGTTCTCCGCCACCGTCATGTGCGGGAAGAGCGCGTAGTTCTGGAAGACGATGCCGATGTTGCGCTGGTTGGACGGCAGGTGGTCGATGGTGGCGCCGTCGACGCGCACGCGGCCCGCTGCCTGCCGCACGAAGCCGGCGATGACCCTGAGCAGGGTGGTCTTGCCGCAGCCCGAGGGCCCGAGCAGCGCCACGACCTCACCAGGCTCGATGGCAAGCGTCACACCGTCCACGGCGGTCGACGTTCCATAGCGGACGCTCAGATCCTCGACGTCCAGCGAGCGCGCTGCGTTGACTTTCAATGCTTCGGGCAACTGTTGCGCCTCCCGCGAAGGACAAACGCAAGGGGCATGCCAACCATCGGCGAGGCACTCATGCCGGAAACTGCTCGCGCCACGATTGCGCAATGTCATCGCGCCGCGCGATCCACACTTTGCTGCCGTAGGATTCGAGCAGCGTGAGCACGCGCTTGAAGGCGGCGAAGCGGCCGGGACGGCCGGCGATGCGCAGGTGCCAGCCGATGTTCAGCAGCTTGGGATGGCCGGCTTCGCCTTCCTCCATCAGCGTCTCGATGGCGTCGCGCACGTAGTCGACCATCTCGTCCGCGCGCACGAAACCGTTGGGATGGAAGAACTTCATATCGTTGCTGTCGAGCGCATAGGGAACGACGAGGAGAGGGCGCCGCGCATCCGTCCGGTCCCAGTAGGGCAGGTCGTCGTCGAAGCCGTTGCTGGCATAGAAGAAGCCCAGTTCGCGCAGGATCGATCGCGTCTCGCGGCTTTCGCTGCCGCGGCAGAAAAACCCGGCAGGACGCTGGCCTGTCGCGCTTTTCATGACGTCGACGCAGCGCCTGAGATCGGCCAGTTCGCTTTCTCTGTCCGCGTATTCTGCATGCGCACGCCACAGCCAGCCATGGCACGCCGCCTCGTGTCCGGCCTCGACAATCCGACGGGCGAGGTGGGGCAGGCGCTCGACAGCACGACCGCACATGTAGAAGGTCGCGGGCATCCGGTGCTTATCGAGCGCGGCCAGCATGCGCCAGATACCGGCACGCATGCCGTAGGCGAAGATCTGCTCGTTGCCCTGGTCCCAGCGTCCGGGCGGCACCACGCTCACCACCTCGGAGATCTTCTCGGCCTGCGGATCGCCGTCGCTGACGGCGAGCTCCGCGCCTTCCTCGAAATTGACCACCATCGAGACGGCGAGGCGGGCCCCGCCGGGCAGCTTCCAGGCCGGCGGTGTCCCGCCATAGCCCACCAGGTCGCGCTTCTGGCTCACGCCTTGCATGTCGTCCTCCAACAGGATGTGCACATTTCTTGACGTTATGTGCACATAATTTTACCAACCACCGGCAGACCCATGACCGAACTCCACCGCGACCTCGATCCTGAAACGGCCCTGGCAGGCCGGTGGTTCGAGCATCTGCGCTCGCATTCCGGGGGCCGCCTCGGCGTCACCCGCGCGTCCTACGGCGAGGGCGAGCAGATGGCGCATGACCTGATGCAAGGCATTGGCCAGACGCTGGGACTGGAGGTGCGCACCGATGCCGCCGGCAACCTCTACGTGACCTTGCCGGGGCGGGACCGTTCCTTGCCTGCCATCATGACGGGGTCGCATCTCGATTCGGTACCGGAGGGCGGCAACTACGACGGCGCGGCGGGTGTGGTCGCCGGCATGGCGATGCTGGCGCGCTGGCATCGCGCCGGCCGCCGCCCGAAGCGCGACATCACCGTGATGGGCGTGCGCGCGGAGGAGCTGTCGTGGTTTCCCGCGCCCTACATCGGCAGTCGCGCCGCTTTCGCCCTGCTGGAACCCGAGGCACTCGATCGCTGCCGGCGTCCCGACACCGGGCGGACGCTGGCGGAGCACATGGACGAGGCGGGCTTTGCACCCGACCGCATTCGCGCCCGCGAGCGCCAGCTCGATCCGGCGCGCATCGCCTGCTTCCTCGAACTCCACATCGAGCAGGGACCGGTGCTGGTGCAGCGCGGGCTGCCGGTCGGGATCGTCACGGGAATCCGCGGCAACCTCCGCTATCGCGATCCGCACATCGTCGGCCGCTACGGTCATGCCGGCGCCGAGCCGCGCCTCTCGCGCAACGACGCGGTGATGGCCGGCGTCGAATTCGTGTCGCGACTGGAGGCGCTGTGGCTCGAGCACGAGGCGGCGGGAAAGGATCTCGTCTGCACGGTCGGCCAATTCCACACCGACACCGCCGTGCACACGATGACCAAGATTCCGGGCGAACTCTGGTTTTCGATGGATATTCGCAGCGAGGACAACGAAGTGCTGCTCGCGATCGACCGGCGGCTACGCGAAATCGCGGCAGAGATCGGCGCACGGCGCGGCGTCGCGATCGATCTCGGCGCCTTCACCAACGCGAAGCCGGGCCCGATCGACCCCGGTCACCGCGCGCGGCTCGAACGGCTGGCGAAGGAACTGGGCATTGAGGCGCTGCCGATGGCGAGCGGGGCGGGCCACGATGCGGCAGTCTTTGGTATCATGGGGGTACCGACGGCAATGATCTTCATCCGCAACGACCACGGCAGCCACAATCCCGACGAGGCGATGGACCTCGCCGATTTCGCGCAGGGCCTGCGGTTGCTGGTGGCTACCGTGGAGGAGATGGATGCCGCGTAAGCCGAGGAAGGGCGACGTCGCCGCCGACGAGGCGGTCTATGGTGCGATCCGGCGCGCGATGCACATGGGCCGCCTCACGCCCGGCACCAAGCTGCAGGAGCCGGCACTGGCACGCGTGCTCGGCGTCAGCCGCGAGCGCGTGCGCAAGGCGCTGCACCGGCTGGTGCACGAGGGCTGGCTGACCGCGATCCCCAACCGAGGCACCTTCGTGCCGTCGCTCACGGTCGAGGAGATGCGCGAGATCTATGACGTGCGCTCGATGCTGGAGGCGGCGATCGTGCGACGGCTCAGCGAGGGCCATACCACGGCCGCGGCGAAGCGCCTCAAGGCGCATGTCGCCGAAGAGAAAGCGGCCACCCGCCGAGACGATCGCGGCCGTCTTTTCGAGCTGTCGGGTGAGTTCCACGTCCTGCTGGCCGAACTCTGCGGCAACGAGGAGCTGACGCGCCTGCTGCGTGGCCTGCTGACGCGCTCCACCATGCACTTCTCGCTGGCTGCGCCGCGCCAGCTCACCAATTGCGCCGGCCCGCACGACCATGGCGACATCGCCGAGGCGATCCTGGGCGGCAGAGCGGACAGGGCCGCGAAGCTGATGCTCGGTCACCTGGCGGGCCTGGTGACGATGCAGGCGGCGCGCCCGCCCCAGCATGAACCAATCGATCTTCCGCAAGCCTTCCGCGGGATCAAGGCGCGGCGACCGGAGCGCGACTGAACGGCGCGACGCCCCCGCTCAAACGAAAACGGGCGCCCCGAGGGACGCCCGTCGATTCCCCGCAGGAAGGCTGGATCAGCCGAGCTTGCCCATCGCGACGGCGGTGTCGGCCATGCGGTTGGAGAAGCCCCACTCGTTGTCGTACCAGCTCATGACACGTACCAGCGTGCCTTCCATGACCTTGGTCTGGTCCATGTGGAAGGTCGACGAGTGGCTGTCATGGTTGAAGTCGATCGAGACGTTCGGCTGGTCGGTCCAGCCCAGGATGCCCTTGAGCTGGTTGGCGGCGGCCAGTTTCACGGCCTTGTTGATCTCGTCCTTGTCCGTCTTGCGCTTGGCGACGAACTTGAAATCGATGCACGAGACGTTCGGCGTCGGCACGCGGATCGAGACGCCGTCGAGCTTGCCGTTCAGTTCCGGCAGCACGAGGCCGACGGCCTTGGCGGCGCCGGTCGAGGTCGGGATCATCGACAGCGCCGCGGCGCGGCCGCGGTACATGTCCTTGTGCATCGTGTCGAGTGTCGGCTGGTCGCCCGTATAGGCATGGATCGTCGTCATGAAGCCGTGGTCGATGCCGACCGCGTCGTTCAGGACCTTGGCCACCGGAGCCAGGCAGTTCGTCGTGCACGACGCGTTCGAGACGACGATATGATCCTTGGTGAGCTTGTCGTGGTTCACACCGTAGACGACCGTGAGATCGGCGCCGTCGGCCGGGGCCGAGACCAGCACGCGTCTGGCGCCGGCATCGAGATGGGCCGAGGCCGCCTTCTTCGACGTGAAGAAGCCGGTGCACTCGAGGGCGATGTCCACGCCCATTTCCTTGTGCGGCAGCTTGGAGGGATCGCGCTCGGCGGTGACCTTCATCTTGCCGCGGCCCACGTCGATCGTGTCGCCGTCGACCTTCACCTCGCCGTTGAAGCGGCCATGGACCGAGTCGAAGCGGAAGAGGTGGGCGTTGGTCTCGACCGGGCCGAGATCGTTGATCGACACGACCTCGATGTCCTTGCGGCCCGATTCCATGATGGCGCGCATGACATTGCGGCCGATGCGGCCGAAGCCGTTGATTGCAACACGAACAGCCATTTTCTTCCCTCCGTTATTGCGCCAGCCGGCGCGCCGCTTCCGCAATCGCTTCGGCCGTAATGCCGAAATGCTTGTAGAGTTCCGCAGCCTTGGCCGAGGCGCCGAAGCCCTTCATGCCAACGAACGCGCCCTTCGATCCGAGCCAGCGCTCCCAGCCGAAACCGGTCGCCGCCTCGCAGGCGACGCGGATGGTGCCGTCGCCGCCCATTACCTTGTTGCGATATGTGTCGTCCTGCGCCGCAAACAACTCCCACGACGGCATGGAGACGACCGCAGCGGTCAGCCCGTCCTTTGCGAGCAAATCGCGCGCGGCGAGGGCGAGCTGCACCTCCGAGCCCGACGCGATCAGGCGGATCGTCGCCGACTCCTCGCCGGCCAGGATGTAGGCGCCCTTGATGCTCAGATTTCCGTCGCCGGCCTCGCGCACCGTTGGCACGTTCTGACGCGTGAGCGCGATGACGCTCGGCGTATGCTTGGATTCCAGCGCGATCTGCCAGCATTCCGCCGTCTCGATGGCGTCGGCGGGGCGCAGCACCTGAAGATTGGGGATGGCGCGCAGCGCCGCGAGATGCTCGACCGGCTGGTGCGTCGGGCCGTCTTCGCCGAGGCCGATCGAATCGTGGGTCATTACGTAGATGACCCGCACGCCCATAAGCGCGGAGAGGCGGATCGAGGGGCGGCAGTAGTCGGTGAACACCATGAAGGTGCCGCCATAGGGAATGACGCCGCCATGCAGCGCCATGCCGTTCATGGCCGCGGCCATCGCATGCTCGCGGATGCCGTAATAGATGTAGCGGCCTGCGGTATCGCTGCGCGAGGCACTCTTCAGCGTGGCGGTCTTGGTGTTGTTCGAACCCGTCAGGTCAGCCGAGCCGCCGACCGTGTCGGGCAGCACCGGGTTGATGACCTCGAGCGCCTCCTGGCTGGACTTGCGCGTGGCCCAGGACGGCTTCTCGGCCGCGATCTTCGCCTTGAACGCGGCAATCGCCTCGCCGACGGCGGACGGGATGTCGCCCTTCTGGCGGCGGTCGAACTCGGCGCGATCCTCGGGCGCCAGGGCGGCGAGGTTCTTGTTCCACTTGCGACGGGCCGACTTGCCGCGGGCGCCGATCTTGCGCCAGGCGGAAAAGATCGCCTCGGGAATGTCGAACGGGCCGTGGTTCCAGCCGAGCTTGGCGCGGGCGCCGGCAATCTCGTCCTTGCCGAGCGGCGAGCCGTGGGTGGCGGCGGTGCCGGCCTTGGTCGGCGCGCCGTAGCCGATCACCGTCTTGCAGGCGATCAGCGAGGGCTTGTCGGTGACGTTGCGGGCCTTGCGGATGGCGCGCGTAACGGCCTCGGCGTCGTGGCCGTCGACCGCCTGCACGTGCCAGCCGGCGGCGGCGAAGCGCTTCTTGTGATCCTCCGAGGTCGACAGTGAGGTCGGACCGTCGATTGAGATGCCGTTGTCGTCGAACAGCACGATCAGGCGGCCCAGGCCGAGATGGCCGGCCAGCGTGATCGCTTCCTGACCGACACCTTCCATCAGGCAGCCGTCGCCGGCGATCACGTAGGTGTAGTGGTCGACGACGTCGCGGCCGAACCGCTCGGCGAGGATGCGCTCGGCTAGCGCGAAGCCCACCGAGTTGCCGAGACCCTGGCCCAGCGGACCGGTGGTCGTCTCGATACCACTCGCGTGGCCGTATTCGGGGTGGCCCGCGGTGCGAGCGCCGAGCTGGCGGAACTTCTTCAGCTCGTCGAGGGTCATGTCGGCATAGCCGGTGAGATGCAGCAGCGAATAGAGCAGCATCGAGCCGTGGCCGGCCGACAGGATGAAGCGGTCGCGATCGGGCCAGTTGGGCTCCGAGGCGTCGAACTTCAGGAATTTCGAGAACAGGACGGTGGCCACGTCGGCCATGCCCATCGGCATGCCGGGATGACCCGAATCCGCCAGCTGCACGGCGTCCATGGCCAAGGCCCTGATGGCGTTCGCCATGTCGCGTGGGGCAGCGGTTTGGTCGGTCATTTTGTGCTTGTGCCGTATGGTTTTTCGAATGGCGCGCAACATGACGACCACCCCTTGGCGCGTCAATGCGCAAAAACTCGGGCAAAGCCAAGATATTGCGGGCCTTTCCCCTCCACAGGGTCAAGATGTTGACCGCTCACAGGCACACCACCTATCCTTTCACCATGGAGCAGATTCAGCCGGGTGACCAACGGCGATCCGCTGTCGGGGGAGCGATGTCCAAGGCAGCCAGCGTAACGGACCGAGTCGACAGCGCGCTCAGCCGGCTCGAGTCGATGGTCGACGAGCGTCTGCGCGTCGAACGGGCGCATTCCGATGAGCTGGCCGCCCGTCTCGCCAAGGTCGAAAGCGAGCATGAAGAGCTGAAGCGGGTGGCGACCGAGGTCGAAGCGCGCCTCGAACGCGCCATGGAATATATCCGGTCACTTCTGGCTGCCGATCAATCGTAGCCAGCCCTCTTTCTCCCCAGCCCGGGAGTGCGTCGCCGGGTGCGACGTGTCAGACTGCAAATCCCCTCAAACGCCGAATAAGGCGCAAAAACAGGAGACGCGGAAAATGCCGCAGGTTTCGGTTCAGATCGCCGGTCGTACCTATGATCTCGCTTGTGGCGAAGGCGAGGAAGCGCGCGTCCAGGAACTGGCCGCCTATGTCGAGGAGAAGGTGACCGATCTGCGTCGCCAGCTTCCCGGCACGCCCGAGTTCAAGCTCCTGGTGTTCGCCTCGCTGCTGCTGGCCGAGGAGAGCCGCGAGGCGCGCGGTGTCGCCAAGGCGGCCGAGAGTGCTCGCGCGACCGCGTCGGATAGCGCCGAGACGCTGGCCACGGCGCTCGAGGAGCTGATCACGGCCCGCGTCGACAAGATGTCGAAGAAGGTGTCAGGGGCCGCGTAGGCGGCGCCTGACATCCCGAGCAACGCGAGGGATCTGCATCAGTACGGCTCCCTCTCATTGCGACGACCGCCCCGAGTCCCTACATTGGATGCGGGGCGGATTTCTGCGCGGCGCGTGGTTCGCTAAAAACCCCGGGGCCAATAAGAACTCCTGGGAGTTGTTCCTGGCCTTGACCCTGGTCTTGGCTACACGACGCCCACCTGCTTTTGCAGGCCTTGGAGGTTCTTCGAGCCACGGCCCATCGTGGAGCCGCCCCACCTTGCTTCCCTTGCCGCAATGACACTGATCGAACGCAAACGGGCGCTTCGCGGCGCGATGATGATCCGCCGCCAAGGACTCGGCGAGGACGATCGCCGCGCCGCAGCCGCGGGCCTTCTCGAAATCTACCAACTCGAACGCCCCGCTGAGTTGCCCGCCGTGGTCGCGGGCTTTTGGCCGATCAAGGACGAGATCGATATCCGCCCCCTGATGGCTCATCTTCACGGCGAGGGATGCCGGTTGGCCCTGCCGGTCGTGCACGGCCGTGGACAACGGCTGTCGTTCCGGGCCTGGCAACCGGGCGATCCACTGGAAGCGGGCGTGTTCGGCACGCTGCAGCCGTCGGCCGGCTGCGAGACGCTGGAGCCCGACGTCCTGCTGGTGCCGTTGCTGGCCTGCGATCCGGAGGGCTGGCGGCTGGGCTATGGCGGTGGCTTCTACGACCGCACGCTCGACGACCTGCGCGAGCGGCGCAAGGTGACGGCGATCGGCGTCGGCTTCGACCTGCAGCTCGTGGAGGAGGTGCCGCACGGTGCCGGCGACCAGCGGCTCGATTGGCTGTTGACCGACCGGCGTGCTTGCGCCTTTGTCTGATACATGAAGATCATGTTCTGCGGCGACATCGTCGGCCGCGCCGGCCGCGACGCGGTCGTCAAGGAAGTGCCGCGGCTCCGTCGCGAACTGGGGCTCGATTTCGTCGTGGTGAACGGCGAGAACGCCGCCGCCGGTTTCGGCATCACCGCCAAGATCTGTGCCGAGTTGCACGAGGCCGGCGTCGACTGCATCACCACCGGCAATCATGCCTGGGACCAGCGCGAGATCATCCCCTACATCGCACAGGACAAGCGCCTGCTGCGGCCGGTGAACTTTCCTCCCGGCACGCCGGGATGGGGCGCCAACCTGTTCCAGACGCCGCGCGGCCAGAAGGTCGTGGTGATCAACGTCATGTGCCGGCTGTTCATGGACGCGCTCGACGACCCGTTCCGCGCGCTCGATGCCGAACTCTCGAAGTATGCGCTGGGCCGGGGCGCGCAGGCGATCCTGATCGACGTGCATGGCGAGGCGACCAGCGAGAAGCAGTCGATCGGGCACTTCTGCGACGGCCGCGCCTCGGCAGTCCTCGGCAGTCACAGCCATGTCCCGACCGCCGATGGCTGGGTGTTGCCCGGCGGCACGGCATACCAGACCGATGTCGGCATGTGCGGCGACTATGACAGCGTGATCGGCATGAAGAAGGAGGTCGCGATGCAGCGATTCATCCGGAAAATGCCCGGTGAGCGCCTGTCGCCGGCCGAGGGCGAGGGGACTTTGTGCGCGGCGGTTGTCGAAACCGACGACCGGACGGGTCTCGCCCGGTCGATCCGGCCGGTCAGGGTCGGGGGGCGGCTGGCTCCAGCCGCCTGACTTTCCCGCATCTTGTGTCTGATGGGCGTCGTGCCCATCTATTAGCGGTGCTCGAAGAGGGTCGTTGACGGCCTGGGGAAAAACCGGCATCCTTTTGAAGTTAAACGGTTTTTCGCCGGATCGGCGAACTGTCTTCAAGGTTAGAGGGGGCGTCGGAATCAAGGTTCCGACGTTTTTTAGCGGGGGCTTCGGCCCCCGCCTTTTTTTGTCCCAAAGGCCTGTTGGGCCGTCTCCAGCCTGCCAAAACCCACGAGAAGTGGTATAGCCGGCTCATCTCGTTACCTAATCTGGTTGTCTGCGATGGCGGGGCATTCCCAATTCAAGAACATCATGCACCGCAAAGGGCGTCAGGACGCCGTGCGGGCCAAGATCTTTACCAAGCTGATCCGCGAAATCACGACGGCGGCGCGGCTGGGGGCGGCCGATCCGGCGTCGAACCCGCGCCTGCGGGCCGCCGTGATCGCCGCGCGCGACGCCAACATGACCCGCGACACGATCGATCGCGCCATCAAGCGCGGCTCGGGTCCCGATGCCGACGCGAACTACGACGAGGTGCGCTACGAGGGTTACGGCCCGGCCGGCGTCGCCGTGATCGTCGAGGCGCTGACCAACAACCGCAATCGCACCGCCGGCGAGGTCCGCTCGATCTTCTCCAAGCACGGCGGCAACCTGGGTGAATCCAACAGCGTGTCGTTCATGTTCGACCGGCTGGGCGAATTCCGCTTCCCGCTGTCCGTCGGCAGCGCAGACGAGGTGATGGAGAAGGCGATCGAGGCCGGCGCCGAGGACGTGGTGAGCGGCGAGGGCGAAGAGGGTGTCCACGAAATCTACTGCGCGCAGGAGGATTTCAACCTGGTGCGCGAGGCGCTGGAGAAGTCGCTGGGCCAGCCCAGCGTCGCCAAGCTGACCTGGCGTCCCAAGACCGGTGCGCCGATCGAGGGCGAGACCGTGCAGACGCTGCTGGATCTCATCTCGGCCCTGGAAGACAACGACGACGTCCAGAACGTCTACGCCAACTTCGAGGTGTCGGACGACGCCCTGGCGAAGTTCGCGGCCTGAGCCGGGTGGAATGAGACTGATCGGCCTCGATCCCGGCCTGCGGCTGACCGGCTGGGGCGTGATCGAGGTCGAAGGCAACCGGCTGCGCCACGTGGCGCACGGTGTCGTCAGGGTCGCGACGGCGGGCACGCTGGCCGAGCGGCTGAGGGAACTGTTCGAGGGCGTCGCCGGCGTCGTCGAAGCGCAGCGGCCGGTCGAGGCCGCGGTCGAGGAGACCTTCGTGAACGTCAATCCGGGGTCAACCCTGAAGCTCGGCCAGGCGCGCGGCGTCGTCATGCTGGCGCCTGCCCGGGCCGGCCTGCCCGTGTTCGAATACTCGACGAATCTGGTGAAGAAGTCAGTGGTCGGGGCCGGGCACGCCGACAAGAGCCAGATCGCCATGATGGTCGGACGGCTGCTGCCGGGCGTCGATGCCAAACAAGACGCCGCCGATGCGCTGGCGGTCGCGATCTGCCACGCCCACCACCGCGCCACCGCGCGACGCATCGAGGCCGCACTGTGATCGCCAAGCTGAAGGGCCTCGTCGACTCGGTCGACACCGACAGCGCCGTCATCGACGTGGGCGGCGTCGGTTATCTCGTCTCTGCCTCGGCGCGCACCTTGCGCGACCTCTCCGTCGGCGCAGCAGCGACCATGCTGGTCGAGACGATCGTGCGCGAGGATGCCATCGCGCTCTACGGCTTCCTCGAGACGGGTGAACGCGACTGGTTCCGCATCCTGACGACCGTGCAGGGTGTGGGCGCGCGCGTGGCGCTGTCGATCCTGTCGACCCTGTCGCCCGACGAGATCGCCCGTGCGATCGCGGCGCAGGATCGCGCGACCCTGAGTCGACCGCCCGGCGTCGGGCCGAAGCTCGCGGCGCGCCTCGCCACCGAATTGAAGGACAAGGCGGCCGCGTTCGGTGTGGCCACCGTTCCCGCGGCAGCAAGCAAGCCCGGCGCGGCGGTTAGCGCGCCCGGCTCGATCAACGAGGATGCGATCTCCGCCCTGGTCAACCTGGGCTACAAGCGCGTCGAGGCCTTCGGCGCCGTCGCGCGCGTCACCCAGCGGTTGGGTGCTGAGGCCCAGCTGGATGCCGTGATCCGTGCCGGCCTTCAGGAGCTTGCACGATGAGCGCCGCGCCCGAACGCCTGGTGACGGCCAAGCGGTCCGAGGAAGACGCCGCCGAGCTGGCGTTGCGCCCGCAGACGCTCGACGATTTCATCGGCCAGAAGCAGGTCCGCGAGAACCTGAAGATCTTCATCGCTGCCGCCAAGGGCCGCGGCGAGGCGCTGGACCACGTCCTGCTGCACGGACCTCCGGGCCTCGGCAAGACGACGATGGCGCAGATCGTGGCGCGCGAGATGGGCGTGGGTTTTCGCGCGACATCCGGGCCCGTCATCCAGAAGGCGGGCGACCTCGCGGCGCAGCTCACCAATCTACAGCCACACGATGTGCTGTTCATCGACGAGATCCACCGTCTCAATCCTGCAATCGAGGAGGTCCTCTATCCCGCAATGGAGGATTTCCAGCTCGACCTGATGATCGGCGAGGGGCCGGCTGCGCGCTCGGTTCGCATCGAGCTGCCGCCGTTCACGCTGGTGGGCGCCACCACCAGGTCCGGCCTCATGACGCGGCCGCTGCGCGAGCGCTTCGGTATCCCGCTGCGCATGGTGTTCTACGAGCCGGCCGAACTCGAGACCATCGTGCAGCGCGCTGCCCGCGTCCTCAGGATGCCGCTCGCGCCCGATGGCAGCGCGGAGATCGCCAAGAGGTCACGGGGCACCCCGCGCGTCGCCAACCGCCTGCTGCGCCGGGTTCGCGACTTCGCGGCGGTCGCGGGAGATGCCGGCGTCGATGCGCAAGTGGCCGATGCAGCGCTGACGCGCCTCGAAGTCGACGGGCGCGGCCTCGACGCCATGGATCGCAAATATCTCGCCTGCATCGCCGAGAATTACGGCGGCGGCCCGGTGGGCGCTGAGACGCTCGCGGCGGCACTGGCGGAACAGCGCGACGTCATCGAGGACGTGATCGAACCCTATCTGATGCAGCTCGGCCTGTTGATGCGCACACCGCGCGGCCGCCTCCTGTCCGAGGCCGGGTACCGGCATCTCGGGCTGGCGATGCCCAAGGGGCAGAAGCAGCAGCTCGACCTTCTGGCCGCGGGTAGCCCGACGGAGGATGCGTGAACGCGTTCCCGACCTCCGGGTGCATCCACGAGGGCAGCCACGTGCTGCCGCTGCGCGTCTACTACGAGGACACCGATGCCGCGGGCATCGTCTACTATGCCAACTGGTTGCGCTTCCTCGAACGGGGCCGCACGGAACTGCTGCGGCTGCTGGGAGAGCAGCACACGGCGCTCCGCGAGGAGCGTGGCATCCACTGGGTCGTGCGTCGCTGCGCCATCGATTACCTCAAGCCGGCGCGGCTGGACGATGCGATCGAGATCGTCACCGGCTGCGGTGAGTTGCGTGGCGCATCGCTCGACATGATTCAGCATGCGCGCCGCAATGGAGAGATCCTGGTTCGAGCCGAACTCGTCGTCGCCTGCATGGGCGAGGGCGGTCGGCCTGTCCGATTGCCGCCGCTCGTGCGGACTGCCCTGGCCCAGGTAGCGCTGAGCGGATCGCCCCGCTCACGCCATATTCGGATACAACCCTCTTGAACCAACGGAGAACATAAATGGACGCGTTTGCGCAGGTCGCCGGAGCCCCCCTCGGCGGCGGCACTGGGACAATGGATTTGTCCGTGTACGGCCTGTTCATGCAGGCCGATTGGGTGGTGAAGGCCATCATGATCCTGCTCCTGCTGGCCTCGTTCTGGTCATGGGCGATCATCTTCGAGAAGGTTCTCCGCCTGCGTTCGCTGAAGCGCAGCGCCCAGGCCTTCGAGGACACGTTCTGGTCCGGCGTCTCGCTCGAAGATCTCTATGACCGCGTCGGCGCCAAGCCCGACGACCCGATGTCGAGCATCTTTTCGGCGGCCATGCGCGAATGGCGCCGGTCCGTATCCAAGGGCCTCGCCTCCAGCGCCACGGCGCGTGCGGCCTTGCGCCAGCGCATCGAGCAGGTGATGGGTGTCACCATCCAGCGCGAGATGGAGGCGATCGAGAAGCGACTGGGCTTCCTCGCAACGGTCGGCGCCAACGCCACGTTCGTTGGCCTGTTCGGCACCGTCTGGGGCATCATGAACAGCTTCAGCCACATTGCTCAGTCGAAGAACACCTCGCTCGCGGTCGTGGCGCCCGGCATCTCGGAGGCGCTGTTCGCCACCGCCATCGGCCTGGTCGCCGCCATTCCCGCGGCCGGCGCCTACAACATCCTGTCGGGCCAGGTCTCGCGCTACGCCCAGCAGCTCGAGGCCTTTGCCGGTGAGTTCATCACCATCCTGTCGCGTCAGCTCGAGGAACAGGTCTGATGTCGGGCGTCATTCCGGCACCCGGCGCCAATTCGTCGGGCGGCAAGTTCAAGCGGCGAAGCTATACGCCCATCGCCGACATCAACGTGACGCCCCTGGTCGACGTCATGCTGGTGTTGCTGATCATCTTCATGGTGACGGCGCCGCTGCTCCAGGTCGGCGTGCCGGTCGACCTGCCGAAGACCAGCGCCCAGCAGGTCGGCGGCAAGGATGAACCGATGGTTGTGTCGGTGAACTCTCAGGGTGAGGTGTTCCTGGGCGAGACCAAGTACGACATCGCGGAACTCGGCGCGAAGCTGAAGGCCGTGCATGAGGAGAAACCCGACCAGCGTGTCTTCATGCGCGGCGACAAGAGCGTCGACTACGGAAAGATGATGGAGGTCATGGGCGTCGTGATCGACAGCGGCTTCCGCCAGCTTGGCCTGCTCGGTGAACAAGCGCAGGCGCTCGGACGGGGCGGCGGCACCGTCACGCCGGCCACGCCCGGCCAGCCCGCTCCCCGCGCTCCGCAACCTCAACAGCAACCCCAGGCGCCAACGCCCCGGCGCTGAGAGCAACGGACACGAAGAGGACGATGGTTCGGCGTCACCCTGACAGCATCGAGATGCGCACACCGGCCATCGCGTCGGCGATGGTGCACGTCTTCGTGTTGGGAGCGGCGGTGCTCAATCTCGACTTCTTCGGCCGCACGCCGCCGATGGAGCCCGAGCCCGTGATGGTCGAGTTCGAGGCGATCGACAAGAAGGCGGGTGCACCCACGGTGGCCAACCTGCCGCCGCAGCCGAAGGACGCGCCCATCGCGCAGGAGACGACCAAGGCGCCGCCGGTGAAGTCGGCGGAGCCGCCGCCGTCGCCGCCGACTCCCAAGCCGCCCGAAGTCGTCGAGCCCCCGAAGCCGCCGACCCCGCCCAAGCCGGAGGAGAAGCCCAAGACGGAGGCCGCCAAGCCGGTCGAGGATCTCGTGGCGATGAAGCCCAAGGAGCCCGAGAAGCCGAAGGTCGAGAAGCCGCCGGAGCCGCCCAAGCCTGCCCCCGAGGTGAAGAAACCGGAGCCGCCCAAGCCGCCGCCGCCCAAGCCTGCGCCGCCCAAGCAGAGCGTCGATTCCATGATCGACGACATCCTGAAGAACAAGCAGTCGCAGCAGAAGATCCAGACGCCTGAGCAGAGCCCGAAGCCCGTGCAGCAGGTCACCCGCCAGGCGCCGGCCGCGCCGAACCTGGCGGCCGTCGTCACGGCGAGCGAGATCGAGGGCGTGCGCCAGAAGATCCGGCCCTGCTGGAACACGCAGGGCGGATCCCGTGATCAAGCTATGATCATTACGCTGACCGTCGAGATGAACCAGAACGGTACACCGGTGAAGGCTGAGCTGCGAGATACGGGGCGCTATAACAGCGATCCGGTCTTTCGTGCCGCAGCCGATGCGGCGCATCGCGCCATCATGAATCCGCGTTGCCAGCCCTGGCCGCTTTCGCCAGAGAAGTTCGCGAGCTGGCGAACGATCACCTTCAATTTCGATCCACGTGACTACTAAGACCCCTCCACCCTAATAGAAGCCTTGAGATGAAGAGGTCCGACATGATGCTTCCCCGACGGACGACCCTGCTGGGCGGTGCTGCCCTCGCCACCATCGGCGTTGCGGGCACGGCGCGCGCGCAGCTCACCATCGACATGACGCGGCCGAGCTTCGAGCCGGTGCCGATCGCCATCGTCGACTTCAAGGGCGACCCGGTGGGCGCCCAGATGGCGGGCGTGATCCGGAACAACCTGCAGAATTGCGGCCTGTTCCGGGTAATCCCCACGAGCGCCTACATCCAGAAGGACGTCGACGCGACCTCGCCGCCGCGTTTCCAGGACTGGCGCAGCGTCGGCGCGGCCGGCCTGGTCGTCGGCCAGGTCACCTCGGTCGGCGGCAGCATCAAGGTCGACTTCCGCCTGTGGGACGTCGTCACGAGCCAGCAGGCCACCGGCCTGTCCTTCACCAGCCAGCCGAGCAACTGGCGGCGCCTCGCGCACATCATTTCCGACGCGATCTACAAGCGCGTGACTGGCGAGGAAGGTTATTTCGACACCCGCGTCGCCTACGTCTCCGAGACCGGCCCAGGCAACAACCGGACCAAGCGCATCGCGGTCATGGACCAGGACGGCGCCAACAACCGCTACCTGACCGACGGCAAGACCATCGCGCTGACGCCGCGCTTCTCGCCGACCCTGCAGGAAATCGTCTACATGGCGTACGGCGAGAACAACGGGCCGCCGCGCGTCTACCTGCAGAACGTCGACAGCGGCCGCCGCGAGCTGCTCGGCAACTTCCCGGGCATGAGCTTCGCGCCGCGCTTCTCGCCGGACGGCACCAAGGTGGTCATGAGCATCGCGGAGAACGGCCGCACCAACATCTATGAGATGGACGTGCGCGGCCGGCAGCTCCGCCGCCTGACCAACTCGCCCGCCATCGACACCTCGCCGTGCTTCTCGGCCGACGGCTCGCAGATCGTGTTCAACTCCGACCGCGGCGGCGCCCAGCAGCTCTACGTGATGAGTGCCGGCGGGGGCGGCGAGCGGCGCATCAGCTTCGGTGACGGACGCTACGCGACGCCGGTCTGGTCGCCGCGCGGCGACTTCATCGCCTTCACCAAGATCGGTGCGGGCGGCTTCGGCATCGGTGTGATGCGCTCGGACGGCAGCGGCGAGCGCATGCTGGCCAGCGGCTTCCTCGTCGAGGGTCCGACCTGGGCGCCCAACGGCCGCGTGCTGATGTTCTTCCGGGGACAGCCCAGCTCGGGCGGCAGAGCGGGGTCGGCTTCCCTGCACCAGATCGACATCACCGGCCGCTTCGAGCGGCAGGTGCCGACGCCGACCGACGCGTCGGATCCGGCCTGGTCGCCCTTGATTCCGCAGTAGCGAAATATATGATCTTTTCTGTCGACCCGTGCGTACCCCTCGCCCGGGTCGATTCCGTCAGGGAGTGGATCGAAATATGAGCATGATCAAGGCTTTGTCGGCCATTGCAGCGCTGTTCCTCATTGCGGCCTGCAGCAACAACGACACGCAGACGGCCTCTGCGGCCACCACGACCGTGACGCCCGGATCGGTCGGCGACTTCCGGCAGAACGTCGGCGACCGCGTCTTCTTCGACACCGACTCCTCCACTGTGCGCGAGGACGGCCGTCAGACCCTGAACCGCCAGGCCGAGTGGCTGAAGAAATATTCGAACTACCAGATCACCATCGAGGGCCACTGCGACGAGCGCGGCACGCGTGAATACAACCTCGCGCTCGGCGAGCGCCGTGCCAATGCCGCGCGCCAGTACCTGATCGCACAGGGCATCCCCGCGACGCGCATCAAGACCGTCAGCTACGGCAAGGAAAGGCCCGATCCGGTCGGCTCCGACGAAGCGGCCTGGGCGCGTAATCGCCGCGCCGTTACCGCCCTGGAGTAGGAATCGCCTCGCACCGAGGCGAGTGCGGACAACGCCGGTCGCCATGCGACCGGCGTTTTCGTTTGGCGGCGGGACGGCCATGCCTGAAAATGGCCGCGTTTGATGTGAACAAAGCGTTGGCCATGAAGATCTTTCCCTCCCGGCTCGCTCTCCTAATCGTTCTTGCCCTGCCGACCGCGGCAGCGGCGCAACGGGGAGGCGATGCAGTCTATATCGATGATCGACTCAATCAGCTCCAGCAGTCGCTCACGATGATGACCGGCCAGATCGAGCAACTGCAGAATCGCAACGCGAAGCTGCAGCAGCAGATGGAGAAGATGCAGGCCGACTACGAGTACCGCATCGAGCAACTCGAGAAGGGTGGGGCCGGCCGCCCCGGAGGCGCCGCGCCGCGTCCGGGCGCGCAGGCCGCGGCGCCCGCGACACCTTCGCCGACGCCTCCCGCAGGCGCTGCCAATGCCGACCAGCTCTACGACGAGGCCGTCAAGAAGCTGCAGGAAGGTGACTATGCGGCCGCCGAGCGCGGCTTCAGGACCTTCATCCAGCGCAATCCGCAGAACAAGCTCGCCGGCAATGCACAGTACTGGCTCGGTGAGACCTATTACGCGCGCCGCGACTACAGCAACGCCCTCACGGCCTTCGCCGAAGGCTACAAGGTCTACAAGAACAGTCCGAAGGGGCCCGACAATCTCCTGAAGCTCGGCATCACCATGTCCGTGATGGGCCGCAAGCCGGATGCCTGCGCCGTGTTCGCCCGCTTCAACCAGGACTATCCGCGCGCGACCGACCTGCAGAAGCGCCGGATCGACCAGGAGCGGCAGAAGAACGGCTGCGGGTGAGCGATCCCGCCGAGCCGCGCCCCGTCGACGGAGCGACCTTCGCGCGCCTGATGGCGCTGTTCGGACCTTTCGAGGCATGTCCTGAACTGGCTGTCGCCGTTTCCGGCGGCCGCGACTCTCTCAGCCTCGCCCTGCTCGCGCACGAATGGTCGACCGGGCAGGGCGGCCGGGTTCTGGCGCTGATCGTCGATCATGGCCTGCGGCAGGAGGCGGCGGGGGAAGCGCAGGTGACAGTGGAGGTGCTGGCTCGGCACGGGGTGCAGAGCCTCGTCCTGCGCTGGACCGGCGCCAAGCCGCTGGCCAGCCTGCAGGAAGCCGCGCGCGACGCCCGCTACCGTCTGCTGCGCGAGGCGTGCCGGGAGCGCGGCATCCTCCATCTTCTGGTGGCCCACCATGCCGGCGACCAGGCCGAGACGATCGCGATGCGCGCCGCGCGCGCCAGCGGCCCGGATGGGCTGGCCGGCATGGCCGCCCTCGTCGAGTGGCCGGAGGTTCGCCTGCTGCGGCCGCTGCTCTGCGTGCCGCGGGCACGCCTGTCGGCAACACTCATGGCGCGCGGCGTCGCCTGGGTCGACGATCCTTCCAATTTCGATCCGCGCTTCGAGCGGGCTCGCCTGCGCCTCACCGGGACGATCGGGCCGGGGCAGCCGGATGCAGACCTCCTGCGTGCCGGCCGGGAGGCGCAGGCCGCCCGGGCGGGGGTCGAACTTATCGAGTCCCGGGCGGACGGGAGCATCGCGATCGACCGTACGGCGCTCGAGCGGCTGGCCCGCGACACGCGTGCCCGGCTGGTGAGCCGCGTCGTGCAGGCCTTGGGAGGCGGTTCTCATCCGCCGCGGCGAGACCGGCTCGATCGGGGCCTGGCCCGGATGTTCGGAGCGCCGGACCGCGGCAAATCGGGCCGCAGGCAGGATTTCACCCTGTCGGGGTGCCAATTCGCCCTGCGTCAGGCTGTCGGCTCGCGCCAGCTTGAGTGGATTGTCCGGCCCGAAAGTGGCAGGAAAGGAAGGCAGCCCTTGATTCCCGCTGCATTTTTCGCTTGCGACCCGGCGGCCGCAACCCATCTTTGGTCGTAGCCCTATTTTACGGAAGCCATCAGTGAACCCGTTCAATCGTAACGCTGCCCTGTGGATCGTCATCGTCCTGCTGCTCGCGCTGCTCTACAGCGTCTTCCAGGGCGGCGCGACCCGGTCTCCCGGCAACACGATCTCCTATTCGGAATTCGTCCGGGCGGTTGAACAGCGGCAGATCCAGGACGTTCGTATCCAGGGCAACACGATCAGCGGCACCTTCCGCGAGCCGCGCAACGGCGTGCAGAAATTCTCGACCTACGCGCCGAGCACCCCGCCCGACGACCAGTTGATGCCGATGCTCATCAAGAACGTCGACCGCGTCGATGCCGGGCCGGCGGAAGAGGGTGTCAATCTCGGCAGCATCTTCGTGAGCTGGCTGCCCGTGCTCGTGCTGGTCGGCGTCTACATCTTCTTCCTGCGCCAGATGCAGAGCGGCACCGGCCGGGCCATGGGCTTCGGCAAGTCCAAGGCGCGCCTCCTCACCGAGAAGCATGGTCGCGTCACCTTTGACGACGTCGCCGGAATCGACGAGGCCAAGGGCGAGCTCGAGGAGATCGTCGACTTCCTGAAGGACCCGCAGAAGTTCCAGCGCCTGGGCGGCAAGATCCCCAAGGGCTGCTTACTGGTCGGCCCCCCGGGTACCGGTAAGACCCTGTTGGCGCGCGCCATCGCCGGCGAAGCCAACGTGCCGTTCTTCACCATCTCGGGCTCCGACTTCGTCGAGATGTTCGTGGGCGTCGGCGCCAGCCGCGTGCGCGACATGTTCGAGCAGGCCAAGAAGAACGCGCCCTGCATCGTGTTCATCGACGAAATCGACGCCGTCGGCCGCCATCGTGGCGCCGGCCTGGGCGGCGGCAACGACGAACGCGAGCAGACGCTGAACCAGCTGCTGGTCGAGATGGACGGTTTCGAGGCCAACGAGGGCGTCATCCTGATCGCCGCCACCAACCGTCCCGACGTGCTCGACCCCGCGCTGCTGCGTCCGGGCCGCTTCGACCGCCAGGTCGTGGTGCCGAACCCGGATGTCGGCGGCCGCGAGAAGATCCTCAAGGTCCACATGCGCAAGGTGCCGCTGGCGCCGGACGTCGATCCGAGGGTGCTGGCCCGCGGCACGCCCGGTTTCTCCGGTGCCGATCTCGCCAACCTGGTGAATGAGGCCGCGCTGCGCGCCGCGCGCGTCGGCAAGCGTCTCGTGACCATGGGCGACTTCGAGTATGCCAAGGACAAGGTGCTGATGGGCACCGAGCGCCGCTCGATGGCGATGACCGACGAGGAGAAGACGCTTACGGCCTACCATGAGGCGGGCCACGCGCTGGTCGCCATGCACGTGCCGAAGAGCGACCCGCTGCACAAGGTGACGATCATTCCGCGCGGCCGCGCGCTGGGTGTCACCATGCAGCTGCCGGAGCGCGATCACCTGAGCCACACCAAGCAGTATCTGGAGTCGCGGCTCGCCATCATGTTTGGCGGTCGCCTGGCCGAGGAGCTGGTGTTCGGTCCGGAGAACGTGACGACGGGCGCCGCCAGCGACATTCAGGTCGCGACCCAGACCGCGCGCGGCATGATCACCGCCTACGGCATGTCCGAGAAGCTTGGCCGCGTGCGCTATCAGGCGAACGAGCAGGAGGTCTTCCTGGGCCACGCCGTCACGCAGACGCAGAACGTCTCCGAGGCGACGTCGCAGCTCATCGACCAGGAGGTCCGCCGCCTGATCGAGGAGGCCGAAGGCCGGGCGCGGACGATCCTCACCGAGCGCCTCGAGGATCTGCACACGATCGCCAGGGCGCTGCTCGAGTACGAGACGCTGAGCAACGACGAAATCGGCACGATCCTGCGCGGCGAGAAGGTCGTGCGCGACGACACCGGCGGCGCGGGCACGTCGGACCGCCGTCGCCGCGCCTCGGTCCCGACCAGCACCGGCCCGGCGCCAGGCGCCAATCCCGAGCCTCAGCCGGGCGTTTGACGCGAAGCTTCGCGGGCCTCGCGCTCGATCGCCCTGTCGTGATGGCGATCGTGAACGTGACGCCCGATTCCTTTTCCGACGGCGGTGAACGCCTCGACCCGGCGCGGGCCATCGACGATGGCCTGCGCTTCGTGGCGGAGGGGGCCGATATCCTCGATGTCGGCGGCGAGTCCACGCGCCCCGGTTCGGCTTCCGTCTCTCCCGAGGAGGAATGCCGCCGCATCCTCCCCGTCGTGGAGGGGCTGGTCCGGCAGGGAGCAATCGTCTCGCTCGACACGCGCCGCGCCCTGGTCGCGGATGCGGGATTGGCCGCCGGCGCGCAGATCGTGAACGATGTGTCGGCGCTGCGCGACGATGGGGCGATGCTGCCCCTGGTGGCGCGGCGCAAGGCGGCGGTCGTCCTGATGCATCGGCGCGGCCGGCCCGAGGAGCGCTATGCCGGTCCGGCCTATGACGATGTCGTCGAGGATGTACGGCGGTTTCTGCTCGATCGTGCCGCCGCTTGCGAGGCGGCGGGCATCGACCGGCAGAGCATCGCCCTCGACCCCGGTCTCGGCTTCGGCAAGAAGGTCGAGGAGGAACTGGCCTTGATCACGGGGACGCAGCGTCTGGCACAGGCCGGATACCCCGTGTTGATAGGCTGCTCTCGCAAGAGCTTCATCGGCCGGCTGACGGGCGTCGAAAAGCCGGCGGATCGCGATCCGGCCTCGGCGTTTCTGGCCGTCGAAGCCGTACGGCGCGGGGCTTCGATCGTCCGCGTCCACAACGTCGTCGCGACGCGGCAGGCTCTCGCGGTCTTCGAGGCGATGCGGTAAAATTATCATTATGGTTCGATCACTCTTCGGCACGGATGGCATTCGCGGTCGTGCGAACACTGCGCCGATGACCGCCGAAATCGCGATGCGCATCGGCATGGCCGCGGGACAGGTGTTTCACCGGGGCGCCCATCGCAACCGTGCCGTGATCGGCAAGGATACGCGCCTGTCGGGCTACATGCTGGAGCAGGCCCTGACTGCGGGCTTCCTCTCGGTCGGCGTCGACGTGTTCCTGTTGGGGCCCATTCCTACGCCCGCGGTCGGCTTCCTGACGAGATCGATGCGCGCCGACGTTGGCGTGATGATCTCCGCATCGCACAACCCGTACGAGGATAACGGGATCAAGTTGTTCGGTCCTGACGGCTTCAAGCTGTCCGATGCGGTCGAGATCGAGATTCAGGCGCTGGTGATGTCGCCCTCGGATCTGGTTCTCGCCGATTCCGCCGCGATCGGCCGCGCGCAGCGGCTGGACGACGTGCAGGGCCGCTACATCGAGGCGGTCAAGGCATCGGCGCCGCGCGGCCTCGACCTCAGCGATCTCAAGATCGTCATCGATTGTGCCAATGGCGCGGCCTACAAGGTAGCGCCCACGGTGCTCACCGAACTCGGTGCCGAGGTCATTCGCGTCGGCGTCTCGCCGGACGGCTTCAACATCAACGGCAACTGCGGCTCGACGCATCCCGGCGTGCTGCAGGAGCAGGTGGTCGCGCACCACGCCCACATCGGCATCGGCCTCGACGGCGACGCCGACCGCGTCATCATGGTCGACGAGACGGGCGCGGTCATCGACGGCGACCAGCTCATGGCGACCATCGCCGACCAGTGGACGCGGAGCGGCCTGCTGTCGGGCGGCGGCGTGGTGGCGACGGTCATGTCCAATCTCGGGCTGGAGCGCTATCTCGACGCGCGGCGGTTGAAGCTGGTGCGCACGCAGGTCGGCGACCGCTACGTCCTCGAGCGCATGCGTGCCGACGGTTACAATCTGGGCGGCGAGCAATCCGGCCACATCATCATGACCGACCATGCCACCACCGGCGACGGGCTGATGGCGGCATTGCAGGCGCTGGCCGCCCTGATCTGCGACGGTCGTCCGGCGAGCGAGCTTTTCCGGGCATTCGAGCCTGTGCCGCAGCTGCTGAAGAACGTGCGCGTGGCCGATGCCACACAGGCCCTGCACGCCGCATCCGTGGTCAAGGCAATCGCCTCGGCCGAGGCCCGGCTCGGCAAGAGCGGGCGCATCCTCGTGCGAAAGTCGGGTACGGAACCGCTGATCCGCGTCATGGCCGAGGGGGACGATTCCGATCTCGTGCACAGCGTCGTCGACCAGATCATCGAGGCGATCCCCCGGCAGGCGGCATGAAGGGCCGTGTGCTGATCATCGCCGGCTCGGATTCCGGCGGCGGGGCGGGCATCCAGGCCGACATCAAGGCGGTCACCGCGATGAACGGCTTCGCGGCGACGGCTATCACGGCGCTGACCGCTCAGAACACCGAGGGTGTGCATGGCGTGGTCGGCATCGAGCCGACCTTCATCGCCCAGCAGATCGAAGTCGTGCTGAGCGACATCGGCGCCGATGCCGTGAAGACCGGCATGCTGCACAGCGCCGAGGTGATCGGCGTGGTGGCGGCGGGGCTTGCCCGGCATGCGGCCAGTGTGCCGCTGGTCGTCGATCCAGTGATGGTCGCCAAGGGCGGGCACCGGCTGCTGCTGACCGAAGCCGAGGCCGCGCTGCGCGACACGCTGCTGCCGATGGCGGCGCTGATAACGCCGAACCTGCCGGAGGCAGAAGTGCTGGTGGGATTTCCCGTGAGGGTCGAGGCCGACATGAAACGCGCCGCCGAAAGACTGGCTTCGCTGGGGGCCGGCGCCGTGCTGATGAAGGGCGGCCATCTCGAGGGTGACCGCGTTGTCGACCTGCTGTTCCACGACGGAAGATTCGACCGCTTCGAGGATGCGAGGATCGTGAGCCGCAGCACCCATGGGACCGGCTGCACGCTCGCGTCGGCAATCGCGGCGGGGCTGGCGCAGAGGATGACGTTGCGCGATGCCGTGGCGCGTGCGCGCGACTATGTGCGCAAGGCCATCGAAACCGCGCCCGGCTTCGGACGCGGCCACGGTCCGCTCAATCACGCCGTGACGGTCAAATCAGGCTAGCATCCTTCGTGGCAGGCTGCCGCGGCGTCCATTTCCCGGCCTCGGTCTGGACGATGAAGTTCCAGAGCTCGCGATTGAAGGCATCAGGCTCCTCGAGGTTCACCGCATGGCCGGTCTTGGCGAACATCGCGAGGCCGGCATTGGGCAGAACGCGCTTCAGGTAGAGGCTGGGCTGCAGGCACGGATCGTCCTCGTCGCCGCAGATGATCAGCGTCGGCACGTCGAGCGTCTGCCATTCCTCCTCGAAATCATAGAGCGACGGCCGCTTGCCCTGGTAGTTCTCCATGGTGTTGGCGGCGCCGAGGTCCGGATGCTCGGAGAGATGCTTCGTGAATTCCGCGAAGCCGCGCGGGTCCTTCAGTCTGAAGCGCGAACGGGTGGGGTTGGTCGTCAGGCTCTCGGCATACTTCGCCATGCCGTGCTTGCGGATGAGTCCGGCCGTCGTCACCGCATCCTTCTTGAACTGCTCGTGGCCGTCGCGGCCGGCGCCGGACCCTACGCCTGCGAGGGTCAGCGAGAGGGCACGGTCGGCATGCAATCGGCCGAAATGCGCCGTCGCGAAGGCGCCCTGCGACAGGCCGACGATATGCGCTTTCGAAATCTTGAGGTGGTCGAGCATGCGCCTGGCATCGTCCACGGCGAATTGTTGGCCGTACATGTCACCGCTCGCGGGCACATCGGAGCCGGGATAGCCGCGGAAAGAATAGGTGATGCAGCGATGGCGGCGGGCGAAGAAGCGCATCTGCGGCTCCCAGGCGCGCCAGTCTCCGCAATATTCGTGGACGAACAGGATCGGCGTGCCGTTGCCGGCCTCCTCGTAATAGAGCTTCACCCCGTCGGGCGTGGTGGCGTGCGGCATGGCGCGGTTCCTCTTCGCATTGTTGATGGTGGTGGCAAATAGGCTAGCATCGCGGTCATGGCAAAGCATCGCATCTACACGACGAGCTTCGCGAGCGTTTACCCGCACTACGTCACGAAGGCGGAGAAGAAGGGACGCACCAAGGCGGAGGTCGACCGGATCATCGCTTGGCTGACGGGCTACAGCGCCAAGGCGCTGGACACGCATATCAAGAAGCAGACCGACTTCGAGACCTTCTTCGCCAAGGCCCCGAAGCCCAACCCGTCCCGTGCGCTCATCAAGGGCGTCGTCTGCGGCGTCCGCGTCGAGGAGGTCGAGGAGCCAACCATGCGCGAGATCCGCTACCTCGACAAACTCATCGACGAGCTGGCGAAAGGAAGGGCGATGGAGAAGATCCTGCGCATGGAGTGACGCGCAGGATCCGCTTTACACGCCAAATCGCTCCAGTCGTTCCAGCACCGCCGGAATCTTGTCGTCGGTGACGTTGGCGAAGGCGAGGCGGATGAATCTCTCCTGGCCGGCGCCGAACATGTCGCCGGGAATGGTGAGCAGGTTTTCCTCGTCGGCCATGCGCCTGGAGACTTCGGTGGAGGCGGTGCCGGCGAAGGGGTGCTCTACATACGCGAAGTAGGCGCCGATGCTCACCAGGCGCCAGCGGTTGGAGCGCTCGAGTCCCCGGCCCAGCAGGTCGGCCCGCGCCTTGAGGCCGGCCGTGTTGTTCCGGGCCCAAGGCAGCAGGTTGCGCAGGCCGTAGAGCGCCGCCTCCTGGCCAAGCCGCGGCGGACAGATCGAGACGCAGTCCATCGCCTTCTCGATCTCGGCCATCAGCTCGGTGCCCGCGGTGACGGCGCCGACCCGGTAGCCGGTCAGCGCGAACACCTTGGAGAAGCTGTAGAGGTGCACCAGCGTGCCGCGCCAGTCGGGCCGGCTGAAGAGGTCATGCGGCCGCTCGCCTTCGGGCAGGAAATCCTTGTAGGTCTCGTCGAGCAGCAAGGCGATGCCGTGCTTCTTGGCGAGTTCGAAGAAGGCGTGGATCGTTTCGGGCGGATAGACGGCACCCGTCGGATTGTTGGGCGAGATCAGGATGATCGCGCGGGTGCGAGGCCCGATCAGCTTCTCGGCATCCTCCGCGCTCGGGACGGCGCCGGAGCCGGGCCGGAAGTCGAGCGGCACGGGCTCGACACCCTGCATGCGCATCCACATGTCGTGATTGAAGTAGTGCGGGCGCGGCACGATCACCTGGTCACCCGCCCTGGCGATGCTCATCAGGGCGAGGCAGAAGGCCTGGTTGCAACCCGACGTGATGCCGACTTCGGCGGGCGTGACCGGAGCACCGTAGAATTCGCTGAGGTGTCCCGCATAAGCCTCGCGCAGCACCGGCAGGCCGAGGATCGGCGTGTAGCCATGCATCGTCGGATCGAGCAGCAACTCGCCCAGATGCTTGCGCAACTCGAGCGCCGGCGGATAGCCCGGCACGGCCTGGCTGAGGTCGATCAGCGGCCGGTCGGCGGGAAAGGTACGGCCCAGCACCCAGCGCTTGGTTTCGCCGATGGGCGAGGGGGCGACGGCTGCGAGCCAGGGATTGGTGATCGGAACGGTATTCATGACGAGGCAGACGCTTCTTTCAAATCTGGTGCCGAGAGAGACGGCGATGGAACTCGATCGGGATGCAATTCACAGAAAATTCTCGCAGGAATTGCAGGCCCGCTCCGGCTCGGGGCCGCGGAGCATCCAAGTCTCGCTGCTACCTGTCAAATCCCTGTCGAATCCGGGTCTCATGTCAAAATGCATTGCTTGCCCGGTGTCTTGTGCATAGCATCGAGTCAAGGCTCCGTCTGAGAGCCAGTGCCCCAAGCGTCAGCTCGGGCTGGGATCAATCTGCCGGTCGAAATCGGCGTTGAGGAGGAAACATGGTCTCGAGGAAGGTCAATCGTCGTCGATTTGTCGCCGGTACCGCTGCCGTTTCGGCAGCGTTCGTGGCTGCGCCATTCGTCCGTGGCGCCAATGCCGCCGGCAAGCTTTCGGTCGGATTCTGGGATCACTGGGTGCCGGGCGCCAACAAGGCGACCGAGGATCTCGTCAAGGAGTGGGCCGAGAAGAACAAGGTCGAAGTCCAGATGGACTTCATCACCTCGCAGGGCAACAAGCTGTTGCTCACGACCGCTGCGGAAGCGCAGGCCAAGTCCGGCCACGACGTGCTCGCTTTCTCGACCTGGCTCCCGGCGCGCTATTCCGAGCAGCTCGTCCCGATGAACGATGTCATGGAGCCGCTCATCAAGGAGAACGGCGCGGTCAACGGAACGGTCGAGTATCTCGGCAAGCTGAACGGAAAGTGGCTCGCCGTGCCGGCCACGGTGGGCAGCCAGATCAAGGGGCCCTGCTCGCGCATCGATCTGCTGAAGAAGCATGCCGGCATCGACATCCAGGCGATGTACCCGGCCGGACAGGCGCCCAAGGCGGACGCCTGGAATCTCGACAACTTCCTCAAGGCGGCGGAAGCCTGCCAGAAGGGCGGTAACCCGTTCGGCATCGGCCTCGGCACGACGTCGGACAATGTCGACACGGCCGGCGCGCTGTTCCACGCCTTCGGCGCGCAGCTCGTCAACGCCAAGGGCGACATCGTCGTGAAGAACGACCAGGTCCGCCAGGTGCTCGACTACTACAAGAAGCTGATGCAGTTCCTGCCGCCCGACGTCCCGTCCTGGGATGACGCTTCGAACAACAAGTTCCTGGTGTCGGGCCAGGGCTCGCTGATCATGAACCCGCCCAGCGCCTGGGCCGTCGCCAAGCGCGATGCGCCGCAGGTCGCCGAGCAGCTCTGGACGCACGGCTTCCCGGTCGGGCCGAAGGGCCGCTATGCGCCGTTCCTGCCGTACTTCTGGGGTATCTGGAACTTCAGCAAGAACCAGTCGGCGGCCAAGAGCCTGATCACCCATCTCTCGCAGGCCAGCTCCGCCGAGAAGATGACCAACGCGTCGCAGGGCTACGACCTGCCGTCGTTCGAGAAGCTCACAACCTTCAAGGTGTGGGCTGAAGAGTCGCCGCCCAAGGGCACGCTCTACCACTACCCCAACCCGCACAACCATCAGACGCTTTCGATCGCCGCGGCTCCCGCGCCGCACAAGATCGCCGAGCAGATCTACACCCAGGCCATCATGACCCAGATGGTCGTGCGCTACGCCAAGGGTGAAGCGATGGACAAGACGCTCGACTGGGCGGCTAAGGAGCTCGAGGGCTTCACACGTAACTGACGCGTCGTCGTTCTGCATCCGTTGGGGGCGCCGCGTGAGCGCGGCGTCCCTGCGATTGCATCTTTGGTCTCGCCGCGGGAGTACAACATGGCAGACATCGCCGCCCGAAATCCGACCATCCTTACGGGTGATCGCCGCAGTGGCTTGCACAAACTCATGCAGCGCAAGTCGACCATCGCCTTCCTGATGGCCCTGCCGCTGATCCTTCTGATCGCCATACTGGTCGCCTATCCGGCGGGCTACGCGGTCTATCTCGCAACGCTCAACAAGGGCATGACCCGCTTCGTCGGCTTCGGAAATTTCGAGTTCCTGTTCGGCCGCGACACGTTCTGGCTGGTCGTCTACCAGTCCTGCCTGTTCGCCATCACGGCGGTGATCTTCAAGGCGATCATCGGCTTTGTGGTCGCGCACTTCGTCCATAACATTCCAGCGAAGGGCCAGCGTAAGTGGCGTGGCATGCTGCTGGTGCCGTGGGTCATTCCGCCGGCCATGAGCACGCTCGCCTGGCTGTGGCTGTTCGATCCGTCCTACAGCGCCCTCAACTGGCTCCTGGGAATTTTTGGCATCGAGGGCATTCCCTGGACCGGCGAGGCCGGCTGGGCACGCTTCTCGGTCATCCTCGTCAACGTGTGGATCGGCTCGCCGTTTTTCATGATCATGTACCTCGCGGCGCTGAAGTCGGTGCCCGAGCAGCTCTACGAGGCGGCCTCGATCGACGGCGCCACCTGGTGGCAGCGCATCTGGTACGTGACCCTGCCGATGATGCGCAATATCATCGCGATCACAGCGCTCTTCTCGCTGATCGTCACTTTCGCCAACTTCGACATCGTGCGCGTGCTGACGGCGGGCGGCCCGCTGAACAGCACGCATATCTTCGGGACATGGGCATTCCGCGTCGGCATCGAGGGCGGAGACATCCCGCTCGGCGCCGCCGTGTCGCTGTTCATGGTGCCGATCCTGGCCGTCGCCGCGACCTTCATCCTGCGCGACATCACCAAGCGGGGGAGTGAAGTCTGATGGCCGACGCATCGATCGCCAGCGGGGCGCCGAGCCGCCCCAAGTACGGCAGCATGAGCCGGGACCGGGCCTGGGCGCTGCGCTGGTCCTATTTCTTCCTCGTGCTGTTCGCCATCTTCTTCCTGATGCCGCCGATCTACATGCTGATTACCTCGCTGAAGACCAGCGCGGAGATCTCGGCCGCTGCCAACCCCTGGTGGATCAGCAATCCGACGCTGCAGAACTACATCGACCTGCTGTCGCAGAACCAGTTCCTGGTGTTCTTTCGGAACTCGGCGATCGTATCGATCTGCGTCGTCATCCTGACCATGATGATCAGCGTGATCGCGGCCTTCGCGCTCGCCCGCATGAAGTTCTGGGGATCGGCCACGCTGGCGACCGGGGTGTTCCTCACCTACCTGATACCGGAAACGCTGCTGTTCATCCCGCTGTTCAAGATGTTCGCCTGGGTGAACGAGACTTTCGGCATCCAGTTGATGAATCATTGGTGGACGATGATCATCCTCTACCCGACGCTGACGGTGCCGTTCGCCACCTGGATCATGATCGGCTACTTCGCCTCGATCCCGAAGGAACTCGACGAAGCGGCGCTGATCGACGGCGCGACCTGGATGCAGACCTTGACCAAGATCTTCATTCCGGTAGCCCTGCCCGGGATCATCGCGGCGACGATCTTCACCTTCACGGTGGCCTGGGCGCAGTTCCTCTATCCGCTCGCCTTCACGACCTCTACCAGTGAGCTGGTGCTGCCGGTGGGCATCATCACGACCCTGATCAAGGGCGACGTCTTCAACTGGGGACAGATCATGACCGGCGCGCTGCTCGGCGCGGCTCCGCCGCTCATCATCTACGCCTTCCTCATGGACTACTACATTGCGGGTCTGACCGCGGGCGCGACAAAGGGATAGTCGACACATGGCTCAGGTAACGTTGCGTAAGGTCGTCAAGAAGTACGACGAGGTCCTCGCCGTCCGCGGCATCGACCTCGACATCACCGACAAGGAGTTCATCGTCCTGGTCGGCCCGTCGGGCTGCGGCAAGAGCACCACGCTCCGCATGATCGCGGGGCTGGAGGAGATCAGCGGCGGCGACATCGCGATCGGCGGCCACGTCGTCAACGACGTGCCGCCCAAGGACCGGGACATCGCCATGGTGTTCCAGAACTACGCGCTCTATCCGCACATGAACGTCTACGAGAACATGTCGTTCGGCCTGAAGCTCAAGAAGACTCCGAAGGACGTGATCGACCAGCGGGTCAGGCAGGCGGCGCAGATCCTCGACATCACGGAACTGCTCGACCGCAAGCCCAAGCAGCTCTCCGGCGGCCAGCGCCAGAGGGTCGCCATGGGCCGCGCCATCGTGCGCGATCCCAAGGTGTTCCTGTTCGACGAGCCGCTGTCCAACCTCGACGCCAAGCTGCGCGTGCAGATGCGCACCGAGATCAAGAAGGTGCACCAGAAGGTTCGCACCACCACGGTCTACGTGACCCACGACCAGGTCGAGGCGATGACCCTGGCCGACCGCGTGGTGGTCATGAACGGCGGCATCATCGAGCAGGTCGGCTCGCCGAACGACCTCTACCACTCGCCGGCCACCAAGTTCGTTGCGGGCTTCATCGGCTCGCCTGCGATGAATTTCATCACGTGCCAGCTGGAACAGGCGGCGGGTGCGTTGCGCGTCCGTCTGAACGACGCCCTGTCGTTCCCGGTGCCTGCCGACCGCACGGCCCGCTACACGCCGCATGTCGGCAAGCCCAACCTGATGCTGGGGCTGCGGCCCGAGCACATCATGGAGACGAGGCCCCACACCGAGCCCAACCAGCACGATTTCGACATGCTGATCGACGTCGTGGAGCCGATGGGCATGGAAACACTGGTTTATTTCACTGTGAACGGCCGGGAGGTCTGCGGCCGCGTCAATCCCAACGCGGGAGCGGAGCCGGCCCGTCCCATGAAGCTCCGGGCCGACCTCAGCAACATGCACCTGATCGACGACGGCACCGGCAAGGTGCTTTAATCGTCGCTTTCCAAGCGAGCGTTGAGGAGATTTTCATGGGTTCGTTGACGGGCAAGGTCGCCTGGGTGACCGGTGCTGGCTCGGGTATTGGACAGGCGGCGGCGGTCGCGCTGGCGAAAGAGGGCGCCACGATCGTGCTGACCGGCCGGCGCAGCGCGCCGCTCAAGGAAACGGCCGCCATGATCAAGAAGGCCGGTGGTGCGTCCGAAGTGAAGCCGGGCGACCTGATGAAGGCGGCCGCGGTCACCAAGATCGCCAAGGAGATCGAGAAGAAATATGGCCGTTGCGACATCCTGGTGAACAACGCCGGCCTGAACATCCTGAATCGCCAGTGGGCCAAGCTGACGCCGGCCGATGCCGAACTGGTGATCGACGGCAATCTCGCCAGCGCCTTCTACTGCACGACCGCGGTGCTGCCGATGATGCGCAAGCACAAGGATGGTGTGCTGATCCACACCTCCTCGGTGGCCGGCAAGGTGCCGAGCCTGCTGTCGGGCCCGGCCTATTCGGCGGCCAAGCACGGCGTGGTGGCGATGAGCCACACGATCAACATGGAGGAATGCGTCAACGGCATCCGCTCCTGCGTCGTTTGCCCGGGCGAGGTGGCAACGCCGATCCTCGACAAGCGCCCGGTGCCGATCACCCCGGCCGAGCGCAAGCGCATGGCGCAGTCGGAGGATGTCGGCGATCTGATCCGCTATGTCGCCTGCCTGCCGCCGCACATCGTCATCAACGAGGTGATGATCAACCCGACCTGGAACCGCGGCTACGTCGCGAGCCTGCAGCGCGGGAAGTCCTGACATGGGCAGCGTGACCATCAAGGCGAAGGAACTCGAATCCTTCGTCGCGGACATCTTTGCCGCCGCGGGATGCTCGAAGGAGGAGGGCGGCCGCATCGGCCGCTATCTCGTGAGCGCGAACCTGTCGGGCCACGACAGCCACGGCGTGGTGCGTGTGCCGCGCTACGCCTCGCAGAAGAAGAGCGGCACCGTCATTGCCGACGTGAAGGTCGACGTGCTGGTCGACACGCCGGTGATCGCCGTGGTCGACGGCAAGTACGGATTCGGCCAGACCGTGACGCCGCAGGCGGTACAGATCGGCATCGACAAGTGCCTGAAGAACGGCCTCTCGGCCGTGACTCTGCGCAATGCGGGCCATGTCGGCCGGGTCGGCGACTGGGCCGAGATGGCGGCCGAGGCGGGCCTCGTCTCGGTGCATTTCGTGAATGCCTCGGGCAGCGTGCTGGTGGCGCCCTATGGCGGTGTCGAGCGGCGTTTCTCGACAGCGCCCTATTGCGTCGGCGTTCCGCGGCCGGGCGAGGATCCGCTGATCCTCGACTTCGCCACCTCGATCGTGGCCGAGGGCAAGGTCCTGGTGACCAGCCAGGGCGGCAAGAAGCTGCCCGAGGGAGCGCTGATCGGCCCGGACGGCAAGCCGAGCGCCGATCCGCATCTGCTCTATGGCGACTACACGCCCACGGGGCCGCGTGACCACAGCAAGGGCACCGGCGCCATCCGCGCCTTCGGCGACCACAAGGGCTCGGGCCTCGCGTTCATGTGCGAGATCCTGGGTGGCTCGCTGTCGGGCACGGGCGCGACCGATCCCAAGCGCGGCCGCTTCGCCAATGGCATGCTGTCCTTCTACGTCGATCCCAAGGTGTTCGACGCCGAGGGCTTCTTCCCCACGGACATCGCCAAGTACGTCTCCTTCGTGAAGGGCTCCAAGCCCGTGACGCCCGGCGTCGAGATCCTGGTGCCGGGCGAGCAGGAATCGCGCACCCGCGCCCAGCGTCTTGCCGAGGGCGTGCCACTGCCGGACGATACCTGGGCCGCGATCGTGGAGACGGCCCGCGCGGTCGGCCTCGACGAGCGGCGCATCCAGCAGGCGACGATGTAGCCGTCAGCGGCCGGCGGCGCGTTGCAGCCGGTACAGGGAGCCTGCGACCGGATCGACGGACACCGGCGTCGCGACAAAGTCGGTGCGCAGCATGCGTTGCAGTGCACCGAGACGGGCGGCGTCGGCGACCATGCCGGTCTCTGTCAGCAGCTGCGCCTCGGGAATGTTCCACAGGCGCACGACGATCACCTCGTAGCCGAGCGCCAGCGCGCGGTCGATCTGCTGCCGCAATGCCTCGACGTGACGTTCGGTGCTCCAGTCGGGGTGGCGCAGGACGTCGCCCGTGAAGCCGATCCACTTGAACCTCGGCAGCGCCTGCGGCGCGGGCCCGAGCGCGGCAACACCCGGTTCCGAAGTACCCCAGTGCAGCGAGGCGTAGACCATCGTCCAGTCGAAGTCGTGCAGCAGGAATACCGTGCGCGATGGATCGCCCAGCTGCTCCAGTCGCTCGATCCCGAGGCGCCATTTGGTGTCGAGGCCGCGCAGTGGGGCGATGCTCCAGACGTTGTAGGCGAACAGCGCTACGGTGACGGCAGTCATCGCGGCGAGGCCGCGGGCGGGCCAGCGCCGGCGCGCGGCCAGCAGCACCAGCGCCCAGGCCGGCGTGACCCAGGCCATGACGTTGATCTGCATTTGCGGGTCCTGCGGCTGGGAGTAGAGGTTGAAGACCTCGCCGGCGAGGAAGGTGACGCCGAACACCGCGACAAGGGCGCGGGTCCGTTCGTCGCCTCGGGTCGGCCACAGGACCGAGCCGGCCACCCATGCCATGCCGATCAGCCAGAAAGTCGTGGCGAAGCGCCAGATGTCCCAACCAGGAATGCCGTCGAACGTGGTGACTCCCGTTCCCAGCAGATAGGCGACGATTCCGTCCCAGAGATAGCCGACCTTTGGCCAGGTGAAGCCGGCCCACACCGAGCGCACCGCCTTGCCCGTCCAGATGAGATCGAAGGGGCCGACGGCGCCTGGATGCCCGTGCCAGGCCAGCGCCATGAGGGCGGCCGTGGTGACCATCGCGCCGAGGAACAGTGCGATCCAGGCAAAGCGCAGCGACCAGCGTCGCTCGCAGAACCAGAGCGCGGCCAGCATCGCGGGTAGGGTGGGGAACATCAGCCGCCATTCGAACAGCCAGCCGATCGAGAACAGGACGGAGACCGCGGCGACCCGCGCCACCGACGGCCGGGCAAACCAGACCGCTCCCAGCGACATCGCCGCGAACATCACCGTATAGCTCGGCATGATGTCCTCGTTGACGATGGCAAGGAACATCACGTGACTGGTCGAGAGATGGAACGCCCCCGTCAGCCAGGCGATGACCCGGTCGCCCGTCACTGCGCGGGCGAGAAGGTAGGCCGCGCCGGTGCAGAGGCTCGCGCTCACGGCATTGAGGATCGTGAGCTGCCGCCGCGGATCGCCGGCGAAGACACCGAGCAGATCGAGCAGCCGGCAGAGTGCGCCGTAGGCGGGATAGAAGAGATAGTTCGAGGCGTAGAGCGGCGCGTTCGCCGGATCGACCACCCAGGGCTTCAGCTCGAGGCTCTTGAAGACGCCGTTGCCCGTCAGGCCGCCCTGCGCATTGTCGAACCAGAGGATGAGGGCGATCAGTACGGCGCCGCTGACGACGACGAGCAGCGCAAGATCGACGAACGTTGTGCGCGGCGAGCGGCCGTCCAGGAAGGGATGGGAAGGAGCCGGGAGGGTCATCGGGAGGGCCGGCGGCTGAGGCCACGGCGCTTGCGGCAGGAGCGCCCCGCGCGCACCATCCCGCCAGGCAACAGGAACGGGCGGATGGCATGTACCGGGTAACTTCCCAATTCAAGGCGACGACACTGGCGCGCTTCGCGGCGGCGCTGCATCAGCTCGACGACTGGAACCGCGAGCCCAACTGGAAGGAGGAGGAATGCCTCTTCCGTGCCCTGGGCTACATGAAGCGCGGCAACTTCAAGCTCGCCGAGGCGGAACTGAAGGAACTGACCGCCATCTTCACGTCGCCGCCGGACAAGAAGGCCGTTCCGCCCGATATCGGCCGGGAACGCTACACCAAGGCCCTGATGAAGCGGGGACTCGCCCAATTGAGGGGGGAGGCGGCCTGACGCCGTTCCAGAGACTCGAGATTGCCCCATGCCGGCGTTTCAGTAGCTGTTGTCGGCGGTATTCTCAACGATGCCGCGAATGAAGTCCCGGGAGGAAACGATGAAGAAGATGACAAGGCGCGCTGCCTGCGCGCTGGCGCTGGCAGTGGCCGCGGGCCCCGCGCGGGCGCAGGACTTTCCGTCCAAGTCCCTCAAGCTGGTGGTGCCCTATGCGCCGGGCGGCGGCGCCGATTCGGTAGCGCGCATCGTCGCGAAGAAAGTCAGCGAAAACATCGGCCAGCCGATCGTGATCGAGAACAAGGGCGGCGCCGGCTCGATCGTCGGCACCGACCTCGTCGCCAAGGCCGAGCCCGACGGCTACACGCTGCTACTCGGCCAGTCCGGCCCGATCTCGATCAACCCGGCCGTCTACAAGACGCTGCCCTACGATCCGGTGAAGGATTTCGCGCCCATCACCATGACCACGGCCTACCCCTACATCCTCGTCGTCAATTCGGAGGCGCCGGCCAAGACCCTGCAGGAGTTCGTGACGCTCGCCAAGAGCAAGCCCGGCGCCCTGAACTACGGTTCGACCGGCGTCGGCGCGGCCAACCATCTCGTGGCCGAGCTGTTCGCCAGCAAGGCCGGCCTCAAGATGACCCATGTGCCCTATCGCGGCACGGCGCTGGCGGTCGCTGATCTCGTCAGCGGCCAGTTGAACGTCGTGTTCGGCGATCCGATCAGCGTCCTGCCGCACATCAGGTCCGGCAAGCTGCGCGCGCTCGCCGTCACCAGCCTGGAGCGGTCGCCGGTGGCCCCGGAGGTGCCGACCATCGCCGAGAGCGGCTATCCCGGCTTCGAGGCGCTGGCCTGGCATGGCATCCTGGCGCCGGCCAGGACCCCACCTGCCGTCGTCAAGAAGCTGAACGCCGAGATCGTGAAGGCGCTGGCTGATCCCGCCACCAAGGAGCTGCTGGAGAAGCAGGCCATGCAGACGGTCGGGAACTCGCCGGAAGCGTTCGCTACCTTCATCCAGAAGGACATCGCGACCTGGAAGGCGGTCGCGGCGGCCGCCAACGTCACCGTCGAGTAGGCACCGCGAGCGCCAGCAGCGAGGAGACATCCTCGCTGCCGTCGAGCGCCCACACGGCGTCGATCAGCGGCTGGATGTCGTGGTCCGGCTCCCAGCGCCTGGCCTCGTCGCGCAGCTTGGCCTCGATCTCGGAATCCTTCAGCGGGTTGGACGAGCTGCCACGTGCCGCCTGGGTCGAGAGCGGGTGCTTCTTCCCGTCGGTCGTCCAGATGTCCATCTCGGCCGCGATGGTCGAGATGCGGTCATCTGCCGAGCATTCGAACTTGAGGCGCAGCGCCTTGATGGCGGGATCGGCGACGCAGGCATCGGTCAACTGATCGAGACCGGCTTTGCCGAGCACCAGCGCCGCCGCCACGCAATGCTGCAGGCTGACCTGCGCCTCGCGGCCCGTGGCGATGTCGGCGCGGTCCGTGCGCTGCAGCAGCAGGGGATTGCCGCGTACGGCGATCCGCTCGACCTGGCCGTCCGGATGGGCGCGGCGCCAGTCGAGCGCCAGGTCGAGCAAGGGATGGATCACGAAGCCCGCAGCATAGGGCTTGATCGAGTTGTGATTGACCTGCCAGTCCTCGCCCAGACCGTCGAGCAGGGCCTTCCAGTCGGGCGGCTCGCCCATGGCCGCGAGAAAGCCCTGCGCGCCGGCGATCGGCTCGGGCGGGCCGGCAAATCCCTTCTCCGCCAGCAGTGCCGAGAAGAGGCCGTTGCGTGCGGCATTGCCGACGCTCACGCTCTTCGCGGGCCAGCCGAGGCACTCGCAGAGGCCGGCGGACTGGGTCGAGGCGCTGCCCAGCGCCCAGACGGTGCGCTCGACGTCGAGGCCGAGCAGCTTGGTCGCACCCGCCGCCGAGCCGAACACGCCGCAGGTCGAGGTGATGTGCCAGCCCTTGGGATAGTGACCGGGCGAGACCGCGCCGCCGACCCGGCACTCGATCTCGAAGCCCAGTGCGAAGGCCAGCAGCAGCTCGGGTCCGGTCACCTTGCGGATTTCCGACAGGGCCAGCAGCGCGGGGGCGAGCGGCGAGGTCGGGTGAACGACCGTCGGCAGATGGGTGTCGCAATAGTCGAAGACGTTGGCGCCGGCCGCATTCAGGAAGGCGGCCGTCAGCGGGTCGATGCGCTCGGGCCGCCCGACGATGGTTGCCTGCCGGCCGCCCGAGAATTCGCCCAGGGTCCGCAGCGCCAGCTCGACCGGCTGGGTGCGGCACCCGGCGATCGCGACGGCGAAGAAGTTCAGCAGGGCCCGCTTGGCTTCGTGGCGGGCCTTCTCGGGAAGGTCGTCCCACTTCGTATCGACGATGAAACGGGCCAGTTCCGGGGTGACGCCTTGTCTCGGCAGCATGGTTACTCTTTCAATGAGGAAGCGTGTCTATTCACGGACCGCCGGGCCTTCGAGCCTGAGCGGGGCATCGGCGGAGGGCTTGATGCCTTCGTCGAGCCTCAGGCAGCCGGCGTTGAGCCCGTCCCCCGGCTTCCTGTCGACCGGGGCGATGAACAGCGCCGTGACCTTGATGTCGCCGACGGCGAGGCGCGCCTCGCTCAGCCAGCGGGTGGCGCGGATCGAGGCGCCACCCTTGTCGAGCGGAACCCAGCCGCACAGCACGGTGCGTTCTCCCGACGGGGCGATGCGCACATGCGCCGTGTCGCTGCCCTTGAAGCTGCCGGCGGCACTGTTCACCTGCCACTCGAAAGGCACGGGTCGGTAGAGTTGCGCATCGTCTGCCGAAACGTCGATCGTGCCGACATAATCGGCTTTCGCGAGCGACGGATCGCGCAGCCAGCCCTGCGAGGCCGCGATGCCGTACAGGACCAGCGCGGCCGCCAGCAGGAGCATCGCCCAGCGCGGGATGCCTGTCATGGTCTGGCCCGTCCGATCAGGCGAGGATGGTCGTCAGGCCGCCGTCGACCACCAGCGTGTGGCCGGTGATGTAGGCGCCGGCGTCCGAGGCCAGCAGCAGCAGGGCGCCACGCAGATCCTCGGGCTTGCCCCAGCGCGCGGCCGCGGTGCGGCGCTCGAGCATGTCGCTGAAGTCCTTGTTCTGCTGCAGGGGCACGTTGAGCTCGGTCCGGATGTAGCCGGGCGCGATCGCATTGGCGGTGACGTGCGGTCCGAACTCGGCCGCCAGGTTCTTGGTCAGGCCGACAAGCCCGTGCTTGGCGGAAACGTATCCCGCGACCGAGGCGCGGCCGAGGATCGCCATGACCGACGAGATGTTGACGATGCGGCCATACTTGCGCGTCAGCATGTGACGGCCGACCTCTCGGGCGACGATGAACTGCGAGACCAGGTCGGTTTCGATCACCTTGCGGAAATCGGTCGTTGCCGTGTCGACGATGTCCTGGCGATGGACGATCCCGGCATTGTTCACCAGCACGTCGATGCGGCGGTGCCTGGCCACGATGGCCGCGACCTTGGCGACGACATCGTGCTCGTCGGTCACGTCCATCGGAACCACGTGCGCCTTGCCGCCCTTGCGGCCGATGGCGCGGGCCGTCGCGTCGAGTTCCTTCACCGAGCGGCCGGCGCAGAGCACCGTTGCGCCGGCGCCCGCCAAGGCCAACGCCATGTCGCGTCCCAGTCCACGCGACGCGCCGGTCACCAGGGCCACGCGCTTCGTCATCGAAAAAAGATCGGCCATGTTCCCGCTTACCACCCGCTTCTTTGCCTTGGAGGCCGATCCTAGCCTATGAAAGGTGCCGCAGATATCGGGAGAAGCGACATGGCGAAATCGAACAAGGTGGCGATCGTGACGGGCTCGGCGACGGGGCTGGGCGCTTCCTGCGCGCTCGACCTGGCCGAGCGCGGCTGGAACGTCGCGATCAACTACACCAAGAGCAAGAAAGAGGCGGACGAGACCTACGAGGCGGTGAAGGCCAAGGGCGTCGAGGCGATCCTCGTCCAGGCCGACATGGGCCAGGACGCCGACTGCCGGAAGCTCGCCGCCGAGACCATGAAGAAGTGGGATCGCATCGACGGTCTGGTGAACAATGCCGGCACCACCAAGTTCCAGAACCAGGGCGACCTCGACGGCGTCACGCCCGAGGATTTCGATCGCATCCTGCGGGTCAACGTGACCGGCCCCTATATGATGAGCCGCGCCGTCTATCCGACGATGAAGAAGCAGTGGGAGACCCATCAGGACCGCGGTTCGATCGTCAACATCTCCTCGATCGCTGGCGTCATGGGTGTCGGCAGCTCGATCCCCTATGCCTGCTCCAAGGGTGCGCTCAACACCTTGACCCTCACGCTCGCGCGCTGGCTGTCGCCGGCAGTCAGGGTCAACACGGTCTGCCCGGGCTTCATCCAGACGCGCTGGCTGCTGGGCGGCATGGGTGAGGAAAACTACAACAAGATGAAGATGGGCCAGGAGCAGAACACCCCGCTGCGCCAGGCCGGCACGCCCGAGCAGATGGCGGAGGCCGTGATGTTCTTCCTGACCAGTGCCAGCAACATCACCGGCGAGTTCCTGATCGTCGACGCCGGCACCCATCTCGCCAGCCTGCCGATGAAGGCGCGCTGACGACGCGTTCTTGCCGTGAACGTGCGGCGCGACAGAAGAGGTTTTCCTTTCGGATAACGTCTCTTCATGTGGCGCCGCACATCTTCTCCATGGCGTGGAAAGGGGGTGGGTCCAAGATCATCCGAACATCTTCGGAGGTCCTGGACCATGACTCTGCAGGAACAACTCGACGTCTTCTCCAACCTGTCGAGCGTCGTCGCCGACATGAACTATCTCGTGCCGATGGTGGAGCGGCCGCGCAACTACACGTTCGACCCACCGCCCGGCATCCCGCGCAGCAATGCCGAGCACGAAGCGCACGCCGTCGCGATCCGTGACGCGCGGCCTCTCGCCGACAAGGTGTCGCTCGACGCCAACGGCTTTGCGCTCGTCCGGCATCGCAGCGACGTGAAGGACTTCTTCGACGACGAGGAGGTTCGCCGTATCTACTATCCAGAAGTCGAGCGTCTCGTACGGGAAGCCACGGGCGCGGACCGGGTTCACATCTTCGACCACACGACCCGCCGCCGCGTGCCCGATGCCGAGACCCAGGCGGATGCCCCGCGCCAGCCGGTCCGTCGTGTCCATATCGACCACACGGCGCGGTCGGGGCCGCAGCGGGTGCGGGATCTTCTGCCCGATGAGGCCGTGGAGCTGCTGAAGGGCAGGGTGCAGGTGATCAACCTGTGGCGTCCCATCAAGGGGCCGCTGCTCGATTCACCCCTCGCGGTCTGTGATGCAACGAGCATCGTGCTGGACGACCTGGTGCCGTCGGATCTCGTCTATCCGCATCGGGTCGGCGAGACCTACTCGGTGAAGTTCAATCCCGCGCATCGCTGGTACTACGTACCGCAGATGCGGACCGACGAGGCGCTGCTGCTGAAATGCTGCGATACGTCGACCGGCGTTCCGGCGCGCTATACGCCGCACAGCGCCTTCACCGACCCGACGGCGCCCATCGATGCCCCGCCGCGCGAAAGCATCGAGGTCAGGACGCTGGTGTTCCACCGGTCCTGACGGTGACTACGGAATCTCGTGGCCGCGGCCGATGTTGCGGACTACTTCCTTGAGGTGCGGCTTCACCTCGAGCAGAGCCTTCCGATAGGCGACAAGGCCCCGCAGCATGGCGCCGTCGCGCTTCAGCAGCGTGTCGGCGAATTCGACCATGCGGGTGTTGGGCCAGCCGTGCTGGCGCAGCTCCAGCAGCTTCAGGAAGGCCTGTTCCTCGGTTCCCGGTGCGAACTGCGTCATCAGGATGGCGGCGGCGGCAGTCGAACGTGAAATGCCTGCGTGGCAATGGACCAGTACGTGGCCATCGGGCCGGGCATGGACGCGTTCGCCGAAGGCCAGCACCTTCTCGATATGGGCCTGCGTGCAGGCCTCGAAGCCGGGATACTCCGCCACGACGTCGTCGAAGCGGATCAGCTCGTGTTCGAAGTCGGAGTAGGTGTCGAGCGCGGGTGGGCGCGGTTCGTGGGTGTCGATGATCGACAGGACGTGGCTGACGCCGACGGCGCAGTGCTGCGGCAGCTCGGGAATGCCGCAGATCGTGACCTTGAAGGGAGGGAGTGACATGGCTCGACCCTACAACAACCCACGCGCCATGTGCAGCCCGAGGGCCAGCAGCCCGACCAGGAAAACCCGGCGGAACATCTCTGGAGACAGGGCATTGCGAGACTTCTGGCCGAGCCAGACGCCGATCGAGGTCGGCACGATGGCGGCAATCCCGCCGATGACGTTCGTGGTGTCGAAGGCCCCTTGGCGAAACAGCGCGAAGGTGAGAGCACCGATCAGGAAGATGAAGAGGATGCCCAGCGCCTGGACGAGGTCGTTCTTGTCGATGTCCAGCGACTGCATGTAGGGCAGGAACGGCACCGCCGCGATGCCGGTGAAACCGGCGACGCCGCCGCTGGCAATGCCCATCAGCGGGTTCATCCAGCGTTCGGCCTGCCGCGACACCCGCGGACGCCACGCCAGGAGCACGATGGTCGAATAGACGGCCAGCATCACGCCCAGCCAGGCCGAGGCCTGGGCCGAGCCGAGCTTGCCCAGGGTCGCTGCCACCAGGATCAGCGTGACGGTCGCGGTGAGGGCCAGCGTCCAGAACCGGCGGAACAGGCGCAGCAGGCCGGAGCCGTAGCCGGCCTGCCAGACGTTCGTGGCCAGCGTCGGAATGGTCATGATCGCCAGCGCGTCGTCGAGAGGCACGGCCAGGGTCATCAGGCCCACGGCGATCGGCGGCAGGCCGATGCCGACCGCTCCCTTGGCGATGCCGGCGACGATGAAGGCGACGACGATCACCAGGATCTGGATTTCGGTCATCAGGGCAGAACGCCTTTCACCAGCCGGTCGAACGCCTCCCAGAACAGGGCGCGGATCTCGTCGGTTTCCATCATGATCTCGTGGCGGGCATGGCCGATCGTGAAGTGCTCGCCATGCTTCAGCCGCGCCACCAGGGGGCCATGCGATCGGGAGTCGATCAGCCGGTCCTCGCCGGCGCTGATGACGAGGAGCGGAATGTCGATGCGCTCGAGATAGCCGGGCGCCTGGACGGCGGCCATCGAACGGACGGCCTGGCGGGACCAGCCGAGCGTCGGTCCGCCCAGCGACAGCCGCGGATCGGCGGTGAACCAGTCCTCGGTGAAGCGATAGCGGCGCTCGTCATGGGTCACGAAATTCGAGGCGAATTCCCGGGCAAGGAGGACGAAGGGACCGGTCCCGAACAGGTAGCGTTCCTCGACGGCGGGGACCTCGGGCATGATCATCAGGACCGACCGCAGCATCGCCTCGCGGCGAAGGGCCGTCATGGGCGACACGAACAAAGCGGCGGAGAAGGGGCCGGTCCCGTTTTCGGCCATCTCGCGCATCATGATATGGCTGCCCATCGAGTGGCAGAGGGCCAGTACCGGGCGAGGCGCTTCGGGCGAAACGACGGTTTCCAGGAACAGCCGGAGGTCGGCCATATAAGTCGCGAAGGTGTCGATGTGTCCCTTGCCGCGATCCTGCAGCGGCCTGTCCGAAAGGCCCTGGCCCCGCCAGTCGACGGCGGCCACCGCGAACCCGCGCTCCAGCAGGTCGCCCACCACCTCGGTCGCGTACTTCTCGATGAACTCGCCCCGGCCGGTCAGGATGACGACGGTACCGCGGGCGGCGCCCAAGGCGTTCCACCATGCGTAACGAAGGCGCGCTCCGGCGCGCTCGAGGAAGCCGTAACGATCTGCCGCGCGATAGGTTGCGCTAAGAGAGGCAGGTATCGTTACGGGGGCTGCGGCGGGGTCCTGATCGCTCATTGTTTGTGGCGTTTTGGCGAAGGACGGGCGTCAAGGCCAGCAAAGAATTGGGCATTTTAGCCATCATCCCCTTCGGTCTCTTTACCGTACCGGGAGCCGCAGGTTATAGAACGCCTGTGTCGCCTTACCGACTGCGAAGGGTCGCCGTCGAGGAAATCGGGCGCAAGGAAACCTCGAAGAGGTCCGCCGCACTGCGTGGTAGTCGGCTCGCTGGAAGAGTCGATCCGGGCACGGTCCTTGCGTCGACGATTGTCGTCCGCAGGAGACTTGCGACCGCGATCCCGAAGCGAGCGTTCACCACCGGCGGCGTTGCCGGAGCAATCGTCTCTTCATGATGCGTCGGGGCCTGGTTCTTTTCATTGCAGTCGCGGCCACGCTGGTGGGCTGGCGCCTCCTCGACAGCCGTGTGACGGCGGCGAACGTCGACGGTCCGCTCCACGGCGTCACCTATGCGCCCTGGGCCAAGGACCAGGATCCGCTCGAAGGCAAGGCGAGCGGTATCTGGAGCTTCCTGCGGACCGCCGTGAACGAGGCGCCCGCGCCGCAGATCAAGCCGCGCAACGACCAGATCGAGCGCGACTTCGCCATGCTCAGCGGCAAGGTCAACTATGTCCGTACCTACCGCACCACCGACGGCGGCGACGTGATGCCGGCGCTGGCCGCGAAGTACGGGCTGAAGCTGGTGCCCGGGGCTTGGATCTACAGTCCGAACGAAGCCAAGCTGCAGTTCGGCCGCGAGGCGAGTGAGGTCAACGCCGAGGAGACCGGCGCGCTGATCCGCATGGCCAACCAGAACCCCAATATCGAGCGCGTGCTGGTCGGCAACGAGAACATCCTGCGTTTCGACGGCGAGAAGGATCTGCGCAATCCCAACGCCACCAGCCCGGCCCAGCTCATCCGCGAGATCCGCAACGTCAAGCGCAACGTGAAGGTGCCGGTCAGCACCGCCGAGCCCTGGCACGTCTGGGAGCGCTATCCCGAGCTCGCACGCGAGGTCGACTATCTCGCCGTCCATATCCTGCCGTACTGGGACGAGCAGTCGAGTTCGACGCCGCTGGAGTACGTGAAGGAAAAGATCGGCCTCCTGCGCAAGCTCTACCCGAACAAGAACATCATCGTGACCGAGGTCGGCTGGCCGTCGAACGGCGCTGCACGGCGCAGCCCCGGCTCAGGCGTGGTGAAGTATGCGACGCCGGCCGAGCAGGCCAAGAACGTGCGTGACATGGTGGCGTGGCTGCGCTCGCAGAACATCGACACTTTCGTCGTCGAGGCCGTCGATCAGCCGTGGAAATCCTACGACCTGGAAGGCAAGGCGGGTGGCTACTGGGGCCTGTGGAATGCCGACCGGCAGCCCAAGTTCGCCTGGACCGGACCGATCGAGACTTTCCCGCAGTGGCTTTCCTGCGCGGCCTGGTCGCTGGCGGCGTCGCTGCCGCTGATGCTGCTCTTCCTGTGGCGCTGGCCGCGCCTCGGCATGGCGGGGCAGGTGGGATTCTGCGCCCTGCTGGCCCTTTCGGCGAGCGCCGTGGCCTATGGCGCGTCCGTTGCGGCCGGCACCTACATGGTCGCCTCCGAAATGATCGGTTGGGGCGTGCTGGCCTTCTTCCTGGTGGCCAGCCTCGGCATGGCGCTCGTCCAGGCGCTCGAGATGGCGGAGACGATCTGGCGCGGCCGCTGGACACGCGAGGCGCTGCCTGCGGCCGAGATGATCGCCCGCCAGCCGGCAAACCGCGAGTGGCCCAAGGTTTCGCTGCACCTGGCGATCTGCAACGAGCCGCCGGCGATGGTCATGCAGACCCTCGATTCGCTGGCCGGGCTCGACTATCCGGATTTCGAAGTCATCGTCATCGACAACAACACCAAGGACCCCGCGGTGTGGCGCCCGGTGCAGGACTACTGCGCTCAGCTCGGCGAGCGCTTCAAGTTCTTCCATTTCGACGTCATGAAGGGCTTCAAGGCCGGCGCGCTCAACTACGTGCTGAGCCAGACCGCGCCCGACGCCAAGGTGATCGGCGTCATCGACAGCGACTACATGGTGCGGCCGGACTGGCTGAAGGCGCTGGTGCCGTACTTTGACGACGCCAGGATCAGCTACGTGCAGGCGCCGCAGGACCATCGCGACTGGCGCGGCGACCGGTTCAAGGAAATGCTGAACTGGGAATATGCCGGCTTCTTCGACATCGGCATGTGCCTGCGCAACGAGTACGACGCCATCATCCAGCACGGCACGATGACCTTGGTGCGCCGCTCCTGCATGGAGGAGATGGGCGGCTGGGCGACCTGGTGCATCACCGAGGACACCGAGCTCGGCCTGCGGCTGATGGAGAAGGGCTACGGCGCGATGTACAGCCGCGAGCGCTTCGGCCACGGCCTGACGCCCGACCACTTTGCCGGCTACAAGAAACAGCGTTTCCGCTGGGCCTACGGTGCCATGCAGATCATGAAGGCGCATGCCGGCAAGATGTTCTTCGGCGATACCAAGCTGACCTTCTGGCAGAAGTATCACTTCGTCGCCGGCTGGCTGCCTTGGTTCGCAGACGCGCTGAACCTCATCTTCACCTGGGCGGGACTGGCCTGGGTGCTGGCGGTCGTCGTGCCGCCGTTGTTCGGCATGAAGCCGGTCGGCCTGCCGCCGTCTGAGTTCATCGCGCCGACCATCGGCATCTTCGTCTTCAAGCTGCTCTATTCGTTCGGCCTCTACTTCGACCGCGTGCGCTGCACCTTCCGCCAGAGCATCGGCGCCTCCCTGGCGGGCCTTGCGCTCACCTACACGGTGGGACGGGCGGTGATCTACGGGCTGGCGACCAGCCGCCTGCCGTTCATGCGTACCCCCAAGATGGACGAGCGCGCGACCCTCGGCATGGCGCTGGGCATGGCGCGCGGCGAGGCGATCCTGGCCGCGTTCCTGTGGATCGCGGCGGCCGTCCTGTGGTTCGGCAACGGTGTCGTCGACCCCGAGGCGCGCCTGTGGTCGCTGTTCATGATCGTGCAGTCGCTGCCTTATGCGGCGGCCGTCTATGTCTCCATGGTCAATGCGGTGGAGCAGATGCGGCATGCCGAGACGGCCTTCGAGCCGCCGGCATCGGCAGTCCCCGCGGCAGCACCCGCCATGCAACCCGCGCAATAGGGAGCAGCTGCTTTTTCCTGTCGACTTGGAAAGGCGTCTGTTAGCGTTTCGCCCATGCCCCCGATCGAGTCTCGTGCCGGTCTCGACTCGCGCGCCGGTACCTCTCTTTTCCTGAAGCGCTGGCTGCGCAACCCCTTCTCCATGGGTGCGGTCGTGCCGAGCGGGCGGCTGCTGGCCGAGGCGATGGCGCGGACGACCCTTGCCGAGATGACAGGGCGCGACGGCCATGTGATCGAGCTTGGTGCCGGCACGGGCGAGGTCACCAAGGGGCTGCTGGCGGCCGGCATCCCGGCCGACCGGCTGGCCCTGGTCGAGCGCGAGCCCGAACTCGCATCCTTCCTGCGCCGCCATTTCGTTGGGCCGCAGATCGTCGAGGGCGATGCCGCCCGCCTGCCGAAGATCCTGGCCGAGCAGGGGATCGGCTCGGTCTCCGCCGTCGTGTCGAGCCTGCCGCTGCTGTCCCTGCCGGCCGACGTTGTGCGGGGCATCGTCCATGGCGTGTTCGAGGCCCTGCCGCGCGGCGGTGCGCTGGTGCAGTTCACGTACGGCCCCTCGCAACCGGTGCCGCGTACCCTGACGCAAGAGTTGAGGCTGGTCGGGACGCGCGGCCCGCGCATCTGGCGCAATGTGCCGCCCGCCGTCGTCTGGACCTTCCGGAGACCCGCCGGCGCGTGAAGTCCTTTCCGCTAGACCAGGCGTTGCGCGCCGACGTCATGGCCCGTCTCGGCCGCTTCGACCTGCGCCGTCGTACCGATGCCGGCGGCCTGAAGCGCGCAGCCGTGGCCATCGTCATCGCCGAGGCCGATGAGCCGGGCGAGGCCGCTTTCCTGCTGACCAGGCGCACGCCGAAGCTGCGCGCCCATGGCGGCCAGTGGGCCCTGCCGGGCGGGCGCGTCGATCCCGGCGAAACGATCGAGCAGACCGCCTTGCGCGAGCTGCACGAGGAACTGGGCGTGCTGGCCTCGGCCGACGATATCCTGGGCACGCTCGACGACTATCCGACGCGCTCGGGCTACCTGATCGCGCCCGTTGTCGTGTGGGCCCCCGGCGTGACCCTGACTCCCAACCCTTCCGAGGTGGCGGGTGCCTATCGCATCGCCTGCAACGAACTCTTCCGCGAGGGCTCGCCCGAGGTCGTGGCGATCGAGGAATCGGACCGGCCGATCATCCGCCTGCCGCTGCCGGTCGCCACGGTGAACGCCCCGACGGCGGCCCTGCTGTTCCAGTTCCGGGAAGTGGCGCTGGCCGGTCGCGACACGCGCGTCGACCATTACGAGCAGCCGGTCTTCGCCTGGCGCTAGGTTCGACGGTTGGAAGCAGCCGGGCGCCGGCACATCATGCCAGCACTGCTTACATAAGAGACCCTTTTTTCCCACCCGTAGCGGAGCGGAGGGTTTTTCCTTTCGTTCGTTTCGTTGATTTCGTTTGTTTCGGTTACGCTCCCCTGGCGGCGCTCTGCACAGCCCGGCGCCGTTTCAGGAAGACCGTCGTCTCCTGTTCCATCACCGGCTGGTCGCGTTGATTGATCGTGACCTGGCGCAGCCGTGCGATGCCGCGGTCGGGCCTGGAGGCGGATGGCCGCAACTCGACGATGTCGGTCACAACCCGCAGCGTGTCGCCGGGGCGGACGGGACGGGGAAACTGCACTTCGCCGATGCCGGGCGAGCCCAGGCTGCAGGCCTGGAAAATGCCGAGATCGAGCCACAGGCGCAGCGTTGCGGCCATCGTGTGGAGCCCCGAGGCGATCAGCCCGCCGAAGGTCCACGTGGCGGCGAACGCGGGATCGGTGTGGAAGGGCTGCGGGTCCCACTGGCGGGCGAAGTCGACGATGGCGGATTCGGTAAGGGTCATGCTGCCGCTCAGGAAGCGATCACCGACGTTGAAATCCTCGTAGAAGCGATCGGTCAAAGGACCAGCTCCATATAGACGGTGCCGGGCACCGGACTGGGGTAGTAGGGCGCGATCTCGGTGAAGCCCATCGTGCGATAGAGCTTGATCGCGGCCTCCATTTGGGGACCGATTGTGTCGAGCCTGAGACGCCGGTGGCCGCAGGCGCGCGCTGTCTCGACGATGCGATGGGCGAGTTCGCGGCCGATGGAATTGCCGCTTTCGGTGCGCTCCCTGCGGAAGTCTGGCCTGACATACAGCCGCTTCATCTCGCCGATGCCGGGCTCCAGCTGCCGCAGCGCCACGGTGCCGGCCGACTCACCGTCGACCCGCGCCAGCAGCAGGGCGCCGCCCGGCGGACCATACTTTGCGCGGAGGTCTGCAAGTTCCGCCTCGAACCCCTGATAGTCGAGGGAGAAGCCGAGCGATCCCGAATACTCCCGGACCAGTTCCGCGATGGCGTCGTAATCCGTCGTATCGCGGGGCGGGCCGATCTGGATGGTGCCTGTCATGAGGTCATTTTCGGGAGCCTATGCTACCCTGTCACTTGAAACGAACTGGGAGGTTCCAGAAATGTATCCGACGCGTCGCCATGTCCTGGCGCTCGCTGGCGCGGCCGGCGCAGCGCTTGCCGGACCGGCCATCGCGCAATCCGCGTGGCCCAACAAGCCCGTGCGCTTCGTCGTGCCGTTTCCCCCGGGACAGGCCGCCGATATCTTTGCGCGCCTGATGGCCGAGAAACTGTCCGAGAAGTGGAAGCAGCAGGTCATCGTCGAGAACAAGGCCGGCGGGAGCGGCATCCCGGCCACCGAGTACGGGAAGATGGCGGCGCCCGACGGCTACACGCTGATGGTCGTGTCGAGCGGCACGTTCGGCGTCAATCCCAGCCTCTATCCCGACCTGCCCTACAAGCCGCTGACCGATTTCCTGCCGATCTCCAACATCTTCCTGGTGCCGCTGGTCATCGTGGCGCATCCCAGCCTGCCGGTGAACACGCTGGCCGAGTTGATCGCGCTCGCCAAGAAGGAGCCTGGCCAGCTTTCCTACGCTTCGGCTGGCCCCGGCACCTCGCAGCATCTCGCCATGGAGCTGTTCAAGCTCAAGGCCGGGGTCGACATCGTGCACATTCCTTACAAGGGCAGCGGGCCGGCGATGGCCGACCTGCTCGGGGGGCACGTCAAGCTGATGATGGACAGCACCGCGTCCGCGCTCAACGCCATCAAGGACGGCCGCATCAAGGCGATCGCCGTCACGACGTCGCGCCCCGCGCCGCCGCCGCTCGACAAGATCCCGCTGATCGCCGCGACCATACCGGGCTTCAATGCCGCCGGCTGGTCGGGCCTCGCGGCCCCGGCGCGCACGCCACTGGAGATCGTGGCCAAGGTCAGCCGGGACCTGCAGACCCTGCTGAACGACGATGCGGTGATCAAGCAGATCGAGCAGCGCGCGGCCCTGCCGGCGCCGGGGACACCCATCCAGTTCGCCGAGTTCATCAAGAACGAGATCGACACCTGGGGCGCGGTGGTCAAGGCGACGGGCACCAAGCCCGGAACCTGAGTTGGAAAAAAGAAGCCCGTCGTCTCGACCGGAGCGCCGCAGGCGCGTAGCGGAGAGACCTTCTCTCTACAAATAGGCGACCTTTGGTGGAGAGAAGGTCTCTCCACTACGCCTCGCTGCGCGAGGCTTCGGTCGAGACGACGGAGCCTCCTACAGCCCCGCGGCCCGCAGGCCGTAGATCAGGCCGACGACCAGCAGGCCGACGAAGATCGTCTCGGTGATGAGCAGCATCACCGGGGCCATGCCGATGCGCACCAGCGCCAGCAGCGACGTCTTCATCCCCAGCGCCGCGATGGCGGTGATGATCAGGAAGGCGGAGATCTGGCCGACGGCGTCGCGCACGGCGGCGGGAACGACGCCCAGCGAGTTCAGCGCGGCGAGCGCCAGGAAGCCGAACAGGAAGACCGGCGGCGTCGGCCGCGCCGAGGTCTGCGGGCCGCCGCTCCGGGCGACCCACCAGGCGATGCCGGCGATGGCGGGCAGCAGCGCCGCCACCCGCAGCAGCTTGGTGATGACCGCGTCGCTCAGCACCTGCGGGCCCATCGTCTGGCCGGCGCCCGCCACCTGCGCCACATCGTGGATCGCGCCCCCCAGGAACACGCCCATCTCGAACAGCGAGAAGCCCAGCGCCTCGCGCAGGGTGGGGTAGATCACCATCACCACGGTGCTGAGGAAGTTGACGCCCATCACGGTGAAGGCGAGGTCGCGGTCCGAATTCTCGTGCTTGGGCAGCACGGCCGACGCCGCCATTGCGGCCGCCGCGCCGCAGACGCCGGTGGCGCAGCCGGTGAGCAGGCCGAAATTCCGGTTGAGGCCGAACAGGCGCGACACCCAGGCGCCGAACACGATGGTGCAGCCGACCGCCGCCACGGCGACCACGATCGGCAGAGCACCGCCCTCGACGAGGTTGCCCAGCGTCAGCCGGGCGCCCAGCAGGGCGACGCCGATGCGGAGCAGGGTGCGGCCGGCGAATTCGAGGCCGGGCTTCAGCACGGGCCTGGCCGAGAGCGGCTGCAGCGCCATGCCGATGACCAGGGTCAGGATCAGCGGCGGCACCCACACGGCGCCGAAGCGCAGCAGGCTCCTGGTGTCGGCATAGTAGGCGACGGCGGCGATGGCGGCGCAGAGAGCGATGCCGGGGGCGGAACGGCGGAGATTGTCAGGCGCCCAGAGCCGCGCCAGTTCGACGGCAACGACGCTGTTACGCATCGAGCACGGCCACGAGCTGGCCTTCGCCGATCGCCTCACCTTCGTTGACCTTGATTTCCCTGATCACGCCCGCTTTGGGCGACAGAACCGGAATTTCCATCTTCATCGATTCGAGGATCATGATCTCGCCTTCGGCCTCGATCCGATCCCCCGCCTTGACCTGGATCTTCCAGACATTGCCGGCGATCTCCGACTTCACATTGACGACGGCCATGCCCCAAACGTCTCCCGTTCAGCTTTGTCCAGACTTTTCGGCCAGTGCGCGCGCCAGTGCAAGGGCGGAGCTTCCCACCCTCGCGCCGAGCCGGTATGCGGTTGCGTTGACGTCGGAAATCGTTCCGTCCTGCAGTGTGGAACGGCCATCTCCGATGCGGGCGGATTGCGTTGCGACTGCGATGGCGGCGATGCCTTCCTTGTCGAGTTCGGGCAGTGCCAGCACCCCGCCGCGATCGGCGCCGAAGCCGGCATCGTTGAACATCAGCAGCAGTGGCCGGAACGGTGCGGTCGCCCGGTAAGAGTTGAGCGCGCCGTGACTGCCGGTCGCGACGATCCGGCCGCCATCTTCCGGCACCAGCAGCGTGGCGGAATCGGCGCAGACGGCTCCCTCGATCATGTACCGGCTTTCGCCCTTGGCAGGCGGCATCGTGTGCGGCCACGGCGCCTGCTTCAGCAGATCGGCCGCCTCGCGGGCCGGCATGCCCGGCACCACGCCGCAGGCCGCGGCGAGCCCGTTGGCCCGGCTGATGATGCCGCGGGCGTGCAGATCGGTGCCATCGCCAATGCGGGCGCTTGCCGTCGCCACGGCCGCCATCGCCATGCCGAGCGTGTCGGCATAGGCGAGGCCGCCGACCCCGGCCTCGTCCTTGCCAATGCCGGCATCGTGGTGGATCGCCGCGCGGCAGCCGAACTTCGCGGACATGTAGGCGGCATAGACCGCGGCGTGGCTGCCGCCGATGACGACCGCCCCGTCCGCTTCGGGCGGCAGCTTGGTCACGCTATCGAATACGAGAGTGGCGACGTCTGGAGCGAGGGGCATCGCGCGACCCTAGCCGGGCGGCTATATGTCGGCCATGTCGGAGACGGTGGACAACAAGGTTTCGATCCTGGTGCTGCAGCATCCGCAGGAGCAGGACCGCGTGCTGGGTACGGCGCGCCTGCTCTGCGGCTCGCTGGCCCATGCCAGGGTCGTGGTCGGCCTGTCGTGGCGCAACCTCGCCCATGCGCTGGGCGAGCCAGCGGAACCGCGCGACTGGGGCGTGCTCTATCTCGGCTCGACGCAGGCGAAAGGGCAGGGGCCGCTGGTCGCCGTCGGCCGCAACGGCGAGCCCTTGCCCGATCAGGCGGCGGCGCGCGCCGGCCTCAAGGGCCTGATCGCGCTCGACGGCAACTGGGCACAGGCCAAGGCCCTGTGGTGGCGCAACCCTTGGCTGACCAGGCTGCGCCGCTTCGTCGTGGTGCCGGACGGTCCGTCGCTCTACGGCGACCTGCGGCGCGAGGCACGGCCCGATGCCGTCTCGACCCTGGAGGCCGTGGCGCTTTCGCTTCAGGTGCTCGAACGCGATGCTGCAGTGCGGGAGAAACTGCTCGAACCGTTTCGCGCGCTGCTGGCAAAGGCGCGGCGCGAGGGTGTGCGGGACTCCAAACGGGATCGTCGCGTCCGGCGTTAGCCGCCCCTATACTTTGCGCCATGCTCGACCAGCCGGCGGCCCAGCGTCCCGTCTCCCAGCGGACCAACCCGGAACGCTCCTTCACCGAGGAAGTGCGCGCGCTGCGGCTGGGCGAGGGCGAGGTCTTCCGCGGCGAGGGCATCCTCGCGGTCACCAAGGCGATCCTGCAATCCGGCGTCGCCTATGTCGGCGGCTATCAGGGTGCGCCGGTCTCGCACCTGGTCGATGTGCTGGTCGAAGCGCAGGACCTGCTGGATGAACTCGGTGTCCATCTCGAGACCTGCACCAACGAATCCTCGGCCGCGGCGCTGCTTGGAGCCTCGATCAACTATCCGATGCGCGGCTGCGTGACCTGGAAGTCGATCGTCGGTACCAACGTGGCGGCCGATGCGCTCTCCAATCTCGCTTCACCCGGCGTGATCGGCGGCGCGCTGATCGTGGTCGGGGAGGATTATGGCGAGGGCGCCTCGGTCATCCAGGAACGCACCCAGGCCTACGCGTTGAAGTCCTCCGTCTGGCTGATGGACCCGCGCCCGTCGCTGCCGACCATCGTGCGCTGCACGGAGAAGGCCTTCGAGCTTTCCGAGGCGACCAACACGCCGGTGATGATGGAGCTGCGCATCCGCGCCTGCCACGTCACAGGAGAGTTCGTCGCCAGGGACAACGTGCCGCCTGCCATCTCGCGCAACCGGCGCCTGGCCGAGCCCGCCGCGCACAACTACGATCGCATTTCGCACCCGCCGTCGACCTATGCGCACGAGAAGATCAAGGTCGAGGTCCGCCAGCCCGCCGCCGAACGCTTCATCATCGAGCAGGGGCTGAACGAGCACCTTCCCGGCGAGCGCTCCGATCTCGGCATCATCGTCCAGGGCGGTATCACCAACGTGCTGGTGCGCGGTCTCGACCGGTTGGACGTCGAGGGCAGGATCCCGACCCTTGTGCTGAACGTCACGCATCCGCTGGTGCCCGACCAGATCGCCGACTTCTGCAAGGGCAAGCGCGCCGTGCTGGTCGTTGAGGAGGGCGCTCCCGACTATATCGAGCAGGCGATCCACGTGATCCTGCGCAAGCGCGACATCGACACGAAGGTCTACGGCAAGGACGTGCTGCCGATGGCGGGCGAATACACCGCCGAGGTGGTGACCGAGGGCTTGCTGAAGTTCTTCGCCCAGTCGGCCAACGACATCGACCTCAGCAAGCCGCGCGAGCGCTTCGAGGCCGCGCGTGCGGGGCGTGCCGAGGCTCAACGCCTTCTGGGCGGGCCGCTGCCGCTGCGGCCGCCGGGCTTCTGCACCGGCTGTCCCGAGCGGCCGGTCTTCTCCGCCATCAAGCTGCTCGAACGCGAGGTCGGCAAGGTCCACATTTCGAGCGACATCGGCTGCCATTCGTTCGCGACGCTGGCGCCGTTCAATCTCGGTAATTCGATCCTGGGTTTCGGCATGTCGCTGGCCGCGGCCGGCGCGGTCGCGCCGGTGATGCAGAAGCGCACGATCTCGGTGATGGGCGACGGCGGCTTCTGGCACAACGGCCTGCTGAGCGGCGTCGCCTCGTCGATGTTCAACCGCGGCGACCGCGTGCTGGTCATCATGCAGAACGGCTACACCTCGGCCACCGGGGCGCAGTTCATTCCTAACACGTCGGGCAACCGTCGCGACGGCGAGACGACGTCGGACATTGCCGCCACCCTGAAGGCGATGGGCGTCGGCTGGCTGCGCACCATCCGCACCTACAATGTCGGTACCATGCTCAAGACTTTGCGCGAGGCGATGAGCACCGACGACAAGGGCCTCAAGGTCATCGTCGCCGACGGCGAATGCCAGCTCGCCCGCCAGCGCCGCATCCGCCCGCAGATCGCCGCCCAGCTGAAGCGCGGCGAGCGGGTCGTGCGCACGCGCTACGGCGTCGACGACGAGGTCTGCACCGGCGACCATTCCTGCATCCGGCTGTCGGGCTGCCCGTCGCTGGTGGTGAAGCCCAGCCCCGATCCGCTGCGCAGCGACCCGGTGGCGAGCGTCAACAATGGCTGCGTCGGCTGCGGCCTGTGCGGCGAGGTGGCCGATGCCGCCGTGCTCTGCCCGTCCTTCTACAAGGCCGACATCGTCCAGAACGAGACTTGGTGGGATCGCCTGAAGTGGAAGGTCCGGTCGAAGGTGATCGGAGCGATGGCATGTTGAGCGCTGGGGGCGCGCCACTCCAGTGGCGCGTCATGCATTGTCGAAATAAGAAGATCGCGCCACTGGAGTGGCGCGCCCCCAGCCCATGAAGCCCATCACGATCCTGATCGGCGCGCTGGGCGGCGATGGCGGCGGCGTGTTGTGCGACTGGATCGTCTCGGCGGCGCAGAGCCGCGGGCTCCCCGTGCAGGCGACGCAGATCCCGGGCGTCGCGCAGCGCACCGGCGCCACGACCTACTATGTCGAGGTGATGCCGGCCGGCGCCGCGCCGTCATCGGTGCTGGCGCTCAATCCGGCGATGGGCGAGGTCGACGTCGCGCTGGCGACCGAGCTGCTGGAAGCCGGTCGCATGATCTTCAACGGCTTCGTGACGCCGGATCGCACGACGCTCATCGCCTCGACCCATCGCGTGCTGGCGATCGGCGAGCGCATGGCGATGGGGGACGGCAGCTTCGACGTCGGCAAGCTGCTGCGCGCCGTGAAGGAGCGCAGTCGCGAGCAGATTCTGTTCGACATGGACCAGGCCGCCGAGGAATCCGGCGGCGTGATCAACGCGGTGCTGCTGGGCGCACTGGCCGGCTCCGGCAAGCTGCCGATTCCCGACAGTGACTTCGAAACGGCGATCCGCCATGCCGGAAAGTCGGTCGACACCAATCTCGCGGCCTTCGCCTTTGGCCGCGGCCATGCGCGCGGCGAACTGGAGCAGGCGGTGCGCGAGCATCGCAAGCGGCAGAGCGCGGCGCAGGGTGTCGAGGACCTGATCGAGCGGGCGCGACGGAGTTACCCGGCCGCCAGTCTCGATGTCGTGGAGGAGGGCATCCGCCGCCTCACGGCCTATCAGGACCGGCGCTACGCCGCGCTCTACCTCGACCGGCTCGAGACGATCGACGCGGTGGGCTCGGCCGAGCTACTGCGCGAGGTGGCGCGCCATCTCGCCGTGCGCATGTCGTTCGAGGACCTGATCCGCGTGGCCCAGGCCAAGACCTCGGCCGAGCGTCTGACGCGCGTGCGGGCCGAGGTTCGCGCCAAGGCGCACGAGCCGCTGGAGATCACCGAGCATTTCAAGCCGGGTATCGAGGAGATCGCCGCGATCCTGCCGCCATCGCTGGCGCGGCGCCTGCTGGCCTGGGGCGAGCGGACCGGCCGTCTCGGCACGACCTACTTCTCGATGCATGTGCGCACGACGACCATCCTGGGTTTCGCGCGGCTGCGCCTCGTGGCCGGCCTGCGCTGGTGGCGGCCGCGCACCTTTCGCTATGTCGAGGAGCAGGCCGAGATCGAGCGCTGGCTGGGCCAGATCCACGCCGCCGCGCCGCTCGGCATCGATCTCGCGCGGGAGATCGCGGAGTCGGCGCGCCTGATCAAGGGCTATGGCGACACCCACAAACGCGGCCTCGGCAACTACCGCCGCATTGCCGACGCGGTGATCGCGCCGGCCCTGGCGGGGCGCCTGACCCCGCGGGCGGCGGCCGATGCCGTGGCCAATGCCCGGGTCGCGGCGCTGTCCGATCCCGAGGGCGAATCGCTCTCGAAGACACTGGCCGCCATCGCTGCCGCCACGCCGCCGCTGCGGCAGGCGGCCGAATGATCGACGTTTCGGCGCTGGCACGGCGGGACACCTTCGCGAGGACCCTCGGCGTCGATCTCGTCGAGGCCTCGCTCGGCCGGGCCGTGACGCGCGTCGCGATCGAGGAGCGCCATCTGAACTTCAACGGCGTCGGCCATGGCGGCCTCACCTTCACCCTGGCCGACGCGGCCTTCGGCTATGCCTGTAATTCGCAGGGCGTCGTCTCGGGCAGCATCGATGCGCATATCGTCTACAGCGTGGCCGTGCGGCTGGGCGACGTGCTAACGGCCACCGCGGTCGAGATCTCTCGCTCCAGCAAGGCCTCGACCTACCGCATCGACGTCGTGCGCGGTGACGGCAAGCTCGTCGCCGCCATGACCGGCACCGCGCTGATCAGCGGCAAGCCGGTGGTCGTCTGATCAAGGGAGCGCGCCACTCCAGTGGCGCTCATGCCTTGCTTATCGATGAAGAGCTTGAGCGCCACTGGAGTGGCGCGCTCCAATGAGGCTCACGCCGCGCCCTTCAAAATATCCGCCATCTTCTCGCCGACCATGATGGAGGGCGCGTTGGTGTTGCCCGAGGGCATGGTCGGGAAGATCGAGGCGTCGGCGACGCGCAGGCCCTGGATGCCGTGGACCCGGAGCTTGTCGTCGACCACGGTGCTCGGGCCTTCGGGGCCCATGCGGCAGGTGCCGATCGGGTGATAGGCGGTCTGCGAGTTGTTGCGGATCCAGGTGAGGATCTCCTCGTCGGTCTGCACCGACGGGCCCGGCGAGAATTCCTCGTCGCGGTAGGGATCCATCGGCTTGGCATCGACGATCCTGCGCATCATGCGGAAGCCGGCGGTCATCGCGTCCTGGTCGATCCTGTCGGCGAGGAAATTGAAACGGATGGCCGGATGGGCCTTGGGATCGGCCGAGCGGATGTGGATCGAGCCCAGGCTCTCGGGGCGGAGCTGGTAGCAGGCGATCGTCATCGACGGGAAGTCCTGCAGCTTGCGGGTCTTCGGGTCCTTGATCGAGTAGGGCACGAGATGCATCTGCACGTCGGGCGTCTCGAGCTCAGGCCGGGTCTTCAGGAAGCCCAGCAGCGGCGCCGAGGGCAGGCTCATGAAGCCGCCGCCGGTGGCCAGGTACTTCATCATCTGCGTCACGGCACCGATGCCGCGGGCCATGTGGTTGTAGGAGACGTTGGCGACCTTCAGGCGCCAGATGATGCGGGCGTTGATGTGGTCGCGGAAGTTCTCGCCCACCGCCTTCAGCTCGTGCTTCACCTCGATGCCGTGCTTCCTCAGCAGCTCCGGCTGGCCGATGCCGGAGAGTTCGAGGATCTGCGGGCTGGCGACGCCGCCCGCCGACAGGATCGTCTCCCTGGCCCTGGCCTGGACGACCTTGCCGTCCTTCTCGTACTCGACGCCGACGCAGCGCTTGCCCTCCAGCAGGACACGCAGCGTGTGGGCGTGGGTGACGACATGCAGGTTGGGCCGCTTCATCGCCGGCTCGATGTAGCAGTGCGCCACGCTCATGCGCCGGCCCTTGTAGATCGAGGTCTGCGTCTTCACGACGCCTTCCTGATCCTCGCTGTTGTAGTCCGGATTGGTCTTGAAGCCAGCGGCCTTCGAGGCCTCGAACAGCGCGTCGTAGAGCGGGTTCTGGTCGGGCACGGTCGAGACTTTCAGCGGCCCTGACGTGCCGCGGCCGTTCGAACCGTCGCCGTCGACGAAGTTCTCCATGCGGGTGAAGAGCGGCGCCACGTCGCGCCAGCTCCAGCCGCGACAGCCCATCTGCGCCCAGGTGTCGAAGTCGAGCGGCTGGCCGCGCACCCAGACCAGCCCGTTGATGGAGCTCGACCCACCCAGCACCTTTCCGCGCGGCACCGGGATCACCCGGTTGGCGGTGTTGGGCTCCGGTTCGGACTGGTAGAGCCAGTTGGCGGCCGGATTGTCGATCAGCAGGCCGAAGGACAGCGGCATGCGAGAATAGGGATGGCTGGCCGCACCGGCCTCCAGCAGGAGGACCTTGTTGGTCGGCACTTCCGTGAGCCGCGCCGCCAAGGCGCCGCCCGCCGAACCCGCGCCAACGATGATGTAGTCGTACTCGGCCATTTCTCCTGCTCTCCCCGCGCATTCGCTGTCATGCAAGCGTAGCGCACCGCCATGCAGTTGACAGGGGCAATCTCGCCTCGACAGCTATGATGTCGCGTGTTCCGATAAGCGGTCGCCAGGGCTGGGGAACAGGGCGACTCACATTCGAGTGGAAGTACGGCCAATATGATTGGTTTGGTCCGGGTCGCCCTCAAGCGGCCCTATACGTTCGTCGTGATGGCGCTGCTGATCCTGATCGTCGGGCCGCTGGCGGCCCTTCGGACGCCGGTCGATATCTTCCCAGAGATCCGCATCCCGGTCATCGCGGTGGTCTGGCAGTACACCGGCCTGCCGCCCGACCAGATGTCGGGCCGCGTCATGCTGAACTTCCAGCGTGCCCTGACCACCACCGTCAACGACATCGAGCATATCGAGGGCACATCCTACACCGGCATCGGCATCGTGAAGATCTTCTTCCAGCCCGGGGTCGACATCAGCATCGCCAACGCGCAGGTCACGGCGATCTCGCAGACGGTGTTGAAGCAGATGCCGCCGAACATCACGCCGCCGCTGATCCTGAACTACAACGCCGCCACCGTGCCGATCATCCAGCTCGCGCTGGCCGGCAGGGGCGTGCCGGAGCAGGCGGTGTTCGACCTCGCCATCAACACCGTGCGCACGCCGCTGGTCACCGTGCCGGGCGCCGCCATCCCGTTCCCGTTCGGAGGCAAGTTCCGCCAGATCCAGATCGACCTCGATCCGGCGGCCATGCAGGCGCGCGGCCTTTCGGCCAACGACGTGGCCAATGCGCTGGCGGCCCAGAACCTGTTGACCCCGGTCGGCACGCAGAAGATCGGCAGTCACGAATACGCGATCCAGCTCAACAACGCGCCGGTCGACTTCAACGCGCTGTCCGACCTGCCGGTGTTCGCCGCCAACGGCACCGTGGTCTATCTGCGCGACGTGGCGCAGGTCCGCGACGGCAACCCGCCACAACAGAACATCGTGCATGTCGACGACGGCCGCTCGGTCCTCCTGGCGGTGCTGAAGAACGGCGCCACCTCGACCCTGGCGATCATCGCCGGCATCAAGGAGCGCGTGGAGGAGCTGAAGAGGGTCCTGCCCGAGAACGTGTCGCTGAAGATCCTGGGCGACCAATCGCTGTTCGTCGAGGGCGCCGTGTCGGGTGTGGCGCACGAGGCGGTGCTGGCCGCGGTGCTGACCAGCCTCATGATCCTGCTGTTCCTCGGCAGCTGGCGCTCGACGGTGATCATCGCCATCTCGATTCCGCTGGCCATCCTGGGGTCGATCGCGCTGCTTGCGGCCTTCGGCGAGACCCTCAACATCATGACCCTGGGCGGCCTGGCGCTGGCCGTCGGCATCCTGGTCGACGACGCCACCGTCACCATCGAAAACATCAACTGGCACCTCGAACAGGGCAAGGACGTCGAGACCGCCATCATGGACGGCGCCCAGCAGATCGTCGCGCCGGCCTTCGTGTCGCTGCTCTGCATCTGCATCGTCTTCGTGCCGATGTTCTTCCTGGAGGGCGTGGCGCGCTTCCTGTTCGTGCCGATGGCCATGGCCGTGATCTTCGCGATGGTCTGCTCGTTCGTCCTGTCGCGTACCCTGGTGCCGACGATGGCGAACTTCCTGCTGAAGCCGCACACCGTGCACGCCGACGGCCATGCGCCGCCGCCTTCGCGCAATCCGCTGGTACGCTTCCAGCGCGGCTTCGAAGTGCAGTTCGAGAAGCTGCGTGCCATGTATCACGACCTGCTGGGCCTGGCGCTGAACCACCGGCCGGTGTTCATCGTCTGCTTCCTGGGCTTCGTGCTGGCCTCGTTTGCGCTGGTGCCGTTCCTCGGCCGCAACTTCTTCCCCACCGTCGACTCCGGGCAGATCCTGATGCACGTGCGCGGACCGATCGGCACGCGCGTGGAGGAGAGCGCCAACAGTTTCGCGGACATCCAGAAGGCGATCCGCACCATCATCCCGTCGAATCAGATCGCGACGATGGCGGACAATGTCGGCATGCCGGTCAGCGGCATCAACATGGCCTACAACAACACCGGCACGATCGGGCCGCAGGACGGCGACATCCAGATCAAGCTGACGGCCGATCACAAGCCGACCGATGAATACGTGGCCGAACTGCGGAAGCGCCTGCCCGCGATGTTCCCGGGCTTCACCTTCTCGTTCCTGCCGGCCGACATCATCAGCCAGATCCTGAACTTTGGCGCACCGTCTCCCATCGACGTACAGGTCCGCACGTCCGACACCAATGCCGGCTTCGAGCATGCCAACAGGCTGCTGGCGCGCATCCGCAAGATTCCCGGCGTGGTCGACGCACGCATCCAGCAGTCGCGCGGTGCGCCGGTCTTCGCCGTCGACATCGACCGCTCGCGCGCCCAGACCGTCGGCCTGACGACCCGCGACGTGACCAACTCGCTAGTCGTCAATCTCGCGGGCTCCAGCCAGGTCGCGCCGACCTACTGGCTCAATCCCGCCAACGGTGTGACCTACAATATCGTCATGCAGACGCCGCAGTACCGGCTGGATTCGCTGGCCTCGCTCAGCAACCTGCCGATCATGGCGCCGGCGGCCTCGCAGCTCCAGGTGCTGGGCGGCATCGCCGACATCAGGCGCGACACCGCCAATGCCGTGGTCTCGCAATACGATCTGCAGGGCATGGTGCAGGTCTATGCCGCCGTGCAGGGCCGCGACCTGGGCTCGGTGGCGGCCGACATACGCGCCGTCGTGTCGGAGCTCGCGCCGTTGCAGTCGCCGCGCATCCGCTCGGTGAAGGTCCAGGGCCAGGTGAAGACGATGGAATCGGCCTTTTCGGGCCTGATCTTCGGCCTGCTGGGTGCGGTGGTGCTGATCTACCTGCTGATCGTGGTGAACTTCCAGTCGTGGAGCGATCCGTTCGTCATCATCACCGCCTTGCCGGCCGCCCTCGCGGGCATCGTGTGGATGCTGTTCGCGACCGGCACGACGCTCTCCGTGCCGGCGCTGACCGGCGCCATCATGTGCATGGGCGTGGCGACGGCGAACTCGGTGCTGGTGATCTCCTTCGCCCGCGAGCGGCTGGCCGAGCTGGGCGATGCCACGGCGGCCGCACTCGACGCCGGCTTCGTCCGCTTCCGCCCTGTCGTCATGACCGCGCTGGCCATGATCATCGGCATGGCGCCCATGGCGCTGGGCATGGGCGAGGGCGGCGAGCAGAACGCCCCGCTTGGCCGCGCGGTCATCGGCGGCCTCGTTTTTGCTACCATCGCCACGCTGATCTTCGTCCCCGTGGTCTTCAGCGTCGTCCATCGCAATCACGGCAAGGCGGCCTCCAAAGCGCCCGCCACTGTGCCCGGAGCGCCTCATGTCGCCTGAAACCCTTCCCGCTGCCCCCAAGTCGCGTTCGCGACGCGGCCTGGTCCTGTTCGGCCTTGCCGCCGCGCTTGGCCTCGCCGCCGTCGTCGTCAACGGCATCTGGAGCCGGCAGGCCAGCGAAGCCAGGCTCAAGGAATGGACCGACACCCAGGCGGTCCCGACGGTCAGCGTCGTCAGCCCGTCGACCGGCGCCAACAAGACGTCGCTCGACCTGCCGGGCCGCCTGGAGGCCTACTCCCGCGCACCGATCTACGCCCGCGTCGGCGGCTTCCTGAAGGCCTACTATGTCGATATCGGCGCGCCGGTGAAGGCCGGCCAGCTCCTGGCCGAGATCGAGGCGCCCGACCTCGACCAGCAGCTCCTGCAGGCCAAGGCCTCGCTCGCCAGCGCTCAGGCGGCCGAGCAGCTGGCCACCATAACGGCCGGCCGCTGGCAACAGCTTGGCGGTGCCAACACGGTGTCGCGCCAGACGGTCGACGAGAAGACCAACGACTTGATGGTGAAGCAGGCCCTGACCAGGGCGGCGCAGGCCGCCGTCGATCGGCTCGAGGTGCTGTCGGCCTTCAAGCGCATCACCGCGCCGTTCGACGGCATCGTGACGACCCGCAACACCGACGTGGGCGCGCTCATCAATGCCGAATCGAGCGCGGGCCTTGCCCTGTTCGTGATCTCCGACGTCGACAAGCTGCGCCTCAACGTCAGCGTCCCGCAGAATTTCGTGCCGGCGGTGAAACTGAACACCAACGTGCAGATCACCGTCCCGGAATATCCAGGCAAGGTCTACAAGGGCGTCGTCGAGGCGTCGGCCCGCGCCGTCGATGCCCAGACCGGCACGACCCGCATGCAGGTGGTGGTCGACAATGCCAGCGGCGAGCTGATGCCCGGCGCCTTCGCCAATACCCGCATCGAGCTGCCGTCCAGCATGCAGTCGCTGGCCATCCCGTCGGGCGCGCTGATCTTCGACAGGAACGGCCTGCGCGTCGCGACGGTCGACGCCAACGGCAAGGTCGTCCTGAAGCGGATCACGATCGCCCGCGACCTCGGGCAGATCGTCGAGATCGGCAGCGGCCTCACCGTCCAGGACCGCGTCATCGACAGCCCGCCGGACGGCCTGTCCGACGGCGATGCGGTTCGCGTGGTGGATACCGCCAAGCCCGCCGCCGTGCGATAAACGCCCTCCGCCACGAGGGCGGCAGGGGGCGGCGGCGGAGACGGCGATGATCGAGACGGAAAAGGGCAGGGCCGAGGTCACACGGTTCACGATCGACCTGGCGATTCGCCTCGGCCTGATCGCGACCATCGTCTATGTGAGCCTGCTGCTGCTGAGGCCGATCGCAGCGCTGATGATGTGGGCCGTCATCCTGTCCGTGGCCGTCTACCCGCTGTTCAACCTGGTCCGCCGCCGCCTGCATGTCCGCGACGGGATCGCGGCGGCACTGTTGTCCCTGCTGCTGCTCGTCCTGCTGCTCGCGCCCGTCGTCATCCTGGCCGCTTCCGCGATCGAGAGCCTGGACGATTATGCGCGGCTTCTGCTGCGGGGCGGCCACGTCGTGCCGCCGCCACCGGAGTCCGTCAAGAGTTGGCCGATGGTCGGCGCGCGCGTCTACGATTTCTGGCTGAACGCCTCAAACGACCTCCGCACCATGCTGGGTGCCCACATGGAGCAACTTACGTCGGCCGGCCGCTGGATTGGCCGCATCGCGGCCGGCGTCTTCCTGGAGGTGCTGCAGTTCGCCGGCGCCATCATCGTGGCGGGCGCCCTGCTGGCCTATTCAGACGAACTCGCCGGCACCTTGCGCGATCTGGCGGCGCGGGCCGCCGCCACCCGCGGCCGGCACTTCATCGAGATCGCCGGCTCGACCATCCGCAACGTCTCGCAGGGGGTGATCGGCATCGCCCTGCTGCAGTCGGCTCTGCTGGGCATCGGCATGCTGGTGGCGGACGTGCCCTTTGCCGGCGCCATCACCTTCGTCTGCCTGGTGCTGGCGATCGTCCAGGTGGGACCCAACATCGTCATGATCCCGGTGGTCATCTGGACCTGGATGTACCTGCCGGCGCTGCATGCCGGCCTCTTCACGGTCTATACCGCGCCCTTGCTGCTGCTCGACAACGTGCTGCGGCCGATCCTGATGGCGCGCGGCCTGCCGACACCCATGGCGGTGATCCTGGCCGGCGTCATCTGCGGCACACTCGCAGGCGGCCTCATCGGCCTGTTCGTCGGGCCTGTGGTGCTGTCGGTCTTCTACGACCTGCTGGCGGCCTGGATTGCGGCGGGCCGGAAGGTCGAAGCAGACGACGTTCCGGCCCCCGCGTCCTGACTACTTCTTCTTCGGGCGGAGCGCGTCCCACTGCTCGTCGGTCCAGTCGAGCATTGCCGAGGTGTTGGCGCCGCCGCCTCCCGACTGCAGCATCTTGCCGCCGTCGATGACGATCGCGTCGCCGTTGATGTAGGCCGCGCCGTCGCTCACCAGGAAGGCCGCGAGGTTGGCCAGCTCGATATGCTCGCCGGTACGGCGCATCGGGATCGCCTTGATCATGTCCTCGTTGCCGCCCCGTTCCTTGGGCATCAGCCGGCTCCAGGCGCCCTCGGTCGGGAAGGGACCGGGGACGATCGCGCAGGTGCGGATACCCTTGGGACCCCATTCGACGGCCAAGCTCTTGGTCATGGCCAGCACGCCCGCCTTGGCCATCGCCGACGGCACCGTGAAGGGCGCGCCGGTCAGGGACGAGACGGTGAGGATGGACATCACCACCTTGTTGCGCTCGCCGGCGTCGATCCAGCGGCGGCCGGCCGCCACGGTGCAATAGGCCGAGCCGTGCAGCACGATGCCCAGCACGGCATCGATCGCCCTCGGCGACATCTTGTGGGTCTGGGCGAGGATCTGGCCGGCGGCGTTGTTGACCAGGATGTCGAGCGGCCGCTTTTCCCAGATCTTGTCCATCATCGCCTCGACGGCGTCGGGGATGCGCACGTCGCAGCCCACCGTCTCGATCTCGCCGCCGGTCTCCTTCGCGAGCTCAGCCGCGGTCTCCTTCAGCACCTCCTCGCGGCGGCCGCAGATGATTACGTTGGCGCCGAGTTCCAGGTAGCGGTGCGCCATCGAGCGGCCGAGGCCGGTGCCGCCGCCGGTGACCAGGATGCGCTTGCCCTTGAGCAGGTCGGGTTGGAACATCGTTACTCCTACTTCCTGGTCTCGGTGAAGGCGATGCCGGACGCAACCAGCCCGTCGATCTCGGTAGCGGAATAGCCGGCTTCCTGGAGCACCGCCCTGGTGTCGGTGCCGAACTTCTTGGGCTTGGTGCGCACCTTGGGAGGCGTGCGCGAGAGCTTCACGGGATTGCCGACGTTCCGCCAGCCATCCTTCTCCCACACCATGCCGCGATGCTTCGTGTGCGGTGCTTCCATCACGTCGGAGACTTCGAGCACGGCGGCCGACGGCACGCCGCCGCGCATCAGCTCCTGCGAGAATTCGTTGGCGTCGCGATCCTTCAGCAGCGCGCGCAGCTCGGCCTCGAGTTCGGCGCGATGGGCCACGCGGTCCTTGTTGGTCTTGAAGCGCGGATCGTCGGCCAGTTCCGGCTTGCCCAACATCTGCGTCAGCTTGCGGAACTGCCCGTCATTGCCGGCGCCGACCACGATGTTGCGGGTCTTCGTCGGGAAGTTGGAGTAGGGCACCAGGCTCGCATGGCTGTTGCCGACCAGCTTCGGCTTGAGGCCCGCCATGAAATAGTTCGGAGCATGCGGTTGATGCAGCGCGATGGCGCTGTCGTAGAGCGTCGCGTCGACGAACTGGCCCTTGCCGGAACGGTTGCGCTCGTAGAGCGCCATCATAATGCCGATCGTGGCGTTCATGCCGGTCGAGAGATCGACCACCGGCACGCCGATGCGCACCTGGCCGCCTTCGGGTGAGCCATTGACCGAGACCAGCCCGGCCGAGGCCTGCACCATGGCGTCGTAACCCGGAAAGCCGCCCAGCGGCCCGTCGGCGCCGAAGCCCGAAACGCGGGCATGGACCAGCCGCGGGAATTTCGCGGCCAGTACGTCGTGATAGCCGATGCCCCACTTCTCCATCGTGCCGGTCTTGAAGTTGTCGATCAGCACGTCGGCGGTTTCGAGCAGCTTCAGCAGGACCTCGCGGCCCTCCGGCCTGGAGAGGTCCAGTGCGATCGTGCGCTTGTTGCGGTTGATGCCGGCGAAGTAGGCGGAGATGCCCTCGGCGTCGAACGGAGGGCCCCAGGTGCGGGTCTCGTCGCCCTGCGGCGGCTCGATCTTGATCACGTCGGCGCCGTGGTCGGCCAGCATCTGGCCGCAATAGGGGCCTCCCAGCACACGCGACAGGTCGATCACTTTCAGGCCCTCGAGCGCGCCCCCGCTTGCCACCGGCATCTCGTTCCACTCCTCGAATTCAGACAGGAGGCGCGGTTATAGACCATGGGGCTGGAGCCCGGTACCGTCCGGACATGATCGAACGCGAGCTTGATATCGCCACGCAAGATGGCGTCCTGAACACCTATACGGTACGGCCCGACGATGGCGGGCCGCTACCGGTCGTCATCATGCTGATGGATGCGCCGGGCGTGCGCGAAGGCCTGCGCGAGATCTGCCGGCGGATCTCGCAGTCCGGCTACTACGTGCTGCTGCCCAATCTCTACTATCGCTCGACGCGCGAATTCGTCTGCGGCCCGACCCGCAACCATCCCGACGGTGAGGCCAACCTGAAGCGCATGTTCGGCCTGATGGAGTCGATCTCAAACGCGAAAGTCGCGGCGGACACGGGCGCCGTGCTCGACGTGCTGCCGACCCTGCCCGACGCCAAGCCCGGCAAGGTGGGGCTGGTCGGCTACTGCATGAGCGGCGCCTTCGTCACGGCGGCCGCCGCGGCGCATCCAGATCGCATCGGCTGCTTCGCGTCCTATTACGGAACGCGCCTGATCACCGACAAGCCCGACTCGCCGCACCTGATGCTGGGCGACATCACCGCCGAGGGCTATTACGCCTTCGCCGAACACGACACCTACGTGCCGCTCTCGGACGTCGCCAAGTTCGAGCGGCTGCTGGCCGCCGCGCCGTTCCCGTCGAGGGTCGAGACCGAGGCGGGCACGCACCACGGCTATGCCTTCTCCGACCGCGGCAACCTGCACGAGGCCGCTCGCGAGAAACACTACGAGCGCATGCTGGCGCTGTTCCGCCGGCACCTGAGTTAGCCGCACCACCTCACCCTGAGGAGCGGCCACCGGCCGCGTCTCGAAGGGTGGGCTACAGTCTTGTCGTTGCCCATCCTTCGAGACGGCGCTGGCGCGCCTCCTCAGGATGAGGATGGAGGAGTTGAACATGCTGAGCGGTATCCACGGGCACCAGGACATCGAGCGCGTCGTCTACGGCAAGCCGGCGGGCGCGGCCCTGCGTGCCGAGGCCGAGCGGCTGGGCGCGAAGAGGGTGTTCATCACCACGTCGAAGTCGGTGGCGCAGAGCGCGCTGCTGGCGTCGGCGATCGATGGTCTCGGCGAGCTGCATGCGGGCACCTATGCCGGCATCACGGCACATTCGCCGCGACCCTGCGTGGTCGAAGGTGCGGAAATGGCGCGCAAGGCCGGCGCCGACCTGATCGTCGCCGTGGGCGGCGGCTCGGTGATCGATGCCACCAAGACCATCCTGATCGCGCTGTGGCAGAACGTGACGACCGTCGATCAGCTCGACGCCTACCGCGCCGGCAAGCCCAGGGAGGGCGCGGCGCCGCCGTCGGAGGCCATCAAGCCGCCGGCCGACGCGATCCGCATGATCGCCGTGCCGACGACGCTCTCGGCCGCGGAGTTCAATGCCTTTGCCGGCATCTCCGACCCGCGCAAGGGCATCAAGGAAAGCTTCGGCCATCGGCTGATCGTGCCGCGGGTCATCGTGCTCGATCCTGCGGCCACGCTGGCGACGCCAATGGACCTCATGCTCTCGACCGGCCTGAAAGCTGTCGACCATGCGGTCGAGCGGCTTTGTTCGCAGCAGGCCCATCCCTTCGTGCTGGGTACCGCCACCGAGGCACTGAAGCTGCTCGCCCGCGCGCTGCCGGCGCACAAGGCGAACCCGGACGACATGGCGACGCGGCTCGACCTCCAGTTCGGCATGTGGCTGTCGATCGGCGCCGGCACCTCGGGCGTCGGCGTGGGGGCGAGCCACGGGATCGGCCACGTGCTGGGCGCCGCCTGCCATGTGCCGCACGGCCATACGTCCTGCGTGATGCTGCCGTCGGTGCTGCGCTGGAACCTGCCGGCCAATGCGGAGCGCCAGAAGCGGGTGGGCGAGGCGTTCGGCAAGCCCGATGCGGCGGCGGGAGATCTCGTGGAAGAACTGGTGAAGTCGCTCGGTCTGCCTGGACGCCTCTCGGACGTGGGCGTTGGCAAGGATCGCTTCCGCGAAATCGCCGAGAAGTCGATGCACGACCGGGCGGTGCTGAACAATCCGCGCCCCATCAAGGGACCGGAGCAGGTCATGGAGATCCTCGAACTCGCGGCCTGAAGTCGACATGACCCCATGAATTCTTCTCGTGAGCCCGCGGGGTGGCAAGCGGCTAAAGCCACACGACCTAAGGGGAGCAAACGCTAGTCACGGGTGAAACCATGGTCGACGTTCGAATTGCCGAATCCGCCGCTGTGCGCCTGCCGCTCGCCGGCTGGGTGGATGCGCCGGTGAACTATCTGGCCGATCTCAGCATCAAGCCGGTGACCTACAACCCGCCGCACGGCACGGGCCTGCCGCGTCGCGACGGCAACTATCGCGACTTCACGGTGCGCATCCACGACGCCCGTCCGATCACGCGCGATCTCTCGCTCGACCGCCAGGCCTTCATCCTGACGCGCCACGATACCCACGTGCGCGATTTCTACGACGAAGAGGAAGTCCGCACGAAGTACCATGCCGAGGTCGAGGCGCTGATCAAGCGCGAGACCGGCGCGTCGAAGGTGGTGGTATTCGACCATACGGTGCGCACCGCCGACCGTGCCGTCGAGCGCGGCCTGCGGACGCCCGTGCGCAGCGTGCACAACGACTACACGGAGAAGTCCGGGCCGCAGCGGGTACGAGACCTCCTGCCGCCCGAGGAGGCCGGACGGCGGCTGAAGAAGCGCTTCGCCGAGTACAACGTCTGGCGCAACATCGATCACGAGCCGATCGAGATGGCGCCCCTCGGGTTCGTCGATTCGGAGAGCATCGCGCCGCGCGACCTCGCGGTCTGCGACCTCGTCTATGCCGACCGCACCGGCGAAATCTACCAGGGCGTCTACAACGCCGATCACCGCTGGTTCTATTTCCCGAAGATGACGCGGGACGAGGCGATCCTCATCAAGTGCTACGACTCGCTGAAGGACGGTCGTGCGCGCTTCTCGCTGCATTCCGCCTTCGACGATCCGACCTCGCCGGCCAATCCGCGGCCGAGGCAGAGCATCGAAGCGCGCGCGTTCGCATTCTTTGATTAAGTGCGCAATTGGAGCCGTGCGGGCTCCCGCGCCTCAGAAGGCGCTGCCGCCCGCCGGCGTGTCTGAACGCGCCGCCGCAATCGTCTCCAGATGCTCGACCAGTTCCTCGGGATTGCTGAAGAACGGCGAGTGGCCGCATTCCAGGCGAAGCACCTTGCAGGGCGTCGACTTCACCATCGTGCGCTGCAGGTTGATGCGGATGGCGTGGTCGAGCGTGCATTCGATGTACCAGCGCGGCACCGAGCCGAAGCGCTCCTCCGTAAGCGTCACCGGCGTCGTCGAAATGGCGAGTGGCTGCGGCCGCAGGCGCTCCATCGCCTTGTAACGGTCCTCCGGCGAGACGTCGGCGTAGAACAGGCTCGGCAGCTTGTCGCGCGCGAAGGTGTAGGTCTTGCCGTCGGGACTGACCTGCCGCGAGAGCCGGAACATGGCGTCCGGTTCGAGTGAGGTCATGTCCCTGCCGGTCTTGCCCGAGGTCGGCAGCAGCGCGCAGACATAGACCAGCGCCTTGATCTTGCGCCGCCGCGCCTCGGCGAGCTGGCTGATCGTGACGCCGCCCAGCGAATGGCCGACCAGGATGACCTGCTCTTCCATCTTGTCGAGGAGGCGCGCCAGCTTCTCGACATTGTCGGCGAGCGTGACGTTGGCCGGTGGCGTCTGGTCCTTGCCGAGACCCGGCAGGTCGGGGGCGCAGACCTTGTGCCCGGCCGCTTCCAGCAGCGGCACGACCTTCTCCCAGCACCAGCCGCCGGTGCAGGCCCCATGGACCAACAGGAACGTCGCCACGGGCTAGGCCTTTCCGACGACGGTGCGCGCGCCAGGGGCGGGCACGAAGAAGTCGGGCATCAGCGGCGTGCCGGGCGAAACAGCGTACTTGTCGAAATCCGTCACGCCCTCGGCGGTCAGCACCTCGTCGTCGATGAAGAAGTTGCCGGTGCAGTCGCGCGCCGGCCGGGTGAAGATCGCATGGGCGGCATCGGCCATGATCTCGGGCTTGCGGCACTGCTTCATGCCCTCGTCGCCGCCCAGGATGTTCTGGATCGCCGCGGTGGCAATGGCGGTGCGCGGCCACAGGCAGTTGAAGGCCACGCCCTTGTCGCGGAACTCCTCGGCCATGGACCAGGCGAACACCGACATGCCGTACTTGGCCAGCGTATAGGCCGCGTGATTGGCGAACCACTTCACGTCGAAGTCGAGCGGCGGCGAGAGGTTCAGCACGTGCGGATTGGCGGCCTTCAGGAGGTGCGGGATGCACTTCTGCGAGACCATGAAGGTGCCGCGCGCATTGATCTGGTGCATCAGGTCGTAGCGCTTCATCGGCGTCGCGAGCGTGCCGGTCAGGCTGATGGCGCTGGCATTGTTCACCAGGATGTCGATGCCGCCGAACTTCGCGACGGTATCGGCCACGGCCTTTTCGACGCTCTGCTCGTCGCGGATGTCGCAGGCCAGCGGCAGCGCCCTGCCGCCGGCTCGTTCGATCTCCTCCGCGGCGGTGAAGATCGTGCCGGGCAGGCGCGGGTCAGGCTTCACCGTCTTCGCGGCAATGGCGATGTTGGCGCCGTCGCGTGCGGCCCGCAGTGCGATGGCCAGTCCGATGCCCCGGCTTCCGCCGGTCACGAACAGGGTTTTGTTACCCAAGCTCATGGCGTCCCCAAGAAATCTTCGGGCTCTATAGCCGGGCCGGGGTAGGGGCGGCTAGTGTCGCGGCACTCAGGGGAGGCATGCATGAATCCGTGCTTCGAAACGGCGACCCGACTTGCACGCGCCATACGAAATGGACGGTTGAGTTCGGCCGAGGTGACGAAGGCGCATCTCGACCGGATCGCTCGTGTGAACGGACCGCTCAACGCGCTGGTGCTGGTCGACGAGGCCGGCGCGATGAAGGCTGCACGGGCGGCCGATCGGGCGCGCAGCCAGAAGAAGCCGCTGGGGCCGCTGCACGGCGTGCCCATCACCATCAAGGAAGCGTTCGACGTTGCCGGCCTCAAGACGACCTCCAGCCATCCGCCGCTGAAGGACAATGTCGCGACCGAAGATGCAAGCCTCGTCGCTCGTTTGCGCGCGGCCGGCGCCGTCATCCTGGGCAAGACCAATGTGCCGGAACTCTGCGCGGACTTTCAGACGGACAGCCCGATCTTTGGCACCACCATCAATCCCTGGGACGAACGCCGCACGGCGGGCGGCTCCACCGGTGGAGGCGGCGTCGCGGTGGCGGCCCGCCTGTCGCCGCTGGAACTGGGCAGCGACATCGGCGGTTCGGTGCGCAATCCGGCTCACTACAACGGTATCTTCTCGCTGAAGGCCACGGAGTGGCGCGTGCCGGGGCACGGGCATGTGCCCGACCTGCCGGGGCAGACCCGCAGCACGCGCTACATGGGCACGTTCGGCCCGCTGGCGCGCTCGGTCGACGATCTCGACGCGGCGCTGCGCATCATCGCGGGGCCGGACGGCTACGAGGTCGAGGCTGCACCCGTGCCGCTCGGGCCCACGCCCAAGCTGGCTGCCACGGACCTGCGCATCGCGGTCCTGACCAGCAACCCGCTGGTGCCGGTCTCGGCCGATACGGCGTCGGTGGTGCAGGCGACCGCGAAGCTCCTGGCCGGGGCCGGCGCAAAGGTGAAGCCGGCCGAGCCGGAGGGATTGGACTGGCAGCAGGGCTGGGACGACTGGTCGGACCTGTTCCAGTACATGATCATCAATGAGCAGCCGCTCGCCGAACGCGAGCGGCATTTCGACAAGCTCAAGTCGGCCGATCCGACGGCGCGGTCGGTCGCGCGCGCGGCGCGGCTCAGCATGGCGCAGTTCTTCGCCGTGCTCGACCGGCGCGACCGCCTTGCGCGCCAGTGTGAGTCCTTCCTCGACGACTACGATGCCTGGCTGATGCCGGTGATGCCGGATGCAGCCTTCATCCGGCAGTCGCAGAAGCTGCCGCTCAAGGTCGACGGCGTCGACCATCCCTATTTCTTTGCCGGCACCAGTTACAACTTCCTGGCCAACCTGACGGGGCAGCCGTCCATCGTGCTGCCCTGCGGTTTCTCGAAGGAGGGCCTGCCGATCGGCCTGCAACTCACCGGCAAACGCTGGGGTGAAGCGAAGCTTCTCGGCGTCGGGAAGGTGCTGGAGAAGCTCCTGCCACCCTGCCCGATGCCGCCTTCCCTGGCGTCCTGAGAGGGCGGCTCACTCCACCTTCACGCCGGCCTTGTCGATGATCGGCTTCCATTTGGCGAACTCCGCCTTCTGGTAGGTGCCGAAAGCATCCGCCTTCATCTGCTCCGGCGTCGGGATATCCTGGCCGAGATTCTCTAGCTTGCCGCGGATCTCCGGATCCTGCAGGGCCTTGACCGCGGCGGCGTTGAGCTTGTCGATGATCTCCTTCGGGGTTCCCTTTGGCGCCCAAAGCCCGTGCCAGATCGCGACCTCGATGCCGGGGAAGCCCGCTTCGGCGGTCGTCGGGATGTCCGGCGCCGCGGCGGTGCGCTGCTTGGCGGTGACGGCGTAGACCTTGAGCTTTCCGGCGCGGATGTGCGGCAGCGAGTTCGACGACTGGTCGATCATGACCTGGATCTGGTTGGCGATCAGGTCCTGGACGGCCGGACCGGTGCCGCGATAGGGCACAAGCTGGTAGTTGGTGCCGGTCACGGCGAAGAAGGCGAGCGCGCCGATATGCGAGCCCGAACCCAGGCCCGCCGTGCCTCCCGAGATCTTGTCGGCGTTCGCCTTGAGATAGGCGACCAGTTCCTTGAGGTCCTTGGCCGGGACCTGGTTCGAGGTCACGACCAGCAGCGGATTGGACGGCAGCAGCGCGACCGGTTCGAGATCGTTGATCAGGTCGTAGTTCAGGTTCCTGTAGATCGCGCCGTTCACGACGTTGGTGCCGAGATGGCCGATGCCGATCGTGTAGCCGTCGGGCGTGGAGCGGGCGAGCTTGCCCATGGCGATCGAGCCCGCCGCGCCGGTGACATTGTCGATGACGAACTGCTGGCCGAGTTCCTTGGCCATGCGCTCGCCGACGATTCGCGCCATCACGTCGGTCGGACCGCCGGCCGCGAAGGGCACGATGAGGTTGATGGGCTTGTTGGGATAGGCCTGGCCGAAGGCGGGGCCGGCAGCGGCCACCGCGAGCAAGGCGAGAGCAACTCTACGCAGCATGGCAATTCCTCCCAGAACTTCTCTTGTTGGGAGGAGCCTAGCGTCAACCTGCCGCGGGCTCCATCGTTACGAGCACGGTCCGGTTGGAAACCTGCTGGCCCTCCTGGACGGAGATCCCTTCGACTTTCGCGTCGAGCGTCGCCTTGAGCTGGTGCTGGATTTTCATCGCTTCCAGCACGATCAGCGTCTGGCCGCGGCTCACCTGATCGCCGGGCGCCACCTTGATCGACACGATGCGGCCGTCCATCGGGGCGCGCAGTTTGCCGTCGCTGCCGGCCGCCGCCGTCTCCGGCGGGGCATAGGTCTTGTCGGTGAAGCGTACGGTGAGCGCGTCGAGGTCGACCAGGATGTCGTTGCCGTCGATGTGGAACGGGACGTGGGGCGCTTCGGCCTCGCGGACCTGCATCAGGCGTTCCTTGCCGCCGGCAGCCAGGCGGATCGGCGTCGGCTCGGGATTGGAATTGCGCCAGCCGCGCATCGACGGCGGATATTTCTGCGCCGACGCCTGCCACAGGAGATGGGCGGCGGCGGTCCAGTGGGCTTCGCCGATCTCCGGGGCCGGAAACTGGTGCTTCACGAGAAAGGACGTCGTGGCCTCTCCAGCCGCGAAGTCGGGATGCTCCAGCAGGCGGATCAGGAAATGCCGGTTTGTGGTCGGTCCGAGCACGACCGTCTCGGCGAGCGCCAGTACCAGCCGCCCGCGCGCTTCCTCGCGCGTGGCGCCGTGGGCGATCACCTTGGCGATCATGGGATCGTAGTAGGGCGAGATGGCGAGCCCGTCCTTCATGCCATGGTCGATGCGCACGCCGGGGCCGGTCGCCGGCCGCCACACGTCGATGCGGCCGGTCTGCGGCAGGAACCCCGCATAGGCGTCCTCGGCATACAGACGCACCTCGATGGCATGGCCGCCGAAGGTCACCTTCTCCTGCCGCAGCGGCAGAGGCTCGCCACGCGCGACGCGGAGCTGCCATTCGACCAGGTCGAGGCCGGTAATCGCCTCTGTGACCGGATGCTCGACCTGCAGGCGGGTGTTCATTTCCAGGAAGTAGAAGGCGCCATCGGCGCCCAGCAGGAACTCGACCGTGCCGGCGCCGCGATAGCCGATCGTGCGGGCGGCGGCGACGGCCGCGGCGCCCATGCGATCGCGCAAGTCGGCATCGACGGCGGGCGAGGGCGCTTCCTCGATTACCTTCTGGTGGCGGCGCTGCACCGAGCAGTCGCGCTCGCCCAGATGAATGACGTTGCCGTGGGTGTCGGCGAAGACCTGGATCTCGACATGGCGGGCATCGACGACGGCCTTTTCGAGGATCAGCTCGCCCGAACCGAAGGCGCTCTCGGCCTCGGTGCGCGCGGTGCGGATCGCCTCCAGCAGATCGTCCTCGCACTCGACAAGGCGCATGCCGCGTCCGCCGCCGCCTGCCGCGGCCTTGACCATAACCGGCAGGCCGATGCGTCGCGCCTCGGCTTCGAGATTAGCATCGCTCTGGTCGGCGCCCTGGTAGCCGGGGACGCAGGGCACGCCGGCCTCGATCATGCGCCGCTTGGCGGCCGCCTTGTTGCCCATCGCGGCAATGGCGGCGGGCGGCGGGCCGACGAAGGTGAGGCCGGCCTTCTCGCAGGCGTCGGCGAACGCTTCATTCTCCGACAGGAAGCCGTAGCCGGGATGGATCGCATCGGCGCCGCTCTTGTGGGCGGCCTCCAGGATGCGGTCGATGCTGAGATAGCTCTCGCCGACCGGCGGCGGACCTATGCGCACGGCCTCGTCGGCGTAGGCGACGTGCGGCGCGTCCCGGTCGGCGTCGGAATAGACCGCCACGGTGCGATAGCCCATCGCCCTGGCGGTGCGCATCACGCGCCAGGCGATCTCGCCGCGGTTGGCTACGAGAACCTTCGAGAAGGAGGTCATTCGACGGCCCAGCGGGGGGGACGCTTCTCGGCAAAGGCGCGCAATCCCTCGGCAGCCTCCGGCCCGCGGCGCGCCTCGGCGAACTTCTCGGCGGCGAAGTCGAGCACGGCGGAGAGCGGCTCGCTACCGACCTTCATCACCACCTGCTTGGTGAGCGCGTTGGCAATGGGTGCGCACTTGTCGATCTGCTTCAGCACTTCCTCGAGCTTGACGTCGAGGGCGGCGGAGTCGGCCACCAGATAGTGGGCGATGCCCAGCCGGAGCGCCTCGGGACCCTTGAAGCGCGCGGCCGTGAGCGCGAGGTGGCGCGTCTGCGGCACGCCGATACGCTGGGCGACGAACGGCGCGATCTGGGCCGGCACGATGCCGATGGCGGTCTCGCTCATCGCGAAGCCCGCGCCCTCGGTGCAGATCGCCACGTCGGAGACGCAGAGGATGCCGAAGCCGCCGGCGATGGCGTAGCCCTCTACCGCGGCAACGACGACCTGCGGCGTGCCGTTCAGCATTTCGAGGAAGGCGCCGAACTGGCGGTTCCAGACGGCGATCGGGTCCTTCTCGCCGGGCTTGGGCTTGTCGGTGAAGCTCTGCTCCATGTTCTTCAGGTCGGCGCCGGCACAGAAGGTGCCGCCCGCGCCGCGGAGGATCACGACCTTGATGTCGCGGCGGTCCTTGAGGATCGCGAACACCGACTTCAGTTCCTCGATCAGCGTCGGGTTAAGCGCGTTCTTCACCTCGGGCCGGTTGAGCGTCACGTAGAGACGCGACCGCTCGCGGCGCAGGAGGAGGGCTTCGTACTTGTCGGCAAACTCGGCCATGAAAACTCCGGCGCTCAGCGGTTTTCGAGACGGGGCAACGTGCCCATGTGCTTGGAGATTATCTGCAGCATCACCTCGTCGGCGCCGCCGCCGATCGAGGCGAGGCGCGAGTCGCGGAAGGCGCGGGCCGTGGGCGATTCCCAGAGATAGCCCGCGCCGCCCCAGTACTGCAGGCAACCGTCGGTGACGAGGCGGACCATGCGGCCGGCCTTCAGCTTGGCCATCGACGCCAGCATGGTGACGTCGGCGCCGTCGAGATACTCCTCGCAGGCGCGGTAGCAGAGGGAGCGCACCAGCTCGATCTCGGTGCGCAGCTCCGCCAGCTTGAAATGGATCACCTGGTTGTCGAGCAGGGGCCGGCCGAACACCTTGCGCTCGCGCGTGTATTCGATCGTCTGGTCGATCAGCCGTTCCATGCCGACCACGGCGCTGATGGCGCCCCACAGCCGCTCTTCCTGGAATTGCTGCATCTGGTAGACGAAGCCCATGCCCTCCTGGCCGATCAGGTTCCGCACCGGCACCTTCACCTCGTCGAGGAATATTTGTGCGGTGTCGGAGGAGCGCATGCCGAGCTTGTCGAGCTGCTTCACCACCTCGACACCCTTGGTCTTCATCGGCAGGCAGATCAGCGACTTGTTCTTGTGGACCGGGCCTTCGCCTGTGCTGGCGAGCAGGCACATCCAGTCGGCCTGGGTGCCGTTGGTCGTCCACATCTTGCCGCCGTTGATCACCCAGTCGCCGCCGACCCTGCGGGCCGTCGTCTTGATCGAGGCCACGTCCGAGCCGGCGCCGACTTCGGAGACGCCGAGGCAGGCCACGTAGTCGCCGGCGATCGAGGGGGCGAGGAATTCCTTGCGCAACTCGTCGCTGCCGTGGCGGGCCAGCGCCGGCGTGGCCATGTCGGTCTGCACCCCGATCGCCATCGGCACCGAGCCGCACTGGATGTGGCCCAGTTCCTCGGCCATCACCATGGCGTAGGAATAATCGAGCCCCATGCCGCCGAACTCGGCCGGCTTGTTGATTCCGAGCAGTCCGGCATTGCCCAGCTTCTTGAAGACCTCGTGCGCCGGGAAGATGCCCGCCTCTTCCCACTGGTCGACATGCGGATTGATGTCCCGATCGATGATCGCCCGCAGCGTGCGGCGGATCTCGTCATGTTCCTGGGTGAACTGCATGGCAGCCTCCTAGCGATTGCCCAGCCGCGGGAGCGTGCCCATCAGCTTGGAGATGATCTGCAGCATGACCTCGTCGGCGCCGCCGCCGATCGAGCCGAGCCGGCCGTCGCGATAGCCGCGGGCCACGGGATTGTCCCAAAGGTAGCCGGCGCCTCCCCAGTATTGCAGGCAGGAGTCGGAGACCTCGCGGCGCAGGCGGCCGGCCTTCAGCTTGCCCATCGAAGCCAGCATGGTGACATCCTTGCCGGCGAGATAATCCTCGCAGGCGCGGTAGACGATGGAGCGCAGCGCCTCGACCTCGCTCTTGAGCTCGGCCAGGCGGAAATGAATCACCTGGTTGTCGAGCAGCGGCTTGCCGAACACCTTACGTTCGCGCGTGTACTCGATGGTCGCGTTGATGATCCGCTCGCAGGTGTTGAGCGAGCCCGCGCCGGCCCACAGCCGCTCCTCCTGGAACTGCTGCATCTGATAGGTGAAACCCATGCCCGGCTGGCCGATCGTGTAGCGCACCGGCACCTTCACCTCGTCGAAGAAGGTCTGCACCGTGTCGGACGCACGCATGCCGAGCTTGTCGAGCTTCTTCACGATCTCGATGCCCCTGGTCTTCATCGGCACGACGATCAGCGACTTGTTCTTGTGGGCAGGCCCGTCGTCGGTGCTGGCGAGCAGGCACATCCAGTCGGCCTGTGCGCCGTTGGTCGTCCACATCTTGCCGCCGTTGATCACCCAGTCGCCGCCGACCTTGCGGGCCGTCGTCTTGATCGAGGCGACGTCGGAGCCCGCACCGGTCTCGGAGACGCCGAGGCAGGCCACATAGTCGCCGGTGATCGAGGGGGCGAGAAATTCCTTCCGCAGCTCGTCGCTGCCGTAGCGGGCGAGGGCGGGCGTCGCCATGGAGATCTGCACGCCCGTCGCCATCGGGATCGAGCCGCCGTTCACCCAGCCCAGCGATTCGGCACAGACCATGGCGTAGGAGAAATCGAGACCGGAACCGCCGAACTCGACCGGCTTGTCGACACCGAGAAGACCGGCGTCGCCCATCTTCTTGAACAGCTCATGGGCCGGGAACTGGCCGTCCCTCTCCCACTGGTCGACATAGGGATTGATCTCGCGATCGATCAGCGTCTTCCAGGTCTGGCGCAGCGCCTCGTGCTCGGGGGTGAACTTCATCGGGACGTCCTTGCTCCAAGGTATTCCTCCCCATTCAGATGGGGAGGTGTCGCGGTAATCCGCGACGGAGGGGTCATGCGTGTTGAGGTGCCGCTGATGACCCCTCCGTCAGCGTAGGACGCTGACACCTCCCCATTTGAATGGGGAGGAAGATGAAAGCGCTGGACCATCACATCCTCGCAACGCCGAAGGTGATGGGATTGAGCGGCCGCACGATCGATTCGCGGGCGATCGAGAGGGTGAAGGCCAGGACTCGCCGCGTGTCGCGCGGGTCGATGATGCCGTCGTCCCACAGGTGCGCGGTGCCGTAGAGCGCCGTCGATTCGCGCTCGAACTGGTCGACGATGCCCTTGAACATCCTGTCGATCTGCTCGTGCGGCGGCTCCTTGCCCTCGCGCAGGAACTTCTGCTCGGTCACGGTCTTCATGACGCCGGCGGCCTGTTCTCCGCCCATCACGGCCGTGCGGCTGTTGGGCCAGGCGAAGATGAAGCGCGGATCGTAGGCGCGGCCGCACATGCCGTAATTGCCGGCGCCGAAGCTGCCGCCGATCACGATGGTGATCTGCGGCACGGTCGCGTTGGCGACGGCCTGGATCATCTTGGAGCCGTGCTTGACGATGCCACCGCGCTCGCTCTCGGTGCCGACCATGTAGCCGGTGGTGTTCTGCAGGTAGACGATCGGCGTGCCCTGCTGGCAGCAGAGCTGGATGAACTGCGCGGCCTTCACGGCGCCCTTGGTGGTGATGGGGCCATTGTTGCCGATCAGCGCGACCGGCTCACCCTCGATGGCGGCCCAGCCGCAGATCGTCTGCTGGTCGAACAGGCCCTTGAACTCGAGGAAGTCCGAGCCGTCGACCAGGCGCGCGATTACCTCGCGCACGTCGTAGGGATCCTTGTGCGAAGGCGGGACGACGCCGCACAGTTCCTCGATGTCGTAGAGTGGCTCCTTGAACGGCCGCTCGGCACGCGGCGGCAAACGGTCGTTCCAGTGCCACTTGGCGATCACGTCGCGCGCCATGCGGATGCCGTCGGCATCGTTCTCGGCCATCCATTCGGCGACGCCCGAGACGGTGGCGTGCATCTCCGCGCCGCCCAGCTCCTCGTCGGTCGCGATCTCGCCGGTGGCGGCCTTGAGCAGCGGCGGGCCGGCCAGGAAGACCTTGGCCTGGTTGCGCACCATGATGACGTAATCGCTGAGGCCCGGCAGGTAGGCGCCGCCGGCGGTCGAGGAGCCGTGCACCACGGTGACCTGCGGGATGCCCTTCGCCGACATGCGCGCCTGGTTGGCGAAGCCGCGGCCGCCCGGCACGAAGATCTCGGCCTGATAGAGGAGATTGGCGCCGCCGGATTCGACCAGGTTCACGACCGGCAGCTTGTTCTCCATGACGATCTGCTGGACCCGCTGGCCCTTGCGCTGGCCGGAGGGCGCGACGGTGCCGCCCTTGATGGCCGAATTCGAGGCCGTCACGACACAGCGCACGCCCTCGACATAGCCGATGCCCGCGACCGAGCCGCCACCGGCGCTCGACCCGTCCTTGTCGTCGTGCATGCGGTAGCCGGCCAGCGGCATCAGCTCGAGAAAGGGCGCGCCGCGGTCCAGCAGCAGCGCGATGCGCTCGCGCGGCATGAGCTGCCTGCGCTTGGCGAAGCGCTCGCGCGATTTTTCGGAGGCTGCCTGGACGCTTGCCTCGGCTTCGCGGAACTCGGCGATCGCGGTGAGCATGCGTTGGCGGTTCTGCTTGAACTCGTCGCTGTTGCGATCGATCTGGCTCTCGAGAATCGGCATGTCGTCCTCAGCCGCCCAGGACCTTGGGCGTCGTGGCCAGATGGAAGCCGTCGAACGGTTTCGAGCGGTCGGTAGCCGGTAGCTCGACCGAGCGGTTGGCGAGCGGCACGCCGCCGTCGATGCGGATCTCCGTACCGGTGATGTAGGCCGAGGCGTCGCTCAGCAGGAAACACACGGCGGCGGAGACCTCGCTCTCGGTGCCGAGACGGCCCAGCGGGCAATGGCCCTTCAGCTTGGGGATCTGTTCCTTGAAGTCGCCGGTATAGGTGTCCATGCCCGAGGAGGCGATCCAGCCCGGCGCCACCGAGTTCACGCGAACGCCGGCCGCCGCCCATTCGAAGGCCAGCGTCATGGTGAGGTTCGCCATGCCGGCGCGCGCGGCGCCGGTGTGCACCATGTTGGGGAAACCGTTGCGGTAGTCGGCCGTCATGTTGACGATCGAGCCGCCATGATGCTGCATCGACTGGGTGAAGACCTCGCGGCTCACGATGAAGCCGCCGGTCAGGTTGTTGCGCACGACGACGTCGAAGCCCTTGGCGCTGAGCGACGAAGCGGGCGAGGGGAACTGGCCGCCGGCATTGTTGAACAGGCCGTGGATGCGACCGTTCTTGGCGACGATCGCGGCGACCGCTTCCTTGACCTGGGCTTCCTCGCGGATGTCGAAGACATGCGTTTCGCAACTGCCGCCCACCGCCTCGATCTCGGCTCTCACCTTGTCGAGCTTTTCCTGCTTGCGGCCGGCGATGGCGACGTGCGCGCCGAGCGCCGCGATCTCGTGCGCCGTACAACGGCCGATGCCACTGCCGCCGCCGGTCACGACGACCGTCCGGCCCTCAAACAACCCCGGTTTGAAGACCGAGCGATAGGTCATGTTTCCTCCGATTGAACGACCGTTTACCGGCCTGTAGTTGACGTTTACGTAAAGGTCAAGTAATCCCCCAAGGCCATTGCCGATGGGAGGAATTCGCTCATGACCTTGCAGGAAATCACCGAGAAAATGAAGGAAGGCGCTTCCAAGAAGACGGCCTTCGGAAACAGCGTCAAGTTCGCCACGGATCAGGGCGTCGTCCACATCGACGGCAACCAGACCCCGCCGGCCGTCACCAACGACGATACCGCTGCCGACTGCACCATCAAGATGGACTTCAGCGACTTCGCCGACCTGATCGGTGGCAAGCTCGACGGCATGACGGCCTTCATGACCGGCAAGCTGAAGATCGAAGGCGACATGGGTGTCGCCATGAAGCTGCAGAGCATCCTGCGTTAAGGCGCATTCCCATGCGCCGGTGGGCGGCAGCGCCCTCTGAGGCGCGGAAGCACACGCGACAGTAACAAGGGCCCCTTCGTCGGGGCCCTTTTTCTATGCCCGTTTGCTCTTGTGATAGTGGCGCCTGGCCTTGGCGCGGTTGCCGCAGGACGACATGGTGCACCAGCGGCGCTTTCCGGCCCGGCTTTCGTCGAGAAACAGGTAGAGGCACTCCGGGTTGGCGCAGCGCCGTACCTTGGCCAGGCTCGCGCTCGCCAGCAGGTCGCCTGCCGACCACAGGACGGGCGCGAGCAGGGCCAATGCCGTGCCCGATCTCATGTCCAGTTCCCAGTCGAACGCTTCCTTGTCGCGCTTCAGCGTCTGACGCGCCGGCGCGGCGGCGAGGGCCGCGTTCAGCCCGTCGAAATCGCGACCGGCAGGCGCCTTCCCCTGGGCCGTCGCATCGAACAGCCGATGAATCGTCTCGCGCAGCTCCAGGGCCCGCTCGAATTCCTTCTGCGTGGGAGGCTTTGGCGCCTTGGCCCAGGCCGCCAGATCCGCCGGCGAGTTCAGCGTCTCCGTGGGCAAATCCTGTCCGCGCCAGTAACGCGTGTTGGCGAACTCGAGGCAGAGGTCGAGGCGATTCATCGACGGGACTTACTAACCGGTTGTCGGGTTGACAAGGAAAGCCTCCCGTCATAACCATATCACCGGTTATATGGTTATGAAGGAGGAAATTGCCATGTTTGACCATGTGTCCATCGGCGTCGCCGACATCGCCCGCACCCGGAAGTTCTACGACGCTGCGCTGAAGCCGCTCGGCTACACGCGGCTGAGCGACGGCGAGACGTCGCTGGGGTACGGCGAGAAGGAAGTCGGCCTCTGGATCGGCAAGTCGGCCAGCCCCGTGAAGGCCGACATGGAGTCCAACCTGCATTTCTGTCTCGTGGCGAAAGACCGGAAGTCGGTCGACGCCTTCCACGCGAGCGCGCTCGCGGCCGGCGGCAAGGATAACGGCAAGCCCGGCATTCGCTCCGACTACAGCCCGAGCTACTATGCCGCCTTCGTGATCGATCCCGACGGCTACCGGATCGAGGCCTATTGCGGGAAGTGACCGGATCGGCTTGCAAGGATCGCCATCGGTCCCGATGTTCAAGGGACCGGTAGCGATCCTGTGAGGCGAGGATGACGACGAAGACCGTTCGGAACGCCACGCCGGCGGAAGCGGCAGCGGCCATCGCCACGCTGACGCTGGCGTTCAGCACCGATCCGGCCACGCGCTGGACCTGGCCGAATGCGCAGGCCTATCTCGACGCCTTTCCACGCTTCGCCAGGGCGTTCGGCGGCGCAGGCTTCGCGACGGGCGGCGCCCACATCGTTGGCGATCATGCCGGCACGGCGCTGTGGCTGCCGCCGGGCGTGGAGCCGGATGGCGCAGCGCTGGGTGAGGTGATGCGGACCACGGCTTCGCCACAGTCCATGAGCGACGGAATGCAGGTGATGCAGCAGATGGAGAGCCATCATCCGCGCGAGCCGCATTGGTACCTGCCGCTGATCGGCATCGATCCGAAGCATCAGGGGAAGGGACTGGGCGGCGCGCTGCTTGCCCATACCACCGAGATTTGTGATCGCGATGGCGTGCTGGCCTATCTCGAATCGTCGAACCCCAGGAACGTGCCGCTCTACCAGCGCCACGGTTTCGAGATCACGGGCGAGATCCAGTACGGCAGGTCGCCGACCATCGTGCCGATGCTGCGCAGGCCGCGGCGTCGCTGAAGGATCAGGCGGCCTTCTTGCCGTGATGGCTGTGCAGCTTGGCGCTCAGCACGCGGCGGATTGCATTGAATTCCGGGCTGGCGACGTCGCGCGGGCGCGGCAAGTCGAGCAGGTTGTCGCTCTCGATGCGGCCGGGACCAGGGGTCATGACGACCACGCGGTTGGCCAGCAGGATCGCCTCCTCGACCGCGTGGGTGACGAACACGACCGTGAGCTTCGTGCGCTCCCAGATGTCGAGAAGCTCGTCCTGCAGACGTTCCCGCGTCATGGCGTCGAGTGCGCCGAAAGGTTCGTCCATCAGTACCAGTTCGGCGTCGTTGGCCAGCACCCGGGCGATCGCCACGCGCTGCTTCATGCCGCCGGAGAGCTGGTGAGGATAGGCATTCGCGAACTTGGCGAGGCCGACCAGGTCGATGAACTTGTCGACGATCTGCTTCACCTCCGCGGCGCCCAGCCCGCGTGAAGCCGGGCCGAAGCCGATGTTGGCGCGCACGCTCAGCCAGGGAAACAGCGCGTAGTCCTGGAAGACCATGCCGCGCGACGGGTCGGGACCGGCGATCGGCTTGCCCCACATGAGCGCCTCGCCCGACGAGGGCTGGTCGAAGCCGGCCATGATGCGGAGCAGGGTGGACTTGCCGCATCCAGAGGCGCCGATCAGGCAGATGAACTCGCCTTTGTTGATCGAGAGGTTCGCATCCGAGAGGGCGTGGATCGTCTGGTCCTGCAGGCGGAAGACCTTGGACACGCCCTTGATCTCGACGATGGGAGTCGCGGACTCAGCCATGATGGTTGGGGCTCCAGCGCAGCAGGTAGTTGCCGAGCGCGACGACGACCCGGTCGGAGAGGTAACCCGCGAGGCCGATCACGATCATGCCGCAGATCACCAGCTCGGTGCGCGACAGGGTGCGGCCGTCCATGATCACGGCGCCCAGCCCCTGCGGCACGCCGGTCATCTCGCCGACGACGATGACGAACCAGGCAAGGCCGAGGCCGAGCCGCAGGCCGGTGAAGATCGACGGCGTCGCGGCCGGCAGGACCACCTTGTAGAACTGCGCGTTGCCGCGGCAGCCCAGCATCGAGGCGGCCTCGAACAGCTTGGGATCGACCGAGCGCACGCCGAAGATCGTGTTGAGCAGGATCGGGTAGAAGGCGCCGAGGCAGACCAGGGCGAACGCCGACTTGGCGCCCAGCCCGAACAGGATCATCGACAGCGGCAGCCAGGCCGTGACCGGGATCGGCCGCATTACCTGCAGGAACGGATCGAGCAGCATGCGCGCAGTCGGCACCCGGCCGATCAGGATGCCGATCGGCAGGGCGAAGATTGCGGCCAGCGCGAAGCCGCCATAGACGCGGCTCATCGAGGCCAGCAGATGGGTGGTCAATGTCGCGGAGTAGGCATCGTCGTAGATGCCGCCCACCGCGAAATCGATCATGTACTCCCCGACTGCGTAGGGCGTCGGGATCAGCCGGGTCCATTGCTGGGTGGTTGCCACCTGCCAGAAGGCGAGCAGCAGCACCGGCACGATCAGCGCCAGCACCGTCGGCTTGAAGCGCGCCCACGTCGTGCGCGTCGCCGCACGCGGCGCGGCGGCCGATGCCGCCGCCGCAACCGATCCTGTCTCGACGATCGCCATGATGCGCTCCGTCGCCCGTGCTTCGCCTAGCTGGCGATCTCGTTCGAGAACTTCGGATTGAGGAAGGTGTCGAACTTCGGCAGCGCGCGGATCTGTTTCAGCTCGAGCATGTGCTGGGCGTAGGTCTTGGCCTGGCCCTGTACCTTGTCGTCGAGCTTCCACACGTATTCGACGTTGTCGGCGCCGAGCGCCTGCTCGACCGCGGCGCGGTTGGCGCCGAGCTTCTGAACCGTCATCTCGACTACGGCCGGCTTGTTGGCCGACATGAACTCGACGGCCTGGCGGTGGGTCTTCAGCATGGTCCGGATCATGTCCGGGTTCTTGGCGACCGTCTCTTCGTTGGTGCCGATGATCATGTTGAGGCCGCCCATGGCGGTACCGTAGGGATACTCGACCAGCTGTCCGACGCCGGACGTGATCGACAGGGCCGGGCCCGGCTCGGCGCCGACATAGGCATCGATGTCACCGCGCGCGAGCATGGCCGGCATCTCGCCGAACGGGACGCGAACCGACGTGATGTCCTTCGGCGTGAGGCCCTCCATGCGCATGCGCTCGAAGATGAAGACTTCCTGCGTGGAGCCCGGCCAGATGCCGACCTTCTTGCCTTTGAGGTCCTTGATCGTCTTCACGTCGGAGCCGGCCTTGGAAATCACGCCCATGCCGCGGTTCGACATCGCGCCCACGACGACCACCGGCTCGCCGGCGGCGGCGCCCAGGATGCCGGCGGCGATGCCGAACGTGCCGAGGTCGACCGATTTGGTGACGACGGCATTCTTGCAATCGGTCGGGCTGTCGAAGGTAATGATCTCGATCTTCAGGCCGGCGGGCGCGAACTTCTCGTAGAAGTGCGGCGGCATCGAATGGACGAGGCGCAGGGCGCCCATCTTGACCGTCTGCCCGCCTTGTGCGCGAAGAATGGACGGCGCGGCCAGTGTTCCCACGGCAGCAAAGCTGGCGCCGGCCAGCAGACGACGACGATTGATCATGAAATGCCTCCCAAGCAGTTCCCTTGGAAGGCAACAAGCGTGCCAACGTCACCCTTCATGTTCCTCTCCGCCCGCGGCAGCGGGGGGAGAGGCTGGGAGAGGTGGGTCATATTCATATCTGGTTCAGCGGCCAGACCGCTCGCCCGGCCCATGACCACCTCACCTACCCATTGCTTCGCAATGGGTCCCTTCCTCTCCCCCACTGCGTGGCGGAGAGGACATATGAGAACGGCTGGTCCTTAGAACCCGACCGCGGCGCCGTCGCGACGGCTCTCGGAGGCTCCGAGATAGGGGCCGCCATCGGGGAAGCGCCAGATGATCTGGCTCGAGCCGAAGGCAAAGCTCGGCCAGCCGGTGCGGGTGATCTTGTGGCCGCGCGATTCGAGGCCGGTCGCCGTGGCTTCCGGGAAGTGATCCTCCGTCCAGACCGTTCCGTCGGTCTCGTGCACCCTCCAGCGAGCGGCGTCGATGGCGGCCTGCGGGTTCTGGCCGTAGTCGACGATGCGCGAGAAGACCTGCATGTGGCCCTGCGGCTGCATGGCGCCGCCCATCAAGCCGAAGGTCGCGACCGGCTTTCCGTCCTTGGTGATGAACGCCGGGATGATCGTGTGGAACGGCCGCTTCTTGGGGCCGACCTCGTTGGGATGGCCTTTCTTGGTGACGAAGCCGGTGGCGCGGTTCTGAAGCGCGATGCCGGTGCCGGGGACCACGACGCCCGAGCCGAAGCCGGTGTAGTTCGACTGGATCAGCGACACCATCATGCCGGACTCGTCGGCGGTGCCGAGATAGATCGTGCCGCTTTCCTTCGGGGTGCCGGGACCGAAATCCTGCGCCTTCTTCGGGTCGATCAGTTTGGCGCGGGTCTTGAGATAGCCCTTGTCGAGCATCTGCGCCGGCGTCACTTCCATGAAGCGTGGATCGGCGACGTAGCGATAGATGTCGGCGAAGGCGAGCTTCATGGCTTCGATGCGTAGATGCGCCACCTCGGGTCCGTCCGGATCGCGGCCGGCCAGCTCGAAGTTCTCGAGGATGCCCAGCGCCATGCAGGCAGCGATGCCCTGGCCCGACGGCGGAATCTCATGCAGCGTCGTGCCGCGATAGGTGAGGCCGATCGGGTCGACCCAGTCGGGCTTGTGCTCGGCCAGGTCTTCCTTGCGCAGCGCGCCGCCGGTTTCGCGGGCGTACTTGTCCATCGCCTCGGCGAGTTCACCGCGATAGAAGGCCTCGCCCTTGCTCTCGGCGATCTTGGTGAGCGTCCGGGCCTGGTCGGGGAACTTCCAGAGTTCGCCCGGCTGCGGCGCGCGGCCGTTGGGCAGGAACGCCTTCACCCAGCTCTCCTGGCCCTTCAGCCGGTCGATGGCCTGCTCCCACTGGCGGGCCACCATGTAGGAGACGCGGAAACCGTCATGGGCATATTTGATGCCGGGTTCGAACAGGTCGGCGAAGGGCAGCTTGCCGTAGCGCTTGTGCAGTTCCATCCAGAGCGACACCGCGCCCGGCGTGGTGACGCTGCCCCAGCCGACATTGGGCATGCTGGCCTGGCCGGCATATTTATCGGGCGTCATCAGCGCCGGCGAATGGCCGTGGGCATTGAGGCCGACCAGCTTCGTGCCGTCCCACAGGATGCAGAAGGCGTCGGCGCCGATGCCGTTCATCGTCGGCTCGACGACCGTGATGGCGACGGCGGCCGCGATCGCGGCGTCAACGGCATTGCCGCCCTTGGCCAGCATGCGCAGGCCCGCGGTGGCCGCGAGGTGCTGCGAGGAGGCCACCATGTTCGAGGCGAAGACCGGCAGTTTCTTGGATGCGTAGGGAAAATCGTACGAAAAAGACGGCACCTCGGAATCCTTTCTACTTCTTCGAAGCCTGGAGGGCCTCGATGCGCGCCACGAAGCGTGGCGTCTGCAGGAACTGGCGATGATCGGCGGCGCTCTTGCCGAACAGGCGGGAGAGATCGAACACGCCGGAGCCCGCGATCTCGCCCATCCGCCCGGAGATCGTCACCCTTTCGCCAAGCCGCAGGGTTTTTAGCGCCGCAACCGCCCCTTCGGAAAGGCCCGGCGGCGGCGCGGCACGCGATCGTGTGGAGAAAAACTCGGTCACAGTGCCTGCGAAGGCGAGCGCCCAGTCGTTGAACGCGTAGAGCGAAACCTGGCGGCCAATGTCGATCGTGACGGCCGCCGTCTGGGCATTGCCCTCGATTTTCGTGAGCGTGCCGCACCAGTCGCTGAAGGCCCCGACCTTGTCGGCCAGGGCGACGCTCTGGCGGGCTGCCTCCTCGACCCGCAGCGGATTGTTCGAGGCCAGCGCCGGCTTCGCCAGTTCCTGCAGCCCGTCGAGGAACGCCTTCTGCGCCGGATTGCGCTCGTGGCAGGGCCGGTCGAAGCAGCCTGTCAGCGCGAGGCTCGCGCCGCCGACGAAGAGCGCGCGCCGCTTCATCTTCCTCCCCCGTCTGACGGGGGAGGTGCCCCCGGAGGGGGCGGAGGGGGAAGGCAACGGACGAGATGCATGATCAGATACTGCCACGAAGACCGGGTCTGAGGCTCGCCCCCTCCGGCCCTTCGGGCCACCTCCCCCGTATGACGGGGGCGGTATGACCTGCCTTAAGCCGCCTTCGACTGCGCCTTGGCCCGCTCTTCTTCCTTGAGTTCCTTCTTCGAGAGCTTGCCGACCGGGGTCTTGGGCAGCTCGGGGCGGATCTCGAGGGCGACGGGCATCTCGTGCTTGCCGATCTTGCCGTCGAGATGCTTCTTCAGCTCCTCGAAGGTGAGCGAGGCCCCGGGCTTCAGCTTCACGAACACCTTGGGCGCTTCCTGGCGATAGGGATCGGGGATGCCGATCACGATCACCTCGTCGACCGCCGGATGCTCGTAGACGGCCTCCTCGATCATGCGCGGATAGACGTTGTAGCCCGAGGAGATGATGAGGTCCTTCGAGCGGTCGACCAGGTAGAGCCAGCCGTCGGCATCCATGTAGCCCATGTCGCCGGTGCGCAGGCCCATCCAGTTGCTCGACGGATGGCGGAACAGGACCTTCTCCGTCTCCTCCGGCTTCTTCCAGTAGCCCTTCATGACCTGGGGGCCGATGATGCAGACCTCGCCGACATGCTCCTTGCCGGCCGGCAGCACCCTGTCGCCGTTCTCCATATCGCGGATCTCGATCACCGTGCCGGGCATCGGGACGCCGCACGAGCCGACCCGGCGCACGCTCTTGTCGACCGGGCAGATCGCCCCGGTCGGCGACGTCTCGGTGAGGCCGTAGCCTTCGATCAGCGTGGCGCCGGTCAGCTTCTCGAAGCTCTGCTGAACCTCGACGGGCAGCGGCGCGCCGCCGGACATGCAGATCTTGAGCGAGCTGAGGTCGAGCCCCTGCGCCTTGGGATGCTTGTTGATCGCGGTGTAGAGCGTCGGCACGCCGGGCAGGAAGGTCGGCTTCTTCTTGGCGAGATCGGTGACGATCATGTCGATGTCGGGCCGCGGATAGAGGATCAGCTGGTTGCCGTTGCGCACCGCGCCCAGCATGATTCCCGACAGGGCGTAGATGTGGAACAGCGGCAGCACGCACACGACCTTCTCGGTGCCGGGTTTCGTGTAGGGCGTGGTCCAGGCTTGGCCCTGGCTCATCGCCGCCATGACGCAGCCATGCGTCAGCATCGCGGCCTTCGGCAGGCCGGTCGTGCCGCCGGTATATTGCAGGATCGCCACCTCGTCCCAGAGATCGTCGCTGGCGGGCTTGTAGGCGAGGTACTTGCCGTCATTGGCCAGCAGGTCCTTGAACGACATGTGCCAGTCGTCGCGTGGCCAGGCCGACAGGTCCTTCTTCCTGGCGATCGGATAGAGCCAGTTCTTGGGCCATGGCAGATAGTCGGCGATCGAGCCCACGATCAGCTTCTTCAGCCGCGTCTTGCCGCGCATCGCGGCCATCTTCGGATAGAGCGCGGCGACGTCGAGCGTCACCAGGATGTCGGTCTCCGAATCCCCGATCTTGAACTCGAGTTCGCGCGCGGCATCGAGCGGCGAGTAGTTCACCACGCGACCGCCGGCCTTCAGCACGCCGAAGAAGGCGATGATGTAGTGCGGCGTGTTGGGCAGGTAGAGGCCGACATTGACGCCGGGCTTGACGCCGAGCTTCTGGAAGCCGGCGGCGGCCCGGTCGGAGGCTTCCTTGTAATCGCGGAACGTCATCACCTTGTCGAGGAAGTCGGTGAAGGGCCGGTCACCGTACCGGGCGCAGCTTTCCTCGAAGCTCTGATGGATCGTCATCTTCGGGACGTCGAGCTCCCACTTCACACCCGGCGGATAGCTCTTTTCCCACGCGTAGTTCGACATTTATTGATTTCCTCCCTGCATCGACTATGCGAGGCCGGAAGCGGGAGGGTCAAGAAGTCGACGGGACCAGATACTCGTACTCGTAGGCCGTGCGGAAACCCTGCGCCGCATAGAGCGGCATCGCCGCCGCATTGGTCGCCACCACCTGCAGGTAGGCGAAACGCGCGCCCCGGACCCAGGCCCAGGCATAGAGGCTTTCGGTGACGCGCCGTGCCAGACCCTGGCGCCGCGCCTCCGGCATCACCAGCACGTCGAACAGGCCCATGTGATCGCCTTCGACCGCACCGATCGCCATGGCCATGGGACGGCCTTCATGCTGCACGAAGGCAAAGCCGGCGGGCTGGGCGATGGACAGAAGCATCCGCTGCATGGTCTCGCGATGCTCGGGTTTCACCGGGCTGTGCGCCGCAAATGCCTCGATCCATGCGGTCGACGGACTGGGCGAGATTTCGACGGCGGGGTCGGCTCGGAAGCCGTCCTGCAGCGGGCAGCGCTGAAGCAGGCTGCGCTCGATGGGCTCGTAGCCCCGGGTCTTCAGCCGCTCCGCCATATCGAAGGGGGCCAGCGGCGTGAGACGCCAGACGGGCCGCATTCCACGCTCGTGGAAGGGTGCCTCCACGGCTTCGATATCGGTTGAAGGCAATGGATCTAATGCATTGATGGAATTGGCTCTTTTTGTATACCCACCCGAGAATCGCAGGTGCCATCCCTGAACATCTCGGCTCTCCAGGGCCGGCCAGCCGCGGAAAGCGAGCCGTTCCAGGCGTCGGACTTCATCCAGATTCTTAGGAGATGACATGGTGCGCGGTCTCTGCTAGTCTAAAGGCTAATAATAACATCAAGTTATTTTGAAAACTGCAAGTTACGCATGAAGTCTGACCCCCTCGATGTCGGCTTTCGCGTTTGCTGGCAGCCTTCCGGTTGTTCCTTTTGTTTCCCGACCGGTCAGCGGCTGCCAGCAATCCTTTCGCTCGTCCTGCTCCTGGCGCTTGCCCTGGCCGGCTGCGGGGGCGGCGGAACCGGCGCCGACGACCGCCCGCCCAGCGACAAGGTCGCTTACACGGCTTGGAAGGAATGGTCCAAGTTCGGCCGTGCCACCGTCGTCTACGGCGGGCAGGCCAACGGCTACACCAACCGGCCCGGCGTCACAGAGCGCAGCGAGCCGTTGAACAGCCGCGTCGGCGACTATTGGGGAGCCTGTGGCAGGCCGCAGTGGAACGGCGCCTCCGCCAAGCCGTGGTCGGGCGCCTTCGTCACCTGGGTGATGGTCCAGTCGGGCTACAGCGCGTCGCAGTTTCCACGCGACGGCCGCCACGGCAGCTATCTTTCCTCGCTCTATGATCGCGAGCGGGCATCCCGCAGCGCGCCGTTCCTTCTGCATGCACCGAGCGAATATTCGCCCAAGCCGGGTGACCTCGTCTGCTCAGGCTCCGCGGGTCCGACCTGGCGGTACGCCGACCCGCGTACCGCCCACCGGCGCATCGACAACACCGCCGCCCATTGCGACGTCGTCACCGACGTGCGCGGCGGTTACGTCCACGCGATCGGCGGCAACGTAAAGGACAGCGTGGCGATGAGCCTCTTCCCCGTCGACTCGCGCGGCCGCCTGATGAACGTGTCAGGCCGGCCCTGGCTGCTCGTCGTCGAAAAGCGCGGCTGACCCGGCCTAGTTGGTCATCCCCGCCGCGTGCATGATCGCGGCGGTGCGCTCGGCGAGCATGATGGTGGGGGCGTTGGTGTTGCCGCCGATCAGGGTCGGCATGACCGACGCATCGACCACGCGCAGCCCCTCGACGCCGTGCACCAGCAGCTTGTCGTCGACCACCGCCATCGGATCGCTGGCCGGGCCCATCTTGCAGGTGCCGACCGGGTGGTAGATCGTCTCGCACTTGGCGCGGATCCACTGCTCGATCTCGGCGTCGGTCTTCACCGCCGCCCCCGGGCCGAGCTCGTCCGCACGGTAGGGATCGAGGCCCGACTGGGCGAGGATGTCGCGGCCCATCTTCACGCCGGCAATCAGCGTATCGAGATCCTGGCGCTCGCTGAGGTAGTTCGCATCGATCAGCGGATGCTCCTTGGGATCCTTGCTGCGCAGCCGGATCGTGCCCTTGCTCTCGGGCCGAAGCGCGCAGACGTGCAGGCTGTAGCCGTCCTTGTTCAGGCGCGTGCGGCCATGGTCGATGACCAGCACCGGCAGGAAATGGAGCTGGATGTCGGGCGCCGAGAGGCCCGCGCGCGTCCGCAGGAAGCCGCCGGATTCGGCGATCGGCGAGGTGCCCGGGCCCTTCTTGTTCACGACATACTGGAAGAGCGACGCCAGCTTGTTCGCACGGTCGTAGGTGTCGCGGGTCTTGCAGAACTGGAGCAGCGACGCATCGAGATGGTCCTGCAGGTTGCCGCCGACGCCGGGCAGGTCGTGGATCGGCCGGATGCCGATCGACTTCAGGTGATCGGCTGGACCGATGCCGGACAGCATCATGAGCTGCGGTGAGTTGACGGCGCCGCCGCAGAGGATGACCTCGCGGGTGACGCGCGCGACCTCGTCGCGGCCGTTCAGCGTATAGCGCACGCCCATGGCGCGGTTCTCGTCGAAGATGATGCGCTCGGTGAGCGCGCCGGTGATGACCTCGAGATGGGCGCCGCTGTTGGCGACCGCCGGGCGCAGATAGGCGCTCGCCGCGCTCCAGCGCTGCTTGTTCTTCTGCGTGACCTGGTAGAGGCCGACACCTTCCTGCTCGGCGCCGTTGAAGTCCTTGTTGCGTTTGTGGCCGGCCTGCTCGGCGGCCTTGAGGAAGGCTTCGTTCAACCGACTGGGATCGACCTGGTCGGCGACGTTCAGCGGACCGCCCGTGCCGTGGAAGGCGTCGGCGCCGCGCTCATTGTTCTCCGCCTTCTTGAAGTAGGGCAGCACGTCCTCATAGGACCAGCCTTCGTTGCCGAGCTGCCGCCAGTGGTCGTAGTCCGAGGCATGGCCGCGGACGTAGAGCATCGCGTTGATCGACGAGGAGCCGCCCAGCGTCTTGCCGCGCGGCCAGTACATGCGGCGATCGTTGCAATGTTTCTGGGGCGTCGTCTCGTAGTGCCAATTGTAGGGGTTCTTCTCGCCCAGCGAAGCGAAACCGGCGGGCATCCTCAGCATGAACGACTTGTCGGGACCCCCGGCCTCGAGGACCAGGATGCGCAGCTTGGGCCGTTCCCAGGCGAGTCGCGCAGCGAGTGCGCAACCGGCCGAGCCGGCACCGACGATGATGTAGTCGTAGAGCGAAGACATTGTCCTTCCTTCAAGGCAGCCGGTTTTCGATGACCGCGAAGACGGGTCGGCCGGATAAGGGCGATAAAATACCGTTCGCGTCCAGTGGAAAGACGCTCCGGGTAACGGAGTCACTTACATTGCCGCCGATTGCGGAGACATGGCCGGGCTGGACGTCGACCACGATGTCGCAATGTCCCGCCCCCCGATTCAGGTTTTGCAGCGTCGTGCCGCTGCCCTCGCGCGACGCGCAGACGAGATCGCCGACCCTGGGCGCATAGGCGTCGGGTGCATGTGGGATGAAAGCCGCGCCCGGTTTCCTGGCGCGTTCGACGATACGTTCGACGTAAATCGTGTGGCGCTGGTCTGGGCAGAAGAGATCGCGCGGCACGCCGGCGCTCTCGATGTCCCACGAGATGAAAGCCGCCGACCACGGGACGTCGTTCAGCCCGCTCAGCCTGTTGCCGACGGATGCCCAGTAGTCCGCGATGCGCTGCGGCGCGTCGCGCTCCTTGATGCCGAGTTGTTCCGTCCGCGGCGGTGCATCCTTCGAGTAGGTGATCACCTGCTTGCCGTAGCGACCCCATTCGCCGACCGCCAGCAGCACCATCGAGGTTCTGGCGCTCGACGACGGGGGAGGGGCCTCGGGCTTCCAGGACGATGCGGGGCAGGGACCGAGCGGCGGCAAGTCCTTCGCCTGCACGACCGGCTTGCTCGTCGGCGGCGACGTACAGGCGGCGGCGAGGACGAGAAGCAGGATCGCGAGGAGGGGACGCATGTGCGGCGGCTCAGCCTCCCTGCCAGCGTTCGATGCCACCGATCAGGATCGTCGCCACGCCCCCGGTCCCGTTCTTCACGCTGCAGACCTGACTGCCAGGCCGGCGCCCGTCGCGCGGTTCGGTGACGTCCAGGCCGGCAGCCTTCAGGCGGGCATGAGCGGCCGCGATGTCGGGGACGCGCCAGGACAAACCCCAAAGCTGGTCCGGTTCGTCAGACACGCCCTTCTTGAGGTCGTGGGCGATCTCGACGACCAGGTCGCCGCAGCGGAAGAACAGCAGGCGCGCGCCCCACTTGGGATTGCTGCGGTCGAGCCGCAGGTCGAGGCCTAGCCGTCCGGCGTAGAAGGCGATGGCGCGTTCGGGGTTGGGCGTGCGCACGACGACATGGTCGAGGCTGGAGACGGCAGACGCGGCCTCGGCTGTGAAGGGCGAAGGGGCTTCGTCAGCCTTCGCGACGACCCCGATCGCGACGCCATGGCCGAGAAGCGCGAGCCCTCCCTCCGTTTTCGTCGCCGGGACCGCACGCCGCTCGAGGAGCGTCGCCGCCTTGTCGAGGTCCGACGTCGCGAACACCATCGATTGCAGGCCCGACGTATTTGCCTCAAAGCGCAATCCGACATTGTCGGTGCGCAGGCGCCCCTCCATCGCACGCCGCCCCAGCAACGTCTCGTACACGGCCGGCGAACCGCCGACGACGAGATGGTCCAGCGCCGCGATCATGGTTCACCCGATGCGCTTCAGGTTCGCCTTGTAGTTCTGGCCGCGCTTCACGTAACTCTCCGCGCTCATCGCCAGCCGCGAGGCGTTCTCCTCGCTCAACTCGCGCACCACCTTGGCCGGCGAGCCGAGGATCATCGAACGGTCGGGGAAGGTCTTGCCTTCGGTCACGACCGAGCCGGCGCCGACCAGGCAGTCCTTGCCGATCACCGAGCGGTTGAGCACGACCGACTGGATGCCGATCAGCGAACCGTCGCCAATGGTGCAGCCGTGCAGCATGACCTGGTGGCCGACCGTCACGTTGCGGCCGATGGTGAGCGGCGCGCCCGGATCGGTGTGCAGGACGCTCAGTTCCTGGATGTTGCTGTCGTCGCCGACGACGATCGGCTCGTTGTCGCCGCGCAGCACGGCGCCGAACCAGATGTTCACCCGTTCGCCCAGGACGACCGACCCGATGATGGTGACCCCCTCCGCGATGTAGCAGGAGGCCGGTATCACCGGCACGCGGTCGTTGAGCTGGTAAATGGGCATCTGGGTTCCTTCTGCGAACGCACTCGATGAGGGAGGCCGCCCGGCATGCCAGCTTGCCCCCGCCAGTTCAATAGGAGCCGGCCTCGGCGGCCCTTACGTAAAGGCGATCTCACGTAAAGGATGTTTGACGTTTACGTAAACGTCAACTAAATCACCTCCATCATGTCAGTCGCCGCCATTCCCTCGGCCAAGACGCCGGCGCCGCGAGACGCGCAGCGCATTTACAGCATTGCCGAACTGTCGCGCGAATTCGCGATCACGCCGCGCACCATCCGCTTCTACGAGGACGAGGGGCTGATCAAGCCGCGCCGCCACGGCACGACCCGTCTCTACACCGCCGGCGATCGCACGCGGCTGGGTTGGATCCTGCGCGGCAAGCGGCTGGGCTTCTCGCTGGCCGAGATCCGCGAGCTGCTCGACCTCTACCAGGTCGATCGCACCGGCCTGCAGCAGCTGCGCGAGCTGCAGCGCCGCTGCCAGCTCCACATCGCCGATCTGGAGCGCAAGCGCGCCGATCTCGACCAGCACATCGGCGAGTTCAGGGACGTCGAGGCCCAAGTAAGCGCCGAGCTGAAGCAGCGCGGCGTCGATCCGGAAAGCACCTAAAAGGCAAGTCACAGACAGGGAGAAGACCATGGCCGTCTACAAGGCCCCGATCAAAGACATCCAGTTCGTCCTGAACGAGGTCATCGACGTCTCGAAGCTCGCCAAACTGCCGGGTTACGAGGACGCGACGCCTGACACGATCCACGCCATCGTCGAGGAAGCGGCGAAGCTCTGCGAGAACGTGCTGTTCCCGCTGAACCGCACCGGCGACGAGGAAGGCTGCCACTACGAGAACGGCGTCGTGCGCACGCCCAAGGGCTTCAAGGAAGCCTACAAGCAGTTCGCCGAGGGCGGCTGGACCGGCATCACCTGCGATCCCGAGTATGGCGGGCAGGGGCTGCCGGCGACGGTGGGCTTCGCGCTGCAGGAGATGTTCACCGCGTCGAACCAGGCCTTCGCGATGTATCCGGGCCTCAGCCACGGCGCCTACGAGGCGCTGTCGCGCCACGGCTCGGACGAACTCAAGAAGAAGTTCCTGCCGAAGCTCACCGACGGGACCTGGACGGGCACGATGTGCCTCACCGAACCCCATTGCGGCACCGACCTCGGCATGCTGCGCACCAAGGCCGAGCCACGGGCCGACGGCAGCTACTCGATCACCGGCACCAAGATCTTCATCTCGGCCGGCGAGCATGACCTCGCCGAGAACATCATCCACCTCGTGCTGGCGCGCCTGCCGGATGCGCCTGGCGGCACCAAGGGCATCTCGCTCTTCCTCGTGCCGAAGTTCCTGCCGAAGGCCGACGGTTCGGTCGGCGAGCGCAACGGCATCCGCTGCGGCGCCCTCGAGCACAAGATGGGCATCAAGGCCAACGCGACCTGCGTGATGAACCTCGACGGCGCCATCGGCTGGCTGGTCGGCGAGGCCAACAAGGGCATGACGGCGATGTTCGTCATGATGAACGCCGCGCGTCTCGGCGTCGGCATGCAGGGACTCGGCATCGCCGAGACGGCGTACCAGAGCGCCGTGGCCTATGCGCGCGACCGGCTTCAGGGCCGCTCGCTGACGGGGCCGAAGAACGCCAACGGTCCGGCCGATCCCATCATCGTGCATCCGGACGTGCGCCGCATGCTGATGATCCAGAAGTCCTTCACCGAGGGCGCCCGCGCACTCTCGCTGTGGGTCGGCATGCTGATCGACGAGGCGCATTCGCATCCGGATGCCGCGACGCGCGAGGCGGCCGACGATCTCATCCAGATGCTGACGCCGATCATCAAGGCCTACTTCACCGACATGGGCAGCGAGTGCGCGAACCTCGCGGTGCAGACCTACGGCGGCCACGGCTTCATCCGCGAAAACGGCGTCGAGCAGCTCGTGCGCGACGCCCGCATCACCCAGCTCTACGAGGGCACCAACGGCATCCAGGCGCTCGACCTGGTCGGCCGCAAGCTGCCGATGAAGGGCGGTCGCGCGGGGCAGCGCCTGCTCGGCGAGATCGGCGGCTTCATCGCCCAGCACAAGGCCGACGAGAAGATGAAGGAGTTCGTCGAGCCGCTCGAGAAGGCGATGGGCCGGGTGCAGGACTCGGCACTGTTCCTGATGCAGAACGCGATGAAGAATCCCGACGAGGCGGGCGGCGCCGCCACCGACCTGCTGCGCCTGATGGCGCTGACAGCGATGGCCTATATGTGGAACCGCATCGTCGTCGCCGCCCACAAGGGACTGGCGGCCGGCAACGACAACGGCTTCTACGAGGCCAAGATCGCCACCGCGCGCTTCTTCATGGCGCGCGTGCTGCCGCAGACCGTGTCGCTCAACCATCAGATCAAGGCCGGTGCCTCGACCCTGATGGCGTTGCCCGCCGACGCGTTCTGACCGACGAAGCGGCCCCGACCCTGACGACGCGGGACCTTCTCGCGTTGCAGGCGTTCGAGCTCGCTGCGCGCACCGGTTCCTTCAAGGCCGCCGCGGAGGTGCTTCACGTCACCGCCTCGGCGATCAGCCATCGCATCGGCGGCCTCGAGCGCAAATTCGGCGCCAGGCTCTTCGAACGCGGCCCTCGGGGTGTCGTACTCGCGCCGGCTGGTCGCCTGCTTGCCAGTACCACCGGCCGTGCCTTCGGGGATCTATCCCGGGCGATCGCCCGCCAGGGTGGTGGCTCGCAGCGGCTGCGTGTCTCGGCCGTGCCGATCTTCGCTACCCACTGGTTGCTGCCACGCCTCGGGCAGTTTCTGGGCCAGCACTCGGGCATCGAGGTCAGAGTCGAGGCCAGCATGCGCATGGCCGACATGGAAGCAGGGCTGGTCGATGTCGCTCTGCGCTACGGCGACGGCAACTTCGCGGGCGTGCACGCCGAGCGTGTGATGGATCTGGCCGCCGTGCCGGTCGGAGCGCCGGCGCTCGCGCGCCGCCTGAGGCTGCGCACGGCAGCCGACCTCGTGCGCGCCCCGCAGGTACGCGTGTCGCCATTCGGCGCTTCGTGGGCGGAGTGGGCCAAGGGTGCAGGCCTCGATCCCGACGCGTTCGAGCGCCGCGGCAGGCATAGTGTGCAGGTCGACGGCATGGGCGCCGCCCTGCGCGCTGCCGCGCACGGGCTCGGTGTTGCGCTTGCGTTCGAGCCGATGATCGAGAGCGAGATTGCCGCGCGCACCCTGGTGCGGCTGGGCCCCGCGATCCCCATGCGAGGACAGATCTGGTTCGTCTGCCGGCTCCAGGACAGAAGCCTTCCCGCCATCCGCGCCTTGCGCCGCTGGATGTTTGCCGAGATCGCGGGCAAGAAGGCGCGATGAAATCGCTGGCCGCCTACGTTGCCGCAGCCTTCCTGGAGATCGCCGGTTGTTTCGCCTTCTGGGCCTGGCTGAGGCTGGGGGCCTCCGCCTGGTGGCTGGTGCCCGGTATCCTTGCACTGGGGCTGTTCGCGTGGCTCCTGACCTTCATCGAGTCGGCCGCCGCCGGCCGGGCCTACGCGGCGTATGGCGGCGTCTACATCGCCGCAACGCTTGTCTGGCTATGGACCGTCGAGGGCACGAGACCGGATCGGTGGGACGTCACCGGTGCGCTGGTCTGCCTGATCGGGGCCGGCATCATCCTGTTCGGACCGCATCGCGCGACGGGCTGAATCCAATTCAGGCCGGATGCCTTGCAATGCGTTTGTCGTCGGCCCTTCGACGGCGCTGCATGCGAACATGGACATCACACTTCCAGCCCGTGACGGTGTCGGGCTCGCTGCCACCTTCTTTTCACCGTCGACTGCCATCCGGCGGGCCGTGCTGATCAACAGCGGCACGGGAATTCCGCGTCAGTTCTATGCGGCGTTCGCGCAGCATCTCGCGGGTCACGGGTTCGCGGTGCTGACCTACGACTATCGCGGCATCGGCCAGTCGGAGAAGCCGGCGAGCGCAACGATGGAAGAGTGGGGGGCGGTCGACCAGGCTTCGATGATCGACCATCTCGGAGTTCTCGCTCCCGGCGCGGCGCGGGCCGTGGTCGGCCATTCGTTCGGCGGACAGGTGCTGGGTCTGGCCGACAGTATCGGACATGTCTCCGCCGCCGTGCTCGTGTGCAGCCAGAGCGGTCACTGGCGTCACTGGCCGGCAGGCCGGGCCCGGCTTCGCATGCTTGCCTTGTGGTGGCTGCTCATTCCCGGTCTCACCGCGATGACGGGGCGATTTCCAGGGGCGTGGGTCGGGACCGCCGACCTGCCGAAGACCGTGGCGCGGAGCTGGGCCCGGTGGGGCCGCTCCCGCCACTATGTCTGCGACGCGCACGGCCGGCCGCTGCGACCCTACAATGAGGCGGTCTCGTTTCCGATCCGCTGGATGAGCTTCAGCGACGATCCCATTGCGCCGTTGTCGGCGGTCGAGGCACTGCGTTCCTACTACTCGAACGCTGCCGTGGACCGCATGCACCTCACGCCGCCGGACCTCGGCCTCGAGGCGGTCGGCCATTTCGGCTTCTTCCGCAAGTCGATGCCGCGCGGTCCCTGGGATGAACTCGCCTGTTGGCTGGAACGGGAAATGCGGCAGACTGACCGCAATCTGAAGCTGGAGGAATTGCCCGCATGTCCGCACCGCACGTTCTCGCCGAAGTCAAGGACGGCATCGGCTGGTTGACGCTCAATCGCCCGGAGTCGCTGAACGCCCTGTCGATGGAAATGCGCGACCTGCTGATCGAGCACAGCGCGAAGTTCGAGAAGGACCCGGCAGTGCGCTGCGTGGTGATCCGCGGCGCCGGCACGCACTTCATGGCGGGCGGTGACATCCGCGGCTTCCACAAGTCGCTCACCGAGGACAAGGAGGCCCACCTCGCGGGCTTCGAGATGCGGGTCGTGAAGGCGCACCAGGCGATCTACCAGATTCGCCGCATGAACAAGCCGGTCCTGGCCTCGGTGCAGGGCGCCGCCGCGGGCTTCGGCCTGTCGCTGATCCTGAACTGCGATTTGGCCATCGCGTCCGACGATTCGTTCTTCACCCTTGCCTATCGCCATATAGGGCTCAGCGCTGACGGTGGCGCGACCTACTTCCTGCCGAGGGTGGTGGGCGAGCGGAAGGCGCTCGAGATCGCGCTTTTGGGTGAGCGATTCACCGCCGAGGAGGCGAAGGCCAACAACATCCTGAACTGGGTCGTGCCGAAGGACCAGCTGGCCGCCGAGACCGAGAAGATGGCGCGCAAGCTCGCCGACGGTCCGACCTACGCGCTGGGCGTCGCCAAGAAGCTGATCCGCAACTCGTTCGACAACAGCTGGGACGAACACTCGCACCGCGAGGCCGAGGGGCTGGCCGCCTGCGCCGCGACCGAAGACCATTTCGAGGGCCTGAGCGCCTTCCTTGAAAAGCGGAAGGCGAAATTCAAGGGCCGGTGAAGATGCGTGCTTGCGCCCTTACCGGCATCATGTTTCGCCCGATGCCTCAGGCCGCGACAGGCACCTCAATCAAGCCAAGATGCTTCGCCATGGGACGGAAGTCGTTATCGTTGTGCAGGAGGGCGGTGCGGTTCTCGATGCACCAGGTGCCGATCAGCAGATCGATGGCCGTGCGGACGGTAATGCCTTTTCGGCGGAGAGTGCGGAAATGGCGCGCAGCCAGGACGGCGATCTCTGCGCCGCCCATCGCGACGATATCGAAGCGACGCAAGAGCGCCTCAACGCTTCGGGCCGCCCGCTCGTCCCTCAGGCCTTGCAGGACTTCGCACAGCATCAGATCGCCCACGACGATCTCTTCGGCGCCAAGGGCCATCTGGAGGCGCTTAACGTGAGGCGCCTCGCGTCCGTTCAGAAAATCGATCCAAACGCTGCTGTCGACAACGATCAAACGGCCCCTCGGCCTGCGCGACTGCGCGAAAGGTTGCCGCGCCACCGGTATTTGCCGAAGGCGGCGCTCACTTCCTGCTGTCGACGCAACTTGACCATCAGGCGAAGAGCCTGTTCCACGGTCTGCTTCTTGGTCGCGAGCCCGGACGCCTTCTGGGCGTCGGCCATCAACTTCTCGTCGATTTCGATGTTGGTGCGCATGATGGGCAACCGTTCGTGTGTATGATTATACGATATCATACACACGGCGGATTTAACAGCGTGCGGCATCGCTGCGGCGTTGCCGGCCGTCGGCGATCTACTGGGTCGTGATCTTCGCCGTCTCGATCACGCTCTTCCATTTGGGCACTTCGGCGCTGATCATGTCGGCGAATTCCTGGGGCGTGCTGGCCGTGGCGACGCCGCCGTAACCCACGAACTTCTGCTGCAGTTCAGGGTTCGCCAGGACTTCCCGGATGGCGGCGTTCAGCCTGGCGATCACCGGCGCGGGTGTCCCGGCCGGCGCCAGGATCCCGAACCAGACGACGGCCGCGTAGCCCGGCAGCGACTGGCCGATGGTCGGCGTGCCCGGCATCAGCGGCGAGGGCGTGGCGGTCGAAACCGCGAGCAGCTTCAGCTTGCCGCCCTTGACCGCGGCGTCCTGCATGTCCGACGAGGTGGTGAGCAGAATCTTCACCTCGCCGTTCAATACCGCCATGGTCGACGGCGCCTGGCCCTTGTAGGGCACGTGGATCAGTTTAAGGCCGGCATCCTTGCCGAACGACTCGGTGGCGAGGTGACCGAAGGAGCCCGCGCCCGCCGTCGCATACTCGACGCCGTTGGGCTGCGTCTTGATCCAGGCGATCAGTTCCTTGACGTTGCTGGCCGGCACGCTGGGATGCACGACCAGCGTCAACGGGGCGATCGAGACCAGAGACACCGGCGCGAAGTCCTTTACGGGATCGTATCCCACATCCTTCTGGATCAGCGGCACGATGGCGCTGGGGCCATTGTTGCCGAATATCAGCGTGTAGCCGTCGGGCGCCGCGGTGGCGACCTGCTTGGTGCCGATGGCGCCCGCCGCGCCCGCCTTGTTGTCGACGATAATCGGCTGGCCCAGTGCCTTCGACAGCGGCTCCTGCAGGGTCCGGGCCATGATGTCGGTGGTGCCGCCGGGCGCGTAGGGCACGACCAGCCGGATCGGCCTGTCGGGATACGGCGCCTGCGCCGCGACCGGCAGCGCACCGAGGGCGAAAGCGAGACACAGCAAGCCTGTCCGTCTTCTCATCATTGTTTCCTCCCAGAAGCCTTCTTTGTGATTTTTTCCAGCATTGCTTGGGTGTCGGCGCCGAGCGCAGGGACGTCGGGGCCGACGCCGATCGAGCCGTCGGCGAACCGAAAGGGCGGGTTTGGCACCAGGAACGTGCCGGCGCCGTCTTGGACCTTGGCCAGCGAACCGCGCGCGGCGAGCTGCGGATCGGCCATGGCTTCGGCCACGGTGAGATAGCGTGAGCAGGGAACGCCCGCCGCCATCAGCGTGGCCTCGCATTCGCGCGCCGCGCGTGTCGACGTCCATTCCTCGATCGCCACCATCAGGGCATCCCAATGCGTCGTGCGGGCAGCGACGGTGATGAAGCGTGGATCGGTCTTCCAGTCGGGGCGGCCGACCGCGTCGGCGAGCTGCTCGAAGTTGCGCTGGTTGACCGGCGCCACGATCACGAAGCCGTCGCGTGCCTGCATCGGCACATAGAGCGGCCGACGTTCCTTCGACGGGAACTGCGCTTCCTGGCATTCGAAGACCAGCAGGTTGATCATCGAATCCATCAGGGCCACGTCGATGAACTGACCGTTGCCGTGGCGCAGCCGCGCGATCAACGCCGTCTGGATGGCGCCGAAGGCGTAGACCGCGGCCAGCACGTCGGCCACGAAGATGCCGGTCTTGGCGGGTTTCTCCTGCCCATCCTGATAAACGAACTGCGTATGGTCGAAGCCGCTGGCGGCATGGATGACGGGCGCGTAGGCCGGCTGTCCGGCGCGCGGGCCGGTCTGGCCGAAGCCCGAGATCGAGCAATAGACGAGATCGGGCTTGGCCGCCGACAAGGTCGCGTAGTCGAGGCCGAGGCGTTTCATGACACCGGGCCGGAAGTTCTCGACCACGACATCACTCGCGGTCACGAGATCCCGGGCGGCCTCGCGCCCCGCGGCGCTCTTGAGATCGAGGGCGACGCTCTTCTTGCCGGCGTTCAGATGGCCGAAATAGGTGCTGTGGCCCTCGCGCAGCGGCGGCCGGCTGCGCATGTGGTCGCCGTGCGGCTCCTCGATCTTCAGCACCTCCGCGCCGCAGTCGGCCAGCAGGCGCGTGCAATAGGGACCGGCGATCATGCTGGTGAAGTCGACGACGCGCATCCCGGCGAGCGGTTTCATCCCGGTTCATTCCCGTCTTTGCCGCGGCGCGACGCCATGCGGTCGCGGTAGCGGCCGCGCAGGCTCTCCAGATGCTCGGTCATCGCCGCCACCGCGGCGTCGGCGTCGCGCCTGGCGAGCGCGGCGAGCAGGCGGCGCCGTGCCTTGATGGTGAGATCGTTGCGCTCGCCGCCGGCGGCATGGGCGAAGTCGCGCATGACCTCCATCAGCGCGCCCATCAGCATCGCCATGACGGCGTTGCCGGTGGCGCGGGCCAGCAGATTGTGAAACTCGATGTGGATGTCGATCTTGTCGTCGTAGCGCCTGGCCTTGAGCAGCCGCTCGGCCTCGTCGACGTTGGCGGTGAGGGCGGCGAGATCGGCCTCGGTGGCGCGCGCGCAGGCGATCCGCACCACGGTCGAGGCGAGCCACAGCCTCGCCTCGGTCAGATCGTCCAGCGACACGCTGCCGAGCTGGTAGAGGTTGCGGAAGCTGTCGCCGATCAGGCCGGGATCGCCCTGGCCGATGAAGGCGCCGCCATGGGCGCCAGCCTGCAGGGCAACGAGGCCGGTGCGTTCGAGATTGCGCAGCGCCTCCCGCACGGCGCCACGACTGACGCCAAAGCTTTCCGCCAACTCGCGCTCCGGCGGCAGCTTGTCGCCCGAGCGCAATTCGCCCGAGGCGATGCGTCCCTCAATCTGCGTCGACACCTGATCGGAGAGGCGCCGGCGCTTGATGGGAGCGAAGTCCTGGCTCATGCCGTGCCCCCGGCTGTGAGACCGGCGAGTGCCTTCGCACCGATGCGGTCGCGATAGGCGTCCTCTCCGCCGTGCGCGTGCTGGGTGAGATAGGCGTTGAACGCCACCTGATCCCGGCTCGCCGCGACATAGGCCTTCAGGTGCTGCTCGTCCTGCGCATAGAGGCCGGGACTGCCGCCGGGATGGGCGCCGAAGGGCGCAACGACAATGGCATCGACGAAGGCCGAGGGAATCTTGGTCAGTCGAGCCGACTGACGAACCGTGCTCGACGGCACGATGCGGTCGACCGAGCAGATCACGTGCCGGGCCGCCTGCGCCATCAGCAAGTCGAAGTAGCCGGCGCCGAAATACTGCACATTGCCGTCCTCGTCGGCCTGCTGGCCGTGCAGGAACACGACGTCCGGCTTGATCGCCGGTACTTCGAGCAATGGCCGGCCGCCTTCCTGCACGCGGGCCTTGCAATAGCCCTCGGGATTGACCTTCGGCAGGTCGGTGCCGAGATCGGGGATCAGCCCGTAGGGCAGGTCGCAGGCGCCGGCCCGCAGGCCGCCCGCGATGCCGGGCCCGTCCATCTCCAGCACTTTCACCGCGCCCGACTGCGCGGCACGCCGGAAATTGGGCGCGAGGCCGAGATGCTCGAAGCTGATGAAGACGCAGGCCGTCGTCTTCACGCAGCCCGCGCCGATCAGCATGTCGGGGGCCACGCTGCCGGGCGAGGGCACCAGGGTGAGATCGCGCACGCCCTTGCGGATCAGGCCGCGTACCAGCGCCATCGGCTGTCCATGGAAGATCCATCCGCCGATGCCGAGCGTCATGCCGTCCTTGACGACGGACAGCGCGGTATCGAGGTCGACGAGTTTCTTCGAGGCGGACCTGCTTGAAGCGGGCATGTCTCTACCTCCGCAGCATGTCGCGGGCGATCACCAGACGCTGGATCTGGTTGGTGCCCTCGAATATCTGATTGATCTTGGCGTCGCGCATGAACCGCTCGACCGGAAAGTCGCGCATGTAGCCGGCGCCGCCGAAGATCTGCACGGCGTCGGTCGTGACCTTCATGGCGGTATCGCTGCAGAAGCATTTGACCATCGAGGACTTCGCCGAGAAGCTCGCCCATTCCCCGCGGTCGGCCATGCGCGTGCAGTCGTAGAGCAGGCAGCGCGCCGCCTCCGTCTGCATCTGCATGTCGGCCAGCATGAACTGGATGCCCTGGAACTCGGCGATCGGCTGGCCGAACTGCTTGCGTTCGCGACCAAAGCCGATGGCGGCGTCGATCGCGCCCTGTGCCAGCCCGACCGAGATCGCGCCGATGGTCGGCCGGTTGAGATCGAGGATGCGCATGCAGGTCTTGAAGGCCTGGCCCTCGGGACCGATCATGTTCTCTTCGGGCACGCGCACATTGTCGAAGAAGATCGGCGCGTTGGGCACGCCGCGGATGCCCATCTTGCGGTCGAGCTTGCCGTACGAAAAGCCGGGCGTCCTGGTGTCGACGAGGAAAGCCGAGATGCCGTTGGCGCCCTTGCCTTCGCTGGTGCGGGCGAACACCAGGATGAAGTGCGCAACGGGGCCGAAGGTGATGTAGATCTTGCCGCCGTTCAGCACCCAACTTGCGCCGTCCTTCACCGCGCGCGTCTTCATCGAGGAGACGTCGGAGCCGGTGCCCGCCTCGGTGATGGCGACGGCCGTCAGCGTGCGGCCCTTGGCGGCGAGCCCGAGATAGTGCCGCTTCTGCTCATCGGTGCCGAAGTTCAGGATCGGCAGCACCAGGCCGAAGGAATTGTTGGCCGCGAGCAGGGCCGCCGATTCGGAGACCTTGGCGATCTCCTCCTTCACGATGCAGACCGACGTGAGGTCCGCGCCCGGCCCGCCATATTCCTGCGGAACCCAGAGCTGCAGCAACCCCATGTCGCCGAACACTTCCACCAGCTCCTGCGGAAAGCGATCGTTCTCGTCGATCTCCGAGGCGATCGGCGCCACATGCTTCTCGACCATTCTGCGAACCTGGTCGCGCAGCAACAGATGGTGTTCTTCGAAATGATAGTTGTTCATCGGACAAACCTTCAGTTGGCCTTGGGCCACGGGAACTTGCGCGCCAGCACGCCCGTCGTGTCGACGGTGCGGCGCAGGAGGAAGAGCTCCTCGTCGGCGGGATTGGCGGTGCGCTCGATATTGGGCGGCACCACGAGATCGAAGCCGGTGTTGTCGCGCACCTCGTCGAGCGTGACGCCCTCGTGCAGCGACCTGATGCGCATGGCCTTGGTCACGGGCTCGAAGTCGAAGACGCCGAGCGGGGTCACCACCAGGCGTGGCCCGCCTTCGGGCAGGCCGAAATCGGTGCGCGAGGTGCCGCCGTCGAGGAAGCCGGCGCCGCAGACGAAGTCGACCTTGGGTACGAAAGCGCCGCGGTCGTGGCGCGTCATCATGATGTAGAAGCGCCGCGACAGGCCGCAGAGCGCGCTGATGCCGACGGTGCCGGGGCCGCGCAGGCGGGGCTTGGCGTGATCGCCGACGCAGACGGTATTGATGTTGCCGAAGCGGTCGGTCTGCAGCGCGCCCAGGATGGCGAAGTCGAAGAAGTGAACCTGCCAGTCGATGAAGTCGATCATCTGCGGCAGGTCCATTACCGCCTCGGCAACGGCAATGTTTTCGGCATCCGCCGCCGGCCGGATGATGCCCTCGGTCGGATTGGTCATGCCGCCGGGGCCCGACACCCACCACAAATGCGGCGCCTGACGCTGGCGTGCGAGATTGCAGGCTGCGACCTGGATGTCGGAGTTGGTGCCGACGATCGCCTTCTCGCCGTCGGCCATATCGCGCGACAGCAGCACGGCCAGCATCTCGCCCATCGCGAAGCTATCGGTGGTCAACGGCATTTCCTGAATCCTGATGAAGGTGGCTGGGACATGTCATGTCGAGGCGACTTCGAAGATCGTTTTGGCCGTTCCCTCGCCGCTCAAGGCGTAGCTGAGCGCCTCGCGGTAGCGGTCGAACGCAAAGGTACGGCCGGTCGGTGGAGCGAGGCGTCCCTTCGCGACCCAGTCGAGCAGTTCGTCGAGTTCCCGTTGCGCCGCGGCCGCTTCGAACACGGCGGCGAACTGGCGATAGTCGACGCCGACCAGGGCGGCGCCTTTCAGCAGCGGCAGGTTGACGGGCAGGGCGGGGATTTCTCCCGAGGCGAAGCCGATCACCAGGTAGCGTCCGCCCCAACTGAGCGAGCGAAAGGCCGGCTGCAGCAACGGCCCACTCACCGGATCGAACGCGACGTCGATGCCGCCGGGCATCGCTGCCTTCAAGCGCTCACGCCAGCCTGAGGGTTCACGGTCCAGCGCGATCTCGGCCCCGTTCTGTATGGCCAGCGCGCGCTTCTCGGGCGTCGACGCCACCGCGACGACGCGGGCGCCCAACAGCTTGCCGACCTGGACGGCGGCAAGGCCGACGCCACCCGCGGCGCCGATCACCAGCAACGTCTCGCCCGGCTTGATGTGCGCGCGATCACGCAGACCGTGCAGCGCGGTGACGTAGTTCACGCGAAAGCCGGCGGCCTGGTCGAGCCGCATGCGGTCGGGAATCCGGCTGACCGCCGTTACCGGTGCGACGGCGTATTCTACGAAGCCGCCGCGCACCTGCGCCAGAACGCGGTCGCCGGGTGCCAGCCCCGTGACGCCGCTCCCCACCCGATCGATCCAGCCCGAGGCCTCGCCGCCCGGAACGTGCGGCAACGGTGGCTTGACCTGGTAGCGGCCGAGCGAGACCAGCGCGTCGACATAGCCGACGCCACAGGCGGCAATCCTGACGCGCACCTCGCCGGGTCCCGGCTCGGGCATGTCGAGGTCGACCACGCGGTAGCTGTCGATCGAACTGAGGTCGTCGGCCTGAATCGCCTTCATCTGCTTGGTCGTCCTGTCCTGTTCAATGCATGGGACCGATCAACACCGGCAGCGCCTTGAAGCCGCCGACCAGGTTGGCGTGGATGCGCTGGGCGTCGCCCGCCGGTTCGATGCTGTCGGCAGAACCGGGCGAAGCGGCCATCGTCGGTGTCGACTCTGGGCGATACCAGCGCGACGGCCAGTTCGGTGGACATGGCGTTTCCTCTCCCGGTCTTGGCGCCGGTCGATATTGGTCTGCTTTTTTATTGGTCGGACCAATGAAGAGTCAATGCGGAAGAGTGTCGGTGCGTTGGATTGTCGTCGAGACGTTGTTTGGCGAGTCGCGTGGGGACCCACGCTGCGATCTGCGGCAGCGGGAATTTGCCAGCCCGGGCAAGGGCTGGCGGGCCGGACAAGAATTGCCCGGCCTGTCAAAGTGGGATGCCTTGGTGACTCTTAGCGGCCCTTCCAGTTGGGCTTGCGCTTCTCGGCGAAGGCCTTCGGGCCCTCGACCGTGTCCTCGCTGTTCGCCATGGCGATGAACGCGGGGTAGTGCTGGTTGCGCATGCTGATCTCGAGCGACGGTACGTCGAGCGAGCGCATCACGACCTGCTTGGTGGCGCGCACCGACATGGGCGAGCATTCGAGGATCTGGGCGGCCCACTTCTTCGCAGTCGCCATCAGCTCGGCGTGGGGCACCACCTCGGTGACGAAGCCCAGCTCGTAGCCTTCCTTGGCGCCGACATGGCGACCCGTGAGCATCATGCCCATGGCCTTCTTGAGCGGGATCATGCGGCTGAGGCGCTGCATGCCACCGGCGCCGGCGGCGAGGCCCACGCGCGGCTCGGGCAGGGCAAATTTGGCCTGGTCGGAGGCGATGATGATGTCGCAGGCCAGCGCGATCTCGAAGCCGCCGCCCATGGCGATGCCGTTCACGGCGGCGATCACCGGCTTGTCGAGGTCGAAGCGGTTGGCCAGGCCGCCGAAGCCCTTGGCCGGATGGACCGGGCGCTTGCCGGTCTTGGCCTGAATCTCGGCATGGTATTTGAGGTCGTTACCGGCGCAGAAGGCCTTGTCGCCGGCGCCGGTGATGATTGCGACCCAGAGGTCCGGATTCGCCTGGAATTCGTCGAACGCCTCGACCATCTCCTGGTTCGCCATCGGGTGACAGGCGTTGTACACCTCCGGTCGGTTGATCGTGACGATCATCAGGTGGCCGTCGGTCTCAACCTTGCTGTATTGCCCCATGGCAAAATTCCTCCGTTTTTCGTGAACGGCGATTTACCGTCCATTATGCCGCGGTGAAAAGCGGGACGATGCTCCCCATCTGCATCGTGAAATGCGAATTCCAATCTTCCGTTACGCTGCCGGCGGCTTCGCCGGGGCGCTGGCCGTGCTGTCGGCGACTCTCACTTGCGCTGCGACGTTAAACCAAAATCTCCGGATCGCGCCGCAACCGCCACAATGGCTTGTGGCCGATATTCCCAAGGCGGCAGCCACGGCCGGGACGTTGCGAGGCGTCCAGATTGCCGAGCTCCGGAAGCCCCTGCCGGGGATCAAGTCGTCCGAGCCCCCAGCCAGCGCGGCCGAGATCGTGGGCAAGATGCTCGCGCCGGGCGCATCCAACCCGGACGTGCCTTTGCCGCATCCCGATCTTTCGGAAAAGTTCTCCGACAGGACCGAGGTCCAAGGTCCCTTGAGGGGGCCTACACCCTACGGCCGGGGAGAGACCGGTGGCGGTGTCGTGGGCTTTCGGGTCCCCATTCCGGTGGACCGCAGCGCCGCCAGTGGAACCACTACATCTAGTCCAGGTGCCCTGCGCCCGGAGCCTGCTCCGGAGAGGGCCCCGGGGCCCCGATAAGCTGCACTGTGTTGCGTCCGGGTCACAGGTTGGCGGTGAGTCGGCGGGGGAAGGGAGCAGCCGGTTGCACCGCACCAGTGGTGGTGTGTATATTTCACGAAGTTGGCGACATAAGACGGTCCGCTGACGGACGGTACTCCAGTTTCAGTTCGCAAGTATCAAGAACGAGGGGAAGAACTCATGAAGAAGGCTCTTCTGGCGGCTGCCGCCATTGTAGCGCTGCCGGTTGCGGCGCAGGCGCAGGCTCCGCAGCCGGGCGTCTACATTGGTGCCGAGGGCGGCATCAACTGGCTGACGAAC
>NZ_SCUT01000046.1 GCF_004297265.1 Reyranella sp.
CTTTCCAAGCAGGCCGTCGCCTACCGCCAGATGTCGCTGCTGCTGCGCCGCCCGCCGGGCCGCGAAGCCTATCCCGGCGACGTGTTCTATCTCCATTCGCGCCTGCTCGAGCGCGCCGCCAAGCTGAACGACAAGAACGGCTCGGGCTCGCTGACGGCGCTGCCGATCATCGAGACGCAGGCCGGCGACGTGTCGGCCTACATTCCGACCAACGTGATCTCGATCACCGACGGCCAGATCTTCCTCGAGACCGAGCTCTTCTATCAGGGCATCCGTCCCGCCATTAACGTCGGTCTGTCGGTGAGCCGCGTCGGCTCGGCCGCGCAGATCAAGGCGATGAAGCAGGTCGCCGGCACCATCAAGCTGGAGCTGGCACAGTATCGCGAGATGGCGGCCTTCGCCCAGTTCGCCTCGGACCTCGACGCCTCGACCCAGCGCCTGCTGGCGCGCGGTCAGCGCCTTACCGAGCTGCTGAAGCAGGGCCAGTTCGCGCCGATGCCGGTCGAGGAGCAGGTCATCTCGCTCTACGCCGGTACCCGCGGCTTCCTCGACTCGCTGCCGGTGAACAAGGTGAACGACTTCGAGCACCAGCTGCTCGACGCCGTCCGCGCCGAGGGCTCGATCCTCGCCTCGATCCGCGAGAAGCGCGAGATCGTCAAGGAGACCGATGACAAGCTGAAGGCGTTCCTCGGCGACTTCGTCAAGAAGTTCGCCTAAGGCGCTCGCAGGTTTAGATGCCCAGTCTCAAGACCTACCGGCTGCGGATCCGAAGCGTCCAGTCGACGCAGAAGATCACGAAGGCCATGAAGATGGTGGCCGCCGCCAAGCTGCGGCGCGCCCAGGAGCAGGCCACGGCGGCCCGTCCCTATGCGCAAGCCATGGACAAGATCCTGGCCTCGCTGGGCGCGAGCTTCCAGGGCGCGACCGGCGGCCCGCGCCTGCTGGCGGGCACCGGTTCGGATCAGGTCCACCTGGTCATCGTCGCCACCGGCGATCGCGGCCTCTGCGGCGGCTTCAACAGCACCATCGTGCGCGAGGCGCGGCGCCAGATCCGCGCCCTGCTGAACGAAGGCAAGACGGTCAAGATCTTCTGCGTCGGCCGCAAGGGCCGCGACCAGCTGCGTCGCGACTTCGGCTCGCTGATCGTCGAGACGATCACCGATCTCGGCCGCCCGCGCCTGTCCTTCGGCGACGCCCAGAAGGTCGCCGCGCGCGTCATGGAGATGTATGACGCCGGCGAGTTCGACGTCGCCAAGGTGGTCTTCAACCAGTTCAAGTCGGCGATGACGCAGGTCGTCACCGTCCAGCAGCTGATCCCGCCGCCGATGCCGGAAGCGTCGGCCGCACCGGCCGCAGCCGGCGGCGCGATCTACGAGTTCGAGCCGGACGAGGGCGAGATCCTCGCCGACCTGCTGCCGCGCAACCTCACCGTCCAGATCTTCCGCGTCCTGCTGGAGAATGCGGCGAGCTTCTACGGCTCGCAGATGACGGCCATGGACAACGCCTCGCGCAACGCGGGCGACGTGATCAAGAAGCTGACGCTGCAGATGAACCGTTCGCGCCAGGCGTCGATCACCAAGGAACTCATCGAGATCATCTCGGGCGCCGAGGCCATCTAGGCCGGCCGCCAGGCAATCGAAGGAAAGGGATCCGTAATGGCTACCAACAACATCGGCACGATCACCCAGATCACGGGCGCGGTCGTCGACGTTCGCTTCGAAGGCGAACTGCCGAACATCCTGAACGCGCTGCACGTCAACGCCGACGGACGCCTGGTGGTGCTGGAAGTCGCCCAGCACCTCGGCGAATCCGAAGTCCGCACCATCGCGATGGACACGACCGATGGCCTGGTCCGCGGCGAGAAGGCGGTCGACACCGGCGCCCCGATCGCCATGCCGGTCGGCCCCGAGACCCTCGGCCGCATCCTGAACGTGATCGGTGAGCCGGTCGACGAGCGCGGTCCCGTCGGCAACAAGCTGACCCTGCCGATCCATCGCAGCGCGCCGGAATTCGTCGACCAGTCGACGGAAGCGCAGATCCTGGTCACCGGCATCAAGGTCATCGACCTGCTCGCGCCCTACGCCAAGGGCGGCAAGATCGGCCTGTTCGGCGGCGCCGGCGTCGGCAAGACCGTGACGATCATGGAG
>NZ_SCUT01000047.1 GCF_004297265.1 Reyranella sp.
CCAGGTCTCGTCGAGCGGGGTGCGCGGCGTGTGGAGCCGCCACGGCCTGCTCGGCAAGCACGACCGGCTGATGCGACTGGAGAAGGCCTCGGCCGACCGTGTCGTGCAGCTCAACGAAGAACAGGTGGCGGCTCTCGAACGCTTCAGCCCGGAGTTCCGCGAACGCCACATCGAGGCCCACCACAGCGGCGATCTGGTGGCCGTCGACACGTTCTTCGTGGGTCACCTGAAAGCGATCGGCAAGGTCTACCTGCAGACAGCGATCGACTGCTGCTCCCGCTTCGCCTGGGGCAGGCTCTACACCAACAAGATGCCGCTGACCGCCGTGCACCTGCTCAACACGGACGTCGTGCCCCACTTCGAGGAACACGGCGTGCCGATCAAGACCGTGTTGTCGGACAATGGCCGCGAGTTCTGCGGCCGGCCAGACCGCCATCCCTACGAGCTGTTCCTTCAGCTCGAAGGCATCGAGCACCGCAAGACCAAGGTCCGGCGTCCGCAGTCAAACGGGATTGTCGAGCGCTTCCATCGCACGCTGCTCGACGAGCACTTCCGCGTCGAAGGCCGCAGGACATGGTTCGAGACCGTCGAGCAGATGCAGGAGGCGCTCGACGCCTACCTCGTCACCTACAACACTGCCAGGCCACACCAAGGCCGTGGCATGAACGGCCGCACCCCCGGCCGCGCCTTCCTCGACCGTATACCCGCAAACGACAACCCACAGGAGGACAACGACCAGAACATCGACCAGACTGAAGCCGCCTGACTACCGGTCAGGGCGCGGCAACTGTCAGCCGATTACCGTCTCAGTACACGCCTTGTTTCCCGGCAATGCCGGAAACTATCAGGCAGCGTATTCAACTGGACCTTCGCGGAAATAGCGCCACCGGCCGGCGGTTCCATGACGGTCTCCTTGACGGCCTTGGCGCACGCCGAGCGCGCGTCGGTCTTCAACAAGACGAGGGTCGGCTAACCGGCAGACAATTGCATAGTTTCAGGCAGATCGAGCCGCCCGAAAGACGGTGCGGAAGAGCGGGCCGTCCGAGCAACATTAGGTCGGCGTAACGCGCATGAACGGCCAGGTACGGGGGGATCAGGGATGCTCGGAACTCTTTGTAAAGGTCGCGCTCAGCGTTGCGCCCACCGCCCGTCGCTTCGTTGTCGCTCCCGTCCTTGCGCCGGAAGCTCTTAATCGGCGCCTATGCTTCCAGCAGCGTCCCGTTCACCGAGAAGTGATCGGTCGACTGGCGTCGCTTAACCCTCGGTTGGGCCACACCCGTCGCAAGGAACTTCGGCGCGATCTCGCCCTCCAGCAGCCGGTCCCGGTTCCTCGAGAAGCTCGATGGTCCCACGCCGGGTCGTCTACCCCAGACCCACGAACCGGCGGAACAGAAGGTCGAACTCTATCCGCTCCATCAGTTGCCATTCCGACCGGATGCCGTAGAACGCTTGCAGTAGCATCGCCCGCAACAAAGGTTCCGGCGCGCTCGACGGTCGTCCCAGCCGAGCCGGATACATCGCCGCGAACTCCCCGACAGCCCGCCGAGCGCTGCGTTCGCAATCTCGCTCATCGCTCGCAGCCAACGATCCCCTGTAGTCCAAAGTTCGGTCTCGGAGCACTCGAAGAGGAATTCTACCTCTAACTGGCCGAGTTCTCCGGGCCCAGGTCAGCGGCCTAATCCGCGCTGCAGTACTCAGTGCAAAGGGTCGTTCTGCACTGAGTGGACATCGTCGTCGTGGGACGACGCCAGCCAGATCGTTCCTATCGCCATCACCAATCCGGACGGGGCTCACGAGGCAAACTCGGTGAAGTAGTCTCCTTCGACAGCAGTCTTCTGCCCCACCATGAGTCCAAATTCAGGCCCGCGCTGCACTGGTGCCTCTTTCAGGTGGGGATGGGCCCGTCCTTGCCGGCCGCGATGTCAAAGCTGGCGCTTGATCTCGCTCGCAGCGCCACAGGACTACAGAAGAATCCGGACGAAATTGCTGCCGGCGTGTTCAGCGACAGAGAGTGCTTGTCTGAGACGGGCTGGACGCCGCTAAATGCCGTACCATCAAGCGTCAAGTAGAGGTTGTAAGAATGGCTAGTTCATATTTTGTGCTGCCGCCCGATCAACAACCGCGTGCGCTCAATGTAGCCGGTACGAAAGTCACTGTCCTGGCTGCAAACAGTGAGGCGCAGAGCTATGGAATAACGCTGCAGCGCGGTGATGAAGGTACCGGCCCGCCTGCGCACAGTCACGGCTGGGACGAAGCATTCTACGTATTGAGCGGTGAGATCCGATTTCTTTGCGATGGACGGACCCAGGTGTGCCTACCCGGTACACTAGTGCATATCCCTTGTGGCACCGTGCACGGGTTTCAGTATGGCGTAGGCGGCGGCCAGATGCTGGAAATCACGGGAGCGAATGCTCTGGCCACCCAAATGTTCACCGCCGTCGATCAGGCCAGCCCCGTGGGAGCTACAGACGTTCCGAGACTGTTAGAGATACTTGGGCAGAACGGCGTTACTGTTGCTTAGGTTTTTCAAAATGCCGCGATTGTCTCGATCACAATTCCAGCAGTGGCTTGGTCGACCGAGTTGGAGCAAGTGTCACTTCTCCAAGTGGGTCGCGCGCGCATCGCATCTTGCCTTCGCGATGGAGTGTCGACCGTCGACCGGTCGGCCGCAACGTGGAAGCAGATGCCAGGAACTTATAGCCAGCCGTTTTCCTTGAAGGCGGAGAGATCGACGCCGGGAGGCGCATACCACCCGTGGGCGCCGTAAAGCGCCCCGAGTTTTTTTGCGACTTCCTTGTTGCCATAAGGAATTCTGAGCGGGGTGTTGCGGCCGACATCACGCAGGTGAAGGCCGGGCGCCTTTACCGGTGGATTGCCGAATGCCGGCTTTCGCGGCCTCTTGGCGCGTGCCGCTTTCTTGGGCGACGGTGTAGGGGCTGTCGCGCCCTTGGCCTGGCGGCGTTTACGGGCGGGTTGCGTGCCCTCAGTTCCTGAGGCTTGCGTGGGGCTTGTGGCCCCGGAAGCAGGTGCCGCCGAAGTCTCTCCGCGGGCCTTCTTGGGGGCATGTTGCTCGAGGAACGCACGGCAGATGGAGCCGGATGTGCCATAGCCGGCAGGGAGCCTGACGCCTTTCTGACGGGCAAGGGCCACGGCAAACTGCTTCATCGCAGGCGTCGGTGGACGTTCGCCGCCGCTGCCGCCGCGTGCAGGACCAAGCAATGGAGGCCCGCCAGACGCCGCACCTTGCGTCAGCTTGCCGATAATGCGCAGCGCCACATCACATACGGCATCGATGGCGCCCACCATCCCCTGCTTGCCGACCACGACATCGTCCAGGAGGCACTCGAGCTGCGCCGTCACGCCGGGATCGACCAGAGCGGGATCAGCCTGCTTCAGGACACCGAACAGCTTTAACCCAGTCTCGGTCGGAACGACGTTCTTGCCCTGGGCGACCAGAAAATCCTGCTTCTTCAGCCCACCGATGATCTCGGCGCGCGTCGCTGGCGTGCCGATCCCCTTGGCTTCCTTCAGGCGATCGCGCAGTACCTCGTCGTCCACGAACCGCCAGGCATTCTGCATCGCCTCGATCAGCGTGCCCTCGCTGTAGCGGGAAGGGGGCTTGGTTTCCTTGGTCTCGACGGTCGGATCGTGCAATTGCGCGGTCTCGCCGTCGCGCATCGCAGGAAGGAGTTGCCCGCCATCACCCTTCTCGTCGGCTGGCTGCCATTCTGGAAAGGCCGCGCGCCACCCAAGGTCGATGGGCTGGCGACCGGTCGCCTTGAATGGGAAGTCCTTTACGTCGAGCGTCGCGGTTGTCTGGCGGTAGCGGAAGTCGGGCATGAGGCTCGCGAGATAGGCTCGGGCGATGACGTCGAACAGCTTCTTCTCATCGAGGGACAGGCGCGGCCAGACTTCGCGCAAGCTGTCGACGGTGTTGACGTTGGGGATGACCGCGTGATGGCTGGCCCCGTCGAGCCCCCTGTCGTGGAATGGCCCGCTTGCGCCTCGACGAATGATCGGCGGCGCGGGGACAAGGATCGACTTGAAAGACTGACCGACTTGTAAGCCGGCCACGATCATGGGCACGTCCGCGATGAGGCTCTCCGGCAGATAGCGCACTTCCGCGCGGGGATAGGTGATGATCTTCTTGCCCTGGCCATCATAGAGCTCTTGGGCGACCTCCAAGGTCTTGGCTGCCGACCAGCCGAAGCGCGACGAGCAGAGTTTCTGCAGCGACGGCAGATCATGCAGCTTGGGTGGGCTTTGCTTCTTGTCCTCGACTTTCACCGCGAGCGGACCCTCGAAGCCCTGAGCCGCTGACGCGACGGTATTGGCGGCTTACTTCTTCAGGATGCGGTCTTGCGGTGCATGCCGCATCTTGAACTCGCCGCTGGCGACCGTCGCCGTAGCGACGACTTCATAATAGGTCACCGGTACGAAGTTCCTGAGCTCGAGTTCACGCTTGCAAACGATCGCCAGCGTCGGCGTTTTTACGCGCCCCACCCCGATCACCCCTCGCGCGCCCTGTCCCAGGATTACGGTTGCGGTGCGGGTGAGGGAGAGATTGTAGATTTGGTCGGCCTGCCGACGCGCGACGGCGGCGGCATACAGTCGGGCATACTCGGAGTTGGGTTTTGCCTGACCAAAAGCATTGCGGATGGTCTGTGAGTCCTGAGCCGTGAACAGGACCCGCATTACCTCACCGCGATACTTGTAATGCTCAAGAATCTCCTGACCGATCAACTGACCCTCCCGATCGCAGTCCGTGGCCAGCCACACCCGCTTTGCCGAACGTAACGCCTCTCGGATGGCCGCAAGCTTGGCAGCCTTGTTTCCACCGGCCGCAGGACGTGTGCCGTACAGACCCTCGGGCTTCAGCAGGATCGCCGACCAGCGCTTCCATGCAGGATCCGCATCCTCCGGTTCCTGCAGGTCGATCAAATGGCCTTCCGCCGGAAGGATGGTGCCATAGCGGGCACCGACGGCCGCGCGAACATCCTTTGCCTGGCTGGTCTTCTCTGTGATGACGATCTGGTCGGCCATTTGGGCTCATTTGACGGAGCGATTTGACTCCAATCCAACGAGAACATATTGGGAACGCCCGGCGATCACAACTGTCGTCTGATGTATTTGCGCATAACCGCCACCCAAGAGGGAAAGCCCGTGGCGTTCGGTCGATACATCCGCCGTGTGCGCGAACGAGAGCGGTAGTGACCATCGCCAAAACCTGGCGGCTTCTCACCTCTCGCGCTCGGCTCCGCGAGTGTCCCAGGCGAAATTGCCAGCATTGGAGCGGAAACTGTGTCAGTGGCCGACACCACGCCGCCGATCCGGCTTTGACGTCGTGATGCCACCGCCTCAACCGTCGTCCTCACTGGATGGTCTTCGGTGTGGACGTAGCGCATGAACATAGTGACGTCTTATGCGCCGTGAAAATGAGGACCTACCCGACGAATGCGAACAGGGTGCTCTAGCGGGGGCCACGCACGATTCTGTCGAAATAACATCAGCGCGTGAGGGAGGATGGCGCGAAGTGCATTCTTCTGTTGAGTGGCCGGCTTAGCGAGAAGTCACCCAAGCGTGGATACGCTGTTTGCCACCCCAAACCGCCTTCGCATGGCTGTTGAGCGCTGGGTACATTGACGGGTACACCGGAAAATGGAGATGGAAATAAACCTTCAATATCAATCTCCTAAGAGGCAATTCGATTCCGTCTCGGGGCACCATTTCCTTCATTGATCCATATTGATCCGGCACCTGGACGCCCGTTTCTGTCGCGCCGGCGAAAGCCTCAATCGGCGTTGGTTTTCTCCAGCCAGTCATGCTCCAGCAATCTCAGCCGGCTGGTGACGGAAAGCAGGAAAGCTGTCGACCAGCCGAACAGGATCAGCCCGTTGCCCGCCTCGATCGCGCCGAACAGCCGCCAGTTGCCCGCGAGCACGACGTCCCCGTAGCCCAGGGTCGTGAAGGTCACGGTCGAAAAATAGAGGGCCGTTTCGAAGTCTCCCACGGCACCGATCGCCCAGAAGGCGGCCCCGTACAGCCAGATCTCGACCGAATGGATGGCCACCAGTCCCAGGACCACGAACAGGATGACGCCGAGCGGGACGAGGTGGCTTTCATGGGCCCGGATGCGATGAGCCCTGTTGCGCAGCACCCACAAGAGGCCGAGCAGGCCACCGAGATGGATGGCGGCGGTGAGGCTGACCATGAAGGTCGCGAGCGCGAGGTTGGCAAACATGCGTTGTCCGACAGTTCCCGGATGAACCCCTGGAAGAGCCAGGGTCGAAAGTTGGTGACGGTAACGTCGCCGGACTGGTTCAGCCATGCACTTGCAGCGATCGACCCACCGAAGTCTCGCGCCGCCCGGTGTGTCGCACTGCTGGGAGCAGCCCTCGTGAGCACGGCTACGCCGGTATCCTCACCTTGTCACGTTGGGCGGCGAGCGGCCCCGCCGGGGTCACGTTTCAACGTGTTGAATGTGCAGCATTCGGTGGTGGGACGTATCATGTCGCACTTGGCGTTATGTGCTTGATCGCGCTCGCTTCCCGCAGTCCATCTCGGCGCGATGCTAATTCCTCTGTGCGAAATTATCATCGCGCATAAACGAAATAATCGAAACAAACGAAACAGTCGAAACGAAAAAAAGGAATCCGCGGGCCAGCCGCCTGTTTCGACGCAGGGCGACTGCATTTTTCTGGTCGCCCGCCCGGCACGGGTCAACGAACCGACGCGGTTTCTTCATGGGCCGGCAACATGCCCGGCATATGGGTTTTCGCGTGGTGTCCCGGATTCGTAGCATCCTCGACCGGCGCGGGCCGTCTCTCGCCTGCTGGACGATCGTCGCCGCCGTGCTGGCCGGGGCCGCGATCGGCCGTGAGCCGGCCGTCGCGATCTACCTCGCGAGCTTCGTCTATTACGGCCTCTACTGGTACGCCTTCGCCTGGGGCGTCCGCTCGTTCGAGGTCTTCAAGCGCGACGCGATGCTGCTGAAGGCCGTGTCGGTCGCCGCGCTCGCCTTCGTCTACCTGCAGGCGCCGCCCGATCTCCTCTCCCTCGGCGTGATCACCCTCGGCATTCTCCTCAACGCGCGTGCCGCTGCGGTGCTGGGGATCGACCGGACCTACTACGGCCACGAGCTGGCCGGGCTGCCCGCGCGCCGGGTCACGGCGTTTCCCTATTCCCTGATGTCCCACCCGATGATCGCGGGCAACGTGATGGCCTTCGGCGGCACCTTGCTCAACCCGGCCTTCCGCGCCGCCTGGTGGCCGCTCGCCGCACTGCACGTCCTCTTGAACATCGGCCTGCTCGCGATGGAGCGGGCGGGACCGGGCCGCCGCCCGGCCATAAGGCTGGCGGGACTCGTCGTCCTCGCGGCCACGGCGGCGACCGCGACGATGGCCACCATGATGGCCGCGGGCAACCACGCCGTAGCGAGCCGCCTCAGCCAGGAAACCTCGTGACCGACATTCTCGATTCCACCGCCCCGGGCTCGACGCGGGGCGCGGTCTCCACCCTGTTTCCCGCCACGATCGGCCGCTTCGAGAGCGCCGAAGACCGCGCCCTGATCGACGGCCTGTCGCGCTGGGTCGAGGACCGTTTCCGCGAGGCGTTGGCCAAGCGGCCGTCATGCCACGTCTACCTCTCGACGCTGCCCGCCGACATCGTCGACCGGATCGACCGGCTGCGCGACAGTCCGGTCATCCGCGAGCTGATCCTGCGCCGGGTTCCGGCCGGCAGCGGCTTCGAGCCGATGAAGCACACCGACGAACTCTACATCTCGCACTACAACAAGGATCGCGGCGGCGACCAGGGCCTGTTCGACAGGCACTATGACGGCAACCTGCGATTTCTCTCGTCGAGCAGGGTCGTGCGGGCGCTGATCTATCTCCAGTCCGACGCGAGCTACAAGGTGGTGTTCGGCGACAGCCGGGTCGAGAAGGCCTTCACCACCTACGAGTTCGGCCTGCTCGACTTCCATCGCGAGCTGCACTGGGTCGAGGGCAGCTACACGCAAGGCGCGCCGCAGCGCATCCTGCTGAAGTGCAACTACCTCGTGACCGCCCCGGGCGCCGGCCTCCGCGGCCGGTTCGCGCTCGCGGCCAACACGGCAGTCTTCTACGTCGTGAAGGCGGCGATGGAATATTCGAAGAGCCCGCGCACGCCGGCGCAGAAGGCCGTGGGCTACCTCTGCAACCTGTTCCGTCGTCTCAACATCGTGCACCCGCTGGTGCCGCTCGCGGCGATTGCCGCGGCCGCGATAGCCGCCGCTGCCGCCGGCATTTTCGTCGTCAACCTGTAGCGCCCCCACCAAAGGAAAATACCATGACCGGACTGTTGCACGAGTTGAAGGTCCAGCGATGGGACGACCATCGCTACTACCATCACAGCAAGGTCAACCAGTCGCTGCACCTGCTGAGCGCGACCAGCTTCCTGTTCGCCTATGTCGTTGCCTTCACCGATCCCGCCATGGCGGCCCTGATCGGCTGGCTGGTCGCGATGACGACCCGCCAGGTCGGCCACCTGTTCTTCGAGCCGCGCGGCTACGACGCCGTCAACCAGGCGACCGACGAATACAAGGAGGAGATCAAGGTCGGCTACAACATCAAGCGCAAGCTGGTCCTGCTCGCGGTATGGGCGGCGTCGCCGCTGCTGCTGGTGGTCGATCCCACCCTGCTGGGCCTCTTCGCGCCGCACGCCGACTGGGCCGGGTTCATGACCCATGTGGGCGAGCTGTGGCTGGTCGTCGGGCTGGCCGGCATCGCCTTCCGCGCGGTTCAGCTGTTCGTGACCAAGGACCTGACCACCGGGCTGGTCTGGGTGACCAAGATCGCCACCGATCCGTTCCACGACATCAAGCTCTATCACCGCGCGCCGTGGGAACTCCTGACCGGCCGGCACAGCCGCCACACGCCGCAGGCCGTCGCGGCTCCCATCGTTTCCGACGAGCTGCTGCGCGAGGTCATTCCCGAGCTGCCCCCGACCGTCGTCGAGGACGCCGTTGCCCCGGCCTCAAAGGGCAGCATCTAGAGGCTGCGGCCCGAGCAGCCGCTCCTTGCGTCCCCGACCCGGGAAGCCCAGCAGGTGCGATGCCATCTCGCGCAGGATGCGCCGCTTGATCGCGCGGTCGGTGGCGAGCGCTCCCGGCTCCCACCAGCCGTCGCGCTGCATCGCTTCGGCCGCCGCGACGAAGCGGTCGGCCACCGCCTGGAACTGCTCCTCGGTGAAGTTGAGGCTGAAGATCAGGCGCCCCGTGCCCACCCAGCTCAGCGCAATTCCATGGGCCTTGAGATAGTACTGGAACATCCAGTGATAGCGCGAGGCGGTCGGGTAGCAGACCGTCCAGATCGACGAAAGGTGTCCGATGCGCACCGGCAGTCGCCGCTCGGCCAGCCGACGATTGAGATCGGCAGCCCGCCGGTCCCAGGTCTCGTCGAGGTCGCGATAGACCTGCTGCATGCCGGGCGAGTCGAGATGGAGCAGGAATTCGTTCATCGCCCCCATCACATAGGGATGGGCGTTGAAGGTGCCGCGCGCAAAGCAGATGTCGGCCGGCCGGTCGTCCCGGAACCGCTTCATCAGGCGGTGGTCGCCGCACACGACGCCGATCGGAAACCCGCCGCCCACCGTCTTGCCGTAGGTCACCAGGTCGGCCTCGATGCCGAAATATTCCTGGGCGCCGCCGGCCGCGAGCCGGAAGCCGACGAAGACCTCGTCGAGGATGAGAACGATGCCGCGCTCGGTGCAGACCTGGCGCAGGGCCTTCAGCCAGGCGGCATAGGTCTCCCGGCTGACGCTGCGGTCCGGCCGGCTGGCGATCAGGGTGGAATCGGCGGGCGCTCCCTGGTTAGGGTGCATGGCCTGGATCGGGTTGACCAGCACGCAGGCGATGTCGGTGCGGCGGCGCAGGACGGCGAGCGTCTTCTCCGACAGATCCGCCAGGGTGTAGGTATCGTGCGCGGCCACCGGATTGCCGACGCCGGGCTGCACGTCGCCCCACCAGCCGTTGTACGCGCCGCAGAAGCGCACCAGGTGCGAGCGGCCGGTGTGATAGCGCGCCAGTCGCACGGCCTGCATCACCGCTTCCGTGCCCGACATGTGGAACGACACTTCCGGCTTGCCGGAAATGCGGGCGAGCCGCCGCGCATTGTCGGCGACGAGATCGGGATAGGCCCCGAGAACCGGCCCCAGTCCGGCGACGCGGCGGGCGCCGCGCTCCATGCAGCCCTTGTAGAAGTCGTAGCCCAGCAGGTTCACGCCATAGGAGCCGCTGAGGTCGTAGCGCGCCGTGCCGTCGAGATCGGTGACCTGGACACCCTCGGAGGAGGCGACGAAGGCGCCGGCCGGCAGCGCCGCCCGGACGCGTGGACTGAACTGGAACGGGACGCGGTAGCTTTCGGTGAACTGCAGGTCGGAGATGTGGCGCGTCGCCTCCGAGGTCACCTGCAGCGTGCGACCGGTGCCCGAGCGCAAGGTCTCCGCCAGCGCCTCGAAGCCCGCCTTGCGGCGGGAAGCGACGGCCTCGCTGGCATCGTCGGCGCGGAAGAACAGGTCGTCCCCGTAGACGTAGCGCGGGACCAGGCCGGCGATGCGCCGCGACATACGCGCATGGCCGGCGAGGGAGCGGTGCTTGGCCCGCGAAAGCTGCAGGCGGTCGCGCAGCCGGGGCAGCAGCAGCCCCAGCGCCAACCCTCCCGCGGCCAGCGCCGCCAGGGTCTCGCCATCCATCAGATTCGTCATCCAGCTTCCCCGGAGTTGTCGTCGTGGCCAAGAGCGTGCAGTCGCAACTGCTGAAGGTCCTCCACCAGGAGGACATCAATTTCCTGCTGACCAACCGCATCCCGCGAAGGCTCGCGACGCGCTGGATGGGCTGGTTCAGCCGCATCGAGAGCCCGGCGCTGACGCGCGCCTCGATCGCGGTCTGGCGCCTGTTCGCCGATCTCGACCTCACCGAGTCGAAGAAGACGTCCTTCCGGAGTCTGCGCGACTGCTTCACACGCGAGCTGCGCGCCGGCGCGCGGCCGCTCGACGCCGATCCCTCGATGCTGGTCAGTCCCTGCGACGGGATCGTCGGTGCGTGCGGCGCCGTCCGGGGCTCCGAACTGTTCCAGGCCAAGGGGTTTCCCTACCGGCTCGAGGATCTGCTGATCGACCCGGGCCTGGTCGAGACCTATCGCGACGGGACCTACGTCACGCTGCGGCTGACCTCGAGCATGTACCATCGTTTCCACGCGCCGCACGACGCGACGGTCGAGCGCGTGACCTACGTGTCGGGCGACACTTGGAACGTGAATCCGATCGCGCTCAGGCGGGTCGAGCGCCTGTTCTGCCGCAACGAGCGCGCGGTGCTGCGCTTGCGGCTCGCCGCGGGCGGCCATCCGGTGGCTCTGGTGCCGGTCGCGGCGATCCTGGTCGCCGGTATCCGGCTGCACTTCCTCGACGTCGTGATGAACATGAACTATCGCGGCGCGGCCGACATCGCCTGCGCGACGCGCGTGCGACGGGGCGACGAGCTGGGCTGGTTCGAGCACGGGTCCACGATCATCGTCTTCGCCCCGCGCGGCTTTCGCCTGTGCGACGGCATCGCCGACGGCACGAAAATCCGGATGGGCCAGCGCCTGATGGTTCTGCCCTGATTCGACCGGGGAGCGGGAGGCGGACACTCCCGTTCCAATGCAACAGTCGCGTTGCCGTCTCGTGAGGCCGGCGTTTCATTTCGATGACCGGCCGCTCCTGTCGTGGTTCGTCAGGACCAGCCCAGCAGGTCCGCGCCCATGACGTGGCTGAGGAAGGACTCGACCGTGTAGGCACTGTCATCGTTACGGATGGTTCCGACGGCCGACGCGGTGTTGATGACCGCTCCTTCACTGGCATGGGACAGGGTGACACGGAAACTTTCGTTTCGTTCCACCAGCGTCTCGCCGAGGACCCAGACCGTGACCGCCTTGGAGGACTCCCCGGCGGCGAAGCTCACCTGGCCGGACGGCAGGATGCCGCCGTAGAGAGAGAAGGGCGGAAAGGAGGCATCGGCTTCGGAGGGGGTCTGGGGAAAGAAGGAACCGATGATGGAGGCCGTCAGGGAAATCAGGCCGGCGGAGCCCAGAAGCTCGTGGAATGGAATGAAATCCGAGTCGACGACGTCGGTCCCGCTCACGGCCCAATTGACGCTGGTCGCGCCGCTCAGGTCGCCCGAGCGGGTGACGGCGAAGGTGAACGGCGTAGCGCCCAGATCCTCTTCGGGTTTGTCGGCGCTGGTGGCGGCGATCGACAGGGAGACGTCGTCGTTGCGGATGATGCCGCTGGCCGAGGCGTTGCCGAGGCTGGTGCCGGCGGCCGGCTGGGACAGATGCACCGAGAAGGCCTCGTTCGACTCGACGGTGCTGTCGCCAGCGACGCCGATGCTGATGACCTTGGAGCTTTCACCGGCGGCGAAGCTCACCGTGCCCGTCGGCAACACGCCGCCCGTGAAGTCGGCGCCGTCAACCGCCGGCCCTGCAACAGCCCAGTGCGCGCTGGCCGTGCCGCTCAGGTCGCCGGTACGGGTGACGGTGAAGGTGAAGGGGGTGGTGCCCTGATCCCCTTCGGACCCGTCGGCATGGGTCGCAACGATCGACAGCGACGCATCGTCGTTGCAGATGAGGCCGTTCGCCGAGGCTGTGCCGAGGATGGCGCCGGCACTGGGCTGGGACAGCTGCACCGAGAAGGCTTCGTTGGCCTCGACGGCGGTATCGCCTGCGACACCGATGCTGATGACCTTCGAGGTCTCGCCCGCGGCGAAGCTCACCGTGCCGGATGGCAGCACACCGCCCGTGAAGTCGGTGCCGTTGACCGCCGGACCGGTGACGGCCCAGTGGGCGCTGGCCGTGCCGCTGAGGTCGCCCGAGCGGGTGACGGTGAAGGTGAACGGCGTGCTGCCCGACTGTCCTTCGCGCTTGCTGGCACTGGTGGCGGCAATCGACAGCGATGCGTCGTCGTTGCAGATGAGGCCATTCGCCGAGGCGGTGCCGAGGATGGCGCCGGCGCTGGGATTGGACAGCACCACCGAGAAGGCCTCGTTGGTCTCGACGGCGGTGTCGCCGGCGACGCCGATGCTGATGATCTTCGATGTCTCGCCGGCAGCGAAGCTCACCGTGCCGGACGGCAACACGCCGCCCGTGAAGTCGGTGCCGTTGACCGCCGGTCCCGCAACAGCCCAGTGCGCGCTCGCGGCACCGCTCAGGTCGCCGGTACGGGTGACGGTGAAGGTGAACGGTGTGCCGCCGGATTGGCCTTCGCGCTTGCTGGCGCTGGTGGCGGCGATCGACAGCGACGCATCGTCGTTGCAGATGAGGCCGTTCGCCGAGGCGGTGCCGAGGATGGCGCCGGCGCTGGGATTGGACAGCACCACCGAGAAGGCCTCGTTGGTCTCGACGGCGGTATCGCCGGCGACGCCGATGCTGATGACTTTGGAGCTTTCGCCGGCGGCGAAGCTCACCGTGCCGGACGGCAACACGCCGCCCGTGAAGTCGGTGCCGTTGACCGCCGGTCCCGCAACAGCCCAGTGCGCGCTGGCCGTGCCGCTCAGGTCGCCCGAGCGGGTGACGGTGAAGGTGAACGGCGTGCTGCCCGACTGTCCTTCGCGCTTGCTGGCACTGGTGGCGGCAATCGAGAGCGACGCATCGTCGTTGCAGATGAGGCCGTTCGCCGAGGCGGTGCCGAGGATGGCGCCGGTGCTGGGCTGGGACAGCTGCACCGAGAAGGCCTCGTTGGTCTCGACAGCGGTGTCGCCGGCGACGCCGACGCTGATGAGCTTGGAGCTTTCGCCGGCAGCGAAGCTCACCGTGCCGGACGGCAACACGCCGCCCGTGAAGTCGGCGCCGTTGACCGCCGGACCCGCAACAGCCCAGTGCGCGCTGGCGGCGCCGCTCAGGTCGCCCGAGCGGGTGACGGTGAAGGTGAACGGCGTGCTGCCCGACTGTCCTTCGCGCTTGCTGGCGCTGGTGGCGGCAATCGAGAGCGACGCCGGCGCGAAATCGTCGTTGCGGATGATGCCCGTGGCCGAGGCCGTGCCGAGGCTGGCGCCCGGGCCGGGGTTGGACAGGGTGACGGTGAAGCTCTCGTCGCCTTCGAGCTGGGTGTCGCCGGCGACGTGGAGGGTGATCGTCCTGGAAGTCTCGCCGATCCCCAGTGTGACTGTGCCGGAGGGCAGCGTGCCACCGGCGAAATCGGCGCCGTTCACCGCCGGTCCGCTCACTGCCCAGTTGGCGGTCGCCGGCCGGTCGGTGTCGCCGCTGCGCGTGATGGTGAAGGTAAGCGCCGTGGTGCCCGCATTGCCTTCTGCCGCGTCGGCGCCGGCCGCCGCGATCGACAAGGAGGCATCGTCGTCGACGATCGTACCCGTCGCGCTGCCGTCGAGGATCGACGCGCCCTCCGACGGATCCGACAGGCTGACGGTGAAGGTCTCGCTGCCCTCGACGATGGCATCGCCGCCGATGGCGACGAGGATGTTCTGCTGCGTCACCCCGGGCGCGAAGGTGAGGATGCCGCTCTGTGCGACATAGTCCTGCCCGGCGAGCGCGGTACCGTTTGCGGTCGTGTAATGGACGGTGACGGTCGAGGCGGAAGCCTCGGTCAGGAAAACCGGAATGCTGAGGTAGTGGGGATCGCCACCATCGCCCTCGTCGACCGCGGCATCACCGACGGTGATGCCCACGGTTGGCACGCCGTTGCGCACCGAGAACACGAAGGTGCCCGCCGTGCCGACGTTGCTGGCGCTCTCCAGCGCGAGCAGATCCGCCTGGTTGCCGGATTGCGGAAGCTCGTAGAATTCGACGCCATTCCCGGCGCTGTAGCCGGCCCTGGCCGGTGTGCCGCCCAGGCCGTTGCTGCCGCCGGACGCGCTGCCGGTCGTCCAGTCGACGTTCTCGTAACGGAAGGTGATGTCGAAGTCGCCCTGCGCGTTGATCTGGTGGATGCTGAGCTGGAAGGCGTTCAGCTTGTTGGTCTGGCCGCTGTAGTAGCCGACATCGTCCCACGTGGCGGTGAAGGTGTGGGTGACGGGATCGAGATCGTACCAGAGCAGGTTGGTGCCGGCCGACGTGCCGCCCGGCGTCGGCGCGACCGCACCGCCGCGCGTGTCGATGTCGGCCCAATAGGCGGCGATGACGGGATTGCTGGTCGATCCGGTGATCGCGCTCGGCGTGAAGCTGCTGGAGGCGGCGTTGAAGGTCACGCTGCCGTTATTGTTGAGATAGAAGCCCGTATAGTAGCGGCCGAAAAAGTTGATGCCTTGCGCGCCGAAGATCGGCGTAAGGTCGATGAACCCCGTGGAACCATCGTCGTTGCCAGGGAGTGAGAACTCACCGAAACCGGCGGTGCCGCCCAGATTGTTGACCAGCGACGTCATGGCGACCCCCCAAATGGTCTGCCTAACCTTTTCTCACAAAGGTCCCGACGACGTTGCCATCGTCAGATTCTCCCAGCCATCTGATAGCCTACAAAGAGGGACGCCGGATGGCAACGAAGCCGCTCTCGCCATCAAGTGGCCGGGCAGCTTGCGCGTGCGAATATTGCAATGACACCGCAAGTGGTACATTTTCTTGTAATATTGGGGTGGCCAGTGGGATGGCCTTGGGAGAGCATCGGCAATGCCCGTGCGTTGGACCATCAATTCTGAAACGAGGCTTTTCGAAGCTATCTGCACGGGCCTGGTCGAGGCGGACGAGATTCACCGGATGCTGGATGTCCTGGTCGGCTCCGATGCGCTCGGATATCGGAAGCTGTTCGACGGCAGTCAGGCGGATACGAGGATGGGCGCCCTGGATGTCCTGAATATCGGCGTCCGGATGCGCACCCTCCATGGTGACGGCGCGCCTCTCGGACCTCTCGCCGTCGTCATCCCCGCGGACAAGTACCCGCTGCTTTCCCGGGTTCTCGGGATTCTCGCGACGCCCCGCCGGCCGATGCGGGTCTTCACCGAAGTCGATCGGGCGCGAAAGTGGCTGGAGACGGCCGCGGTCCGCAGGACAGTGCCGGCCTCTGAAGATGACGTGGTTCATCGAGCCAACCCGCTCTCCGTGAATTGCTGATCGAGGCGGGTCGGCCTGCCTTGCGCGCGGGCTCTGATGCCCGGAGAATTGCAGCCGGTTCAGGGAGCATGCGGGGGAACTCCAGGCAAATGCAGTTCGATGACGTCATTCTCGGTCGCCGGAGCATCCGCGGCTACAAGCCCGATCCGGTCCCCAGGGCGCTGATCGAGGAAATCATCGGGCTGGCGATGCGCGCGCCGTCGTCGATGAATACCCAGCCGTGGAATTTCTACGTCCTCACCGGCGAACCGCTGGACCGGATCCGCGCGGGCAACACCGAGCGGATGCTGGCGGGCATCCCGCAGTCGCGGGAGTTCCGGACGGGACAGCCCTTCGCGGGGCCGCATAGGGATCGGCAGGTCGGCGTTGCCAAGCAACTGTTCTCCGCCATGGGGATTGCGCGCGACGACAAGGAGATGCGCCAGGACTGGGTGCTGCGCGGCTTCCGCCAGTTCGACGCGCCGGTGTGCGTGATCGTGACCTATGATCGCGTGCTGGACGGTAGCGACGACACGCCGTTCGATTGCGGCGCCGTGACGACGGCGCTGGTCAACGCCGCCTGGTCGCGCGGGCTTGGCGCCGTGATCAACAGCCAGGGCATCATGCAGTCGCCCGTGGTGCGCGAGCATGCCGGCATCGCCGACGATCAGGTCATCATGAAGAGCATCGCGCTGGGCTGGCCGGATGAGAGCTTCCCGGCCAATGCGGTCGTGTCCGAACGGAAGTCCGTCGCCGAAGCAGCGGTGTTCGTCGGCTTCGACGGTTAGGCGCGTCGCCATCCCCTTCGATTGACCTGCATCAAACGACCTCCTCCGGGCTGCTGATAGCTTGATTTCAGCAGCGGGCGTGCGGCCTTCGCGCGGCGTTGGAAAGCGCCCTTCGGGGGGAGGAATCGATGGCAGAAGGGCCGGTCGGCTATGACGACATCGATGCGCATGTCGAGAGGCTGAAGGCGCTCGGACTCGTCTGCTCGGTCGATCGCGCCATCGACAAGGATACCGAGATGCATCCGCTGGTGCGCTGGCAGTATCGCGGCGGCATCGCCGAAGCGGATCGCAAGGCATTCCTGTTCACCAACGTCGTCGATGCGACGGGGCGCTCCTATCCCGGTGCCCGCGTCGCTATCGGCGCGCTGGCCGGCAACCGTCAGATCTACGCGCTCGGCATGAAGAGGCCAGAAGCGGAGATCGGCAAGGCTTGGCTCGACGCGATCGCCCATCCCATTGCCCCGCGGCAGGTGGCGGCGGCACCCTGCCAGGAGGTCGTGGAGACCGGCGAGGCCCTGTCGAAGCCCGGTCACGGGCTGGATGCCCTGCCCATTCCCATCTCGACCCCCGGCTATGATACGGCGCCCTACCTCACGGCGGCGCTCTGGTTCACCCGCGATCCCGACAGCGGCATCCAGAACATGGGCCTCTATCGCGGCAACCTGAAAGCGCCGGATCGCCTGGCCGTGATGATGGAACGATCGACGCTCGCGGGCGGTGGCGTGCACTGGCGCAAGTACCGGAAGCTTGGCCAGCCGATGCCGGTGGCGGTGGTGCTCGGCGCCCCGCCGATCGTGGCCTTCGTCGGCCCGCAGAAGCTGCCGCTCGATTGCGACGAACTCACCGTGGCGGGCGGCCTCGCGGGATGCCCCATCAACGTCGTCAGATGCAGGACGGTCGATCTCCTCGTTCCCGCCGAGTCTCAGGTCGTGATCGAAGGCTTCATCGACACCGACCGGCTCGAACCCGAGGGGCCATTCGGCGAGTCGCACGGCTACATGGCGCTGGAGGAATACAACTTCTCGATGCGCGTGACCGCCATCACCCGGCGTCCGTCCTACACCATCACCTCGATCATCTCCCAGGTCACGCCGAGCGAATCGAGCGTCATCAAGAAGGTCGCCTACGAGCCGCTCTATCTCGCCCATCTGCGCGACGGGCTGAACATCAAGGGCGTCGTCCGCGTCTCGATGCACGAACCCCTGACCAACCTCAGGCCGTTCGTCTTCCTCATCCTGAAGAAGGGCACGCCGAAGTCCGAGATCTGGCGGGCGCTGATGGGCACGGCCTCGCTCACGCCGGCGATCGGCAAGTTCTGCATCGCCCTGGACGAGGATATCGACCCCGAGGACACCGACCATGTCTTGTGGGCGATCGCCTACCGTTCCAACCCGCTGACGGACACGCATGTCGTGCCCAACCGCGGCAAGGGACACGGTCCCGCGCTGAAGGGCTCGGAGACCGACGCGACCATGCTGATCGATGCCACGGCCAAGGGTGACTATCCGCCGGTCGCGCTGCCGAAGAAGGAATACATGGAGCGGGCCCGTGCGCTCTGGGAGGAGCTCAAGCTGCCGCCGCTGCGGCCGCAGTCGCCGTGGAGCGGCTACTCGCTCGGCGACTGGTCCGAGGAATGGGACGCCTGCGCCGCACGCGCCGCACGCGGCGACTGGATCGCCAACGGCCGCCGCTCCGCCGCGCATATGAGTACCACCGCCGAGCCGCAGGATCCCGCGCGCGGCATTCGATCCGAGGGCGACTAGGCCAACCGCATCAAGAGGAGCATTGCCGTGCAAAAGGGATTTCAGCGCAAGTACGACGACCTCAACGATCACCTGGAGAAGCTCGAGAAGGCGGATCTGCTCTGGAAGATCGACCAGGAGATCAACAAGGACCGGCACCTGCATGCCTTCGTGCGGTGGGGCTATGTCGGCGACGTCGGCACGGTACTCAACAGCAATCCGAAGCGGGCCTTCCTGTTCACCAACGTCACCGATTCCAAGGGGCGCAAGTACAAGGGAAACTGCGACGTGCAGGTCGGCGGCACGGCAGGGTCGCCGGCGATCTACGCCCTGTCGATGGGCATCGAGCACAAGCCCGACGAAGGACTGTCGGCGCTGTCGCAGAAGATCTTCGACAAATGGTCCCACGCCTTCCAGCACCCGATTCCCGCCGTCGAGATCCCGTCGGAGGAGGCGCCCGTCCATGAGGTGGTGCTGACGGGCGACGATCTGAAGGGCGGCGCCGGCAACGGCCTCGACACGCTGCCTGTTCCCAACAATACCCCAGGCTGGGATACGGCGCCGTATTTCTCCGCCGGCCTGTTCGTCACGCTCAATCCCGACACGAACATCCAGAACATCAGCCAGAACCGTTGCAGCCTGAAGGCGTCGGACCGCATGACGGGGATGTGGCTGATCCAGACGAACGGCGGCGCCCACCAGAACTGGGCGAAATACAAGGAGCGCGGCGAGAAGATGCCGGTGGCGCTGATCGTCGGCGCGCCGCCCACGCTGCAGGTGGTCGGCCCGCAGAAGGTGCCCGAGTATCTCGACGACATGGACGTGGCCGGCGCCCTGGCCGGCGCGCCATACCGCAAGGTCAAGTGCAAGACCATCCCGCTCATGGTGCCGGCCGACGCCCAGATCATCATCGAGGGCTGGCTCGATCCGGAGAAGCTCGAGATGGAGGCGCCGTTCGGCGAGTCCTACGGCAACATGTCGGTGGAGGAATACAACCATTCGATCACCGTCACCGCCATCACGCGGCGCAAGAAGGCCGTGCTGAGTTCGATGATCTCGCAGATGGCGCCGTCCGAGTCGGGTGTCATCAAGCAGTTGAACTACAGCGCGATCATGCTCAACCACCTGAAGAACACGCTGTATATCCGGCAGGTCAAGGACGTCGCGCTGCATGGGCCGATGATCGGCGTCTCGCGGTTCACGGTCGTCGTTCTCGAGCGGAACACGCCCAAGACCGAAATCTGGCGGGCACTGGAGGGGGCCACCACCTTCATGCGCTCGGTGGGCAAGATGACGGTCGCCGTCGACGAGGACATCAACCCGAACAACGTCGAGGAGGTGCTGTGGGCGATCGCCTATCGCACCGACCTGATGAAGTCGGTGAAGATCGTGGACCACCAGGCCAACGGCCATGCGCCCAAGCTGCGCGACCGCGAATGGGAAGCGAAGATCATGATCGACGCGACCCTCCATTACGACATGCCTCCGGTTGCCTTGCCGGCGCGGGAGCTGATGGAGGAGGCCAGGACCCTCTGGGACAAGGCCGGTCTGCCGCCCGTCACCCCGCGCTGGAAGTGGTACGGCTACAACCTCGGCGACTGGTGCGAGGAGTGGACGAAGTGCGCCCAGCGTGCGGTCGACGGCGACTGGCTGATCAACGGGCTGCGGACGGCCCGTTTGGTCGATACCGACGCCGTCGGAGGCCCCACTGCCGGCGTTCCGCGCGAGGGTGTCGTGCGCTGGAACGAGAAGACCGGTGAGGTGGACTATCCACCGGGCTTCCCGCTGAAGGATCGCTTCGACACCGACGAATAGCCGGACGAGTTCGTGCCGAAGGCGCATTTCGCCCGCGCGATGACTTGCAACCAGGGGAGTCATGTCATGAAGCGACTGATCGTGGGCGTCTCCGGGTCGAGCGGAGTCATTTACGGCGTCCGGCTGCTCGAAGTGCTGAAGGGCATTCGCGACGTGGAGACCCATCTCGTCCTGAGCAAGGGCGCCGAGCTCACGTTGCGGCTCGAGACGGATCGCAGCGCCGAGTCCGTAAGGGAGCTGGCGGACGTCGTCCACGCCCACGACAATCTCGCCGCATCGGTTTCCAGCGGCTCGTTCCGGGTCACCGGTATGGTGGTGATGCCGTGCTCCATGAAGAGCTTGGCGCAGATCGCCCTGTCGCTGAACGAGAACCTGCTCACCCGCGCGGCCGACGTGACGCTGAAGGAGCGCCGCAAGCTCATCGTGGTGCCGCGCGAGACTCCGCTCCACCTCGGGCACTTGCGCCACATGACGGCCGTCGCGGAAATGGGGGGCATCATCCTGCCGCCGGCGCCGTCCTTCTATCATCGCCCCAAGACCATCATGGACGTGGTCGACCAGACGGTCGGCAAGGTTCTCGATCAGTTCGAGATCGAGCACGACCTGTTCCGGCGCTGGAGCGGCGATGACGTCTGAGGAGTTCGAGGCCGCGACGGGAGCGCTGCTTCGCGAAGTGGCCCCGATGACCCTGGCGACCTGTGCCGACAACGTACCCTGGGCAAGCGATGTCTATTTTGCCTCCTCGGGCTTCGACCTGGTGTTCTTTTCCTCGCTCGATTCGCGGCATTGCCGCAACCTCGTGATCAATCCGGTCTGCGCCGCGTCGGTGCACGCTCCCGTCGCCACCTGGCGGGACATCAGGGGCCTGCAGATGGAGGGCGTGGCCGGGCTCGCCCATACGATCGGCGCGAAGGCTGCGGCGTTCGCGGCCTATGTCGGGAAATTCCCCTTTGCGCGCGATCTCATGGCCAATCCGGTCGGGGCGGTCCGCTCTGCGTTCCGCGCCCATGCGCACATATTCCGGCCGACGCGCATTCGCTATCTGGACAATCGCCGCGGCATCGGCGTGCGCTTCAGCGTCGGCATCGTGGACGGCAAGCCCGTGTGGCCGCTGCTGCGCGAGGTGAACGACGCTGCGGGACGGTAACGGCGCCGACGAGCGCCCGCTTGTCCACTCGCTTTGCCGACAGGAATTCATCTAAGATCAGGCAGTTATGCGTTGCGCGTCGTCGCGTTCCGCGAGACTGCTAGGTGTGAATTCCAAACCTCCCACGACCGTGCGTTCCCATTCCCATTTCCGTTTCCGCATCCTGGCGACGCGTCGTCACCTGCTGAGCGCGCTTCCGGCCGCTGCCTTTCTCGCGTCCTGTGACAGTCTGCCGGCGAGCGGGCCGACGACGTCGGAAATCGCGGGTGCCGGCCGGCCGGGGCGGTCGGGCGGCACACGGTTCGCCCTGGTCGACGTGACGGCCGACACGGTCGCCATCATGCAGCGCTGGAGCGCGGCATCGCTCCAGGGAAGCTTCGGGCGGCAGCGGCCCGCCGCCCGGCAGCTGATCGGCGTGGGCGACTACGTCCAGGTCGTGATCTGGGAAGCGGCCGCGGGCGGGTTGTTTTCCGCGCCCGCCAACGACCGCGGCAGTTCCGGCTCGCGCTCCGCCACAATTCCCGAGCAGGTCGTCGGCCCCGACGGCGCCCTGACGGTGCCCTATGCCGGCCGCGTGCGCGTCGCCGGTCGCTCGCCAGCCGAAGTCGAGCAGACCATCGTGCAGGCGTTGCGGGAGAAGGCCATCGAGCCCCAGGTGCTGGTGACCGTGACCCGGAATGTCGCCAACACCGTGACGGTGATCGGCGAGGTGACCAACGGTGCCCGCGTGCCGCTGACCACGCGCGGCGACCGGCTTCTCGACGTCATCGCCACCGCCGGCGGCACCCGGGCGGCAGCGCACGAGGTCTTCGTGACCCTGGTGCGCGACGGCGCATCGGTCCGCATCCCGATGCAGGCCATTCTCAACGACCCGGCGGAGAACGTCTTCGTGCAGGCCGGCGACGTGGTCAGCGTCGCACGCGATCCGCAGACCTTCACCGCCGCCGGCGCGACCGGCGTCAACACCGTGATCCCGTTCGATGCGGTGGGAATCACGCTCGAGCAGGCGCTCGCCAAGGCCGGCGGCGTCAACGACTTTCGAGCCGACCCGACAGGTGTCTTCGTGATCCGTTTCGAGAGGCCCGCCGACTACGACCAGCTCGGCCTCCAACGGCCCGACCCGTCGGCGCTGCCAGAGGTCCCGGTGATCTACCGTCTGACGCTGCGCGACCCGGTCGGCTTCTTCATCGCCCGGCGCTTCCCGGTGAGGAACAAGGACATCGTCTATGTCTCCAACGCGCCGTCCATGGAGATCCAGAAGGCGATGACGATCCTGCTGCCGTTCCTGGGCGCCGGTGCGACCGCGGTCACTGTCGGCGCCGTGACCACGCGTTGACCGGCGGCCGCAAGAGGCAGCAGGCGGCGCGCGTCAGGGTTTGGGGGCGGCAGGGAAGCCGGGAATCCGCCGGATCGCGGCCTTGACCTGTGTAGCCGTGATCAGGCGCGTGCATTCGAACTGCCGGGGCGTGTCCTTCTGGCGCGGGCACCAGAGGAAGTCCTTGTGGTCGAAGCGCAGCAGCGGATCGTTCCAGCAGCTGTTGCAGGCGTGATAGTTGATGACGCGATAGGGCGTCGAGAATTCGTTGGTCGGGTGGGTGAAGCCGCTGATCAGCACGGTCGGCGTCCCGGCAGCCCAGGCCAGCCACGACAGTCCGCTCGACAGGCCGACGAAGAAATCGGCGTGGCGCAGCCAGCGCGCGCGCTCCTGCAGCGGCTTGTCGCCCGTCTGGTCCTCGGCGCCGTAGGGAATGTGGTTCCACATGATGCCGTGGCCATGCACGGGGCGCTGGTCGATGCAGATGACCCGGTAGCCGTTCTGCTTCAGGAACTCGACGATTTCCCGCCAGCCGGTCGGATTGTTCCAGTACTTCGCCTGCGTCGTGCTCTGTGCGGCGATGCAGACATAGCGTTCCGGGATGGGTCGTGAGGCGTCGGCCAGCGCGAGCCGGGGTGGGATTTCGGAAGGATCGACGCCGAGGATGTAGCCGGCCGAACGGTGCAGCCCGACCAGCCGGAAATCGCTCGGCTGCAGCAGGCCCTCCTTGTCGTCGAAGAACAGTCCCACGTTGTAGGTGGCGTAGTAGCGCTCGGGCTTCACCTGCTCGTGGTTCACGAAGGTGATGTCGGGGTGGGTGTCGCGGAACAGCGGGATCAGCCACTCGGCCATCGATACGGTGAGGCGGCAGCCGTGGGTTTCCTTGAAGCGCACGGCATAGGGAAACCAGCCGAGCGTGTCGCCGAGCGTGCCCACCGGCAGCTGCACCAGGACTTCGCGGTCGGCAGCCGAGTAGTCGTGCTGGAAGACCTTCTCCTCGCCTTCCCAGACCTCGATGCGGAAGCGCACGAAGTAGCGCTTGCTGCTGTTCACCCGCCCGGACTTGATCTGCGTCTCGAACAGGATGTTGTCGGTGTCGATGTCGCTGAGCCGGATGCGACGGAGCTGGCCGCTGTCCTCGATGCCGACGCGACAGCCGTCGTTGAAGTCGAACCAGATGCCCTTGGGGCCCTGCAGAACAGGCTTCGGTGCCGGCGCCGGAAACGCCCTCTTGGGAGGTTCCTCCGGAGCGGCCTGCGACGACGCGGCCGGCGCGGCGGCCGCGGGCGTGTCGAGTGTTACCGAGAGGACAGGCTGGGGTGGTGGTACGACTTGTTCTGACATGCTGGGTGAGTTCGACCGTCAACTGTCGCGGGGGCGAGCGACGTCGCTCGCGCCCCGGGAGCTGGCCTAAGCGTGTGGATGTGCGAGCAGGCTGAACGGGTCGGTATTGGCGACGGGATCGGTGATCAGCGTGCCGGTGGCACCGTCGGTCGCCAGCTTGAAGTTGCCCGCGACGTAGTTGCCGAACAGGTTGATGGAGGCCTGCAGCGTGCCGCTGGTGATCGTGAGGACGCCGCCAGCGCCCGAAGACTGGTTCCACGTCGCCGAGGTGACGCCGGCCGTGTAGCCGATGTCGCCGAAGATGATCGCGCCGTTGGTGGGGGTCAGACCGGAGATGCTGACGTTTCCGTTGATGGAGACCGAATCGTCAAACTTCACGGTGCCACCCGTTGTGGCGAAGGTGATCGTGGAACCGCTGGCCACGCCGCCGCTCAGGACCTCGAGGAAGCCGCCGCTGATGGTGGCTCCCTGCAGCGATCCGCCGGACCATACATAGGCTTGGCCGGTGCTGATCACGGTGAGGTCGTCCGCAACGCCGCCGGCGATGACATGATACGTGCCGCCGGAATTGATCTGCGCGGATGTCGCCATGCCACCGAAGAAGGTGACGGCCGACCCCGCCGAATTGACGACCGTATTCAGCGAGGAGCCGTAGTTGTACTCGAAGCCGCCGCTGTTAACTGTGGTGGCGAAGGCGGAACCGAACGGCCCGATGTGCTGGCTGCCGCCGTTCACGGTGGTATTGCTGGCGCTGCCGCCGTTCCAGATCACCTGCAGGCCGCCGCCCAGGACCGTGGCGTTCAGGGCCAATCCGCCGTTATGCACATGCATGAGCCCGGCGCTCTGGACCAGCGAGTTCGAGGCAATCGTCCCGGAGTCCCAGACGAGCTGGTTGCCGCCAGACTGAATGGTCGTGTTGCTCGCTTGCGCCCCGTCGTAGATGTATTCGTAGCCTTTGCTCTGGACCGTGGCGCCCGAGGCCACGCTGCCCGTGCCCCACACGATCTCGTAACCACCCGACTGGACCGTCGCGGCCAGCGAGCTGCCGCCGGAATAAGCATACTGCTTCGTGCCCGACTGGATGGTGGTCGAGGCGGCACTGCCGCCGGAATAGGCATTCAGCACGCTGCCAGTGCCCTGCAGCAGCGTCCCCAATGTGACGCCGCCGGAATAGACATAGCCGAGGCCACCCGAGATGGTCGCACCGCCGGAGACCAGCGTCGCTGTCACCGAGCTTCCAGCCGAATCGATGTAGCTGCTCTGGTAGGAACTGCCGGCACTGCCCCCGGCCGAAACGAGAAGGTGTCCACCGGTCTCGATCAGGGAATTCATGGCGAATCCGCCGCCCCCGGGCGAGGTGGAGCCGCCGACGATCTGCTTGCCGCCGCTCAGCACCGTCGTTCCGTAGGCGAAGCCGCTGCCGAACACGTACTGGTTTCCGCCGGAATTGACCGTCGTCGCGCTGGCAACCGACTGGTACGTTTGGCCGCCGACATACTGGAAGCCACCGCCATTGACGGCGACTGCCGATGTCGTGCCGTACACGTAGCCGCTGCCACCGCTTGCGATCGTCATGCTGGTGGCACTAGCGCCAGACCAGACCTGGTGCACGCCGAGCACGATGGCACCGTTATCGATGCCGCCAGCGACATATTCGATGCCGCCCGAGCTGACCATGGTCGCGCTGGCCGTGCCGCCGTTCACGGTCAGCGCACCGCCGGAAGTGATGAGCAGGCCGGCACTCGTCTGTCCCGTTTCGAGGGAGAGGTTGTAGGAGCTGATGGCCGCACCCTGGGCCACCGTGAAGCTCTGGACCACGCTGGCGTTGTTGAGGGCGGAAGTCAGGCCCGCATCCGCGAATTCCTGCATCTGGACGGTGTAGGTGCCGTTGGTGAACGACACCGGCACCGACGTTGCCCAGTTGCCGTCGGCGTCGGCCTGAGCCACGAGGTAGCCGCCGTTCGACACAATCTCGGAGGGCAGCGCGCCGCCACCCACCGCGGTGAAGGTCAGCTTGGCGTAGCTGCTGCCGAAAATCTTGTTGGTGGACGAGCTGACATAATAGTTGCTGGCCGCCGTCTGCTGTTGGAGCGCGGCCTGGTCGGAACCGTTCCAGCCGAACACCAGTGCGCCGTTGTAGACGGTCTGGGGCGTCGCGCTGCTGGAGGTCTGGGCGTTCCAGACCTCATAGGATTGCAGAAAGGGTGCGCCGTCGGCCGGCGCGTAGCCCGGCCGCATGCCGACGAGCGGCGCCCAGGGGGTCAAAGTGCCGGAGACCGTCGTCAGCAGAGCCGGATCGAGCGTATTCATGCCGCCCGGGAAGAAGCTGATCGTCATCCCCCCGTTTGCCGCGGTGACGTACTGCCCCGTCCCGGTGCCGGTAATGGCAGCCAGGCCGTCGATGGCGATGGCGCCACCCTGGCCGCTATAGGCTGGATTGAGGATATTGCCGGCCGAATCGACCGTCATGTAGAGATTGAAAGTCTTGGCCGCCACCCCCGAGCCGACGACGATCTGGTACCAGTTGACGCCGGTGCCCGAGCTCGCGGCGGTGACCGGCAGGTCCAGCAGGTTGACGACGCCCAGCGGGGGGGGATTGCCGTAGGTCGATGTGGTGTAGCCGCCGCTGCCATTGCTGACGATCTGGTAGTTGCCAGAGGCGGTGATCGTTGCCACCACCACATCGGAGGCCGAGGTTGCGCCCTTCAGGATGATCTGGACCGGCGTTCCCTCGATGAGGCTCGTCTGGATGTTGTTGAAGTTCAGCGTCGTCTGGATGCCGCTCGTGTTGACGCCGGCTGGAACCAGATAGCTGCCGCCGGGTGGAGCGATGTAGTTGGCGATGGTCTGCGGGGTGTAGCCGGCGGGCGTGTCGCTATCCCCGTACAGTGTGATCGTGATGCTGCTCGTGGGCGACCCAGTCGGGCTTTGGGTGACGTTGACCAGAGGGCCGACATTGTAGGCGCGGGTCAGGAAGTCCGAATAGCCGTTGCCGTAGGAGTTCGTGTAGTTGAAGAACACCTTGGCATACTCGTCGTAGTAGACGTAGCCTGGCGGGGTCACGAGGCCGGGCGACGCGCCGCCGAATGCGTAGGTCGGATCCTGGTTCCACTCCTTGTTCAGGTTCAGCGGCGTGGTGATCGCCGAGTTCAGCGAGGTGCCGGTGGCGTCGTAGTAGCCGGCCGTGAAGCCCGCGAGGAAATCACGCAGGACGGCGCCCCACTCATTGTTGGAGCCGGTGTTCATCGTAAGCGTCGTCGTCGATCCGGGCACGCCATTGGGATTGGCCAGACCGGAGACGGTCGCGTTGCCCAGCGTCATGTAGATGCTGTTTTCGAGGTCGGCCGGGCTGATCGTGATCGTGCCCTGGATCTGGCTGGCCTCGTCCGGCGTCAGCACGAAATTGCCGCCGCTGAACGTTACCCGATAGGAGTAGAAGCCGGCATTGTGCCAGACATGGTTGCCGTCTGGCGCGCCGTTGAAGTAGCCAGTGATCTGGATCTGGTTCGTTCCAGCGGCGCCCCCCGCGCCGCCCGATACCGCCGTGCTGGTCTGCAGGTTCGTGACGTAATTGTTCCAGTTGGAAGTCTGATAATTCGTTCCGCTGACATTCTCGGAGATCGCGGTGGCGGGGGAGATGGCCATGCGGGGGCCGGTGAGGCCGCCCGTGCTTGCGGACGTGAAGTTCTGGATGCTCCCGGCGCCGCCGGCGCTGGAGAGCGCGTTCCATATCGTGTCGTCGGTTGTGACGCTGCCACCCGGGATCGCGTAGCCACGCGTCCCGCTCGTGCCATCGGCATAAACGACGTCGATCCCCATCGGGATGCCGAAGCCGTTGATGTCGGTGAGGTTGCCGGCATCGGCGGGAGCCGGCGTGAAGGTCACCTCGAAGCTGTCGTAGCGGTAGTTGAGCGTGTCCGCGCTGGACAAGGTGCCGGTCGGCGAGATCTGGCTTTCTGTCTGGATCTGGGTCTGCACAGACTCGATGCCGGGCGCCATGCTCTGGAGCAGGAAATAGACCTTTAGGCCCTGCTGATCCGGGAGAGTGAGCGTGGTGGCAGTGCCAGTCAGTTGCTGCCAGGTGGGGGTGTTGCCGTTCACATCGAAATAGACGGCCCAGCCAGCGACGTTCGTCGTCGTCAATTGCGACGCCATCTGGCTTCCGAAATTAATATTGACTGCAGGCATCGGCGCCCTCCGAGTCTCACGGTACGGGCATCCCGGCCGTACGGTAAGAAATCTAACTTTTGCCTGCGGAAACACAATACAATATTCGTGGTGTTGAAGCGGGTGGAGGCGCGACCCAGAGCCATGGATCCCGACAAGGAGCTGCCCAACGATCCCGGCATCATCGCCCTGGTGATGCTGATGCGCCTGCATGGGGTGGCGGCCGACGGCGATCAGATCCGGCACCGGTTCGCGGCGCGGCCAGTCGGCGTGACCGAGATGGTGCGCTGTGGCAAGGAATTCGGGCTCAGGACCCGGGTGGTGCGCACCCAGTGGAGCAGGCTACCCCATACGCCCCTGCCGGTGATCGCTGCGTTGCGCAACGGCAGTTTCCTGCTGATCGGCCAGGTCGACATCGACGAGGGTAGGGTCCTCGTCCAGGAACCCACGGCCGCCCGTCCCCGGGTGATGACGCAGGCGGAACTGGAGGAGGTGTGGGACGGCCGGATCGTGCTGATGGCGCGGCGCAGCGCGCTCTCCAGCCTGACGCGCCGGTTCGACATCAGCTGGTTCGCCGGGGCCATCGCCAAGTACCGCGGCCTGCTGGGCGAGGTGCTCGTTGCCTCGTTCTTCCTGCAGGTCTTCGCACTGGTTTCGCCGCTCTTCTTCCAGGTCGTCATCGACAAGGTCCTGTCGCACCGTGTGATCAGCACGCTCGACGTCCTGATCCTCGGCCTGGTCGCCATCTCAATCTTCGAGACGATCCTGGGGGGACTTCGCACCTATCTCTTTTCGCACACGACCAATCGCATCGACGTCGAGCTGGGCGCGCGGCTGTTCCGGCATCTGCTGGCGCTGCCGATAAATTATTTCCAGACCCGCCGCGCCGGCGATTCGGTGGCGCGGGTGCAGGAACTCGAGAACATCCGCAACTTCCTCACCAGCTCGGCGCTCACGCTGGTGGTCGACCTCTTCTTCACCGTCGTCTTCCTGGCGGTGATGTTCGTCTATTCGCCGCTTCTCACCTTCATCGTGATCGGCTCGCTGCCGGTCTATGTCGCCATCTCGGCCGGTGCCACGCCGTTCTTCCGCCGGCTACTGGACGAGAAATTCCGGCGCGGCGCCGAGAACCAGGCCTTCCTGATCGAGACGACGACGGGCGTCGAGACCCTGAAGGCGATGGCGGTCGAGCCGCAGATGCAGCGGCGCTGGGAGGAGCAGCTCGCGGGCTACGTCGCCGCGAGCTTCCGCGTCACCAACCTCGGCAACTACGCCAGTCAGGCGGTGCAGCTCGTCAACAAGCTGGTCGTCTCCGCGACGCTCTATTTCGGCGCCAAGCTCGTAATCACCGGCTCGCTGTCGGTGGGCGAGCTGGTGGCTTTCAACATGCTGGCCGGCCGCGTCAGCCAGCCTGTGCTGCGCCTGGCCCAGCTGTGGCAGGACTTCCACCAGGCCAGGCTGTCGGTGGCGCGGCTGGGCGACATCCTCAACACCCCGGCCGAGACCGTCTACAATCCGACCCGGGTGGTGCGGCCGCCGATCCGCGGCGAGGTGGCGTTCGAGCATGTCAGCTTCCGCTACCGCGTGGACGGCTCGCAGATCCTTCACGACGTGAACTTCACGGTGCCGGCCGGCCAGACCGTCGGCATCGTGGGCTCGTCGGGCTCGGGCAAGAGCACGCTGGTGAAGCTGATCCAGAGGCTCTACGTCCCCGAAAGCGGCCGCGTCCTGATCGACGGAGTCGACCTTGCTCTCGTCGACACGTCCTGGCTGCGACGCCAGGTCGGCTTCGTGCTGCAGGAAAACGTGCTGCTGAACCGCTCTGTGCACGAGAACATTGCCCTGACGGATCCGGCGATGCCCATGGAGAAGGTGATCGCCGCGGCGAAGCTCGCCGGCGCGCACGAGTTCATTCTTGAGTTGCCGGAGGGCTACGACACGATCGTCGGTGAACGCGGCGGCAGCCTCTCAGGCGGACAGCGCCAGCGGCTGGCCATCGCGCGGGCGCTCGTGACCGATCCGCGCATCCTCATCTTCGACGAGGCGACCAGTGCGCTCGACTACGAGAGCGAACGCATCATCCAGGAAAACATGGCCGAGATCGCGAGGGGCCGGACCGTGTTCATTATCGCGCATCGCCTCTCGGCGGTCCGGCACGCCGATCGCATCATCACCATGGACCACGGCCGGATCGTCGAGGACGGCAAGCACGAGGACCTGATGCGGACCGGCGGCCGCTACTCACAGCTCTATCGTCTGCAAGGTGGCATCCAGGTCGTGTCCGAGGCCGGGCGCGACCGATGACGGACGCCGTCGCTGCGCCGCCCAAGCCGCCCGCGAGACCGCGGCCGGTCCGGCGTCATGCCCACGAGGTCGAGTTCCTGCCGGCGGCCCTCGAAGTCGTCGAGACGCCGCCATCGCCGATCGGGCGGGCGATCAGCGGCCTCATCGTCGTGGTGTTCCTCGCAACGATCCTGTGGGCGTCCTTCGGCACGATCGACATCATCGCCGTGGCGCAGGGCAAGATCATCCCGAGCGGCAGTACGAAGACCCTCCAGCCGCTGGAGAGCGGCATCGTAAGGGCGATCCACGTCAAGGACGGCCAGACGGTCAAGGCGGGCGACGTCCTGATCGAGCTGGATTCGACCGTCAGTGTCGCCGAACGCACACGCACCGAGGCCGACCTGGTGGCGGCCCGGCTCGACGTGGCGCGGCTGCGCGCGCTGCTCTCCGACGTGCCCGATCCGGTCGCGCAGTTCGAACCGCCCGGGGAAGCGGACCCGGCCCTGGTGGCCGCTCAACGCCATCTCCTTGCCAGCGAAGTTGCCGAACGCCGCGCCAAGACCGCAGCGGTCGACAACCAGAAGGTCCAGAAGGAAAAGGAAGTCGCGACGCTGGCGGCCAGCATCGCGAAGATCGAGGCGATGTTGCCGATCCTGCGCCAGCGGTTCGAGATCCGCCGGGCCCTGATGGAAAAGGATCTCGGTTCCAGGCTGCTCTACCTGCAGGAGCAGGGCGAGCTGGTCGGCGCCGAGAACGAGCTGCTGATCCAGAGAAGTCGCCATGCGGAAGCCGTCGCGGCGCTGGGGGCGATCACGGCCACCCGAGACCAGGTGGAGGCCGAGTTCCGGCGCAAGACCGCCGATGAACTGTCCAAGGCCGAGCAGCGCGTCGCCGCTCTGACCCAGGATCTCGTGAAGACCACCCAGCGCACGCGCGAGCGCTCCCTGGTGGCCCCGATCGACGGGGTGGTCCAGCAGCTCGCCGTGCATACGATCGGCGGGATCGTGACGCCGGCGCAGCCTCTGCTCGTTCTGGTGCCAACCGGAAGCCGGCTCGAGATCCTGGCGATGATCCCGAACCAGGACATAGGTTTCATCGAGATCGGCCAGAGGGCGGCGGTCAAGGTCAGGACCTTCGATTTCACGAAGTACGGCCTGCTGGAAGGCGTCGTCGAGAGCGTCTCGATGGACGCGATCAAGCCGGACCCGACACGCGACCTCCCGGACGGACGGTCGCCGGACTCCATGATGCCCGGTGCCGCGGGCGCGCCGCAGGACCCCGTCTACGCCGCGCGCATCTCGCTCGATCGCAGCCAGATCAAGGTCGGCGACAAGGTCGTCAGCCTGGCGCCCGGCATGGCGGTGACGGTGGAGATCATGACGGGCGAGCGCACCATCATCAGTTACCTGCTGTCGCCGCTTTCACGCCATGGCCAAGAGAGCATGAGGGAGCGTTGATTCCCGGCGTTTGGGTGCTGGAGATCGCGTCGATAACGTGCAAATAATGCCACCGGTAATTGTTAACTCGGGGGCGGCCAAGGGCCATGAAGCGCGATGCGGTGATCATGGTGACGGGCGCCGGTGGCTTGGTCGGCTCCACGTTACTGGAGCACTTGGCTCGCGAAGGGTTTGCTCGCCTCGTTCCAGTGCTGCGGCGAGACTGCGATCTTTCCGATTCGAAAAGTACCGAATCGCTTTTCGCCCGCACGCGGCCGACCTACGTGTTCCATGCGGCCGGCCGGGTCTACGGCATCCTGGGCAACATGATGAACCAGGGGCTGTCGTTCTATGACAACAGCATGATCAACACGAACGTCGTCGAGGCGGCTCGCCGGCATGGCGTCGAGAAGATCACCGTCATGGGAACGGGGGCCGTCTATCCCTATCCGCCGCCGGGCGTCCCGCTGCGCGAGAACATGATCCACTTCGGCATTCCGCATGCGTCGGAACGAGGGTACGCGAACGCCAAGCGCGCGATGCTGGCGATGCTCGAAGCCTACGAGGAGAGCTATGGTCTCAAGTGGGCCTATATCGTCTCCTGCAATCTCTTCGGGCCGCGCGACAGGTTCGACGTGAAGTTCGGGCATGTCGTGCCGGCGCTCATCCGGAAGTTTCACGAGGCCCGCCGCAGTGGCGGCAGCGTGGACGTCTGGGGCGATGGCTCGGCGCAGCGGGATTTCATGTACAGCCGGGATGCCGCCCGCGCGTTCCAGACGATCATGGAAAGCGTCGACGGCGCCGTGAACATCGGCAGCGGCGTCGTCTACAGCATCCGCGAGATCGTCGACATGCTGGGAGCGATCACGGGCATGGCGGACCGCGTGCGATGGGATCCGACCAAGCCGAACGGGCAGGAGTATCGCGAATACGATCTCAGTCGCATGCGTCTCGCCGGTTTCGAGTGCCGATACGCCATCGCCGACGGGCTGCGCGAGACCTGGGAATGGTACTGCCGTGAATTCGACGGCGAGTCGCCATCGGCATCGACGCGTGCCGAAGGGGTGTCCGTGAGCCTTTGAGGCCGCGGATACATCGACGCCATGGCGATCAGCACAGACCCGGCGATACCGTCGGAAACACAGAGGGCACCGACCACCGAGGAGCGGCTGAGCGCGCTCGGGCTCGACGGCCGGCGGCGCATGGTTCACAGGCTGCTGCCTCTCGAAACCGGCTGCGGGCTCGAGATCGCGCCGAACTGGGCGCCGGTCGTCACCAAGTCGGAAGGCGACGTTCTCTATTGTGACTATCTCACCTACGAGCAATTGCTAGAGCGCGAAAGGACGAATCCCGGCCGAATCCAGCACGGCCTGCGCGTCCAGCGCCTCGATTTCATCTGGGAGATCGGCAAGACGCTGCAGGAATGCGCTGGCACGGCGGCTCCCTTCGATTATGTCGTTTCGTGCCATGTCTTCGAGCACGTGCCGAACTTTCTCGAGTATCTCTACCAGGTCCGGGCCGTCGTGAAGGACGATGGCGTGATCGCGATGGTGCTGCCGGACTGCAAGGGCAGCGGCGAGTATTTCCGGCGCGAGACGAATGCAGCCGAGCTCATCAGTTCCTACTTGCTGGGACAGACCGTGCCTTCACCGGGGCAGGTTTATGACGGGCTCAAGAATCTCTTCGACTTCCAGAACGTGCCCCTGGAGGGCCGTACGCTCGCCGACGTCAAGCGGCTCTTCACCAACTCCGACTCCTACGCCGCGGCGTTGCGCGCGAGCCAGGAGTATGTCGACGTGCATTGCTGGGCCTTCTCCCGCGACGGCTTTGCCGAAGTCGCGCGTGAACTGAGGGAGATCGGCCTTTTCGATTTCGAGATCGAATCGCTCGAGTCCAATCCGCCAACGCAGACCGGGCATGGCTCCGAATTCTACGTGAAGCTGCGACCGACGGCGCCTGCGCGGCCCTCGCGGCTGCGCGGCCGCACCTTGCCCTTCGCCGGTGCGGCGCCCGTCCCGGACGAGCAGCCGGGCGTGTCCGACATCGAGCGGGTCATGGCCCATGGCGACCGGGCGTTCCGTGAGGCGGTCGCCGTCCAGGACGCGCTGAAGGCCGAGAAGGAAGCGGCCGAAGCCGCGATGGCGCGGGCCGTCGCCCATGGCGAGAAGGCCTTCCGCGAAGCCGTGGCGGCCCAAGACGTGCTCAAGGCCGAAAAGGCGCTCGCCGAGGACCGGCTCGCCCGGCTGGAAGCCAGCCCCCTCGTGAAGTTGGGCCGCCAGCTCGGCCTGCTTCCCCGATAGGCGATCACGTTCGGGAACCGAAAGACCATGACGCAGAAGAGACTGGCGATCGTCTGTTCCTACAATGAGAGCTGCGGCAACGCATCCTACGCCCATGTGCTCAGGAACAAGTTCTCGGAGTACGTCCACTGCGATGTGATCCCGCTCGACCTTTTCCTGCTGCAGAGGTCCAGTCCCGCTTTCCAGTCGGCAGGCGACAGGCATATTGCCGAGATCGCGGCGCGCCTCTCGGGCTACGACTACGTGAACATCCAGTTCGAGGCGGGTCTCTATGGCGCGAAGGACAGCGACGTTCTGCGTCGGCTGACGATGCTCCTGGACGCCTGCCGGAGCGTCGTCGTCACGATGCATCGCATCAACCCGCCGACCTTCTACCTGCCGCGCGTCCTCTGGCAGTTCGCCGAGACTTTCGTCGCGGGGCATCCGATCGTGGCCACCCGGGCCATGCTTGCGGAAATTTTCTACGCGCGTCCGGCGGCGAAGCTCTATTCCCGCATCATCGAGGCCTGCCGGCGGCGCTCGCGTTCCGCAAACGTCAGTATCATGGTCCACACGAAGCGGGAGCGGCGCATCGTCCGGGAGATCTACAGGTTCGACAAGGTGGTCGATTTCCCGATCACCTTCCTGACGGAAGACCAGCGGCGCGACGTGCTGGAGAAAACCGACGTCGAGGCCTTTCGGCAGCGCCACGGGATTGCGCCCGGCGTCAAGGTGATCGGCGCCTTCGGATTCATCTCCTCCTACAAGGGCTACGAGACGCTGATCCACGCGCTGAAGGAACTGCCGGAGGACCATCACCTCTACCTGTTCGGTGGACAGCATCCCGCTTCCGTCGCGGAGAATGTCCAGCTGGATCCGTACATCGAATCATTGCTGAAGCTCATCAGGGAGAAGAACGACGAGGTCGTCGGCGACTCCCGTCGGCGACTGATGCCCTTCGGACGCGGGACGGTTGCGCCAGCGGACACCGGCCCGGAGGTCGCGGAGCGCAGGGAAGACACGCTCTCGAGGCTCCTGTCCTACGACCTGCTGAAGCGAGTCCATTTCATTGGCGAACTGTCGGATCCGCACTTCATCGAGGCGCTGCGCGGCTGTGATGCGGTTGCTCTGCCCTATCTCGAGGTCGGCCAGAGCATGTCCGGTGTCATCGCGCTCGCGATCGAATGCGGCGCCAACCTGTATTGTGCCCGCAACAGGTCTTTCGCCGAAGTGATGAAGTACTACGGCGAGGTCTTCGTCTCGTTCGACATCGGCAATCATGTGGAACTGGCACAGAAGATCCAGCGGGGCGGTAACCGCTTCGAGGAAGCGCGTAACCGTGCCCTGGCGACCTACAACCTGCAGAGCAACGTGGCCTTGCATCTGGAGAAACTGGGCTTCACCGTGCCGGCCGAGCCTGGGCTGCCGCAGACGGGGACAACGCAACCGGCGGCGTAGAGCCGCTCGACGGGAGCAGTTCCGATGGCGACACCGGACGGGCTGGACGAGGAACTCGCGCTGGCGCTGTCAGCCGTCGAAGCCGACCCGGCCAACGCCTACGGCCTCGCGGTGGTGGCCGAGCGTCTTCGTCTCGCCGGTCGGGAGGAGGAGGCGGCCGCGGCCGTCCGGCGGGCCGCCGCCCTCAATCCGGGCGACGATCGCGTACTCAGGAAATCTCAGACGCTCCTGCTCATGGTGGGCGATTTCGCCGCCGCGGTCGAACAGGGGCGCCTGCTGGTCGGGCGCGACCCCGCGGATCCGGAGGCGCGTTTCCAGTTGATCTTCGGGCTGCTGGCGCTGCGCGAGCACCGCGAGGCGCTGGATCATCTCGACATCTACCTGCAGCGAGCGCCCGAGTCGGCGCTGGGCTGGCGCAATCATGCCGGTGCGCTCGAGGCGCTGGGCGAATTCCATCGGGCACTTGCTTCGTCGAACCGGGCGGTGTTGCTCGAGACCTCCAATCCGGAGTTCCGCCTCCATCGCGCGGGCTTGCTAAACCATCTCGGCCGGACTGCCGACGCCCTGGCCGAGGTCCGTGCCGCCGAGGCGATCGAGGGCGAGACCGCCCGGGTCGCGTGGTTCCGAAGCGTGATCCATGACGGGGCCGGCGATCTCGATGCCGCGATCGACCATGCCCGTAAGGCCCGGGCTCTCGCGCCCGGAAATCTCGACTTTGACCGTTATGTCTCGGATCTCGAGAAGCGACGGGCGGCGAGGCTGGAGCTGCTGCTCCCCCCTGATACGGGTGAACCGGGAGAACAGGCCACGCCGCGTCCGGGCTGGCAGGCCAGGCCGTCCGTCCGGCCGGGATGGCGGGCCGCCGTGGCCAGCCAGGGACGCATCCTGATCGCGCTGCTGCTGCGGGACGCGCAGACCCGCTTCGGAGAAACGCGCCTCGGCTACCTCTGGGCCCTGCTGGAGCCGATCTCCCATCTGGCGCTGATCGCCAGTGTGTTCGCTGCCACGCATATCGGCGGAACGGCGCCCGTCGGCAGCAACCTCATCGTCTACTACTTCACCGGCGTGCTGCCGTACCTGCTGTTTTCCAACACGGTCTTCGGGGTCCAGCACAGCCTCGTCGCCAACCGCCCCCTGCTGCAGATCCCTCTGGTCCAGCACGTCGATGTCCTGCTGGCGCGCGGTCTGCTCGAGCTGCTGACCCAGTTCTGCGTCGCCATCATCGTGCTGACTGCTTTCGTTCTGCTTGGCCTGCCCGCGGTTCCGAACGACGTGTTCGACGCGGCCAGCGGGCTCTTCGCGATCTGGGTTATCGGATTCGGCATCGGCGTGACCAATGCGACCATCATCCATTTCGTGAAGTCGTGGGACCATGTCTTCGCGAACGTCGTGCGCGCCCTCTATTTCACCTCTGGCATCTTCCTCAATCCGGCCGAGATGCCCGAATGGGTGCGCGACATCCTCGTCTGGAACCCGGTCCTGCAGGCCATCGACTGGATTCGCAGCGGCTTTTTCGACAGCTGGCATCCGATCTGGCTGGATCGCGGATACGTCGTCCTGTGGGGATTTGCCGCCGTGCTGATCGGCTTCAGCCTGGAACGTGCCTGCCGCCGGCGGCTCTCGGTCGCATGATTACGCTCGACCACGTCCACAAGAGCTACCGCACTCCGGAATCCCGCCGCAGGGTGCTGGATGACGTGAGCATGGTCCTTGCCGACGGGGTGAACATCGGGATCCTGGGCGTCAACGGCGCGGGCAAGTCGACCCTGATGCGGCTGCTGTCGGGGACGGAATTGCCCGATCGCGGCACCATCCGGCGCACCAGCCGCGTGTCGTTCCCTCTGGGGTTCGGCGGGGCGATCCATCCCAACGCCACGGGCCGCGACAACGTCATCTTCCTCGCCCGTGTCTACGGCGTCGACCGGCGGGCCGCCATCGAGTTCGTGCAGGAGTTTGCCGAACTCGGCAGCTACTTCGACATGCCGACCCGGACCTATTCCTCAGGCATGATGGCGCGCCTGTCGTTCGGCCTCAGTCTCGCCATCGACTTTGACGTTTATCTGGTCGACGAGATCACGGCAGTGGGCGACGCGCGCTTCCAGTCGCGCTGCCACGAGGCATTCCAGCAGCGGATCCGCCATGCTAGCGTGATCATGGTTTCGCATAGCTTCGAGACGATCCGGTCCTATTGCGAGAAGGGTGCCGTCCTCAACGACGGCAAGCTCGTGATGTACGAGACGATCGAAGGGGCGATTGCGGACTATCGGAAGCTCCTGGGCCTTGATAGGGTCCCGGAACCGGGCGGGTGAGTGTCACATGAGCCAGAGGGTCATCCAGCTGCGCAAGGAGACGGCGGAGGAGCCGGACCTGCTTGCGCGTCCGATGCCTGCCATGCGGCGCAAGCGCGGCATCAAGGGCCATCTCCTGGCTTTCGTGCTGCTGGCACTCGTCCCGACGGTCGCTGCCGGCGTCTACCTGTACGGCTTCGCGGCCGACCAGTATGTCGCCGAGTTCCGTTTCAACCTGCGGCGTGCCGCGGAGCCTGTTCTCGCGGGCGGCGCCAACAATGGAAACCCATCCGGAGCACTGGTCGCCACCGGGCTGACGGCGAGCCAGATCTGGGACTCGCAGACCATCGTCCAGTTCATAAGGAGCCGCGACGTCGTCGACGCACTCGAGGCGGAGCTGGGCTTCGAGCGGCTCTACCGGCGGGCCGAGGTCGACTGGGTGAGCCGGCTTGGCGACGCGCGGTCGATCGAACGGAAGACCGAGTACTGGCGCGGCATGGTCGAACCGTTCTTCGACGCCATGACGGGTGTCATTTCCGTGTCGGTGCGGGCGTTCACGCCCGAGGATGCACTGGCGGTCGCCAATGCGGTGCTGCGGAGCGCCGAGAAGACGGTGAACGACCTGTCCACGCGCGCACAAAAGGACGCGATCGCGTTCGGCGAGGAGGAGGTGGCGAAAGCGGACCGCCGGCTCGTCGAGGCGAGGGTGGCCGTCCGCGACTTTCGCGACAAGGCCGAGATGGTCGATCCGGGACGCTCGGTCGAGGTCGACATCAACCTGCAGGCCCACCAGCGTGAGCGGCTGGCGACGCTGCAGGCCCAGTACAATTCCATCAGCAAGTCGGCGCCGAACTCGCCGCAGCTTCGCCATCTCGGGGTCGAGATCGCCGCCATCGAGGGCATCATTCGCGACCAGCAGGCCGGCATGACGCAGGGCCGGAAGGCGGCGCCGGAGAAGTCCGGCGGCCCGACGATCACGGCGCTGATGGGCGGATACGAGGCGCTGAAGCTTGAAGAGGCCTTCCGCGAGAAGCTCTATCTCTTCGCGCTGCAGTTCGCGGAGCAGTCGCGCATCGAGGCGATGCGGCAGAAGCTCTATCTCAATGCCTTCGTGAAGCCGAAGCTCCCCGAGGAGGCGCTGCATCCACGCCGCCTGCGCATCATTGCGATCGTCTTCTTCGTCGGGCTCGTCGCCTGGGGGCTGGGGTCTCTCGCCTACTACTCCATCCGCGATCATCTCTGACGGATTTCAGCGGTAGCGGTCGGCGGCACCAAGAAAGCCGGCGTAGCGGGCGACCGCCTCCGGGACGGGCGTGAACGCCCTGCGGTAGCCGGCGTTCCGCAATGCGCCGAGCGGCGCTTCGGTTGCATATTGATAGCGATCGCGCAGGTCTTCCGGCATCGGGACGTATGCGATGCGCGGTTCGCGCCCGACCGCTTTGAACAGGGCATCGATCAGGTCGTGGAACGAAGTCGCATGGCCGGTGCCGACGTTGAGCAGGCCAAACGCAGGGCCGTGGTTCAGGGCCCAGATCACGACGTCGGCCACATCGTCGACAAGCACGAAGTCGCGGCGTTGGCCGCCGTCCGCGAAGTCGCTGCGGTGACTCCTGAACAGCTCGACCTCGCCGCCGGCGGCGGCGAGGTCGTGGTTCTTGGCGACGACGCTCATCATGTCGCCCTTGTGATATTCGTTTGGACCGAACACGTTGAAGAACTTCAGGCCGACGCATCTCGGCGGCAGCGGCAAGCCTCGTTCCCGTCGCTCCGCCACCACCAGGTCGAACTGATGCTTGCTCCAGCCGTAGAGGTTGAGCGGCCGCAGCTTCCGCAGGCCTGAGAAGGGGAGGTCGTCGGTGAAACCCTGGTTGCCGTCGCCATAGGTGGCGGCAGACGAGGCATAGACCAGCGAAATGCTGCGCGACGCGCAGACATCGAGCAGCCCGAGCGAGAACTGGAAATTGTCCCGCATCACAGCATCGCCGTCGCGGGTCGTCGTCGATGAGATCGCCCCCATATGGACGACGGCCTCGACATCCCGAGCCTTCGCAAGAAACTCGAAGAGCTGATCCGGAAAGACGAAGTTGCGGAACATCCTCTTCCGGAGGTTCTGCCATCGATCGTCCTGTCCCAGTCGGTCGCAGAGCACGAGGTCGTCGCGACCGGCGTCGTTCAGCGCGGCGACAACGTTCGAGCCGATGAATCCCGCTGCACCCGTGACGACGATCATGACTCTTCCTCGTCCCGCGCAGCGCTATCGTCTGTTGATGAGGCGCGTGCTGGAATGGCCCGGCACGAGGTCGATGGTCAGCACCCGCCCGCCGGCCTGTCGCACGATGTCCCCGCCGACGATGTCTTCAATCCTGTAGTCGGCTCCCTTGGTCAGGAGATCCGGCTCCAGGCGCGCGATAAGGTCGTGTGGCGTATCTTCGTCGAAGACGACAACGAGGTCGACATACCCGATCGCCCCGAGGATCTCGGCACGGGCCTCCTCGTCCTGCACGGGCCGTGTCTCGCCCTTGAGGCGTCTCACCGAGTCGTCGCTGTTGAGGCCCACGATCAGACGATCACACTGGCGGGCCGTCTCGCGCAGCAGGGCGACATGGCCGGGGTGGAAGAGGTCGAAACAACCGTTCGTGAAGCCAACGGTGAGCCGCTGCTGGCGCCATTGCGCGCGCAGCAGCGAGGCGGTGTCGGCCGAAACGCGGGAGCCCTTCGGGACCGGCAGCTGGCCCGCCAGGACGGCGCGCTCGTGTTCGATTTCCGTGGCGGAGACGGTGGCCGTTCCCGGCTTGATCACCGAGATGCCGGCGGCGATGTTGGCAAAGGCCATGGCTTCCTCCGCCGGCCGACCTTCGGCGATGGCGAGCGAGAAGGCGGCGATTGCCGCGTCTCCGGCTCCGGTCACGTCGACGATCTCATGCGCATGTGTGGGCATGTGGATCGCCGAGCCGTCCGGCCTGACCAGCGACATGCCGTCCTCGGAGCGCGTCACGAGAAGGGTGGCGCCCGTCGCCACGGCGAGGGATGACGCGGCCGCTTCGACCTGCCGGTCGTCGTTCACGGGAAGGCCTGTGGCGGCTTCCAGCTCGCGGCGATTGGGCTTGATGACGCTGGCGCCGCGATAGTCCGCGAGGTTGCGACGCTTGGGATCCACGATCACGCGCAGTCCGACCTGGGCCGCCAGCGCCAGCGTCGCTTCGATCACCCGATCCGTGACGAGCCCCTTGCCGTAGTCGGAGATCACCACGAGGCTGCACCTGTCGATCCGCGCCTGCAACGCGGCAACGATCTGCTCCTCACAGGCCGGCGTGATCGGCATCGTGACTTCCCGGTCGAGGCGCAGGAGCTGATTGTGGCGGGCGAGGAACCGTGTCTTGACCGTCGTCGGCCGTCCCGGCGTCGCGACCACGTCGAGCGAGACACCGGCCTGGCGCAGAAGCCATACCAGCCGCTCGCCTTCGGGATCGGCGGCCGCACAGGTGACGAGATGTGCGGCCCCGCCCATGGCGGCGATGTTGAGGGCCACATTGGCGGCGCCGCCTCCGGATTCGACGATGTTCTCCTGCCGGATAACCGGCACTGGAGCCTCCGGCGAAATCCTCTCGACGCTCCCGAAAACGGAGACGTCGAGCATCGCGTCGCCGACGACCAGAACAGGGGCGGCCGTCGCGATCCACGGACTCAACTTCGGAGCGAACGAGGCTGTGGACCTCGACGAACGGTCGTTGGCCGGCGCTCCTGTCGGAGCGCCTCCCTGATGATGCCGCTCGGATTCCATTTCCCCGCCCTGATCGGACCGCGTCCGGCCAACCTTCCCCGTATTTGAGCCCATGCTAGCCCGGCTCATATCGCTCCGCTACCTGGGCGCCTCGGGACCGCGGCTCCTACGCTGATGTCCGGCAGGTGGACGTCCGTGCTGCCTCTTCCCTGTCGTCGGGTCCGTGACCCCTCTTGCCTCTCGCCACTGCATATGCGCTGAAATTCGGAGCAGCGGCGGCAAGATTGAGTTCGGCGCCGGGGGCGGGGCGATCCTCCCGGCGTCCGAGTTGCAAGTCTATCGCTCGGACTTGCACCAGCCGGTCATTTCAGCTCGGCGATGCGCAGTTCCTCGGCGCGTTCGCAGGCGGCTGCGGCTTCCTTGTACCGCTTGAGGTCGAGGTGGGCGCGCGCCAGGAATTCATAGTGGGCAGGCTTCTTGTATTGGGCCGTCGCGACTCTCGCGAGCAGTTGACGCGCGGCCGCCCGTTCATTGGCGGCGACAAGGGCGCGAACCGCGAGGCATGTTGCCTCCAGATTGATCGCCCGGTCGGTTTTGATGCCTTCCATCTGCTCGTAGGTGCTCGTCGTCTCGTCCCAGGCACCGCGGACGAAGGCGGCACGCATTTCTCCGATGAGCTTCTTGCCGAGTTCGATCTGTTCTTCTTTGGTCACAGTATTATCCCCTTATTTCATCGGCGTTGCAAATACCCTTGGCGTGATCACAAGAGCAAGTTCGACTGGATTCCGTCCCCCAAGGCCGGGGCCGATGCGTTCGTTGCGGAACGCAAGGCTATCATCGGCGGTCGTCCCGCGGATGCGTATAGCTCAAATCGTGCCATCGTAAATGGCCGTGCCTCATGAAACTTTGGCGAATGACCGACCATCAGAATCGACTTCTGAGCTTGCGCCGTGCGCTGACTTTGGCAGCGCGGACCATGTCGGGACAGGCTTCGATCTCGCCCCGTACCACGTCTCGCTCGACTGACACGGTGACCAGCCTGAACTTGGATTGAAGTGTCCGTTGAAGAGGCATTCTTTCAGGATATAAAGCCGATCTCGTTCTGTACATTGGACCTTGGAAGGGTCCGACCATTGCCTCGTTCGGGCGGACTCCCCGCTTCCGACTCTGGTGCTCGGCGACACCGAGATCCCGCCCGCTCCGGGACGATCAGGCCAGGGAGCCGATCCGCACGTTCGCGGAACTCCGCGTGCCGCGTTTCGTTCTCGTTGCATCATAGGGAGTGACGTATGGCCACAGCGAAAAAGGCTGCCAGGAAGAAGGTCGCACGCAAGCGCGCCGCCAAGCGCGAACTGATCGACACCGGGACGAACAAGCTCTACGTCCGGCGCAACGCACGTGGTACGTCATTCAAGGAAGTGGAAGACGTCGGTCGCTCCCTGTCGGCGGACCGTCGTCGCAGGGCGAAGACCATTGCCAAGCGCGGACAGGGCGACAAGGGAGACCGACGCCGCTAGTCCGAGTCGCTCCACCCGATTGCCGCGCGTCCGGTCAGGCGTTCGATCAGAGATTCTGGAGCTTGTTCTCCACGCCGAGGATGTGGCGGCCGACCATCTCGACATGGCCCATCATGCCCTGCAGATGCTGGCTGGCGCTCATGGCGTCACGGAAGCGTCGCTCGAACGGCGCCGAATTCAGCATGGCCGTCGTGCCCGCCGCGCGATACGCGGCGATCGACACGTCGGTTGCCTCGTTCATGCCGTGGGTGGTCGCCAGGCGCAGCCGCATGCGACCGTCGACGTCGAGCGTGCCGTTCGCGGCCTTGTCGTAGGCCGCGCACACCTCGGCGTGTAGCCAGGCGCGGGCGGCTGAGAGCTTCGCTTCGAGCAGGGCGATTTCGCGCTGAATCGCATTGTTGGCCGACATGGCGTTGATCGACGCGCGGCTGTGCTTGCCACGCGCCAGTTCGACATAGGCTTCGAGCAGGCGGCGGCCGAGCCCAAGGGTCACGCTGCAGAAGCCGCTGGCATAGAGGAGGGTCGAGCCGATCGTGTAGAGTGGCCCGGTCTCGCGCCGCTCCTGGAGCGCATCGCGCGCCGGCGCATGCGCGTCGGGGATGAACAGGTCCTCGACCGTGTACGTGTCGCTGCCGGTGCCGCGTAGGCCCAGCACGAACCAGTCGTCGACGATTCGGGCGTCGCTGCGCCTGAACACGAAGCTGCGGTCGTCGGGCCTGCCGTAGCGCTGATGCGGCGTGCCGTCCGGGTTCTGCACGGCGCTGTGTGCACCCATACAGGTCGTGTGCCGCCCACCGCTGGCGAAGCTCCAGGTGCCGCTCAGGCGGTAGCCGCCCTCGATGCGGATCGCCTTGCTGGTGCCGTTGCGCGCGCCCCAGGCGAGGCCGACGCCGGGACTGCCGAAGAAAGCGAGGGCCGCGTCGTGCGGCATCGCGGCGGCGGAGGTGGCGGAGGAGACGTTGGACTGGTTGACGAACCAGGCGACGCTGGCATCGGCCCAGGCGATGGCCTCGACGGTCTTGCAGAACTCGATCAGCGGCAGCTCGGCGCCGCCCAGGCTGCGGGGCAGCAGCAGGCGCAGCATGTCGTTCGCCACCAGCGCGTCGACCACTTCAGGCACGACCTCGCGGCGGCGGTCCATCTCGGCACCATGCCGGTCGAGTAGCGGCTGCAGGGCGAGCGCCCGCTCGGGGGCGGTGGTGGGGGCCGTCTCAACGCTGTCCATGGGCGTCCTCGGATTGCCTCTGCATCTGCTCGTCCGCCGCATACTGGGCCGCTCGGGCAGGCGGTCAATCAGTCAGCGGCGAGTGCCATTACCCAGCGAAAGGAGCGCCTATCCGGCGACGTCGGCTGCAACGCGCCGGTCGCGCACGACCGTCTCGAGGACGGCGGCCGGTCCGTCGAACTGCAGCGGGATGTCGGCGAGGCGGGCCTGGGTCTGCAACGACTTGTCGTGGCGCAGGCCCAGTAGCGCATCCGTCAGTCGGCTGGCCATCGGCGACGGCGTCGCGAAAGGCGCGAACAGGCCGAAGCTGATCGTGTAGGCAAGCTTCCTGTCTCCAGTCAGTTCGGCCAGGGTCGGCACCTTTGGCAACTGCGGCGAGCGGGCGGCGCCCGAGGTGGCGAGCACACGCAGCTTCGCGCGGCTGCGGGCATTGTGGAGCAGCGCGGTCCGCGTATCGACGACCGCGATGTCGGCGCGACGCGTCAGCAGCAGGTCCACGGCAGCGTTAGTGCCGGCGACTTCGATCGGCTCGAAGGAGAGCTTCATGCGACGTTCGACCAGTGCCAACAGGAGGCCGATGGTCGTGTCGGCGCCCATCGTCGCCGCCTTCAGGCGGCTGGCGCGGGCGGCGGCCAGCAGGCCCGGCCAGTCCCTCACATCCGACAACTCGTTCACCACGAGCGCCGTGGAGAAGCCGCGCGTTATCTTGGCGATCGGCTGCAGGCGCGAAAGCAGCGGCTCCGCCGGCGTTTCCTGCAGGACGAGATTCAGGATTTCGGCGATCAGCAGCAGACGCCCGTCGGGTGGCGCGTCAATTACCTCGAGCGCGGCCCGCCGCCCCGCCTGGCCCAGCGTATAGTCGAACTCCACCGGCTCTTCGAGCGCGGCCGAAAACCCATGCTGGATCAGCTGGGCGCAGAGGTCGGTCGGATTGCCGACGCCGAAGCCGCAGATCAGGCGGATCGGGTTCGTCGCTGCCGTCGAACGGCGCTCAACGAGCCCCGCTGCTGCCAATGCAGCGCTTCCCAGAAGGGCTTCGCGTCGGAAGAGGCTCATGCCGCCAACGATACGTCAATGCGCCAGTGCCGTCTCGCCCGCAGCATCGCCGGCGATGCGGCTGTGCCACATGATGCGCTTCTGGGTCATGTCCCACGGTGTCGCCTGGTGCAGTAGGCAGCGATTGTCCCACAGCACCGCATCGCCCGGCGCCCAGTTGTGACGATAGACGCGCGGCGGCTGGCAGGCGAAGTCGATCAGCTCCTGCAGGAAGCGCTCGGACTCGCCCGGCTCCATCCCGGGAATCGCGTGGGCATGGCGGCCGATCAGCAGCGACTTGCGGCCGGTCTCCGGATGTGTCTTCACCAGTGGTCGCAACGGCACCGGCCCGTCGTGCAGCCCGTAGCCGCTGTACTCGCCATCGGCCTTCTTCGTCTCGTGGCCGAGCCTGGACTGGCTGTAGTGCAGCGAGTGATAGGCCTGCAGCGTCTCGACGCGCGCTTTCAAATCCTCGTCGAGCGCATCGTAGGCCGCGCGCATGTCGGCGAAGCCGGTCTGGCCGCCGATCGTGGGGACGACCTCGGCGCTGAACACCGCGCCTTTGGCCTGGACCGGCATGTAGGTGCTGTCGGCATGCCACCCCATGTTGCCCTTCAGGATCTTCATCATGTCGTCATTGTCGGTCTCGACCCTCAGGCTGCCGTCAGCGCGCACGTTGCTGATCGCCGCCATCTCGAACTCGAGCGGCCCAAAGCGCTTGGCAAAGGCGATCTGCTCGACACGCGCGAGATGCTGGTTGGGAAAGACGAGGAGCGCGTACTGGAGCCACGCGGCATGCAGGGCGCGCCAACAGGCCTCGTCGAGACCGGCGAGCTTCACGCCGGTGACGATGGCCCCGAAGGTGGCGTCGAGCGGCGCGATGTCGAAGGGGCGTGCCATGCGAATCCTCCTGATCGTTTTCACCAGTGTAGCGCGCTCGCCCCAAAAGAGAACGGCCGGGCGAGCGCCCGGCCGTTCGTGTTCCGATCGCAGATCCGGTTACTGGACCACGATCTCGACGCGGCGGTTCTGCGGCTCACGGACATTGTCCCCTGTCTGTACCAGCAGGCCCTGCTCGCCGCGGCCGAGGACGGCGATGTTGGTCGCCGGCACACCCTCGCGGACCAGTGCGTCCTTGACGGCGTTGGCGCGACGCAGCGACAGCGCCATGTTGTAGCTCTCCGAGCCCGACGTGTCCGTGTGGCCGGTCGCGGTGATGCGCGCATTGCCCTTCTGCTTGTAGGCATTGGCGGCCTGGCGGATCGTGGTCAGCGCCTGGTCGCTCAGGTTCGAGCGATCCCAGTCGAAGAACACCATGAACGACGGCGGGGTGACCGGCGCGGCCGCCGGGAGTGGCGGCGGAGCTGCTGCCGGCCCGCCGAACTTGTAGGCGACGCTCAGCATCGTCGTGATGTTGTTGTTCTGGTACATGCCCGGATTCGTCGTGCCGTAGTAGCGGCCGTCGAGGTTCACGCGGAAATTCTGGTCGACGTTCCAGCCCAGGCCGATGATGCCCTGGTAGGCGAACTGCGTGCTGCAGAGAGAGCAGCCGTTGATGGAGGAATCGGCGAACGCGATGCCGGCGCCGGCGCCGATGTACGGTGTGATGGTCGCGCCCGGAATGAAGTCGTAGAGCAGATTGGCCATGATGGCGAGCTGCTCGATCCGGCCGCTGGTGTTGCTGAAGATGTTGCCGAAGTTGGCGGTGCCGCGACCGTTGTTGGATCGGAATACGCCTTCCAGCTCGACCCTGGGACCCACGAAATCGTAGCCGACGAAGCCGCCGACGGCGTAGCCGAGGTCCATGTTGTAGTTGTTGTTGTTCAGCAGCCAGTTGAGGCCGCCTTCACCGCCGATGTAGATGCCGGGGTTCGACGGGCCGGGAGACCACATCGACTGCGCGTTCGCTGCCATGGGGGTGGCCATCAGTGCTGCAGCAGCGAGAAGTGCCTTCTTCATTTTCATGTTCCCTCGTTGGGTGACGCATCCAGGCTCGGGGACGCGCCTCACCAACGGGGGCGGTTCAAAATTAGTTGCCCTTTTCAGGGAACCTGCAAGCCACTTGGCAACGCGACGTGGCCGCAAAGCAACAGTTTTTCGTCAGGTCTACTGCATGAACCAGCCGTGACTCACTACGGCCGACTGGCCGCTGTGCACGGTGCTCTTGGCGGCGGCATAGAAGAGGACGGCGTCGGCCACGTCGTCAGTGGTGGTGAACTGACCGTCGATCGTATCCTTCAGCATGACGTTCTTGATCACCTCTTCCTCGGTGATCTTCAGTTCCGCCGCCTGCTCGGGAATCTGCTTTTCGACCAGCGGCGTGCGCACGAAACCCGGGCACACGACGTTGGACGCCACGTTGTACTCCGCGCCTTCCTTGGCCAGCACCTTGCTGAGACCGATCAGTCCGTGCTTCGCCGTGACATAAGGTGCCTTGAGCTTCGAGGCTTCCTTGGAATGCACGGAGCCCATGTAGACGACGCGGCCGTACTTGGCCGCATACATGTGCTTCAGGCAGGCCTTGGTGGTGAGGAAGGCGCCGTCAAGATGGATCGACAGCAGCTTCTTCCAGTCGGCGAAGGGGAAGTCGACCAGCGGCTTCACGATCTGGATGCCGGCGTTGCTGACCAGGATGTCGATCTTGCCGTACTTGGCGATGGTGTCGGCGACGCCCTTTTCGACCTGCGCCTCGTCAGTGACGTTCATGGCGACGGCGAAGGCGTCGCCACCCTTGGCCTTGATCTCGTTCGCGGTCGCGGTCGCGGCATCGAGGTTGAGATCGGCGATCACCGGCGTGCCGCCCTCGGCGGCGAGGCGCAGTGCGATTTCCTTACCGATGCCCGAAGCGGCGCCGGTGACGATGGCAATTCTTCCGGTGAAACGCGACATGGCTTTGTCCTTCTCTGTGCGTGATTACTTCGCGAGGTAGTCGAACACGACTTCACCGAGACCCAGGGTGAGGTCGGTGACATAGTGGCTGGCCGAGACGACTTCCCGCACCGGCAGGCGCGAGACGTCGCACATTGCGTGATCGAAGAGCTGGAGCGCCGCCGGGCCGGTCCAGGCCCCTTTCACGGTCACGTCCTCGCAGTAGTAGCGCACCAGCTCGCAGATTCGCGGCGTGCAGTCGACGTGCGGCACGATCTTGATCATGAAGGCGGGCTTGGCGAGCGCCTTGATCAGCGGCGCGTGATCGAGTTCGCGATGCTTGTAGCCCATGGTGGCGTTGACGCAGAGCACCGAGCCGTAGTGCAGGGTGCACACCAGCGTCTCGCTCTCGTGGCTGATCTTCGGCGTGGCGAGCTTCTTGGGGAAACCCCAGATCTCGCGGCCGCCGGCGATCGGCGAATTGTCGTCGAGATACATGGCGTGCACATAGCCGCCTTCCTGCACCTGGCCGTCCTTGTCCTTGAAACGCACCGGGATGACCTGCCCGGTCTCGGTATAGTCGCCGAAGCCCGTGGAATCGGGCATGCGGATGAACTCGTAGTTTACCGTGTCGCCCACGACCTCCAGCGGCTCCGGCACCAGCGCGCGCAGCACTTCGGGATCTGTGCGATAGGTGATGACGACGAACTCGCGATTGTAGAACTTGTACGGCGGCTTCGGATAGCTCGGGTTGTTGAGCGGCATCGCGAAGGCGTTCTTGCGGACATCGTCGATTTTCATTTCCGGGGCTCCTTGCGGCCCTGCAGGGCCAGGTCGAAGGTGAAGACGCCGTCCGGGCTCTCCGGACGCTGCAAGACTTCTGGATGTTCGAGCGTGCGGGCCATGTCGGAGTAACCCGACTTCCAGTGCTCCTCCATCGTGCGCCGCGAGAACTCGTAGTCCTTCGACGAGCCCTCATACTTCTGCGCGTGATAGATCGTGTGAATGATGTTGTAGACCTTGTTGTCGGCTTCCTTCGCCACCAGCTCGCCCTCGGGCGACTGCCTCAGCTCCGGCGGCATGTCGGCCAGCAGCTTGGCGGTCGCGCGGCGCAGCGCCTGCATCTGGCGGAACTGGTCGGTGCCGGCGCGCGTGCGGCTCGAGTAGCGGATATCCTTCATGCGCGTGTCGACCTCGACCATGTCGCGTGGCAGGTCGCCGCGCGCGCTCCACAGGTCGATCTGGAAGGCAAGCGTGTCGGCGCGCGGCCGGGCGTCGAGCACCCATTGCAACGGCGTGTTCGAGACGACGCCGCCGTCCCAGTAGAACTCGCCGTCCACTTCCGCCGCGGGAAAGCCCGGCGGCAGCGAGCCGCTGGCGATTACGTGCTGCGGCCCAATCGTATGAGTGTCGTTGTCGAAGTAGATGAAGTTGCCGGTCCTGACGTTGGTGGCGCCGACGCTGAACCGCATTTCCTTCGCGTTGATGAGGTCGAAGTCGACCAGCCGCTCGAGCAGGCTCTTGAGTGGCGAGACGTCATAGTAGGCGAGATTGCCCGGATTGCCGGCGGGCGTGAAGATGGGCGGCGGGAATCGCGGCTTGAAGAAATCGGGCGCGCCGAACATCAGCGTTCCCAGCGAGCGCATCTGGTTCACGAACTGATGTTCCATGTCGCTGCTGAATTCGAGGCCCTTCATGATCGGCAGGCCGATGGGCGAGCGTGTGATGGTCTCCCAGAAGGTGCGCAGCTTTTCGACACGCCGCTCCGGCGGATTGCCGGCGATCAGCGCCGAATTGATGGCACCGATCGAGATGCCGGCCACCCAGTCGGGATGGAGATCGGCCTCGGACAGGGCCTGATAGACGCCGGCCTGATAGGAGCCCAGCGCGCCGCCGCCCTGCAGCAGGAGTGCGATCCGTTCGAAGGGAGGGCGGGGGCGGGGCACGGACTGTGTACTGATCGCGCAGTCTCCTCTTTGGGCCGCCCGGTTGCGGCGACGATTTCTGGCGTGCCGTTCGGGCGGCGGCAACCACGTTTTCCGCAATTTCCGGACCGAACGCTTAGCGACTCCTGATTATGGCGGCATTACAGAGGCCGTCCGGCGGGAAGTCAGGCACGGCGGACGACTGTTCTGAAGGCAAGCCGGCAGGGGCGGCTCGCATAGTAGGCGTTCCAGAGAGCGGGTGGGAGCCTCATCGCCTCGTAGTCGCCGGCCGTCGGGGTGAAGGCGAGTTTCAGGGCTCCCCTGACGCGGTCGACCGTCCGGTCGCACAGGAGGAGATCGGCGAAGTGTTCGACCTGGGCCGGTGGTGGCAGTCCCCGCCGCATCGTCTCGGCCATCGAGGCAGCCCGCTTGCGCACGCGGTCGCTGTCGGCAATCCGGGAGGCAAGCGCCTGTGGAACGGTGACATCCAGCAGCTCCTGCGCCAGTGCGCAGCCCAGCAGGATGGCGCCACCGCAACCTCGGCCCTGCGCGCGCGCATGCAGGGATCCCCAGTCGAGGTCGCGATGCCGGTCGACCATGCGGGCGAAATCGCTCACCCATTTCAGCTGGGTCCAGTTCTCCTTCGTGCCATGCCCGGCCAGCAGCAGGGCAAGGTTCGGGACCGAAAGGACCGGTACGTCGTGGCCGCCGACGGAGAGGAGGGGCGGATCGTCCCAGATCTCGTGTGGCGCGACCGGGAAGGGAACGTGTGCGCCGCAGAAGCCCCAATGCAGGTCGATGGCGGCACCATCGTCGGCTCGGGTGAAGGCGTATTGCCTTTGGGAGGCGAGGAAAGTGCGCCGGAATGTCCTGTCGCCCTGGGGGCTGGCGTATCCCATCGACGCGATCACGTCTTCGGCGTCGTCGATCCGCCGCTGCGGCACGATCACGTCGATATCGTTGTATTCCCGCCCGGCGAGGCCGCCATAGAGGGCAAGTGCCAGGGTCGGACCCTTGAATGCGACGAAGGGGATCGATCGGGCGGACAGCGAAGCCGCCAGACGGTGCAGTTCACCGGCCAGAGCCAGGGATTTCAGAAGGTGGCGCTGGCGAAAATGGTCGAGATCGGCCTTCGCGTTCTCCGGTACCGTCTCCCAGGAGAGTTCCCCCAGGCAATCCAGGAGGGAGGGCCGAACCCCATGGTCTGCGGCCAGGCGTATCAGGGCCCGATGATCGATGCCCTCGCGCAGCAGTTCCCTCAAGCGAGTCAGATCGGGCTGCGGACGCGTCGCAAGACAAAGAAACTGAAACTCCGGCATCACCTCGACACCGGCGTTCACGCCGTCGAGGCAGACGGCTCAGGAATTGGAATCCCGGGACAGGCCATTCATCCCGCCGCGGCCGGTGTTGCGATTCTTCCAACCGTCGCGCCGGCCCCTGGAAGTCCACTGGGTCAGCGTCACGTCGCGCAGGGCACCCAGCTTGGTGAGAACGGGCCGCTCGTAAGGCTTCTTCTCCAGGGCAGGCGAGAGCATTGCGGCCTCATCACCCGTGTCTATCGACTTTTCGGTCATTGGATCAGCCTTTCACCCTGTCGAGGCTCTTCTATCGGGTTGCTTCAATGAGGCCTTCGGCCTCGAGGCTTCCAAGTATTTGCACGACATCCGCCTGGCAAGCTTCTTCCGATACCTCGAATTCGGCCATCACCGAAGCGCAAAGGTCATCCACCGACCGGGGCTGCTCGAGCGAATCCCAGATATGAACGCCTACGCCCTGGAGGCCGAAGTAGATTGCCCGATCCAGGTCCAGAATCGCGACTTCGTCGTTGATCCTGCAGGAAACCTGCCGCGCCGACTTCTTGTAGAGCAGGGAAGATCCGTTCATGCCGTTGGACCCAAGGATGCCAACGCCAAGGGTAACAACAGATTTCTTGCTGAGCAAATGCGATAAGGCATTGATTTTGCCGCCTCATTGGCGTTTGCACGCGAGCCAGTGGTCCAGCGCATGGGCATTGAGCGACGTCGCCAGATCGGTATCGGAGGCGCCTCGATCGGGCAGGAATTGCGGGTCGACGTAGCGGCCGATCCGGTGGTCCTCCGGCAGGACGGGCAGGCCGACTTCCCGGATCGTCGCCACCTCCGGATAGCAGTCCAGCGGGGTCTTCCGGCGGGCCAGCACCTCCGCCGGGAGCCGACCGCGCATGGCCCCGCGGATCAGCCGCTTGTTCCAGCCCCAGGGGACCGGCGGAACCGACAGCATGAATTCGAGGACCCGAAGGTCGAGATAGGGATAGCGCCACTCGAAACCGCCAAGCGATCCTTCGAAGGCGCGGATGTCGAAGTGGCCTTGCCAGATCGGGCTGGTGAAGGAGCCGATCGAAGCTGGATGCCAGGGATGCGACATCTCACCCCCCAGGCCGAGGGACTCCCGTCGCTCGGCCAGATTCAACCGCTCGGCGAAGTCGCGCCGGAGCCAGGGCGGCAGCGTATCCGCCGGCTCCAGTTCGGCCTCCCGTTGCAGCCTTGTGTGGCGGCCGATCGTCTGCACCCAGCCGGCGAGGCCCTTGGCCGCGGCATATCCGACCAGCGCTTGAGCCAAATGCCGCCACGATCGCTGCCGGCGCAGCCACCCGAGATAGGCGTCCCGTTCGAGGGCGAGCGCATTGTCCGGACCCTCCCCGTCCAGCCAGACGGAAGTGACGGCGCCCATCTCGCGCCCGACCCGCTGCATGTTGTGCGCGTTGACCAGCGCTGTCATGGGTTCGGCGGACCGCAGGGCGCGAGCGCGCCATCGCGGGTCGTAGGCAATGTCGTCGGCCGGCCGGATGCGCAACTCGATCCCGATATGCCGTGCCGCGAGCGACGCGTAGTGGTCCTCCCTGATGTGCATCAGCCGTTCGTAGTGCTCGCACTCGGCGACGATCCGTGACGGATCGCCGGTCACTTCGACGGCGGTCGCCGCCAGGGTCGTCGAATCGAGACCGCCGCTCATCGCGACACCCACCCGGTCGGTGGGCAGCCGGTCCGCCACGGCACGCGACAGCAGCTCGCGAAAGCGCTCGTGAAAGGCCTCTTCCCTGTGTAGGTAGACCGGCTCGGGAATGTCGAGCCGCCAGTAGCGGCGCAGCGAGAGGCCACCTTCGCCGAGCTTCAGCAGGTGCGCCGGCGCGAGCCGCTTGATGTCGCGATAGACGGTGCGCTCGAACTCGCGCGCCACGCCGAGGGCCAGGAAGTCGGCGATCCAGTAGTCGTCGAGCGCGTCGCGCGTCGGCACCCGCGCAGCGAGCCAGTCGAGCGAATCGCTGACGAGCCAGGCGTCCGCGGTCCTCGAGTGGAAGAGCGCGTGCACGCCGAGGCGGTCGCGCGCGCCGAGCAGGCACTGCGTCTCGTCGTCCCACAGGGCGAAGGCGAAGTCGCCGGCAAGGAAGTCGGTGAAGGCCTCGTGCCACTTCGCATAAGCCTGCAGGCAAAGCATCGCGTCCGATGCCGAGGCGGCAGATGTGCCGAGCCGTGCGCGAAGTTCGTCGCGCGCGTCGAGACGGAAGCGGCCCACGATCCGGTAGCGTCCGGCCAGCGAGGCCGACGTGCTGCCCGGTCCGGCGATGAGGGCCGCGCGTCGGGCCCGGCCGACGATCTCGAGGCCGGAAGGGAGCTGCCGCAGGTCGATCGGCTCATCCCTGATGTTGAGAAGCGCCGCGAACACTAGCCCGACGTGCCCAATGTCTTGCGCGCGTCCCATGCCGTGAGGTGGGTGTAGCGCTCGTGCTCTTCCTCGCCGATCACCACGACACCGTCGTGGACGAGCCAGGCATGGGCCATGAAGCCCGACGCATCGCGGATGACGCCGATATGGATCTGCGACGGGTGACCGGCCGACGACAGCAGGCGCTGGAGCGCGAGGGCCGAGGAAAGACATGTGGCGCCGGGCACGCGTCGGGCGGCAGCGCGGACCGACCAGATGATTGGGGCGGCCGGTCGATTGCCTTCGCGGAGATGGCCGGCCCAGGCGCGCAGCCGCTTGATTGACACGAGATGCAATGCGCAGCGCACGGCCACCAGCGTCGCGGCGGCCCTGACCAGCAGCAGGCGGTCGCTTCCCGGCAAGGCAAGGAAGGCGGCCAGCCGTTTCACGGTCCGATGATCCGGCGGATTTCGCGGGCGACGCCGTCGAGCGCCGCGACGGTTCGCGGATAGCGCAGCGCATGGACCGGTAGCAGATCCGCCACGCGCGCCACGAAGCGGATCTGGTTTTCCATGCGACGGCTGCTGGCGTACCGCGTGTCCATCGCCGAGGACATCAGGGTCTTCGCGAGTTCCAGGCCGTTCAGGCGGATGCTCGAAATCTCCGTGACGGTTTCGTCATCGGGCTCGCCGAGATGGAACAGCGCGGCAAGCCGCGACGGTCCGCGATGGTGGTGCACCTCGCGGCGCGGCCGGACCATGATCTTTCCGCTCAACGCGTTGAAATGCCCGTCGGCCACGGCATCGGGCAGGAAGCCCGTGGCGGGCTTGTCGAGCAGCTTCAATCGATAGGGGCCGGGATAGGCCAGTATCGTGTCGCCGGCGAAGCTCACGCGCAGCATGTCGTCGGTGATGAGATCGGCGCCGCGGCTGATCAGGTAGGCGGCGAGCGTCGACTTGCCGGCGCCGCTTCGGCCCAGCAGTCCAACGGCGCGGCCTTCCATCTCGAGCACGGTCGCGTGAAGCGTCTCCTCGCCCTGCAGGGTGAGCGACGCGCTGACGACGAAGTTCAGGAGATTGGCTTCGAAGGCTCTTTGCTCAACGTCGCCCAGCATCCGGCAGATCGCGGTCCGGCCGTTCGCCGAAATCGTGGCCTCGAAGACCTCGCTGGACTTCATGTAGACGCTGCCGTCGCCCAGCACGACATGCTCGATCCAGTCCTCGGGATCGCGGGGGCCGCCGGGCGCCACGGCCCGGAAATAGTCCGGCGATCCGGCGAGGATCGTGAGGTCGGCGCAACCGTCGCCGCCCGCCGCCTCGTGCACCGACGTCAGCGGCAACTCGCTCTCGATCATGAGGCCATAGACGAGGTGGCGATTACGAAATCGACAACGGGCGTTCACGTGCACTCCTGCCGGCGGCCCGGGGCGGACACCTTGCATGCTCATAGCAGAATGCCTTGACTTCCTCGATTGTTGCGACAGCCTTGGCATCGACACGATACCGCAGCGGTCTGGCTGGGATTATAGGCGACGCACATGATTCGAATCGATTTTTCCGGCGTTCCGACCGAGGGACTCTCCCAATCGAAGGAGATCGAGGCGGCCTTCGACGGGTTCACGCGCGAAGGCTATGTCATTCTCGACAACATCGTGCCGCAGGACACGGTTCGCGCGCTGCATGAGGAGTTCCTCGAACGCTACAAGGACCAGATCAGGGACAAGGAAACGGCCGATTCGCTGGAGGTCGGCGCCCGGCGCTTCATGATACCACTGCAATTCTCGGGAGGCCTCGGCGCGGCGCAGGTCTTCGCCAATCCCTATGTGATCGCGCTCGTCCGCATGATCCTCGACGACGAGGCGATCATCGAAGCCTTCGGCGCGATCCTCTCGCTGAGCGGCGCCGAAAAGCAGCACATCCACCATGACGGTCCGATCCTGTTCAATTCCGAGATTTCACGTCTGCTGCCGGCCTACGCCATGACCTTCGCCCTTCCCCTGATCGAGATGAACGAGACAACGGGCACCACGGCGCTATGGCCCGGCAGCCATCGGCGGGGCGGTCACGAAGGCGCCGAGCCGGAGCAGCCGACGATCCCGCCCGGTTCCGGCGTGATGTGGGATTTCCGTACATACCATAGCGGGATGGCCAACCGGTCCGATCAGGTCCGGCCGATGGTCTACGCGACCTATGCGCGCCGCTGGTATCAGGATCCGGTCAATTTCCGGAAGGAGACGCTGCAGCGCCTGGTCTTCGAGCCGGGCTTCCTCGGCGGCATGCCGGAGGACCTCCGCAAGCTGTTCGCCCACGTGCGCTCAGCCGCCTGATGCGCGCTTCTCCGGAGCAGCTCGCGTCGGCTTTCCAGACTCTGCTGAAGCAGTCCGAACTGCCGCCTGAGGTCACGGACAAACGGATCAAGCAAGCCTTCGACATCGAGCGCTGGCGCAGGCTCGCGCCCTTCGCCTCCATCGGAGCGGATGGCGGCGGCGATGAAGGCCTGGCGCGGATTTCCGATGTGGATGCCGCACGCGAGAAGCACCGCCTCGACAGCGAGGGCTACTTCCGGTTGCCGCAGGTATTCGACCGCGCTCACATTGCCAGGATGCGGCGCACCGTCGAGGCGGTTCGGGCCGATGGCTGGCCGGTCGCCTTCGCCTTCGTCTTCGACGAGTTCTGGCGCATCGCGCGATCGCCACAAGTCGCCTCGTTCCTCGAGTCCGCGCTTGGCGAGGGCTATCTGCAGAATACGGTCGTCTGGGCGCATTGGGTCTCGGGCGAAAGGGGCGTCGCCGGTTGGAGCCCACACGACGACTACCGCGACGGTGGAGAGGCGTTCCTCTCGGCCTGGATTCCCCTGTCCGATGCCACGGTCGAGAACGGCTGCATGTTCCTGCTGCCGGCCGGCGTCTCGCGCGAGATTTCCAACGCCAATGATACCGATACGCCCCTGTCGCCACGTGTCGTTCGTGCAGCGCTGCAGGACGTGATTGCCCTGCCGGCCGCCGCAGGCGCGATGATCGGCTGGCGCGGCGACATCCTCCATTGGGGCGGCGCCAATGCCGGCAGCGCCGAGCCCCGCCTCAGCCTGGCGATCGAGTTCCGGTCGCGGGGCGCCAGGGCGTCGACGTTCGAGAGTCCGCTGATCGACCCGCGTGCGCCGCTACCGCCTTTCCGGCTGCGGCTGTTCGCGATCACGAAGGCGCTACGCGAATACACCAAGTTCGAGCCGCTGCTGCTGCGTTACCTCCCGCTGGCCGAGCGCATCTTCGCTGAGACTTCGGACACCAGTGCCGGCGTGTCGAACCCTCCGCCGGCATCGTAGGTCAGCCAGCCCCGTTGCGTCGGCAACAGGCCATCGGCCAGGACGATCCCATCGCACAGCAGGCCAGTGACATGGCCGAACGTGCCCCGCGTCGTGACCAGAAGATCGGCTTCGATCATCTCGCGCATGCTCCAGAACGGATCGGCGTCGAGGAACAGTTGGCTCTCGGGAATGCCGAGCGCGGAGAAATCGGCGGGATCGCCCTGGGAAAAGACGCGCAGCGTGTGATCGACGCCAAGCGTGCTGAGGATCGTGCGGACCTGTGCGACGACCCGCACCAAGCAGGCCATGTCGGTCGCATGCTGTGAATGGGCGTCATGCCGGTTGCGGCGCCGGACGTGGATGCAGATGCTGGGAGGCGTGTCCGCGCGCGGCGTCTTGTTCAGATAGTACTTTCGCCTGAAATCTCGGACGAGCGCCTCGTCGAAGGGAAGATCTTCGTCCTCCACCCCGAACAGCGCGCGCAACATGGGGAAGGTGAAGGCGAAATTGACGGCATCGTGCGCGTCCGTGTCGCGAACGGTGGCTTCGTCCGCACCGAGATTGAAATGCGTCTCCCAGGCCGCCGCCCATTCGTGCATCGGGCGATCGGCGTGGTGGATCTCGGTGAACGGCGTGTGGACGTAGGTCAGGCCGTGGGCGCGCGCGAATTCGATCGCCCTCATCGTCATCAGCGACTGGGAACCGGCGCCCTCGTGCGTCGAGGCAATGCAGGTGATCCTGTCTATCCTGCCGCGCCCGATGAGCTGCCGCACATAGTGCCGGAACAGGATGTCGTCGGCGGTGAAGTGCGACGGCCGTCCGAGCGCTCCTTTCATGGCATTCTTGGCGAGGCTGCTTGCGTAGCCGAGCGAGCCGAACGCCAGCAGGCGCAGCGCGGCCCCGTTCACACCAGCCTGCCTTCGACCAGCACGACGTGACGGTCGGCCGCCGCGATGACGGCGGGACGATGGGTGACGAGCAGGATCGTCGCCCGCCCCTTCAAGCCGGCGATGGTCTCCAGGATGCGCTCCTCGTTGGCGGCATCGAGCGCGCTGGCCGGTTCGTCGAGCAGGATCAGTCGGGGTGCGCGCAGCAGCAGGCGGGCGAGGGCCAGTCTCTGACGCTCACCGCCCGACAGGCTGGCGCCGCGATCGCCGACCACCGTCGCGAGACCTTGCGGCAGCATGGCGACGAAATCGCCGAGGCCGGCCAGCCGCAGTGCCTCCTGCATCGCCTCGTCCGGGGCGTCGGGCCGCGCCCAGGCGAGATTGGCGCGGATCGAGGCGTGGAAGAGGAAGGCCTCCTGCGCCATCGTGCCGACCGAGCGCCGCCACGCCGGTGCGAGCGTCGGCGTGAGCTCGCGCCCGTCGATCAGGATGCGGCCCGATTGCGGCGTGAGCAGGCCGCCCAGCAAGTCGAGGATCGTGCTCTTGCCGGCACCCGACACGCCCGACATTACCGTGAGAGAGCCGGCCGGCAGCGACAGGTCGACGCCGCGCAGGATCTCCGGCTGATTGTCGTAGCCGAAGCGTACATCCTGCAGCCGGATCTCACGCTCGAAGGCCACGGGCTCCGGCAGGCCTGTCTCCGGCACATCGGCCGCCGCCTCGCAATCCTCGATCGCGTCGGCGACCAGTCTGTAGGCAGGCGACGCATGGACGAATTGCTGGCCGAGTTCCTGCACGCCTTGCAGCATCGGCAGCAGGCGCTGAAAGACCAGGATCAGCACCAGCAGGTCGGCCAGCGGCAAGGCAGCCCAGCTTGCCGCCATCCACAGGAAGCCCGCCAGCGCGACGGCGACGAGGCAGTCGAGCAGGAAGCTTGTGTCGGCCTGCAGGCGATTGGCCGCGAGATCGGCACCCTCGGCGCTACGGGCGGCGTCGGCGAAGGCATGCACATGCCGAGCCTCTGCGCCATAGGCCTTGGTGAGCTTCAGGGCCTGGAGGAATTCGGTGATCTCGCGGCTGACGCGTATGTTGGCCTCCGAGGCGGCCTCGCCGAGCCGACGGCTTTCGGTCAGCCTGCGCCGCATCAGCCAGACCAGGGCCGCGCCGAAGGCGAGGGCGAGCGCGCTGAAGCCTGGCGCGATGGCGAAGGCGACCACGAAATGCGCCGCCAGGATGGACAGGCGTGCCGGCACTTCGAGGAGCAGATGGGTCGCGTGCTCGACCCTCTCGATCTCGGTCGAGAAGAGCGCGTGGAAGTCGGCGGCCCGCCGGCGCTGCAGGTACGGCCACGAGGCGTGGGCGATGGCGGCATAGGCCCTGACCCGCAGCGCCACGGCGAAGTCGAAGGCGAGGCGGGCGGTCGCCAGCTGTCGCGTGCGCGAGACCAGCGCACGAACCAGCACGATGCCCAGGAAGACCAGCAGAAGGCCGGTGAGAGTCCGGGGCAGGAAAGCAAACAAACCCTTCTGCCAACCGGCATCGGTGGCGCCGAGCGAATTCAGCAGTGGCACGAGCAGGGCGAGGCCCAGCCCGTCGCTGGCCCCCGCGAGCACGATCAGGAAGCTGAGGAAGGCCAGCCGTCCCGGTCCGGCCTGTCCGCTGCGCAGGCGCCAGGCCGCCCTCAGATCAGCCAGCATTTCGGTCAGCCAGCATGGGCTGCGATCACATCCATGCCGCAGCGTATCAGGAGGATCGAGGCCGCGCCTTCTACTCCGCAGCGGCGGCGAAGCGCAGGTCGGGCAGGGGCCGCGAGCGGTCGACGGGTGCGCCGGCGTCGAATTTCTTCAGTTCGGGCATCACGGTGTCGGCGAACATCCGCATGTTCCGCGCCGCCTCTTCATGGGGCATGCCGGCATAGGAGAAGACGCCGACATAGCCGCAGTTGTTTGTTTGCCTGTGGATCGCCATGATCTTTTCATGGACCTGCTCGGGCGTGCCGTAGACTTGCAGGTCGGCGAAGAACTCGATCGCCTTCCGGTCGCCGTAGATCGCGAGCTTCTCGTTCATCTTGGCGTAGTACTCGTAGCCGCGCTGGTTCTTCATGTGCGCGCCGGCGAACTGATAGTGGTCGAGCACCGTGCGGTAATAGCCGCCTATGTATTTCACCGCCATCTCGCGGGCCCGCTCGGCGCTCTCGTCGACGAAGGTCCAGCCGGCCGAAATCGGCTGCGGCGCGTCGCTGCCATTGATCTCGCGATACAGCGCGTTGTACTCGGCCAGTTCCTTCTCGACCTCCCGCCACGGCTTCTGCGGGATGATCAGCAGGCCGACGCCCAGCCGCGCCATGATGCGCGCGCTCTCCGGCGAGACCGCCGCGGCATAGGTGCGGCCGCGGAAGCTCTTGAACGGGGCGGGCCGGATCTCGACCGGCGGCTGCCTGTAGTGCTTGCCCTGGTGTTCCATCACGCCCGTCTCGAGGCCCTTCAGCAATGCCTCGCCGTACTCGACGAACAGCTCGCGGCTGTCGCCCATGTCGAGGCGGAAGCCGTCGAACTCGACCTTCCCGGCGCCGCGGCCGAGTCCCAGGATCATGCGCCCGCCAGAGAGATGATCGAGCATGGAGATCTGCTCTGCGACCCGCACCGGGTCGTGCCACGGCAGCACCACGACCATCGATCCCAACCGCACGTGCTTCGTCCGGCCCGCCATATAGGACAGGAACTGAACCACGTCGGGGCACATCGTGTAGTCGGTGAAATGGTGCTCGACCGACCAGATCGAGTCGAAGCCCAGCGGTTCGGCCATGTCGGCCAGCGCCAGCTCGTTCAGGTAGATTTGGCGGTCGCTGAGTGCACGGCCGGTGTTCTGGAAGACTGCAGCCATTCCGACATGCATGGCGTTACCTCCTGCTGGTTGCCGCATGGTAAACACCCGTTCACGTGATTGGGAAGTACCCGCCGATGCTTGATTCCGCCGTATTCGACCGTCATATCCGCGCCATGCGCACCTTCCTCGCCGCCTTTCTTTCCGTCGCTCTTTTGGCCTTCGGAACAGCCCAAGCCCAGGCGCCGGCCTCCAATCCGCAGGTTGCCGAGGTGGAACGCTACTTCAACAGCATCCGCACCATGCAGGCTCGCTTCGTCCAGTCCAACCCGGGCGGCACGGTGGTGCAGGGCACGCTCTCGGTCAGCCGGCCCGGCCGCATGCGCTTCGAATACGACCCGCCCTCGCAGCTCAAGATCGTGGCCGACGGCAGCCAGGTGACGATGTGGGACATCGCCAACCGCGATTTCGGCCAGTGGCCGATCGGCTGGACCGCCGCTTCCTTCCTGGTGCGCGAGCCGATGGTGCTGCAGGGCGGCGATCTCACGGTCGAGAAGATCGAGCGTACCGATGGCATGCTGCAGCTCACCATGAGCCAGACCAAGAAGCCGAACGAGGGCAAGGTCATCGTTCGCCTGGGCGAGAACCCGATGGTCCTGCGGGGGTGGAGCATCATCGACAATCGCGGCCAGCGGGTCGACGTTTCGCTGAACGGTCTCCAGACCGGTCTGCCGCTCGCCGCAAGTCTCTTCAAGTTCGACGGTCCGGACGCCGGCGCTATTCGGCGCGGCGGCAATCCCAACTGAGTCTATAATCCCGCCGAAACCGGTGCGGGGATTTGAAGACGTGAGTGGACTGACCGTGAGGGCCTCGACGGAGGCCGACGTGGCGCGTTGCGCGGAAATCTACGGACATCATGTGCTGCACGGGACGGCCTCCTTCGAGGTCGATCCGCCGGACGTCGCCGAGATGGCGAAGCGCCGCGCCGCGGTGCTCGAACTAGGGTTGCCCTACCTGGTGGCCGAAAAAGAGGGCCGCATTCTGGGCTATGCGTATGCCGGCCTCTACCGGACCCGACCCGCCTACCGATTTACGGTCGAGAACTCGATCTACATCGACAAGGATGCCGTTGGACAGGGCGTCGGCAAGGCGCTGCTCCTGCCCCTGATCGACCTGTGCGCCCGCGACGGGCGTCGCCAGATGATCGCGGTCATCGGCGACTCCGCCCATGTGGCGTCGATCAACCTCCATGCCTCCTGTGGCTTCGCGATGGTCGGCACCTTGAAGAGCGTCGGCTTCAAGTTCGGCCGCTGGCTCGACAGCGTCCTCATGGAACGGCCGCTCGGACCGGGGGATACGACGCTGCCTGGAGCGGCAGAATAACAACGAAGGGGTGAGGGACGCCATGAGACTGATCGACTATTTCGACCGCGGCGCCGATCTCTATCCGGAGCGGCATTGCCTGCATGATGGCACTCAGGGCTGGACCTACCGCGAGGTGCGGGGGCAGACGCATCGCGTCGCCAACGGGCTGCTGACCATGGGGCTGGGGCGCGGCTCGAAGGCAGCCGTCTACAGTCCCAACCATGCGGCGGCCTATGCCTGCCTTCTGGGCATCGTGCGCGCCGGGGTCACCTGGGCGCCCGTCAATGCGCGCAATGCGCTGGAGGAGAATCTGTACATCCTGAATAACACCGACGTGGAGGTGCTGTTCTATCATTCGAGCTTCGAGACCTATCTCGCGCGCATCCGCGAGGCCTGCCCGCGCATCACCGGCTTCGTCTGCATCGACACGCCGTCCTTCCCCGAGTGGCTGGCAGCGCAGGAAGAGGAGGCGCCGGACCTGCCCGACGCACCCGACGACGTGGCCTTCCTGGCCAGTTCGGGTGGCACCACCGGGCGGCCCAAGGGCGTGCAGATCACCAACCGCAACATCGAGGCGATGAACTCGATCTTCTGGGCCTGCATGCCGGTGAAGTCGCCGCCGGTCCACCTGATGGTGGCGCCGATGACGCATGCGGCCGGGGTCTGCTCGTTTCCATTGCTGCCGTTCGGCGGCACCAACATCTTCATGGGCACGGCCGATCCCGGCGGCATTCTGGCCGCAATCGAGAAGCACAAGGTGACGCATGTCTACATGCCGCCAACCCTGATCTACATGCTCCTCGCGCATCCCGACGTGGGCAAATACGACTACAGTTCGCTGCAGCACCTCGTCTATGCCTCGGCGCCGATGTCGGTCGACAAGCTGGTCGAGGCCGTGAAGGTGTTCGGTCCCGTGCTGACCCAGACCTACGGGCAGGCCGAGGCCTGCATGATCTGCACCTTCTTCTCGCCGGAAGACCACGTGGCGGCTCTGGAGAGCAACAATCGCCATCGGCTCGCGAGCTGCGGCAAGGTCTCGCCGTTGGTGCGGCTCGAGGTGATGGACGATCACGGCAAGCTTCTGCCGCGCGGGCAGCGCGGCGAGATCGTCGTGCGCGGCAATCTCGTGATGAAGGGTTACTACAACAACGTCGAGGCGACGGCCGAAGCCTCGACCTTCGGCTGGCACCATACCGGCGACATCGGCGTGATCGACGAGGACGGCTTCGTCTATATCGTCGATCGCAAGAAGGACATGATCATCTCCGGCGGCTTCAACGTCTTCCCCGGCGAGGTCGAGCAGGTCCTGTGGAGCCATCCCGCCGTGCAGGATTGCGCGGTGATCGGCATTCCCGACGAGAAGTGGGGCGAGGCGGTGAAGGCCGTCGTCGAGCTGAAGCCCGGCATGACGGTGAAGGCCGACGAGCTGATCCAGCTCGCCAAGGAGAGACTGGGCGGCGTCAAGGCGCCGAAGTCGGTCGACTTCGTCGACGCGCTGCCGCGCAGTCCCGTCGGCAAGGTGCTGAAGAAGACCCTGCGCGAGCCGTACTGGGCCGGGCACGAGCGGAAGATCTGATGCGCGACTGGCTGCGGCGTCTCCCGCCCAACGTGCAGGGGGCGCTGTGGCTCGTGAGCGGCGGGTTCATCTTCACATCGACCGGCGTGATGATCCGCCTGCTCTCCGAGCAGATCGAGAGCGTCCAGACCGCGTTCTTCCGCGCCGTCCTCTCGGTGATCATGCTGCTGCCACTGATGATGACCGGAAAGGTGAAGCCCTGGCTCAGCCAGCGCATCAAGGGTCACTTCTGGCGCACCTTCATGGGCACCACGTCGATGGTGCTGGGCTTCTATGCCATCTCGATGCTGCCGCTGGCCGACGCGACGGCCATCGCCTTCTCGCAGCCGCTCTTCTCCGTCGTCGTGGCGGCCGTCATCGCCAAAGAAAAGGTCCGCTGGCGGCGCTGGACCGCGACGGTCGTGGGCTTCGTCGGCGTGCTGGTCATGGTCCGGCCGGGCGAGGGTAGCCTGCAGCTCGGCGCGCTGGTGGCGCTGGCCAATGCCGCCTGCGTCGCCATCTCGATCCTGCTGGTGAAGCGCCTCTCGGATTCCGAATCGCCGCTGATGATCCTGACGCAGTTCGCGATCTTCTCGACCCTGTTTCTTGCGCCGCCGGCGATCTGGGTGTGGCGCTGGCCTGACCTGTTCGGATGGGTGCTGGCGGTGGGCATCGCCTCCAGCGCCACGATCGGCCAGTATTTCTGGGTGCAGGCCTTCAAGGCCGGCGAGATGTCGGCGATCGCGCCGTTTGAATACATGCGCTTGCCCTTTGCGGTCTTCATGGGCTGGCTGATGTGGAACGAGATGCCGGTCGTCTGGACCTATGTCGGCGCCGCCATCGTCATCGCCTCGGCGCTCTACATCGCCCATCGCGAGCATGTGGTAGCGCGCGAGCGGCGGCGTGCCGCCGCGGTCAGCCCGCCGGAGAAGCCTCCGGGCGAACCTGGTTCCGGGCCTGCTCCTTGAGCAGCCAGGCCCGCGCCCGGGCGCGGTGTTCTTCGGTAATGTGCATGCGGGCGGCGGTGAAGGCCGCCACCATGATGGCAGCGTCGTCTGTGAAGCCGAGACCCAGCAGCAGGTCGGGAATGGCGTCGAACGGCAGCACGAAATAGGCGAGCGCCCCGAACAGGGTCGCGCGGATCGGCAGCGGCGTGGCGCTGTCGCTGGCACAGTAGAAGGCGGCGACGGCGTCCTCGGTGAAGGGCACGCGGCCCAGGGTGCGGCGGGCCTTCTGCCAGAAGTTCCGGCGGACGGTCGCTTCGTTCCGGGCCGGGTCGGATTCGTCGCTCATGCCGGGAAAGGTTGGGACGACGCGCCCGCTTGGCAAGGGGGATGGAAATGCTAAAAGCGCCCAACCACGGAGGACACGGATGAACGTCAAGGGTCAGGCCGCCATCGTCACGGGCGGCGCGTCGGGATTGGGTGGCGCCACGGCGTCGGCCCTGGCGGCCGCGGGCGCCAAGGTCGCTATCTTCGACCTGCAGGACGAGTTGGGCGAGCAGAAGGCGAAGGAAATCGGCGGTCTCTTCGTCAAGACCAACGTCGGCGACGCCGCCAGCGTCGAGGCCTCCGTAAAGACCGTCGTCGAGAAGCTGGGCACGCCGCGCGTCGTCGTGAACTGCGCCGGCATCGGCCGATCGGGGCGCACCATCTCCAAGTCCGGCCCGCACGATCTGGCCATGTTCAGCCAGGTCATCCAGGTCAACCTGATCGGCACCTTCAACGTGATCCGCGTCGCGGCCTACGCCATGAGCCAGTCCGAGCCGCTGGACGGCGGCGAGCGCGGCGTCATCGTCAACACCGCGTCGGTCGCGGCCTTCGACGGCCAGATCGGCCAGGCGGCCTATTCGGCGTCGAAGGGCGGCGTCGTCGGCATGACCCTGCCGATCGCGCGCGACCTCTCGAGCCTCGGTATCCGCGTCTGCACCATCGCGCCGGGCCTGTTCCTCACGCCGATGATGATGAGCCTGCCGGCCGAGGCGCAGAAGAGCCTGGGCGCGCAGGTCCCGTTCCCCTCGCGCCTCGGCGACCCGAAGGAATATGCCCAGCTCGCCATGAGCATCGTCGAGAATCCCATGCTGAATGGCGAGACGATCCGCCTCGACGGCGCAATCCGCATGGCGCCGAAGTAGGCGGCCCGGGGAAGGCGCTCCGATGCGGTTCGCGACACTATTGATGGCGGCCGTCGGTCTGGCTGCCGCCGCGGGACCGGCAAGGGCCGAGCCGCGCTGGCTCGCCTGCAAGGTCACGGATCAGGGCGGCCAGGTGCGCAATTTCAGCGTCGTGTTCGACGACCGGCGCAATACGGTCGGCGTCTGGGACGGCACCTCGATGGCCGAGGGCACGAGCGTTGTCATCACGTTCCAGGCGCTGCGAGCGACCTTTCCCAATTTCTCGATGACATACAACCGCAACGACGGCGCCTACTCGATGACGCCGCTCGGGGCCAACTATGGCGGCCTGCTGCATGGCGAATGCCGCCGCAGTCCGCCGCCGCCCGGCGTACCCGCCGAGCGGCGCTAGCGACATTCGTCAGTAGCCGAGATCGGCCGGCTGCTCGCAGCGCAGGTCGGCGACGCTGTTCTCCGTGGCCTGCCGGCCCGGTGTCGTCTGGCCGTTGCAGGTGTAGCGGATGCGCAGCGTCTTGGTGAGGCGATCGGGCATGCCGAAGATATAGGCCATCGCCGGCACCTGGCAGCGGGTCGAGCCGTCGCCGCAGATGTCGCGGACCTGCTGGGTGACGTCGATCGTCGACGACGGACCGCCCCACGAGGCTTCGAGGATGTCGATGCGCCGCGGCACGATGGGCGCCTGGCCGATGCAGGCCATGCGGACCTTGAAGGTCGGCGGAGCGACCTCGGCCAGCACGAAGTTCTGGGGCTGGCAGGTCCAGATCACGGTGAGCTTCTTGGCCAGGTCCATGCGGTTGTCGTTGAAGGCAGGTCCATTGGCGAACACGTCACAGGGATAACCCCCCGGGCAAGTGACCATGCTGGTCACGTCAGCCCCGGGGCCCGCCTGTGGCAGGCCCCAGTAGGCGCGCTTGATCTGCGCCGTCGATTGCACGACCCGCGATCCCTGGCTGCACGCCACGGCCGTACCTACGACGGCCATTGCCAGAAGAATTAGACGACCCCAAGCCATGAAACCCCCGGTCTATAACTGCACTGCCAGTCCCAATTCCCGCCGGGAAACTAACGTCCGGCCGCGGTCGCGGCAATCGGCCAAGCTTGACACTAATTGCACTGCGCTTAAAAGTTATTGCGATGGGGATCGCGATCTCCCCACGAGGCGACAGCCGAAGCATCGCGTCCTGCCCTGTTTCACAAAGGACGCTGCCATGCCTTCGCCAAACACGATCCCTGCCGACAAGCTTGCCCGCCTTCTCGGACGTCCTGATTCACCTGCACTGATAGATGTCCGGACCGAAGAGGATTTCGTCGCCGACCCGCGGCTCGTCCCGGGTGCGGTTCGCCGTCCCTGGGAGGAGGTTCCCGCCTGGGGCGCGGCCTTTGCCGGCACCGGCCGGTCCGCCATAGTGATCTGCAAGAAGGGCCTGAAACTCAGCCAGGGAGCCGCTGCCTGGCTTCGGCACCAGGGCGTGCCGACCGATGTGCTCGAAGGCGGCATGGTGGCATGGCAGGCCGCGAAGCTGCCGACCGTGCCGGTCGAACGCCTGCCGCCGCGCGATGCGCAGGGGCGCACGGTCTGGGTCACCCGCAGCCGGCCCAAGATCGATCGCATCGCCTGCCCGTGGCTGATCCGGCGCTTCGTCGATCCGCATGCGGTGTTTCTCTACGTCGCGCCCTCGGAGGTGCTCGATGTCGCCGACCGGTTTGGCGCGACACCGTTCGACGTCGACCATGAGGACGTGCATTGGAGCCATCGTGGCGAGCGCTGCACGTTCGATCTCATGATCGAGGAATTCGGCCTGGAGACCCAGCCCCTGAAGCGCCTGGCCACGATCGTGCGCGGCGCCGATACCGGCCGGCCAGAACTTGCGCCCGAATCGGCGGGCCTGCTGGCTGCCTCGCTCGGCCTGTCGCGCATGTATGCCGACGATCTCGCGCAACTCGAGGCGGGGCTCGCCCTTTACGACGCCTTCTATCGTTGGTGCCGCGACGCCGTCGACGAGGGTCATGACTGGCCGCCGACGGCGAGGAAGTCATGAGCGAGCCGAAAGTGCACGGCGTTCCGTTTGTTGAGGCGATGAAGGTCTGGGCCCGGGTTGCGGCCCTTTCCTTTGGCGGCCCCGCCGGCCAGATCGCGGTGATGCATCGCATCATCGTCGAAGAGAAAAAGTGGATCGGCGAGCATCGGTTCCTCCAGGCACTGAACTACTGCACCCTGCTGCCCGGTCCGGAGGCGCAGCAGCTCGCGACCTATATCGGCTGGCTGATGCATCGCACGGCGGGCGGCCTGCTGGCCGGCACGCTGTTCGTGCTGCCGGGCCTTGTGGCCATCATGGTGCTGTCGTGGGTCTACGTCCTGCTGGGCAAGGTCACCCTGGTCCAGGGCCTGTTCTTCGGCCTGAAAGCCGCCGTGCTGGTCATCGTGATCGAGGCCGTGCTGCGCGTGGGACGACGCGCACTGCGCAACGGCGCGATGCGACTGCTGGCGGTGGCCGCCTTCGTCGCGATCTTCTTCTACGGCGTGCCGTTTCCGCTGATCGTCGTCGCGGCGGGGCTGATCGGCTTCACCGCGACGAAGCTCGGCCGGCCGGAATTCCAGGCTGGCGGCCACGGCGCGGGCGGACATGCCGGACTGGGAGATGCGCAATCGTTGCTGGGCGAGGCGACCCCCGAACATGCCAGGCCCAACCTCGCCTGGACACTGTCGATCGGCGCCATCTTCCTCACCCTGTGGCTGGCGCCGGTCGGCCTGTTGTGGCTCCTGCGCGGACCCGACGATGTCTTCACGCAGATCGCGGTGTTCTTCAGCAAGATGGCGGTGGTGACGTTCGGCGGCGCCTACGCCGTGCTGGCCTATGTCGCGCAACAGGCGGTCGACCAGTATGGCTGGGTCACCGCGGGCGAGATGCTGGACGGGCTCGGGCTGGCCGAGTCGACGCCCGGGCCGCTGATCATGGTGACGCAGTTCGTCGGCTTTCTCGGCGCCTGGCGCGACTCCGGAGGATTGCCCCCGCTGCTCGCCGGGACCCTGGGCGGGCTGCTCACCACCTGGGTCACGTTCGTGCCCTGCTTCCTCTGGATCTTCGTCGGCGCCCCATATGTGGAGGCGCTGCGGTCCAACAAGGCATTGTCGGGCGCTCTGGCGGCCATCACCGCGGCGATCGTGGGCGTCATTCTGAACCTCGCCGTCTGGTTCGGGCTGCAGGTCCTGTTTGGCGAGCTGCGCCCGGTCGGCCTGTTCGGCGCCACCGTCGACGTGCCGGTTCCAGGGTCGGCGAATGTCGCGGCTATTGCGCTGGCGGCGGCCTGTGCCGTTGCTGTATTCCGCTTCCGCTTCGGGATGATCCCGGTCCTGCTGGCCAGTTCGATGGCCGGCATCGTCTACGCATTGATGTTATAGGAAACTTATGACCGATACGCTCCCCGACCGCCTCTCGACCAATCCCAAGAGCCCGCACTATGACGAGGCGCTTCTCCAGCGCGGCATCGGCATCAAGTTCGACGGCCAGGAGAAGACCAACGTCGAGGAGTATTGCGTGAGCGAGGGCTGGATCCGTGTCGCCGTCGGCAAGACGGTCGACCGTAAGGGCAACCCTCTCACCATCAAGCTCAAGGGCACGGTCGAGCCCTATTTCGAGACAAAGAAGTCCTAGGCAGCATGGGCCGGTCGGGTGAACCACTGCGCCCAATGAGGTGGCTTCCCGGCCGACGCGGCATGCTGCGAACGGGAGCTGCCACGGCCGGTCTTCTGTTCACGGGGACGCCAGTTGGAGCCCAGCCCCTGAAAGTCCGGCTCGGCACGGCCACGCCGGGGGGCGGCTTCCCGGTCTATGGCGCCGCCTTCGTCGAAGGGGTGCGCCGCTTCGATCCGACGCTCGAGATCGAGGCAATCAACACTAGGGGCAGCACGGAGAACGTGCCGATGCTCGAGACCGGCGCGCTCGATATCGCGCTGGTCCAGGGGGAAGTCGTGCACGAAGCGCTGCAGGGGATCGGTCGCGCGCCCGCCGATCTGCGCGTGCTGACGGCCATGTATCCCACCGCGGGCATGTTCGTCGTGCGCGCCGATTCGCCCTACCGCACCATCGCCGACCTCAAGGGCAAGCCGGTCGCGTGGGGGGCCGGCGGTTCGGGGCTGGTGATCCTCGGCCGCTACGCCATGGATGGGCTCGGCCTCGATGCCGCCCGGGACTTCCAGCCGATCTACCTGGAGCGCGCCGGGGATGGCCCGGCGATCGTGCTCGACGGACGGGCCGCCGCGCTGTGGGGCGGCGGCAGCGGCTGGCCGGGCTTTGTGACCATGGCCAACAGCAAGGAGGGCGCCCGGTTCATCGCGCCCGATGCGACCGAGATCCAGCGCATCCTGGCGAAGCACACCTTCCTGAAGCCGGTGACGCAGGCTGCGGGAACCTTCAAGGGCCAGACGGCCGCGATCCCCTCCGTTGGCTCCTGGAGCTTCGTGCTGGCACGCCCGGGTCTCGATGAAATGGCGGCCTACCGCCTCGTGAAGGCGCTGCACGCAGTGCAGCAGGCTGGCAAACCGCCGCCTCAACTGGTCGACACGACAGCCGCCAATACCGTGTCGGTGGTTCCAGGACACGAAAGGTTGCATCCCGGAGTCATTCGTTTCTATCGCGAGATCGGACTGCTCACGTAACCCTGGCAGAGGTTCCGCGTTGCCGTACAGGACAACGAAGGAGAGAGCCATGGAGAAGTCCAAAGCCGACGGCAAGATCGAGGGTGAAGGCAGCTACAGCGCCACCGCCGACTATAACAAGCGCACGGCCGATTTCCTGAAGAAGGGCAATGTCGACAGCGCCGCCCGCGAGGCCATGCGGGCGCTCGATTCCGAGGAAGCGGGCGCGCTCGACACCGCCGAAGCCAAGGGCAAGGCCGGCGACCCGAAGGGCCAGGGCAAGGCGAAGACCAAGTAGGTCTTCGCCGCTCGGTGCTTACTCGGGCTTCAACAGGCCTTTCGCGGCCAATTCGCCGATTCCGGCTTCTTCCGTCTTCATGAAGGCGGCGAATTCCGCTGGCGTCGAGGGCCGCACCGTCGCACCGAGGTCGGTGAATTTCTGCTTGATCGACGGCTCGGCGAGGGCCGCGACCGCGGCTGCGTTCAGCGTGTTGATGATCGGCGCCGGCGTGTCCTGACGGACGAAGATGCCGAGCGTCGTGCCGCCGTCGAATGCAGTGCAGCCGGTTTCTGCGAGTGTGGGCACGTTCGGCAGTTCGGGCGTGCGCTTCTCGCCGACAACGACGAGGGCGCGCAGCTTGCCCGATTGGAGGTGCGGCAGAGAGCTGCTGAGCTGATCTACGTAGCTGTCGATCTGGCCCGCCAGGACATCGTTCAATCCCACGCCCGAACCGCGATAGGGCACAATCGAGAAGCTCACCTTCTCGTTCTCCTGGATGCGGAGGATGTCGGTGTGGTTGGGCGTGCCGTTGCCGGCGTGGCCCATGCTGATGGTGCCCGGTTTCGCCTTTGCGGCGGCCATGAGCGACTGCCAGTCGGTGAAGCGGCTGTTGGCGGGCACGACGACGATCATCGGCACCGTGCTCAGCATGCTCACCGGCGCGAAGGACGGCACCATGGAGGGCTTGCCGGCCATCAGGGGCGAGACATAGAGCGTGCCGAAAGCGGCGATCACCATCGTGTAGCCGTCGGCAGGGGCCTGCAGGACCAGTTCCTGGCCAACGACGCCCCCGGCGCCCGGCCGGTTGTCCACCACGACCGGGTGGCCGAGCTTGCGCGACATGCCTTCGCCGGCCAGGCGGGCCGTTACATCGGCGTTGCCGCCGGCGGCGAAGGGCACGACGAACCTTAGAGGCTTGGTCGGGAAGGCCTGCGCCCTTGCGCCGAAGCCGGTCGCCAGGGCGCCCGTCGCTGCAAGTCCCCCCAGGATCAATTTCCGTCTCTGTACCACGATGCTCCCTCCGAATTGATTGGACGAAGCTTCCGCCGCGGCGGCATGCGAGGCCACTCAAATCGCAGAGGTCTTTTCGCGGCCCGAAAAGCTCACCCGGCGGCCTTTGCGGCCATCCGCTCGAAATCGACTACCTGGGCGCGCTGCTTGGGCAGGGCGCCGGGATACGCGTCCTGCAGAAAGGCGATCAGCTTTTCGCGGACTTCGCAGCGCAGGTCCCAGGCCTCGGGCGATGTCCGCGCGCTAACGAGGCAGCGCAGCTGCACGGCGCGCTCGCTGCTGTCGACTACCTGGAGATTGACGACCTGCCCGTCCCACAGTTCTGATGTCTTCACGATCTCCTCGAGCTTGGCGCGAATGCGCGCCACCGGCACGGTATAATCGACCCAAAGCAGCACCGAGCCGATGAGATCGGTGGTCTGCCGGGTCCAGTTCTGGAACGGTCGTTCGAGGAAGTAGGAGAGCGGCACGACCAGCCGTCGCCAGTCCCAGATTTTGATGACGACGTATGTGCCGGTGATTTCCTCCACCCAGCCCCATTCGCCTTCGACGATCACGGCGTCGCCGATGCGGATCGGCTGCGTGATTGCGATCTGGATTCCGGCGAACAGGTTGGTGAGAAGGGGCCGGGCGGCCAGGCCGACCACGAGGCCGGCGGCGCCCGCGGATGCGATCAGGCTCACGCCATATTGCTTGACCGAGTCGAACGTCATCAACGCGGCGGCGACCGTGACGAGAATGACCAGCGTGGCCGCGACCCGGCGCAGCACGCGCACCTGCGTCAGATGCTTGCGACCGAGCGGGTCGCCGCTAAGGTCGATATCCGCGCGGCGGAGATAGTAGTCCGAAGCCAATGTGATGGCGGCCGTGCAACTCCAGCCCAGCAGGAGGATGAACGCGACGATCAGCAGGTGCCCGATGACCGCCTGCCCCCTGCTTTCGAGCGGCACCAGCGGCAGGACGAGGGCAACCGCGAAGATCACCAGCCCGACCCGCAACAGGGCCTGGATTGCGGATATGAACGAATGAACGAAGTGAAATGAGGCCGGGATCATCCAGCGGAGGAGGCGCATCGCCAACCCGTGCAAGGTAAGGGCGACGAGTGCGGCGGCCACGAAGCAGGCAACGGAAATCACCCAATTCGGGGCCCATGCGACGACGCCTTCCAGCCAGGAGAACGGGCTCTTCATGTGCGGCGCAACGTCGGCTCACAACGGTCGTTCCCCCGGGTTCCCACTGCACGACCGTTGGCAACCACATTTTCCGCGATGACGTTGCTTCCCTGAGCCAACAGGAAGAAGGAGAGAAGTCATGCGAGTGAGCGATGCCATGACACGCGACGTCTGCGTCGCACGGCCAGACCATTCGGTGGAAGATGCGGCCCGGATGATGCTGGCGATCGATGCCGGCCTGTTGCCCGTCGGTGAGGATGACCGTCTGGTCGGAATGATCACGGACCGTGACATCGCCGTGCGCGCCATCGGCGAGGGCAAGGGCCCTGGCACGGAGGTGCGCGAGGTGATGACCCAGGATGTAAAATACTGCTTCGTCGACGAGGACACGGCGCATGTTGCGAAGAACATGGGCGAACTGCAGGTTCGTCGTTTGCCGGTAGTGGATCGGGACAAGCGCCTGGTCGGCATCCTGTCGCTTGCCGACGTGGCGGCGCACGAGAACGACGGACGCAAGGCCGGCAACGCCCTGCGCGATATCGCCCAGCCGGGCGGCGAGCACAATCAGGGCGCCGAGGAACGCGGGAGGGGCATGTGAGTTCGCCGCATGCAGCCGTATGGCTGAACGCCGAAGAGGCCCATATCTATCGCTTCGGGGGCGGTGAGGTCGAGCGGCGGGAGGTGAAGGCCGACGGCAATGGCCGGGTGCGCGACGATCGCGAGTATTTCGAGGCGATCCTGGCCGAACTCACCGAAGTCGAGAATTGGATGATCGCGGGCCCGACAGGACCGCGGCAGGATTTCGAGAAATACGTCCGCGTCGGCCACGCCGAGCAGCTTGCGAAGAAGCTGGTCGGCGTGGAGGCGATGGAGGAGCCGAGCGACGGCGAACTGTTGCGCCACGCGCGCAAGCGGCTCGCTTCGTAGTCGTTGTTCTCTAGTTGCTGTTCTCGAGGCGCGTCACGACATAGTCGCGGCCGTTGCGCTCGACCTCGAAGCGGACGCGATCGCCGGGGCTGAGACCTTTCAGGGCAGCAGGATTTTCCACCGTGAAGATCCTGACGCCGCCCTCGGGCAGGAGCGGGAGCGGCCGGTAGTCGAGCGTGATGCGGCCAGCCGGATCGATCGCCACGACACGACCGCTTGCAAGCTGGCCGTCGCTCGGAGGCGCTTCGGCCGTACAGTTCGCGAGATCGTGATCGTATTCGCCATTCGCATCATAGATGCTGGGAAGGCCTGCGGCACAGGCAGATGCGGCGGCGAGCGGCACGAGCACGACTGCGGCCATAGCCGCAGCGAGCGTGAACATACTCTTCGACATGGGCTGAACTTTCCGATGGTGAACGCTATTCAGTGATCACCATCTGGGAAGGCGCCCTCCGAATTCCAGAGGTTACAGGGCGGTGACGGTCGATTGTCACAGCACGGCTTTTGCTCCGGCTTCGATGTTGTGACCCGGAGCAGCTCCTCCAACCAAGCGCGACGCGCCAATCCCATCCGACCCACCGCGCCGTCAGGCGCTGCCGTCAGGCGACCGAGTCGATGATCTTCGCCAGCGCAACGTCCTTCTCCGACAGGCCGCCGGCATCGTGCGTGCTGAGAACGATCTCGACCTTGTTGTAGACGTTGGACCATTCCGGATGATGATCGGCCTTCTCGGCGGCCATTGCGACGCGGGTCATGAAGCCCCAGGCTTCATTGAAGTCGGCGAACCTGAAGCTCTTCTGGATGGCATCGCGCCCGCGCACCTTCTTCCAGCCCTTGATCGAGGCCAGGGCCTGGGCGCGGGTCTTGCCGGCGAGTTTGGCGGTCATCTGTTCTCTCCTCAGTTGGCGTGAAGCTTGCCTCATCGCGGGCCAGCAGCCTAGGCTCGCCCCAACAAACCGGAGGCTTTCTTGAAGATCACCCGACGTACCGCCCTTCTCTCGACCACGGCCGCCGCTCTCGGCGCCGCTGCTGCCGTTCCGCAAGCCTTCGCCCAGAAGAGCGCCGATACGCTGCGCATCCTGTTCAACGACGCCGTGCCCAACATCGACATGTACTTCAACAGCCAGCGCACCGGCCTGATTCTGGCGCACCAGGCCTGGGACATGCTGGTGCATCGCGATCCCGCGACCTTCGAGATCAAGCCGTCGCTCGCCACCGACTGGAAGTTCACCGACGACAACACGCTCGACCTCACGATCCGCCAGGGCGTCAAGTTCCACGACGGCAGCACGCTCTCCCCCGACGACGTCGTCTACACGATCAACATGGCCGCCGATCCCGCGTCCAAGGTGGCGACGCCCTCGAACTACGCCTGGATCGACAAGGCCGAAAAAACCGGCGACTGGACCGTGCGCATCAAGATGAAGCGGCCGACGCCGGCAGCGCTCGAGTATCTCGCCATGGTGACGCCGATCCATCCCAAGGCCTATCGCGAGAAGGTCGGCCCCGAGGGCTTCTCGGCCAAGCCGGTCGGCGCCGGTCCCTACAAGATCGTCAAGAACGACCAGGGCAAGGAAGTGTTCTTCGAGCGCTTCGACGATTACTGGAAGGGCTCGCCCAAGGGCGTACCGGCGATCAAGAAGCTGCACGTCCGCTTCGTGCCCGATCTTGCCACCTCGGTGACCGAACTGCTGGCCCAGCGCGCCGACTGGATCTGGAACATCAATCCCGACCAGGCCAACGACATCAACAAGATGCCGTTCCTGCAGGCCGTGCGGCAGGAATCGATGCGCGTGGGCTATCTCTCGATCGATGCGGCCGGCCGCACCGGCGCCGACAATCCGCTGACCAAGCTCAAGGTGCGTCAGGCCATCTGGCACGCCGTCGACCGCAAGCAGTTCGCCGACAAGCTGGTCGGCGGCGGCAGCCGCGTGCCGCCGGCCCCGTGCTTCCCGAGCCAGTTCGGCTGCGATGCCGACGCCGCCGTGAAGTACGACTATGATCCGGCCAAGGCCAAGGCGCTGCTGGCCGAGGCGGGTTATCCCAACGGCTTCGACATCGAGTTTGTGACCTACGTGCAGCCGACCTCGTGGCCGGCGTCGGTGCAGAGCTACCTGCAGGCCGTCGGCATCCGTGCCAAGATCAACCAGCTCCAGGTCGCGCCCGCCATCCAGAAGGCCCAGAAGGGCGAGGCGCCTCTCTACATGGGAAGCTGGGGCAGCTACTCGATCAACGACGTCTCGGCGATCCTGCCCGTGATGTTCGGCGCCGGCGCGCTCGACAACTATTCGAGGGACCCCGAACTCGAGAAGCTGATCGCCGAAGGCGGCTCCACCTCCAACACCGAGGCCCGCAAGAAGGCCTACTCGGCGGCGGTGAAGATCGCGACCGAAAAGGCCTACTGGCTGCCGATCAACACCTACGTGAACACCTACGCCTTCTCGAAGGGCCTGGAATTCAAGACCTTCCCCGACGAGTTGCCGCGCTTCTACTTCGCCAAGTGGAAGTGACGCGCGCAAGCGCGTCACTTCCATCCCGAGCGTAGTCGAGGGATCTCTCTTCTAAGGAACCAGCAGACACTCCACGCCGCCGCCGGGCCGAGGCCTGAGCGGCGGCGTTTCCGTGGAGCAGCGCGGTTCGGCGACCGGGCAGCGCGGATGGAAGCGGCAGCCCGGTGGGATGTTGGCGGGGTCGGGCATGACGTCGCCCAGCCCGACATCGGGCACGCCGAGACCGGGCTCCGGCGTCAGCACCGAGGCAAGCAGCGCCCTGGTGTAGGGATGCTCGGGCGCGTGGAACAGCGCCTGCGTCGGCTTCTTCTCGACGATACGGCCGAGATACATCACCGCCACCTCGCTCGCGACATGCTCGACGACCGCGAGATTGTGGCTGATGAACAGGTAGGTGAGGCCGAGGTCGCGGCGCAGTTCGGCCAGCAGGTTCAGGATCTGTGCCTGCACCGAGACGTCGAGGGCCGAGGTCGGCTCGTCGCACACCACGATGCGCGGCCGCAGCACCAGGGCGCGCGCGATGGCGACCCGCTGGCGCTGGCCGCCGGAAAGTTCGGCCGGCAGGCGATTGCCCATCTCGCCGGGCAGGCCGACGCGCTCCAGCATCTCGTCGACGCGCTTGGCAATCTCGGCGCGCGAAAAGCTGCCCTGCGCCTGCAGCGGCATCGCCACGATGTCGCGAATGCGGGTCAGCGGGTTGAGCGACGAGAAAGGGTCTTGGAACACCGGCTGGATCAGGCGCGCCCGCGCCTTGCGATCCATGTCCACGACGCGCTGTCCCTCGACGGCGATGTCCCCGGAATCGGGGCTGAGCAGGCCCAGGATCAGGCGGGCGAGGGTGGACTTGCCACAGCCGGACTCACCCACGACGCCCAGCACGCCGCCCGGCGGCACGGCGAAGGAGACGCCGTCGACGGCGACGACCCGGCGGTCCTTGCCCAGGATGCCGCCGGAAACACGGAAGGTCTTGCCGACGGACCTGAGTTCGATCGCGGCCTGTGTCGTCGCGTTCATGGCGCCAGCCGGCAGAGATAGTCGTGACCCGGTGCCGCGGTCTGGGGCGGGACGGTGTGGGCGCAGGTCGCGTCGGCAAAGCTGCAGCGATCGCGGAAGCCGCAGCCTTCGAAGCCCGGACCGATGCGCGGCACGGTGCCCGGAATGGAGCCCAGCGGCTCGTCCTGGCGCTGCTTGCCCGGCACCGGCACGCAGCGCAGCAGGCCCTGTGTGTAGGGGTGCCTGGGATCGGCGAAAAGCTGGGCGGTGGCCGCGCTCTCGACAACTTCGCCCGCATACATGACGGAAACCCGATGCGCGACGCGGGCCACGATGCCGAGATCGTGGGTGATCAGCAGCATGCCGAGACCAAGGTCGCGCTGCAGCTGCGCCAGCAGGCGCAGGATCTGGGCCTGCACCGTGACGTCGAGCGCCGTGGTGGGCTCGTCGGCGATCAGGAGCTGCGGCTCGCACATCAGCGCCATGGCGATCATCACCCGTTGGCGCAAGCCGCCCGAGAGCTGGTGCGGGAACTGGCCGAGCCGAAGCCCCGGCGCTGTGATGCCCACCCGGCCCAGCAGGTCGGCGGCGCGATCGGTGGCGACCCGCTGGCTCACTTTCTTGTGGCGGCGCATCACCTCGGTCATCTGCGAGCCGATCGTGTAGGCCGGATTGAGGCTGGTCATCGGCTCCTGGAAGATCATCGCCATGGCATTGCCGCGCAGCCGCGCCATGCCCCGGTCGTCGAGCTTCAGCAGGTCCTCGCCCTGGAAGGTGAGGCGCTGCGCCGTGCGGTGGCCGCCGCGCGCCAGCAGGTTCATGATCGCGAGCGAAGTCACCGACTTGCCGCAGCCCGATTCGCCCACCAGGCAGTGGGTCTCGCCGCGCTCGACCGTGAGCGAGGCGCCGCGCACCGCCGCGGTTCCGCCGAAGCCCACTTCGAGCCGCTCGACGTCGAGAAGCGCGCTCATGTGCGGGACCTCGTCGCGAAGGCGTCGCGCAGCCCGTCGCCCAGCAGGTTGATGCCGAGTACCAGCACGAACAGTGCCACGCCGGGGATCACGATCACCCAGGGGCTGAAGAACATGTAGTCCTTGGCCTCGGCGATCATCAGGCCCCAGGAGGGCAGCGGCGGCGGGACGCCAAGCCCGAGGAACGAGAGCGTCGCCTCGAGAAGGATGGCGAGCGCAATCTCGAGCGTCGCCACGACGACGAGGTGGCTGGCGATATTGGGCAGCACTTCGCGCGAGAGAACGCGGAAGCGCGAGCAGCCGGCGCACCACGCGGCAGCGACGAAATCGAGGTTGCGCACCTGCATGGAGGTCGAGCGGGCCACGACGGCGAAGCGGTCCCACAGGAGGAGACCCAGGGTCAGCACCAGCAGGGTCATCGAGGTGCCGAGCAGACCCACGACGGCGAGCGCCACCAGGACGACGGGAATGGACAGACGCGTGGTGATGGCGAACAGCACCGCATCGTCGATGCGGCCGCCGAAGAAGCCGCCCAGCACGCCGATGGTGATGCCGATCAGGGCCGAGACGATCGTGACGGTGACGCCGATCAGCATCGAGATGCGGCAACCCCAGATCAGGCGCGAGAGATAGTCGCGGCCGAGCTGGTCGGTGCCGAGGATGAAGTCGGGATTGTGCCCTTCCATCCAGAACGGCACGAGGAGCCGGCGGTTGAGGTCCTGCGCGAACGGATCGTGCGGTACCAGCAGGGGCGCGAAGATCGCGCAGACCAGCGCGGCGCCGACGATGACGGCACCGATCCAGGTGCCCGCGCTCCTCCAGCCCCGGCGCGGGCCGGCATTGATGGCCACGGCAGTGCTCATGCGCGCAGCCGCGGATCGAGCACGGCATTCAACAGGTCGGAAACCATCGTCAGAGCCACATAGATGACGGCGAGCACCAGCACGACGGCCTGCACCACCGGGAAGTCGTTCTTGGCGATGCTCTCCCAGGCGAGGAAGCCGACGCCATGGAGGGCGAAGACCTGCTCGATGACGATCGAGCCGCCCAGCATGAAGCCGAGCTGCACGGCGGCGATGGCGACGACGGGAATGGCGGCGTTGCGCAGGGCATGCTTCAGCAGGATCGAGGCGCGCGACAGTCCCTTGGCGCGCGCGGTGCGGATGTAGTCGCTGCCCATCGCCTGGATCATGCCGGCGCGTGTGAGGCGGGTGAGGGCCGGGACCGCGGAGAAGGCGAGTACGGTGCCCGGCATGACGAAATGCTCCCACGAGCCGGTGCCCGAGATCGGCAGCCAGCCCAGGGTCAGGCCGAACACGATCATCAGCAGGAGGCCCAGCCAGAAGGACGGCATGGCCTGGCCGATCAGGGCGACCATCTGGACCGCGCGGTCGAAGCTGGTGTTCTCGCGCACCGCGGCGAGGATGCCCATGGGGATCGAGAGGAGGAGCGCGAGCGAGAGGCCGGTCAACCCGAGTGTCAGGGTCACCGGCATCCGCTCGGCGATCAAGGTCGAGACCCGCGTCTGGAAGAAGTAGCTGTTGCCGAGATCGCCGGTCACCGCGCGCCCGACCCAGTCGAAGAACTGCTCGAGCACGGGGCGGTCGAGGCCGTAGGCCTTGCGTACCGCCTCGATGTCGGACGCGGTCGCGTTGGGGCCTGCGATCGAGATGGCGAGATCGCCCGACAGCCGCGTGAGGATGAAGGCGAGGGTCATGACCGTGGCCGCGACGAGCAGCGCCACGATCAGGCGGCGGACGAGAAAACGAAGCATGTGCGGTGGCGAGCTTAATGCGGATCGATCGGGAAGGCGACCATGCGAATACCGCGCCAACTTCGAGATGGGAAGGTACACAAACGGTCACGACGGGGCGCTTGGCGTGGGCGCGCTGGTCCTATAAGGGGGAGTCATGCCGGTCTTCAACAATCCTCGGCGCATGCCCTGTTTCGGCCTGGCGCCCACACTGGAGGATTTCGAAGCGATCGCCGCCGAGGCGCTCGCGACGATTCCCGAGGAGTTTCGTCGGCATATCGGCAACGTGCGCATCCAGATCGACGACTTCCCGAGCGATGAGATCGAGAAGCAGATGGAACTCGAGACGCCCTTCGACCTGCTGGGTCTCTATCAGGGCGTGTCGATGATGGAGCGTGGCGCCGGTCATGTCGCCAACGACATCGACCGCATCTTCCTCTATCGCCGTCCCATCCTCGACTACTGGTGCGAATCGGGTGAGGATCTGCCGCACATCGTGCGCCACGTATTGATCCACGAGATCGGCCATCACTTCGGCCTGAGCGACGACGACATGGAAGCGATCGAAGCCAAGGCCGAAGAAGAATCGCAGCGCATCCAGCCGAGCGCTTGAGTTAGACCCGCATCGCCTCGCGATAGAGGCGTTCGGCGTTCGTCCATTTGATCGCCTGCACATATGCATCGATGTACTTCGCGATATCGGTGCCGTAGTCGGCCGCATAGGCGTGTTCGAACATGTCCATGGCGAGCAGGGGGACGCCGCCGGCCGGGGCCATGGAATCGTTCTCGGCGCGGTAGTTGAACAGGCGCTTGTCGCGCGGCGCATAGGCCAGGATCACCCAGCCCATCCCTGAGGGCAACGACTTGCCGATGCCGACGAACTCCGCCTTCCAGCGGTCGAGACTCCCGAAGTCGCGCGACAGCGCCTGCGCCAGCAGGCCCGAGGGCTGGCTGGGCGCCTCCGCCAGCCCGTCGAAATAGAGTTCGTGCAGGACTATCGCATTCTGTGCGGCCTGCTCGTCACGCTTCAATTCGCCGAGCTTCTCGGGCGACACCTCGGCGAAGTCGATCTTGGCCAGTGCCTCGCCGATCGCGTTCAGCCTTTTCACCGCCCCGGCGGCATATTCGGCGTCGTGATGGGTGCGCAGGAGATTGGCCGACAGGCCTTTCACCTTGTCGGGATTGACGATCAGGGGCTTGGGCGTCGCCTTCGGGACGGGAACAGCGCTCGCGAGCTGCGGCGGCGCCTGCTGGGCGCGTGCACCAATCGCAAAGGCACCAACCAGCAGGCCGGCGCCCGCGGCCAAGGAGCGGCGGGAGATGTCGGTCATGGGGGCTCCTGCTCGTGTTCGCAGGAGCAACGCCTGTCAGGGGGAGGAGTTGCGACGCACCGGCGGCACGCGGTAGCGGCCTTCGATCAGTGCCGCGTCGGGCTGATAAGCGCGCAACACCAGACGCATTGGTCCGGCCGGCGCCGGCAGCCAATTGTCGGCGTGTTCACGGGGTGGCTGGTCGCGCTGGATGTGGATCGTGAGTGATCCATCGGGGCCGCGCGTCAAGCCTCGGGTGCGATCCCCGATCGAGTAGCGATCGATCGGATTGTCGATGAAGAAGGCGCGGCCCTCCGGCGTCACCTCGTAGGCCGACAGCGACCAGAAGGCTCGCGCCGGCGGCAGGTTGTCGGCCGGAAAGGTGAGCGTGTAGCGCAGGGCGCCGGACAGAGGCTGCCGGTCCGCATCGACGGCACAGCTCACATAGACCGCCTCGTCAGGCATCAGGGCACCGAGGGCCGTCAGCGCGGTGGCGGCGCGATAGAGATAGTCGTCGCCGAAGTTGCCGAGGTGCCGCTGGCCATAGGTCCAGCCGTCGATTGTGCGCCCGCGCCCGGCGGCCGCGCGGATGTCGGCATGACCCTGTTCGATGCCGGCGCGAATGGCGTGCCGCTCGATGTCGCTGAAGGAACGCTGGTCGAACTTGCGCCCCGGCTTCAGCTTCAGCGGTGCAAGCGCCTCGAACAACGGACGGTCGCGTTCGGGCAGCGGGCTCTCGCCGAGTGCCCGCAGGCTGGTGTCGAACAGGTCGAAAGGCTCGTCGGGATGGGGCGCTGGCCAGTCGGCGACGGGTTCGGGCGGCGCCTGTGTGCGGAAGCGCATCAGCTCGCCGGTCTCGAGGATGCGCCGCTCGTTGCGCATGTCGGGCGTCTCGAGCAACACGCGGCTTTGCAGGATGCGCACGCGGTCGAGCTCGTCCGGTCCATCGAGCAGGATGCGACCGAGCAGCCACACAGAATTGGTGGGCGCGCGGACCAGCGTCACGTCGCCCGGCGCGTCGCCGTTCCACTTCGGCCCGACGATCATGTGCGTTGCCAGGCCGTTGCCCCTCGCGCGATGGCTGACGACGAGGAAGTTGTCGGTGAACAGGTCGATGAAGGCGTAGCTGTAATAGAGATCGCCAACCGGCGGCACGGTGAGGAACAACGGCTCCAGCGACAGGTCGAGCCAGGCCGAGGAATAAAGCGTGTCGGCGTTCGGCGTGGTGACGTCGCGCGTGCGCGAGTCGGCGAGTGTCGGCATGTGACGGAAGCGGTTGAGCCGCTGACGCTGCGGGTTCGTCTCGTCGGCCGTCGCGCGCCAGCGGGCGCGATACATCTCATAGACCGGGAAGAGATAGATCGTGGCGCGCCGCGCGAGGTCGTGCAGCGTCGCGGCGGTGTCCTGGGCTTCCGCCAGCGCAGGCAGGCTCATCAGCCCGGCCAGCGCAGCGCGGCGACCGATCCTCACGCTCCGCGCTCGCGCAGACGTCGCCGTTCGGCGACAAAGGCGGCTGCTTCTTTCCAGGGCGCCAGGCTCCAGAAGGAGCGGGCGCGACCCGAGGGCGACGCCAGAACGAAAGCCACTGCGCCTTCAAGAAGCTCGACCTGTCGTCCATAGGCCGGTGTCTTGATGCCCAGAGCGAGTGACGCGGCGTTCTTGGAGGTGAAGGCGATGGCGGCGGGCCGGAAACGCCGCAGCTTGGCGTGCAGCGACTTCGCATCCATCGCCTCGGGCGTCAGCTCATGATCCGATCCGACCTCGGTCTTGTTGAGGTCGGTGAGGCCAAGGCCCAACGTCAGCAACTCGGGAAAGCGCTGAGGCGTCAGTCGTTCCGGCGTCAGGCCGACCGCGTGAAGTGTCGGCCAAAAAGCGTTGCCGGGATTGGCGTAGTAGGCGCGCGCTTTGAACGAGGCCGGGCTCGGCGCCGTGCCGCAGAACACAAGGTCGAGACCCGGCGCCAGCAGGTCCGGGATGAGATGACTATTCAGCCTTGATGCCCGCGGCACGGATGACCTCGCCCCAGCGCTTGATCTCGGTCTGGATGTAGGCGTCGATCTCGGGAACGGTCATGACGCCGGGCTCGAAGCCGCCGGCCTTCATGCTCTCCATCACGTCGGGAGACTTCAGCGCCTTCTCCGTCGCCACACGAAGCCTGTCCTTGATCCTGGCCGGCGTGCCGGTCGGCACCGCCCAGATCGACCATGAGGTCACGACGAGGTCCGGCGAAACGGTCTCGGCAAAAGTGGGCGTATCCGGCAGGACCGTCGAGCGCTTGGCGCCGCTCGACGCCATCGGCTTCAGCTTGCCGGCGCTGACCTGACCCATCAACGAATCGATGTTGGAGATCACCATAGGCACATGGCCGGCCAGCACGTCGGCCGCGGCCGCCGCGGCGCCGCGATAACTGATGAAGGTGATGTCGACGCCGGTCTTCTGCTTGAACAGCTCCATGGTAAGCGTCGGCGAGGTGCCGAGGCCGGACGAACCGAACGAATATTTTCCGGGCTCCTTCTTCGCCGCCGCGATCAGCTTGGGCAGCGTGTCGTGCGGGAAGCCGGGACTGCAGCACAGGAGGTTGGGCTGCGTGCCGATCCAGGCCACGGTCTCGAGGTCGGTGACGGCATTGTAGGCCGGCTTGCGATAGAGGTGCGGCACCAGCGCGTGGCTGCCGATATTGCCCAGCAGCACCGAATAGCCGTCGGGCGGCGACTTGGCGACGTTGTCGGCGGCGATCGATCCGCCGGCGCCGGTGCGGTTCTCGACCACGAAGGTCTGGCCGAATTCGTCGCTGAGCTTGGCGGCGAGTCGTCGGGCGATATTGTCCTGCGAGCCGCCGGGGGTGAACGGGCAGACGATGCGGACGTTGCGGTTGGGCCAGTCGTCGGCCTGGGCGAGTGCGAAGGTCGGGACAAATGGTAGCGTCGCCATGCCGGCCGTGAAGTGACGTCTCCTCATCGCGTCTTTCCTTTTTATTTGGAGTTTGTTGCGCGCGATGATGCACGAGGTGTGTCGCGCCGCCTAGGGCCGTCCCCCGTCTGGATTTCGTCCTGAGGTTCCGCGGCCTTGTCCGCCCCCTTCCGTCGGGCATGATGGCGGCCGGGAGGACCGAATGAAGACGATCGACAAGGCCGACGAAGCCCAGCTGTTTGCCACCATCGACCGCTGGATCGAGCGCGAGGTGGCGCCGCGGGTGAAGGAATTCGACCACGCCGACAAATGGCCGGCCGAGATCGTCGAGCAGATGAAGGAGCTCGGCCTGTTCGGCGCCACGATCAGCCCGGAATATGGCGGGCTCGGCCTCCCGGCCACGACCTACGCCGAGATCGTGATGCGCATCTCGTCGGTGTGGATGGCCATCACCGGCATTTTCAACTCGCACCTGATGCTGGCGCTGGCCGTCGAGAAGTTCGGCACCCCGCGCCAGAAGGAGCGCTGGTTGCCCAAGTTCGCGACTGGCGAGATTCGAGGCGGCCTGGCGCTCACCGAGCCCGATGCCGGCACCGACCTGCAATCGATCCGCATGGTAGCCAGGCGCGACGGCAACGACGGCTACGTCATCAACGGCACCAAGACCTGGATCTCCAACGGCATCGAGGGCCATTGCTTCGCCATGCTGGTGAAGACCGATCCCGAGGCCAATCCGCGCCACACCGGCATGAGCCTGTTCATCACGCCCAAGGGGCCGGGCTTCACGGTCGGTCGCAAGCTGGAAAAGCTCGGCTACAAGTCGATCGATTCGGGCGAGCTGGTGTTCGAGGACTACAAGATCCCGGCCGATCACCTGATCGGCGAGGTCGAGGGCCAGGGTTTCGCCCAGGTCGCGGGCGGGCTCGAGCTCGGCCGGATCAACGTGGCCTCGCGCGGCGTCGGCATCGCCGAGGGCGCGCTCAGGCTGGCGACCGGATACTCGCAGATGCGCAAGACCTTCGGCAAGCCGATCTGCGAGCATCAGGCGATCCAGCTCAAGCTCGGCGAGATGGCGACGCGGGCCCGCGCCGCCCGCCTGTTGACGCTCGATGCCGCGGCCATCTTCGATCGCGGCGAACGCTGCGACATGGAAGCCGGCATGGCGAAGTATTTTGCTTCGGAGGCCGCACTCGAGAACAGCATCGAATCGATGCGCATCCACGGCGCCTACGGCTATTCGAAGGAATACGACATCGAGCGCCTCTATCGCGACGCGCCCCTGACCTGCATCGGCGAGGGCACCAACGAGATGCAGCGCATCATCATCGCGCGGCAGCTGATCAAGCGGAACCCGATCTCGTGAGCCTGAATGGCAAGCCGCTCGAGGGCATCCGCGTCCTCACGCTCGAACAGTTCGGCGCCGGCCCCTACGGCACGATGTTCCTGGCCGAACTCGGCGCCGAGGTGATCAAGATCGAGGCGCCACAGGGCGGTGATCCCTCGCGCCAGGTCGGGCCTCACAAGCTTGGCGAGAACGACAGCGAGTATTTCCAGGCCTGGAATCTCGGCAAGAAAAGCGTGGCCCTCGACATGAAGTCGGAGGCGGGTCGGCGGCAGTTCGAGCAACTGGTGAAGGGTGCCGACTGTGTCGTGAACAACATGCGCGGCACGCAGCCGGCCAAGCTCGGCATCGACTATGCCAGCCTGAAACATCTGAAGCCCTCGATCGTCTGCCTGCACATCTCCGCCTACGGCCGGGACAACGAGCGCAAGGCCAACCCTCGCGCAGATTGGCCGGGCTACGACTTCCTGATGCAGGCCGAGGCCGGGCTGATGGAACTGACCGGCGAGCCCGACGGGCCGCCGACGCGTGTCGGCGTCTCGATGATCGACAGCATGAGCGGCCTCACCGGCATCGTCGGCCTGTTGAGCTGCCTGCTGCGTGCCCGCACGACGGGGAAGGGCTGCGACGTCGACACTTGCCTCTACGACGTCGCCATGCACCAGCTCACCTATCCCGGCCTCTGGTACCTGAACGAGGGCGATGTCTCGCCGAGGGTGCCGCGCAGCGCGCATCTCTCGCTGGCGCCGGTCCAGACTTTCCCCACGAAGGATGGCTGGATCTTCATCATGTGCATGACGCAGAAATTCTGGCTGAACCTGTGCGAGGTGTTGGACCGCGCCGATCTCGTGGCTGATCCACGCTTTCCCGATCCCAACACGCGAGCAAGGAATCGCGCGGCCATGTCGGCGGAACTCGACGTGACCTTCCGCACGCGCACGACCGCGGAGTGGCTGGCGGCCATGAACGGGCTGCTCCCCGCGGCGCCGGTCTACCGGTTGGATCAGGCACTCGACAGCGACTTCGCGCGTGAGGCTGGAATGGTCTCGTCCGTGCCGCATCCCGCGAAGGGCGAGCTGCGCGTCCTCGCCAATCCCCTGCGCATCGACGGCGAACGGCTAGCACAGACCGCCTGTTCGCCACTTGGTGCCGACAACGAATCATTACTGGACAAGCCGTCATGAAACTTCAGGGCATCAAGGTCGTCGATCTCTCCTGGTTCCTGCCGGGGCCCTATCTCACCACCTCGCTGGCCGATCACGGCGCCGAGGTGATCAAGGTCGAGCCGCCGGGCGAGGGCGATCCCGGGCGCCACATCCTCCCGCCCGACCAGCGCACCTCGGTGTTCTTCCGCAACATGGGCCGCGGCAAGAAGAGCGTCGTGCTCGACCTCAAGAGCGAGCAGGGCCGCGCCGACCTCCTCCGTCTCGCTTGCGAGGCCGACGTGCTGGTTGAATCGTTTCGGCCGGGCGTCGCGGCCCGCTTCGGCATCGGCTACGACGCCGTCGCCGCCAAGAATCCGGGTATCGTCTATTGCTCGATCAGCGCCTTCGGGCAGGACGGCGCCTATCCCGGCCGCGCCGCGCACGATCTCGCGCTGGAAGCCATGACCGGCGTGCTGAGCCTGACCCTGGGCGACGACGGCCGGCCGGCAATCCCCGGCATTCCCGTCGCCGACCTGGTGAGCGGTCTCCATGGCCTGGCGGGCGTGCTGATGGCGCTGCTACGGCGCAAGGATACCGGCCGCGGCGACTATATCGACGTCTCGATGCACGAATCGCTGATGGCCTCCTGCGCCAACGTGGTCGGCACGACCTTCGCGGAGAACAAGGCGCCCGACGTGAAGCAGCAGCGCACGACCGGCGGCTCGGCCTTCTACCGCGTCTACGACACGTCCGACGGCCGCCAGCTCGTGATCGCCGGCCAGGAGATGAAATTCATAAAGAATCTCTTGGGTGCGCTCGGTCGGCCGGAAATGGCGCCGTTGTGCGAATGGCCCGGCGCGCACCAGAAGCCCGTGGTCGACTTCCTCGCCGAAACCTTCAAGGCGAAGCCACTGGCCCACTGGATGGAGTATCTGGCATCGCTCGACATCTGCTACGGCCCGGTCAACACGCTCCCCGAAGCCATCGCCGACGCCAACCTGCAGAAGCGCGGCTTCATGGTGACTGACGCCGAAGGCCGCCTCCACTTCGGTCCCGTGGTGCGCTTCAAGGACGAACCGTCGAGCCCGCTCTATCGCGAACCGCTACTGGGCGAGCATACGGCCGAGGTGCTGAAGCGTTAGGGGAAGGGTCCCTCGCTGCGCTCGGGATGACAGCTTTTCCTTAGTGAAGAATGTGCGTCAGCAACCCATAATTGTCATCCCGAGCGCAGCGAGGGACCTTTATCGTCACGCCGCCACGAGTGCCATCGCCTTGGCCAACGGCACCGGTGCATCGTCGAGGAGGAGGTTGATGGCTTCCTCTTCCCAGCCCGACTCACCGAGCGACAGCGGGTCCTGCGGGGCGAGGCGGTGTTCGATGACCAGACGCGACAACAAGAGGCGGCGGGCGTCGCCGCCCTCGGCGCCGAGGGTGGCGCCTTCCCACGCCAGCAGCGCGGCCGTCGTCGCGTGATAGAGGGCGCCGGCGGCGAGGCGGGAGCGCTTCTCGTGCTTGGGGTCCTGCGCCACCGCCTCGACGAAGCGTTCGACCCGGTCGAGCGTGGCGCCGAGCAGGCCCTTGTACTGACCGGGCAGGGCGCCGCTCGGCTCGTACTTTGCCTTGAGCGCCGCGGAGAGCGTCTTGTGACCGCCCGACTTGCCGACGGCGCGCTGCACCACGTCGAGCGCGTTGATGTTGGAGGTGCCCTCCCACAAGGTGCCGATCTGCGCGTCGCGCACCAGCCGCGCCGTCACCCATTCCTCGATGTAGCCCAGCCCTCCCTTGACCTCGAGGGCGGCGCTGGCGACCGGGATATTGTCGCGGCAGGCGCGGAACTTGTAGACCGGAGTCAGGATGCGCAGCAGGTTCGCGGCCTCCTTGTCACCTTTATCCGCGCGGCCCATCGCGTCGGCGGAGAAGGCGAACATCGACAGCGCCTGCTCGGTCGGCAGCAGGATCTTCATGAGCTGGCGGCGCAGCAGCGGATACTCGGTGATGGCGCGGCCGAAGGCCCGGCGACCGCGCGCGGCGGCCAGCGCCTCGTTGAGGCAGCGGCGCATCATCGAGGCGGCGCGCACACCGTGGCTCAGCCGCGACAGGTTGACCTGCTCCATCATCTGCTTGAAGCCGCGGTTCACGTCGCCCACGAGGTAAGCCGTGGCGCCGTCGAGGATGATCTCGCCCGAGGCCATCGAGCGCGTGCCGAGCTTGTCCTTGAGGCGCACGATCCGGTAGCTGTTGCGGCTGCCGTCTTCCAGTCGCCGCGGCAGGGCGAACAGGCCGAGACCCGACGTTCCCGGCGCCGCGCCGCGCGGCCGCGCCAGCATCACCGCGACATCGGCGTCGGCATGGCTGCAGAACCATTTCTGGCCGTAGAGCTTCCAGCGCTCGACGCCGTCGGGGCCGACGCCCACCCGCTCGGCTTCGGTCTCCAGCGCGCCGACATCGGAGCCGCCGGCCTTCTCGGTCATGAACTGCGTGCCCTTCAGCATCGTTGCCGGATCCTGGCTCAGCAGCCGGTCGAGCAGCAGCTTCTTCAGCTCGGGCGAGCCGTAGCGCTTGATGATGAAGTTCGATGTATCCGACACCGAGATCGGGCACATCAGGCCGAACTCACCTTGAACGAAGAGGTAGGTGATGGCGTACTTCACCAGCGGATGGGCAGGCTCCGCGAGGCCGAGCACGCCGGCGCGATGGCTCATCGCGTGCATGCCGAACTCCTCGAAGGCGATCTTCTCCATCTCGCGATAGGCGGGATGGTAGTCGATCCAGTCCTCGTCGCGGCCGAAGCGGTCGCGCGGCTGCAGCACCGGCGGATGCTTGTCGGCGACCATCGCCAGCTCGTCGAGCCGGCCGCCGGCCAGCCCGCCCAGCCGCTCGAAATGCGGCGTCACCTGGCGGAGCAGGCCGGGCTCCATGTAGAGCCGCATCAGGTCCTGGAACTGGCGATCGATCGCATAGAAGTTCTGGCCGTGCGCGTCGGCCGCGATGTGGTGGGCGCCGTGCGGCACGTGAATCATGTCGGGCATGTCTTCCTCCGTCTCTTCTTCTCGTTCTATCGCCAGCCCTGCGTCAGCACGCGTGCGACATAGGGCGGCACGATCTCCGTGGCAGGGCCGTAGATGTGCTCCTGGAACAGGCTCTTGTTGTCGGTTGGCTCGAGGTTGAGCTCGACCGTGCGGGCGCGTGGCGCGTGGCGACGCACGTGCAGCACGAAGCCGGCAGCCGGATAGACTTCGCCTGACGTGCCGATCGCGAGGAACAGGCCACAGCGCTCCAGCACCTCGTAGATCTCGTCGAGATGCATCGGCATCTCGCCGAACCAGACGATGTTGGGGCGCAGTTCGCCCACCGCCTTGCAATTGGGGCAGACGGAAACGGGCGTGAGGTCCTTGTCCGACTCGAACACCGCCTTGCAGGCCATGCAGCGGATTTCGCCGTCGCGCCCGTGCATGTGGATCACCCGCTTCGACCCGGCCAGTTCGTGCAACGGGTCGATGTTCTGCGTGATGACCGTAACTTCACCTTCATATTCACGCTCGAGCCGGGCCAGCGCCTTGTGCGCGTCATTCGGGGCGATGCCGGACGCCCGGAACATGGCGCGTGTCCTGTTGTAGAAGTCGAGCACCTTCTTCTTGTCTCGGTGCCAGGCTTCCAGGGTCGCGACCTCCTCGAGGTCGACCCGGTTCCACAGCCCGTCCGCGTCGCGGAACGTGTCGATCCCGCTTTCCTTGGAGATGCCGGCACCGGTCAGCACCGCAATGCCGGGCGGGAAGAAATCCTGATGCATGCCGCCAATCTAGCGCCGTGCTAGGGTCGGCGACCATGACCATCGGCATCCTGTTCGTCTGCACTGCAAACCTCTGCCGGTCACCCACGGCCGAGGGCGTATTCCGGTCGCTGGCTGCCAAGGCCGGCCTGGCCGACGCTTTCGAGATCGATTCCGCCGGTACCGGCGCCAGCCATGTCGGCCAACCGCCGACCAAGCCTGCGATCGATGCGGCGGCGGCGCGCGGCTACGACATCACCGGCATCCGCGCCCGTCAGATTACGGGCGAGGACATCAGGCACTTCGACCATGTGCTGGCGATGACCCGCGGCCATCTCGTCGAGATGCGCTGGCTGGCGCCGCGCGACTTGGCCGGCAAGCCGCAACTCCTGATGAGCTACGCCCCGCCGCTCGGCGTCCTCGACATCCCCGATCCGTTCGGCGGCACGGTCGACGATTATGAGCGCGCCATCGGCATGATCGAGGCCGCCACGCGCGGCCTGCTGGCGAAGCTCACGCCGGAGGTCAAAAAGGCCATTTGAGGCCGAGTTCGCCGAAGCGATTCAGCACGTTGAAGGTGAGTCGCGACACGTCGTTGTCGAATTTGTTGTGGGGCAGGCTGCCGCAATAGGTGATCGAGCCCACCGAGAACACGGCCCCGCCTTTGGGCTTCTCGATATAGGTCATGTCGGCGCGGATGAGCTGCTCCAGCGACTGGCCCGGAATGGTCGTGGTGAAGCCCAGCCGCTCCTCGTGCACGACGACGAAGTTCTTCCGGTCGTGGCCTTCCGACGAGGCCAGCACCACGGCGTTGAGCGGGCTGCCCAGGCGATGGTCGAGCCGGTCGAGTTCGAAGCCCGCCGCGCCGCCGCCGGAGAAGCCGTAACCGCCGAACAACTCGTCGTTTACGCCCTCGAACACCCAGGCATGAGTATTGTCGCGCGCGGCCGGCGATTGCCGGTAGGAATCGCCCACGAAGGTGCCCTGGCTCGAGAAGCCGATGCCACAGAGGAGATTGGGCGGCCGGTCGGAGCGCCGCCACAGGCCGCCATAGGCGCCGTCGAACGCGTGATAGTACTCGCCGGGTTCGGCCGCCCAGGTGCGGATGCCGCCCTCGGTGCGCCGGACCTCGATCGCGCCAGGCACCCTGGGCGACAGCGCCACGCGCCAATAGAAGCCGTTGCCGCCGAGGTACATCAGCCGACCGCCGCTCTCGGTATAGGCCTGCAGCGCATCGAGCGTGCCCGCGGTGTGATACTCGGGGTGCGAGCCGGTCAGCACGACCTTGTAGGAGGCGAGCAGTTCGACGCCCTTCTCGTCGAGATCGTGGTCGGTCACCACGTCGAAGGCCACGCCCATGCGGTCGAGCCAGCCGGTGAGATGCGTGTCGGCCGGCAGGTGGCGCAGGCCCGAACCCGCCTCGTCGTTGAAACTGAGATAGTTCGGCCGCCAGGTCAGCAGCGGCCGCAGGCGCGAGGAATAGGCCACGCCCGATCCGTCGCGATGATGGTTGTAGGTCGAGAGGCCGTAATCGCCGTGCTCATCCGGATTGTGCGGATAGGCCTTCCAGTCGGCGACTCTCTTGCGGAAGGCGTCGTCGTACATGCCGCGCGAGAAGTTGGAATAGACCTGATAGGTGAAGGTCGAGGCGAGATAGCAGACCTTGGCCTGCGGCTTGCCGACCTGCGGCCGCACGAAGAACGGGATGACGTCGCGGTGGCTCCCGCAGGTGAGCTGCATGCCGTAGACGCCGCTCTTCATTTCCTTCGGCACGGTGAAGCTGAAATCGTCGAGCCAGCCGCAATCGTGCAGGTCGTCGTCATGGAAGTGGATGGCGGCATAGTGATGCGGCGCGCGCCGCCAGTCGCGCTCGGCGCCGGTCCAGGCCGAGCCCTTCATGGCCCGCGTCGGCAGGTTGACCAGCTTGCCGTGCAGGCCATTGGGGCCGGTATCCTCGATCTCCATCGAGTCCATGCGGCGGGTGAAATCCCAGGCGGCAAACCCCTGGATGCAGGGCGCCTCGATCTTGCCGTTGAAGCAGCGCCGCGCCGGCCTGTCGGTCGCCGGCTCCGCGCCGATCATCACCGGCGCGGCGGCCTCCAGGGCGGGAGACGAAGCCTTGCCGCTCGCCTGGCCTTCGTCGTCGGTGCCGAACGCGCGCGCGAGCGGTTGCTGTCCGACGCGCAAGGTGCCGGTCTCGGGATCGGCGCTGGCCCAGACGCGATACCAGATGCGTCCCCGCAGCTTCTTGCCCACCACGATGCGATCCGTGCCGGTCTCCAGCGCCATGCCGTCCGGGGTCAGGACCAGCGCGAAGCCTGCGCCCGTCGCGGGATCGCGGCGCGAGATCACCGTCTGCGGCCCGTCCTCGGGCAGGGTCGGCCAGATCAACGCCTCGACGTGGAGGGCCGCGGGCATCTTTGCGTCCTTCGCCGCTTCGACCAGACCGTAGGAGCCGGGCCATGCGTTCTGCACGCGCGAGGCGAAACGGCCGTCGAACAGCTCGGACAGGTCCTCGAGCTTGGGCGGCGGTCCGCCGGGATTGGGATCGCCGCGCACGATGCGGACCAGCATGGCGTGGTACGGGTTCGGTCCCGTGCTCGAGACTTTGAAGGCGATCTTCTCGCCGCTCCGTACCGAGATGCGATCCGTGTACCCAATCAATGCTGCGGTCACATTTAACTCCCAATTGGCGGCCGATATAGTCGCCTGAAACAAGGGAGCTTCGCCATGACCAATAAGACAATCGCCAAGACAATCGGACGCCGCAGCCTCATCGCGGGCGCGGTCGCCGTTCCTCTCGCTGCGCCGATGCTCGCGCGCCACGGCTGGGCGCAGTCGACCTACCCCAACAAGCAGATCCGTATGGTCGTGCCTTTCGCGCCGGCCGGAACGACCGACCTGCTGGGCCGTATCGCCGCAGCGCATCTCCAGGAAGTCTGGGGCCAGACCGTGGTGGTCGACAACAAGAGCGGCGCCGGCGGCAATGTCGGCGCCGAGATCGTCGCCAAGTCACCGGCCGACGGCTACACGCTGCTGCTCGGCACGGTCGGTACCGCCGTCACCAACCAGTTCCTTTATAAGAACATGCCCTACGACGGCGTGAAGAGCTTCGCGCCGGTCGCGCTGTTCGGCGAGGTCGCCAATGTGCTCGCGGTGCATCCCGACATGCCGGTCAAGACGGCCAAGGAATATGTCGAATATTGCAAGAAGCAGGGTCCGAACAAGGTGAGCTTCGGCTCCCCGGCGATCGGCGGCACGGGCCATCTCGCGATGGAATATTTCCAGTCGCTGGGCGGCTTCAAGGTCGAGCATGTCGTCTATCGCGGCAGCTCGCTGGTGCTGAAGGACCTGCTGGCCGGGCACATCCCCAGCACGATGGACAATCTGCCGCCCTATCTGCCGCACATCCAGTCGGGCGCGCTGCGGGCGCTGGGTGTCAGCTCGGGCAAGCGCTGGTTTGCGCTGCCGGACACGCCGACCATCGCCGAGCAGGGCTATGCCGGCTTCGATGCCGCACCCTGGTGGTACGTGGCGGCACCGGCCGGCACGCCGCCGGAGATCGTGAAGAAGCTCTCGGACGAGCTGGTGAAGGCCTCCAAGCAGCCCGACGTCATCAAGAAGATTCGCGACGCCGGCGCCGCCGAGCTGGGCGGCTCCTCGGAGGACCTCGCCAAGCACATGCAGAGCGAGTACGTGAAGTGGAAGAAGGTCGTCGAGGCCGCCAAGCTGGAGCCGCAATGAGCCGTCGCGAGCTGAAGGGAAAGATCCAGACCGTTCTCGGGCCGATCGAGCCCGGGAAGCTCGGTCGCACGCTGATGCATGAGCACGTGCTCTGCGACATCCGCCCGCCCGGCACGCGCTCCGACAACGATCTCGGCCCCGAGATCACCCTGGAGAATGTCTGGCAGATCAACTACGGCCGCGGCCTGAAGCGCGCCGGCCGCAAGTACATGCTCGACCTCGAGGACATCGCCACCCGCGAGGTGGCGATGATGAAGCACGAGGGCGGCGACGCGATCGTGGAGCTGTCCTGCGGCGGCCTCTCACCCGATCCCAACGGCCTGCGCCGCATCGCGGCCGGCACGGGCGTGCACCTCGTGATGGGCTGCGGCTACTACGTGAACGACTACCAGGACCCGAAGAACCACGACCGCACCGTCGAGGATTTCGCCGCCGAGATGATCGGCCAGATCCACGACGGCGCCTGGGGGACCGACGTCCGCGCCGGCATGATCGGCGAGATCGGCTGCCAGGCACCGTGGACCGACACCGAGAAGCGCGTGATGCAGGGCGCCTTCATTGCCGCCACCGAGACCGGCGCCGCGATCAACGTCCATCCCGGCCGCGATCCCGACCAGCCACAGGAGGTCGCCGACTTCGCCAAGGCGGCGGGCTTTCCGACCGAGCGCATCGTCATCAGCCACATCGACCGCACCATCTTCGACGAGCCGCGGCTGCTGAAGCTGGCCGACTCGGGCGTGACGGTGGAGTTCGACCTGTTCGGCCAGGAGTCGAGCTACTACGGCCTCAGCGACATCGACATGCCCAACGACGCGACGCGACTCAAGCTGATCCGGGCGCTCATCGAGGCGGATCATCTGGATAGGGTCGTGATCAGCCACGACATCTGCTACCGCACGCGTCTCGCGAGCTTCGGCGGACACGGCTACGGCCACATCTTCCGCAACGTCGTGCCGATGATGCAGAAGCGCGGCTACAGCGAGGCCGAGATAGACGCGATCCTGGTCGACAACCCGCGGCGGCTGCTGACGTTCGTGTGAAGGGCGCGAAATAAATATCCCGTCGTCTCGACCGAAGCCTCGCGAAGCGAGACGTAGCGGAGAGACCTTCCCTCAACCAAAAGCGGGCAAATGGTGGAGAGAAGATCTCTCCACTCCGCGCTGCGCGCTCCGGTCGAGATGACGGGGCAAACTCAAAACGTCAGCCGATACTCCGCTTCGGCCGTATAGATCGGACCGCTGCGTCCGATACGGCTCGAATAGAGCGTGAAGTGCTCGGCCACCCATGGCTCCACGCGAAACGTGCCGTGGCTCGCCATGAATTGTGCGATGTGATGGCCGGTCTCGCCGCCCGCCGGGAAGCGCGCCAGGGTGACGTGCGGACGATACTTGCGGCGATCGACCTCGATGCCGCAGTTGCGGGCGACGGTCGTCACCTTCTGCTGCAGCCAGTCGAGGCGCTCGCTGCGTCCGACGAGGGCGACCAGCGCGCGGGGCTGCTTGCCGTTGCTGAACTGGTCGACGCCGGCGATGGCGACCCGAAAGGGCGGACCTTCGATGTCGGCCAGCTCCTCCTCGAAGTCGCGCAGCATGCCACCCTGCACCTCGCCGGCGAAGCAGAGCGTGATGTGGAGATTCTCCTGCGGCACCCAGCGCGCATCGGGCACGCCCGATTGCAACGCCGACAGCGCGTCGGCGATTTCGTCAGGGACGGGCAGGGCGACGAACAGGCGCGGCATCGTCGAGATTCTTGGTAACGAAAGGCAGGATGCGTTCGACGATGACGTCGACGCCTTTGGCGTTGGGATGGATGCCGTCGGGCTGGTTGAGTGCAGGGTCCTGGGCCACGCCGTCGAGGAAGAAGGGATAGAGCGGCACGCCGTGCTTGTCGGCGAGCTTCTTGTAGATCCCGTCGAACTGCTTGACGTATTCCGGCCCGAAGTTGCGCGGCGCCAGCATGCCGACCAGCCATACGGTGGCGCCAGCCTGTTTCAACTTGTCGAGGATGGCATCGAGATTGCGCTCGGTGGCGGCCGGATCGAGGGCGCGCAGCATGTCGTTGCCGCCCAGCTCGACCAGCACGATGTCGGGCTTGTCGGCCATCATCCAGTCGATGCGTTCGAGGCCGCCCATTGTCGTATCGCCCGAAACGCCGTGATTGATGACGGTGACGTTACGGCCTTTGTCCTTCAGTGCCGCCTGGAGGCGGGCCGGGAAGGCCTGGGCGGGGGCGAGGCCGTATCCCGCGGCCAGGCTGTCACCCAGGATCGCGAGCTTCACCGGCTCGGCCGCCGTTTGCCCGGTTTGTGCATGGGCTGCGGAGGCTGCAAGGCACAGGACCAGCGCCACGAACGCCGCGATCCGTGAATTGACCGTCGCCGCAAAACCACCATATCGAGATTGCAGTTTCATTCCTTGCCTGTCCCAGGAGCCCGCTTGGTCGAGCTAAGTCCCATCGTTCGTCTCAAAGACGTGCATCTCGACATGGCGAGCGATGCCGGCACGGTCAATATCCTGCGCGGTGTCACTCTCGACATCGCGGCGGGCGAGATTACGGCCGTGGTGGGGCCGTCCGGTGCCGGCAAGTCGAGTCTGATGATGGTGGCGGGAGGGCTGGAGCGTGCGACCTCGGGCAGGGTCGAAGTCGTGGGCAACGATCTCGGCCCCATGGGCGACGACGACCGGGCACGCCTGCGGCGCGACCATATCGGCATCGTCTTCCAGGGTTTCCATCTCATTCCCACCATGACCGCACACGAGAACGTGGCCCTGCCGCTCGAGTTCGCCGGCCGTTCCGATGCGTTCGAACTCGCCGAGGCGGCGCTGAAGCGTGTCGGGCTCGGCCATCGCATCGGCCACTATCCCGCGCAGCTGTCCGGCGGCGAGCAGCAGCGCGTGGCCGTCGCCCGCGCCTTCGTCGGCCGGCCCAGGCTGATGCTGGCCGACGAACCGACCGGCAATCTCGACGGCGCCACCGGCAAGCAGGTGATGGATCTCCTGTTCGAGGTCGCGCGCACCGACAACACGACTCTGATCCTGATCACGCACGATATGGGCCTCGCCGAGCGTTGCGACCGGGTGCTGCGCATCGCCGACGGCCTGCTGGTCGCGGACGATCGCCTGCGCGCGCTCGCCGCGCAGTGACGGCGTCGCCATGAGCCTCGCCTTCCGCCTCGCGCGCCGCGAGATGCGCAGCGGCCTCGGCGGTTTCCGTCTGTTCATCGCGTGCCTGGCGCTGGGCGTCGGTGCCATCGCGGCAATCCTGTCGTTCAGCCGCGCCATCGAGGAAGGGCTGCGCGCCGATGCGCGCGAGATCCTGGGCGGCGACGTGGCGATCTCGCTGCTCTATCGCGAGGCGACGCCCGAGCAGATCGCCTTCATGCGCGAACAGGGCGAGTTCGTGCGCTGGCTCGACAGCCGGGCCATGGCGCGGCCAACCAAGCCCGACGGACGACCCACGCTGGTGCAGCTCAAGGCCGTCGAACCGGCCTATCCGCTCTACGGCAAGGTCGAGATGGCCGATGGCGGGACGCTCGCCAACGCGCTGGGCAAGCGTGACGGTATCTGGGGCGCCGCGCTCGAGGAATCGGCGCTGCGCCGCATGAACATGGCGCCGGGCGACATGCTGAAGGTCGGCGACACGGCGGTCGAGGTGCGCGGCATCATCGCGCACGAGCCCGACCGCGGCCTCAATGCCTTCGCGAGCCTCGGCCCGCGTCTCATGATCCCCCTGGACGCCGCCCTGGAAGCGGGCCTCGTCCAGCCCGGCAGCCTGCTCACCTGGGAATATCGCCTGCGCCTGCCGCCCGGACGCTCGGACAAGGCGGTCGTCGCGGCGCTGAAGGCCCGCTTTCCCGATGCCGGCTGGCGGGTGAGGGGCCTCGACGATGCCGGCGGCGGCATCCGCTTCTGGCTGGACCGACTCACCCAGTTCATCGGCCTGATCGGTCTCGCCTCGCTGCTGGTGGGCGGAGTCGGCGTCGGCAATGCGGTCTCCAGCTTCCTGGCCGCGCGGCTGCGGACGATTGCTACGCTGAAGTGCCTGGGTGCGCCGGAGCGACTGGTCTTCACGACCTACTTCATCCAGCTCTCGGCGCTGGCGGCGCTGGGCGTCGGCATCGGCCTGGTGATTGGCGCCGCACTGCCCTTCGTCGCCCAGTCGGCGATCGCCGACGTGCTGCCGGTGCGAGCGCGCGTGGCGCTCTATGCCGGACCGCTGGCGACTGCTGCGGGATTCGGCCTGCTGGTCTCGCTCCTCTTCGCCCTCATGCCGCTGATGCGCGCCCGAAGCGTTTCGGCCGCGACCCTGATGCGCGGCGCCGTGGTCCAACAGGGCGGCCGGCTGGCCTGGCGCGACGCGCTGATCATCGCCGCAGCGGCCATGGCGCTGGCGGCCTTCACGATCTTCACCGCCGACAGCCGCCGGATCGCCGCCTATTTCGTGCTGGGCTCGGTCGGCGCCTTCATCGCTTTTCCGCTGCTGGCGCGGCTGCTGATGCTGGGCGCTGCCTGGATCGGCAAGCCCAAATTCGCTGCGCTTCGGCTGGCGCTGGCCAACCTGCACCGGCCGGGTGCGCCGACGCCGATCGTCATGCTGTCGCTCGGCCTCGGCCTCACCGTGCTGGTGGCGACGGCCCTGATCGAGGGCAATCTCCGAGAACAGCTCACCCGGCGCATTCCGAGCGACGCCCCCGCCTTCTTCTTCGTCGACATCCAGTCGAGCCAGATGCCGGCCTTCGAGAAGGCGATCGCCGCCATTCCCGGCGCCGGGCCGCTCGACAAGGTGCCGTCGCTGCGCGGGCGCATCGTCAAGATCGGCGGCAAACCCGTCGGCGAGATCGCGGTGCCGTCCGACGCGCGCTGGGCGGTCGAGGGCGATCGCGGGGTGACCTATTCGGCGACGCCGCCCGAGGGCTCCCGTATCGTCGCCGGCGAATGGTGGCCGGCCGACTATCGCGGGCCGCAGCTCATCTCCTTCGACGAGAATCTGGCGAACCAGTTCGGCCTGGGGCTGGGCGACAGCATCACCGTGAACGTCCTGGGCCGCGACATCGAAGCGAAGATCGCCTCGCTGCGCCGCATCGAATGGACGACGCTCGCCATCAACTTCGTGTTCGTCTACTCGCCGGGCACGCTCGACAAGGCGCCACACACCTTCCTCGCCACGGTGAAATCGACGCCCGAGGCCGAGGACGCGATCTTCAAGGCGGTCACCGACCAGTTCCCCAACGTCACCGTGGTGCGCATCCGCGACGCCATCGAGACGGCCGCCGGCGTGCTGGGCAATATCGGCCTCGCGAGCCGGGTGATCGGCTTCCTCAGTATCCTGGCCGGGGTGCTCGTGCTGGCGGGCGCCATGCTCGCCACCCAGCGCCGCCGCGTTCACGAGGCGGTCGTCATGAAGGTGCTGGGCGCGACCCGCGCGCGCATCGCCGGGACCTTCGCCTGGGAGTTCGCCTTCCTCGGACTCGCCACCGCCGTGGCGGCGCTGGGCGTGGGGACGCTGGCCGCCTATCTGGTCGTGCGCCGGCTCATGAACCTCGAATGGACGTTCCTGCCGACCGTGGCGGTGGCGGTCGCGGTGGGGGCCATGGCGCTGACCTTGGCCTTCGGGCTGGCGGGAACCCTGGCGGCATTGCGGCAAAGACCGCTTGCCTTGTTGCGCAATGAGTGAATTAATTATTCTCCGGAACGGCTCCAAATTGGAATCCCGTCGAGCTACTTGGCTATTGATTCAGTCGATCTGTAACCCCAGATTATCGTCGAAGGGGCTCGGCAAACGAGGCCCCCTTGGAGGCTTGAAACCAAATGGTAAATCCGAACTTCGGCACCTTTAATCGCGCCGGCACCGTTGCCGACCAGGCGTCGTTCGATGTCGGTCTGCGCGCCCATATGGTGCGCGTGTACAACTACATGGCTTCGGGGCTCGCACTGTCGGGCATCGTGGCCTTCGGCCTGTTCAGCTCCGCCGAGCTCGCCAGCCTGTTCTTCCAGGTGCAGGCGGGCCGTGTCGTCGGCCTGAACATCCTGGGGTGGATCGCGATCTTCGCGCCGCTCGGCCTGCTGCTTCTCACCTCGTTCCGCGCCGCTCAGATGAGCGTGGGAGCGATCCAGGCGGTCTACTGGGCGGTCACGGCTCTGATGGGCGTCAGCCTGTCGCTGCTGCTGTTCCGCTACACCGGTGCCAGCGTCGCGCGCACCTTCTTCGTGACGGCCGCCGCCTTCGGCGCGCTGAGCCTCTACGGCTATACGACGAAGCGTGACCTCACGGCGATGGGCAAGTTCCTGTTCATGGGCGTGATCGGCCTCATCCTGGCCGGCCTCGTCAACATGATCTGGCCGTCGGGCACGATGAGCTTCATCATCTCCGCCGCGGGTGTGCTGATCTTCTCGGGCCTGATCGCCTACGACACCCAGAAGATCAAGGAGCAGTACTCCGAGGCCTGGGGTACGGAGATGGTCGAGAAGGTCGCCATCTTCGGCGCGCTCAGCCTCTACCTGGACTTCGTGAACCTGTTCCAGTTCCTGATGAGCTTCCTGGGCCAGTCGCGCGACTAGCGGACTGCCCTTCGGGAAATCGAAAGGACGCCCGGGTCGAAAGACCCGGGCGTTCTGTTTTGGAGAATGACGCGCCTGCCAAGATTGCGCCGTGCGCCTGCCGGCCTATACTTTCGGGATGCGGCGCACCTCCTATGAGCAGATGAATTGTTCGATCGCCTCGGCGCTCGATGTCGTCGGCGAGCCGTGGACGCTCCTCATCGTGCGCGATGCCTTCTACGGCGTGCGCCGTTTCGACGACTTCCAGGAAAATCTCGGCATCGCGCGCAACGTGCTCACCGCGCGGCTGAAGAAGCTGGTCGAGGCCGGAATCTTCCGGAAGACCGCCTATCGCCAGCGTCCGCTGCGCCACGAATACCGCCTCACCGAGAAGGGGGCCGCGCTGTTCACGGTGATCGTCGGGTTGAAACAATGGGGCGACCGCTTCGGCGCGGCCGCGCGCGCCGGCAAGCCGATGGACCTGGTGGATCGTGCCGACAACCGCCCACTCGAGCCGGTGCTGATCGACGCCGAGAGCGGCCGCCGCCTCGAACTCACCAACGTCCGCGCGGTGGCGGGACCAGGCGCCGACGAGACCACGCGCACCTTCTTCGAACGCCTGGCGCTCAACCGGCCGGCGCGGTAGCGGCTCCTCAGTCGTCCTGAGCAGAGCGAAGGACCTGGCTGAACGACCAGGGTACTCGGTGGCTGGCTTGAGGTCCTTCGCTGCGCTCAGGACGACAAGAGACCCTAGTCCTTCTCCGGCTCCAGCCGCTTGCCGTCGAGCGTGCGCACGGTGCGCTCCGCGGCGTCCCTGTCGACTTCCTTCTCCGCGCGGGTGCGGCCGAAGCGGCGGCGGTTCGCGTCGGCTTCCGCTTCGCGTTCGCGTCGCGCCTTGTCCTTGCGCGCCCGTCGCAGGTTGACGATCTCGGCCATCGATTTCTCTATGCCGTGCTTGCAGTCGATGCGCTAGTCTTGCCCTGCCGGACCGGGGAGCCCTGCCATGACACCAACAACCCGCAAGCGTCTCCTGATCGGCGGCGGCGGCATCGTCGCGCTACTGGTCGTTGCGCTCGTGGCCTTGCCCGCCCTGATCGACGTCAATTCCTACAAGCCGCTGATCGTCTCGCAGGTGAAGACGGCCACCGGCCGCGACCTGGTGATCGACGGGCCGATCTCGCTGTCGCTGCTGCCGACGCCGACCGTCTCGGTGACGGGCGTGAAGTTCTTCAACGTGCCCGGCTCCAAGAACGCCAACATGGTCGAGGTGAAGTCGGTCACCGTGAAGCCGTCGCTGCTCGCCCTGCTGGGGGGCAGCATCGAAGTCAGCGAGGTGACGCTGGTCGAACCCAAGATCGTGCTGGAGATCAACGCCGAGGGTAAGCCGAACTGGGAGTTTGCGCCGTCGGTCGCCGAAGCGAAGCCCGCGGCCCCCAAGCCCAGCGCGCCGCGGCCGCTATCGCTCGGCCAGCTCACCATCGACAATGGCACGCTGATCTTCAGCGATTCCAAGGCGGGCCTCTCGGTGGTCGCCGACAAGGCGAATTTCACCGCTTCGATCGGCTCGCTCGACGGTCCCTATTCGCTGGCGGGAGACGCCTCGATTAACGGGGCGCCGCTCAGGCTCGACCTCGCCGTCGGCGCGCGCGGCGCCAATGGCCACACCGCCGACCTCGCCCTGCAGGCGGGCGGCGGCAAGCTCGGGTTCAAGGGCACGCTGAGCGAACTCGGCGCGGCCGCGAAGATTTCCGGCGTGGCTTCCGCCTCGGCCGAATCGCTCACCGCCTTCGTCGGCACGCTGGTGAAGCTCGCCGGCCAGCCCGAGCCCGTGCTGCCGGCCCTGCTCGCCGGCAAGTTCAGCTTTGATGGCGCCGTCGACGTGTCCCAGACGGCATTCGCCGCGCGCGATTTCAAGATCGCCCTGGGGCAGGACAGCGGCTCGGGATCACTTTCGCTCACGCTGAAGCCCAGACTCGCCGTCGAGGGCAAGCTCGCCGTGCCGAAGCTCGATCTCGACCGATGGCTGGTCACGCTGCAGGAAACTGCGCCCGCAGCGGCGCCTGCTGCTTCCACCGCTGCTCCCGCGACGACGTCGCAGAGCTTCCTGAGTGATCTCACCGCCAAAGTCGCCATCGAAGTCGGCGAGGTGATCTACAACAAGCAGCCGGTCCGCAACGTCGTGCTGGAGATCGATGCAAAGGGCGGCGCCGTGGCGGTGCCGAAGCTCACGGCCACGCTGCCGGGCGACATGGTCCTGCAGGCGCAATCGACCCTGACGGGCGATACGGCGCGGCCGGGCGTCACCGGCCAGTTCAGCATGGTCGGGCCGAAGCTGCGCGAAACGCTGTCCTGGCTCGCCGTCGATCTTTCCTCGGTGCCGCCGTCCAAACTGCAGAAGCTCAGCCTGCGCGGCCGCATGTCCTCGACCGGTGGCAACGTCCAGGTGAGCGATGCCCTCTTCGAGCTCGACGACCTCAAGGGCAGCGGTGGCGTGACGGTCACCTTCACTGTGCCGTTGTCGATCGTGACCAGCGTGAACGTCGACACGCTCGACCTCGATTCCTTCCTCGTCCCGGTGGCGGCGCAGCACAAGCCGGCTGCGGCGGGTGCCTCGACGCCGCCAGCGGCGCCCGCTGTGGCCGGTCCGTCGGTCGGTCTCAAGGCCAAGGTGGCGAAGCTCATCTACAACAAGGAGACGATCCAGGGCGTCGATGTCGACGTGGCGCTGCAGGGCAGCACCTTGCGGCTGAACGACGTCAAGGTTTCGAACCTCGGGGGCGCCCGTCTGGCGGTGCGCGGCACCGTCGCCAACTATTCGGCGGTGCAGCCGCGGGCCGACATCGCCTTCAACTTCGAGGCGCCCGACATGAGCCGCGTGCTCAAGGTCGCCGGCACTACCGGGCCGTCCGATCTCGGCGCGGTGAGTGCGAGCGGCGGCGTCGCCGGCACGATCGAGCAGCTCACCCTGCGCGATTTGTCCGTCAATGCGATGGGCCAGGCCGTGAAGGCCACCGGTACGCTGGCGCTGCCGGGTGCGTCCAAGGGCGCGCCGCAGTCGGCCTCCTACAAGGGCAACCTGGTGCTGAACGGCCAGTCGGTCGACGGGTCGATCGATGCCCGCCTGACCGGCCGCACGACGGTCAATGCCGACCTGCGTGCCAACGTGCTCGACCTCGACCGGATTGGCGGCAGCGGCGGTGGAGCCCCGGCACGACCGGCCGCCCGGGGACAGGCGGCCGCCAAGCCGATCGACACGGCGCCGCTGCGCAGCATGGACGGTTCCCTGAAGCTGGTGGCCGCCACTCTGGTCAGTTCGCCCCTGCGCATCGGCAATGCCGACCTTTCGGCCTCGCTCAAGGACGGCGTTCTGACGATCCAGCACTTCAAGGGCTCGCTCTATGGCGGCTCGCTGGCGCTCGCCGGCACCGTCGACGCCACCCGGCCGGCGCTCTCCGTGGACTTCAAGGGCGATGCCAACAGCATCATCCTGGGCGAGATGCTGCGCAGCACCTCCGGCTCCAACCAGTTCGGCAGCGCCATCAAGGTGACGGTCGACGGCAAGCTGAATGCCAACGGCATCACCGTGCGCGGCGCCGGTACGACCGCCGACCAGATCAGGGCTTCGATGGCGGGGGGCGCCCAGCTGAGCGGGCACGTCTTCATCGGTGCCGACCGGGCCCTGCAGATGCTGGGCTCGATGGCGGCGGGCGCCGCCAGCACGGTGATCGACCAGACCCTGGGCAATGTCCTGGGCGCCGTCGGCCAGCGCGGGATGTCGCCGACCAGCATGCTGAACGCGATCTCGCTGGTGTTGAATCGCTTCGTCAACCACGACAGCCCGATCTCGGGCCATGTCGACTTCGCGGGGGGCGTGCTGACCGACAGGGGGCTGAGCGTCCAGGGCAATCGCGCCACGGCCCGGATCTCCACGCGCACCAATCTCGGCGCCTCGACCACCGACACGACGGTCAATTTCTACATCGCCGAGGACGGGTCGGCGCCCTACCTGATCACGACCGCGCGCGGCTCCATGTCTTCGCCGTCGCTCAACGTCACGCGCGGCAGCGCCAAGGATCCGCCGGGCATGACCAGCACCCTGCCCGGGGCGCAGCAGCTGCAGCAGCTCGAGCAGACGATTCTCCCGGGGCAGCCGCGCTCGCTGATCCCCAACATTCCGATCCCCAATATTTTCGGCCGTTAGGAGTTCCCGTGCTTGATCGTCTGAAGTCCGTGCTGAAGGCACGGTTCGGTTCCGCGCCCGCACTGTCGAAGGCCCCGAAGGGGGTGGAGGTCCTGGTGGAAATGGCCAACCGGCGGGTGGTGCGGCGCTATTCCGACAAGCCGCTCGATCCGGCGCTGCTCGACACGCTCTGCGCCGTGGCCCTGTCGGCGCCGTCCAAGAGCGACCTGCAGCAGGCCGACATCGTGATCGTCACCGACAAGATGCAGCGGGAGAAGCTTCAGGCCCTGATCCCCGAGAACCCGTGGGCCGCCGCCGGCCCGGCCTTGCTGGTCTTCTGCGGCAACAATCGCCGGCACCGGCTGCTGTTCGACTGGCGCGGCCGGCCCTTCGTGAACGACCATCTCGACCCGTTCTTCAATGCTGCCGTCGATGCCGGCATCGTGCTCGCGACCTTCATCGCCGCGGCCGACCGGGTGGGGCTCGGGACCTGCCCGATCAGCCAGATCCGCAACCAGGCGGGTCGCGTCTCCGAGGTGCTCGGCCTGCCGCAGCATGTCTTCCCGGTGGCCGGGCTGGGCGTCGGCTGGCCGTCCTTCGAGGGCGTGATGAGCCCGCGCCTGGGCCTCGACGTGTCGATTCATCGCGACCGCTATGACGAGACAGGCCTCAAGGAGAAGGTCGAGGCCTACGACCGGCGGCGCAACGAGACCCAGCCCTACAAATCCCAGCGCTTCGTGGAGAAATTCGGCGAGGCCCCGGCCTACGGCTGGTCCGAGGACAAGGCGCGGCAATATTCGGTGCCGGAGCGCGCCGATTTCGGTGCATTCGTGCGTGCGAAGGGCTTCAATCTCGACTGATCGTGCGTTGCTTCAGTTCGTGCAGCACGTAAAGCCGCAGCGCGCTCGACAGGTTGGTCTGCTCCTGCGTCCGGCCGCGGTCGATCTCGGCCACCAGGGCGTTGAGCGACAGGCCGCGTGCCTGTGACAGGGCTGAAAGCTCGGTCCAGAAGGCATCTTCCAGCGAGATGCTGGTACGGTGGCCGTCGATCGTGACCGAGCGTTTACGCATGACGGGACTGTGGCAGCAGGCCCCGGCAGCGGCAACACGCCCTCTCATGTTGCCTTGCCGCCGTCACAGAGCGTGCGTATAAGCGCGCCCAACCAACCCCCTCCGGACACATCATTATGGATATCCGTAACGTCGCGATCATCGCGCACGTCGACCATGGCAAGACCACACTGGTCGATTGCCTGCTGAAGCAGAGCGGCACCTTCCGCGAGAATCAGCAGGTGGCCGAGCGCGCCATGGATTCGAACGACCTCGAACGCGAACGGGGTATCACCATCCTCGCCAAGGCGACCTCGGTCGAGTGGCACGGCACCCGTATCAACATCGTCGACACGCCGGGCCACGCCGACTTCGGCGGCGAGGTCGAGCGCATCCTGTCGATGGTCGACGGCGTGGTGCTGCTGGTCGACGCGGCCGAAGGGCCGCTACCGCAGACCAAGTTCGTGCTGGGCAAGGCGCTGCGCCTCGGCCTCAAGCCGATCGTGCTGATCAACAAGGTCGACCGCTCCGACGCGCGCGCCCACGAGGTGCACGACGAGGTGTTCGATCTCTTCTCCGCGCTCGAGGCCTCCGACGAGCAGCTCGACTTCCCGACGCTCTTCGCCTCGGCCCGCCAGGGCTGGGCTGCGACCTCGCTCGAGGCCGAGCACACGGACATGACGCCGCTGTTCGAGCTGCTGGTGAACCACGTGCCGGCGCCGAAGATCGATCCGGATCCGGCCTTCCGCATGCTGGTGACGACGCTCGAAGCCGACAACTTCCTCGGCCGCATCCTCACCGGCCGCATCCTGTCGGGCTCGATCAAGCCCAACTCGATGGTCAAGGCGCTGGCTCGCGACGGCAAGGAACTCGAGCAGACGCGCATCACGCGCATCCTGGCGTTCCGTGGCCTGGAGCGCGTGGCGCTCGACTCGGCCGACGCGGGCGACATCGTGGCCATCGCCGGCATGAAGGTCGCCACCGTGGCCGACACGATCGGCGACCTGACGATCTCGGAGCCGATCACCTCGCAGCCGATTGATCCGCCGACGCTGGCGATGACCTTCATGGTCAACGACTCGCCGCTGGCCGGCCGGGAAGGCGACAAGGTCACGACCCGCATGATCCGCGCCCGCCTGATGCGCGAGGCCGAGGGCAACGTCGCCATCCGCGTCACCGACACCGAGAACGCCGATTCCTACGAGGTCGCCGGTCGCGGCGAACTGCAGCTCGGCGTGCTGATCGAGACGATGCGCCGCGAGGGCTTCGAGCTCGCCGTCGGCCGTCCCAAGGTGCTGTTCAAGACCGACCCGGTCACTGGCCAGCGTCTGGAGCCGATCGAGGAAGTCGTGATCGACGTCGACGATGCCTATACCGGCGCCGTCGTCGAACAGATTTCGCTGCGCAAGGGCGAGCTTCAGGACATGCGGCCGTCGGGCGCCGGCAAGACCCGCCTGGTGTTCTACGCCCCGTCGCGCGGCCTGATCGGCTATCATGGCGAATTCCTGACCGACACCCGCGGCACCGGCGTGATGAATCGCCTGTTCCACGAATACGGCGCCTATCGCGGCCCGATCGCCGGCCGGCGCAACGGTGCGCTGATCGCCAACGAAGAGGGCACGTCGGTCGCCTATGCGATGTGGAAGCTGGAGGATCGCGGCCCGATGTTCATCGAGCCCGGCGTGCCCGTCTACATGGGCATGATCATCGGCGAGCACAGCCGCGGCACTGATCTCGAGATCAACGTGCTGAAGGGCAAGCAGCTCACCAACATCCGCGCGGCGGGCAAGGACGAGGCGGTCCGCCTCACGCCGCCACGCAAGATGTCCCTCGAGCAGGCGATCGCGTATATCGAAGAAGACGAACTGGTCGAGATCACCCCGAAATCGATCCGGCTGCGCAAGCGCTTCCTCAATGCCGAGGACCGCAAGCGGGCCAAGAAGCAGGCCGCTGCGGCGGCGGAGTAAAGACCAGGACATGAGCGGCAGGAACGTGGATTTCGGCGATCGCCTGGCGACCGCCGCGGCGGCCAAGCAGGCCTTGCTCGAGAAGGCCAAGGCCAAGGCCAACGATCCGGAACTCCTCAAGAAGCAGGCCGAGCGGGCCGCCCTCGCGGCCGCCCGCGAGGCGCGCGAGAACGAGCGCCGGGAAGCCAAGCGGGCGGAAGAGGCGAGGATCGCCGCCGAGCGCGAAGCCGCACGGATCGCCGCGGAGGAGGCGGCTGCAGCCGCCGCCGCCGAAGCCGCTGCTGCGGCAGCAGCCGAAGAGGCCGAACGTGCCGCCCGCCGCAAGGCCAAGCCGGTCCTCACCGAGGCCGAGCAGAAGGCCGCCCGCGACGCCCGCTACGCCGCCCGCAAGGCCCGCAAGGGCAAGCGTTAGGTCTATGACCCCTCCGTCGGCGTAAGACGCCGACACCTCCTTGCCCTGCTCTGCGATCACCACCAGTGAGTCGCCGCAGCGGTAGCGGCCCTCGCCCACGCGCTCGAACTGCATGGCGTGCGTCCAGAACCGGTCGTGGGCGGCAGGATCGTTGACCCGGAGCCGGATCGCGATGCCCTCGACGCCGTTCCGGCCCTTCGGCACCAGCGTCACCTGGTTGCCGTCCGGATCTGCGAGCGGTTGCGGCGCCGTAAGTCCCTCGCGCGCGATCTCGAGGCCGATGATGCCCGAGGGCGGCACGTCGGGCAGGGGCCCGCGCGCATGGTTCATCTTCAGGATCGAGCCGTTCATGTGGTGGCGATGCTGCTGCATGCCGCCGCCCAGCTTGCCCATGTGGTCGTAAGGCAAGCCGACCGTCCGCTGCCAGAAGGCGAGCTGTGCGTCGCGCGTGTTGGAGAAGAGGCCGACGTCGAGATGCTGCTTGGCGAGGTTCATGCGGCCAGTTTAGCGCGGGATGGGACACAAATCTTACAAAGCCCGCCACGACGAGGCTGCAGAGCGGACCTAGAACGGGCGGGGTTAAGCACCGGCCGCTGGCGAGCCGCCGGTGGGACGTGGGAAGGGACTTTCGATGATTCGTGCCATGATCGGCACGGTGGCCGTGCTGGCCGGCTTCGCCGTCGTCGAGCGTTCGGTCGACGCGAGCACCGGTCGGGACGCATCGTGCACGCCGACCGATGCTCATGTCCTGCTGCCACGGGGCGAGACCGTGCCGGTGCGGGCCGAGCCGACGCTGGACTCGCCCGCCATCGGGACGCTTCAGGGCCATGCTGTGGTCAGCGTCCTTGGCGGCCAGGGCGGCTGGGCGCGCATCGCAGTGGGCGCCGAACCCTATGGGTGGGTACAGGCCGATCGGCTGGGGATCGACGCCAGGTCGGGCAGTGCGCTCTACAGCCGGCCAGGACCCTTGGGCCAGAACCTCGCGACCCTGGACGGCGACACGGCCAGGTTCCGCCTCCTCGGATGCCGCGGAACCCGGCTGCAGGTCATCGATGCGCGCAACGGCGTCGTGTGGATCGACCAGCGACGTCGTCAAGAAATACAAACGAAATAAACGAAACATACGCAACAGACGAAACGAAAAACCCCGGGACGATTCCCGGGGTTTTGGCGGCATGGGTCGTGCGAGGATGACGGATCGCTGACGATCAGATCTTCAGGTCGCTGAAGAAATCGTTGCCCTTGTCGTCGGTGATGATGAAGGCCGGGAAGTTCTCGACCTGGATGCGCCAGATGGCCTCCATGCCGAGTTCCGGGTACTCCAGCACCTCGACCTTCTTGATGACGTTCTGCGCCAGGATGGCGGCCGGACCGCCGATCGAGCCGAGGTAGAAGCCCTTGTGCTTCCTGCAGGCGTCGACGACCTGCTTGCTGCGGTTGCCCTTGGCCAGCATGACCATCGAGCCGCCATTGGCCTGGAAGAGGTCGACGTAGGAATCCATCCGGCCGGCCGTGGTCGGGCCGAACGAGCCCGAGGCCATGCCGGTCGGCGTCTTGGCCGGGCCGGCGTAGTAGACCGGGAACTGCTTGAAATAGTCCGGCAGGCCCTCGCCGCGATCGAGCCGCTCCTTCAGCTTGGCGTGTGCGGAGTCGCGAGCGACGATCAGGGTGCCGCTCAGGTTCACGCGCGTCTTCACCGGATGCTTCGTCAGCACCGAGAGCGTGTGGGCCATGCCCTTGTTCAGGTCGACAGAGACGACGTCGCCCGAGAGCTGCGCCGGCTCGACCTCGGGCAGGAAGTGCGCCGGGTTGGTCTCGAGCTGCTCGAGGAAGACGCCGTCCTTCGTGATCTTGCCCACGGCCTGGCGATCGGCCGAGCAGGAGACGCCGATGCCGATCGGCACCGAGGCGCCGTGCCGGGCGATGCGGATCACGCGCACGTCGTGGCAGAAGTACTTGCCGCCGAACTGTGCGCCGATGCCCATCTGGCGCGTGAGCTCCAGCACCTTCTGCTCCATCTCGCGGTCACGGATGGCCACGCCCTTGTTGTTGCCCTCGCCGGGCAGGTCGTCGAGGTAGCGGGTCGAGGCGAGCTTCACCGTCTTGAGGTTCATCTCGGCGGAGGTGCCGCCGACCACGATGGCCAGGTGATAAGGCGGGCAGGCGGCGGTGCCCAGCGTACGGATCTGCGTGTCGAGGAACTTGAGCAACGAGGCCTCGTTCAGCACGGCCGGCGTCTGCTGGTGCAGGTAGGTCTTGTTGGCCGAGCCGCCGCCCTTGGCAACGAACAGGAACTTGTAGGCATCGCCGTCGGTCGCATAGATGTCGATCTGCGCCGGCAGGTTGGTGCCGGTTTGCACTTCCTTGAACATCGACAGCGGCGAGACCTGCGAGTAGCGCAGGTTGGTCTCGGTGTAGGTCCTGTAGACCCCCCGGGCGATCGCTTCCTCGTCGCCGCCGCCGGTCCACACGGCCTGGCCCTTCTTGCCCATGACGATGGCGGTGCCGGTGTCCTGGCACATCGGCAGCACGCCGCCGGCCGAGATGTTGGCGTTCTTCAGCAGCTCGAGCGCGACGTAGCGGTCGTTGGCCGAGGCCTCGCTGTCGTCGAGGATGTTGCGGAGCTGCTGCAGGTGGCCGGGGCGCAGAAGGTGGGAAATGTCGTGGAAAGCGGCGGCCGTCAGGGTGGTCAGCGCCTCCGGTTCGACGGTCAGGACTTCCTTGCCGTTGAATTTCGTGGTGCCGACGAAGTCCGAGGTGAGCTTGCGGTAGGGCGTCGTGTCCTCGTGGCTCGGGAACATTTCCTGGAACTGGAATTCGGGCATGCGTCTTCTCTCCTGGCGACCCTGTCGGGGCGCCGGTTTCCTGCCGCAGCCGGGGCGCGGCGTCTACCTACTTCTTTCGGAAGCTGTCGAGCTTGACGACCTTGGAGGCCGCGTCCTCGGACTTGGGCGCTTCGGCCGTCGCTGCCTCGCCGTCGGCCTCCGTTGTCTCGCCTTCCTGAACGGGCGGCGCCGGCCGCTTCTCGGGCACGGGCAGCGGGGTCGGCGTGGCAGCGCTTTCCGGCTTGTCGGCGGAAACTTTCTCTCCCGTGGCCTTGTCGCGGCGGTCGAACTGCAGACCGAAGCGCACCGACGGATCGACGAAGGCCGAGAGCGCAGCGAACGGGACCTTTATGCGCTCCTGCTGCTTGTTGAAGCTGACCGTCACCTCGAAATCCGTGTCGCCGATGATCAGGTCCCAGTACTGGTGCTGGAGGACGATCGTCATCTCTTCGGGATACTTGGCGCGCAGATATTCGGGCAGTTCAACGCCGGGATCGCCGCTGCGAAAGCTGATGTAGAAATGGTGCGAGCCCGGAAGGCCCGTTTCCGCGACCTGAGTCAGCACGCGCCGCACGACGCTGCGCAGCGCATCGTCGACGAGAGCGTCGTAGTGAAAGCGATCGTTCATGGCCTGTCGGAAATTTCGTGAAAGCATCGACCCGCCTTGCCGGAGAGTCAACGATGGCAATAGCCCTCAATCGACGGGAAAGAAAGTGGGATGCCCGCAAGGAAAGTGGGGGGCTTCTGTTGCCCGGTGCCCCCCGGACCGCGCTTACGTCCGCTGTTTAGGCGGCAGCAGCGAGTGTAACGGTGTTATCGTTAGCACTTGTGAATGGCCCGTCACGG
>NZ_SCUT01000048.1 GCF_004297265.1 Reyranella sp.
GGCTGGTTGCGCGCCTGCTCCATCACTTTCGGCACTTCGCGGATGTCGGCCAATGCAGCGTCGAGCGTCGCGCGATCGACGCCGGCCCGCAGCGCTTCCTGTCGTATGCCGTCCAGCCATGCCGCCGGAAATCTCGCGCCGGATTCCTGGGCGAGGACCGGAAAAGGCGCGAGGGCGGCGCCGGCACAGAGCAGTCTGCGAGTGATCATGAGCGTCCCTGGTTATTGGAGCCCTCTAACGGGCGCCAATATCATGTGCCGGTCAATCTTGCAGACACTATGGCGGCTCACTTGCGGCGATGAAGAATCATTCCGCCGTGATGGAGCGTATCGATGTCCACGAAGATGCCGTCGGCCGTGAAGCCGGTGTCGTCCCAGTATTCGATCCGGGTTCCGCTGACTTCGTATCGCCCGCGATAGGCGCTCTCGCGGGTGCCGCGCGCTTCGTCATAGCGATTGCCGGGCAACAGGTTGTGCCGGACGTATCCGTCGGCCGTCACCCACAGGCCGACATAGGGATGGGTCGTCATTTCGGCATGGCCTCCGGTCGCGAGGATGAAGGGGCTGCCGATGGCCAGCGCCAACGTCAGGAAGCGTATGGCCCTCATTGCGGCCCCCTCGCATTCCGGCGCTCGGCGAAGAGCTCCGAGAGGACCTGTGAGGCCGCGATGGCGCGCGAGATGCCGGCGGGGACGGTGATCATGTAGATGACCTCCTTCAGCTCCTCCTCGGAAACGCCGATGTTGAGCGCGTAGCCGGCGTGGACTTTCATGAAAGGCAGCTGCCCCGTCGCCGCGAAGGCCGCCACCGCTGCGAGCTGGCGCGTGCGGCTGTCGAGGCCCGGCCGCGACCAGACATCGCCCAGCGCATAGGCCTCGGTTGCCTCCGCGAGGAAGGGGAACTCCTGACGCATGCGCTCCAGCGCCGGCTGCGGCTGGCCGCGGTTGAGGTCGCGGATCACGGCGTCGCCGCGCTTCAATCGATCATCGACGGTCTGGGCAAGGACGGGCACCCCCATCGCGGCAATGAACATCGCCGCGACGGGGCCGAGCGTTGAATGCAGGGTCATGGTTCCGCTCCTCATGCGGCCGCTACAGGACGAACGACGATCTCGTTCACGTCGACATCGGCGGGTTGGTCGATGGCGAAGCGGACAGCCCGGGCGATCGCGTCCGGCTTGAGGGCAATCGTGCGATAGATCTTCATCGCTTCGGCGGCGGCCGGATCGGTGATGGTGCTGGCCAGCTCGCTTTCGACGACGCCGGGATGGATGCAGGTGACGCGGATCTTGTCGTTCTCCATCCGCAGCCCGTCCGAGATCGCGCGCACCGCATACTTGGTCGCGCAATAAACGGCGGCCGCCGGGAAAACCTGCAGTGCACCGATCGAGGCGATGTTGATCACGTGTCCCGAGCCGCGCGCCGTCATTTCCGGCAGCACGGCGGCAATGCCGTAGAGCACACCCTTGATGTTCACGTCGACCATGCGCTCCCACTCCTCGACCTTCATCGCGGCCATGGCGGAGAGCGGCATGAGGCCGGCGTTGTTGACGATGACATCCACCCTTCCCCAGGCCGCACGCGCGGCATCGGCGAAGGCGTCGACGCTCTTTCGGTCGGTGACGTCGAGCGGGCAGACGCGCGCCGTCCCGCCGGCCGCCACCAACTCGGTGGCGAGTGCCTCCAGACGGCCAACGCGCCGCGCGCCCAGCATGACCTTGGCCCCTGCGGCCGCGAGCTCCCGGGCGATGCCGGCGCCAATGCCGCTGGAGGCGCCGGTGACGAGTGCGACTTTATCGAGAGACATGATCGGGTCCTTTTCGTTTGCGAGCGGTGCGCTCGCTCGGAACATGGGCCCAGGCCATTGTCATGATAAGACGACAATCCCTTACCGCAGTGGAAAGGAATATTAATCAATGGACCTCGATCTCAACGCGTTATCCGTTTTCGCCCTCGTGGCCGAGGAGCGCAGTTTCAGGGCGGCGGCCGACCGGCTGGGCGTGACCCGCTCGGCCGTCAGCCAGACGATCCAGCGACTCGAGGGCAGCCTCGGAATCGCGCTGGTCCTGCGCACGACCCGGAGCGTCAGCCTGACGGAGGCCGGCGACCGGCTGCACGCGGAGATCGCGCCGGCGGTGGCAGAGATGCGCGCCGCCCTGGAGAAGACCGCCGCCCTGCAGGGCCGGCCGCGCGGCTGCCTGCGGCTCGCCGTTTCCTCGATCGCCGAGCACTTCCTCGCGGGACCGTTTCTGGCGGGCTTCGCCGAAGCCAATCCCGAGGTCGATCTCGACATCACGGTCACCGACGACGCAGTCGACATCGTGGCCGAAGGCTACGACGCTGGCGTTCGCCTGGGCGAAGTGATCGAGCAGGACATGATCGCCGTGCCGGTGGCGGGCGAAGAACGTCAGCTGGCGGTCTGCGCTCCCGCCTATCGCCGCCGCTTCGGCGTGCCGCGACATCCCGCCGACCTCACATCGCATACCTGCATCGGTTGGCGCCCTTCCCCCAAGGCCGCGCCCTACCGCTGGGAATTTGCCGAGGGCGACAAGGAGTTCAGTGTCGCCGTCGCCCCCCGGTTTGCCACCAACGACATGGCGCTGATGATCAAGCTCGCGGTCGCCGGCGCCGGCATCACCTTCGGCATGGAGGAGAGCTTTCGCGCGTCGTTCGCGCGCGGAGAACTCGAGCCGATCCTCGAGGATTTCTGCCCCAGCTTCGCCGGCTTCTACCTCTACTACCCAAGCCGCAGGAACGTCGCCCCGAAGCTGCGCGTTCTGGTCGACTACGTGCAACAGCGGAGGTGATTCCCGCCCCCTGACACAAGACCATCGGCTCCCTATATTCACAGACTTCCGACAGGTGTGACCAGGAGCAGATATGCAGACGTACAAGAAGACTCCCGAGGCCGTCGCAAACCTTTCTCCGGAGCAGTTCTACGTGACGCAGCAGAGCGGCACCGAGCGCCCCGGCACCGGCGCCCTGCTCCACAACAAGGAGCCTGGCATCTATGTCGACATCGTCTCGGGCGAGCCGCTCTTCGCCTCGTCCGACAAGTACGAATCGGGGTGCGGCTGGCCTAGTTTCACCAAGCCGATCGAGCCCGCCAATGTCGCCGAACTGCAGGACGGCTCGCACGGCATGATGCGCATCGAGGTGCGCTCGAAGCATGGCGACAGCCATCTCGGTCATGTGTTTCCGGACGGCCCGCGCGACCGCGGCGGGTTGCGTTACTGCATCAATTCGGCCTCGCTCCGCTTCGTGCATCGCAAGGACATGGAGGCGGCAGGCTATGGCGCCTATCTAGACCAGGTGGAGGACGTGAAATGAGCCAGGAACGCGCTGTTCTTGCCGGTGGCTGCTTCTGGGGCATGCAGGACCTGATCCGTCGCATGCCCGGTGTCGTGTCGACCCGGGTCGGCTACACCGGCGGCCACGTGTCGAATGCGACCTATCGCAACCATGATGGCCATGCCGAGGCGATCGAGATCATCTTCGACCCGGCGAAGTTGAGCTTCCGCTCCCTGCTGGAGTTCTTCTTCCAGATCCACGATCCCTCGACGATGAACCGCCAGGGCAACGACCGCGGCACCTCCTACCGCTCGGCGATCTTCTACACGAGCGACGAGCAGCGCCGCGTCGCCGAGGACACGATCGCCGACGTCGACGCCTCCGGTCTGTGGCCCGGCAAGGTCGTCACCGAGGTCACACCCGTCTCCGACTTCTGGGAAGCCGAGCCCGAGCACCAGGATTACCTGGAGCGCATCCCCAACGGCTATACCTGCCACTTCGTCCGGCCCGGCTGGAAGCTGCCGGTCCGCGCAAAGGCCGGTCAGGCGGCTTAGACAGCGGGCTTCGCCTCTCAATTCACGTAGGGAGCGCGAGGCGACCGCTCTTTCAGCTTCAGAAGTCCGCCGTCAGCGATAGGCGGAACGTGCGCGGCTGACCCAGCATGAGGCCAACGACGCTGGTCCCTCCCAGCCAGTAATTCGCGTCGAGCAGGTTCTCGACGTTGAAACGAGCGACCAGCAGCTTGCCCTTGGCTCCCGGATTCTCGAACGTGTAACGCCCGCCGATATCAAAACGGGTCCACGCCGGGAGAATGCGGCGCGGCCAGGTCGTGTCGACGTATTGCGAGCCTGTATAAATGACCCGACCGTCTACTGTCAGACCGGGTGCGAACGGGAGGTCCCATTCGGCGGAGAGATTGAGATTGACCTGCGGCACCAACGGCGCGACCCAACCGTCGGTCAAACCGTCCTGAGTCTTGGTCAGGACCGGATTGAGAAACATTGCTCCACCCAGCATGCGGACGCCCTTGATTGGCTCCCCGAAGACATTCAGTTCGAGTCCCTGATTGCGCTGTTCGCCGCCTACGAACATCGTATTGGCTGCGAGATTCACGAGCGCGAAAGGCCGCGAAATCTGGAAAATGCTTGCGGTCGTGGTGAACTTGCCCCAGTCGACCTTGATGCCGACCTCGTACTGCGTCGACTTGAAGGGCGGGAATATCTCGTCGGCATTGGTGAACCCGACCGGCACCACGAATCCTTGCTGCAGGCCCTGGATCCAGTTGCCGTAGATGGACACATTCTCCCAAGGTTTGAACACCAGCGCCACCGAAGGGCTCAACGCACTCTGGTCATAGCTCGATGTCTGCGCCCCTGTGGTGGAATCGAAATTGGCTGCAGTCACTCTCTGCAAGCGGGCGCCGACCGTGAGCTGGACGCGCTTTTCGGCGGCAGACACCGTGTCGGCGAAGCCCAGGCTGGATCTGCCTTGAGTCGAACTCTTGGTCGCGGCGGGGATGGCCAAATCAGGTCGCGCATACCGAATCGGATTGTAGATGTTCGTGTCCAACGGAGCGCCGCCGCCCCATCCGAATGAAGTTTCCCTGGAGAGAGTCGTGGCAGTGACGGCCAGTTCGTGATTCAAGGGACCGGTGTTGAAGAGTGCCCGGATGCCCGCTTCGGCAGTCAACGCCGTCCACTGTTCGCTGAAGCTTTCAACTCCACCGGTTGCGGCAGCGCCGTTGAAGTTCGTGACGGTCACACGGTAGTCGTCAAGTCCGGTGGCGCGATAGTCGTGAGCGCCGAAGGCCGCGTAAGCCGTGATGCGTTCCGTCAGATCGACTTCGCCCCGGACGACGCCGAACAGATCGTTGCGTTCTTGGTAACTCCAGGGTTGGCCTTGGTTCGTGCGAGCGTTCGGCGCCCAGGGCAACGGAATGCCGTCCGCCAAACCGAGCTGGGGAATCACGCCGCCGATATATTGATACTGGTAGCCGAAATCGGCCGAGAGCCGGACGCGCTCCCCGCGGAAATCCAGACCGAGGACTCCAAGCCCTCGCTTGTCGGTAGTTTCCTCAATCGCGGTTTGGCCGGCTCTGAAAACGCCATTGACCCGAATTCCGAACTGCTTGTCGGCACCGAAGCGACGGCCGACATCGGCATGGCCGCCGAATTGTGTCGCAGAGTTGTAGCTGGCCGATAACTGCGTGAGCGGTTCAGCTGGCGCACGCTTGGGCACGACATTGATCGTTCCACCGATGCCGCCCAACGGTGGCATGCCATTCAACATGACGCTCGGCCCCTTCAGCACCTCCACCCGCTCGGCCAGCTCCGCCATGATCGAGGAAAGCGGAAGCATGCCATAGAGGCCGCCATAGCTGATCTCCTGGTTGTTCACGTCGAACCCCCGGATCGTGACACCCTCTGCAGCAAACCCGCCGGCCGGATTCGTAACGCGCACCGACGGATCGTCGACCAGCACATCCCGGACGGTCGTCGCCTGCTGGTCCTGCGCCTTCTTCGCCGTGTAGTTCGTCTGGTTGAACGGCGTGTTCATCACGTCGCGATTGCCCAGCAACCCGAGTTGGCCGCCGGTTGCCACCTGCCCGCCCGCATAGACCGGCGGTAGATTGTCGATCATGGCCTGCGACGGCACCGCAAACACGCCCTGCACCTGCACGGGATCGAGCGTAATTGCTCCGGATGCAGCGCCGCTCGAGCGGATCTGGATGGATGAACTGCCAGTGAACTGAAACGCGAGCCTGGTGCCGGCGAGCAACTGCTGGAGAGCCTGATCGACGGTCATCGAGCCGCGCACGGCGGCGCTCGTCCGACCGGCGACGGCGGCCGGATCGACGGCGACCTGCAGTCCGGCCTGCCGTCCGAACGTCATCAGAGCCGATGCCAGTGGCTGGGACGCAATGTCGAACGCAACGCTGGGCGGCGCCTGGGCTTCGTCGATCGCAGGCGCTTCCTGGGATCGCGCCGGGCTGCCCACGCCCGCCAGCAAGGCGGCACAAATGCCCAGGGTCATGCTTGCACGTTGACAGGTCGCTACCTTCCGGCGACTCGATGACACCACTACGCTTGTCGGCACGCTCGCCCCCCCCCAAACCGTGCCGGCGGGATCACGGGTCGTTCCTCCACGGACGATCTCGATTCGATCGACCGACAGACGGGACGCACGTCCCCTCCGGTTTTCAACGGCGGGAGCAAAGAAAATCGAGTCGAGCCGACGGGCTTCGGTCAGCGCGCGGAAATCACCGCGAGGTAGGACGACATCTCGGTCACCTTGCCGTAGCGAAGCCCCACGACCGTCCGAAGCGCTTCCTCGGGATGCTGGAGGTCGACGGTCGCCGTCACCAGCTGCTCGGCGATGCGGCTGTCGGCAAAAACGACGACGGCCTTCGTGTGACGCGCGATCTGCTCAACCACCTGGCGGATGGGCACGTCGTAGACGACCAGACGACGCTCGCGCCAGGCAGCGACATCGTCTGCCGCGACATCGCCCAGGGCTATGCTGCCGGCGCGCGACAGCCGCACCTGCTGGCCTGCCGTGAGGTCGGCGATCGTTCCCCTCGCCTGCTCGCTGACATTCACCGAACCCGAACGAACGGCGACCGCCACGTTCGCATCCGACAGGCCAACGCTGAAGGCCGTGCCCGTGACACGCACGGAGACGTTCTCGGCCTTCACGACGAACGGGCGCGCGCGCGACGGCGTCACCTCGAAGTACCCCTGCCCCGACAGCAGGGTGACCGTCCTCTGGGTCCCCGTGTACTCCACCGAGATCGCCGTCTGTGCATCGAGAGCGATGCGACTCCCGTCGTCGAGCACGATGTCCCGCAGCTCCGCGACGCCCGTCTGATGATCGGCGGCCAACCAAAGCTGCACTCTCGGGACCGTGATGAAAGCGAGCGAGGCCGCGATCGCAAGCCCGGCCGCCAGCACCCAGCGCTTCCTGCCCGTCGCCGCAACCCGGCCGGAGGCGGTCTCGGTCCGCTGCCGGTTCACCCTGAGCGCACCGACCCGTTCGGCCTGTCCCCACAGAGAGGCCATCTCTTCGTAGGCACCCCGATGGCGGGCGTCGCGGGCCAGCCAGTCGTCGAACTCGGCGTGCAACCGCTCGTCGCCGGGTGACTCCTGGAGTTGCATCAGCCATTCGACGGCCTGTCCCCGGATGGGCTGCCCCTCGTTCTGGTCCAGGGTCAATGCCGGTTCCTCATGCGTGCGGGCGGGTGCCATGGACAGTGACGTTGTCGCGCCGGGTATTTCAACGGCCGGAGTCACGCTTCGGGACCTTTGATCCGCATCGCGCAGAACAACATGGCTTGCTTCACCAGCGTATGGACCCGAGCCACCGAGACATCCAGGATATCGGCGATTTCCTGCAAGGTTCGCTTTTCATAGCGATATAGGATCAACGCCCGCTGGGTACGTTCCGGCAGCTCGGACAGGACCGCATCGAACGCACGGAGCTCGTCGCGATAGTAGAGGACCCGCTCGGCCGAGGGCGCATCGCTGGGAAAGGCCTCTATCACCTCCGTCTCGCCCGGGTGGATCAGGTTGCTCGACGACCGCCGAAGCCAGTCCCGCGCCAGGTTCCGGACGATCGAATAGAGGTAGCTCGTCGGATGGGCGATTTGCGTGGCCTGCGTAGCCGGAGAGGAAAACCGCAGCCAGGCCTCCTGAACCAGATCCTCCGCGCTTGCACGGTCGCGCACGATGCTGTCGGCGTACTTCAGCAGGTCGGCACGATGCGCCAGGTAGAGGGCAAGCGAAGGATCCGCCGGGGTCAAACGAACCTCAAGTGATAATCATTCGCGATCCCTCTACAGAGCGTTTTCGAGGATGGCAAGACGCCGTGGACCCCCTTCGCGCTGAAGAATCTTTACTGAGCGAGATAAAATCGCACTGGGCACCAGCAGAGACCTAACGCGCAGGAGGCTGCGGTTAGGCTCGAGGCACGACCAGAGGGATGCTCAGTTCAACGGCAAAGCAATTGCCGTTGGCGATCCTTGCGTCGCCGCAGAGGTTGCGGAGCAGTCGCCTCACGATCGCCAGGCCCAGACCGGCGCCCGCGCTGCTTTGAACCCTCTTGTGGAACCGCTCGAAGAGGCGTTCTGCCGTCACCGGCGCAACCGACTCGCCTTCGTCGCCCGCGCCAGGGCCAGGGCCAGGGCCAGGGCCAGCAGTTGATCCACGACATGCCTCATCGCTTCCATGTGTCGCGAGATCGCGTCCCAATCCGGGGCCTGCTGATTTCGCGCGTTCTGCAGACGGCGGTTCAATATGGCAAGTAGCGTCCTCAGCTCGTGGGAGGCGTCGGCGGTGAAGCACCGTTCCATGGCATATGCGTCTGTGCTACCGCGGCGCCGTCGAAGTGTGGCCGCACCTTCAGTGGGAACTTGCCCTACCGTTCGGCCGTCGGCTTGGCGGGCAGCGGCGACATCGCCTCGAACACGCCGTCGCGGCGGACCAGCGCATGGAACAGCGCCGCCGCGACATGGAGCAGGATCAGCGCGAAGAAGGCGAAGGCCAGCCAGCGGTGCGCGGCCCACAGCAGCGTGTGCAGCGAGTCGGACTGCGGCAGGATCGGCGGGAGCCGGACATTGCCGAACAGAACGACCGGATAGGCAGCCGCCGACAACATCGCCCAGCCCAGCAGCGGCATGACGATCATCAACCCATAGAGCGCCCAGTGCGAGAGGACCGCGCCGAGCCGCATCAGGGGCGGCAGGTCGGCCGGCAGAGGCGGTGCACCGAGCGTGAGGCGCAGGATGAGGCGCACGAGCACGAGGGCGAAGAGCGCCACGCCCAGGGTCTTGTGCGTGGCGACCAGCGGGACATAGGCCGGCGCTACGGTCGAGAGCATGGCCACGCCGATGAACAGCATCGCCACGATGCCGGCTGCCATCGTCCAGTGAAGCAGGCGCTGAGCGCCGGAGAAACGAGCATGGAACATGGCGCGGCTCATGGCTTGGCACTCCTGGCGGCCGACGTGCGGGGATAATCCTTCGCCTCGGAGGTGCGCAGGTCGTAGGACCGGGCATAGGCGGACGAGCGTGCGGCGGGGAACGGATCGTCGGATACGCTGACGCCGCGGGGCAGGATGGTGGGGTCGAAGTTGATGTCTCGGCAGGGACCGTCCGGCTCGGCGATGACCTTGTTCACCACGAGCGTACCGACCTCGATCGTGCGCCGTCCCTGCGGCCAGGCCTTGGTGGGATCGGCGGTGTTGTCACCGGGTTCCGCGACGGTCACCGTCATGGTCCAGCGCTGCGGCGCGCCGGCGACCCTCTGTGCGATCTCCTGCTCGAGATAGTTCGGCCCCTTCTTGGTGAGTTCCTCCGGCGTGATCGGCACCGGCGTCGCCGCCGGCCGAAGCGACCAGCGGACAGCGCGGGTCGTTCCGGCCGCGTCGGTGAACAGGAAGGAGTTGAGGCTGTTGAACGGATCCTCCGCATAGCTCGAGGTCCAGGGCGCGCTCCCGGCCCAGCCGGCGAAGGCCATGAACTCCGGATGGCGGCCGATGAAAGCCTTCATGGCCTCCGGTCCCTTGGGCGCCGACTCGAGCAGGTCGTAGAATGCCTGTGGTGTCGAGACCGCGAAGACCGGCGCGTCGATCATCGCGCTGCGCCAGACATCGCCATCCGGCGTCGTGATCTGAAGTCCCATGCCGCGGACGCGCACGGTCGCATCCGCGGCGTTGGGATTGGGCGTCGCGAGATTGAATCGGCCGAGCACCGGCCAGGCGCCGGCCGTGAAGACCTTCGCCTTCGATAGCGCCACACCGTTGCCGTTGGACTGGAACTCGCCGGTGAAGCAGATGCCCTTGGCATGGTTGCGCCGATGCCCAAGCGCCGGACCGCCCGGCGGCGCCAGCGCTGCCACGAGCCGGGCGGGCGTGAGTCGCTCAGGCGACAGCCAGCCCGCCGTGTAGGCGAAGGCAGCCGCACTCCCCCCCGCGACCAGGGCGATGACGGCCAGCGGTACGAGGGGGCTGCGAGAGGATGATCGAGACATGGAGAACACCTTCCATCGTGGGAGTGGAGTATGGCCGGCGCAACGGGCGCCGCCCTCTCAAGAGCGCGTGAGCCTCAGGCGCCCGCGATGCGCGCCTCGACGAGATCGACCTCGCGCACGAGTTTGCGCGCCGCCTCGTCGGACAGGTGGCCGCTGCGCGTGAGCTGGAGCAGACGCTCGCGTTCCGCCCGCATGCCGATCAGCTCCAGCTCCCGCTCGAGGGCCTCGATGCGACGCGCGAGGTCTCCCTCGGCGCCCGACCGCGAGAGCGCGTCGATGCGCTGGCGATAGGGCGCCATGGCGCGCGCCGCCGCTTCCGCACCCAGATCCGCGTCGCCGGGCTTGGTCGCCAATCCGCCTTGGGCACGGGCGATGGCGGCCAGGGCGGCTTCGCCGGCGGCGACGCGAGCGGCATCTTCCGCCGCTTCCTCGCCCGGCTCCGGCGCGAAGTCGAGGCGACGCAGCAGGCCGGGCAGGATGAGTGTCGCCGCGACCAGTGAAGCGATGATGACTCCTGCCGCGAGAAACACCGCCAGATCGCGCGCCGGGAACGAACTGCCGTCGGCCAGCATGAACGGCAGGGAGAGCACGCCGGCCAGGGTGACGGTGCCGCGGACGCCTGCGACCGTGAGCGCCGCGACCAGCCGCCAGCTCGCTTGCCGGCCGAGTGCCACGCGGACCAGCACCCACACCCAGGCGAAACGCAGCGCGGCCACACCGAAAGTGATCGCGGCGACGTAGAAGAGCAGCCAGCAGACTTGGGCATGGCCTGCCTCATGCACCACCTCGGCGGCGCCGCTGGCGATCCGGGGCAATTGCTCGCCCAACAGGATGAAGATGACGCCGCTGGCCCCGAACTGGATGGTCTCCCACACGGCGCTGCGCCGCACGCGGGTCTCCGCAAGCGCCCCGCCGCCCTGTTCGACATGGCTCATGGTGATGCCGGCGGCTACGGCGGCAAGGATGCCCGAGGCGCCTGCCATGTCGGCGAGGAAATAGGCTCCGAAAGGGATCAGCAGGCTGATCAGGATCTGGGCGCCGACATCCTCGCCGTAGCGGCGCGACACCCAGTTCTTCACCTGCGCAGCCACGATGGTCACCGCCAGTCCGGCTGCCAACCCGCCGGCCGACACCCATACGAAGCTGCCGACGGCGTCGGTCAACGAGAAGGTGCCGGTCAGCGTTGCGGCCACTGCAAAGCGCAGGCAGACAAGACCCGACGCATCGTTGAGCAACGCCTCGCCCTCCAGGAGCCGCATCAGCCGCTTCGGCACGGGCACACGCGCGGCGATGGCCTTCACCGCAACCGGATCGGTCGGCGAGATCACCGCTGCGAGCGCGAAGGCCACGGCGAGCGGCATGGCGGGAATCATCCAGTGGATCAGCAGCCCCAGCCCGAGCACGGTGAAGACGACCAGACCGAGCGCGAGCGCCAGGATCATTCCCTTGTCCCGCAACAGGCTGGCTTTGGGCAGCCGCCAGCCGTCGAAGAACAGAAGCGGCGGCAGGAACAGTACGAAGAAGACCTGCGGATCCAGCTTGACGCCGAGATTGGCGACCGCGGCGATGAACACGCCGAGGGCGATCTGGACGAGCGGCACCGGCACCGGCAACGGGAGCATGCGGGCGCAGGCGCCGCTCACCACCACGGCCGACAGCAGGATCAGGACGATCTCGAGCGGTGCCATTGGCTCGCCTCCCTCAGGCAGCGCCCGCCGCCGCGCGAACCAGCCGCACGGGGATGCCCTTGTAGGAGGGCGTGAAGCTCATCGGGTCGTGGGCATCCAGCGCCACCAGCGGATTGGTCTCCGGATAGTAGGCCGCGCAGCTGCCCTCGGGGAACGCGTAGGCCACGAGCTGGTAGCCGCGCACGCGCCGCTCGATGCCGTCGCCGTTCACGGCGACGATGTCGACGCGATCCCCGGGCTCGAACCCGAGCCTTTCGATTTCGGTCGCGCCGAGGAAGACGACGTCGCGCTGGCCGTAGACGCCGCGATAGCGGTCCGACATCGAATAGAGCGTCGTATTGTACTGGTCGTGGCTGCGCACGCTGGTCAGCCACAGCACGTCATTGTACTTCTGCACCGGGTCTTCCTGGATGCCGTCGTAGATCAGGAAGTTCGCCTTGCCGGATGCGGTGTTCCAGATCCGCTCGCGGGCCGTCGACACGAGATGGAAGCCGCCGGGCACGCGGATGCGCGCGTTGTAGTCCTTGAAGATCGGGAACACGTTCTCGATCGCGTCGCGAATGAGGTCATAGTCGCCGACCAGTTCCTCCCACGGCACGACCGAGCGGGCACCGAGCGTCGCTCGGGCGATACCGGCCACGATGGCGGGCTCGCTCTTCAGATGGTCCGAGGCGGGCGCGTTCAGACCGAGCGAGGCGTGCACCATCGACATCGAATCCTCGACGGTGATGGACTGCGGGCCGGTCGCCTGGACGTCGAGCTCGGTGCGCCCGAGGCAGGGCAGGATCAGCGCTTCGCGGCCGCGCACCAGGTGACTGCGGTTGAGCTTGGTCGAGACGTGGACACTGAGATCGAGCTGGCGGAAGGCGTCGCGCGTCACCTGCCAGTCGGGCATCGCCGCCACGATGTTGCCGCCCATGCCGAAGAAGACCCGCACCTCGCCGCGCGCCATCGCCTGGAGCGCCGTGACGACGTTGTGGCCCGGCGCCGATGGCGGCGTGAAGCCGAACCGCTCGCCGAGACGCGCGAGGAAATCGGCCGCCGGGATCTCGGTGATGCCGACCGTGCGGTCGCCCTGCACGTTCGAATGGCCGCGCACCGGGCAAAGACCCGCCCCTTCCCGGCCCATGTTGCCCCTCAGCAGGCAGAGGTTGGCGAGCTGCTGCACCGCCCTGGCGCCGTGGCGATGCTGGGTGATGCCCATGCCATAGACGACGATGGCGCGCCCGGCCTTCATGTAGGCCCGCGCGGCTTCCTCGATCTCCGAACGGACGAGGCCGGACTGCCGCTCGAGCGACGCCCAGTCCGCCGCCTTCAGGTCGGCGATCAGCGCGTCGATGCCCACCGTGTGCTCGTGGATGAAATCCCAGTCGAGTACGGCGGCACTGCCTGCGCCCCGTGCGCTTTCGTCGGCCTCGACCAGGACCTTCATCAGGCCCTTGATCACCGCGACGTCGCCGCCGACCCGCACCTGGTAGAGGCGCGAACTGATCGGCGTCGAGCCGAGCGTCACCATCTCGACCGGATCCTGCGGCGCCTGGAAGCGTTCGAGGGCCCGCTCACGGAACGGGTTGAACGACATGATGGTGGCGCCGCGCCGCGAGGCGTTGCGCAGGCTGGTCATCATGCGCGGGCTGTTGGTGCCGGGATTCTGGCCGAAGATGAAGATGCAGTCGGTCTTGTCGAAATCCTCCAGCAGGACCGTCCCCTTGCCGACACCGATCGACAGCGGCAGGCCGACACTGGTCGCCTCGTGGCACATGTTCGAGCAGTCGGGGAAATTGTTGGTGCCGAATTCGCGCACGAAGAGCTGGTAGAGGAAGGCCGCCTCGTTGGAGGTGCGGCCCGAGGTGTAGAACTCGGCCATGTTCGGATCGGGCAGCGCCGCCAGGTGCCGGCCGACCGTCGCGAAGGCTTCGTCCCAGCTCACTGGCACATAGCGGTCGCTCGCCGCGTCATAGGCCATGGGGTGCGTCAGCCGGCCGGCCATCTCGAGCTGGTAGTCGCTCCATCCCTCGAGTTCCGAAACGGTGTGCTCCGCGAAGAACTCCGGCGTGCAGCGCTCCGCGGTCGATTCCCAGGCGACTGCCTTGCCGCCATTCTCGCAGAACTCGAACGAGGACGTATGCTTGGGATCGGGCCAGGCACAGCCCGGGCAGTCGAAGCCCATCGGCTGGTTCATGCGCAGGAGCGTCTTCGATCCCTTGATCGTGATGCCCTGCTCGACGAGATGCTCGCCCAGCGCCTTCAGGGCGCCCCATCCACCGGCGGGCTGCTTGTAGGGGCGAATGCGCCTGGTCTCGGCCATGATCCTGCTCCCGATCGGATGCGATGGAACGATCTTCCGGGAAAAAGTGGCGCCTGACTGCCTATACCAAGGTTTGCCCGCATCAGACGTCCATCTGAATTGGCGGAATTTCCCCCTTCCGTATCCTCTCGCTCAGCCACGCAAATGGTGCGTGGCCCGCGATAGGAGACCACGTCATGTCGCCCAGCCCCGGCACCCTGATCCCGCTACGCCGTCCGACGGAGAGCAGTCCCCCGCCGCCCGCGCCGGCCCCGGTCGAGGCGCCGCCTCAGGAGAAACTGCTTCTCGACGAGCCGGGCGCGACGGACGAGGCACCTTCGAAGAAGACGCCGCGCGGAGGCTTCACGGGGCGCCGCATGCTGCTCGGCGGCGTCGGCCTCCTGGCCCTGGTCGGCGCGGTCTCGGCGGCCGGGCTCTATTATGACTACAGCACTCACTTCGCGACGACCGACGATGCCTTCATCGCGGCGCGACAGTTCGCGGTCGCGCCCAAGGTCCCGGGCTACCTGACGTCGGTCCCGGTCACCGACAACCAGCATGTCGGCACGGGCGACGTGATCGCCCGCATCGACCAGCGCGACTACCAGGTGGCGCTCGCCCAGGCCGAGGCGGCCATTGCGGCCGCGCAGGCGGGCATCGCCAACATCGCTGCCCAGATCGAAGTCCAGAAGGCGCAGATCGCTGCCAGCGAGACCCAGGTGAAGCTGAGCGAGGCGCGGCTGGTCTATGCGCAGCAACAGGCCGAACGCTACAGCACGCTCACGAAGGAAGGCTGGTCGAGCCATCAGACCGGCGAACTGGCTCTGTCCGAGCTCTACCAGCAGCAAGCGGCGGTCTCGAACGCGCAGGCCAACGTCACGGTCGCCCACCGCCAGCTGGACGCGCTCGAGGCGCAACGCAACTCGGCATTGGCGAACCTGCGGGAGGTGCAGGCAAAGCACGACCAGGCGGCGCTCAACCTGTCCTACACGACGGTGACGGCGGCGCAGCCGGGGCGGATCGTCCAGCTCGGCGCCGCGGTCGGCGAGTTCGCGCAGGCCGGCACGGCACTCTCCATGTTCGTCCCCGACGAGATCTGGGTCGTTGCCAACTTCAAGGAGACGCAGCTCGACGCGATGCGTCCGGGTCAGCCGGTGAGCTTTCGGATCGACGCCTATCCCGGCCGCGAAATCCATGGCCATGTCGCCAGCGTGCAGCCGGGATCCGGCACCGCCTTTTCGCTGCTGCCCGCCGAAAACGCGACGGGCAACTACGTGAAGATCGTGCAGCGCGTGCCGGTGAAGGTCGTCATCGATCATGCGCCGACCGACGTCGCGCTGGGACCGGGCATGTCCGTGGTCCCCACGGTGCGGACCGATCCGGCGCCGTCCCTCTACGAGCGGCTGCGGAGCTGGCTGTGAGCGCCGCCGACACGGCCAGGGTGTCGAACCCCTGGCTGATCGCCGTGGTGGTGGCGATCGCCACCTTCATGGAAGTTCTCGACACCACGATCGCGAACGTGGCCCTGCCCTACATCGCGGGCGGCCTCGGCGTCAGCGAGGACGAAGCCTCCTGGGTGGTGACCACCTACCTGGTCTCCAATGCCATCAGCCTGACGGCCAGCAGCTTCTTGGTCCGCAGGGTCGGCCGGCGACGCTTCTTCATCGCCTGCCTCACCCTGTTCACCGTCAGCTCGGTGCTGTGCGCCTTCGCCTGGAATCTGCAGGCATTGCTGCTGTTCCGCGTCCTGCAGGGCATTGCCGGCGGTGGCATGGTGCCGGTCTCGCAGTCGATCCTCGTCGATACATTCCCCCCGGCCAAGCGCGGGCAGGCCTTCGCCCTGTTCGGTGTCGCCGTCGTGGTGGCGCCCGTGGTCGGGCCGACGCTCGGCGGATGGCTTTCCGACAACGCCTCCTGGCACTGGTGCTTCCTGATCAACGGGCCGGTGGGCCTCCTGACGATCGTGTCGATCGCCCTGCTGCTGCGCGAGACGCGGGCGCAGGTCGAGGAACGGCAGCGGCTGCGGCGGACCGACGGCGGCTTCGATCTGGTGGGCTTCGCGCTCGTCGCCACGTTCCTCGGCGCGCTCGAGATCGTGTGCGATCGCGGCCTGGAGGACGACTGGTTCGGCTCCGGCTTCATCGTCGCCGTGGCTTCCGTCTGCGCACTGGCCTTCATCCTCATGATCCCATGGGAGCTGACGCGCCGAAATCCGGCGATCGACATCCGCATGGTGGCAACGCGGCAGTTCGGGGCTTGCTTCCTCGTGATGCTGGCGACCGGCGCCATCCTGCTCGCGACGACGCAGTTCCTGCCGCAGCTCGTGCAGCAGGATCTCGGCTACACCGCCACCTGGGCCGGCCTCGTCCTGTCACCCGGGGGGCTCGTCACCATGGCGATGATGTTCATTACCGGCCGCCTGCTGACGAAGATCCAGCCCAAGTACCTGATCGTCGCCGGTGCCTCGATCATCGCGCTCTCGATGTACAATCTGACGTCGATCTACGGCGATGTCGGCTTCTGGTTCCTCGCGCACTCGCGCATGCTGCTGGGCGTGGGCCTGCCGCTGATCTTCCTGTCGATCACGGCCGCCTCCTACGAAGGCATATCGCCGGCCAATATCGATCAGGCCTCTGCGCTGGTGAACGTCGCGCGCAACATCGGCGGCTCGCTCGGCATCGCCCTGTCGTCCAACGTGCTGGCCCATCGCGGGCAGTTCCACCAGAGCCGGTTGGTCGAGCACGCTATCCCGTCGGACACCGCCTACCAGGAGACGCTGCGCCAGGCGATCGACTACTTCGCGAGCCACGGCAGCTCGGCGCTGCAGGCCCAGAAGCAGGCCATCGCCTGGATCGGCCAGCAGGTCGCGACACAGGCCTCGTTCCTGGCCTTCATCGACGTCTTCTGGACGCTCATGGCGATCTCGCTCTCCGCCGGGGCACTCGCGCTCACCCTGCGCAAGGTCAAGCTGGGCGGCCACGCGCCGGCGGCCCACTGAGGAAATCATGCACAAGCTGCTGAAAGCCGATCTCGTCCTCGCGGTTGTCATCGTCTGCATCGCGATGACGCTGACTGTCGTCGTGGTCTTCACCGCGTCGGGAGAAACCCACCAGGTGCATCAAATCCAACCGTTCCCATCCACGAAGGAGACAAGCCAATGACCACCTCCATCCAGAACCGCCGGACCGCCGCCCTGCAAACGCCCAGCACCTTCTCGGAAAACGCCGTCAAGGATCTGGCCGCGTCGCTCACCGCCCTGCTGGCCGACTGTTTTGCGCTCTACCTGAAGACCAAGAACTTCCACTGGCACATGTCGGGGCCGCACTTCCGCGACCATCACCTGATGCTCGACGAACAGGCCGACCAGATCTTCGCGATGACCGATCCGATCGCCGAGCGCGCCCGCAAGATCGGCGGCGCGACGCTGCGCTCGATCGGCCAGATCGCCCGGCAGCAGCGCCTGCTCGACAACGATGCCGACTTCGTCCCGCCGGGCACGATGCTGGCCGAGCTGCGCGACGACAATCGCCAGCTCACCTCCATCCTGCGCGAGGTCCATGTGCTCTGCGAGGAGCATGGCGACGTCGCGACGGCGAGCCTGGTCGAGGTCTGGATCGACGAGACCGAGCGCCGGACCTGGTTCCTGTTCGAAAGCGCCCGCGCGCACGGATAATCAGGGTACCCGAACCCGTCGTCTCGACCGGTGCATTGCGACGGGAGGGACGACGGGGTCCTACGCCGGTGGCCGGAGGGCGCGCTCGACGCACTCGATCATGCGGCTGGCGTCGAACGGCTTGGTGAGGAAGCCGGCAGCGCCCAGCTCCTCCGCCTGTAGCCGCATGTGATCGCGCGGAAAGGCGGTCATCAGGATGACCGGCAGCCGCGTGTCCGACGCCACGATGCGCTTCTGCAGTTCGAGGCCGCCCATTCCGGGCATCTGGATGTCGGTCACGAGGCAGGAAAAGGCTCCGCCCTCCGGCCGGTCGAGGAACTCTTCGGCCGAGCAGAATGCCCGCACCTCGTAACCCACCGATCGCAGCAGATTGCCGAGCGCCTCGCGCACCGACTCGTCGTCATCGACGATTGCGATGCACGGGGGAGAGACGGCGTTCGAGGAGCCTGCAGAGGACGACATGGCCGCGCCACCTTGCGGCAGGCACGGCCGCGCCGGTAGCCATACGTACGTTTATGAAATTGCAGGGAGCGTGCTAGCCAGGGCCGGCATGGAGCGCCAGTTGCTCGGCCATGCGCACGAGGTCGGCGAGCGTGTCGGCGTTCATCTTGCGCATCGCCTGGGCGCGATAGAGCTTCACGGTGATCTCGCTCAGGCCCAGCTCGCCGGCAACCTGCTTGTTCATGAGGCCGCGGGTCACCAGGGTCATCACCTCGCGCTCGCGTGGCGACAGGCTCTCGAAGCGCGCGCGCACGTCCCGTCCCGCTTCGGCGGCGGCGCGTCGCTGCCGGTCCGCCTCGATCGCCGAGGCGACGGCATCGAGCATGTCCTGATCGCGGAACGGCTTGGTGAGGAAGTCGACGGCGCCGGCCTTCATGGCGCGCACCGACATCGGCACGTCGCCGTGACCCGTCATGAAGACGATAGGCAGCTCGATGCCCATACGGACGAGCTGTCCCTGGAATTCGAGGCCGCTCACGCCCGGCAGGCGGATGTCGAGGACGAGGCAGCCGGGCGCGTCGGCCGGACCCGCCTTCAGGAATTCCGCAGCCGAGCCGAAGAGCCGCGCCTGCAGGCCGACGGAGCGGAAGAGATTGTCGAGCGCCAGCCGCAGCTCCTCGTCGTCGTCGACGACGAACACCACGGGCGTCGCCTCTGCCGGCGCGGGCGCGGGTTGCCGGCGGTTCATGCCGCCCTCCCGCCGACCGGCAGGCAGACACGGAACGATGCCCCTCCTTCCGGCCGGTTGGACGCTTCGATGCGGCCGCCATGAGCTTCAACGATCGAACGCGAGATCGACAGGCCCATGCCCATGCCATCGCTCCGGGTCGTGAAGAAGGCGTCGAACAGATGGGCAAGGTCGGCCTCGGCAATCCCCGCGCCGGTATCCTCGACTGTCACCACGATGGCATCTCCCAGACTCTCGTTCGCACCACGTTGCACTCTAACAGAAATCGTGCGCCGTTCGGGAGGCACGGCGCCCAGAGCCTGGATGGCGTTCAACATGAGATTGAGCAGGACCTGCTGGATCTGCACCCGATCGCCGTCGACCGGCGGCAGGCCCGCCGGAAGGTCTGCGGACAACCGGACACCCTGGACGCGCAGCTCCCGCTCGACGAGCTGGACGGTCTCCTCGGCCACCGCCGCGACGTCGAGAAGCGCGTGGGCGGGCGTCGACTTGGCTGACAAGCCCCGCAGGCGGCGGACGACGTCGCTGGCGCGGTGCGCATTGCGCAGCATCGCCTCGATGGACTTCTTCGTCTCGCCCAGGTCCGGCGTGTCACGCCCCAGCCAGCGCAGACCAGCCTCACCGTTGGCGACGATGGCGGCGAGCGGCTGGTTGACCTCGTGGGCAATCGACGCGGTGAGCTCGCCCATCGTGGCGATGCGCGATAGGTGAGCCAGTTCGCTGCGTGTCCGGTCGAGCCTGTCCTCCACCGCGCGCTGGGCGGTGATATCGGTGTTGGTTTCGAGCACGGCGGCAGGCCGGCCGTGCGAATCGCGCTGCAGCGCCCAGCGTGAATTTACCGTGGCTTGCCGGCCGTCGCGGCAGGTGTGGACGATTTCGCCCTCCCAGCGGCCCTCCCGCTCGAGTTCCTCAAGGATCGCCGGATAGGGAGCCGGAAACTTCTTCTTCAACAGCATTGCCGCCGGCTGGCCGACCGCCTCGTCGCTGCTCCAGCCATAGAGATTCTCCGCGGCGCTATTCCAGTACTTGATCACGTCGTCGCGGTCGCGGACGAACACCGTGTCGTGCGTGAGGTCGAGGAGATCGGCCTGCTCGCGCAGCGCCGCCACGGCCAGCTGGTTGCGTGCGGCCAGCAACGCGGTGATGCCGATGGCCGCGAGGCTGACGAAGCAGCGCAGCATTGCGCCCGTCCCCGGCGTGAGGTCGTGCGTGAGAAGGAAGCTCGCGATCGTCAGCGCGGCGCATCCCGCGGCAATCGCCAGAATGCCGGTATATCCGGCAAAATCGACCGCCAGCAGAACGACGGCCACATAGAGCACGGCAACGGCGATATCGAGCGGCGTCAGCGTGTCGACGACGAAGATCGCGACGGCGACGATGGCCGTAAGCACGGGCACGACGATCTTCGTCCGGGCCGGTGCCGAAACGTAAGGGGACATTCGGGGAGGTCTCCGGAGCGTTGGCGCACATCGTAGCCCCGGCGGCCGCGTCGAACCACCGGGCGAAGTGCGCCTGACTTCCTAGTCGACCCTGAGGTTGAGGTCCTTGACGATGCCCTTCCACACCAGGAACTGATCCTTCTGGTACTGCACCGCCTGCTGCCGCGTCGACGGCGTTGGCACGATGCCGTTCTGCAGCAGCTTGGCCCTCACCGATTCCGTTTCCAGGATCTTCACCAGTTCCCGGTTCAGCCGGTCGAGGATGTCGTCCGGCGTCCCTGCCGGCGCCACGGCGCACCACCAGCCGCTCATGTCGGGTGGCGTGGCGAGCCCTTGTTCGGAGAAGGTCGCCACGTCGGGCAGCAGCGAATTGCGCTGGGCGGTCGTCATGCCGACCGCCCGCACCTTGCCGCCCCGGATCATGCCGAGCGAGGCCGGGATATCGGCGACCATGAGCTGCACGTGTCCGCTGATCAAGTCAGCGAGGCCTGGGGGCACCGACTTGTAGGGCACATGCGTCACGTCGAGCTGGTAGGCGTTCTTGATGTAGCCGCCATAGGCGATGCCACCGGTATTGCCGCTCGCGTAGTTGAACTTCCCGGGATTGGCCTTGAGCAGCTCGATCAGCTCGGGCGCCTTCGTCGCCTTGACGTCGTTGTTGACCAGCCAGACGTAGGAAACCGAGGCCACCATCGAGATGTAGCTCAGGTCCTTGGCCGGATCGTATCGGACGCCGCTGGTCAGGCCGGCCGGACTGGCGACCAATCCGGAATTGGTCAGGAGACCGAGCGTGTATCCGTCCGGCGGTGAGCTCACGACGAACTCCGTGCCGAGTGTCGTATTGTTGCCCGGCTTGTTTTCGATGACGATCGGCTGGCCCAGCGCCTGGCCGAGCGGCTCGCCAATGATGCGGGCGAGAATGTCGCTGCCCGAGCCGGCGCCGAAGGGGACGATGAGGCGGATCGGCTTGTTCGGATAGGATTGCGCCATCACGGGCGCGGCAAGCATGACTCCGACGGCGGTAGCGAACGCGGTAAGCCGGTGAACCAAATTCATGAGCTTCCTCCCTTGCTTCGCAGCATTTTCTTGTTCGTGCAGTTTCAGGACGAGGGTTGCCGCTCCTTTCGGTTGATGAAGGTGCCGTACGGTTCAGAACCTGAAGCCGAGGTCGCGGGCGATCAGGTTCTTCTGGATCTCGCTGGTGCCTTCGCCGATCACATAGACCAGCGCGTCGCGATGGATGCGGCCCACCGGATACTCGCGCATGATCCCGGCGCCGCCATGGATGCGAATCGCCTGCTCGCTCACGGAAACGGCGGTCTCGCTGGCGACGAGTTTCACCCGCGCGGCGGTCGCCGAGTCGAGCGTGTCCTGGTCGACCCTCCAGGCGCCATAGTAGACGAGCCACCTCGCCGCCTCGATCTGCGCCGACATCTCCGCAAGCTTGTGCCCGATCGCCTGGTAGTCGCCGATCCGCTTGTTCGCGACCAGCCGGTCCCGCGCGTAGGCCGTTGCCGCGTCGAAGGCGGCGCGCGCCATGCCCAGGGCATTCGCCGCCACGCCAACCCGGTTCTCGCTGAGTGACTCCAGGATCACCGGATAGGTTCCGAGACGCTCGCCGAGAACGCGGTCGTCCGGAACGAACACGTCGTCCATGTGGATCAGGCCGGTCTCGGAGGCACGGATGCCCTCCTTCCTGAGCTTGTCGATGGTCATGCCCGCGGCCGGCAGCTCGACGATGAACAGGCTGATGGCGCCGCCGGTGAGCTCAGGCGCCGTCCGCGCCGCGACCAGCAGGAAATCCGCGATCGGCGCATTGGTGATGTAGAGCTTGCTGCCCCTGAGCTTCCAGCCGCCGTCGGCGCGCTCGGCGCGGGTCTTGAGGGCGCGGATGTTCGAGCCGCCGTCGGGCTCGCTCAAGGCAAAGCCCGCGATCTTCTGCCCCTGCACGGCGGGCCGGAAGAAGCGCTCGCGCTGCTCATCCGTACCGGCTTTCCAGATCGGCCAGATGCCGAGATGGCTGTGGGCCGACCAGCTCGAGGCGAATCCCTGGCTCATGTAGCTCAGTTCCTCGCGCACGATGCAGTCGCTCACCTTGTCGAGGCCGCTGCCGCCGTCAGCTTCGGGATAGCGCACGCCCAGCAGGCCGAGCTCGCCCCAGCGCGCGAAGACTTCGCGCGGCAGGACTTCGTTCTCCTCCGCCGCCGCCACCAGCTTCTGGTGTTCCGTCTGACACAAGCGCCTGACGGTCTCGCGCACGGCCTCGTGCTGTTCGGAAAAGGAGAAATCCATGATCGACGGCTTTTCTTCGTTATCAGTGATTCTTTCGCCGAAGGAACACTGCCAACGAACGAAATTTTGGTCAAACGATGGCTGGCAGCTCCAGGCGGAACTTCACAAACCGCTTGAAGTCCCACAGCCGCGCCGTTCATATCCGCGGCCCGACGTGGAGACGGTCTCCCACGCTAACGACCGATGAGGTTTTTCTTGGTGGTCTCCATTCAGGCGCGCATTGCCGAAGAACTCGGGGTCAAGGAGCAGCAGGTCCAGGCTGCGGTCGAGCTGCTCGACGGCGGAGCCACCGTCCCCTTCATCGCGCGCTACCGCAAGGAGGTCACCGGATCGCTGGACGATGCGCAGTTGCGTACGCTCGAGGAGCGGCTGGGCTATCTGCGCGAGCTGGAAGCCCGACGGAAGGTCATCCTCGACTCCGTCCGCGACCAGGGAAAGCTGGACGCGAAGCTCGAAGCGGCGATCCTGGCGGCCGACAGCAAGAGCCGCCTCGAGGACATCTACCTCCCCTACAAGCCCAAGCGCCGCACCAAGGCGGAGATCGCCAAGGAAGCGGGCCTTGAAGCACTGGCCGACCTCCTGCTCAAGGATCCGAGCGTCGAGCCCGCAGTCCGGGCGGAGCCATTCGTCTCGGCGGACAAGAACGTCGCCACGGCGGCGGCGGCGCTCGAAGGCGCGCGCGCCATCCTGGTGGAGCGCTTCGCCGAGAATGCCGACCTGATCGGCGCCCTGCGCGAGGAGTTCTGGACGAACGGACGCCTCGTTTCCAAGGTGCGTGAGGGCAAGCAGGAAGCCGGCGCCAAGTTCAGCGACTATTTCGATTTCTCCGAGGCCCTCGCCAAGATGCCGTCACATCGCGTGCTGGCGCTGTGCCGCGGCGAGCGCGAGGAGGTCCTCGGCCTGACTGTCGAGCCGGACGATCCCGCGACGCGCCCTCCAGCGTCGCAAGCGGTCCCCAGCGCCTACGAGCTGCGCATCATGCGGGCCTACGGCATCTCCGACCAGGGACGGCCGGGCGACAAATGGCTGGCCGAGACGGTGCGCTGGGCGTGGCGCACCAAGATCACCATCATGCTGTCGATCGACCTCCGGCTGCGGCTATGGACGGCCGCCGAGGAAGAAGCGGTGCGGGTGTTCGCTTCCAATCTGCGCGACCTGCTGCTCGCCGCCCCCGCCGGTGCACGGCCGACTCTCGGGCTCGACCCCGGCTACCGCTCCGGCGTGAAGGTCGCGGTCGTCGACGCCACCGGCAAGGTGGTGGCGACCAGCACGATCTATCCGCACGAGCCGCAGCGGCGCTGGGACGAATCGCTTGCCGTCCTGTCGAGGCTGGTGCGCGAGCACAAGGTCGAGCTCATCGCGATCGGCAACGGCACCGCCTCGCGCGAGACCGACAAGCTGGCGATGGAGCTGCTGAAGGGCCTGTCGGAGATCAAGCTGCAGAAGATCGTGGTGTCGGAAGCCGGCGCGTCGGTCTATTCGGCGTCCGCCTATGCTTCGGAGGAACTGCCGGGCCTCGACGTGACCCTGCGCGGCGCCGTGTCGATCGCGCGGCGGCTGCAGGACCCGCTGGCGGAGCTGGTGAAGATCGATCCCAAATCGATCGGTGTCGGCCAGTACCAGCACGATCTCAGCGAGTTCAAGCTGTCGAAGTCGCTGGACGCCGTCGTCGAGGATTGCGTGAACGGCGTGGGCGTGGACCTCAATACCGCCTCGGCGCCATTGCTGGCGCGCGTCTCCGGCATCGGCCAGGGGCTGGCGCAGAGCATCGTCTCCCATCGCGACGCGCACGGTGCGTTCAGGTCCCGCAAGGCCTTGAAGGACGTGCCGCGGCTCGGTCCCAAGGCGTTCGAGCAGTGCGCGGGATTCCTGCGCATCCAGGGTGGCGACGATCCACTCGACGCCTCGGCCGTGCATCCCGAATCCTACCCGGTCGTGCACCGCATCATCGCCGCGACCAAGAACAAGATCGATGCCCTGATCGGCAACGCCCCTGCCCTGCGCGCACTGTCGCCGAAGGAATTCGTCGATGAGAAGTTCGGCCTTCCCACCGTCACGGACATCCTGCGCGAGCTGGAGAAGCCGGGACGCGATCCGCGTCCGGCCTTCAAGACGGCGGAGTTCAAGGCCGGCGTCGAGACGCTGAACGACCTCGAGCCGGGCATGGTGCTGGAGGGCGTCGTCACCAACGTCGCCGCCTTCGGCGCTTTCGTCGATGTCGGCGTCCACCAGGACGGGCTGGTGCACGTCTCGGCCATGTCGAACAGTTTCGTGAAGGACCCGCGCGCCGTCGTGAAGCCGGGCGACATCGTCAAGGTGAAGGTCCTGGAGGTCGACAAGCCGCGCAAGCGCATCAGCCTGACCCTGCGGCTCGACGACGAGGCCGGCAAACAGCCCGCCCGGTCCGCCCGCAACGAGGCCGGCGGCGGGGCTTCCCGGCGCGATCAGGCCCGCGTGCAGGCCGCAAAGCCCAGCGCTCCCGGTAACGCGATGGCCGACGCATTGCGGCGGGCCGGCTTTGGGACGAGAAGCAAATAACGTAGAGTGCCCCGGAAACGCCGCCGCAAGGTTACCCTTTGAAAATTGTCTCCTGGCCGATCGTTGCCCTCGCCGCGCTGGTGATGACAGCCAGCGCCGCCGCCCAGTCCTCCGATGACGATACCGTGCTGCCGCCGGTGCCGAAGCCGCGCTTCACGGTGGTGGACGGCGACACGGTGAAGTTCGGCCCGCAGACCGTGCGGCTGTTCGGCATCGACGCGCCCGAACGCAGCCAGACCTGCGACGACGGTCAGTGGCGTGCCGGCGCGCTCGCTCGCAAGGCGCTCGAGGAGTTCATTGCCGGGCGCCCGGTGAACTGCCGCCTGGTCGATACCGAGCGCAAGAGCAACCCGCCGGTGGCGCAGTGCTTCGCCGGCGACGACGACCTGCAGGAGAAGATGGTCTCCGCCGGCTGGGCCTGGGCCCTGCCCGCCAGCAGCAAGGACCGCTACCTGCCCGAGGAGCGCGAGGCCATCCAGCGCAAACTCGGCGTCCACGCCCACAAATGCATGCCACCCGCGGAGTGGCGCGCAATGATCCGCCGCGAGGCCTTGAGACGGGAACAGGGCGGCTGAACCGGTGAACCGCGGTTATTGATCCGGCGTTCGCGATAGCTCCGGCAGCCGGGCGGCCAGCAGGCTTGCGATCATCGCGTTGCCGCGCGCGTTCACGTGGGAGTTGACGTAAAGCGACGCTGCCGCCGGCTCGGCGGCGAATCTCGGATAGGTGTCGACGGTCGCCAGCCCCAGGCTCGACGCGCGATCGAGCACGTCCCGGGTCGCACGGCGTTCCTCGGCTGCGAAGATCCGGTCGAGCCAGACCCGGGGATGATACTGGGCCAGCAGGACGACACGGCTTCCGGGCGCCGCCTCAAGCTTTGCCAGCCGTTCGACGAGTCGCAGAACAATGCCGCTGCCGTGGCCGGCGGGATGCTTTCGCACATGGTAGCCGAAGAGCTGCTGCAGGGGTGGCGGAAGCTCGATCAGGATGCGCTGCTGACGATGGCGGAGCCACGCGGGCGCAAGCGGCCTTCGCTCGGGGACCGGCACGCCCCGGAGGACGAGTTCATCTCCCCCCATCGCGAACCAGGGCTTGTCCCGCCCCCACAGGCGACGCATCTCGGTGCGTCGTATGTCATCGGCGATGAAGCCGACGATGACCATCGACGGCTTGTGTCGCTCGGCGAGCTGCTCGGCGCGAAGGACGATCTGGTCGAAACCGTAGCCCGACACCCCACCGTTCAGCACCCTGTGGCCGCTCAGTCGCTCGAGCTGTGCCGGCCAGGTATCGCCGTCGCTGACCTCCTCCCCGAACGTGTAGGAATCACCCACGGCGAGAATTGTCCGATCGATCCCGGCAGCCGCGACGCCGCCGCTGCGCCGGAAGCCGTCGGCATCGATCGTCACCGGCCACCCGCCGGCCCCCGCTCCCCGAAAGCCCGGTTTCGGCGCGTAGCCCAGCAGATCATCGTGCGTCAGGCAAAAATCGTCTGCCATAACGACAAGACAGACACAGGATACCATTTGTTGCAATCACGCTGGCACCTTTGATTCCACTCAGCTGGATGGGTGTCCGAGCGGTTTAAGGCGCCGATCATTAAAATTTGACGGAACCATGTCGAGCAATCACGGCCCGTCCCAAGCGGGCCCTTTTTGTTTGGCTTTTCGGCAGCGGGAATGCCCGCGCGTCGGTCCCCTGTCCCGCGTCGTCTCTGCCAGTTCGGTGGCCTCATCGTCGGCCGTTTTGCTGTGACCTCGTATTCTCAACGTCGCGTCAAAAACATCTGTTCGTCAGTGATAAGTAAAGAACAGTCACAATCTTGCAGATCGTCCGGCCCGAGGGTTTGCCCCGTGAGAGAGTAGATCTGCTGCTCTACCTCCCTTGTATTGCTCTTCGACAAACCTTTCACCGTGCCGCGGATTTCTCGAATATTGGTTCGGCTCGGTCGAAGAAGCTCCATGTTCTGGTCGCCGAAGCCGAATCCCAGAAAAACAAGCCTTACGGCATGCTCCATCATCTCTTTGGCCTCAGCCGCTCTCGCCTTCTGACTTTCCGTGAATGTCAGCAAGCGTTGTGACATGGCATAAAGCCCGTCCGCGGCTTCATGGGTTTCCGGCCGATAATAGTGGCCGAACATCACAGCTTCTTTCGCATCGTAAAGCGGGCCGAGACTTCCATATGGATGGACGATTCTCAGTCGCTCGCTGACAATCGCCGCAGCCGTCGACAAGTCGACGCTGAAGTGACTTGCCAGCGCATGAGTAAGATAATGCTCGATGCAGCGGTCGTAGTTGAAGACGATGAACGAAACATTGTCGAAAATGGTCTTCATCTCGGCCTTCCGAATGCCAGGCGCTAAGACGTTCTTAAATAATCGCGCAAGCCAGGACCTCTCCGATAGAGAGAGATCAATCAACTCTCCGGGGCGTCGCGGCAGCAGCGACAGGCTGCCGCTCTCGGCGGTAATAAGGCAAGCCGCGATAGCGATTTTGCCGAGAAGTTCGAAATGCTTCTGGTCAGACCTGCTGTACAGGAAGTAGTCGATCGACACTTGGGTCGCCAGGGCTGCTCGCATTGCGCGCGCCTGCTCAAATAGCTGTACCGAGTGAAGTAGCAACTCAGGCCGATATTGCAGCATAGATATGGCAGTGCGCATCAACTCGGTCGTTGCGGCGTGGCTATTGAAGTGTAGCGCTTCGTCGATCTGCTTTGTGAGACTTGGCCCCAGCGGGAAACCATAGTCGACGCTGGCCCCAGCGCCGACCACAAACGTCGTCGGATGCCTGATCAAGATTGCCCCCAAATAGCATCGGCAGGTTATCCGCCGCCGCCTCCAAGGGGAATCAGATTACGCCCGGCCCGTCGGCCGCAGCCGCCCATTTTCTTGGAAGCCGCTCGCATTGGCCTCGGGATCGAAGCCCGGCTCCGTCTGGAATCGACGCCACCGTTCGGCCAATGTCGAGGCCCGACAGCAGCGACGCTCCGGCGCCCAGGTAGTTCGGGCTATAGACCGAACTGGCGGCCCGCATGCTCTCAAGCGTCGCGGTGTTACCATACCCATCCCCTGGGTACGGTAGCCGTTGGGCCTCCGTCGACCGCATCGCATGCGTCCTTGTGCGATTAGCCGTTGAGCTTGCGGACAAGGATGATGCCTGTGCCCGCGCGACACTGGTTGCAGAACCATGTGCCCTCCACGCCCTTGTCGTCGAAGCGGAAGCGATCCTTGCCGCCGCAGATCGAACACGCCTCGCCGAACATCACCCTGCAGGTCTATGCCCACCTGTTCCAGAAGCGCGATGACAAGGCGGCGGCAGCGATCAATGCCGCCTTGTCGGGGCTAGGCGAGACCGCTCGACCCGTCTTCCCGAGGTGCTATAAGAGCCGCCGCCGGCCACGGCCGGCAGCGTTGGGTAGCAATCTCGGTGGCAGCGGCCTGCAAGCCAGTGCGACGCGAGGCAAAAACCCAACGTTTTCAGTAGCTGGATGGGTGGCCGAGCGGTTTAAGGCACCGGTCTTGAAAACCGGCGTGGGTTCACGCCCACCGTGGGTTCGAATCCCACCCCATCCGCCAGCCCCCCGATCACCGTCAAGTGTCCGTCCGATTCACGTCAGCAGCCCGGACTGGGACGAGAAGATCGTGCGTGCACGTTTCGGGCATCCGGCCCTCAGCCAGATGGAGCACCTCCCGGGCCAGAGCATCCACAGCTAGTCGCCTTTACAGCGCTTGCCCCTTCGCGCGACGCGCGATGCTTTCGGCAAACAGCGGCGTCTCACGGCGGTTGTGGTCGCTGCCGGCTGCTTGGCGGGCAGCAGCAGCATCAGCGAACGCAATGCCGTGCTTGTCGATGAAAGCCATGAAGGCGTCGGTGGGCCGGGCGGTGACGCGATTGGTGTAGCGGGTGCGTCCGTTGCCGGCATCCTCCGCAATCAACTCCCAGAGCACATTGACCTGAGTGCGGCCATTGGACGAGAAGGCGTCCGAGATCGAGTTCATCCGCACGTAGCTTGGCGTGGCCTCTTCGGCGACATAGTGCTGGATCATCAGGGTCGTGCCAATCATCTCCACATTGATCGACATGCGCTGGCCATCGTCCGTGGTCGTCACGCCCACCGCAATGTGATCGGGCACGCAGCAGCGCTGATATTCGGCCTCCGGCAGATTGAACAGCCAGTCGGCAATATCGACCTGCGCCAGCGGGACGTCGATTTCATGCGAGTAGGCAGATTGAGACAGTATCTGTTCGAGGATCTTCATGGGTCTTTCCCTTGGCCTTTCGGCGAGACAAACAGCGTCTTTCCGTTGGCCTTGAGATGGCCCGACATTGCCGCGATGATAACGTAGGCGATGCCACAAACGGCTTTGCGCCTTTCGCAAAGATGGAGCGCATGAAGGATTCCCGCTTTGCCGAGCATCTGGCGGTGTTCGCCGAAGTCGTGCGCCAGGGCAGCTTTTCGGCTGCGGCGCGGCGGCGAGGACAGACGCCCTCGTCGATCGTCCGGCAGATCGACGCGCTCGAACACTCGCTCGGCGTGCCCTTGCTGATCCGCTCTACGCGCGCATTGACCATGACCGATGCGGGTGAGCGCCTGTTTGAGCGCGCACAGCCGTTGCTCGACCAGATTGCGGACACGCATGCGGAGATCGCCGCGTTCGATGGCACTGTTGCCGGTGTGCTCCGGCTGGCCTGCTTACCGACCTTCGGCAAACGCTATGTCATTCCCACGCTGCAGCGGGTGATGGGCGATCATCCGCAGCTGACAGTCGAACTGGACCTGACGGAACGCATGGCCGATCCGGTTCTTGATCGCCTGGACGCAGTGATCCGGATCGGCCGCCTGGCCGACAGTACGCTCATTGCGTCGAAGCTCGCCGATCAGTGCCGGCTGCTGGTGGCAGGCCCCGACTATCTCGCGCGCGCCGGACGCCCGGTATCGGTGGCAAAACTCGCCGGCCATCGGTTGATCGACAAGATCCATGGCGCTGATCTGCTGGGCTGGAGTGACGTCACGGCAATGCCGGGGGGCGCCGGAGCAATCGGGCGGGCCGTCTTCCGCTGCGACGATTTCGAGGCAATGAGACTGGCTGCGCTGGGAAACATGGGGATCGCCTTCTTGCCCGATTGGGTGGTAGGCACCGATGTCCTGACGGGGGATTTGATTCGGCTGGAGTTGGAAGGCGAGCACTGGAACGCTGCCCCCACCGGGGTCTGGCTTCTTCGCGCTCTCGAACAGCCATCAGCTCGTCTTCGTGTCGTCACAAGCGCTTTGCGCGAGAGCATTGGCTCGCCGCCTATTTGGGCCGCCGAAAAGCCGGCCTAGCAGTTTTCTGAAAGACCTGTCGGTTTTCAGCAAACTGCTAGGCCAGGTTCGCACGCCTTGGGGCGTTCGTGGTTAGGATCGTCTATTTCGTGCTATCGCGGTTGTGCCAGCACCCAGCGGATTGCCTCCACCACCGCATCAGGCTTTTCACCCGGAATGTTGTGACTGCTATCGATCCAGCGGATTTGCGCCGTCGGATAAAGCCGCGCGAAATCGGCCCGCTTGGCCTTGTCGAAGGCCGCGGCTGGACCGCCGCCGTCGTTGCGCGCCAGCAGGATGACGGTCGCGATGCGAGCGGAGAGTGGCGGTGCCGCCAGCACCTCCGCGCCGGTTTGCGGCAGGGCGTCGAACTCCGGGCGGATCGGTCCGATCCCCCCGGCGAGCGCCATGATGCCCCAGGCAAGGGCGCCGCGATTCGCGAGCGAGCCCTCGCCCTCGAACTGGGTGGGATGGGTCGAATCGACAAGGACCAGCCCCGCCACCTCCTCGGGATGGAGCCTTGCGTAGAGCTGCATGTAGAGGCCGCCTGCGGAATGGCCGACCAGCACATAGGGCGGCTTCAGGCCCCGTCCCCGAAGGAGCGTGCGCAGTTCCTCCACGATGGCCGTGCCATCCCGCGGCCGCCCGGTCGAGGTGCTGCGCCCAATACCGGGGCGGTCATAGGCGAAGACAGCATTCGTCCGCGCGATCTCCCGGAATACGGCCGTCCAACTCTCCTTGTGCGCTCCCAGGCCAGCTTCGAACACGACCGTTGGGGCCGGCCCGGGCAGATGCGACACCTCGACATTCCCGTCGATGCCACGGGCAGTTTCCGCACCCGGCAAGGTGGAGCAGCCGGCAAGCAGCGACGCCGAGAGGATCAAGCCGGCCGCCAGGGCCACTCGAAAGTTCGCCCGAGTCACGGAGGGCCGGCGTCCGGCACGAACTCGAGAATGTCGCCCGGCTGGCAGGACAGCACCGAGCAGATCTTCGACAGTGTCTCGAAGCGTATGCCGCGCACCTTGCCGGATTTCAGCAAGGACACGTTCTGCTCGGTGAGACCGATCCGTTCGGCAAGCTCCTTGGAACGCATCTTGCGCCTGGCAAGCATCACATCGAGAGTGACGACGATCGCCATCAGAGGATGCTCCGATTGTCCTCGTCGAGGCGAATTCCCTCGCGCATCACCAGCGCAAAAGCGAGCATCAGGAGACCGACGAGCAGCGCCGTGACGTCGCCCGAACTGACGGACAGGACCAGTTGCTGCTGACCCGGCGGGTTGGCGCTGGTCATCAGCAGCCCCACCGTCATGCGGACGACGACGCCCGCAACGGCTGCTGCAACCGCCAGAAGGCCGATGCGCCGCAACAACGACGGTGCCGCCGGATCAAATACGGTCGCGGCCCGGCCGAGCAGCCGGAACAGCGTCCGGGCCGACCACATCGCGGCGATGAAGATCAGGGCCGGAATGAGGCTGACCAGTCCTGCCGCCGTCAGGGCGGGGCCGCCGGGGTCGACGACGACCCCCGGCACTTCGCGGCGCAGCGCGATGGCGAGCGCGTCCGGTGCGAGGGCCAGATAGGCGATATAGCCCAGACCCATCGCAACGCCGGCGACGGCCAGCCATTCTGCAGTATGCGTGATGAACCGCAGCCTGCGCCGATCGCCCGGGTTGGTCATGTCTTCGCTCGGAGGGCGGGAGACGCCGCTGCTGGACATCGGTAACCTCTGTAGAACGGTATGTTATTATCGTAATACATTAATTTATTCAAGCCCGATAGGTTTCCGAGGCAGCTTCGGAAGCAAGGGCATAAACGAAACAAACGAATCGAAAAAACCTCCCCGCCCCGCAGGGCTATCGCCTGTGAAACATTCCGTCGTCTCGACCGGAGCGCGCAGCGCGGAGTGGAGAGACCTTTCGTCCACCAATAGCCGTCAAATGGAGGAAAAAAGGTCCCTCCACTCCGCTGCGCTCCGGTCGGGACGACGGGTAGTTTGGACAAATGCGATAGCCCTAGCCTTGGAAGGGCCCGGTCGGATCTCGGCCTTGGGGGCTGCCGGGATCGGTGCCTGGAGGTCGGCGGGTGACAGCGGCACACCGGCGCAAAGCCGCACCGCAGCGCCGGCCCGCATCGAACCACTGGACTTCCGAAAGCCTGGGTGGAGGGCTCCGCGACCCGACGGGCAGTCCGCCGGGCCAGAGGCCTCTCTCAGTTCACGCCGTACTTGGCGAACTCGCCCGAGATGTTCGGCTGGATGCCGCTTGCGGCGGACATGTCGGCGATGCCGGCCGGGCCCTGGCCGTTGCGCGCGCGCGCGAGGCCGCGGCCGTAGAGGGCACGTGCGCGATCCGGATCGACCTTGAGCGAGGCGTTGTACTCGGCGATCGCCCGGTCGTACTGCTTCCGCTTCAGATAGATCAGCCCGATATTGTCGTGGGCATAGGGATCGTTGGGCACCAGCTTGAGGACTTCGTTGCAGTCGGCGAGCGCGGCGTCGAGGTTCGCTCCCGTCACGGCCCGCGTCAGGCATCTGTTGTTCAGCGCCGGCGTCATCTTCGGGTCGACCTTCAGCGCGTCGTCATAGTCGGAGATCGCCTTGGCGTAGTCGCCCTTGTTGAAATGGGCGATACCGCGGCTGAGATACAGGTTCGCATCGCGCGGCCTCAGCCGGATCGCATTGTTCAGGTCGTCGATCGCGTCGTCATATTCGCCAAGGCTGCTGTAGAGATTGGCGCGGCTGGCATAGATGCGCGGATTCTTCTGATCGGTGCGCAGCGCCTGCGTGTAATCCTCGATCGCCCGGCCCGCGTCGCCGCGGAAGGCCATGACCTGCGCGCGATAGTACAGTGCGGTGGGATTGCCGGGCGACAGGCGCAACGCATCTTCGATGTCGGCCAGCGCCCGCGGATAGTCCTTCTTCAGGCCGTAGGCGAAGCCACGCTGGATCAGCGCGTTGATGTCGTCGGGGCTGATCTTCAGCGCCGCGTCGAAATCGTTGATCGCGTCGTCGATCCTGTCCTTGAAGATCAAGGCCATGCCGCGGTTGATGTAGGCCAGCGGCTCCTTCGGGTCGATCTCGATCGACGACGTATAGTCCGCGATGGCATTGTCGTAGTTGTCGATACGATGGTACGCGGCGCCACGCTCGAAGTAGGCGAAGGCCATGCCCGGCGCAATCTTGATGGCGCGGTCGAGATCGGCCACGGCTTGCTGCGTCCTGTCCATCTTGAGGTAGGCGGCGCCGCGGCCGAGATAGGCGCGGGGCTCCTTCTCGTTGATCTCGAGCGCCGATTCGAAGTCCTTCACGGCGGCCTCGTATTCCTGCTTGTCGATCAGGGCCATGCCGCGCTGGTAGTAGGCGTTGGCCACCTGGTCGGCTGTCTGGGCCGCCGCAGGATCCTTCTTGCTGTCCTTGTCCTTCTGCGTGAGCCTGAGGATGTCCGACGTCTGCAGGCCGAGCCGCACCGCCTCGGTGAAGTCGACGATGGCGCGATCGGGATCGTTCCGCTGCCGCCACGTCACGCCGCGGTTGATCAGCGCGTTGACTTCCTTCGGATTGAGCCTGAGGGCCTGGTCGAAGTCGGCGACCGCCTCTTCGAATTTGCCCTTCTTCGTGTAGTAGACGATGCCGCGGTTGACCAGCGGGTTCGGATCCTTGGGCGTCAGTTCATGGGCGATCGAGTAGTCCGTGAGCGCGTTGTCGGCGTCGCCGATGCGGTGATAGGCGATGCCGCGCTGCATGTGGGCGAATGCCTGGCCGGGCTTGAGCTTGATGCCCTCCGAGAAGTCGGCGATCGCCTGCTTCAGGTCGTTCTTGTACATGTATGCCGCGCCGCGGCCGACCCAGGGCGATGCATCCCGCGGGTTGAGGCGGATCGACTCGGTGAAGTCAGCGATCGCCTTGTCGTAGTCGCTCTTGTCGTACCAGGCGAGACCGCGCTGGAAATGGACGAAGGCGGCCTGCAGCGCGATCCGGTTGGCCTCCTGCTGCGGCGTCCGGGCGAGCTGGCTGGTGATCGAATCGGGTACGTTGGTGAGCGACACCGGCTCGATCTTGTCGGGCAGGATCCTGATCGCCGTCGTGAAGTCGGCGATCGCCTGGTTCACGTCGCCCTTCTTGCGATAGACGATGCCCCGATTGGTCCAGGCGCTGACCTCCTTCGAATTGATCTTGAGCGCCGCATTGAAGTCGGCGATCGCGCCCTCGTTGTTGTCCTTGCGCGTGTAGAGCACGACGCCGCGGTTGATCAGGGGCAGCGTATCGCGCGGCGCGAGCCGGATCGCGTCGCTGTAGTCGATGATCGCCCGGTCGGCCTCGCCGATCGTCTGATGGACCACGCCACGCTGGATGTAGAGGTGCGGGTTGAGCGGCTGCGCCATGATGGCGTCGTTGTACATCCGGACCGCCGTCCGGAAGTCGGCCTTGGAGCGCTTGTCGCTGTCCGGACCGCTCTCCGAGAGCCCGCGGTGGAGATAGGCCAGCGCCAGCGCGCCGCCCGAGAGAAGGCCCTTGTCGATGACCTCGGTGCAGGCCGCGACCTTCGTCGGCGCATCGGCGCCGGTGACGCCGTAACAGACGTCCGCCTCCGGCGGATGACCGCCCTTCTTCGCAGCCTGCTGCTGGTTCTTCTGCTGGGACGGTGGCTGTGAAGCCGCCTTCGGCTGGGCAAGCCCATCGGTAGCGGCAACGGAACACAGTGCCCCCAAGGCGACACCCAAGGACGTACCGCGCGCGACGAGACGCACCGCGGCCCAACGCTCAAAACCCCACATGACCATCCTCTTGCCAGTGCAGACAGCCCCCAAAGCCATTTGCACTCCCTAGGCGAAAGTACCCAATGGCGAGACTTTTCAGTCATTTGGAGGGCACTGGCAAGGCCGGCCGCGCCCAAATGCCGACACGATTTCCCGGGTTTGAGCTTCACCGTCGACGGCGCACGACGTTTTTGGCACCCTCTCTGCGTCAATAAAGGGAGGAAACATAAGAATGACGAACAAGATGCGTCCAATCGGACGCCGTACGGTCGTGGGCGGAATTGCCGCCACCACCCTCGCCGCCCCGGCGATCGTGGCCGCCCAGAGTCCCTACCCCAACAAATCCGTTCGCTACATCAACCCGTACCCTGCCGGCGGCGCGACCGACACGCTGTCGCGCATGTTCTGCGCCAAGATGTCCGAATTGAGCGGCCAGCAGTGGATCGTCGAGAACAAGGGAGGGTCCGGCGGCAATGTCGGCATGGACGCGCTCGCCCAGTCGCCGCCCGACGGCTACACGCTGGGCCTCGGCGGCATCGCCAGCCACGCCATCTCGCCAACCCTCTACGCCAAGCTGCCCTTCAACGCGAAGACCGACTTCACGTTCATTTCGACAATGTGGCAGTTGCCGAACATGCTGGTGGTCAACCTCGACCTGCCGGCCAAGACCGTGCCCGAGCTGATCGAGTTGCTGCGCAAGAACCCCGGAAAGTACTCCTACGGTTCCGCCGGATCCGGCACGACGCTCCATCTCTGCGGCGAGCTGTTCAAGATCATGGCCAAGGTCGACATGGTCCATGTCCCCTATCGTGGCGCGGCCCCGGCGATGCAGGATCTGCTGGCAGGGCAGATCCACATGATCTTCGACAACATTCCCGGCGCGCTGGCCCAGTCGCGACCCGGCAAGGTGCGGGCGCTCGGCGTCACTTCGGCCAAGCGCAGCCCCGTCGTGCCCGACGTGCCGGCCATCGCCGAGACCCTGCCGGGCTTCGACATCAACTCGTGGACCACGCTCACCGGTCCCGCGAAGCTGCCGCCCGAGGTGGTTGCGCGGCTGTCGGAACTGTCGAAGAAGGCGCTGGAGAGCGAGGACCTGAAGGCCAAGTTCTTCGACCAGGCCGCGCTCGCCATCTGGCGCTCGCCGGCCGAAACGGCGGCCTACCGCGATTCCGAGGAGGCCCGTCTCGCGCCGATCATCAAGGCTTCGGGCGCGCGTGTCGACTGATCCGCGTGTAGACTGGAGTGCATGAAAACGCTCTCGACTGCACAAACCGTCGTGTCGATGCTGGAAGTGAACGGCATCGACACCCTCTACTGTCTCCCCGGCGTCCAGAACGATCCGTTCTTCGACGCGCTCTACGATCGCACCAATGCGATCCGGCCGATCCATGCGCGCCACGAACAGGCCTGCGCCTACATGGCGCTGGGCCATGCGATGGCGACCGGCAAGCCCTCGGCCTACGTGGTCGTACCCGGCCCCGGCTTTCTCAACACGACGGCCGCACTGGCAACCGCCTATGCCGTCAACGCGCCGGTGCTAGCGCTGACGGGCCAGATCCAGCAATCGATGATCGGACGCAACGTCGGCCTGCTGCACGAACTGCCGGACCAGCTCGGCATCATGCGTGGCCTCACCAAATGGGCCGACCGCATTCCCGCGCCCGCCGCCGCGCCGGGCCTGGTGAACGAAGCGTTCCGCCGCCTGCTCTCGGGCCGCCGTCGCCCCGTCGCACTCGAATGCGCCATGGACACCTGGGCGAGGCGCGCGCCGGTCGAGCTGATCGGCACGCCTGCCGCCGCCGATCCCTGTCCGGTCGACGAGGAGGCCGTCGAACGGGCGGCGAAGCTGCTGGGCGGCGCCGAACGGCCGATGATCGTGGTTGGCGGCGGCGCCCAGGGCGCGGGTGAATACGTCCAGCGCATCGCCGAACTGCTCGACGCGCCGGTGATGACCGGCCGCATGGGCCAGGGCGTGATCGACGGAAGGCATCGCCTCTCGATCACCGCGCCCGCCGGCTACCGTTTCTGGGGCGAGGCCGATGTCGTGCTCGCGGTCGGCACGCGCTTGCAACCGCCGCAGCAGAACTGGGGCCTCGACGACACCTTGAAGATCATCCGCATCGATGCCGACAGCGAGGAGCTCGACCGTCATCGCAAGCCTGCGATCGGAATTGTGGGCGATGCGGCCGCGACCTTGAAGGTGCTGGCCGATCGCCTGGCCGGGCACAACAGAAAGCGCGACGGCCGCGCCGAACAGGTTGCCGGGATCAAGGCCGCCGCCAGCAAGAAGATCCACGACCTGCTCGCGCCGCAGATTGCCTACCTCGAAGCGATGCGCAAGGCGTTGCCCGAGGACGGCATCCTGGTCGATGAGCTGACGCAGATGGGTTATGCGGCGCGCTTCGCCTGGCCGACCTACAAGCCACGCACCTTCCTGTCGCCCGGCTACCAGGGCACGTTGGGCTGGGGTTACGCCACCGCCCTCGGCGCCAAGATCGCGAGGCCGGACGCCGCGGTCCTGTCGATCAGCGGCGATGGCGGTTTCATGTTCACGGCGATGGAGATGGCCACGGCGGCGCAGCACGGGATCGGCGTCGTGGCCGTCGTGTTCAGCGACGGAGCTTTCGGCAACGTGCGGCGTATCCAGCAGCAGTCGTTCAACAACCGGACCATCGCCACCGAGCTGCGCAACCCCGATTTCGTGAAGCTGGCCGAGAGCTTCGGCATCGACGCCGTGCGCGTCGGCTCGCCCGAGGAACTCGGCAACGCGATCTCGCGCGGCATCGCCAAGGGTGCGCCGCTCCTTATCGACTGCCCCGTCGGCCAGTTCCCCGACCCGTGGCCGCTGGTGACGCTGCCGCCGATCAGGCCGCCAAAGGCCTGAAGGCCTCAATGGAGCGCGCCACTCCAGTGGCGCTCATGAACTTGATGCGCCACTGGAGTGGCGCGCTCCCATGAACCTAAACGGCCCCGCCGTTCGCCCGGATGTCGGCGAGCAGCTGTATGGCGTGTGCCTGGTCGGCGATGCGCTTCGAGGTGAAGCGCGGGTCGAGCGCGGGCGCAACCATCAGGAGATGCGAGGCCAGGAAATCCGGAAGCGGCGGCGGCTCGGTGTCCTCTTCCGGCATCTCGACCTCGGCCATCGCGAAGTAGGTCGAGCCATCGTCGCGCTTGAAGAAATCGACGTCCCAGTGATAGCGGCCGCCGGTCCACGAATAGCGGACCTTCACCAGCGTTTCCTTGCGCTGGGTCCACAGGCGCGCAAAGTCGACGGCGCTGAGTCCGGTCTCGATCTCGACGACCTGGCCGTCGATCGTGCGCTTGTAGGTGAAGACGTGGTCGGTCTTGCCGTCGCCCTCGAGCGAGCGGATGCGCAGGCCAGGCGCGTCGAGATAGGCCTGCCGCAGCAGATGGCGCGCCACACCCGGCATTCGGCCCAGCTCCGCTTCCAGTTCCGTGGCCTGTTCGTTCAGGACAAATTTGCGTTCGTTCTCGATGGGCATGCTAGAATCGTCGCCATGGCTACACAGACAATCGACGACCTGCCGACGCCCGCCCTCATTCTCGACCGGGCGATCCTGCGCCGCAACCTCAAGCGCATGAGCGAGCGCCTGCGTCATGCAGGTGTCATGCTGCGGCCCCACCTCAAGACCGCGAAGTCGGTCGAGATCGGCCGCATGGCCGTGGAGGGCCATGACGGGCGGATCACCGTCTCGACCCTGGCCGAGGCGCGGTATTTCGCCGACGGCGGCTTCAAGGACATCCTCTACGGCGTCGGCATCATCCCGTCCAAGCTGGGCGCCGTGACGGAGCTGCGCCGGCGCGGCGTCAACCTACGCGTCGTCACCGACAATCTTGCCGTGGCAAAGGCCATCGCGGCCGCGGCCAAGGACGGCGACACATTCTCCGTGTTCATCGAGATCGACAGTGGCGGCGGCCGGGCCGGTCTTCCCTACCCCGCCCTGCCCGGTCTTCTGGACATCGCCCGCGTCCTGTACGAGGCGTCGGGCGTCGAGCTGGCCGGCGTCATGACCCATGCCGGCCACTCCTATCACCAGAGCACGCCCGACGGGATCGCCGGCGTCGCCGAGCAGGAGCGGCTCGCCATCGTGACCGCGGCCGAGACGCTGCGTGCGGCGGGCATTCCCTGTCCCATCGTCTCCGGTGGCTCGACTCCGACGGCGATGCATTCCCGCGACTTCACCGGCATCACCGAGATGCGGCCGGGCGTCTATGTCTTCAACGATCTGGACCAGGAATACATCGGCGCGTGCGACGCCGGAGATATCGCGCTCTCGGTGCTGGCCTCGGTGATCGGCCACTATCCTCATCGCAACCAGATGCTGGTCGATGCCGGCGCGCTCGCTCTATCCAAGGACATCAGCGCGCAGGAATTCCAGCCCAAGGTCGGCTACGGCACCATCGCCAATCCACTCGCCGCCGGCATGGCGGTGATCGAATGCTCTCAGGAGCACGGCTTCGTCGCGGCCGACGATCCGCTGCCCTACGGCAACCTGCCGGTCGGCGCGCGCGTGCGCATCCTGCCCAACCACGCCTGCATCACTGCCGCCGCCTACGACCGCTACTACGTCGTCGACAGCGATCTCGACGGCGGCCGGTCGGTCGTGGACGTGTACGACCGAATCAACGGGTGGTGAGCGCCTAAAGCGAACTCACCGTGTGGCCGCCGTCAACGGTGATGACGCTGCCGGTCATGAACGCGCCCGCTTCCGAGGCGAGCAGGAGCAGCGCACCATCGAGATGTTCGGGCTGGCCGATGCGGCGCTGCGGGATGCGGTCGATCAGGCGCTGCCCGCCCGGCGTCTTCCAGAAGTCGCTGTTCATCTCGGTCTCGATGTAGCCCGGGCAGATCGCATTGACCCGGATCTGGTAGCGCGCCCACTCCATGGCGAGTGCGCGGGTGAGATGGATCAGCCCGGCCTTCGAGGCATTGTAGGGCGCCACTTGGCCGATCGTGCGCAGGCCCAGGATCGAGGCGATGTTGACGATCGAGCCCGGCCGCTTTGCTGCGACCCAGCGCCTGCCGGCGGCCTGCGTCATCAGCCAGGCGCCACGCAGGTTGGTGTCGACGACGGCGTCCCAGTCGGCTTCGGGCATGTCGAGCGCCGGCTTCACGATCGAGATGCCCGCATTGTTCACGAGGATGTCGAGCGGTCCCAGCGCCGCCTCGACCTTTTCATAGGCCGCCGCGATCGAGTCCGCCGACTGCACGTCGAGATCGACGGCGACGGCCTTGGCTCCGCCCTGCTGCAGTTCTGCCTGCAGGGAGGCGAGCCGGTCGGCACGTCGCGCCGCGATCGCCACCGAAGCGCCTGCCTCGGCGAGCGTACGCGCGAAGTGCACGCCGAGACCCGACGAAGCGCCGGTCACCAGGGCCACTTTGCCGCTAAGGTCGAATCGCTTGGACATGCCGGACGCTCCACTGTTTCATGCCGGCCTTATAGGCGAGCGACCCGTTCGGAGGAAACATGGACCTCGGTCTCAAAGGCAAGCGCGTGATGGTGACCGGCGGCACCAGGAGCATCGGCCGCGCCATCGTCGACACCTTCCTGGCCGAGGGCGCGATCGTGGGATTTTGCGCCCGCGATGCGGCTCTGGTGAAGGAACGCGAGGCGGAATGGCGCTCCAGCCAGGGCCGCGCCACCGGCACGGCATTCGACGTCACCGACAACGCCGCGCTCAAGGCCTGGATCGACGGCTTCGCAGCCGACGGCGGCATCGATCACTTCGTCGCCAATGTGAGCGCGCTCGGCACCGACAACACGGTCGAGGGCTGGCGCAAGGCGATCGAGATCGACCTGGTCGCCACGGTCAACGCGGTGCTGGCTGTCCGCCCGCACCTCGAGGCACGCGGCCAGGGCGCCACGCTCACCATCATCGGCACGACCTCGCTGGTCGAGGTCGCGGGCCCGACGCAGCCCTACCGTTCGGTGAAGGCAGCGCTGGTGCCCATGATCAAGTCCATGGCGATCGAGCTGGCGCCCAAGGGCGTGCGCGCCAACATGGTCTCGCCCGGCACGATCATCGAGGACGGCAACACCTGGGGCCGCCAGCGCGACGCCGCGACCGAGCGCTACAAGCGCTCGCTGGTGCGCAATCCCATGGGCCGCATGGGCACGCCGCAGGAAGTGGCGGCCGCCGTCGTGTTCCTGGCCGGCGCGCCCGCCTCGTTCATCACCGGCATCAACATGGTGGTCGACGGTGCCATCACCGCGCGGGTGCAGTACTGACGCCAGCCCGCACCCCGTGGCCGCTGGCCGCGCTGCTGGTCGCGGCCGGTATGGTCGCGGCCTTCCAGGTCGGCAAGGCGCCACCCGCCCTTCCGTCGATCCGCGAGGATCTCGGCGCGACCCTCGAACAGGCGGGCTGGCTGCTGTCGGTCATCAACCTGATGACGGCCTTGGGCGGCATGGCGATCGCATTGACGGCCGATCGCGTCGGCCATCGGCGGCTCGCGATCTTCGGCACGCTGCTTGCCGCGGCGGCGAGCTTTGCCGGCGCCTTTGCCCCCAACGTCGAGTCGCTGCTGGTCGGCCGCATCTTCGAGGGGCTGGGCTTCATCACGGTGGTCGTCGCCATCCCTAGCCTGCTGCTGCGCCTCACCCGGCCCGGCGACCAGCGCCTCGCGATGGCGATCTGGAGCACCTACATGCCGGCCGGCTCAGGCACGATGATGGTGATCGCGGCCATCGTGCTGCCCGCCACCTCCTGGCGCGTGGTGTGGCTCGTCGCCGCCGCCGCTGCCACGCTGATGGCTATAGCGCTCCTGTTGCGCGCCGTGCCGCGGCGCGAGCTCGATCCGCTGCCGGTGGCGCGCCGTTCTGGCCTGTCGGAAATGAAGGAGGTCGGTACCAGCGGCGGCCCCCTGGCCATCGGCGTGTGCTTCGGTGCCTATGCCTGCTGCTGGTTCGCCATCATCGGCTTCCTGCCGACCATGCTGATCGAGCGGCTGGGCTATTCGACCTCGACCGCCGCGGTTATCACGGCGTTCGTCGCCATCCTGAATGTGACCGGCAATCTCGGCGCAGGCTGGCTGCTGCATCGCCGTGTGCGGCGGGTCACGGTGATCGTCGGCGCTACCCTGTCGATGAGCCTGTGCGCCGCCGGCATCTTCGTGAGCGGCGTGCCCGACCTGGCGCGCCTCATGCTGGCCGGAGTCTACTCGGCCGGCATTGGCGTCGTGCCGGGCGCCTTGTTCACCGCCATTCCCATTCACGCCCCGCGAAGGGAGCTGGCCGGCGCGTCGACCGGCCTGCTGATGCAGGGTTCCAACATCGGCGGGCTTCTGGGGCCCCCGATCACCGGCGCCCTGGTGGCCTGGGGCGGCTGGCCGAGCGCCGCATGGCTGACCACCGGCGCCCTGGTCGTCGCCGCTGCGGCGGGCCTCTTCCTGCACTGGCGCGAAAGGCATAAGCTCACGCCATGATCTACGTCGACATCGTCTCCGATACGATCTGCCCCTGGTGCTACATCGGCAAGCGCCGCTTCGAGCGCGCTCTGGAGCAGAGCGGCCGCACCGACGTCGCCGTCGCGTGGCGCCCGTTCCAGCTCAACCCGGACATGCCGGTCGAGGGCATGACGCGCGACGACTATGTCCGCGCCAAGTTCGGCGGCGGTGACCGGCCACGCCAGATCTACCAGGCGATCGCCGAGAGCGGCCGCGAGGCCGGCATCGAGTTCCAGTTCTCGCGCATCAAGCGCACGCCCAACACCGTTCTGTCGCACCGTCTGGTCCACTGGAGCGCCCGGAGCGAACGCCAGGACGAGGTCGTGGGCGAGCTGTTCAAGGCCTATTTCGAGGAAGGCCTCGACATCGGCGACCTCGACACGCTGATCGAGGTCGCGGTCCGCGCCGGCATCGAGGAAGACCGTGCGCGCCACTTCCTCTCGGGCGACGAAGGCCGCCAGGAGGTCGTCGCATCCGACGTCTACGCCCGCCGCCTCGGCATCAACGGCGTGCCGTGCTTCATCGTGAACCGCAAATACGCGGTCTCCGGCGCCCAGCCGCCGCCCGCCTTCGTCGAGGTCTTCAACCTCGCCGAACGCGACGCCGCGACGAGCGCGGCGCAGTCGACCGCTTAGACATTCGTCCCGTCCTGCGCGCGGCCGAGAAGCACGGTCCCGTGCTGGATGAATATCTCGATAGAGACAGAGAAGGACGGACCGCCACCGCCTAAGCGGCGAGCTTCGCCAAGGAAGAAACGATCGACGTCACGCCGGAAAGTCGCTGGCGCTCGTCCTTCCAGACCCGCTGCACGATGACGCGGTGGTCGGGCCTGAGCTTCACCAGCGGCGCGTTCTTCTGGATCCAGCCTATCAGGCGATCAGGCCGCTCGAACTTGTTGTCGTGGAAGCTGAAGACGACGGCCTTTTCGCCGGCATCGATCTTCTCGACCTGGGCGGCACGGCACAGCAGCTTCAGCGCCACGGTGTTCAGCAGGAACTCGGCCTCGACAGGCATGCGGCCGAACCGGTCGACCAGCTCGGCCGCGAAGGAATCGATCTCGGCCTGGCTCGTGAGCCCGCCCAGCCGGCGGTAGAGGCCCATGCGAAGCGCGAGATCGGGCACGTATTCCTCGGGGATCAGCACCGGAATACCGAGATTGATCTGCGGCGACCATTCCGACCTTTCTGCCTCCTGCGAGCGGCCGCGCGCCGCCGCCACGGCTTCCTCGAGGAGCTGCTGGTAGAGCTCGATTCCAACTTCGCGGATGTGGCCCGACTGTTCGTCGCCCAGCAGGTTGCCAGCGCCGCGAATGTCGAGGTCATGGCTGGCGAGTTGGAAGCCCGCGCCCAGCGTGTCGAGCGTCTGCATGACTTCCAGCCGCTTGGCCGCCGCCTCGTTCAGCGCCCGGCCCGGCGGCACGGTGAGATAGGCGTAGGCGCGCGTCTTGCCGCGACCGACCCGGCCACGCAGCTGGTACAGCTGGGCCAGGCCGAACATGTCGGCGCGATGGATGATCATCGTGTTGGCGTTGCGGATATCGAGGCCGCTTTCCACGATGTTGGTCGAGAGCAGCACGTCGAACTTGCCCTCGACGAAATCCTGCATCGTGTTCTCGATCGTGGTCGGCGCGAGCTTGCCGTGCGCCATGCCGAGCCGGATCTCCGGTACCAGCTCGCGGATTTCCGCCGCGACCGATGCCAGGTCCTCGACCCTGGGGCAGACATAGAAGGTCTGGCCGCCGCGGTACTGCTCGCGCAGCAACGCCTCGCGGATGGTGACGCCGTCGAACGGCGTGATGAAGGTGCGCACGGCCAGCCGATCGACCGGTGGCGTGGCGATCAGGCTCATGTCCCGCACCCCGGTCAGCGCGAGCTGCAGGGTGCGCGGAATCGGCGTCGCAGTCAGCGTCAGCACGTGGACGTCGGCGCGCAGCTCCTTCAGCCGCTCCTTGTGGGCGACCCCGAAATGCTGCTCCTCGTCGACGATCAGCAGGCCCAGATCCTTGAACTCGATGCCCTTGGCCAGCAGCGCATGCGTGCCGCAGACGATGTTGATCGTGCCGTCCTTCAGCCCTTCCTTGGTGGCCTTGGCTTCCTTGGGCGGCACGAGGCGTGACAGGCGGCCGATGTTGAGCGGCATGCCCTGGAAGCGTTCGACGAAGGTGCGGTGATGCTGGCGGGCCAGCAGGGTGGTCGGGCCGATCACCGCCACCTGCTTGCCCGACATCGCGGCGACGAAGGCCGCGCGCAGGGCGACTTCGGTCTTGCCGAAGCCGACATCGCCGCAGACCAGCCGGTCCATCGGCTTGCCAGAGGACAGATCGTCCATGACTTCGGAGATCGCCTGCAGCTGGTCGTCGGTCTCGGCATAGGGGAAGCGCGCGCAGAACTCCTCGTACAGGCCCTCGGGCGGGCTGAGCGTCTCGCCGCGCCGGACCGCGCGCTCGGCGGCGATCTGGATCAGGCGGTCGGCCATGTCGGCGATACGCTGCTTGAGCTTGGCCTTGCGCGACTGCCAGGCGACGCCGCCCAGGCGGTCGAGCACGGCGCCCTCCTCGCCGGCACCGTAGCGGCTCAACACATCGATGTTCTCGACCGGGACGAAGAGCTTGTCGCCGCCTTCATAGGTCAGCCGCAGGCAGTCGTGGCGTGCGTGATGGATCTCGAGCGTCACGAGCCCCTCGTAGCGCCCGACGCCATGCTCGCGATGCACCACGAGATCGCCGTCGCTCAGCGCCGACGCCTCGGCAATGAAGCGCTCCGACGGGCGCCGTTTCTTCGCCGGCCGCGACAGGCGGTCGCCGAGAATGTCCTCCTCGCCGATCACTTCCAGTCCGTCGAGGACGAAGCCGTGCTCCAGCGGCCAGATCGCGATGGCCAGCACGCCGGCTGGGAGTGCCTGCACCATCGCATAGTCGGCCGCGAGCGCCGGTGTGGTGGCGCCATGCTCCTGCAGGAGATGCTGCAGGCGGGTCGTCGAGCCGTCGGTGTAGCCCGCGACGACGATACGGCGGCCGGCGGCGTTGGCCACCTTTACATGCTCGGCCACCTTGTCGAACAGGTTCACGCCCTGCGCCGTGCGCGCCTGCGCGAAGCCCTCGTGGCGGCGGCCACCAAGATCGATCGTGTTCACAGCGCCAGGCGCCGAATCGAAGGTCGAGAATTGCACGGCTGTGCGGCCGTCCAGCAGCCGCTCCCACTCCGACGGCTTCATATAGAGCCGCTCCGGCGGAATGGGCTTGTAGTCTACGCCGCCGGTCATGCCGCCCTTGGCGCCGGTCTTCTGGCGCGCGTCGTAGTAATCGGCGATCAGCTCGTAGCGTGCGGCAAAGGCTTCCCTGGCCTCATGGTCGGCCGTGACGATCGCGCCGGGGCAATAGTCGAGCAGCGTTTCCATGTGGTCGTGGAATAGCGGCAGCCAGTGCTCGACACCGACATGGCGCTGCCCTGCCGAGACGGATTCGTAGAGCAGGTCCTCGCCCGAGACATTGCCGAACAGCTCGCGATAGCCGCCGCGGAAACGCTCGATGCTCTCGGGCGTCAGCAGGACTTCGCTGACCGGCAGAAGCACGACCTCGTCGCGATTGCCGGTCGACCGCTGGCTCATCGGATCGAAGGAGCGGATGGACTCCAGCGTGTCGCCGAACAGGTCGAGGCGCAGCGGCTCCTTGGTGCCTGGCGGGAATAGATCGAACAGGCCGCCACGCACGGCGAACTCGCCCGGCTCCATCACCGTCTCGGCGCGGCCATAGCCGTTCTCGCCCAGGAATTTCGTGAGCCAGTCGACGTCGACCGTCTGGCCCTTGCGCAGGATCGTCGCCGCCTCGGCATAGAGCTTGCGCGGCGGCACGCGCTGCAGGGCGGCGCCCACGGACGCCAGGATGATCCGCGCCGGTGCCCCGGGGGCCTTGGGGGCCGCCAGCCGGCTCAGCGTCTCCAGCCGCTCGGCCACAATGTCGGGATGCGGCGACATGCGGTCGTAAGGCAGGCAGTCCCAGGCCGGGAAGACCAGCACCTCGCGGTCGGGGCTGAAAAAGCGCAGACCGTCCTGCAGGCGCTCCAGCCGCTGCCCGTCGCGCGCCACGTGCAGGATGTCCCCACCACCCGTCGCGCGCGCCAGCTCGGCGAGGATCAGCGCGTCGGCGCCCTCGGGAAGGCCGGCAATGGTCCACTTTGCGGCCTTGCGGGGAATCGCGGCCAAAGAGCTGGCGAACGGCAGAGCCACTAGAACCTCACGCGAAACGCCAGCAGCTTGCGAACCACGGGCGAATCCTGGTCGGCCGGGACTTCGACCTTGCCGGAGACCCAGTCGTAGATGTCATTGTCGCCGACGGCGAGCAGGCGCTCATACTGGTCGAGCTCGGCGGCACCGAATTCACCGAGATGGGCGCGCGCGAACTGGCCAAGGAGGATGTCGTTCTCCTTGTTGCCGCGATAGGTGCTGCGGTACAGCAAACGCTTCCGGCGCGTTTCCAGATCCGTGTCGGCGCTCATGTTTTCCCGGCCATGTTTTCCCCAGTACCGGAACAAAAAGGGGCGTAGCATATAGGCGGCGGCGATGGCGAAGTCACGCAGCCCCTGATCAAGCCAACCATGCGTCCGCAAGCCCTCACGCCCCTCTTCGCCCAGGTCACCTCCCTGCCCGGAATCGGTCCGCGGCTGGGCACGCTCGTGGAGAAACTTGCAGGCCCGCTGGTCGTCGACTTGCTGTGGCACCTGCCTCTGGGCGTGATCGACCGTCGGAATGCACCAGACGTCGCCCAGGCGCGCGGCGGCGAGGTCGCGACGCTGACCGTGATCGTCGACGAGCACATCGTCCCGCACAGTCCGCGCCAGCCCTACAAGGTCTGGTGCAGCGACGAGACCGGCCGGCTCTGCCTCACCTACTTCAACGGCCGGGAGGACTATCTCAAGAAGCTGCTGCCGCCCGGCGAGACGCGCGTGGTGAGCGGCAAGGTCGAGATCTACCAGGGCGAGGTGCAGATGACGCATCCCGACCATGTCGTGCCGCTCGAGGAGCGGGACTCAATCCTGCGCGTCGAGCCGGTCTATGGCCTGACCGCCGGCCTGACGCAGAAGCCGGTGCAGAAGGCCATCACCGCCGCCGTCGAGCGAGCGCCCAACCTCACCGAATGGCAGGACGCGGCCTTCCACAAGAAACAGGGCTGGAGCGACTGGAAGACCGCCATTGCCCGCGCGCATGCGCCGGAGGAGCTGGGCGATCTGTCGCCCGCGCACTCTGCCCGCGCCCGCCTCGCCTTCGACGAGCTTCTCGCCAGCCAGCTCGCCATTGCGCTGGTGCGCCATCACAACCGCACACTCGCGGGGCATTCGACGAAGGGCGACGGCCGCCTGCGCAAGGCCGCCCTTGCCTCGCTGGGCTTCGAGCTGACCGCCAGCCAGACACAGGCCATCGCCGAGATCGCCGACGATCTTGGCAAAGAGGAACGCATGGTCCGCCTGCTGCAGGGCGATGTCGGCAGCGGCAAGACGCTGGTGGCGCTGCTCGCCATGCTGATCTGCGTCGAGGCCGGCGCGCAGGCGGCGATGATGGCGCCGACCGAGCTGCTGGCCCGCCAGCATTTCGCGACCATCGCCCCGCTCGCCGAAGCCGCCGGCGTGAAGGTTGCGCTGTTGACCGGCCGCGACGGTCAGCGCCAAAAGAAGCAGACTTTGCAGGGCCTGGCTGACGGCACGATCCAGCTCGTCGTCGGCACCCATGCGCTGGTGCAGGAGGATGTCGAATTCGCCGACCTCGCGCTCGCGGTGGTCGACGAACAGCACAGGTTCGGCGTGCATCAGCGCATGGCCCTGTCGTCCAAGGGACATGCCGTCGATCTCCTTGTCATGACGGCAACGCCGATCCCGCGCACCTTGATGCTGGCTGCCTATGGCGACCTCGATGTTTCGAAGCTCACGGAGAAACCGAAGGGCCGGCAGCCGATAGACACGCGTACCATCCCGCTCGAGCGCATCGGCGAGGTTGCCCAGGGCATTGGCCGCCAGATCGCGATGGGCGCACGCGTCTACTGGGTCTGTCCGCTGATCGAGGAATCCGAGGAGATCGACCTCGCCAACGTCACCGAGCGGTTCCGGATCCTGAGCGACCGCTTTCCCGGCAAGGTCGGGCTATTGCACGGCCGCCTCAAGAGTGCAGAGCGCGAGGCCACGATGGCCGCCTTTGCCGACGGGCGCCTGTTGATCCTCGTGGCGACGACGGTGATCGAGGTCGGCGTCGATGTGCCGGCCGCGACGGTCATGGTGATCGAGCATGCCGAGCGCTTTGGCCTGGCGCAGCTCCACCAGTTGCGCGGTCGCGTAGGACGCGGCAGCGCCAAGTCGACCTGCCTGCTGCTCTACGCGATGCCGCTCGGTGAGACCGCCAAATCGCGGTTGGCGATCATGCGCGAGACCGAGGACGGGTTCCGCATCGCCGAGGAAGATCTGAAGCTGCGCGGCGCCGGCGAGCTTCTGGGCACCCGCCAGAGCGGCCTGCCCGAGATGCGGCTGGCCGATCTCGCTGTCCACAACGAGCTGCTGGAAGCCGCCCGCGACGATGCACGGCTCATCATCGATCGCGACCCCGACCTGCAGACCGAGCGCGGCCAAGCGCTACGCGCTCTCCTTTACCTCTTCCGCCGCGACGACGCGGTCAGGACGCTGAGGGCGGGGTGATCAGCCCAGCTGATTCACATAAGTCCGCAGCGCCTCGCGCGCCGCTTCGGCTGTCTTTTCGGCCTCCGTGCGGCGGTTGGCGAGGGCCTCGAGGTCGGTCTCCTGCTTGTCGAGCGTCGCAAGGTAGCGGCGCTGGAGATCGCTGTTGGCTGGCACGCGCGCCAGGTTCTCGCGCAGGCGTGCTTGCTCCTGCACGATCGCCTGGCGTTCGGCATCGACCTGCGCCACCTTGCGTTGGGCCTCTGCGGCCGCCTGCTGGAGCTGCAGCACTTTGGTCAGTGCCTCCCGCGTCTTCGCGTCGAACTCGCGGGCCTGGGCATAGACCCGGATCTGTTCGGCGGCGCTTTCGACCAGGCGGATCTCCTGCTGCTGCGTCTGCTCCTGAACGACCTCGAAGGTCTGCGTCTGGTCGCCTCCGGGGAGCTGGAACGGAATGCGATAGTTGCCCTCGCTCAGTTCAACGTCCTTCGACTCGGGCTTGGTCAAGGTCCACCCCGGCAGGCGTCGCTGGACGATGACGAGCTGGCGCGGCTCCCGAGCCGGGCCGCGCACGCGATAGACCATCGTCTGCCGCACGACCCGCGAAAGCCGCAGTGCGCCGTTGGCGATGGTGCCCGAGGTCACCCGGTCGGTCTGCGCGACGTCGCGTTCGATGACGATCTTCTCGTCCAGCGCATAGGCCAGCAAGCGCGTCTCGCCGACGGGAAAAGCCGACAGGCGTGCATCGCCGACATAGGAGACGTAGCCGCCCTTGTCGCGTTCGTAGAGTGTGATGATGCCCGGCGGCAATCCGGTGTCGCCGTCGTTAGTCAGGCGGATCGCCGCCAGCGGATTGCGCGCGGCGGTGTCGGTCTGATAGAGCGCGAGCCGCTGCGCCGGCACCTGCCGGTCGACGATCGGAATCGACAGGGTTCGGCCGTTCTCGACGCTGACGGCGCGCGGGAACCTGAAGATCACCTGTGTGGCGGCATCGCTCGCCTCGAACTGTTCGGCGGCCGCAGCCATCGGCGCGGGTGGTGGCGGTGGCGGCGCCATTGCGATCTGGGGCGAAGCGCCGAACCGCTCCTGCTGCGCGCGACTGGGCGCCGGCGCCGGCATCGGCGGCAAGGACTTGGCGCGCTGATCGGCTGTGACGCCACCGCGGTCGACGCCCGGCATCAGGCGCCCGGCGATCTCGACCGGCACCTCGGGCCGCGTCACGTAGTAGGCATTGTAGAGCGCCTGGTGGAACGCCACCGGCCGGCCAGACACGAGCGTCAGTTCGACATCCTTCCAGTCCTGGCCGCTCAGATTCTCGACGACGGCCCAGCCCTGCAGGCCTGAGCGGGCGGCTGCCGGGTCGGCGCCGAGGGTTAGGCGGTAGGAAGCCTTCCACACTGGCGCCTCGACGATGTAGGCCACGCGCACGGTGCGCTTACCCTGCCCGCGCATCGTCAGATCGATGGTGCGTGCGTCCCGGGCGCGGTTACCCTGGATGGCGATCAGTGCCTGTCCGACCTTGTCGCGAAGAGCCGCGTCGGCAAATTGAAGGTTTTCGGCATCTTCCAGGATGAACTGCTGCAGGCCGCGGTCAGTATAGAGCGTGACCCGCGTGCGCTTCACCATGCCCTTGTTGTCGGGCAACGCAACGCTGTCCTCCTCGACCGACACGATGCGGCCGGAGATCGAGCGGCTGCCGCCCACGGTGACCTGCGCGCCCTTCAGGGTCTGCAGAAGCTCGGCGGGTGAGCCCAGCGAATTCTGATCGAACGGCAGGTCCTTGAACGCCTGGGCAAGCGGCTCACGCCCCGGCAGGCTGAGGCCACCCACCCCGCCCCTGTCGTCATAGACGACGAGGCTCTTCAGCACGTCGTCGACCTGGTCGAGCGACACGGTTAGCGTCAAGGTCGCGTCCCCGTCGACACTCGCCTCGTATTCGAAGTAGCCGAGGCCGCCCGACGACAGCATCACGCGCTTCAGCGCGAGGTTCTGAGCGAAGGCGAAGGATGGAAACGCGACAAGGCCCAGCAGGGCCACGACGTTCATCAAAAGGCGCATGGTCTCTCCCGGCCGTTGCCCGCGCAGCGTGCACAGCGACTGTGACGCAAGCGCGGCAGCGGCGAGACGAAACTACGGGCGCGGCTTCTCGCTACGAAAGCGCATCCTTGAGAGCCTCCAACGGCAGAAGCACGCACTCCTGCCGCGACTTGTGGCTCGCCACGGGCGCGAATGCGTCGAACGGCTCGTGTGTGTCGCCGGGTTCGCGGCCCAGCGCACGCTCGGCATCATGGCGCAGCTCTGCGACACCCGCCGCGTCGCGGCCGACGGCGACGGCGGAGAGCGCGGAGGCCGAGGCCTGGCAGAGGAGGCAGCCACGCACCTGATGGCCGAGCTCCGCAATGCGCCCCTGCCCGTCCAGCCGTATGTCGAGGATCACGCGATCGCCGCACAGAGGATTGTCGCGGCGCACGGTCCTTGTCGGATTCTCGAGCTTGCCGGCACCGGTCTTGGCCTTGGCCAGAGCGACGATGCGCTCCTGGTAGAGCTGGTCGCTCATCGCAGCGTCTTCGCGGCGTGGGCGACGCCGGCCAGCAGCGCGTCGATGTCGCTGTTGTCGTTGTACGGCGCCATCGAGACGCGCGTCGTGCCGTCGAGGTCGAACCGGTCCATCAGCGGCTGCGCGCAGTGATGGCCGGCGCGCACGGCGACGCCGAACGAATCGAGCGTCTGCGCCACGTCGTGCGGATGGACGCCGTCCAGCATGAACGACACGACAGGGTAGCGGTTCTGCAAACTGGCCGGGCCGAAGAGCCGTGTGCCTTCGATCTTCTGCAGGCCGTCCATCAGGCGCTGCACGAGCGCCATCTCGTGGTCGTGCGCGCCCGCCCAGTCGAGGGCCTGCATCCAGGCGCACGCGGCGCCGAGGCCGATCGCCGGACCGATCGCCGGCGTCCCCGCCTCGAAGCGGCGCGGCGACGGCGCCCAGGTTGTCTCGGCCAAGGTCACGCGACCAATCATCGAGCCGCCGCCCATGAAGGGTGGCATCGCCTCCATAAGCTCCGGCCGGCCCCACAGGACGCCGATGCCGTTCGGCCCATAGGCCTTGTGGCCGGCGAAGGCATAGAAATCGATGCCCAGCGACGGCAGGTCGAGCGGGCCGTGCGGCGCGCGCTGGGCGCCATCGATCATGACCTTGGCGCCGACGGATTTGGCCGCCTCGACGACGGCCCGCACGTCGAGCAGCGCGCCGGTGACGTTCGAGACGTGGGCCAGCGACACGAGCTTGGTCTTCGGCGTCAGAAAACGCGGCAGGGCCGAGAGATCGATGCGACCGTCCGTCGTGACCGGCAGCATCTCGAGTTCGATGCCCGACCGCGACCGCAGCAATTGCCAGGGCACGATGTTGGAATGGTGCTCGATCTCCGACAGCAGGATGCGGTCGCCGGGCTTCAGCAGAGAGCCGTAGGAGAAGGCGACTAGATTGATGGCCGCCGTGCAGCCGCCGGTGAAGACCACTTCCATGGTCGGGACGCCGAGGAACGACGCGACCCGGGCGCGGGCGTTCTCATAGGCCTCGGTCGCCCGCTCGGCCAGGCGATGGACACCGCGCAGCACGTTGGCCCGGCTGGTCGTCTCGTAGTGGCGCACCGCATCCATGACGGCGAGCGGCGTCTGCGCCGAAGCGCCGTTGTCGAGATAGTGGACCGGCAGTCCGTCGATAATCTCGGACAGGATCGGGAACTGGCCGCGGACGGCGGCGACGTCGAAGCTCATGCCAGAATACTCACGCCGGTGCCCTCGCCCGCCACGCCGCCAGCGCCTCGGGCGTGTCGATGTCGGTGATCGCGGCCTCGCCCGTCATTTCAACCTCGCAGACGAGATCGGCATGCTCGCCGATCAGGTGCTTGGCGCCGCTGTCTCCCGAGAGGCTGCCCATCTCGGCGAAGAAACGGCGCGCCCACAGGACGGGATTGCCGCGCTTGCCGCCGACGGTCGGCACGCAGATCGAGCGGCCCTCGACAGGGCTGAAGGCGGCCATCAGCCGATCGAGCAGCGGCGCGCCCACTCCGGGCATGTCGCCCAGCTGGACGATGGCGGCATCGACATTCGATCCGAGTGCCGCAATGCCGGTGCGCACCGACGTGCTCAGCCCCTCGGCGAAATCGGGATTGGTGACGAAACGCACGCGCGACTTCGGTGGAATCGCCTTCTCGATCGCGGGTCGGATCTCGCCGGCCATGTGACCCAGCACGACGACGACCTCGACCGCCTGCGAGGCGAGTGCGGCCTTCACCGCATGCACCACGAGTGGCGCGCCGCCCACCTCAGCCAGAAGCTTGTTCGGGCCACCCATGCGTGTCGAGCGACCGGCGGCCAGCACCAGCACGGCGACGCGAGGTGCCTGCTGCGCACCCGCCTCTTCCGTCTCGGTCTCGTCCCTCGGCTGCGGACGGCTGGGAATTTCCGCCAGCAAACCGCCCGATCCCATGCGCACGATCTCCGCGCGGCCGACCGGCAGGCGCGCGGCGAGCCGCTCCAGCACCATGTCGAAGCCGTTGTATTTGGGTGACTTGGCACAGCCCGGCAGGCCCAGCACCGGCTTGCCGTCCAGTTCGGCGGTGAGCAGCAGATTGCCGGGGTCGACCGGCATGCCGAAATGGATGACCTTGCCGCCCGCCGCTTCGATCCCGGCCGGCACCACGTCGTGGCGATCGACGATCGCCGAGGCGCCGGCAATGAGGAACAGGTCGCAACCCTCGGACTTCAGCTCCGCCAGCGCCTCTGCGATGGCTCTTGCATCGTGAGCGACGCGGCGCTCGCCGTTTAGGGTGCTGCCGAGCGAGCTGAGCCGCTTGGTCGTCGTGTTCACGGCCTTGTCGAGGACCTTGTCGCGCGTGCCCGGCAACCGTGTCTGGACGAGGCCGGCGCGCATCGCCTGGAAGGGCGCCACAGAGATCACCGGGCGGTTGGCGGTCTTGGCGACGTCTACGGCGCGCGCCACGGCGGGGCGAGGTGCGCCATAGGGAATGATCTTGACCGTCGCCACCATCTGGCGCGGCTGGACCCGCGCAAACGGCGGCAGCGTCGCCACGGTAACCGATTCGTCCAGCTCGTTCAGCGCGTCGATACGCTCCTGGTCGAGCACGGCGAGCCCGGCCTCGCGGGCGAAATGGTTGCAGCGGCCGGTGAAGGCCGCGGTGACGTCGATCCCCTCGCCCGCCAGCGCCCGCGCGACCGTCGCAGCCGCCTCGTCCTCGTGCATGTCGTCTGCATCGAGACGCGCGGCCACAACCGTCGAGACACCGGCTTGCTTGAGGCGCGCGATATCCTCGTCGGAGAGGATGCGACCCTTGGCGAAGTTGATCCCGTCGGCACGGCGGCTGTGCGCCAGGATGGCGCCGGCGGCCTCGTCGACCGGTGTCTCGCCGAATCTCACGCTGCCGCGACCTTCGGCGCCGAGAGCGCTTCGAGGCGGCGCGCGCGCACCTCGATGATCTGGCCAAGGATCGATACGGCGATCTCGGCCGGCGACTTGGCGCCGATGTTGAGGCCGACCGGCCCGTGGACGCGGGCGAACATCTCCTCGGTGACGCCGACCTCGGCAAGGCGCTCCTTGCGCTTGGCGTGGGTGCGCCGGCTGCCCAGCGCGCCGATGTAGAAGACGTCGGACTTTAGCGCCGCCTCGAGCGCCGGATCGTCGAGCTTGGGATCGTGCGTCAGGGTGACGACCGCGGTCGACACGTCGAGGCCCATCGCCTGGAAGGCCTCGTCGGCCCAGTCCTGGATGACCTTCACGCCGGGGAAGCGCTGCGTCGTGGCCCAGGCGCCGCGCGGATCGACGACCGTGACGTCGAACTCAAGCATGGCGGCCATCGGCGCCAGCGACTGCGCGATGTGGACGGCGCCGACGATCACCAGCCGCGGCGGCGGGACGTAGACGTTCAGGAATACCTTCGCGCCGGCGAAATCGACGGTCTCGCTCTTGCCGGTGTCCATGGCGCGGCGGGCCGCCGCCAGTATCTCAGCGTTTCCGGCCAGTTCGCCCCGGGCGTCGTCGCGATAGACCAGCGCCTCGGCGGCATCGCTGAGGCGGGTGGCGAGCGTCACGGCCCGCCGCTTGGTGCGTGCGTCCTGGAGAGCGGCGAGGGTTTCGGCTTTCATCGGATCAGTTCACCTTCTCGACGAAGACTTGGACCTTGCCGCCGCAGGCGAGACCCACATCCCAGGCCTGCTCGTCGGTGACGCCGAAATCGAGCAGCCGCGGCTTGCCGTCCTTGATGGCGTCGAGCGCCTCCTTGACGACCGCGCCTTCGATGCAGCCACCGGAGACCGAGCCCACCATGTTGCCGGCGTCGTCGACGCCGAGCTGGCTGCCCACGGGGCGCGGCGAGGATCCCCAGGTGACGATCACGGTGGCGACGGCGACGCCCTTGCCGTCGGCCTTCCACTTGCCGACCTGATCGAGAACTTCCAGCGCATCGCTCATGGTCTACTCCTTGCGAAGGTCGGTCTGCCACCCGGACAGGCGCTTGTCGGCGCCGACGGTCCGGGAACCCAGCGCCGCGATCAGGCCGGACAGGCTCTCCAGATTGTGGACGGGCCTGAATTCGTCGACATGCGGCAGCATAGCCTTGTTGCCCTGAGATTTGGGCTCGTAGCCACCGTACCGCAAGAGCGGGTTGAGCCAGATCATGCGTGAGCAGGACTTATGCAAGCGTTCCATTTCCTCATCCAAACCGCTCGCGCCCTCACGATCGAGCCCGTCGGTGATGAGGAGAACGACCGCGCCCTGCCCCAGAACGCGGCGCGACCACTTGTTGTTGAACTCGTGCAGCGCCTGGCCGATGCGCGTGCCGCCCGACCAGTCCTCGACCTGCGAGGACGCCTTCTGCAGAGCAACGTCGACGTCACGGTTGCGCAGGGCGCGCGTCACGTTCGACAGGCGCGTGCCGAAGGTGAAGCAGTAGACCCGGTCGCGGTCGTTGGTGATCGCATGCATGAAATGCAGGAACATCCGCGTGTAGCGGGCCATCGATCCGGAGATATCGCACAGGATGACCAGCGGCGGCGGCCGGCGGCGCGGTTCGCGCCGGGCCAGTTCCGTCAGCCCCTCCGGCCGCATCGCCCGGCGCAGCGAGGCCCGGAAGTCGATGCGTGGCCCGCGCCGCGCCGCCTGGTAGCGACGCGTGCGCCGTTCCGGCACCGGCAGGCGGAGCCGGGAGATCGCCCGCAGCGCTTCGTCGATCTCCGTCTGAGACATCTGCTCGAAGTCGCGCGTCTGCAGGACCTCGCGGTCCGACACGGTGAAGGTTGCCTCGACCTCGACTTCCGGCGGTTCCTCGGACTGTTCGGGCGGCGCCTCGCCCTGCCCGGGCTGCAGCGCTTCCTGCAGACGCCGGCTGAGCTGCTTGCCCTTGTCCTGCTCGGCCGGCACGCCGATCTGCGGCAGCAGCATGTCCATCATCTTCTCGAGCAGGCGAGGGTTCCGCCAATAGACGTGGAACGCCTGGTCGAAGATCTCGCGCTGGTCGCGACGGTTCACGAAAACCGAATGGAGCGTCCAGTAGAAGTCGTCGCGATTGCGCAGCCCGGCCGCCTCCACCGCCTCGATCGCGCGCAGGATCTGCCCCGGCCCGACGCGCAGCCCGGCCGTGCGCAATGTCCGCGCGAAATGCACGATGTTGCTGGCGAGCTTGCCGCCGGGCGGCTCGCGCCCCGGAAGCCCGGCCGGCGGATCGGGCAGTGTGTCCATCGAAGGCTCAGCCCAGCGGCTGGGCGGCGATATCGGACTTCACCTTGCGCAGGATTTCCGCCGCTTCCGAGCCCTGCAGGCGCTGGATGTCGTCCTGATATTTGAGCAGCACGCCCAGCGTGTCGTTGATCGTCCGTGGGTCGAGATCGAGCACGTCGAGTTCCGACAGCGCCGTCGACCAGTCAATCGATTCGGCGACGCCCGGGGCCTTGAACAGGTCGAGCTTGCGCAGTTCCTGCACGAAACCGACGACCTGGCGCGACAGGCGCTCGCTGGCTCCCGGCGCCTTGACCTTCAGGATCTCTAGTTCGCGCTTGAGATCGGGATAGTCGACCCAGTGATAGAAGCACCGCCGCTTCAGCGCGTCGTGGATCTCGCGCGTGCGGTTGGAGGTGATGATGACGATCGGCCGCTCGGCCGCCTTCACCGTGCCGAGTTCGGGGATCGTCACCTGGAAATCCGACAGGACTTCGAGCAGGTAGGCTTCGAACGGCTCGTCAGTGCGGTCCAGCTCGTCGATCAGCAGGATCGGCGCGCCATCGACATGCGGTTGCAGTGCCTCGAGCAGCGGGCGGCGGATCAGGAACTTCTCGTCGAAGATGTCGGCCGCGAGTTCGCCGCGATTGTGCACGCCCTGGGCCTCGGCGAGGCGGATCTCGATCATCTGGCGCGCGTAGTTCCACTCGTACACCGCTGACGCCACGTCTAGTCCCTCGTAGCATTGCAGACGGATCAGCGGCCGCTTCAGGGTCTCGGACAGGACCTTGGCGATCTCGGTCTTGCCGACGCCCGCCTCGCCTTCGCAGAACAGCGGACGGCCCAGCTTGAGGGCGAGATAGAGAACCGTGGCGAGGCTGCGGTCGGCGATGTAGTCGCCGCCCTTCAGCAGCTCGACGGTGGCGTCGATGGACGCCGGAATGGGCGAAGGCATGAAACTCCCGCGAAATCTCGAGGCATTGAAGTGCTCAGTGTAGCGGATGCCCCGGCGCGCCGATATGCTGGGAATCGCAAGATAATTCAAGGATTTGGGAGGGAAGCCATGGAGGCCGAAGCGTTCAAGGGCCGGACCGCGATCGTGACCGGCGGGGCACGGGGCATAGGCCTCGCCTGCGCCGCGAAGATCACCCAGGGCGGCGGACGGGTCGCCTTGTGGGACCGCGATCCCGAGCGCGCGAAGCAGTCCGCCGCTTCCCTGAAAGGCGCCGTTGCCATCGCCGTCGACGTGACCAGCGAGGCGGACGTCGCCCGGGCACTGGCCGAAACCGAGAAGTTGCTCGCACCGCCCGACATCCTGATCGCCAGTGCGGGCATCACCGGCCCCAACATGACCGTCGCCAAATATCCCGTCGAAGCTTGGCGGCAGGTGATCGACATCAACCTGACGGGCGTCTTCCTCTGCAACCGTGCGGTGGTCGACGGCATGGTGCAGCGCGGCTGGGGCCGTGTCGTCAACATCGCCTCCGTGGCCGGCAAGGAGGGCAATCCAAATGCCTCGGCCTATTCCGCCTCGAAGGCGGCCGTCATCGGACTCACCAAGTCGCTCGGCAAGGAACTTGCTACGACCGGTGTGCTGGTGAACTGCGTCGCGCCGGCGGTGGTGAAGACGGAACTGTTCAGCCAGATGACCGAGCAACACATCAACTACATGCTGTCCAAGATTCCGATGAATCGCTTCGGCGAGGTCGAGGAAGTGGCCGAGATGGTCGCCTGGCTCGCCTCTTCCCATTGCACCTTCGCGACGGGTGCGGTCTTCGATCTCTCTGGTGGACGGGCTACCTACTGATGTCTCTGCATGAACTCACCCTGACCGAACTCGCGTCCGGTCTTGCCGCAAAGCGCTTCTCCTCTCGGGAGATCGTCGACACGTTGCTGGCGCGCATCGAGCAAGCCGACGGCAAGCTGCACGCCTTCACCGAAGTCTATGCGAAGGAAGCCCGCGCGATCGCCGACGGCGCCGACGCCGCGCGCGCCTCGGGCTTTCCCTTGCCGCCGCTGCACGGGCTGCCCGTCGCCTACAAGGATCTCTGCGACATCGCGGGCCGGATCGGCACCGGCGGCTCCAAGATGTGGGAGAAGCGCATCGCCACCGAGACCTCGAACACGGTGGAGCGCCTGACCGCGGCCGGGATGATCCCGCTCGGCAAGCTGCACATGGTCGAGTTCGCGTTCGGCGGCTGGGGCACCAATCCGCTGATGGGCACCCCGTGGAATCCCTGGGACCTCGAGACCCATCGCACGCCCGGCGGCTCGTCGAGCGGCACCGGCGTCGCCGTCGCCGCCCGCCTGACGCCCGCCGGCATCGGCAGCGACACCGGCGGCTCGGTGCGCATCCCCTGCGCCTTCAACGGGCTGGTCGGCCTCAAGGTCACGTTCGGCCGCATCGGCCTGCATGGCACGATGCTGCTGTCCTGGACGCTCGATTCGATCGGCCCGATGGCGCGCTCGGTCGAGGATTGCGCGCTGATGCTCAACGCCCTTGCAGGCCCCGATCCGCGGGATCCCACGACCTTGGGCCAGCCGCTCGAGGATTTTGCCGCGGCGACAAAAGGCGGTTCCATCAAGGGCATGCGCATCGCCTTGCCCGATGCCTCCGCTCTGCCCGAGTGCCACGCCGACGTGATCGAAGCCTGGCAGGCCTCTGCGAAGAAGCTGGAGGAGCTCGGCGCCAACGTCGAGCCGGTGAAGATTCCCGAGTGGTATTTCAATCTCGGCGTCGGCGCGGGCTCGATCTCGGCCTCGGAACTGTGGTCCCTGCATCGCGGCTGGATCGAGGACATGAACCAGCCGATCGGCGCGGGCGTGCGTGGCCGCGCAATGGCGGTGAAGTCCTTCCCGTTGGCCCTCTATGCCGAAGAACTGCGCCGTATGGGCGAACGCCGCGCGGCGTTCAACGCCTGGATGGCACCCTACGACGCCCTGCTCACGCCGGCGCTCGCCTCGGGAGCGATTCCGGTCACCGAGGTCGACGAGACCTCGCCCGCGATCTCCCTGATGACGCGCCCCGGCAACTATCTCGGCCTTTGCGGCCTGTCTCTCCCGAGCGGCTTCTCCGAGGGCCTGCCGGTCGGCATCCAGCTCCTCGGCAAGCCCTACGCCGAGGGCACGGTGCTCAGGATCGGCAAGGCGCTGCAGGACGCGACCGACTTCCACAAGCGCACACCGGACCTGTCGGCGCTGGGCCTCTAGAGCCTACCGCACGATGCGCGTCATCGTGAATGCGCTGCTGCTGCAAGGAGGCGATGTCCTCCTTGCCCGCCGCAGCCCGAAACGAAAGGCCTACCCAGACTTGTGGAGTTTTCCCGGCGGCCATGTCGAGGCCGGCGAGACGCTGGAAGAGGCTCTCATCCGCGAAACGGGCGAAGAGATCGGCATCGTGCCGCTCACCTACTCTGTCCTCAGCACGATCCCGGACCCGAACGCATCTGCCACCTATCACATGTTCGGCGTCAGCTCATGGAAAGGCGAGCCGGCGATCCTCGACGACGAGCACACGGCACTGACCTGGTTCGCGCTGGCCAAGGCCTCGCGCCTTCCGGATCTGGCACTCGAAGCCTATCGACCGCTGCTGCGAGGTTTGATCGCGGATCGATAGCCACTGTGGCGCCCCCAGCGTTCAATCGCGCTGTGGCATCCCTTGCGGAACGATGGTCTTCACGAGTGACGCGTCGAGCGCCTCGTAGTCGTGGTAGCGGATCGTGTCGTAGAGTTCCTGTCGCGTCTGCATGCGGTCGATCATGTTCTGGGTGCCGCCGTCGCGCTGGATCGCCGCGTACACGCCCTCCTGCGCCTTGTTGGCGGCGCGCAGGGCCGAAACGGGCCAGATCACCATCCGGTAGCCCATCGCCTCGAACTCCGAGGCCGTAAAGAACGGCGTGCGACCGAACTCTGTCATGTTGGCCAGGAGACTCACCCCGGGCATCGCTCTCGCGAAGGCGCGGAACATGTCGGCGCTGGTCAGCGCCTCAGGGAAGATCGCGTCGGCGCCGGCCTCGAGATAGAGACGGGCGCGGGCGACCGCGCCATCGATCCCCTCGCTCGCTGCTGCATCCGTGCGCGCGATGACGAAAAGATTGCGCCGTGCCTTCGCCGCTGCCGCGACCTTGGCCGCCATGTCGTGCGGCGGGGCGAGCTTCTTGTCGTTAAGGTGGCCGCACTTCTTGGGCAGGAGCTGGTCCTCGAGATGGACGGCGGCGGCGCCCGCTTCCTCGAAGGCCCGCACCATGTGCATGACGTTCAGCGCCTCGCCATAGCCGGTGTCGCCGTCGACCAGAACCGGCAGGCCCGAGGCGCGCGCCACCTGGCGGATGAAGAAGCAAACCTCGTCGACGGTGATGACGCCGAGGTCGGGCAGGCCCATCGAGGACGACATGGCCGCGCCCGAGAGATAGAGCGCCTCGAAGCCAGCTCGGGCTGCCTGAAGTGCCGCGACGCCATTGTGGGTGCCCGGCATGCGCAGAATTTGCGGCCGTACGAGCAGGTTGCGGAAACGGACGCCGGCCGGCTCGGTCGGCAGGTCGGCTGCAACGAGATAAGGCATGGTCTCTCCCCCTTCAGCTCTTTTGCGGCTTGCGTCCCTGCCAGCCCACCATGAGACCCGCGCCGACGACCACGGCCGTTCCGAGCCAGGTGTAGAAGTCCGGCACCTCGGCGAACATGAGGTAGCCCACGATGACCGAGCCGATCATCTGCGTGTAGTTGAACGGCGCCACGAAGTTTGCCGAGGCATAAGTCATGGCCTTGGCGACGCAATAATGGCCCAGTGCGCCCAACGCCCCCAGCGAGCAGAGCAGTGCCCAGTCGGCCCAGCCCGTCGGCGTCTTCCAGTGGAAAGGCAGCCAGATCGACATGATGATCGCGCCCAGCAGCACGCTGTAGAAAATCGACGTGGCGGGCGCGTCGATGCCCGCAAGACGACGGATCAGGATCTGGTACATGGCGTAGCAAACGGCGCTGCCCAACAGCAGCAGCGACTGCCATTGGAACACGGCGCTGCCCGGCCGGATCACGATCAGGACGCCGGCGAAGCCGACGACGACGGCGGCCATCCGGAAGAACGTGATGCGCTCGCCCAGCAGCGGCCAGGCGAGCAATACGACCGCAAGCGGTGCCACGAAGGTGACGGCGATCGCCTCGGCGACCGGAATGGATTTCACCGCCGAGAAGAAGAACAGCGTCGACAGCATCATCATCACCGAGCTGACGAACTGAGTGCCGATGCGGCGCGTGCGCAGCAGTCCGAGCCCCATGCGCGGCATGAAAACCGCGGCCACCAGAACCAGATGCAGGATGATCCGGAACCAGACGATCTCCTGCGGGTCGTAGGTTGCGGCCAGCAGCTTCACCAGTCCGTTCATGATCGGAAACAACGCGCAGGCCGTGCACATGAAGAGCACGCCCAGCAATGGCCGTGACGACCGACCGGGCGCCTGGATCTCGGCCATTCCGGGCCTCAGCGCAGGAAGCGTTCGAGCGAGCCCAGCAGCAGGGTGCCGCCCGTCGCGATCACGATCAGCGAGGCGGCGATGGCGGTGAAACGCCCGATCTCCTGTGAGCGCCCCTCGGCGATGATCAGCCGGTGCGCCACCATCGAGGCCATGCCGATGGCGGCGAGCGTGATTGCCATGCCGAGCGCAATGGAGATGACGCCAACCACGCCCGCCCACAGGACATCGAGCGCGATCGACAGCAGGATGATGATCAGCGCGCCGGCACAGGGTGCGATGCCGGCTGCCGTCAGCAACAGCCACCCTGCGATCGTGCGCTGCGGCGGCTCGTGGTCATGGTGATGATGATGGCTGTGATCATGTGCATGGCCATGCCCGTGGTCGTGATCACCGTGCGGATGTTCGTGCAAGCGGCCAGTGATGCCGGCCCAGAGCCGCCAGAAGCCGACCAGCACGATCAGCGTATAGGAGACGATCTCGACGTTGCGCACTTCGCGCAAGGCACCCAACAGACCTACGGTCGAGGAGAGTTTCAACGCGCCCGCCAGCAGCAGCGCCGCCAAGGTGTGGGTGAAGGCGATCCAGCCGCCGGCGAAGATGCCCTCGATCCAGGCGCGCGGGCGGCTGCTGTCGAGGAAATAGGCCACCACGACGGCCTTGCCGTGGCCCGGGCCAAGCGTGTGCACGACGCCGTAGCCGAAGCAGACCGTGACCAGGGTCCACAGCGCGAGCGACCCCGTGCCCGACTGCACGTCGCGCAACGAAGTCGACAGGACCTGGTTTATGCGACGCTGGTAGTCGGCCGAATAGCGCGCCAGTTCGGCGACGCCGTCGCTGAATACAAGCGCGCCGCCGAGAGCGACGAGCAGAAGAAGCCCCACCCACAGGAAGGGCGAACGGAGAGCGGAAGTTTTCACGAAAGCTGGCATGTGACCACATCGGCAAAAACGGGATAGCCGCGCACGAACTCGGCCTTATGGGTCGGGTGCTTGCCCAGGGTGCAACCGGCCGGGACCGAGGCCTTGTCGACCTCGATGCGGATGAAATCCTCTGGATCGTAGGTCGCGATCGACACGAGCTTGGACGGCTGGGGTAGCGCGAAACGCATGACGTAGACGAGATTGCGCGGTCCCTGCTTGCGCGGTGCTCCCGGCGCGTCGGCCCGCTTGTTGGTCGGCATCGGCATCCCGGCATTGTCGCCGGCGTTGCGGTCCCATTCCGGCGGAATAAAGCTCGCCGGATCGTCGATGCGGGCGGAGAATTGCGGCGCCTTGGGCGGCCGGAAGTCCTTGGCGCCGGTATTGATCCAACTCAGGTACCCGTACTTTCCGAGCTCAGGCATCATCTCGTCGGCCAGCAGCTTGGTTTCCCGCGCCGAGACCTTGCCGTTCTTATCCTCGTCGATCAGCGGGATCTCGACCTCGCTGGAGAAGGGATCGAACCGCCATTCGATCTCGACATGGGTGTATTTCCCGTCCTTGGCGACCATGCGCACGACCTGCTGCACGACGATGTGCGGATGGGCGAGCACCGCCGCCGGCGCGAGCAGCGTCAGGGCGGCCAGGAGCGGAGCGAGCAGCCGCTTCATGCGGGATCCTGGTGCGGAACGGCGCGCGGCTTGCCCTCGTCGTCGATCGCCACGAACACGAAGGTACCGTGGGTGACGCGCAGGTCGGTTTCCTCATGGCGGCGCTGGACCACAGTCTCGAGCCCGATGGTGATCGACGTCCGGCCGACTTTCACGACATCCCCATAGATCGACACCATGTCTCCCACCTTGATCGGCTGGACGAAGGTCATGGCCGTGATCGCCACCGTGGCCACCCGCCCCTTCGCCACCCGGGCCGCGAGCGAACCGCCCGCGATATCCATCTGGCTCAGCACCCAGCCGCCAAAAATGTCGCCATTTCCGTTCATGTCGGCGGGCTGCGGAACGGTCCTTACGATGGGATCGCGGCGACTTTCGGACATCAATTCCTCACCGGATGTGGTTGCTTTCACGCGGTTTTGCTACCATACCCATGCCGGACCGGCCACCCAGCGATCCCCTCGCGCGGCCGCGGAAAGACAAGAAGCAGGCATGGCACGAAACGGCGATCTCTTCGATCGGTCTGGCGGCGGCAAGCGTGCCGCGGGACCGAAGGAAAATTCCTACACGGCCCATGACATCGAGGTGCTGGAGGGACTCGAGCCCGTCCGCAAGCGCCCCGGCATGTATATCGGCGGCACCGATGAACGGGCCATGCATCATCTCGTGGCCGAGATCCTCGACAATTCCATGGACGAGGCCGTCGCCGGCCATGCCGACACGATCTGGCTGGAGATGCTGCCGGGCAACTACGTCTCGGTGCGCGACAACGGCCGCGGCATGCCGGTCGACCCGCATCCGAAATTCAAGAACAAGTCGGCTCTGGAGGTGATCCTCACCACGCTGCATGCGGGCGGCAAGTTCAACAGCAAGGTATACGCCACCTCGGGCGGCCTCCATGGCGTCGGCGCCTCCGTCGTGAACGCGCTCTCGGACGATCTCGTCGTCGAGGTTGCCCGCGACCGCCAGGCCTGGACGCAGAGCTTCTCGCGCGGCCTTCCTGTTTCCAAGCTGAAGCCGGCCGGCCCCGCCCCCAACCGGCGCGGCACGATTGTCACCTTCCATCCCGATCCCGAGATCTTCGGCAAGCAGCAGTTCGTGCCCGAGCGTCTCTACCGAATGGTGCGCTCCAAGGCCTACCTGTTCCGGGGCGTCGAGATCCGCTGGAAGTGCGACAAGTCGCTGCTCAAGAGCGGCGGGATTCCCGAAGAGGAAACCTTCCACTTTCCCAACGGCCTGAAGGACTACATCACCTCCGAAATTGGCCAGCGGCCGACGGTCGTGCCGCAACCCTTTGCGGGCGAGGCCAAAAACGACGGCAACGGCAAGGTGGAATGGGCCGTGTGGTGGCCGAACGACGAGGAAGGCTTCGTCCGCTCCTACTGCAACACCGTGCCCACCTCCGAAGGCGGCACGCACGAATCGGGCTTCCGAAGCGCGCTGGTTCGCGGCCTCAAGCGCTATGCCGAGTTGACCGGCAACCGCAAGGGCTCCGTCATCACGGCCGATGACGTGATCGACGGCTCCGCCGCCCTCGTCTCGGTCTTCATCGAGCAGCCGCAGTTCCAGGGCCAGACCAAGGAAAGGCTGGTCAGCGTCGAGGCGACCAAGCTTGTCGAGACGATCGTCGGCGACAATTTCGAGCACTGGCTGATCGGCGACAAGGAAGCTGGCAACGTCCTGCTGGAGCATGTTGTCGCCAAGGCCGAGGAGCGTCTGCGGCGAAGGCAGGACCGCGAGCAGCAGCGCAAGACCGCGACGCGCAAGCTTCGCCTGCCGGGCAAGCTCGCCGACTGTTCCAGTTCCGCCTCGATCGGCACCGAGATCTTCCTGGTCGAGGGCGATTCGGCCGGTGGTTCGGCCAAGGCGGCGCGCAACCGCGAGACCCAGGCCATCCTGCCCCTGCGCGGCAAGATCCTGAACGTGGCCAGCGCCAGCTCTGAGAAGATGCGTGAGAACCAGGAGATCCAGGACCTGATCCAGGCGCTGGGTTGCGGTGCGGGCGCCCACTACAACGACGACCGCCTGCGCTACGAGCGGGTCATCATCATGACCGACGCCGACGTGGACGGCGCACACATCGCCTCGCTGTTGATGACGTTCTTCTATCGCGAGATGCCGAAGCTGATCGAGAACGGGCACCTGTTCCTGGCGCAGCCGCCGCTCTACCGCATCAGCAAGGGTGGCCGAACCGAGTATGCCCAGGACGATGCCCAGAAGGACGAGCTGGTCCGGACGGTGTTCAACGGCAAGGCCGACATCACGCGCTTCAAGGGGCTGGGCGAGATGCAGTCCGTGCATCTGCGCGAAACCACAATGGATCCGTCCAAACGCGTCCTCCTGAAGGTCGACGTGCCGTTGATCACCGGAACCGAACCGGATGCTCGAACGGAGGACATGCGGACCCGGACCCTCGTCGAGGACCTGATGGGCCGCAAGCCGGAGAAGCGCTACGCCTTCATCCAGGAGAACGCCCGCTTCGCCCGTGACCTCGACGTGTGAACCGGCTTGCTCCAGTCTGACGGGCCGCACTCAGAAATGTGACATCCCGGGAGACGTTTCCCGGGCGTATGATAGGCGGATAATCCGCGGAGGAGTTTGCCCAATGCGTTTCAGGTCCAGAATCGCCGCAGCCCTGCTGGCGGTCGCCGCCATTCCGGCCGCCGCTTACGCAGCCGTGATCGGCGGCACCTACTACGCGGTGCAGTACGACTACCGCGAATTCTTCGCCGCCACCGACGGCAAGAACTTCCAGGTGGTCCTCCAGGGAAATCCCTTCCCCGGCACCGACCCGGCCGTCGTGGCGCGTGACCTGCTGCCCATGATGCAGGCCGCCAAGCCGATGCCGCGGCTTACCTTCACCTACGAGACGCCTCCGGAGCCGCCCCGGCCTGACTACCGCCTCATGCTGGTCTTCGACCCGGCGAACGATCTCAACAGCGATTCGGTCTGCAAGGGCACGGTACGCTTCAAGCCCGGCAAGCCCGGAATCTTCAACGTCTATGCCATCTACTGCCGTAACGACATGACGATGTCCGAGACCACCGCCTGGACTCCTGCGAGCAGCCCGACCGATCCGCGGATCGGCGAGCTGTTCCGTGAGCTGTTCATGGTGATCTTCTCCGACTCTCCGTCTCTTCGCCCTAACCAGGGCGGCAGCATGGGCCGCTTCTAGCGCTCCCAGGCGCCCAAGCGCTCCACAGGGAACTTCTGCTAACCAGACGGCGATGGCCGTCTGGTATTCCCTCCTCGATCTCGCCCTCTCTCGCCTCGACGCGGAAGCCGCCCACGGCTTGGCCATCCGCGCGCTGAAGACGGGCCTGCTACCGGGCGACCGGCGGGCCGACGCCGCCTCGCTGGCAACCGAGGTGTGGGGCCGTTCGCTGCCCAACCCGATCGGCCTGGCCGCGGGCTTCGACAAGAACGCCGAGGTCGCCGACGCCATGCTGGCCCAGGGCTTCGGCCTGGTGGAAATCGGCAGCGTCACGCCGCGGCCGCAGGAGGGTAATCCGCGTCCCCGCCTGTTCCGGCTGCCGCAGGATCGCGGCGTCATCAACCGCATGGGTTTCCCGGGCCACGGGCTCGACGCCGCGCGCTCCCGCCTCGCCGCCCGTCCGCGCCGCGGTTTCGTCGGTGTCAATATCGGCGCCAACAAGGACAGCACCGACCGCGCCGCCGACTACGTTACGGGCTGCGTGGCATTGGCGCCCTATGCCGACTATCTCGTCTGCAACGTCTCCTCGCCCAACACCCCGGGCCTGCGGAACCTGCAAGGCCGGACCGAGCTCGCAAGCCTGCTGAAGCGCGTGCAGGACGCGATCGCCGCCAAGCCGGTGCCACTCGTGGTCAAGATCGCGCCCGACGCGACCAACGACGACCTCGACGACATCGTCTTCGTCTGCCGCGACCTGAAGCTCGACGGCATCATCATCGGCAACACCACACTCTCCCGCCCGCCCTCGCTGAAGTCCGAGCGGCGCGGCGAGACCGGCGGTCTGTCCGGAGCGCCGCTTACCGCGCTGTCGACCGAGGTGCTGCGCAAGACCGCCCAGCGCGTCGAGCGGCAGTTCCCGCTGATCGGTTGCGGTGGAGTTGGGTCGGGCGCCGAGGCTTACGCCAAGATCCGTGCCGGTGCGACCCTGGTGCAGCTCTATTCGGCCATGGTCTACGAGGGCCCACCGCTCATCCGCCGCATCAAGGACGAATTGGCGGCGCTCCTCGCACGCGATGGCTTTGCATCGGTCGGCGATGCGGTCGGGGCCGATGTCCGGGGCTGATCCCCGTCGCACCGCGAAAATCTAAACCGCAGACGCGGGACTAGCGAGGCCATACACTCCCGGCCAGGGAGATAATCGCTGTGCCGCTCTGGATACCGATCACCGTCGCTGCCGCTTTGTGCCAGAACATCCGCACAACGATGCAGCAGAAGATCCGCGGCATCCTGAGCGTCGATGGCGCCAACTTCGTGCGCTACCTGTACGGTGCCCCGCTGGCGCTCGGCATGCTGGCTTTCCTGGTCTTCGTGACCGGCCGGCACGTGCCGTCTCTCTCGCTGCATTTCCTGCTGCTGGTGACAATTGCCGGCGTGGCACAGATCGTGGCCACATCGCTGATGATCCACGCCTTCTCGCTCCGCAACTTCGCAGTCGGCACGGTCTATTCAAAGACCGAGACTGTGTTCGTCGCCCTGTTCGCGACCTTCATCGCCGGCGAGCCACTGAAACTCGGTGCCTGGGCCGGCATACTGGTCTGCCTGGGCGGCGTCGCGATCCTGAGCGTCCGGGGACGATTCTCCGACGTGCGCGGCGTGCTGGCCGATCTCACGCACAAGGGTGCGCTCTACGGCATCCTCTCGGGCGCGATCTTCGCCATCGCTGCCGGCACGATCCGCGAGGCCTCGAAGCTGCTGCCCGAAGGCGACTTCATGGTGCGTGGCATCACCGTGCTCGCCTGCATGAACACCATCCAGGTGATCCTGATGGCGCTCTACCTGTCGCGGCGCGACCGGCCGCAGCTCTCGAAGGTCTGGTTCAACTGGCGCTCGTCGATCTGGGTCGGCATCTTCAGTGTGCTGGGTTCGGCCGGATGGGCTCTCGCCATGACGCTCGAGAATGCCGCGCTGGTCCGTGCGGTCGGCCAGATCGAGCTGGTCTTTACCTTCATCTCCTCCCGCCTCGTCCTCAAGGAGCGGCCGTCCCTCGGCGAGTGGATCGGCAGCATCCTGGTGGTCGGCGGCGTCATCCTCATCCTCGCAACCCGGTGACCCCATGACAGACATGACGAGGCCGCTCCACGGCCTGCGCATCCTCGACTTCTCCACCACCATCGCCGGCCCGCACTGCAGCCGGCTTCTGGCTGACATGGGCGCCGATGTCGTGAAGGTCGAATCGCCCGAAGGCGACCTGATGCGGTCGCGGCCGGTCCAGCGCGACGGGTTCAGCACGATGTTCGGCCAGCTCAATGCCGGCAAGAAGTCGATCGTGCTCGATCTCAAGAAGCCGGAAGCGGTCGCCGCGATCAAAAAGCTGGCGGCCACGGTCGACATCCTGGTCGAGAACTACCGGCCGGGCGTCATGAAGCGGCTGGGCCTCGACTATGCGGAGCTGTCCAAGGTGAACCCGCGGCTGATCTACTGCGCCATCTCGGGCTACGGCCAGACCGGTCCCGGCGCCGGCCGTCCCGCCTATGCGCCTGTCATCCATGCCTCGACCGGCTACGACATGGCGCATCTGTTCTACCAGCAGGGCCGCCAGCGCCCCGACAATTGCGGGATCTTCGTCGCCGACTATGCCAGCGGCGCCTATGCGATGGGCGCCATCCTCGCGGCCGTCCACCAGCGCCATGCCACCGGCAAGGGCCAGATGGTCGACGTGTCGATGTTCGAGACGCTGGTCGGCATGCTGCTGGGCGAGGTGAACCGCGCGCAGTTCGATTTCGAGATGCCCTCGCGGCCCATGTACGGTCCGATCGAGGCCAGCGACGGCTATGTGATGCTGGCGACCGCCAGCGAGAAGACCTTCCAGGACATGGCGACCGCGGCCGGTCGCCGCGACTGGCTGACCGATCCGCGCTTCGAGAAGTACCAGGACCGGCGCATGAACTGGGGGCTGTTGGTCGACGAACTCGAAGAGTGGTCGAAGACGCTGAGCGTGAAGGAGGTCGTGGCTGCGCTGGAAAAGCAGGGCGTCCCCTGCTCGCCCTATGTCACGGTCACCGAGGCGTTGCAGGACCCACAGGTCGAGCATCGCGGCTCGCTCTGCACCATCGAGGATGGCGGTGGCAGCTACAAGTCGCCCGCACCACCCTTCCGCTTCTCCGGCTCCCCGCTGCAGAGCGGTCCCAAGGTCGCGGCCCTCGGCGAAGACACCAAGACTATCCTGGCGCAGGCCGGCCTCACCCAATCCGAAATCGAGGCGCTCGTAAAATGATCGATCCGCGTACCCCCATCCTGGTCGGCGCCGGCCAGATCACCGACACAGCCGGTACGCCGTCGAGCGAACGCTCGAGGGTCGCATTCTGCGCCGAGGCCGCCAATGCCGCGCTTGAGGACACGAAGGCGGCCATCGGCGGCCATGCGCTCGGCCACTTGGTCGACGCCATTGCCGTCATGGAGTTCTTCAGCGACATCAGCCCGCGTTTCGCCTCACCCTACGGCCGCTCGAGCAATCCCCCGCAGAGCGTGGCAAATCGGCTGCATGCCGATCCGAAGCAGCTGCTCTACACGCACTCGGGCGGCAACATGCCCCAATACCTGGTGAACAAGGTCGCCGAGCAGATCGCCCGGGGAGAGACGGAGCTTGCGCTGATCTGCGGCGCCGAGCTGTTGCGCAGCACGCAGAACGCCCGCCGCACCAACATGAAGATCGACTGGAACGAGGATCCGGGCGGCGGCGAGCCGACTCGCATCGGCGATCCGCGCTTCGGCTTCAGCGAGGAGGAAGCGCGCCATGACCTGCGCGCGGCCATCCACTTCTATCCGCTGCTCGAGAACGCCATCCGGGGTGGCCTGAAGCGCGACGTCGACAGCCACATGAAGGCGATGGGCCGGCTGTTCGAGCGCCTCGCCGCGGTCGCGAAGGCCAATCCTCTGGCCACGCGCCGCGAGGGCTATAGCGCCGAAGCCCTGTCGACGATCTCTCCGGACAATCGCTGGATCTGCTTCCCCTATCCGCGCCTGATGAACGCCAACGCCATCATCGACCAGGCAGCGGCTGTGCTCGTCACCTCCGTCGAGAAGGCCCGTGAATGGGGCATTCCGCAGGATCGCTGGGTGTTCCTGCATGGCTGCGCCGACGGCACCGACACCTGGGTCGTGTCGGAACGCGACAAACTCGACTCCTCCCCCGCCATCCGCGGCTGCGCCCGCATCGCTCTCGACATGGCCGGGAAGAAGGTTTCCGACATCGCCGCCTTCGACCTCTACAGCTGCTTCCCCTCGGCGGTCGAAGTCGCGATGAAGGAGATCGGCATCGCCGAGGACGATCCTCGCCCGATCAGCGTGACCGGCGGCCTCCCCTTCTTCGGCGGTCCCGGCAACAACTACGTCACCCACTCGATCGCCGAGATGATGAACGTGGTCCGCGCCAGGCCCGGATCTTTCGGCATGGTGACCGCCAACGGCAACTATCTCACCAAGCACTCGGCCGGCCTCTACTCGACCGAGCCAACCAAGGGGCCATGGAAGCGCGAGGATCCGAAGAAGTTCCAGGCCGAACTCGACGCGCTCCCGAAGCGCAGGGTCGAAACGAGGCCTACGGGGAGCGGCACGATCGAGACCTACTGCGTGACCTACGGCAGGGACGCCCCCGAGCGCGGCTACATCCTGGGCCGCCTGGACAGCACCGGCGACCGCTTCGTCGCCATGACCCCGGACGATCCCGCCCTGGTCGCCAACATGCTGACGCGCGAGCAGCTCGGGCGTAAGGTGTCGATCTCCGAATCGGGCGGCCGCAATATCTTCCGCCCCGTCTGAGGCGAGGAGACAATGCCGAACGTGCTGAATGCGGCACAGACCGCGGAGTTCAACGAGAAGGGCTTCACCTATGCGCGCGGGCTGTTCGCGCTGGACGAGGTGAAGCTGTTGACGCGCGCCATGGAGGAAGATCCGGCCGTACGCGACAGCATCCTAGATCGCCGCGATGGCGAGGGCCGGTCGACGCGTATCGCCCTCTGGAACCGGGCCGGCGACAGCGTCTATGGCCTCGCCGCCCGCGTCCGGCGCATGGTCGACACGTCGGCGGCCCTGCTGGGCGGACCGGTCTATCATTTCCAGTCGAAGCTCACGGCCAAGGAGCCGGAGGTAGGCGGCGCCTGGGAGTGGCACCAGGATTACGGCTACTGGTACTACAACGGCTGCCTGCGCCCCGACATGCTCTCGATCATGATCGGGCTCGACCGCACCAATCGCGAAAACGGCTGCCTCCAGATCGCCACCGGTTCACACAGGCTCGGCCGCATCGATCACACGCCGCTGTCGCCGACTCAGAACGAGGTCGATCCGAGCCGGATGCCGCACATCCTGGAGAAGTGCCCTATCGAGTATTGCGAGCTGGAGGCAGGCGACGCGCTGATCTTCCACTGCAACGCGATCCATCGCTCGGATGCAAATCGCTCGCCCAACCGGCGCTGGACCCTGCTGATCTGCTACAACAGGGTTGACAACGACACCTTCACGAAGGCCGACGACCGCTATTACGTGCCGCTGCAGCCGGTCGACGACGAAGCGATCCGCCGGGCGGGCCTGCGCTTCGCGAGTGGCGACGGGCAGGAGCACTTCGCCAGCAAGCCCTACGTGCCGGACCTGCGGAAGGCGTCATAGCGGAGATGCCCGGTCCCAGACTAATCGAAATCCTGCTGAAGCAACGCGAGGCCCAGCTCAAGGACGGTGCGCCGACCGCCGAGCAGCGCATCGACCGGCTCAACCGCTGCATCGGCGTCCTCGTCGACAGGCGGCACGACATCGAAGCGGCGCTCTCGACCGATTTCGGCGCCCGCTCGCCCACCGTGACGGCATTCGCCGACGTCGCGAGTTCGATCGGTCCGCTGAAGCACGCGCGCGATCATGTGCGGCACTGGATGAAGACCGAACGGCGCCGAACGACGCCGCGCATCCTGGGTTTCCTGGGCGCGCGGGCCGAGATTCGCCATCAGCCCAAGGGCGTGGTCGGCGTGATCAGCCCGTGGAATTTTCCGGTCAACCTCACTTTCGCGCCGCTGGCCGGCGTCCTCGCCGCCGGCAATCGGGCGATGATCAAGCCGTCCGAGACGACGCCCGCCACATCCGAGTTGCTGAAGCAGATGTTCGCCAGCGCGTTCGACGAGAGCGAGATCGCAGTCGTCACCGGCGGCCCGGAGGTCGGGCAGGCGTTTTCGTCCCTGCCATTCGACCATCTGGTCTTCACCGGCGCAACCGCGATCGGCCGCCACGTGATGCGGGCCGCCGCGGAGAACCTTGTGCCGGTGACACTGGAACTCGGAGGCAAGAGCCCCGTCGTCATCGGGCGCTCGGCCGACATGTCCGTGGCCGCGGCGCGGATCATGAACGGCAAGACACTCAATGCGGGACAGATCTGCCTGGCGCCGGACTATGTGCTCGCGCCGGCCGACCGGCTCCCCGACTTCGTCGCTGCAGCAAAGACCTCGGTCGGACAGATGTTTCCGAGCATCCGCGAGAGCCCGGACTACACTGCGATCGTCACGGACCGGCACTATGCGCGGCTGATGGACTACCTGGACGATGCGCGGACCAAGGGCGCCGAGATCGTCGAGATCAATCCGGGTGCCGAGGATCTGCGCCAGCAACCGCATCGTCGCATCGCGCCGACCTTGATCCTCAATCCGACCGACGAGATGAAGGTCATGCAGGAGGAGGTCTTCGGGCCGCTGCTGCCGGTGAAGGCCTATCACGACGTCCAGGACGCCATCGACTACATCAATGCCCACGACCGGCCGCTCGGCCTGTACTATTTCGGCAGCGACACGGCGGAGCGCGACCGCGTGCTCGACGGCACGACGTCAGGCGGCGTCACGGTGAACGACGTAGTCATGCACGTCGCGCAAGAGGAGCTGCCGTTCGGCGGCATCGGCCCGGCCGGCATGGGCGTCTATCACGGCCACGACGGCTTCCGCGAGTTCAGCCATCGCAAATCGATCTACCACCAGATCAAGTGGGATCTGGCACCGCTGCGCATGCTGAGGCCGCCCTATGGCGCCGGGCTGGCGAAGTATCTGGGGATGCAGATCAAGCGCTGAAACCAAAGGTCCCTCGAGCACGAGGGACCTCCATCGTCAGGCGGCCTTGATGTTCGAGCGCTTGATGCGGTCGAGATTGGAGCCCTCGATGCGCACCAGCTTCGTCAGACCGTCGCGCTTCGGCGAGTGGACCACGCCGACATCGTAGAAGTGGCTGTCGCCGGGCTTCAACACGTAGGTCTTCGTGGGCTCGACCAGGGACGGTTCGTCACCCTCGCCCTTCTTGACGATCCGCCAGTCCGTCATCTCGGTGTCGCCGGTCGCCAGGCCGTAGATCGCCCAGCTGGGACCGTGATCGTGCGGCGCACCGTGCGCGGCCGTCTCGTAGACGTGTCCGCAGATGCAGAAACCCAGTTCCGGATCCTCGTAGAGCACCTTGCGCGGACGGCACTGGTCGGCGGTCAGATGCTTCGCGACGAACGCCTCGTCGAGCAGCACCTTCGACACCAGCTTGCAGACTTCCTGCTTACCCGCATTCCCCGGATCGGCCTTGAGAGCCTGGCGAATGTCGGCGCTCAACTGCTCAAGAGTGTAGGTCATTCTTGCCTCCGTCTGAATATCCATATTGGCACGGTGGATACTGGAGAACACCCCTCCAACCCCCGTGGGCAATCGCTCTGCGAGCCAAGCGCGGCCGCTAAACGCCCAACCTCTCCAGCGCCGCGCTGAGCCGAGCCCCGGTCTGCTCGGCCTGCGCCCGGCGCTCGCGCTGCTCCTCGACGACCTCTTCCGGCGCGCGCGCGACGAAGGCCGCGTTGGCGAGCTTGGCGTCGATCTTACCGACCTCGTCGGTGAGCTTCTTGATCTCCTTCTGGAGGCGCGCGCTCTCGGCCTTGAGGTCGATCACGTCGCCGACCGGCAGGGTATAGGTCGCCTCGCCGATGACGATCTGCAGCGATGCCTTGGGGGCCGAGGTGGCCGCCTCGACGCCCTCGATGCGGGCCAGCCGCTCGATGGCGGCGCGATGCGTCTCCAGCCTCGCCGCGGTCGTTTCATTGCCGCCGATCACCAGCAGCCTGAGTTTGGCGCCGGCCGGCACGTTCAGCTCGGCGCGGGCCGAGCGGATGTCCTGGATCAGCTTTACCAGCCAGCCCATCTCGGCATCCGCTGCGGGATCGATGGACGTGGGCGCCGGCCAGGGCTGGGAAATCAGCGCGCCGTGCTCGGCGCGGTGGCCAAGTTTGTCCCACAGTTCCTCGGTAATGAACGGCATCACCGGGTGCATCAGCTTCACCGTCTCGCGCAGCACGAAGGCTGTTACGGCGCGAGTCTCGTCCTTCTCGGGACCATCGGCCCCCTGCACGATCGGCTTGGTCAGTTCGACATACCAGTCGCACACCACGCCCCAGACGAACTCGTAGAGCGTGTTGGCGGCCTCGTTCAGCCGGAACTCGCCAAGCGCCTTGTCGATCGCCTGGTTCGCGCGGGCGAGCTCGCCCAGCATCCACTTGTTGACCGTCAACTTGGCCGACGCCGGATCGAAACCCTTCGGCAGCGCTGCGCCGTTCATCTCGGCGAATCGCGTTGCGTTCCACAGCTTGGTCGCGAAGTTGCGCGCGCCCTCGACACGCGCCGGTGAGAGGCGCAGCCGGCCAGCTTGCGACGCCGCCAGCGACGTCATGGTGAAGCGCAGCGCGTCGGCACCGTATTTGTCGATCAGCTCCAGGGGATCGATCACGTTCCCCTTGGATTTCGACATCTTCTGGCCCTTCTCGTCCGTCACCAGCCCGTGCAGGTAGACGGTGCGGAACGGCACCTCCTTCATGAAGTGCATGCCCATCATCATCATGCGGGCGACCCAGAAGAACAGGATGTCCCAGCCCGTCACCAGCGTGCTGGTCGGGTAGTACTTTGCGAGTTCCGCCGTCTGGTCGGGCCAGCCCAGGGTCGAGAACGGCCACAGGGCCGAGCTGAACCAGGTGTCGAGCACGTCGGGATCGCGTTCCAGTCCTACGTCCTTGCCGTAATGCGCGCGCGCCTCGGCCTTGGCCTCATCCTCGGAGAGCGCCACGAAGACCTTCTTGTCCGGCCCGTACCAGGCCGGAATCTGGTGGCCCCACCAGAGCTGGCGCGACACGCACCATGGCTCGATGTTCTCCATCCAGCGGAAGAAATCCTCGCGGCCGCGCTCGGGAACGAACTTGACGCGGCCGTCGCGCGCCGCCGCCAGCGGCGCCTCGGCCAGCTTCTTGGCATCGGCGTACCACTGCTCCGTCAGATAGGGCTCGACCGGCACGCCGCCACGATCGCCGTACGGCACCGCATGGGTGTGCGGCTCGATCTTCTCGACGAGGCCGAGCTCTTCCATTTCAGCGACGATGACCTTGCGCGCCTCGAACCGGTCAAGGCCGCGATACTTCTCGGGTGCCTTGTCGTTCACCCGCGCGAACTTGTCGAAGATGTTGATGGCCTCGAGATTGTGCCGGCGGCCGACCTCGAAATCGTTGAAGTCGTGCGCCGGCGTGATCTTGACGGCGCCAGATCCCTTCTCCGGGTCCGAATACTCGTCGCCCACGATCGCGATCCGGCGGCCCACCAGCGGCAGCACAGCATGCTTGCCGATCAGGTGCTTCCACTTCGGATCGTCGGGATGCACGGCGATGCCGGTGTCGCCCAGCATCGTCTCGGGCCGCGTCGTGGCGACCACGATGAACTCGTCCGGGCTACCCTCGATTGGGTACTTGAAGTACCAGAGATGGCCCTTCACCTCGCGCGATTCGACCTCGAGGTCGGAGATCGCGGTCAGCATCTTGGGATCCCAGTTGACCAGCCGCAGGTCCTTGTAGATCAGGCCTTCGCGGTAGAGTTCGACGAATACCTTGAGCACGGCCTTCGACAGGCCCTCGTCCATGGTGAAGCGCTCGCGGCTCCAGTCGCAAGAGGCGCCGAGCCGGCGAAGCTGGCTGGTGATGGTGCCGCCGGAATAGGCCTTCCACTCCCAGACCCTGGCGAGGAATTCCTCGCGGTTCAGCAGCTTCTTGTTGGCGTCGTTCCTGGCCGCGCCCTCGACCGCGAGGCCGATCCCCTCCTGCTCGAGGTTGCGGACGACCACCATCTGCGTAGCGATGCCCGCATGGTCGGTGCCGGGCTGCCACAGCACGTCGTCGCCCTTCATACGGCGCCAGCGGATCAGCACGTCCTGCAGCGTGTTGTCGAGCGCGTGACCCATATGGAGGCTGCCCGTGACGTTGGGCGGAGGGATGACGATGCAATACGGCTGCTTCGGCGACTCGGGATGGGCGCGGAAAGCCCCCGCATTTTCCCATTCCGGGTAGCGCCGGGCCTCGATTTCCTTGGGGTCGTAGGTCTTGTCGAGCATTGTCTGGCCTTAAACGAAAAACGCCACGGTTGCGACACCGTGGCGAAGAATGGGGGTGGCGCCTGGGGTCAGCGGCGGGTCAGCCGGGTAATCTCGCGTTCGACATAGCGTTCGACCATCGGCGGCAGGTTGGTGTCCAGCCAGTCCTTCAGCATCGGGCGCAGCATCTCCTTGACCAGATCCTCGATGGTCTGACCGCCGACCGACGGGCCCGGATTGGTGGCCGCCGGCGGCGGCACGCTGTCCTGCACCGCCTGGTTCAGGCGCGCAAAGGCCGAACTCGCCACGCCCGCCACGCCGGCACCCACTAGCGAATCGGTCTTGGCAGCGCCAATGGGAGCCGGCGCCGCAGCCGGGGCTTCGGTCGATGGTTGCGGCATCTCCGCCGGGTTCACGGGCTCGACTGCACGTAGCGGTGTCGGTTGTTCATTCGACATGGACTTGGGCTCTTCCACGATCTCGGTAAGCAGGAGGACATCGTCGTGTGGCGCGGCAGGCGGCGAATTGAGGGGCGGTGCTGGCGGTATCACAGGCGGACGCTCTCCCGAATTTGCATTCCGCAGGCTTCCGACCTGCGCCCGTGCCTCGTCATCCGAGATGATCTTGCGGATGGACGCCAGGATGTCGTCCATCGACGGGTCTTTGTTCGGGCCGGTCTTGCCGTCGCTCATTTGCCGCCGCTTCCCATGGGGGCGGTCCCGGCCACGCCGGCCGGCGAGGTGGACGGCGGGATAATGCCCGTACCCGATTCGCCGCTGCTGCCCCAGCCGATCCAGCGGGAGCCGACATCCTTGTAGTAGCGCTCCTCGTCGTAATACTCGACGGGCAGCGCCAGCGTGCGGGCCGTCAGGCGGCCGATGCCGGCCAGCACGCCGTAATAGGCGACCTGGACGTCATGGCGTGCCTGGATCAGGTTGACCTGCGAGTTGAGCAGCTCTTGCTCGGCGTTCAATACGTCGAGCGTGGTACGCGAGCCGACCAGCGCTTCCTGGCGCACGCCGTTCAGCGCGACTTCGTTGGCGCGGACCTGCGATTCGAAAGACGTAACGCGCGACCGCGAGGAATCGAGCTGGCGCCAGGCACGGATGACGTTTTCGGCCACGGCACGACGGGCGCTGTCCAGTTCGTTGCGGCGCTGCCCGACCAGCTCGCGCGCGGACCGGATGCGCGACCATTCGCTGCCGTTCTGAAAGATCGGGATCGTGGCCTGAAGGCGGACCGCGTAGTTGTAGTACCTGTCGTTCGGGACCTGCAGATCGAACTGCTGCTGCAGCGCACCGACCAGGTTGACCTGTGGCAGCAGGTCGCCGATCGCTGAATTGACGCCGTAGTTGGCCGCCGTGATGCGGTGTGCGGCGGTGACCGCACGCGGGCCGGCATCCATCGCGAGGCCGATCGCCTCCTCTTCCGACGACGGCAGGCCGCCGATCAGCGGAATCTCGCCCAGCCGGCCCGGCTTCTTGCCGATCGTGCGCTGGAAGGCCGCTTCAGAAATGCGGACCTGGGTCTCGGCCTGCACCAGGTCGGCCTTGGCCAGTTCAAGGCGCGCCTCGGACTGCGACACGTCGGTGATGGTCAGTTCGCCGACCCGGAAACGCTCGCGCGTCGCATCGAGCTGCTGCACCAGCACGCGCACGTTATTGCGGCGAGCATCAGCGATGCCGATGTTCTGAACGAGGTCGGCATAGGACGTCACCGCCGACAGCAGCACGGTCTGCTCGGTTTCGGCGAGCTGGGCCCGCTGGGCCTGGATGTTCGACTGCGCCTGCTTGGTCTCGGCAATCGTCTTGCCGCCGCGGAATACGGGCTGGACCATCTGCAGGGTCGTGAACCTGCCGTTCAACGCGTAGAAGGTCGGCGTCGTCCGCACCGAGTAGGAGTCCTGCTCGACCTTGTTGTACTCCACGTTCAGCGTGACCCGTGGACGCCAGTTGGCGACCGCTTGCGACAGCGTTTCGTCCGTCTGGCGCAGGATCGCCCGGCTTGCCAGCAGGTCGGGGTTGCTGTTGTACGTCGTCGACAAGGCCTCGATCAGGCTCTGTGACCATGCACTGGAAGCACCCCCGAGCCCGACCGCCAGGATGCACGCGGCCGCGGTGCGGGCATGCCTCAAACCGGGCCGGATACGCATTGTTCTACCCTCATCTTTGAACGGCACCCTAGCATCAGGCGGAACACTATTGGTAGCCCTTGGCATGGGAAAGACCCGAACAGGTCAGAAGGCAAATCGCACGGGACGGGCGAAGCCCGGCAAGGGTGGCGTGCCGGCGTCGAAAAGAGGCCGTCCCGACACGACGCCGCCCTGCTTCACGAAGAGATGGGCGACGCCCAGGGCGCCGCTGGGATCGGCAACCACCGTGGCCAGCCGGCCGCTCTCGGCCAGCTGGTCGGCAATCGCCTTGGGTACTTCGTGCACCGCGCCCTCGATCAGGATGATGTCATAGGGGCCCGAGGCCGCGGCCCCCTGCTCTGCGTCGCCCACCACCTGCTGCACGCCCGTGACCCCGAGGTCGCGCAACACGTGCCGGGCAGCTTCGGCCAGACCCGCGTCGGCCTCGACGGCGACCACCGACTTGGCCAGCCGCGCCAGGATCGCCGCGCCATAGCCCCGTCCGGCGGCCACGACCATCGCCTTGTCCTCGGCCTGCGGCTGCAGGACCTGGATCAGACGGGCCAGCACCATCGGCTCCATCATGAAACGGCCACCGCCCAGCGGCACGTCGTCATCAGCATAGGCGACCGAGCGCAGGCCTTCAGGCAGGAAGCGTTCCCGCGGCAGCTCCCCGAGCGCCGCCAGCAGGCCGGCATCGTTGACCCGGTTGGGCCGGAGCTGCCCTTCCACCATGTTGCGTCGCGCGAGCGCGAAATCCGTCATAGGCTGCCCCCTAGATGTAGCGGTGTTATATAGGCGGCGGTAGACGACAGCGTCAAAGGGCTCTCCGTCGCGCCCGGCTTGACCGGTTCGTCTCGCCGCGCGTATAGCACGCGCGCACTTCGGGCGGCCCGGTAGCAAAGCGGCTATGCAGAGGACTGCAAATCCTTCCAGGCCGGTTCGACTCCGGCCCGGGCCTCCACGAATTGCACAAGCGAGAGGTCTTGCATGAGCGAACACGCTCTGTCACAAGACCGCGCCTTCGCGGCAGAGTTACCGCCGTCGCGACGAATTCCATTCCGGAGTAGCTCAGCGGTAGAGCAGGCGACTGTTAATCGCCCGGCCGTAGGTTCGATTCCTACCTCCGGAGCCAATTGGGGGCCGTTCTCGAAAGGGAGCGGCCCCTTTTCGCTGGTGGAGTGCAAATCGTGCCTTCGGTTCCCCTGCCCGGTGAAAAAGTCGAATCGGTCGAACGCACGGTGGCCTTCCAGGGCTACTTCCGCATGGCCCGCTACCTGTTCCGCCACAGCCTTTATCGCGGCGGCCTGAGCGGCGAGGTAAATCGCGAAGTGTTCGAGCGCGGCCAGGCTGCGGCCGTGCTGCCCTACGATCCGGTCCGCGATGAGGTCGTGATGATCCGGCAGTTCCGCGCCGGCGCCTTCGCCGCCGGCCGTCATCCCTGGTGCTGGGAGATCGTGGCCGGGATGATCGAGGACGGCGAAACGCCCGAAGACGTCGCCCGGCGCGAGGCGGTCGAGGAAGCCTCGGTGCGGATCCTCGACCTCGTTCCCCTGTACAGCCTCGTCCTCAGTCCAGGCGCCTGCTCGGAAACCTGCAACATCTTCCTGGGTCGCATCGACACGACCGGTGTCGGCGGCATTCACGGCCTCGAATCCGAGAACGAAGACATCCTCGTGCAGGCCATGCCGTTCGCCAACGCGCGCGCACTCCTCGCTCGCGACGAGATCGACAATTCGGCTGCCGTGATCGCCCTGCAGTGGCTGGCGCTCCACCGCGACGAGTTGCGCAGCCGCTGGCGCTGATCGCCCGCGGGCCTATTCGTAGAGATACCCGACGGGTTTGCCGTGGGTGCGCTGGGCACGGGCCTCCTTGCGCGTGATGATCCGGCCGGCCAAGCCATCGATCTCGTCGCGCTGCGCCGGGGTCCATCTGAAGAGATTGTCCATGCCCTTCAGGAGGCCGAGCCGGAGGACCTGCGTGTTTTCGCCAACCCCGACGAGCGTCGCCGCGTTCCTGCCCAAGGTGACCGAGTCGCCGGTCGCGAGCTCGAACCCTTTGCCTGCGGCATCCTTGAATTCGGCGGTCCCGCGAATGACGCGATAGACCACGACCTCGCCCCTCTCGAGCCCCGTGACATCGGCGGCGGACGATGCGCTCTTCGGCAGCAGGGACTGGCCGCGCGGATCAGTGGCGATGATGTGGCCGGTGACGAGATGGCCGCTCGGGGCCTCGATGCCGAGGTCGCGGACATGAACGGGCATGGCCGACTTGACGCCTCCGGCCGGCAGCGGCCGGTAGAGCGCGTCCAGCGCCAGCGGATCCTGGAACCAGAAACCGGCATCGTGCGGGCGGTCGTGAAAGGGGTGGCTCCAGGCCAGACGCGGCGTCTCGGCCTCGTCGATCTCGTCCGAGTGCACGACCGTCGGATTGGGGAACGTCGTAGGATCGGTGATGAAGGCTTCGATGAACTTGCCAGAGTAACCCATGGAAAGCGGATCAGGCACGACCGTCTGCGGCGTCTTCAGGTTCGCGTCCGTCGAGAGCCCGGACCAGCTGTAGGAACTCTGCCGGTGCACGATCGCGCTCTGCAGGATCAGCGCACCGGGTCCGACATAGTGCATCAGGCCATCGTAGTCGAAGGTGAACAGTCCGGACGTGACAAGCACCAGCTGGAAGCCACCCGGGGGAAGATGAAGGTGGAAGTCGGTCGGACCGGCGTCGGGACGGTAGATCGGCAGGTTCGTCGCGACTTCCTGCAGCAGGAAGGCCTCGTTGTTTGCGTGAAAGCCGTTGCTCACGCGATTGTAGAGCGCCTGGGGGCGGTAGATCGGATCGTAGGTCGCGTCCTGGTCGCGATCGATGGCCACGAAATCCTGGCGATTCAGACGAATGGGATCGCCGTTCGGATGAACCAGGCTCGCCCAGTTCGAATGGACAGCAGCATGCGCATTCATGGGAACTTCCAATCTGGGCCATGCGGGGCGCACGAGCCCGGACGTTTCCATGCGAATTCTGGGCCAATCATGCCGCCAACCGGTACGGTCTTGTTGCGATCCCCCCCGCTCCCTGTCTACGGTCGAGCTGGGGGCGGCGCAGGGTCAAGAGAGCGAGTAGATCATGAAGGTCCGGTCGGGTTTCATCGATAGCATCGGCAACACGCCGCTGATCAAGCTGCGCGCCGCTTCCGAGGCGACGGGCTGCAGCATCTACGGCAAGGCCGAGTTCCTAAATCCGGGCGGCTCCGTGAAGGACCGCGCCGCGCTCGCCATCATCGAGGACGCCGAGAAACGGGGAAAACTCAAGCCGGGCGGCGTCATCGTCGAGGGGACGGCCGGCAATACCGGGATTGGAATCGCGCTGGTCGCCAATGCACGCGGCTACCGCTCCGTCATCGTGATGCCGGAGACGCAAAGCCAGGAGAAGAAGGACATGCTGCGCCTGTGCGGGGCCGACCTGCGCCTCGTCCCGGCGGCGCCCTATTCCAATCCAAACAACTATGTCCGCTTCTCCGGCGCCCTGGCCGATGAGCTGGCCGCGAAGGAGCCGAACGGCGCGATCTGGGCCAACCAATTCGACAACACGGCCAACCGGGGCGGCCATTACCGGACGACCGGGCCGGAAATCTGGGAGCAGACCGACGGCACGGTCGACGGCTTCACCTGCTCCGTCGGCAGCGGTGGCACCCTGGCCGGCGTTGCACTCGCGCTGAAGGAGCGCAACCCGAACATCAAGATCGCGCTGAGCGATCCCATGGGCTCGGCCCTCTTCAACTGGTACGCCAAGGGCGAACTCAAGGCGGAAGGCAATTCGGTCACCGAGGGCATCGGCCAAGGGCGCGTCACCGCCAACCTGGAAGGCGCGCCGATCGACATGGCCTATCAGATCACCGACGAGGAGGCCCTGCCCGTCCTGTTCGACCTGATCGAGCATGAGGGCCTCGTGCTGGGCGGCTCGACCGCGATCAACATCGTGGGCGCCATGCGGCTCGCGCGCGACCTGGGACCCGGCAAGACCGTCGTCACCATCCTCTGCGACGGCGGCAGCCGCTACCAGTCCAAGCTCTTCAATCCGGTATTCCTTCGCGAGAAGAACCTGCCGCTGCCGCGCTGGATGAAGTGAGTCCGTGCAGATGAGTCGCGTCGTCGTCTGCGGCAGCCTCAACATGGATGTCGTCGTGCAGAGTGCGCGACGCCCCCTGCCCGGCGAGACGATCCTGGGGGCGGAGGTTTCGTTCCTGCCGGGCGGCAAGGGCCTCAACCAGGCGATCGCCTGCGCGCGCCTTGGCGTGCCGACCGCGATGGTCGGCGCGGTCGGCAACGATGCCTTCGCCAACAGCCTGCGCGGCTTCCTGGCCGACAACGATGTCGACAGCACGAGCGTCACGGAAGTCGACGGCCCCGCGACCGGCATGGCGCTGATCCAGGTGGCGGAAGGTGACAATTCGATCACCGTCGCGTCGGGCGCCAACATGCACTTCGCAGCGTCCATGCTGCACCACGAACCGCAACACGACGAAGTGTGGGTGGCGCAGTTCGAGACGCCGCTCGCCGCGACGCAGGAGATCCTTGCGCGCGCCCGCGCGGCCGGCGCCCGCACCGTCCTCAACCTCGCCCCGTACACGGAACATCCGCCGGCACTGCTGGAGGCAGTCGATGTCGCGGTGCTGAACGAGATCGAACTCTCCCAGGCGACCGGCATCAGGCTCGACGCTTCCAGCTCGACCGACGACGTCGCCGCCGCCTGCAGCGTCCTGCGCGATCGCGGCGCGCGGGCCGTCATCGCAACCCTGGGCGCGCGCGGCGCGATCGTCGTGACGGCAACGGGCGTCGATACCATTGCCGCCTTCCAGACGAAGGTCGTCGATACGACCGGCGCCGGCGACTGTTTCGTCGGCGCCCTCGCATCGCGCCTTGCCGGAGGGGTGACGCCTGCTGAGGCCGCGCGCTTCGCCAGTGCCGCCGCCTCCTGTTCGGTCGAACGCCTTGGCGCCGCACCCGCCATGCCGACAGGCGAGGAAGTTGCGGCGCGTCTGGTGAAAGCCTAAATCCCGGTCATGGTCGAAGAACTCTTCAGGCAGGACGCCTATCTCAAGGAAGCCGACGCCACCGTGACTGGTGTCGAGGAGCGCGGCGTACGGCTGGACCGCTCGATCTTCTATCCCACCGGCGGCGGGCAACCCGGCGACACCGGGCTCCTGCGCTGGGAGGGCGGCGAGGCCAAGATCGTCGACTCAGTGAAGGCCGAGGGCGGTGACGTGCTGCACGTGCTGGCTCCCGACGCGCCGCGGCCCGGAGTCGGAACGAAGGTCCATGCGACCCTCGACTGGGAGCGCCGCCATCTGCACATGCGCATGCACACTGCGCTGCACCTGATGTCCGCGGTCATCAAGGGCAACGTCACGGGCGGCCAGGTCGGCGTCGACAAGAGCCGCCTCGACTTCAACCTCGAAGGCGACGTTCCGACCAAGGAATGGGTCACCGAAGAGGTCAACAAGCTGATCGCGCTGGACCGTCTCGTCACGCAGCAATGGGTCACCGACGACGAGCTGACGTCCCGCCCTGAACTCGTGAAGACGATGAGCGTGCGGCCGCCCATGGGCGCCGGTCGCGTCCGGCTCCTGTCGATCGAAGGCGTCGACCTGCAGGCCTGCGGCGGCACGCATGTCGCCCGCAGCGGCGAGATCGGCAGGGTCGAATGCATCAAGATCGAGAACAAGGGAAAGATGAACCGGCGCTTCATCATCGCGCTGGCCTAGGAGAAATCACGATGGACTATGCAAGGCCCGACGCCCTCGTCAGCACCGAATGGCTGGCCGCCCGCCTCGATGCGCCGGACGTGCGCGTCGTCGACGGCTCGTTCTACCTGCCGGCGCAGAAGCGCGATCCCAGGGCCGAGTTCGTGCAGCAGCACATTCCGGGCGCGGTGTTCTTCGACATCGACGAGATCGCCGACACGACGAGTCCGCTGCCGCACATGCTGCCGCCGCCGGAGAAGTTCTCGGCCAGAGTCCGCAAGCTGGGCCTGGGTGACGGCAACAAGATCGTGATCTACGACACCACGCCGATGACCGGCGCCTGCCGCGTGTGGTGGATGTTCCGCGCGATGGGCTACAAGGACGTGTCGGTTCTGAACGGTGGCCTGCCCAAGTGGATGAGCGAAGGCCGGCCCGTCACCGACGATCCAACGCCGCCACGCGAGCGCCACTTCACGTCGCGCCTCGACAACTCTCTCGTGCGCTCCATCGACGACGTATTCGGCCTGATCGAGAGCAAGCGCGAGCAGATCGTCGATGCGCGGGCCGCCAACCGCTTCCGCGGCGAGGTACCCGAGCCGCGCGCGGGCCTGCGCAGCGGCCACATGCCAGGCGCGTTCAACCTCCCCTACAACGAGCTACTCGATCCCGCGACCGGCACGATGCTGCCGGCGGACAAGCTCGCGGCCCGCATCGCCGCGTCCGGCATCGATCCGTCGAAGAAGGTGACGGCGAGCTGCGGATCCGGAGTCACGGCCTGTGTCGTGGCGCTCGGCCTCTATCTCACCGGCGCACCCGAAGCCGCGGTCTACGACGGCTCGTGGACGGAATGGGGCGGCCGCGCCGACACGCCCATCGTCACCGGACCCTGATCTCCCCTCAACGCCTTGCCATAGCCGAGTCATGACCTCCAAGAAAACCTACACCCGCCCCGACACCGTTCTGGCCGTCTCCGGCCGCGACCCCGACAACAATTTCGGCATCGTCAATCCGCCCGTCTATCACGCGTCGACGATCCTCTCGCCGACGATGGACAAGTTCGAGAACCGGATTCCGTTCGAGGGCTTCGGCTACGGCCGCAACGGCACGCCTACGCAGAAGGCGCTGGAAGACGCCGTCGCCGCCATCGAGGGAGCGCACCGTTCCATTGCCGTGCAGTCGGGCCTGGCCGCCGTCACCGGCGCGATCGTGGGCTTCCTGAAGACCGGCGACCACATGCTGGTGACCGACAATGCCTACGGTCCGGCACGGCGCTTCGCCAACACGACACTGAAGGGCTTCGGCGTCGAGACGACCTACTTCGACCCGATGATCGGCGCCGAGGGCATCGCCAGGCTGATGCGACCGAACACCAAGGTGCTCTATCTCGAGGCGCCGGGCTCCCAGACCTTCGAGGTCCAGGATGTCGACGGCATGGCCGCCGTCGCCAAGAAGGCCGGCGCGACCGTGATGATCGACAATACCTGGGCGACGCCGCTCTACTTCAAGCCGTTCGACCATGGCTGCGACATCTCCATCCACGCCGGCACCAAGTACATCGTCGGCCATTCGGATGCGATGATGGGCATCATCTCCTGCGCCACGCGCGAGATGTTCGAGACAGCGAAGACGGCCTGCCAGTCGTTCGGCTTCCACGCTGCGCCGGACGATTGCTATCTCGCCCTGCGCGGCCTGCGCACCATGGGCGTGCGCCTGCGCCATCACGAGAAGAGCGGCCTCGAGATCGCCCACTGGCTGAAGACGCGGCCCGAGGTCGACAAGGTGCTGCACCCCGCCCTGCCCGACTGCCCCGGCCACGAGAACTGGAAGAAGCAGTTCCAGGGCTCCTCCGGCCTGTTCTCCTTCACCCTGCGCGACGGCATCAAGCGCCCCGCGGTGGCCGCCATGCTCGACGGCATGGACATCTTCGGCATGGGCGCGAGCTGGGGCGGCTACGAGAGCCTGATGATCCCCGCGCACCCCGACCAGTACCGCACCGCCGTGCCGTGGCCCGAGGGCAAGCAGCTCCTGCGCGTCCATATCGGCCTGGAAGACGTCGAGGACCTGAAGACGGACCTCGCGGAAGGCTTCGAGCGCCTCAACCGGGCGCACAACGCCTGATCGCGAGAACAGCCGTTATCCTGGGCAGCGCCCCTCGGAGGCCCTGGGGGGGGCCATAAAGCATGGTCCGTGCAAAATATCAGTCCGCCGTGCCCCAGGAACGCTGCCCGGGAGGCTTTTTCCTTTCGATTGTTTCGACTATTTCGTCTGTTTCGGTCAATCGCCCCGACGACGTCGCCGGGACCCAAGTGCCTCAAGCGGCGCCTTGGCACTCGCCACAGACACCGGTCACTTCCAGGGTCATGTCGCGCGCGGTGAAGCCACGGCGAGTGGCGCTGGCAGTGATGGCATCGGACAGGCCGTCGCCCTCGATCTCCTCGGCATTGCCGCACTGGCTGCAGATCAGGAAGAAGCCGCGATGGGCCTCGCCCGGATGGCTGCAGCCGACGAAGGCGTTCATGCGCTCGATGCGGTGGATCAGCCCGTTCTCGATCAGGAAGTCGAGCGCGCGATAGACCGTCGGCGGTGCGGAGCCCAGATCCTCGTTGCGCAGGCTGTCGAGCAGCGCATAGGCGCCGACCGGCTTGTGGCTCGACCAGACGAGCTCCAGAACCCGGCGGCGCAGCGGCGTGAAGCGCAAGTCCTTGGCCGCGCAAAGTTTCTCGGCCGCGGCGATCGCGTCCTCGACACAGTGCTCATGATCGTGGGCATGCCCGGCGGGCGCCGCTTTGGCCGGTTTCTTCACGGGACTTCCGATTTGCCAACCGAGTAGGCGGCGATTATACGCGCCGTTCCTTCCGGAGGCCAAGGCTCGCCCCTGTGCCCAATGGTGCCCCAATGACGACCCCGACGACCTACCAGCAGCCCGAGATCGACGCCGCCCTCGCCGTCATCAAGTTCGATGCCCAGGGACTCGTGCCGGCGATCGCCCAGCAGCACGACACGGGCGAAATCCTGATGATGGCCTGGATGGACCGCGACGCCGTTGCCGAGACGATGCGCACGGGCCGTGCATGCTACTGGTCGCGTTCGCGCAAGGCGCCGTGGCGCAAGGGCGACACGTCCGGGCACATCCAGACCCTGGTGGAGCTGCGCATCGATTGCGACGGCGACACGCTGCTGGCGCTGGTCGACCAGACCGGCGTCGCCTGCCACACCGGCCGCCACAACTGCTTCTTCCGCGCCATCCGCGACGGCGTGCTGGCGGAGATCGCTCCCATCGAGATCGACATGGAGAAGGAAAAGGCTTGAGCACGTTCGCATCGACGCGTCGCGGTTTCCTGCTTTCGGCATCCCTCCTGCCCCTGGCCGCCTGCGCCACCACGCCCGCGCCCCGGTACACGCTCTCGCCGCGCGGCGACCGGCTGGTCGCGCTGATCCAGAGGACCGGGCGGGACAACATGACCGCGCCCGAGGCGTTTGCGCTGATGGGCATCACCAACCAGGGCCGCGACATTCCGGTTCGCCAGCTCGCGGACGACGGGCCCGACGGGCGCTACGTCGTCAATCTGGTGAACATCCGCAAGTATCACGAGTTCGTCTTCCAGCGCCGCCAGGGCGACGTACTGATCCTCCATTCCGCCGACACCGCCTTCAAACGGCTGGTGAGCGTGCGCTACGCGCGCAACGGCAAGCCCTCGGTCATCGCCGACACGGCATTCGCCGAAAGCGATTTTCAGCAGCAGATCGCCTTTTGGTTCGCCCGGATACCGGGCCGATAGTATTGTGACAGCGAGATGACAATCGCTGTCTCCACCCCGACCGCGGCCCGCCGCACCCTCACCGTCTGCGGCGGCGCGCATGCCCTGCACGACGGTTTCACCGACCTGCTGAACGTCCTCTACCCGCTGCTGCAGTCGCAGTTCGGGCTGAGCTACGGCGCTATCGGGGCGCTGAAGACCTGCTATTCCGGCGCCATGGCCACCGGCCAGATTCCCTCGGGTCAGCTGGCCGAACGGTTCGGCGGTGTCCGTATCCTGGCCATCGGCACGCTGCTGATCGCGGCCGGCTATTGTCTCGCGGGCCTCAGCGGCTCGCTCTACGGCGTCATTGCCGGGCTGCTGCTCGCGGGGCTGGGCGCCAGCACGCAGCACCCTATCGGCTCCAGCCTGGTCGCGGCCGCCTATCACGGCGCGCGCTCGCGAACGGCGCTCGGCACCTACAATTTCACCGGCGACGTCGGCAAGGTCCTGCTGCCGGCCCTGTTCGCGCTGATCGCCGCCGCGCTCGGTTGGCAGCAGGCGCTGGTCGTCATGGCCGCCCTCGCCGTCCTCGGCGCTGGCATCATCCTCGCCTCGCTGCGGCCCATCGTGATGCACGGCAAGGCCCAACCGTCGAAGGCGGTCGCGGGCCAGGACCGGCCCTGGGCCTACTGGCTGCTCTTCTCGATCCACATCGCCGACGACCTGGTGCGCACCGGCTTCCTGATTTTCCTGCCGTTCCTCCTGCGCAACAAGGGCGCCGACCTGCCGACCATCGGCCTCGGCCTGTCGCTGCTCTTCGCCGGCGGCGCCGCGGGCAAGCTGGTGATGGGCTGGGTCGGCCAGAAGCTCGGCGTCGTTCCGTCGGTGCTGCTCACCGAAGCCGCCACGACGCTGCTCATCCTCGCGGCCCTGCCGCTCTCGCTCGACTTCGCGCTGCTGTTGTTGCCGGTCGTCGGATTGATGCTGAACGGCACCTCGTCGGTGCTCTACGGCACCATTCCCGAGTTCGTCAGCCCCGAGCGGCGGACCAAGGCCTTCGCCGTCTTCTACACGGGCGGCTCGGTAGCCGGTGCGACCGGCCCGCTGCTCTTCGGCCTGCTGGGTGATGTAGTCGGATTGACGACGGCTCTCGTCGCCGTGTCCTGCGTTGCCCTCACCACCGTTCCGATGGTCTGGGCGCTGCGACCGGCCTTCGCCGACGACTGACGATCAAGCGCCCTGCCAGACCGGTCCCATCGGCTTCAGGCGGATGCCCTTGCGAAGATATTTGTAGGGCATGTCCAGCGGATCGGTGATGTGCGCGCCGGTCGACCGCACGACCAGGATCGTCTCGGCGATCGGCTGGAAGTCGGCGCGGAAATGGACCGTCGATTTCAGGCCGAGGATCGGCACCTTCGACGGCTCGACGCCGACGGCACGGAACATCTCCTGGTCGGCCGCCTGTACCCGCTTGCAGGCGACGACCGCCGAGACGCCTGAGGCCTCGTCGGTCAGCAGAGCCATCGGCCCGATCTGGAACTTCGCGCCGCCATAGAACGGGCCGGTGCCGGTGAAGACGCCGTCGCTCAGCCTGACCACGCGCCAGTCGGCCTCGACCGGCTTCTCGCCGCCGTAGCCCACGACCGCGCCGATGCCGCGGCGCATGACATTGCCCTCGCCCGTCTCGACGGCAGCCTTCGCCGCGCCTTCGTCGACGATCATGCCGATCACCGCGCCTCTTGCCTTGTGGCGCATCAGGGCCGCCAGCAGGCCGACCGTGTCGGAGGTGCCGCCGGCGCCGGGATTGTCCTGTACGTCGGCCAGTACGATCGGCTTCGTGGCGTTCTTCGAGAGTTCGATGGCCCGCAGCGCGGCCTGGTCCGGATCGAGCAGTTCGCCGTCGAACGCCTTCTCCTGGGCCTTCACCGTGGCGGCGAGCTTGTCGGCAGCGGCCTCAACGGCTTCCCTGTCGTGGCCATAGACCACGAGCGCCGGGCCGCACTGGGCGATGTCGGCCGGCGGGAAGCCCGGCGTGTGCGTGACGCTGACGATGCCCTGATTGTGGCTCTTCTCGCCGGCTTCCAGCTCGCCCACGAGATCGAAGATGCCCTTGGCCGGCTCGATGAAGGTGCACTGCCAGACCAGCGGGATCAGGAAGTCGAGCTGGCGGTAGGCCCGGTAGACCGGCCGCTTCTCGCGCAGCAGCTTGTCCAGCAGCTCGATCGCGCGGCTGCCGGTCACCGCCATATCGATGTGCGGATAGGTACGGTAGCCGACCAGCGCCGTCGCAAGCTTCGCCATCTCGGGCGTCAGGTTGGCGTGATAGTCGAGGCTGGCCACGATCGGCAGCTCGTCACCCACGTTGGCGCGGATGCGGCGTAGCAGCTCGCCTTCGCCATCCTCCGTATGCTCGGCGACCATCGCACCGTGAAGGTCGAGATAGATCGCGTCGAACGGTCCGTGCTTCTCCAGGTCCTCCTCGAACAGCGCCCACATCTTCTCGTAGGCGTCCTCGGTCACATAAGAGGCCGGTGCGGCGGCCGCCCAGGCCAGCGGCACGATCTCGTGGCCGAGTTCAGCCAGCTTCTTCACCGCGCCCGCGATCGGGATGTTGAATCCTTCGACGCCGGCGATCATCTCGGAGCCGCGCAACAGCGGCGGCCAGGCATCAGCACGCACGAACTCCTCCCAGGTCGCCTGCTGCGGCGCGAACGTGTTCGTCTCGTGCTGAAAACCACCAACCGCAATACGCGCCATTCCAATTCTCCCCGACAAGTAACGATCCGATCCGCCTAGCCTATCATCGTTCGCGCTTCCACACGTGCCTGTGAGGCAGCGATTGCGGAACGTCTGCGTTGTGCCTCCATGCGCAGCATGTCCTGGCCGGCCTTCCTCAAAGATTTCCCGCACGGTCATCTCGTCGTCGCGGTGGCCGTCGACGTGGGCGCCGACGAAATCGGAAGCCGGCGACTTCGCGGGCTTCGCGATCTCCTCCACCGCGTCATCGGCCGTGCGGCCTCGTCGAACGGCGGCTTCGCCCTCACCGTTTCGCGGACGGCGGGATTCCCGGAAATCCTGTGTGGTTTCGAAACGCAAGCCGACGCCGATGCCCTCGTCGGACTCGCCAGAGCCCGCCCGACCGATCGCTATCCCGGTTTCGCCACGCAGCGCGTATTCGATCTCGACACGGCAACGGAGGCAGCGCTCCGTGCAGGCCTGATGAGCGATGGCGACATCGACCAGCGCTGAACGTTGCACATGGACGCGCAAGTGCCTTTCCGTATTATCCTTCGCGATACCTGACGGCCCGCAGGTATCCTCAAGCAGCATCTGCGAGTCGCCCAGCCCCCATGCCTCTGTTCGGTTCATCGTTCGCCCGTCGCACGATCGCCTTTCTCGCCGCCGGTGTGCTTGCTCTCCTGGCTATCGTCGCCGTTTCGGCCTGGCTGTCCGTCCGCACCGCCCAGCATGCCGAAGAAGCCGTGGTGGAGCGTGAGATACGCGCCCTCACGACCAATCTGCTCGCGGCGACAATCGACGCCGAAACCGGTCAGCGCGGCTACCTGCTGACGGGCGAGGCGCGCTATCTCGGCCCGTTCGAGCGTGCGCAGCCGCGGCTGCGCAGAGACCTGGCCAACCTGCGCGAACTCGTCGCCACCGACCCTGCCCAGCTGGCGGCAGTGATGGAACTTGCTGGAGTCCTCGATGCAAAGATGTCGGAGCTGACAGAGACCATCGAACAGACAAAGGCCGGGCAGCGGGACGCGGCGATCCAGACCGTGTTGTCTGATCGCGGGCGCCTGCTGATGGAGAAGGCCCGAACTCAGCTCGCCCAGCTTATCGCCGACGCGGAACGGCGCGTCGCCAACCGCCTCGAGGCCGTCAACGACGGTGCGGAAATCCTGACCTGGGTAACGGCGGCCGGCAGTCTCCTGATCGTCCTGTTCGCAGCGGGCGCTTCCTGGACGGTCATCCAGTACACACGGCAGCTACTGGCGGCGAGGATCGAGCTTCAGGCATTGAATGCCGGACTGGAGGAACGCGTGGCCGAGCGCACCGAAGCGCTGACCCGCGCCAATGACGAGATCCAGCGATTCGCCTACATCGTCAGCCACGACCTGCGTTCGCCGCTGGTGAACATCATGGGCTTCACCAGCGAGCTGGAGGCCGCCATGAAGACGGTCGGCCCCTACGTTGCAGGCGACGCCACCTTGGCCGACAAGGCCCGGCAGGCGACCGAGGAGGACATTCCCGAGGCGCTGCGTTTCATCCGCGCGTCGACCGGCAAGATGGACGGGCTGATCAATGCGATCCTCAAGCTGTCGCGCGAGGGCCGGCGGGAACTGCGCCCCGAACCGGTCGATCTCGTGAGCCTGTTCAAGAACGCGGCCGCCAGCGTTCGTCATCAAACGGATGAGGTGGGTGCCGAGATCGCGGTACCCTCGTCGGCCCCTGCCCTCGTGAGCGACCGCCTGGCCATGGAGCAGATCGTCGGCAACGTCGTGGACAATGCGGTGAAGTATCTGGCGCGCGACCGGCCGGGGCGCATCGTGATCGCTACCGGCGAGACGGCGCGGCGCGTGCACATAGACATCACGGACAATGGACGCGGCATCGCCGAGCAGGACCATGAGCGCATCTTCGAGCTGTTCCGGCGGGCAGGTACCCAGGACCGGCCCGGCGAAGGCATCGGGCTGGCCCATGTGCGCGCGCTGGTGCGCCGGCTGGGCGGCGATATTACTGTGCAGTCCGAAGTTGGTCGCGGTACGACGTTTCGGATAGATTTGCCGCGAAGGCTCAGACTCATCGAAAACAGGTAGAGGCTGCGAATGAACGCCAAGCCCGTTTCCATCGTCATGGTGGAAGACGACGAAGGCCATGCGAGGCTGATCGAGCGCAACATCCGTCGCGCCGGTGTCAACAACGAGATATTCGCCTTCAAGGACGGAACATCGGCCCTCGCCTATCTGCTCGGCGCGGACGGAACCGGCGCGGAGAACGGCGCACGCTCGCTGCTGATCCTGCTCGACCTCAACCTGCCCGACATGACCGGCGTGGACATCCTGGCCAAGGTCAAGTCGAACGCCCACCTGAAGCGGTCGCCGGTGATCGTGCTGACGACGACGGACGACCAGCGTGAGATCAAGCGCTGCTACGACCTCGGCGCCAACGTCTACATCACCAAGCCGGTCAACTACGAAAGCTTCGCGAACGCCATCCAGCAGCTTGGCCTGTTCCTGTCGGTCATGCAGGTCCCGGCCACCGAGTGATATGGAGCAGGTCCGGATCCTCTACATCGACGACGATGCCGGTATCGGCCGGCTGGTCGAACGCGCGCTCGCGCCGCACGGCATCTCCGTCCGTCATGTCGGTTCCGGCGACGAAGGCCTGGAGCTTCTCGAAAACGAGAAATTCCATGCGATCGCCCTCGACCATAACCTGACCAATGAGACCGGCCTCGACGTCCTGTCGAAGATCCAGCGTGTCACGGTCGATGTGCCGGTCGTCTACGTGACTGGCTCCGAGGATGCGCGCGTCGCCGTGGCCGCGCTCAAGGCCGGCGCGGCGGACTATGTCTGGAAGGATGTCCAGGGGCATTTCCGCGAACTTCTGGGTGCTGCCATACGCTCCGCCCTGCAGCAGCAGCGGATGAAGGCCGAAGCCGAGGAAGCGCAGCGCACCATCCGCGAGGAACGCGACCGAGCCGAACTCCTGCTGCACGAAGTCAATCACCGGGTCGCCAACTCGCTCGCTCTGGTGGCCTCCCTCGCCCGCCTGCAGGCCAATGCGGTGCAGGACGAGGCGGCTCGAAACGCCCTGCAGGAGATGCAGGCGCGCATCATGGCCGTCGCCGGCATCCACCGCCGGCTCTACACGTCCTCGGATGTCCGCATCGTCGAACTGGGCTCCTACCTGATGAGCCTGATCGACGAGTTGAGCGCCGCCATCGAAGCGGCCGACAAGAAGAACGTCGTGGCGCTCCACGCCGACGCCGACGTCCGGGTGCCCACCGACAAGGCGGTGTCGATCGGCGTGATCGTCACCGAGCTGCTCACCAACGCCTACAAGTACGCCTACCCGGCCGGCATGCGCGGCGAGATCCGGGTGATCCTCCAGAAGATCGGCGACGATACCATCTCGATCGCCGTCGAGGACGATGGCGTCGGCTGGAAAGGCACGGGATCGACGCAGGGCACCGGGCTGGGCACGCGTGTCATCACCGCGATGGCGGCCAACCTCCAGTCCAAGGTCGAGTACGACAGCGGCGTAGAGGGCACGCGCGCCAGTTTCCGCTTTCGCCTCTGACGGCCTGGTCGCGTCGCGCTACGGCTTGCCGGTCGCGTCCTCGATGGCCTTGAGAAGGACCGGCCAGTATTCCTCGCCGTGCCCCAGCTCGACGGCCCGCTCCATGACCTCGCGCGCCACGTCGGCGCCCAGGGCCGGAATCTTTGCCTGCTCCGCCATGTCGATGGCGTAGCCCAGGTCCTTCAGGGCGTACTTGGTCGAGAAGGCGCGCTCCGGGAACACTCCCGTCAGCAAGGCCTTCATGCCGTGATTGCGCAGCGCGAACGAATCCGCCGAGCCCTTGGTCAGCGTCTCGAACAGGACCTTGCCATCGACCCCGTTCGCGCGGGCGATCGACAGGCCCTCGGCCAGCGCCACCACGGTCTGGAACAGGATCATGTTGTTCAGGATCTTGACCGTTTGGCCCGCGCCGACATCGCCGCAATGCGTGACCTCGCTCGCCATGTGACGCAGCAGCGGCTCGATACGCTCGAAGGTCGGCACGGTCGCACCCACCATGATGGAGAGCGTGCCGTCGATCGCGGCCTGTCGCGTGCGTGCGACAGGCGCATCGGCGAAGGCCGAAGCCTTGCCCTGGAACTCTTCGTAGAGGCGTCGCGCCAGGATGGGCGGCGCGGTGCTGAGGTCGACCACCGTCCAGCCCAGCTTTGCCTTCGAGACCAGGCCGCCGTCACCCAGGCAGACTTCCTCGACTTCCCTACCGCCCGGCAGGGAGAGGAAGATCGTGCGGCAGCTTGCGGCGATCTCGTCGACCGAGGCCGTCTTCACGCCGTCGGCCGCCAGTCTCTCGAGAGGCGCCTTGTCACGATCGGCGGCGAGCACGGTCATGCCGCTCTTGCGCGCCAGATTGCGGCACATCGGTTCGCCCATGGTGCCGACGCCGATAAATCCGATCATGTCCGTCATGTCAGTCCACGATGAAGAGTTTGGCGCCCTTGGCCGTACGGGACCGGTGTCCGAGCGTGTTGTCGGCGACCTGGTAGCTCTGGCCCTGCTTCAGCGTGACGGTGCGGCCGTCCGCCAGCTCAGTCGACAGCTCACCCTCGAGCACCAGCAGGATGTGACCTTTCTGGCACCAGTGGTCGGCGAGATATCCCGGCGTGTACTCCACGATCCGAACCCGGATGTTGTTGAAGGTCCTGGTGCGCCAGAACGCCTTGCCGGTTTCGCCCGGATGCTCCGTGCGTTCGACGCTCTCCCAGTCGGTCGTCCCGAAGGGTATTTCAAACATCAGCATGGTTTGCTCTATCACATTGACCGTTACCAACGGATAGACCAAAAAGACAACATGATCACTGCAAAAACGGCGAAGCGTCGCGAGAACAAGACCGAGCGCATCGCTCGTGTCGGCAAGCTGGCTCGCGGCAAGTTCGTGGCCCCGGAAAAAGTGCCGGAAGTCCTGCGGCGCATCGTTGAGCCCGGCGACATCCTCTGCCTCGAAGGCGACAACCAGAAGCAGGCCGATTTCCTCGCCAACCAGCTCGCGACGCTCGGCAAGAAGGACCTGCGCGACATCCACCTGGTGATGTCCTGCATCACGCTGCCGGCCCATATCGAGCTCTTCAGGAAGGGCATGATCAAGCAGGTGGATTTCTGCTACGCCGGACCGCAGGGCACCGCCGTCGCCGATCTCGTGAAGGCGAAGAAGTTCCCGGTCGGGGCCATCCACACCTACAACGAGCTGTTCGCCCGCTTCTATGTCGACCTCACGCCGCGGGTCGCGCTGGTCGCCGCGGCCCAAGCCGACCGCAAGGGCAATCTCTATCTTGCGGCGAACACCGAGGACACGCCTGCCGTCGTCGAGCCGACGGCCTTCTCCGACGGCATCGTGTTCGCCCAGGTCAACGAGATCGTCGACAGGATCCCGCACATCGACATTCCTGCCGACCAGGTCGACTTCATCGTCCAGGCCCCCTACCCCATGCACCTGCAGGCGCTGTTCACGCGCGATCCGGCAGCGATCACCGAAGTGCAGGTCCTGATGGCGATGGTTGCTCTGCGCGGCATCTACGAGAAATACGAGGTCCAGTCGCTGAATCACGGCGTCGGCTTCAACACCGCCGCGATCGAGCTGCTGTTGCCGACATACGGCGAGCGACTCGGGCTGAAGGGCAAGATCTGCAAGCACTGGGTGGTGAACCCGTTGCCGACCATGATCCCGGCGATCGAAACCGGCTGGGTGGAAAGCGTCTTCGCCTTCGGTGGCGAGGTCGGCATGGAGCGCTACACTGCCGCGCGTTCGGATGTCTTCTTTACCGGACGCGACGGCGGCTTCCATTCCAATCGGCCCATGGGCCAGTTGGCCGGCCTTTACGGCATCGATATGTTCATCGGCGCCTCCCTGCAGATCGACATCAACGGCAATTCGTCGACCGTTTCGAAGAACCGAATCACAGGCTACGGCGGCGCTCCCAACATGGGGTGCCAGCCGACCGGACGCCGCCATCCCAGCAAGTCATGGCTCAAGGCCGGCGCGGAAGCCAATCCTGGGCCGGGCACGTCGCCCGGCCGCAAGCTGGTCGTGCAGATGGTCGAGACGTTCCAGGCCGGCCGCGTGCCGACCTTCGTCGAGGAACTCGATGCTCATGAGCCGAGCATCCGGAAGGCCTTGCACGGCGTCACGCCGGTGATGATCTACGGCGACGACGTCACCCACATCGTCACCGAGGAGGGCATCGCCAACCTGGCCGCCTGCCGTTCGGTCGCCGAGCGCCAGGCGGCCATCCGCGCGGTCGCCGGCTACACACCGGTCGGTCTCAAGCGCAAGAAGCGCGAGACCGAGGACCTGCGTGCCCGCGGCATCGTCCAGCTGCCCGAGGATGTCGGCGTCCGCCCGTCCGAGGCGAGCCGCAGCCTGCTGGCCACCCAGGACATCAAGGGCCTCGTGCGCTGGTCCAACGGTCTCTACGACCCACCCTCGCAATTCGTCGACTGGTAGGACGTCTCCATGGAAAAGTTCGCCAAGGCTTTCCCGTCCAAGCCGCTGCCGTCGAAGACGGCCAAGCCTTGGGCACTTGCCGGCGTCGTCGGCTCGGGCAATCTCGAAGTGCTGCTGGAGCGCGGGGGCAAGCCCTCCAACGCCATGGAGTGCCATGTCGAGACGTCGATCCCCGGCTACAAGGCCGCGTGGCTCGCCGCCCTTTCCGACTTCGCCCATCATTACGCGGCTGGTGGAACGAAGGTCACGATCAACGATCAGGGCGCGCCGCCGGTGCTTGTCACGCTGCGTCTGCGCCAGGCCTACGACCATCTCATCAAGGGCGACAAATGACCGGCGCCATCCTTTTTCACGAGCAGACCGCGCGGCAGCGCATCGCATCGCTCGTCGATCTGCACTCTTTCGCCGAGTTGCTCCCACCGCCGGAGCGGCTCACCAGCCCCTATCTGGCCCAGCTCGGCATCCCGGTGTCGTTCGACGACGGCGTCGTGATCGGCCGCGCCCGGATCGGCGGCAAGAAGATCTACCTCGCGGCCCAGGTCGGCCAGTTCGTCGGTGGCGCCGTCGGCGAGATCCACGGCGCGAAGCTCACCGGCCTGTTCAAGGCGGCCGCGCGCGACAAGGTGCCCTGCGTGCTGATCGTCGAGAGCGGCGGCGTGCGCCTGCACGAAGGCTCGTCCGGCGAGATCGCCATCGCCGAGACGATGCGTGCGATCTTCGAATGCCGTGCGCTGAAGGTCCCTACCATCGCCGTCATCGCCACCGACATCGGCGCCTATGGCGGCATCGGCATCCTGTCGACCTGCTGCGACTTCCGCGTCATGACCGAGCACGGGCGCCTGGGAATCTCCGGCCCGATCGTCATCGAGAAGTGGATGGGCAAGAAGGCCTACGATTCCGCCAACCGCGCCCTGGTGTGGAAGACGAGCGGCGGCAAGACCAAGTACCTGCTGGGCGATGCGGATGCCCTCGTGCATGACACGGCCGACGCTGTGCGGGATGGCATTTCGAAGTTCCTCGGCAAGTCGAGCGCCGTCAGCCTTGCGTCCATCAAGGCGCGCCAGAAGGAACTGGAGAAGCGGCTGAAGAAGTTCGGCGCGACCAGCGAGCCCGACGCCGTCTGGAAAGGCATGGGCGTGCGCGACATCGAGGCCGCGTCGCTGGCCTCCGGGCCGGAATTCGCCGCCCTCGCCAAGCGTGGGAAGTAGGTCATGAAGAAGCCGACACCGAAGAAGCCGTCCGCCCGCGCCGTCCTGGCACGCCTGTTCGGCGCCTCCGCCAAGGACATCGCCATCGAGAAGTCCGTGCTGACGGGCTACGCCACAGTCGGCGGCAAGAAGGTCTGCGTCATCGGCACCGGCGATGGCACCTACATCGACAATGCGGCGGCGCTCCGCCTCGCCGCCCACGTGATCCAGTGCATCGAGCGCGCGCCGAAGACGCCGATCGTCATGCTGGTCGACAGCGCCGGCCAGGAGCCGAACCGCGTCGCCGAGATGCTGGGTCTCGCCAGCTACTTCGGCCATCTCCTGTCGTGCCTCGAACTGGCGCGCCGTAAGGGCCACAAGCTGATCACCGTCGCGACCGGCCAGGCCGTCGGCGGCGCGTTCCTCTGCTACGGCATGTTCGCCGACCGCATCTACGCGCTCGACCAGGCCAGCGTCGGGCTGATGCCGATCGCGGCGATGTCGGCCGTCACCAAGATTCCCGCTCCGGTGCTGGAGAAGCTGTCGAAGACCATGCCGTCGCTCGAATTCGGCGCCGCGCCGTTTGCGCTGCTGGGCGGAGTCGAAGAGGTCTGGTCGGCCGACGACGACGTCCAGGCCAAGCTCGCCGCCGCCATCGCGGCCTCGTCAACCGACGACAATCGCGCCGAGCTCGGCAAGAAGCGCGGCGGCCGCAAGCTCGCCCTCGACATCCGCAAGAAGGTCCTCGCCGAATCGGCTCGATGACCGGCCTCCGGCGCCACACCCTGGTCTGGCTGTCGCAGGCGCCCCAGGCGGAGACTGAAGACGACCGCTCCCGGGCGGCCATCTGGCACGCGGCCGGTCGCCCCTTCGTCGTGACGCGCCGCCGGGACCACGGCAACGATATCGGCCTGGGGTTCTGCACCACCGATCCCGCCCATCCCGAATTGCGGCCGCGCCGTGTGGCCGCCCGGATCGCCGCGGATCAGATCGTCCGCGAGGCGCGTCCACCCTCCCTCGAACTGATCGCCCGCTGCCCCGCGGCGGCGGCGCACGCGGCACCCTTTGCGCACCTCGTCTCCGCCGCGACCGATACCGGCCTCGACATCCGCGTCTATGGAAGCTGGATGTGGCAGGCCCTGACCGGCGAGCGCCATGTGCACGAAGCGTCCGACCTGGACGTGGTGATCGACGTCGCCGACCTCGACGTGGCCAGCCGCGCGGTCAACTTCCTTGCGCGCGAGGAACAAGACCTCGCCTTCCGCATCGACGGCGAGCTCTCCTTCCCCGGGCACGGCGAGGTCCACTGGCGCGAACTGCTCCAGGACCGGGATGAGGTCCTGCTGAAGTCCGTCGACACGCTGAAACTCGTACCGCGCTCCCAGCTCGGACGATGAGCCCGGAAGACCACGCGCTGGCCCTCGCCGCCGTAACGGCGATGCGCGACGAACTACAGGCCTATCCCAAGCCCGGGCTCGTCAGTCCGATCGATTCCGGTGCCCATGCCGACATGGATTTCGCCCTGATGTGCCGCTCGGCCGATTCGCTGCTGCAGCCCTTCACGGCCCTCGCCGCGGCCGGCCGTGCGGGCCAGTCGTTCGAGCAGGCCCTGATGCCGATCGGCATCGAGGCCGAGCGCGGAATGCTGACGGTCACCGGTGGTGTCAACACACATCGCGGCGCGATCTTCTCGATCGGCATGATCGTCGCGGCCATCGCGCGAGCACAGATGCTCTTCCCCGCCCTCTCTCCCGCCGCCATTCGCGAGGCGCTCAGGAGCACATGGGGCAATTCGCTCGATGCGCACGCTGCCCGCGACGGCGAGACGAGCCACGGTGCCCAAGTACGCCGCAGGACGGGCCGCGCCGGCGCTCGCCGCGAGGCTGCGCGCGCCTTTCCGAGCGTGTTCGAGATGGGCCTCCCCGCCTATCGCCGCGCACGGGAAGCCGGCTTCGACGACAACGCTGCGGCCGTACAGACCCTGTTCACCCTGATGTCGTCGATCGACGACACGACGGTGCTCTATCGCGGAGGCCTTGAAGGGGGCTCGTTCGTCCACCGGTCGGCCGCAGACTTCCTGGCCGGCGGCGGCTGCCACCGCTCCGACTGGTTCGAGAAAGCAGAAGCGCTGCACCGCACCTTCATCGCGCGCAACCTGTCGGCCGGCGGCTGCGCCGACCTGCTGGCCTGCACGCTCCTCGTCGCCCGCTGTTGCGGCAAGGCGATTTAAGTTACGCCGCGTAATCCTCATTGGAGCGCGCCACTGGAGTGGCGCGCTCCGTTGCTTCCGCCTTCACCCCCAACCGGCCAATGCCCGTTCGAGGCTCTCGGGGCCGCGATAGAGCATGGCGCGCCAGCCGGCCATGCGGGCGCCGTCGACGTTGCTGGTCTTGTCGTCGACGAACAGGATCGACTGCGCGACGGTGACGCCCATGCGCGCCTGGGCGTTGGTGTAGAACACGCGCTCGGGCTTGCAGACGCCCAGCGCCGCCGAATAGACGATCTCGTCGAAATGCGCGCCGAGGCCGAGATGGTCGCGCAGGTAGGCGATGCGGTGATGCTCCTGGTTGGTCGCCGCATAGACGCGGCCGCCGGTGCGCCGGCGCCAGGCGTCGGCCTGCGCGAGGACGCCCCGATCGATGTCGGCATCCTTCTCGAACCAATAGGAGACGAATTCCTCGAGCCGGTCGGCCAGGCCCTTGGTCTCGAAATACGCGTGCAGGGCCACGTAGAGATCGAGCCGGCCGCGCAGGACCTCCATGAACTCGGGCTTGAGGAAGAATTCCGGCGCCAGTTCGCTGTCGTGGTCGAGGCCCCAGTCCTCCTTCAAGGTCGCGTACCAAGGATGCGGCGAGCCCGGCTGGGCGAGCGAGACGACGCCATCGATATCGAGGACGAGGATGGGGCTGGAACTCATGGCCCGGCATGCTACAGCACCCGCCCGGCCAAAAGGAAAGTCCGTTGCAGCTCATCGTGCCCGATCTCGCCCATCTCGACGGCTATGCCGACGCGCTCCGCCGCGGCTGGTCGCCCGACAATGTGCGGGTCGACGAGGCGCCGCGCGAGGAGTTGGCCCGCATCGAAGCCGATCCGGCGGCCTTCGTGGCCTCGCTGGACGATCCCGAGGCCAAGGCCGGCCCCATCACCCTGCCCGATGGCACGATGGTCGCCCGCATGCCAGGCTATCGCCGCTGGATGTGGGACGGCGAGTTCTGCGGCTCGATCGGCTTTCGCTGGCAGCCGGGGACGGCGGCGCTCCCCGCTTACGTTCTTGGCCATATCGGCTATGCCGTGGCGCCATGGAAGCGCCAACGGGGCTACGCGACCCTGGCGCTGGGGATGCTCCTGAAGGAGATCCGGCGGCACGGGTTACCGCATGTCGACCTGACGACGGACCCGGACAATCTGCCCTCGCAGAAGGTCATCACGGCCAACGGTGGCGTCCTCGTCGATCGCTTCACGAAGGTCGCAGCACACGGCGGCAGCGAAGCCCTGCTGTTCCGCATCCCTCTCTGAACGTCGGCCGGGTTCAGGACCGGGCCAGCCGCACCACCGTCTCAGCCATGGCCGCGAGAGCGGCCAGCCCGCGGGTCTTCAGCGCCCGGGACGAATCGCGGCCGCCGATCTCGCCCTCGAGCACCAGCGTGATGAAGCCGTGCATGGAGGCCCAGGCGAAGTCGGCCGCGCGCTGGCGTAGCTCGCCGGAGGCGTGCGCCAGCACCTCGTCGACGACCGCGGCCTGCAGACGACGAACACCCTCCGCGCCCTCGTCCCCTTCCTTGAGTTCGATGCGGTTGGCCTCGCGGCTGAACATGAGCTGGAACAGCGTCGGATTGGCCGCAGCGAAGGCCATGTAGCCCACGCCGAGACCGACCAGACGGGCCGCCGGCTCGTCCTCGACGCGCTGGACCTCGGCCGTCATGGCGGCCGTCAGCTCGGCGAAGCCGCGGCGCACCAGCTCGGCCAGCAGATCGTCCATCGACGCGAAATGGTGGGCGGGCGCTGCATGGGAGACCTCGGCACGACGCGCGCATTCACGAAGGGTGAAGCCACGGATGCCCTTCTCCTCGAGGAGCTTGCGCCCCGACGCGACCAGCGCCTCGCGCAGGTCGCCATGGTGATAGCCTCGTGCCTTGGTGCGGGTCATCCGGCCTCCAGCAAGATCAGATAGCGTTTAATCTTGACGATGGAAAGAGGCCAAATTCCGGCTGACGTCGCGATTCGGGCGTGGCTTGATCTCCCGGTATCCGATGGAGCTTTCATGACATTCGAGACTTGGGCTGCCTTTGCCGCCGCGTCGAGCGTCCTTCTGGTGATCCCCGGCCCGACCGTCCTGCTGGTCGTTTCCTATGCGCTGGGCCAGGGCTGGCGGACCGCGCTGCCCATGGCCATCGGCGTGGCGCTGGGAGACTTCACCGCCATGACCCTCTCGATGCTGGGCCTGGGCGCCCTGCTCGCGACCTCGGCCACGTTGTTCACGATCCTGAAGTGGGTGGGCGCAGCCTATCTGGTCTATCTCGGCATCAAGCTCTGGCGCGCCGGCGGCACGCTCGACGCCGCGCCGCGGACCGACGCCGTTTCCGCCGCAAAGATGCTGGGCCACGCCTGGCTGGTGACGGCGCTCAACCCCAAGAGCATCACCTTCTTCGTGGCCTTCCTGCCCGCCTTCCTCGATCCCAGGGCGGACTTCCTGACCCAGATGCTGGTCTTCGAGACAACCTTCCTGGTCCTCGCCTTCGCCAACGCCTTCGGCTACGCGCTGGTCGCGTCGCGCGCCCGACGGCTGGCCTCCGATCCGCGCGCCATCGGCGTGGTCAACAAGGTGGGCGGCGGCCTGCTGGTCGGCGCCGGTGTCGCCACCGTGAGCTTCGCCGGATCTCGGAGCTAGCGACTCAGCGTGCCGGTTCGCTGACGAAGGCGATCTTGGAGAGGCCGCCCTTGGAGGCGTCGGCGAGCGTCTCCATGACGTAGCGGTAGGGCACGGTGGCGTCGGCGCGGAGATAGACCTCGGGCTGCGGCCGCTTGCGGCCGGCCTCGGCGAACTTCTCCTGCGCCTCCTCGCGGGTCAGGCGCTCGCCGCCCCAGTGCAGGGCGCCCTGCGCGTCGATCGCGAACTCGATCTTCTCGGGTTTCTGCAGGTCGGCGTTGGCCGTCGCCTTGGGCAGGTCGAGCTTGACCACGTTGGTGAGCAGCGGCGCCGTCACGATGAAGATGACCAGCAGCACCAGCACCACGTCGATCAGAGGCACCATGTTGATCTCGGCCATCGGCTGGGACGAGGTCTTGCGTTCGAAACTTCCGAATGCCATTGCCCGCCTCCCTCAGTTCACGGCCGCGAGTGGCACGCTGCCCGGCTTGCGGCCGGCCTGCAGCGCACGGCCCATCGACAGGAAGGTCAGCAGTTCGAAGGCGAACGCGTCGAGCTTGGCCGTCAGCACGCGATTGGACCGGGTCAGCCAGTTGTAGCCCATGACCGCCGGAAGGGCGACGGCGAGGCCGATGCCCGTCATGATCAGCGCCTCGCCCACCGGACCGGCCACCTTGTCGAGCATGCCCGAGCCCGACATGCCGATGGCCACCAGCGCGTGATAGACGCCCCATACCGTGCCGAACAGGCCCACGAACGGCGCCGTGGCGCCGATCGTGGCGAGCATCGTGAGGCCGTTCTCCAGTGAGGTCGTCTCCTCGTCGAGCACCTTCTTGATGGTGCGCGTCAGGAACTCGGTCTCGCTGCCCGCCTCCTCGAGCTTGGCCGCGCCGAACTTGGCGTGGTGCGCCTGGGCGTGCAGCGAGTGCGCCGTGAGATGGCCGAACGGCTCGCGCACGCCATGGATGCTGAGCTCGTTCTGCACCTGCTCGAGCGAGGTCGCGCTCCAGAAGAAATTGAGGAACCGGCGACTGCGCTCCTGGCGGATGATCTGCCCGATCCCCTTGTAGATGATCAGGTACCAGGAGATCGCCGACATCACTGCCAGCACGCCCAGCAGGACCTTCGCGACGATGTCCGCCTGCGCGAGAAAATGGCCGAAGCCCAGGGCCGATGCGTCGCCCATGAGATGCTCTCCTACTGCAATACGAATTTGATCGGAACGTGGACCCAGACCGCCTGCGCCATGCCGCGCTCGACATAGGGTCGGAATTGTGCGGCGCGGACGGCGCTGAGCGCCGCCTGGTCGAGATCGGCGTGGCCCGACGACGACGCCAGCGAGACCTGGGCCGGCCGGCCGGTCACGTCGACCAGGACGCGGACCGTCGCCGTACCCTGCTCGCCCGCGCGGCGCGAACGTGCCGGGTAGGCCGGATTGGGCTGCACCAGCCAGCCGAGCTGCGAGGCCTGAACCGTGCGCGGCGCGGCTGGCGCCGCGGGCGCGGCCTGCTGCGGGCCCGGCTCGACCGGGGCCGCGGGGCGCGCCGGTTGCGGCTTGCGCTGCACCGGCTTGGGCTCCGGGGGCTTTGGCTTCGGCTCGACCTTCTTCTCCGGCGGCGGCATCTCTGGCGGCGGCGGCTCGTCCGGCGGCGGCAGGTCGATCTTGGCCAGCGGGAATTCCGGCGGCGGCAGGTCGGGTGGCGGCGGGTCGACGATGGTCGCCAGGTCCGGCGGCGGGGGTTTCAGGTCGACCGGTGGCGGCGGCTCCGAATCCTCGATCTCGACCTGGGCCGGCTCCTCGGCCGGTACCATCCGCACCTCCATCGGCGCGATGTCGCCAACCACCAGCTTCACTGGCTCGACCTGCGTCAGCGCCCAGCCTCCTCCCACGTGGAAGAAGATCACCAGCACCAGGATTCCGCGCCGCGCTGCAGTCGAAAGCGGCTCGCGCGAGGGCCCCGGCGGGCCGGGCTCCACGACAGGCGGACTCGAGGACACGGGATCTACCACTGCATCGCCCCTACAACTGGAGCGGACTGACGGCGAATGCCACCGTGGCGGCCACGGAGACGGCGAAAATCGTGATGCCGACCGCGCGCTTGCGATGCGTTTCCCACCACAGGATGACGCCGCTGATCGACAGAAAGATCATGCTGCCGGCCAGCGTGTCGATCAACAGGATCCACGGCACGGGCATCGCCGTGCCCTTGTGAAGGTTCGTCAGCGTCGCCACGAGTCCGTTCTCAGTCGTGCGCACAGACAGCGATTTGTTGCCGACCCAATACTCCGCCTGCACCAGATGGTTGGGACCGCCGAGGTTCATCAGCCAGCGCTCGGGTTGTTGCAGCGGGCGGGCATTGCCCTCACCACTCCGCTCGCCCCACGGAACGGGCCGCGCGCGCTCGACACGTATATTGTTCGGCCCGCGATCGAGCTTCAGCGTCTGCTGCAGCCAGGCGCCCATTGCCTCGATAGTCTGAGGCCGCGGGTCGGGCAGTTCGAGCTGCGCGTTGATCTGCTTCTGGTCGGGCAAGGTCAGCTTCATCGTGTTGCGATGATTCAGCCAGACGCCGCTGAACCCGAACAGGAGACCCAGCAGCGCACCCCAGAGGCCGAACCACCCATGGGTCTTGCGCACCCAGCGCACGAACGTCAGGCGGCGGTTGACCTTGCCGGCCTTCCCCGCCGCGGCCGCGGCGACGCTCATCAGGTCTCGCTCCATTGCCGCACGAGGTTGTGGTAGCAGCCGATCAGCGACCGGCGTGCCGCCTCATCTGCACTGGTCTCGTTCAGGCGCTGGATGGCATTGTCCATGTCGTGCAGCAGGGATCGCTGCATGTCGTCGCGGATCAGGCTCTGCGTCCAGAAGAAGCAGGCCAGCCGCACGCCGCGGGTGATCGGCGCCACCGAATGCAGGCTGGTCGCCGGATAGACGACCATGTCGCCGGCCGCCAGCTTGACGCTGTGCTGGCCGTACGTGTCCTCGATCAGCAGCTCGCCGCCGTCATAGTCCTCGGGGTTGCTGAGGAACAACGTCGCTGACACGTCGGTGCGCAGCTTGCGCCCGCTGTGCGGGTTGATGCGCACGCTGCCGTCGACATGCGGGCCGAACCGCATGCCCTCGCCGTAGCGGTTGAACATGGGCGGGTAGATCTCGTTCGGCAGAACGGCGCTGATGAAGACCGGATGGACCTCCAGCGCCGCCCCGACGATGCGCTGGCAGGCGATCGCCGTCTCGGACCTCTCGTCGATCTGCTGGTTGAACTTGACGGGTGCGCCCTGGTAGCCGGCGGTCACGCGACCGTCGACCCAGGAATTCGAGCGCTCGAGACGCTCGCGCAGGCTGACGAGCTGCGCGGCGCCGAGAACATTGGGAACACAGACCAGCATGACGGGCGGCGGCTTCCGTCATCACAGCCGGTAGTTCAGCGTGATCATGCCGGTCGTACCGGCACCCATGACCGCGCGACCACCGTCCGAGGCGATGACGCCATCGTAGTAGATCGAGTTGAACAGGTTGTAGACGTTGAGACGCACGTCGTAGGTCGGCTGCTTGTAGGCCGCCGTCAGATCGAACCGGGTATAGGCCGGCACGACCACCGTGTTGGCGTTGTTGGCATAGCGTTGGCCGACATAGAAGAAGCCGCCGCCGATCTCGTAGGTTTCCTTGAACGTGTAGGTCGTCCAGAGGTTTGCCGAGTCGGTCGGCGTGTTGAGCGGCACCTTGCCGGTCGTGTTGCCGATTCCGTTCTGGTAGCTGAGCCCGTTCAGGATCACGCCGTTGAGGTGGGCGTAACCGCCGAAGACCTGCCATTCCGGCGTGATGCGGCCCGAGACCCCGACACGGCCGCCGGTCACCTGCACGTTGCCGGTCGGCGAGTAGCTGCCGTCCGGATTGGCCGTGCGTGCGTTGTTCTTGATGATCGAGAACACCGCGGCGTTGAGCGACAGGTTCGCATTCAGCAACTCGTATTTTACCCCGGCTTCCCAGCCAGCGTTGTTTTCCGGCGGCAAGGTGGAGGTACCGGTCGTCGAGGTGAGCTGCTCCAGCGACGGGTTGAACGAGGTGCTGTAGGACACGTAGTACGACTGCTGCGGCGTCGGCTCGAAGATCACGCCGCCACGAACGCTGGTGAAGGTGTCGGCCTGATACAGGAAGGGAACCGAATTGTTGCCCGGCGTGTTGGCACTGTTGATCGAGTTGCCGATCGTCGCCGCGTAGTAGTCCCAGCGCAGGCCGCCGACCAGCTTCAGTTCGGGAAGGACCTGGATCGTATCGTTGAAGTAGAAGCCCGCCCCCCAGGCCTGCGAAGAGGCATAGTTGCCCGGCACCTGTGCGACGTTGCCGGGCGTGCTGGCGCCGACCGTGTAGCCGGCCGGCGTGCAGCCCACTGAGCCGGCTGGAAGCGCGACGCCGTTACACGTACCGGTGCGGCTGAACGCCTTGTTGCTGTAGGATTCGTAGTTGAGGTCGATGCCCATCAGCAAAGTGTGGCCGACGGTGCCGGTATCGAACTTGGCCAACACCTCGGTCTGGTTCTCGACCGTGATGTCGTTGATGTTGCGGTCGCGGCTGAGCTGGCGGATCCACAGGTTCCCGAGTGGCGCCGCGCTATAGGGAATGTTGTTCGGGCCGCGCGGAGCCGCCACGAATCCTCCGTTGGAGCCGAGCGTGCCGACGAAGCCACCGGACGTTTCACGCACGGACGTGTTCACCCAGACGAACTCCGTCTGGTTGCGCAGGTTCAGGTTCGGCGCGAACTTGTGCTCGATCAGGCTCTGCAGGGCGATGACATCCTGCTCGGTATAGTCGTCGCTGAATCCCCAGGCGGTGTTGCGCGGTGCATTCAGCGGGTAGCCGTTCAGGTTCGGGACGCCGTAGTTCACCTGGTCCTTGCGATGCTGAAGGATCGCACCCAGCGTGATCTCGGTCGGGGTGCCGATGCCGAGCTTGACGCTCGGCGCGAGGCCGAAGTCGAGCACGTTGGTCTGGTCGACGGTCGAGGCCTTGCCGACCTGGAACATCGCCGATACGCGGGCCGCGTTGGTCTCCTCGAACGGCGTGTTGACGTCGGCGGTGGTGCGCACGAGGCCGTTGGTGGTCGCCTGGGCGCTGAGCTCGGTCGCCTGCTTCAGGAACGGCTTCTTGGTCACCTGGTTGATGACGCCGCCGGTCGAGCCGCGGCCGAACAGCATCGAGGACGGGCCCATCAGCACCTCGACCTGCTCCAGGGCGAACACGTCGCGATAGTACTGGCCGCGGTCGCGCATGCCGTCGAGATAGATGTCGGTGCGGGCCGAGAAGCCGTTGATGTTGATGTTCGTGCCGATGGCGCCGCCTTCGGCCGAGCCGATGGTGACGCCCGGCGCATTGCGGACGGCGTCTTCCAGCCTGGTCACGCCCTGCGACTGCATCAGGGCGCGGTTGATGACGACCACGGACTGCGGCACGTCCATCAGGTTGGCGGCGCCCAAGCGGTTGATCGAGCCGCGGGTGACCTGGAAGTCTTCGCTGGGACGGCTGCCGGTGACCGTCACCGTCTGCATGGTTGCCGGGGCGGCCGAGGGATCGGCGGGCTGGTTCTCGGTGGAGGGGGTGGCTGGCGCCGGTGCCGGGGTCTGGGCGGTTTCCTGCTGGGCCATTGCCGATGGGGCCACAAGCAGACCCACCAAGGCTGTCTTTACCGGTACGCGCTTTGCCATGATTACTCCCCGGAAATTCACTCGCCTCCTCTTAAATGAGGAGAATGCGAGTTATTATCACGGAAGAAATATGGCACTGATAATGAATCGCATGCAATAGAGGGATGCTGCCTTGCAAATGCGTTTCATCTGCGATGCGTGCGATCACCGAAGCCCTGTTGGCCGACCCGCCCCATCTCAGTCGATTGCGTTATTGGCCCGTCCGTCGAGGTGGCGCGCCCGGCTGGATTCGAACCAGCGGCCTACCGCTTAGAAGGCGGTTGCTCTATCCACTGAGCTACGGGCGCCTGCCGTCTCGATATCACACGCCCGGCCTGGACGTTCAGTGCGTCCAGCGGCCGACGCGGTTGAAGGCGAAATTGTCGGCGTAAGCCTTCGGCCTCACCGGCCGGCTGTGCGGCTGCTCGACCGTATACTGCCAGCCGTTCTTTTCGGCATGGGCCTTGGCTTCCTCGAGGGTCGGGAAGAACAGGCGGACCTGCTGCATCGTGTTGCGGGAGCTGGTCCAACCCATCAGCGGGTCGATCTCCTTGCGCGACGGCTCCGGCTCCAGCACCCACTCATGGGTATTGGCCGTTCCCGACTGCATGGCCGTCTTGGCCGGCTTGAAGATGCGAACCTGCATGGCTTCCGCTAACTCCGTTTTCGGGCGTGGTCGGGGCGGCCGGATTCGAACCGACGACCTTCTGCGCCCAAGGCAGACGCGCTACCAGACTGCGCTACGCCCCGCCGATACACCTCTTTGACGCGAGGGTTTCTACCAGCGGCCCAGCCGCCTCGAAAGCTCAAATTCCAGATGCTACGTTAGATCCATGTTCGATCAGACGCCCGAGCAGGGCCGCCCCGACCGCCGCGCCCCCTCCATAAACGTGCTGGGCGGCGTGCTGGAACCCTGCTCCACCCGGCCGGTCACCGGATTCTACCGCGACGGCTGCTGCAACACCGGCGCCGAGGATATCGGCCTGCACACGGTTTGCGTCGTCCTGACTGCCGAGTTCCTCGTGTTTTCCAGGTCGCGCGGCAACGATCTCAGCACGCCGATGCCGCAATACGGCTTCCCCGGTCTGAAACCCGGCGACCGCTGGTGCCTGTGCGCCAGCCGATGGAAAGAGGCCTTCGACGCCAACGTCGCGCCGCAGGTCGTGCTTGAGGCAACCCACGCTGTCACCCTCCACGTCGTATCGCTCGGCGATCTCAAGCAGCACGCCTTCCGGCCGCACTGACCTAGAGCTGGGCTACGCCGCGCAGGACCGTCACGCACCGGCCGGCAATGGTCGCCCGGATGCCGTCGGTGCCGCGGCGCGCCACCACCCGCAGCAGGCTCGGCCGTCCCATGACGACGCCCTGATGGATGTCGAGGCGAAGTTCCGGGGCATCTGATAGCGACAGCAGCAGCGCGCCGAGCGGGCCGGCGGCGCTGCCGGTCGCGGCGTCCTCGATCGTGCCGCCCAGCGGTGCGAACATGCGGGCCTGAACGCTCCCCTGCCCGGCATGGGCGTAGAGGTAGAGTCCCAGCCGCCCGTTCAGGGCCGGTGTCTGTTCGAGGGCCCGCCGGAACGAGGCGAAGTCCGGCGTGGCGCGTGACAGGGCGGATGCCTCGACTTCGGCGATGACAAACGGATTGCCGAGCGACGCCTCCACAGGCCGGTGCCCGCCCAGGCGAATGTCGGACGGCTCCAGGCCGGCGCAGGCGGCGACCGTCTCGACCGCGAGTTCGGGCCCGAGCGAGAGCGGCTGCGGCGCGGCGATCGTGGCGCCGATGGGCATATTCGCCGCGTCACGCTCGACGTCGATCTCGACGAGGCCCGCCAGTTCCTCGAACAGGAGCTTGCCCCTCTCGTCCAGACCCTGCTGCGCAAGCACATAGGCCGTGCCGACATTGGGATGGCCGGCAAACGGCATTTCGCGGGTGCGCGTGAAGATGCGAACGCGCGCGGTATTCTTCGGATCCTCGGGCGGCAGCACGAAGGTCGTTTCGCTGAGGTTGAACTCGGCGGCGAGCGACTGCATCTCCGCGTCGGTCATGCCGGTCGCATCCGGAAAGACCGCGAGCGGGTTTCCGCCGAAGCGCCGCTCGGTGAAGACGTCCACCGTGACGAAAGAATAGTAACGCATGGCTCAGAAGATCCCTTCCACCTGACCGTCCGCCGTCAGCCGGATGCTTTCCGCGGCCGGCACGCGCGGCAGCCCCGGCATGCTCATGATCTCGCCCGCCATCGCGACGACGAAACCGGCGCCGGCCGACAGGCGCACCTCGCGGATGGGCAGCGTATGGCCCGTCGGGGCGCCGCGCAGCTCCGGATCGGCGGCGAAGCTGTACTGTGTCTTGGCGATGCAGACGGGCAGCTTGCCGTAACCCGCGGCCTCCAGTGCCTTGAGGCGCCGCTGTGCCGATCCCGCGATCGCTATGCCCGAAGCACGATAGATCTCGCGCGCGATCGTCTCGATCTTCCCGGCAAGCGGCAGGTCGTCGGGATAGAGCGGCCTGAAAGCCGCGTTGCCTTCGTCGAGCGTCGCGACCACGGCCCCTGCGAGGTCTTCCGCGCCGGCGCCGCCCCTGGCCCAGTGCTCGCAGAGATAGGCCTTCGCACCGGCTACCGCGCACTGCGCCTCGATCAGCTCCAGCTCGGCCGGCGTATCGGTGAGGAAGCGGTTGATGGCAACCAGGACCGGCAGCCCGAATTTCCGCAGATTCTCGACATGGCGCAGCAGGTTGGGCAGGCCACGCTCGACGGCGCCGACATCCTCCTTGGCCAGCGCCTTCTCGTCGGCCCCGCCGTGGAGCTTGAGCGCGCGCACGGTCGCGACGACCACGGCCAGGCCGGGCTCGAGCCCAGCCTGCCGGCATTTGATGTCCAGAAACTTTTCCGCCCCCAGGTCGGCGCCGAAGCCCGCTTCGGTGACGACATAGTCGCCGAGCGCCAGCGCCGCGCGCGTGGCGATGACCGAATTGCAGCCGTGCGCGATGTTGGCGAACGGGCCGCCATGGATCAGCACCGGATTGTTTTCCAGCGTCTGCACCAGGTTCGGCTTGGCGGCGTCCTTCAGCACGGCCGCCATCGCACCGGCCGCCTTGAGGTCGCCCGCCGTGATCGGCCTGCCCTCGCGGGTCTCGGCCACGACGATCCGCGCCAGCCGCGCCTCGAGATCCTCGAGGTCGTCTGCGAGGCAGAGGATCGCCATGACCTCCGATGCCGTCGTGATGTCGAAGCGCGCCTGTCGCGGAAATCCGTTGGCGACCCCGCCCAGGCTGACGACGGTGTCGCGCAGCGCGCGGTCGTTCATGTCGAGCACCCGCGGCCAGAACACGCGGCGGCTGTCGATGCCCAGCGTGTTTCCCCAGTAGATGTGATTGTCCAGCATCGCGGCCAGCAGGTTGTGGGCCGTCGTGATCGCGTGGAAGTCGCCGGTAAAATGCAGGTTGATGTCGGCCATCGGCACGATCTGCGCCTGGCCGCCGCCGGTGGCGCCGCCCTTCTGGCCGAAGCAGGGCCCCAGACTCGGCTCCCGCAGTGCGATCGCGGTCTTCTTGCCGAGGCGGCTGAGTGCATCGCCGAGACCGATCGTGGTCGTCGTCTTGCCTTCGCCGGCCTTGGTGGGGTTGATGGCCGTCACCAGGATCAGGTGCCCCGGCTTGCGGCCGGAGAGCGATTTCACATAGTCGCCATCGAGCTTCGCCTTGTCCCGGCCGTACGGTTCCAGAGCTTCTTCCGGGATGCCGAGCCGTCCGGCGACTTCTTTCATGGGCTTCTTGATTGCGCGCCGTGCGATCTCGATATCCGACATGCCTACTCCCAACTCCCGCCATTCCAGGGCAGCGACCCTAGCGAGGCGGGCGTGGCGAGCCAACAGGAGAGAGCATGAAGAGTTGGCCGAAAATCGACGGTCCATTGAACGACTATGTCGACGACAACTGGCTGCGCGAGCCGCCGCTGCGCCGCAGGCTGCGCGAGGAAACCGCGACGCTGCCACGCGCCGGCATGCAGATCTCCGCCCATCAGGGCCAGCAGATCGAACTCCTGGCGCGGGCCATCGGCGCCCGGCGTGCCGTCGAAGTGGGCACCTTCACCGGCTACTCCTCCCTGTGCATCGCGGGCGCGCTGCCGCCCGACGGCAAGCTGTGGTGCTGCGACGTCAGCACCGACTATACGAAGGTCGCGCGCCGCTACTGGAAGGAAGCCGGCCTCGACAGTCGCATCGAACTCACGATCGGGCCGGCGCTCGGTACGCTCGACTGGCTGCTGGCGCAGGGACTCACCGGCCAGCTCGACCTCGCTTTCATCGACGCCAACAAGGACGACTACGACGCCTACTACGAGCGCTGCCTGAAACTCGTTCGGCCAGGCGGCCTGGTGTTGATCGACAATGTCCTGTGGGGTGGCTCGGTCGCCGATCCCGCCGAAGTCGATCGCGACACGCAGGCGCTGCGCGCCCTCAATACGAAGCTGAAGGACGATCGACGGATCGACCTCGCCCTTCTCGCCGTCGGCGACGGGATGACCTGCGCGTTGAAGCGCTAGGCATTCCCGAAGATCGGGTGGAGGACCTTGTCGCCCGGCTTGATGCCCAAAAGCTTGGCGCTGCCGCCGTTGATCTCGAGGACGGCGCGCACCGGGAACTGGCTGGGGATGGTCTCGGTCGAGTGCGGCACCGCATTGGCGTGGACCGACTTGATCGTGCCGTCGGCGGCGATGAAGACCATGTCGAGGGGGATCAGCGTGTTCTTCATCCAGAAGCTGACCGGCGCTTCCTTGTAGAAATCGAACAGCATGCCCTCGTAGGGGCCGAGCTTCTCGCGGAACATCAGGCCCCGCGCGCGCTGGGTGTCGTCCAGCGCGAGCTCGACGTCGAACTTGATCTCGCGCCCGCCGGACACCACCACCAGCGACGAGCGCTTGAAGTGGAAATCGTTGGCGCCCTGCTGCGCCCAAGCGGCCCCACCGGCCAGCGCGAAGGGCGCTGCGAGGAAGAGACGCCGGCCGAGCGCCGACCTGGAAGAACTCTGGGTGACTGCTTGAACCATGGCCATGGCATAGAGCGTGGACGGCGATTTCGTCAAACCGATGACGCTTGCATGAACAGAGTCACGCAACCATAGTGGCGGCCGCTCATCGGGGGGAGCCGCCTGGCGGCTGAGAGGTTCGAAAGAACGACCCCGAACCTGATCCGGTTAATGCCGGCGTAGGGACTGGTGGCTTCGTTGACGTCTTCGCCTGCTCTTTCGGTGCGTTCGGCCCACATCGTCCTCGACGGCCATGTCGTGGCCGAGAATCTGTCGCTCGAATTTCCCGGCGGAAAAACCACCTGCCTGCTGGGCCGCAGCGGCGTCGGCAAGACTTCCCTTCTGCGCCATCTCGCGGGCCTGCTGCCGGGGGCGGATGCGGCCGGTCCGGTCGCCTACATGGCGCAGCGCGACCTGCTGCTGCCCTGGCTCGGCGTTCTCGACAACGTGCTGCTGGGCTACCGCCTGCGCCTCGACGCGGCGGCACGCCGGGCGGCCGAGCCGCGCGCGCGGTCACTCATCGCCGAAGTGGGACTTGGCGATCGCATGCACGACCTGCCGCAAAGCCTGTCCGGCGGCATGCGCCAGCGGGCGGCCCTGGCGCGCACGCTTTGCGAGGATCGGCAGATCGTCCTGATGGACGAGCCTTTCGGGCATCTCGACGCGGTGACGCGGCTGGATCTCCAGGACCTGGCGGCGCGCCTGCTTCGGGGACGCACGGTCGTGATGGTCACCCACGATCCGCTGGAGGCATTGCGCCTCGGCCACGAAATCCGTGTGCTGTCGGGCATGCCGTTCGCCGTCGGCCCGGTGATCGCACCCTCCGGCGACGTGCCGCGCGATCCCGGCGACGCCGGGCTCCTCGCCCTGCAGGCCCGGCTGATCGCCGAACTGAGGAGAGGCTCGTGAGGCCGCTGCTCACGGCCTTCGGCCTGATCGCCGCCTGGGAAGCGCTCGTGTGGCTGAGCGGCGTGCCGCCCTACATCCTGCCACCTCCCTCGCGCGTTGCCGTGGTGCTGATCGAGCGGTTCGATCTCCTGATCGAACAGGCCGCGTGGACAGCCGCCGAGATGGTCCTCGGGCTCATGCTGGGGCTCGTGCTGGGGGCGGCCCTTGCCATCGTCTTTGCCGCCTCGGCCGGCTGGCGGCGCTGGGCGTTGCCGCTCGTGATCGTCTCGCAGGCCGTCCCCGTGATCGCCGTCGCACCGCTTCTGGTCCTATGGCTGGGCTACGGCATGGCGTCCAAGGTCGCGATGGCCGCCCTCGTCATCTTCTTCCCGGTCGTCAGCAGCCTCTACGACGGCCTGCGCCGGACAGACCCGGGCTGGCTCGAGCTTGCCCGCACCATGAACGCCCCACCGCGCGCGATACTGTTGCACATCAGGTTGCCGGCGGCCTTGCCTGCCTTCGCCTCGGGCGCCCGCATTGCCGCCGCCGTGGCGCCGATCGGCGCGGTGATCGGCGAATGGGTCGGCGCCAGCGCCGGGCTCGGGTTCCTGATGACCCAGTCGCTGGCCCGCGGCCAGACGCCCCTCGCCTTCGCCGCCCTCGTCATCCTCTGCCTGCTGGGCCTCGCTCTCTATTACGCAACCGATCGGGCCGCTCGGCGGCTCGTGCCGTGGCAACCGTTCCAAGGAGACTGACCATGCAAACGATGACCCGGTTGATCGCCGTTCTGGCGCTCTGCTGCCTGGCGCTTCCCGCCGCAGCGCAGGATAAGGTCCGCATCCTGCTCGACTGGTTCGTCAATCCCGACCATGCCGCGCTGGTGATCGCCAAGCAGCGCGGCCTGTTCGAGAAGCAGGGCCTCGACGTCGAACTGATCGCGCCGGCCGATCCCAATGCCCCGCCCAAGCTGGTCGCGACAGGCCAGGCCGACTACGCCCTCTCCTACCAGCCGACCTTGCAGATGCTCGCGGCCGAAGGCCTGCCCCTGGTGCGGGTCGGCGTGCTGGTGGCGCAGCCGCTGAACTCGCTGGTCGCGCTCGAAGACTCGCCCGTGAAGAGCATCGCCGACTTCAAGGGCCGCAAGATCGGCTTCTCCGTCTCGGGCTTCGAGGAAGCGGTGCTCGGCGCCATGCTGGAGAGCGCGGGCCTCACCCTGAAGGACGTGACGCTGGTGAACGTCAACTTCGCGCTCACCACCGCCCTCATGAGCAAGCAGGTCGACGGTGTCATCGGCGCCTTTCGGAACTTCGAGCTGAACGACCTCGAACTGAACAAGGCCAAGGGACGACTCTGGCTGGTCGAAAACCATGGCGTGCCGACCTACGATGAACTGGTCATCCTGGCCAGGCGCGAGGCGGTCGACGTCGCCCGCACGAAGAAGCTGCTCGCGGCGCTCGCCGAGGCCACCGCCTGGCTGACGGCCAATCCAGCCGAGGCGTGGGCGAGCTTCTCCAGGTACGGCAAGGATCTCGACAACGACCTCAACCGGTTGGCGTGGAAGGACACCGTGCCCCTGCTCGCCGCCGATCCCGCAACGCTCGACCGCGCGCGCTACGCGACCTTCGCGGATTTCCTCGTGAAGCGCGGCCTGATCAAGCAGGCGCCGCCGCTCGACAGCTACCTGCGGGAGATCAAATAGCGAGAGCCGTCACGCTCCGCGGATCTCGACGACCTGCAGGCCCTTCTGGCCTTCGGCGACGCGGATCATCACCTTCTGGCCAGGCGCCAAGGAATCCATGCCGTGCCGCCGCAACACCGCGGCGTGCACGAAGATGTCCCCTTCGGCCGTCTCGCGCGTGACGAAGCCATAACCGCGCTCGTTGTTGTACCATTTCACCAGAGCGGCGATGTAGTCGCCGATGGCAATGCCGTCCGGGATTGGTGGCGGCTTCGCACTCGTAACGACGGCCGTCGATTGATCGACGTCGATCACCCTCATGACCTGCCAGCCCTTCGGCCCGCGGACACCGGCACAGACTACGGTTGCGCCGGGCTTGAGATCTTCATGCCCGGACTGGCGTAGTGTCGTTACATGCAGGAACGCGTCGCTGTTGTCGCTGTCCAGGGCCAAGAACCCATACCCTTTGACAGCGTTGAACCACTTGACCTTACCACGCAGCTCAACCGTACCGACGTCCCCGCTCGTCTCTCCCTGATGGGTCGTCATTCAACGATCCCGTGTTGTTATGCAGAAATCGTAACCATCCTCTGCGGAGGAAGCAACAGTCCTTGTACGAGATTGCAACCTCACGCTAGACGAATCGTCTGAAGTGTTCGCGGGAGGACCGATAGATGTTCAAGACCGACCTGTTCAAGGGCAAGCGTTTCCTCGTCACCGGCGGTGGTACCGGCCTCGGTCGCATGATGATGGAGAAGTTCGTCGAACTGGGTGCAGACTGTGTGATATGCGGTCGGCGCGGCAGCGTGCTCGAGGAGACCGCCAAGCAGGTCATGGAGAAGCATCCCGGCCGACGGGTCGACTTCCATGCGGTCGACATCCGCGTCGCCACGGCCGTAGAGGAGATGATCGAGCAGATCTGGGCCACTGGCCCGCTCGATGGTCTGGTGAACAACGCTGCCGGCAACTTCATCTCACAGACCAAGGACCTGAGCCCCCGCGCCTTCGATGCGATCGCCAACATCGTGCTGCACGGCACGTTCTACATGACCAACGCGTGCGGCAAGCGCTGGATCGCCGAGAAGCGCAAGGCCAGCGTTCTCAGCATCCTCACGACCTGGGTGTGGACCGGCAGCCCGTTCGTCGTGCCGTCGGCCATGTCCAAGGCCGGCGTCGCCGTCATGACCCAGAGCCTCGCCGTCGAATGGGCGCGCCACGGCATCCGCCTCAACGCGATCGCCCCCGGCCCCTTCCCGACCGAGGGTGCCTGGGCCCGCCTCAACCCGCTGCAGGAAGGCAACGACACGCGCTACAACACCCGCAATCCGATGGGCCGTGTCGGCCGGCCCAGCGAACTCGCCAACATGGCGGCCTTCCTGATGAGCGAGGAGGTCGAATACATCAACGGCGAAGTCATCGCGATCGACGGCGCCATGGGCATCATGGGCAACGGCACCTTCTCCAACATGATGTCCTATAGCGAAGAGGACTGGGTTCGCATCCGCGAACAGATCCAGTCGACCAATGCGGCGGACAAGGCAAAGCGCAGCTAGCGACGGGTAAATGCGCGCGCCCTGCCGACCTGTGGCTTTCCTGCAACATGCTCGCACGATTGAGACAAAGTGGGCCGCGGAGACGCCAAAGTGGCTGTCCCCGGTGGGTCTCCGGCCTCAATTGAGCCAAAGTGTCATGGTGTTTTGAGGCTCCCCAAAACGAACAGACATCGGGTCCCCGAGAGATCCAATCGTGCAGTCCAGTAGCAAGTCGGTCACCCCCCTCATCCAGCGGCTGCCCCGTCGGCAAATGCTGTTCATGGGCACTGCCATGGCCGGCTTGCTGGTGGTTCCTCCGGTATTCGCGCAGAGCGTGGAGGCACGCCATTGGCAGGGAGCGTCCGCCGTTACCCGGCAGCCCGAGCATGTGGTTGCGACGACCGTTGCCGAATGGCGAAGCCTCTGGAGTCGCGTCGGCACTCCCGCTCCCGACATGTTCGAGGCCGGCCGGATGAACGCCGTCGGCATCTTCCTGGGACGGCGCGGCGGCGAGGGCTATGCCGTTAACGTCCTGTCCACGGCACGCCGGCGCGATCGCATCGTCGTCGTCTTCGAGGAGCGCATGCCGGCCGAGATGATGATGGCCCAGCGCGGCGTCACTTCACGGCCCATCGCAGGAGGGGTCGCGGCGAACGCCGCGCCTTCGGCGCTTCCGCCGGGTGCATCAGGCTTCGCCGCACCGGGTGCAACGGCTTCGCTGGCCCCGCCTCCGCCACCCAGCGCCCGTCCCGTCGGTCAGCCGACCTCGCCCTGGGCAATCATCCTCATCAACCGGGCCGATCTCCCGGTCTCCGTCGAGCAACGCCTCTTCCGCTAGGGTTTCCCGTCGTCTCGACCGGAGCGCGCGTTCCGCTCAATGCGAGTGCCGCGGCACGCCCTTGGTCCTGGCGATCTTCTGATAGTTCACCGCGAAGTCGAGGCAGGCGCCGCTGGCGAGCTGGCCGACGAATTTGCGCTGCAGCTCCTGCCATGGCGTCTGGCTGGGCACGATGTCCGGCTTCCAGGCCTTCTTGCGCCTCGCCAGTTCCTTGGCCGTGATCATGATGTCGGCGGTGCGCTTGCCGATGTCGACGCGGACCCTGTCGCCCGTCTTCAGCAGCGCGAGCCCGCCGCCCACGGCGGCCTCCGGCGACGCGTTCAGGATCGACGGGCTGGCCGAGGTCCCGCTCTGGCGACCGTCGCCGATGCAAGGCAGCAGAAGCACGCCGCCCTTCACCAGCCGGTCCGGCGGCAGCATGTTCACCACCTCGGCCGCCCCCGGATAACCGACCGGGCCGGCATTGCGGATGACCAGGATGCTGTTCTCGTCGATCGGCAGCTTCGGGTCGTTGATGCGGTGGTGATAATCCTCCGGTCCCTCGAACACGATGGCCGTGCCTTCGAACGCATCGCGGTCGCCCTTGCGCTCGAGATACTTCTCGCGGAACTCCGGTGAGATCACCGAGGTCTTCATGATCGCCGACTCGAAGAGATTGCCGCCCAGCACGGCAAAGCCTGCCTGGTCGAGCATCGGGCTGTCATAGGTCTTGATGACCTCGCCGTCGGCCCCGATCGCGTTGCGCAGGTTCTGCGCCACCGTCTTGCCCGAGACGGTCAGGGCATCGCCGTGGATCTTCTTCTTGTTCAGAAGCTCCTTCATCACGGTCGGTACGCCGCCGGCGCGATGAAAGGCCTCGCCGAGATACTTGCCGGCGGGCATGCAGTTCACCAGCAGCGGAATGTCGTAGCCGATCCTGTCCCAGTCCTTGTTCTCGAGCTTCACGCCGATATGGCGGGCGATGGCGTTGACGTGAGGCGGGCAGTTGGTCGAGGCGCCCAGCGCGCTCGCCGCCACGATGGCATTCTCGAAGGCCTTGCGCGTCAGGATGTCGGAGGGCTTCAGATCCTCCCACACCATGTCGACGATGCGCTTGCCGGTCTCGTAGGCCATCTGGCCACGTTCCTTGTACGGGCCGGGAATGGCGGCGCAGCCGGGCAGCGACATGCCGAGCGCCTCGGCCATGCTGTTCATGGAGAGCGCGGTGCCCATCGTGTTGCAATGGCCGACGCTGGGCGCGCTCGACGCCACCATCTCGATGAACTTCTCCATGTCGATGCGGCCCGCCGCGAGCTCCTGGCGCGCGTACCAGACGATGGTGCCCGAGCCCGCAAGACCGCCGGCGAAATGGCCATCCAGCATCGGACCGCCCGAAAGGACGATCGCGGGAATGTCGACGGTGGCCGCCCCCATGATCATCGCCGGCGTGGTCTTGTCGCAGCCGGTCGTCAGCACGACGCCGTCGAAGAAGTAGCCGTACAGGCATTCGACGAGGCTGAGATAGGCCAGGTTGCGGTCGAGCGCCGCCGTCGGACGCTTGCCGGTCTCCTGGATCGGATGGACGGGAAACTCGATGGGGATGCCGCCGGCGTCGCGGATGCCGTCGCGCACGCGGATCGCGAGGTCGAGATGATGGCGGTTGCAGGGCGAGAGGTCGCTGCCGGTCTGGGCGATGCCGATGATCGGCCGGCCGCTGCGAAGCTCCGCCAAGGTGAGGCCGAAGTTCATGTAGCGCTCGAGGTACAGGGCGGCCATCGTCGGATCGCCCTTGGCATCGAACCATTCGCGGCTGCGCAACGGGCGCTTTCCACTCTTCATTTTTGCCATCCGCTTTCCTCCAGATTCGTTGCCGCAACCCTGAGAGAAGGCGTTCCGGAAGTCCAGCGCATCGCTTGAGGTCCGGGCGGGGTCGTGACAATTCTCCTGCCATGACTAGCTTTCCCGACATCGTCTGCCTCGGCGAACCCCTGATCGAATTCAACCGTCCGAAGGAAGGTGACGGCCGCACGTGGCTGCAGGGCTTCGGCGGCGATTCGCAGAACGTGGCCATCGCCGCCGCGCGCCAGGGCGCCTCAACCGGGTACCTGACGAGCGTGGGCCAGGACTGGATGGGCGACGCCTTCCTCGACCTTTGGAAGAACGAAGGTGTCGACGCCTCGAGGGTCACCCGCCATCAGACGGCGCCGACCGGGGTCAGCTTCGTCACCCACTCCGCCGCCGGCCACAAGTTCGACTATCTGCGCAAGAACTCGGCGGCATCCCTCATGACGCCGGACACGCTGGCCGTGGACTACATCGCAGGCGCCAAGGTCTTCCACCTCTCGGCCATAGGCCAGGCGATCAGCGACACCGCCCGGAAGACCTGCGACGCCGCCGTCGACGTCGCGCGCAAGGCCGGCGTGAAGGTCTCCTACGACACCAATCTGCGCCTCAGGCTCTGGGACCTCGACGTCGCCCGCGCGGTCATCGACGCCACCATCGCCCGCTGCGACATCGCCCTGCCCAGCCTCGACGATTCCCGGCAGCTCACCGGCCTCGAGGAGCCCGAAGCCATCGTCGCCCATTATCTGGGGCTCGGCGCGCCGTTGGTGGCGCTGAAGATGGGATCCGAGGGCTCGCTGATCGCCACGCGGGACCGCCAGACCCGCATCGCGCCGCACCAGGTCGAGGCCGTCGATGCGACGGGGGCCGGCGACACGTTCGACGGCGCATTCCTGACCCGCCTTCTGGCCGGCGACGATCCGGAGACGGCGGCGCGATATGCCAATGCGGCGGCGGCACTGTCGACCACCGGCTACGGCGCGGTGACGCCCATGCCGCGCGCGGCGGACGTGCTTACTGTGCTGAAACGCGCCGCCTGAATTTCGGAATCAGGGCGCGCACGAAGCGGCCGAACACCGTCGCCTGCTGGGTGAGCCAGCCGCGGCCGTTGTCGGCATCGACGGCGGCATCGTCGACGCCGGTGGGCCGGGTCTTGCCGTCATAGATCGCCGTGCCGAACAGGATGTCCCAGATCGGGAAGACCGGCGCGAAATTGTGGTCCTGGATGTGGCGTTCGGCGGGTGTCGAAAGCGCGTGGTGCAGGCGATGGAAGCGCGGGCCGACCAGCAGCCGCTCGCCCAGCCACCCGAAGGACATATCGACGTTCGCGTGCGACCAGCTCTCGATCAGTCGTCCGACCATGAGAATGACGACATACTCGCCCGGCTGCACGCCGACGAGCTGCGAGAACAGTACGAGCGCCAGGGTGATCAGCAGATCGTCGATCACATGGTTGCGGTCGTCGGTCCAGACCGTCATGCGGCGCTGGCTGTGATGCAGGCTGTGCAGCGCCCACCACCAGCCGAAAGCGTGCTGTCCGCGGTGCAGCCAGTAGGCGGCGAAATCGTAGAGCACGAAATAGACGAGGAACGAGACCAAGTCGTTGTCGCCGATCCACGGCAGCACCCGCTCGAGGCGCGGCGGCGCGAAGCCCCAGCTCCGGACCAGCAGCTCGATCTCCTGCACCAGCGGATAGGTCGCGATGAAGATGGCGAGCGGTATGATGCCAAGCTTGTTCAGGACCGTGTAGACGCGGTCGACCATGATCAGACCGTCGTCCCTGCCCGGCTTCTCGAGCGGCCAGCGGCGCTCGAAAAAACGCATGCCCACCGCGATCACCGCGATCTGAACGACGCCCAGCATGACGAACTCGACGGCGCTGTAGCCCGGCTCGTACCAGGCCATCAGGCCGAAGTGGAAGAGAACGGGGCTGACGAGGGTCTCGAAAATCCAGGCCTGGGCGCCGACCCAGAGGTCGATCAGGTCGCGCACCGTGCGCCTACTTGATTTCGCCTGCCGTGGATGCCGCGCGGACCGGCGCGCCGGCCGTCACGGTCGCCGTGGACTTCAGCATGAAGACACCGTGCGGGGATTTGCCCACGTGAATGTTGCCGACGACCTTGAGCGTCTCGACGTCGACGATGGCGACCCGGCGCAGGAAGCGCTGGGTGACCCAGAGTTCCCTGCCGTCTGGGGTGATGTCCATGCAGTCGGGACCGCCCGGAATGCGGACGCTGCCCACGACCTTCAGCTCGTCCTTGGTGTCGATCAGGGAAACCACCCCCTCGACCCGGTTGCTGAGGAAATAGTGGCGACCGTCGCCCTTCGGGAAGAAATTATGCGCACCTTTGCCCGTTTGCAGGCTGCCCTTCACCGAACCGTCCCTCGGATCGATCTGGACGATGCCGTCCTCGCCGGTCAGCGCGACCAGCAGCCGCTTGTCGTCCGGCAGCATCACGACGCCTGCCGGCGCATTGCCCACGGGAACGTTCCACTTCAGCGTCTGCGTCGCGAGATCGAAGGCCGCGAGCCGCCCGCTCTGCTGCAAGGTGACGAAGACCGTCTTCGATTGCGTGTCGAAGGCGATATGGCTCGGCAACCCATCGATGAAGATGCGACCGGCCAGACGGAAACCATCGGCATGGTAGATGTCGACATGGTCGAGCCGGTAGGCCGCCGTGACGAACCACTTGCCGTCGGGGCTGAAGCCCAGATGGTAGGGATCGAGGATGTCCTTGACGACGCGCTTGCGTTCGCCAGTCTTGATGTCGAGGCTCAGCAGTTCGTTGGTCGCGGTCGACCCGATGAGCACTTCCTTGCCGTCCGGCGAGAGGATGAGGTGGTGCGGCTCACGCCCGACCGGCAGACGCGTGACTTCGGTTCGCGTGCTGCGGCTCAGGATGCTGTAGGACGCTTCCTCGGAATTCAGGACGAGCACGGAATCGGCCCGCGCTGCCTCGCTCGTCACAAGCAAAAGCGCCAGGGCCGCGATCGACAACCTAGTCATTGGGTAGCCGGTACTCCTTGAGAATTGACTTGAAGCACCTTTCCCCCCTTTTCGCTAGCAGCGTTTGAGCGCCGAGGCCGCAGCAGCCAGTCGTTCGACCGATTGCCAGTCACCTGTTGCCACGGCGACACGCGGGGCAACCCACGACCCACCCACGCAGGCGACGTTCGCAAGCGCGAGATAGGACGCCGCAGTGTCGGCCGTGATTCCGCCGGTCGGGCAAAACCTCAAATCCGGCAGTGGTGCGCCCACTGCCTTGATCCATGTCAAACCGCCCGCCGCGTCGGCCGGAAAGAACTTCAGGACGCCGAAACCCAGCTCAGCCAGAGCCATTGCCTCCGAAACCGTCTGGACGCCCGGCAGGAACGGTATGCCAGACGACCGTGCCGCCCTGGCGAGGGTGGCCGTGCAACCCGGACTCACGGCGAAGCGTGCCCCGGCGCGCTGCACCTGGTCGAGTTGGGCCGGATCAAGCACGGTCCCTGCGCCGACAATGGCCTCGGGCACCTCGGCAGCGATCGCCCGCAAGGCGTCGAGGGCGGGTTCCGTGCGCAGCGTGATCTCGAGTACCGGCAGGCCGCCCTTCACCAGTGCCCGCGCGAGCGGAACGGCGGTCTCGCGCTTGTCGACGGTCAGCACGGGAATGACCGGCGCCCGCGCGACGATGGCCGCCATGACTCCCGCCATGTCCACCGTCAAACGCTCCAGCCGCCGTCGATCACGTTCACCGTGCCGGTGGTGAAAGCCGACTCGTCGCTGGCGAGATAAGTGGCAAGCGCGGCGATCTCCTCGGCCGCGCCGAACCGGCCGGCCGGCTGGCGCTGCAGGAAGAACTGCCTGGCATCGGCCCCCCCTCCCAATGAGGAAATGCGCTCGTCGAGCGACGGCGTCTGGACCGTCCCCGGACAGATCGCGTTGCAGCGGATGCCTCTGGAGACGTAGTCGACGGCAACCGACTTGGTGAGGCCGATGACGGCGGCCTTGGTGGTGCCGTAGATGAAGCGCAGCGCCGCGCCCTTCACCGAGGAGGCGGCCGACGACATGTTGACGATCGAGCCGGAGCCTTTTTCGAGCATGCCCGGCAGGAAGGCCTGGATCGCCCAGAACATGCTGCGGACGTTCAGGTTGAAGGCGAACTGCCACTGCTCGTCGGTCGCATCCAGCACAGTGCCGTGATGGACGAAGCCGGCGCAGTTGAACAGGACGTCGATTGCGCCGGTCTCGGCGGCGAGCTGGCCGATGGCGGCCTTGTCGAGCACGTCGAGCTTGCGCGTCGTGATGCCGTCGACGCCGGCCAGCGCCGCGAGCTTGCCCGCATCGACGTCGGTGGCCCAGACCCTGGCCCCTTCACGCGCGAATGCCCGCGCCGTGGCCGCACCGATCCCCTGCCCGGCCGCCGTGACGACGCAGGTCTTGCCCTTCAAACGCATTTCGATCTCCCCCGCCCTGATCCTGTTCTACGAGGCCTTACTTGATCAGGCCCTTTTCCTTGTAGAACTTCTCCGCGCCCGGATGCAGCGGAATGCCCAGGGCCTGCTGCGATGTCTCGATCCGGATGACCTTGCCCTTGGCATGGCCGGAATCGAGCAGCTTGCGGGTGTTGGGGTTCCACAAAGCCGCCGTGATGGCATAGATCAGCGTCTCGGACTGCTTGATCGACGTCGCCCAGAGGGCGTTGACGCTCACCGTCTTCACACCGGCCACATTCTTGTAGGCGTCGTCGGGAATCTCGTCGTTGGCGAAGAAGCTGTACTTCTTCACCAGGCCCTCCGCCTGCGGCCCGGTGATCGGCACCAGGTCGATGCCCGCCGTCACGGCCAGTTCGGAGATCGCGCCGTTGGGCCAGCCGCTCACGCTGAAGAAGGCGTCGAGCTGCCCATCCTTGAGCTTGTCGGCTGCCTGCTGTGTCTTCAGGTACTCGGCCTTCATCTCCTTTTCGGTGAGCCCGTAGGCCGCAAGGATCAGGCGCGCGTCGACCAGCGTCCCCGAGCCCGGCTCGTCGAGCGACAGGCGTTTGCCCTTCAGGTCCGCCACCGACTTGATGCCCGCCCCCTTGCGGGCGACGAGTTGGAAGCTTTCCGGATAGAGGCTGGCGATGGCGCGCAAGCCGTCCGCCTTGGGGCGCCCCTCGTAGATGCCGGTGCCGTTATACGCCCAGTAGGCCACGTCCGACTGCACGAAGCCCGACTGCATGGTGCCGGCGGCGATGCCGTTGGCGTTCGCAACCGAACCGTTGGAGGCGACCGAAGTGGCGACCAGTCCTGGAACGCCACACGAGCCGCCATCGGCGCAGGAGCGAGAGCCCGGCGGATTGGAGATCGCGTTGGCGATCAGGCCGCCGATTGGGAAGTAGGTGCCGGCGGTAGCGCCCGTCCCAATGCGAAAAAAGGTGATGTCCTGGGCGCGGGCAGGCATCGCACCCCATGCGGCGGCGCCAAGGCCACCCAGCAGCGCTGTCCTGCGATTGATCCGCATCCGACCCTCCTTGGTCCCGGTCGATTAAATCGCGTCCGGCGCGGCGCTGCAATCATCGCCGATCAATTCACGCCGATGGCGCGACTCAAGGTCGGCCCGATCTCCTTGCGAATGACCAGATCGGCATCGTCGTCCTGGTCGGTGGGTTCGCGATTCACGATGACGAACCTGGCACCATTGCGGCGGGCGAGTTGCGGGAAGCCGGCGGCCGGATAGACGACCAGCGAGCTGCCCAGGACGATGAACAGGTCGCAAGCCAGCGTCTCCTCCTGCGCCCGCAGCATCGGAATCTCCGGCATCGCCTGGCCGAACGAGATCGTCGCGGTCTTCACGATGCCTTCGCATTTTTCACAGATCGGCAGCGTGCCCCTCTCGAGGAACGCCCTCCGGATCGGCGCAAGTTCGTGACGGTGCCCGCAGTCCAGGCACGTGGCATAGGTCGTGTTGCCGTGCAGTTCGATGACCTTTGAGTCCGGCACCCCCGAACGCTGATGCAGCCCGTCGACGTTCTGGGTGATGATCGCGCTCATGCGCCCCTGCTCCACCAGCTTGGCGAGGGCGCGATGGCCGGCATTGGGCTCGGCCTTGAGCATGGTCTCGTCGGTGGCGAACTTGCGGTTCCACGATTCGCGGCGCATCTCGTCGGAGGCCATGAAATCGTCGAAGTAGATCGGCTTGTAGCGGGTCCAGATCCCGCCGGGTGAACGGAAATCCGGGATCCCGGACTCTGTCGAGATTCCTGCCCCCGTGAAGGCCACGATCCGCTGGGCCGCATCGATCATTTCGCGCAGGCGTCCGGCTTCGTCCATCAGTCACCTCCCTGGTCCTTCAGGATAGCATCCGGCGATGGGCGCGCACGACAAACCGGCCTAAGCTCCGCCGTCCGCTTCAGGGATCCCTCGCAGGAGCCGCCGCCATGCCACGCCAAATCGTCTGCCTGACCTTCGACCACGACCACCTCTCGGGCTTCATCGCCCGCGGCATGACCTCGCCGACCGCGATCTCGCGCGGCGAATACGACGTCGTGGTCATCCCGCGGCTGGTCGCCCTGATGGAACGCTACGGAATCAAGGGCACCTTCTTCACGCCCGGCCACACGATCGACAGCACGCCGCAGGCCGTTGCGCCCTATGTCGAGGCCGGGCACGAGCTCGCCCACCACGGCTGGACGCACCGCCTGCCCGTCACGCTCTCCCGGGAGGAGGAGGAAGAGGAGATCGTCCGTGGCAACGAATCGATCAAGCGCATCAGCGGTCGCACCGCGCGCGGCTATCGGTCGCCCGCCTGGGACCTCTCTCCCCACTCGATCGAGCTGCTGCTGAAGCATGGTATCCAGTACGACAGCTCGATGATGGGCCACGACTACGACTGCTACTTCGCCCGCCAGGGCGACGTCGCCGAATTGATGAAGCCTTTCGTGCGCGGCCGCGAGACGCCGCTGCTCGAGATGCCGATCAGCTGGTCGCTCGACGACTTCCCGCACTTCGAATATATGCGCCTGCCCAACGGCTCGGTGCAGCAGGGCCTGATGAACGCCACCAACGTGCTCGACAATTTCGTCGACGACTTCACCTATATGACCCGAGTCCAGCCCGACTTCGGCATCCTCACCTACACCTTCCACCCTCACGTGATCGGCCGCGGCCACCGCATGATGATGCTCGAACGCCTGATCCAACGCCTGATCGAGGGCGGCGCGGTGTTCATGACGATGGAACAGGCGATGGGCGAATGGCTGGCTCGCAACCAGGGTGCGCGCAAGGCGGCGGAGTAGCGGCGACGAATCCCATCAAGGGAGCGCGCCACTCCAGTGGCGCTCAAGATTGGGCGATCGGTAAGGTATGAGCGCCACTGGAGTGGCGCGCTCCTATGAAAGCGGCCCACCTCGCGCCACGCGGATCGCACGGCAGATGGTGACCATCTTGCCAATGGCATGATCGACAAACAGGCCGACGGCTTTCTCGATCTCGACGGCGTGCGGCGGCCGCTCGGCCGAGATCGATCGCGCGAGCCTGCTGGCGAGAGTGGCAGCCGTTTTGCGGTTGTCGAGGATCGCTCGCCGCAACGAACCGTCCGCGGCGACCGGGGCCAGCGCCGTCTCGACGCGCTGCAGGAACGACGGTGCATGCGCCAGGTGGCGGTACATGCTGGCCAGGATCAGCGGCTGCGGCTCGTCGCCGAACCTGTTGAGGCGCAGCACCAACGCCCAGGTCTCGGGTGCGACGTCCTCCTCGGACGCGAGCTTGGGCAGGGCCAGGTCGGGCGCCGCCTTGCGCGGGACGGGCTCTATGGCGCCGTCGCGCGCCACCTCGCCCCTCAACCACGCCCGCAGGGCGCCGAGGGAGAAGAGGTTGATCGTGTTGGAATGGTCGTAGCTCGCCAACACGGCATCGACGCTGGCGGGCTCCTCCCCGGCGAGCGAAGGCAGCTTCGGTACGCCCATCGCCTGATGGAAGGCCGCCATCGCGGCGTCCGGCAGCCCGGCGAGATAGAGCGGCTTCACCGCCGCCCAGGCCCAGGGCAGCGCACCGTCCATGGTGGCGAGATGGCGCCAGACGAGATTGACCACGCGTACGCCGACCGTGGCGCGAATGTCGGCAAACAGATCGGCGATCTCCCCGGTGGCCGCAGCCTCCGTTATCGCCGGCAGCGGATCGCTCACTCGGCGGCCTGCTTGGAGTCCTGGCCGATGACGGTGAAGAACGAGGCTGTCTTGGGCTGCTTGGGCAATTCGACCAGACCTTCCTTGAGACGGGCGAAGCGGGCTTCCTTGCCGCGCACGATGCGGCCCTCGTTGAGGCTCGGCATTGGGTTGCGCGCGATCGGCACGGCATCGGCGGCGGTGTAGACGCAGATGTAGAGCCCGCGCGACTTGTCGGCGCCATTGGCGGCCGAGCCGTGCAGCAGGCGCGTATGCATCAGGCAGACGCTTCCCGCCTTGCCGAGGCATGGCACCGATTGGTCGAGCGCCCTCTTCTCCTCGTCGGGCGCGACCGCGCCGGTGAAGCGCTCGCCCACGAACAGAGACAGGACCGGCCCCTTGTGCGAGCCCGGCACGACGGTGAGGCAGCCGTTGCTTTCGTCGACGTCGTCGAGGAACAAAAGCGCCGTCACGATGTCGTCGTTTGTATGCGGCGTGTAGGCGAAATCCTGGTGGTAGTTGACCTCGGTGCGCGCGCCCGGGAGCTTGAGATTGATCTTGCAGTGATGGAACTTCACGTCCGGCCCGATCAGCTCCGCCACCATGTCGACCATGCGCGCGTCGAGCATGACCTCACGATAGGCGTCGGAAATGTCGGACGGGTTGTTGATCCGCCGCAGCGCCGGCTTTTCCGCGCTGTGCTCGGCGCCCATGTCGAAGCGCGGGCGGCCGTCGATGGTGGGTGGACCGAAAGGCGCGGCATGGGCCCTGCTCTGCTCGACCCAGCCCTCGATCTCGGCCTTCAACGCGGCGAGCTGCGCCGGAGTGACGGCGTCCTCCACCATGAGATACCCGTCGCGCCAGAACGCGTCGCGTTGCTCCTGTGTCAGCGTCGTCATCGCCGTCTCCTGTTCAGCGTCCCTTGAAGACCGGTTTACGCTTCTCCATGAAGGCCGTGCGGCCCTCGACATAGTCTTCCGAATCGAAGCACTGCTTCACCAGCCCGTTGAGGCGGGCGAAGTCCGGCTCACCGTCGAGGCGAGTCAGTTCCTCGATCGTGCGCTTGGCGGCATGCATGGTGAGCGGCGCATTCTCGCCGATCATCCTGCAGTAGTTGTCGACGTAGGAATCGAGCTCGGCGTCGGGCACGACGCGCGTGACCAGGCCCATGCCGAAGGCTTCCTGGGCATTGAAGTGCCGGGCGGTGAAGAAGATCTCCTTGGCGTGGGACGGGCCCACGAGGTCGGTCAGGATCTTCAGGCCGCTCGCGCGATAGCCCAGCCCGAGCCGGGCCGCCGGCACGCCGAATCGGCTGTTCTCCGAGGCGATGCGGATGTCGCACAGGAGCGACACCGCCAGCCCGCCGCCGATGCAGTAGCCACGGATTCGGGCGATGGTCGGCTTGGAACACCGGTGAAGGCGACGGTTCGCCTCCTCGCCGATCTTGTCGTAGTAGGCGACCTGCTCGGGCGTGTTGCGCGCCTTCTCGAACTCCGAGATGTCGGCGCCCGAGACGAAGGCCTTGTCGCCCGCGCCGGTGACGACCACGACGCGGATCGCCGGATCCTTCTCGAACTCGTCGAGAATGACCGGGATCGCCTCCCACATATCGGTCGAGGTGGCGTTGTGCTTCTGCGGCTTGTTGAAGACGAGCCGGCCGACCGGTCCCACCTTCTCCGCGATCATGTTCGGCGTCGGGCTGATCATGCTCAGATCACGCCCCGCTTGCGGAAGTCGGCGATGGCCGCCTCGTCGAACCCGGCCTCCTTCAGCACGGCGTCGGTATGCTCGCCCTGCTCCGGCGTGGCCGTCTTCATCTCGAACGGCGTGCGGCTCATGTTGATGGCCTGGCCGATCAGCTCGATGTCCCCCAGCTTGGGTGAATGCACGGGATGGGCCATCTTCAGGTGCTTGACCTGCGGATCGGCGAACATCTCGTCCATCTTGTAGATCGGGCCGGCAGGCACGCCCGCCTTGTTCAGCTTCTCGACGAGGTCGGCGCTGCTGTACTGGGCCACCCGCTTGTTGATCTCGTCGTTCAGCGCGTCGCGGTTCTTGGCGCGTGCCTTGTCGGTGCTGAAGCGCTCGTCCGTATAGAGTTCCGGTGAATTCACGGCCTCGCAGAAGCGCTTGTAGATGTGGCCGCCGGACGCCGCGATGTTGATGTAGCTGTCCTTGGTCTTGAAGACGCCGGTCGGGATCGAGGTCGGGTGGTTGTTGCCGGCCTGGCCGGGCACTTCCTTCGACATCGTCCAGCGCGCGGCCTGGAAATCGCACATCGAGATCATGGCCTGCAGCAGCGAACTCGACACCCACTGGCCCTGGCCAGAGGTCTCGCGCTCCAGCAGCGCGATCAGGATGCCGATGGCGCAGTGCAGGCCGGCGCCCACGTCGGCCACCGCGATGCCGGCGCGCATCGGGCCCTCGCCCGGATTGCCGGTGACCATCATCAGGCCGCCCATGCCCTGGGCGATCTGGTCGAAGCCGGCACGCTCGGCATAGGGTCCGTCCTGGCCGAATCCCGAGATCGATCCGAGGACGATGCGCGGGTTCACCTTCTTCAGACTCTCATAGTCGATGCCCAGGCGGAACTTCACGTCGGCGCGGTAGTTCTCGACCACCACGTCGGCCTGTTCGACCAGCTTCATGAAGACGGCCTTGCCGTCCGGTTCCTTGAGATTGAGCGTGATCGACCGCTTGTTGCGATGGAGGTTCTGGAAGTCGGGCCCGTGGCGCGGACCGCCCATATCCATCTCGCCGGCAGACGGCGGCATCTCGACCTTGATGCAGTCCGCACCCCAGTCGGCGAGGTAGCGCACGGCCGTCGGGCCGGCACGCACGCGCGTCAGGTCGAGGACTTTGAAACGGGCTAGCGGTCCTGCGGTCATGCTCTCACTCTACGTTTGGAAGCTACTCTACCCGTACCATGGCGGACGGCGCGATCTCCAGCCAGACGCGGCTGCCGACCTCGAAAACGGCGGTCGGCGCCGTCGACACGCGCAGCGGCTTCGTGCCGCCCTGCGGTCGGACCTGATAGTCCCAATACTCGCCAAGATAGGAGCGGTCGACGATCTCGGCCTCGATCGCGAGGCCGGAGCCGCCGGGCTTCTGGGTCGAAAGGCCGATCGCCTGCGGGCGCAGCGAATAGAGGAGCTTGCCGCCGCCGCTCGCGCCCTCCAGGGCTGAGGCGGGCGCGCCGAAGCCGTCGAAACGCACGTCGCTTCCCTGCAGGGCGCCTTCCACGAAGTTGGTGCGGCCGATGAAGCCGGCCACGAAGCGGCTCTTCGGGCGACCGTAGAGGACATGCGGTGCGTCGATCTGCTCGATCTTGCCCTTGTTCATCACGACGATCCGATCCGACGTCACCATCGCCTCGGACTGGTCGTGGGTCACGTAGACGGTGGTGATCCTGAATTCGTCATGCAGGCGGCGGATCTCGAAGCGCATCTCCTCGCGCAGGTTGGCGTCGAGGTTGGACAGCGGCTCGTCGAGCAGCAGCACCTCGGGCTCGACGACGATGGCGCGGGCCAGGGCCACCCTCTGCTGCTGGCCGCCCGACAGCTCGGCCGGGTAGCGGCCCTTGAGGTTGCGCATCTGCACGACGTCCAGGATCTTGTCGACCCGGCGGTCGATTTCGGCGCGCGACAGCTTCCGGATCTGCAGGCCGAAGCCGACATTCTCGCCTACCGTCATGTTGGGCCAGATGGCGTAGCTCTGGAAGATCATCGACATGCGGCGATGCTCGGGCGGCACAACACCCGAGGCGGAGGAAATCTGCTTACCGTCCATCTCGATGGTGCCGCCGCTCGGCGGCATGAAGCCCGCGATCATGCGCAAGGTCGTGGTCTTGCCGCAGCCCGACGGGCCCAGCAGGGAGACGAATTCGCCCTGCGCAAGCTCCAGCGAGAAATCCGCCACCGCCTCGAACGCGCCGTAGCGCTTGGCGACGTTCTTCAAAACGAGCTTGCTCATGTCACGTTACGCCTCAGCATGAAGTCGCGGCCCAGGGCCTTTTGGCCGATCCAGAGGAGCGGCAGGGTCAGCACCTGCAAGACCAGCGCCAGCGCGGCGAGGCGTTCGAAATTCCCCTCCTCGCTCATGTCGAAGATCATGACGGATGCCACCTTCGTGTTGGGACCATAGAGGAAGATTGCCGCCGACAGTTCGCGCGTCGCCGGGATGAAGATCAGCAGCCACGCGCCCATCATGTTGCGCTTGAGCAGCGGGGCCACGACGCGCCGCAGCGCCGTCAGGCGGCTGCCGCCCAGAACGCGCACCGCCTCCTCCATCTCCGGGTTGAGGCTGTTGATGGCGGCACTTGCATTGACGTAGCCCACCGGCAGGAAGCGCGTGGTAAAGGCCAGGATCATGATCAGCGCGGTTCCATAGAGCGCCAGCGGCGGCGGCGCGTAGGCGGCGTAGAAGCCGATCGCCAGCACCACGCCAGGGATCACGAACGGCGCCACGCAGAGGAAGCCCAGCACACCGCCGAACGGGATCAGGCGCCGCGCGACGATGTAGGCCACGCCCAGGGTCAGGAACACCGCGACGGTGGCGCTGATCCCGCCATAGACGAAGCTGTTGATGACCGACTGGGCGGCCGTCGCATGCTCGAAGAGGATGAAGTGGAAATTCGCCCAGGTGATGTTGTCGAGGGCGAAGCCGCGCCCCCAGGCCTTTGCGAAGGCCGACTGGATCAGGAAGATGTAGGGGAGGAACACGGCAAGCGCTGCGACGAACATGGCATAGCCGAACACGACCCAGCGCCAGCGACCGAGCAGGATCGGCCGCCGCTCGCCGCCCTTGCCGGTCAGCGCCACGAAGCCCTTGCGCCGCACGATCAGCCGCTGGACCAGCACCAGCAGGATCGTGACACCGAGCAGAGGCATGGCATAGGCCGCCGCCACCTCGACCCGCACCGGGTTGCCGAAGAACTGGAAGAGCTGCGTCGTCACGACGTTGAAGCGCGCCGGAATGGCGATCATCGCCGGCGAGCCGAACAGCGCGATCGCCTCCAGGAAGCAGATGATCATGCCGCCCAGGATGGCCGGCAGCGCCAGCGGCAGGGTCACCTTGCGCATGGTCCGCCACGGCCCCGCCCCCAGGATGTTGGCGGCGTCCTCCATCTCCGACGACACCAGCTCGAGCGCCGCCGTCGTGAAGATGAAGATGTAGGGGAAGGAATAAAGCGCGATGACGACCGCGAGGCCGGTGAAGCTGTAGATGTTGAAGGGCCCGGCCTCCGCGCCGGTCGCCATCATGTAGAAGCGGTTCAGCCAGCCGGCATTCGGGCCGGCCAGCAGGATCCAGGCGACGGCGCCCGTATAGGGCGGCGTGATGAAGGTCGCCAGCACCAGCATGCGGGTGAGCCCGCGGCCCGGCATGTTGGTACGTGCCACGGCCCAGGCCAGCGGAACCGCGAAGACACCAGCCAGCAAGGCGGACACGGCGCCGAGCTTGAGCGAATTGAACAGGGCTTCGACATAGCGGGCGCGTCCATACGCCGTCGCGTAGTTCGACAGGGTGAAGTCGCCTGTGCGCTCCGTCTGGAAGCTGGTGATGACCAGATAGACGAACGGGCTTACCACCAGGAACAGGAGGACCGCGATGATCGCGATCCACAGAAGCCAGGACGGATCGAACCGGCTGGTGCGCACGGCGCGCACCGGTATCGCGTCGATCGCCGGAGCCGTTACCGACATGTTCGGGCGTCGATCAGTTGCCGAACGTGTCGCGCCACTGCTCGATCACTTCCGGAATGCCCTTCTCCACCTCCGTCACGGTCGGACGGATGACCTTGATCTCGCTGATCGGCTTGGCGCCCGGAGGCGACGGCACTTCCGGACGCAGGGGAATGCCGAAATGCTTGGCGTTGATCTTCGAGGCCTCGATTGAATAGAGGTACTCCATGAAGAGCTTCGCGGCGTTCGGATGCTTGGTGCCCTTCATGATCGCCGACGGCGAGATGATCAGCACGGAGCCGTCGCTGGGATAGGACACTGCCAGCGGATTGCCGCGCGCTGCGCTGAACAGCGTCGAGCCGTCCGAGCCTGCCGCCACCTGACGCTCGCCTGCGTTGAGCGCCGTGACCGTGTCGTTGATCGACCGGCCGATCTGCGGCTTGTTCTTCTCGAGCTTGTCGAAATACTGCCAGCCATAGAGCTTCTTCATCGACAGCACCCAGGTGCCGACATAGCCCGAAAATCCCGGATGGCCGGTCGAGACCTTGCCCTTCCACTTGATGTCGAGCAGGTCCTCCCATTTCTTGGGTGCGTCCTCGGGCTTCACCTTCGCGGTATTGTAGGTGAGCACGACCAGGCCGGCGGCGGTGGTGTGAAAGTAGCCGTCGGAATCGAAGTTCCGGAAGGCTTCCGAGATCTTGGGCGTGTTCTCCGGCACATACTTGTCGAGGCGGCCTTCCGCCTTGAGGCGGGCATAGTGACCGAGGTCGGTCGAGGAAAACACGTCGCAGATCGTCTGGTTGTTCTTGAGATCCTGCAGGAGCCGCTGATAGGCGACCTGCGCCGTCGTACGCACGACGTTGACCTTGATGCCGTACATCTCGGTGAAGCCGCGGCCCAGATCCTCCGCCCCTTCGGATGTGTAGTGGGCGACGTACCAGGTGAGCTCGCCTTCCTTCTTGGCGGCTTCAGTCAGGGCATTCAGGTCGGCTCGCGCCGCGAGCGGCAAGAATGCAAGGGCCAAGGCCAAGGCAAGGCTTCCCAACCTCTTCATCAGTTCCTCCCGGATCGTTGATTCTTTATTTAGCGCGTTGCGATACGATCACACGACGCGCGCCACCACAAGCGCAGGAGACCAAGAGAACGCGCATGACGGAAAGCGATCGATCGGCCGGCTGGGCCGCCTATTATCAGCAACTTCGCGATCGTCCGCCGCGCAGGACGCTGCTCGCCGCGCTCGATGCGTTCGGCGACGCACCGCCTGATGCCCTCGTCATGGATCTCGGCTGTGGCGACGGGCGCGACGTGATCGAGGAGTTGCGCCGCGGCTGGAAGGTCGTCGCCGTCGACGCCGAGCCCGAGGCGCTGCGTCAACTGCAGGCCCGTGCCCTCCCCGAGGGATGCGACGTGACGCCGGTCAATGCGCGACTCGAGGAGGTCCCGATCCCGCTCGGCGTCCATCTCGTGAATTCGAGCTTCGCCATGCCCCTCTGCGATCCAGATTCCTTTCACAGGACGTGGGAGCGTATCCGCGAGGCGCTGCCCGCGGGTGGCCGCTTTTCCGGCCAGTGGTACGGCCTGCGCGACAGTTGGGTCGGGCGACCGGGCATGACCTTCCTCTCGCGCGACGAAGCGCTTGCCCTGCTTCGGGGATTCGAGCTCGAGATGTTCGAGGAGGAGGAAGCCGACGGTGTCACGCCGCGCGGCAACGCCAAGCACTGGCACATCTTCCATATCGTCGCGAAGAAACCCTAGGCAGCCTGCTCTCGCTGTGCGAGGCTCTCCTTCCCATCAACATCGAAAGGAGGTGATCCTGTGAACTACACCATCACGACGCCGGCGATCTCTGCAGTTGCCGCCACCAGGATCGTTCCTGCAATGGCTTGGTACTGCCGGTAACGGGGTCACCGAATAGTCGGCACAAAGCCGCCTCCGGGCGGCTTTGTTGTGTCTGGGCCGTATCGTTGCGCGAAAGCCCGGACGGTGGACAAGGCGGCGCCTGCTGGCCGACACTTGTTTCCTCGAATTCAGGAGGAAAACATGGCTGCCGTCGTTCCGGTCACGGCCGAAATCGCCAAGCGCGCCGCCGCCCTCGCCTGGCAGGACCTGCCGGACGATCTGGTCGAGCGCACCAAGCAGTGCCTGCTCGACTGGTTTGCCGTCACGATCGCCGGCGCCCAGGAGGACCTCACCAACATCCTCGTCAGCGAGGCGCTGGAGGATGGTGCGAAAGGCCCTGCGACCCTGGTCGGTCGCCCCGAAACCGTGCTGCCTTCCACCGCTGCTTTGATCAACGGCGCGGCCAGCCACGCGCTGGACTATGACGACGTGAACTTCTCGATGGGCGGCCACCCCACGGTCACGGTCGTTCCGGCGCTGATGGCGCTCGGCGAGCAGACGAAGGCCTCGGGCCGCCTGTTCATCGAGAGCTTCGTGGCGGGCTACGAGACCTCGGGCCGTGTCGGCCGGCTCGTGGCGCCCAGTCACTACCAGAAGGGTTTCCATGTCACCGGCACGGTCGGCTCCTTCTCGGCCGCGGCCGCCGCGGGACGCATGCTGGGCCTCAGCGACCGGGAGCTCGCCGTGGCCTTCGGCATCGCCGCCACACAGGCCGCCGGCCTCAAGTCGAATTTCGGCACGATGTGCAAGCCCCTGCACGCCGGCACCGCGTCCGAGCACGGTCTGCGGGCCGCACGCCTGGCCGCCAGGGGGTTCACGGCGCGCGGCGATTCATTGGAATGCGACCAGGGCTTCGCCTCGTCGCAGAGCGACCATCTCAACGCCGAGGCGGCGCTGGGTGAGCCGCCGTCCGGCTGGCACCTGCGCAACAACCTCTTCAAGTACCACGCGGCCTGCTATCTGACGCACGCGCCCATCGAGTGTGCCAAGGAGATCCGGCTGAAGAACAATTTCCCACCCGAGCGGGTGCAGAAGATCCTGCTCAGGATCGACTCGGGTGCCGACAGGGTCTGCAACATCCCCAACCCGACCACGGGCCTCGAAGCCAAGTTCTCGCTGCGCCAGACCGTGGCCATGGCACTCACCGGAGTCGATACCGCCAATCTCGAATCCTACAACGACGCCGTGACCCGGGAGCCGCGTATCAAGGAGCTTCGCGACAAGATGGCGATCGAGTTCCAGCCGCACTGGGCGCACTCGCTGGCCGAGATGGCGATCCAGCTCGACGACGGAACGACCATCGAAGTCACCCACGATTCCGGCATTCCCTGGGCCGACCTCGGGAAGCAGCGCCAGGCGATCGAGACCAAGTTCGACAGCCTGGTGACGCCACTGCTCGGCACCTCCGGCACCCGCCGTCTGCACGATGCCATCGAACGCATCGACACTCTTGGCGACGTCGGTGAACTCGTGCGTGCGTCCGCGAAGAAATAGTCATATTGCTCTCCCCCGTCAGGGCGAGAGGCGTAAACAGGAGACGGAATGACAGAGGATTTCAGGGCCCGCGCCCGGCTGGTGCCCAAGGGCAACCGCTATGAGGATTTCGAGGTCGGCCGGGTATTCCGGCACCATTGGGGCCGCACGATCACCGAGTCCGAGAGCACGCTCTTCTCGACGCTGACCTTGCACTTCAATCCGCACTACTACAACGCGGCCTACGCGCAGGCGCACGGCCATCCCGGCATCGTGGCCAATCCGCTGCTCGTCTTCACGACGGTCTTCGGCCTCACCGTCGAGGACCTGAGCGAAGGAGGCGGGCCGTTCCTCGGCGTCAACGAACTCACCTATCACCAGCCCGTCTATCCCAGCGATTCGCTGCGTGCGGAATCGGTCGTGCTCGATCGGCGCGTCTCGGACTCACATAAAGGGTTCGGCATCGTCAGCTGGCACAGCAAGGGCTTCAACCAGCGCGAAGAACTCGTCATCGACTTCAAGCGTACCAATCTCGTCCGTCTCAGGAATCCCCAGTAATGCCTTTCCTTACCGAAGAACGCCGCATGATCCAGGAACAGGCGCGCGAGTTCACGCTGAACGAAGTGCTGCCGGTCGCCAACAAGCTCGACCCCGAGAAGGGCGACATCCCGATGGAGCTGCGCGAGAAGATGGCCGAGCTCGGCTATTTCGGCATCCTGATCCCGGAAGAATACGGCGGCCTGGGCCTCGGCTGCTCGGAATACTGCCTCGTCACCGAGGAGCTGTCGCGCGGCTGGATGAGCGTCGCCTCGATCATCGCGCGCGGCAACCTGCTGATCGGCTCGCACGAGATGAGCGAGGAGCAGCGCAGCCGTTACCTGCCGCGCATGGCCAAGGGTGAGTTCCTCGGCGCCTTCTCGATGTCCGAGCCCAATGCCGGCTCCGACATCTCCAACATCTCCTGCCGCGCCAAGAAGGACGGCTCGGGCTACCTGATCAGCGGCAACAAGTACTGGTGCACCTTCGCCGACGGCGCCGACTTCATGATCATCATCGCGCGCACCTCGGACGCGCCTCCGGGCAAGCGCCATCTCGGCCTCTCGATGTTCTTCGTCGAGAAGAAGCGCGGCGAGCTGCCCAAGGGTGTGAACGGCGCGCCCATTCCCAAGATCGGCTACTTCGGCTGGAAGACCTGGGAGTTGGCCTTCGATAATTTCCGCGTCGAAGCCTCAGACATGATCGGCAAGGAAGGCCATGCCTTTTACTACGCCACCTCGGGCCTCGAGACGGCGCGCGCCCACACCGCCGCCCGCGCCATTGGCCTCGCCCAGGGCGCGCTGGACGATTCGATCCAGTACGCCAACGACCGAAAGCAGTTCGGCCACTCGATCTCGGACTTCCAGGCGATCCGCTTCAAGATCGCCGACATGGCCACGCAGATCGAGGCCGCGCGCCAGCTCATGTATTTCGTCTGCGAGCAGATCGACACCGGCCAGCGTTGCGATAAGGAAGCGTCGATGGTGAAGCTGTTCGCCTCCGAGATGGCCGAGCGTGTCACCAGCGAAGGCCTGCAAATCCATGGCGGCGCCGGCTACACGACCCTGCATGCGATCGAGCGCCACTGGCGCGATGCGCGCCTGACCAAGATATTCGAGGGCACCTCGGAGATCCAGAAGCGCATCATCTCCGACCGGCTGCTCGGCCGCGGGAGGAACTGATGCCAGCTTCAAGTCTCAAAGTCTCCGCACTCACGGGCAAGCACAACTACTTCGAGGACTTCACGGTCGGCGACGTGATGAAACACGCGCGCGGCAAGACCGTGGAGCCGATGGAGCAGGTCTGGATCACCAACGTGACCATGAACACGGCCGAGGCCCACTTCAACGAGCACCTGACCCAGTCGATGCCCTACGGCAAGCGCCTGGGCTTCGGCGGCGTCACCATCTCGATGTGCATCGGCCTCGCCGCCGAGGACACGGCGGAGAACGCGCTGATGGAGCTCGGCATGGACAAGATCCGCCTGAAGGGGCCGCTCCATCACGGCGACACGCTCTATTGCTACACCGAGGTGCTCGAGAAGAAGGACAGCCAGCAGGAAGACGCCGGCATCGTCCGCTTCAAGCATTACGGCGTGAACCAGGACGACAAGAACATCTTCGAGGGCGAGCGCACGGTCCTGATCAAGCGCCGCAGTCACTGGGGAGACAAGTGATGTGCATGGGAGCGCGCCACTCCAGTGGCGCATCATATGAGCGCCACTGGAGTGGCGCGC
>NZ_SCUT01000049.1 GCF_004297265.1 Reyranella sp.
GCCGGCGATGTCGTTGGTCTTCGAGGCCACTTCGCGCACCATCTGGGCGCCCATGTTCTCGAACTTGTCGGCGAGCTCGATCTCCTTGGCGACGGTGACGCCGTCCTTGGTGATGCGCGGCGCGCCGAACGACTTGTCGATGACGACGTTACGGCCCTTCGGGCCGAGCGTCACCTTGACGGCGTTGGCGAGAATGTCGACACCGCGCAGCATGCGCTCGCGGGCGTCGGCGCTAAAGCGGACTTCCTTGGCTGCCATTTTCTATTCCTCTCGAATGTCGTGATTGTTTTCAGTGATGCCGAGCGAAGCTCAGGCGGCCTTCTTCATCGAGGCAGAGCCTTCGATGATGCCCATGATGTCGGATTCCTTCATGATCAGGAGATCCTGGCCATCGATCTTGATCTCGGTGCCCGACCACTTGCCGAACAGGACGCGGTCACCCTTCTTGACGTCGAGCGCAACCAGGTTGCCCTTCTCGTCGCGGGCGCCCGGACCGACGGCGACGATCTCGCCTTCCATCGGCTTTTCCTTGGCGGTGTCGGGAATGATGATCCCGCCCTTGGTCTTGCCTTCTTCCTCGACGCGCTTGACCACGACCCGGTCGTGAAGCGGACGGAACTTCATGGTTCTTCCTCCAGTGAGCAATTGACCCTGCGCGGCCTGGTGGCCGCGGTGAATTAAGGTGCTGTCAGCACTCACGGACAGTGAGTGCCAATGGCGCACGGGATTTAGGGTTGTCGGGTGCCTGAGTCAAGACACGCCACAAAAGGTTCCCAAACCAGGTTCGCACTGGCAGCAATCACCCAGGATTGCTGCTAAGTCCTTGATCTGGAACGATTTTTGCTGATTTCGTTGCGGGTGCGTGACTATTCTTCAGGGCGCACCAAGTCAAGGAGGGCTTAAATGGATCGCAGTTTTGTTGCGCAGCTCAACGATTACCGCATCACGACCGCCGAAATCCTCTACTGGATGCCCGATCACAAGCACGTCCTGCAGAGCTTCCTCTGGCAGAACCTCGATCTGGCCCCCCGTTTCCCCGCCCTCACCAAGTTCCTCGATTTCTGGGACCGCAACCTCGACGGCAGGCTCCACAAGGTGACCGTCGCCAACACGCAGCTGATCAAGCCGGCCGAATTCACGTTTGCATCAGGTCTTTATCAGCTTCATTGACGTGGCCGCATGCTGGGGACGCGTCACTGGAGTGACGCGCCCCCAGCGGCGGCGTATTCGGCGGCGGTGCGCTCGACCAGCTCGGCGACCGACGGCACGTCGGCCACGCCCGAGACGGAGTGGCCGGCACTCCAGATATCCTTCCATCGCTTGGCGTCGGGTCGGTCACGCTCGGCGGCGTTGATGTCCTTGGCGATGTCGATGCTGCCGCGGACCGGCAGATTGTCGGGATCGAGGCCGGCCGCGGCGATCGACGGCCGCAGCATGTTGGTCTCAAGCCCCGTGAAGGCGCGCGTCAGCAGAACGTCGTCGAGGCGGCTCGACACCAGCATCTGCTTGTAGGCGTCCTTGGCCAGGCTCTCGCGCGTGGCGATGAACCTGGTGCCCATATAGGCGAGGTCGCAGCCCAGGACCTCGGCGGCCGCAACGGCATGACCGTCCGCCATGCCCCCCGCCATCACGACGATCCCGTCCCAGAAGGCCCGCACCGCCCGCACAAAGGCGAAGGGATTGGCCCAGCCGGTCTGGCCGCCCGCACCGGCGGTCAGCAGCACCAGCCCGTCGACGCCGGCCGCCACCGCCTTCTCGGCATGGCGCACCGACGCCACGTCGGCCAGCACGAGGCAGCCCGCATCCTTGAGCGGCTTCATCACCGGCTCGGGTGAGCCGACCGAGGTGATGACGATCTCGGCCTTGTGCCGCAGCACGGCCGCGAGATCGTCGGGCACGCGCGGGTTGGAGCGGTGCACGATCAGATTGGGACACCAGGGCGCGGGCGCATGGCCCTCGGCATCGGCGGCGCGCTTCGCATCGTCTTCCATGCCCGCCAGCCAGACATCCAGTTCCTCGACCGTGCGGCAGTTGGCGGTCGGGAACGAGCCGACGACACCCGCGCGACACGCGGCCGTCACGAGGGCGGGACCGGAGACGAGGAACATCGGCGCCGCGATCAGCGGCAGGCGAAGGCGATCACGAAGGGAAGCAGGCAAGGACATGGCGCGAGCTTAGCCCAGCACAGGACGCTGGGAAGCGCCCTCGAAACACCGCGGTCGGACCGTCCCGCAGAGCGGGACGGTCCGGATATCGCGAAGATCAGGCGGCGGCCGCGAGACCTTCCTGCTCCAGCACGCGCTTCACGGCCGGACGGGCCTTCATGCGCTCGTAGTGGGCGGCGACGTTCTTGGGCAGCGGCATCTTCATGCGGCCGGCTGCCCAGAAGGAAACGTAGAACAGCGCGGCGTCGGCCACCGAGAACTTGCCGGCAAGGTACTCCTTGCCTTCGAGCGCCTTGTCCATCAGCGCCAGGCCCTTCTCCATAATCTCCTTGCCGCGTGCCTTGACCTTGTCGTGATCGGCTTCGCTCGGCGCGTAGTTGCCCGGGCGGAACATGCGGCTGAAGCCCTGCATGTGCATGGTCGAAACCGCATAATCCATCGCCTCCAGCGCGCGTGCCTCGCCGTCTGCATCGGTCGGCAGCAGGCCGGCCTCGGGGTTCTTGCGGGCCAGCCACACGGCGATCGCCGGGAACTCTGTCAGCACGTCGCCGCCGTCTCGCACCAGGGTCGGCACCTTCGACTTCGGATTGAGCGCCACGAACTCCGGCCCGTACTGTTCCTGCTTGGCGCCGTCGACCTTGTGCAGATCGTAGGGTTTGCCGATTTCCTCGAGCAGCACATGGATGCCAATCGAGCAGGCGCCGGGCATGTAATAGAGCTTCATGATTCTCTCCCTAAAGTAGATGTCTGGTGGGGACTTCCCACGCTAGCATCGGGACAATATGGGGGGAAATGACAATGGCAAGTAACGGGGCAAGCAACGGACTGCGCGCGCTCGTCGGCACCCAGCCCACGAAGATCGGCACCTTCCTGTTCGAGTTCGCAACGCCGGGAATCGGCCAGATCCTGAAAGCGGCGGGCGCGGAATTCGCCGTGCTCGACATGGAGCATACCGGTTTCGGCTTCGATACCGTGCGCCAGGTCGTGCGCTACATGCAGGCTGCAAACCTGCCGCTGGTCGTGCGGGTGCCCTCACAATCGCGTCATCACATCTCGCGCGCGCTCGATACCGGCGCCGACGGCGTGATGGTGCCGATCGTCTCATCGGTCGAACAGGCCAGGGCGGTGCTCGACGCCGCCAAGTACTGGCCCGACGGCACCAGAGGCGTGGCCCTGGGCTTGGCCCACGAGCGCTTCGCCATGCGCTCCGAGCCATTGCTGCCGCGCTTCGCCGAACAGAACGCGCGCACCGCCATCATCCTGCAGGTCGAGGATCCGCGCGGCGCCGCCGCGGCCGACGAAATCGCAGCTATGCCGGGCGTCGACATGCTGTGGCTCGGCCACAATGACATGACCGTGGCCATGGGCGAGCCCGGCGCCTTCGACCATCCCGACTTTCTCACTGCGGAGAAGGCGACCATCGCGGCAGCGAAGAAGCACGGCAAGTCCGCCGGCCGCCTCGCCGTCGATGCGAAGCAAGCCGCGCACTTCGTCAAACTCGGCTACGACTTCGTCTCGATCGCCGGCGACGTCTGGCTACTGCAGCAGGCCTTCGCCGCCGGCGTCGAAACGATCCGCAAGGCTTCGTCCTGAGTCGAACAGCCTCATTGGAGCGCGCCACTCCAGTGGCGCATCATGATCTTGAGCGCCACTGGAGTGGCGCGCTCCAATGAGACAGTTCGTTAGTTCCTGATCCTGACCGGCAGCGAGCGGATGCCGCGAATGAAGTTGGAGTAGAGGCGCACCGGCGGTCCCACGACCTCGATCTCGAGATCGCGCTTCAACAGCTCCTCCCACAGGATGCGGATCTGCATCTCGGCCAGCCGGTCGCCGACGCAACGATGGATACCGGCGCCGAAGGAAAGATGATGGCGCGCCTTAGGCCTGCCGACGCGGAAATGCTCGGGCTCGTCGATCGCCGTCTCGTCTCGATTGCCCGAGACGTACCACATCACCACTTTGTCGCCGGCGCGGATCTGCTTGCCGGCCAGCTCGCAATCCGTGCGCGCTGTGCGCCGCATGTGGATCACGGGCGTGGCCCAGCGGATCGTTTCCGACACCAGACTCGGCATCAGCGCGGAGTCGGCCTTCACCTTCTCGACCTCTTCCGGGTTGTCGAGCATCGCCATCAGGCCAGCGCTCATCGAGTTGCGCGTCGTGTCGTTGCCGCCGACGATCAGCAACGCGAAGTTCCCGATGAACTCGCGCGCCGGCATGTTCCTCGTCGCGTCGCTGTGCGCCATCATCGAGATCAGGTCGAAGGTGGGCGACCGCGCAGCGCGCTCCTGCCAGAGCGCCGCCATGGTCTCGGCCATGTGCTTCAGCTCGGCCATGCGCTCTTCATTGCTCTTAACGATCGCGTCTTCTGCCTCGATGTTGCAGATCGCCACGTCGGACCAGTGCGTCAGCTTGCGGCGGTCGGCCTGGGGAAAGTCGAACAGGGTCGCCAGCATCATGGCGGTGAGTTCGGTCGAGACCCGGTCGGCCCAATCGAAGGTCTCGCCACGGGGCAAGCCATCGAGCACCTGGGCGGTGCGCTGGCGAATCAGCCCTTCCATGTTGGCGAGATTGGATGGCGCCACGATCGGCGCCACGGTCCTGCGCTGGGCGGTGTGGCGCGGCGGGTCCATGCGGATGAAGTTGGGCAGCTCCTCGCCCTGCGGCTGGTCGGTGATCTGGATGCCGCCCAGCTCCGAGGACGAGGAATAGGTTGCCGGGTCGAGTTCGACCTTCATGATGTCCGGGTAGCGCGTGACCGACCAATAGGGGCCGAACGGGCTGTCGGGATGGTAATGAACCGGATCCTCGCGCCTCAGCCGGGCGAAATGCGGCCCCCAGCTGTCCTCACGGTAGAGAAGCGGCTGGCTGACATCGGCATGTTCTTCGACATGTATTTGCATGGGAAGCCTCCCTATCCCCAAGGCCGCCCGGAGGGTCCGCCCAAGTCAAGCGCTTTCGTCGCAACGGTGCCATATTTGGCTCGTTGACAGCGCGGGACGCTGAGAGCAAACCCTCGCCGCGCCGCCGTAAGAGGCGGCGTTTTTGATCATGGCACCAGCCGAAGCAAGCCAATCCTCGTTCCCCGAAGCCGCCACGAGCAGCCCGCACGCGCCCCATCCGGCCGGTGCCGCGCTCGTGCTCGGTGCGCTGGGCGTTGTGTTCGGCGATATCGGCACCAGCCCGCTCTACGCCCTGCGGGAGACCTTCCTGCATGGCAGCGGCCTGGCGCCGACGCGCGAACATGTGTTCGGCGTCCTCTCCATGCTGTTCTGGGCGGTCACCCTCACGGTCACGATCAAGTACGTTGCGCTCATCATGCGCGCCGACAACAAGGGCGAGGGCGGCGTGCTGGCGCTTGCCACCCTGGCGTCCCGAGGGCTGAACGGAAGGGCACCGAAGGTCCGGATCGGCATCGTCATCCTGGCCGTCATCGGCCTCGCCCTCTTCTATGGGGACGCGATGATCACGCCGGCGATCTCCGTGATGAGCGCCGTCGAGGGTCTCTCGGCGGTAACCCCGGCCTTCACGCCGTTCGTCGTCCCCCTCGCCCTCGTGATCCTGGTCGGCCTTTTCATGCTGCAGGCCCGGGGTACGGCCGATGTGGGCCGTCTGTTCGGCCCGGTCATGTTCGTCTGGTTCCTGGTCCTGGCCGTGCTCGGGGCGTGGCAGATCGCGAAGAACCCGGTGGTGCTGGAGGCGATCAACCCGATCCATGCCTACTACCTGATCGCGGACCAGGGGTTCGGCATCTTCTGGGCTTTCGGCTCGATCGTGCTGGCCGTCACGGGTGCAGAGGCGCTCTATGCCGACATGGGCCATTTCGGCCGTAAGCCGATCCGCATTGGCTGGTTCGGCATCGTCATGCCGGGTCTGCTGCTCAACTATTTCGGCCAGGGCGCGCTGATCATCGAGAATCCGGCCATAATCCATCAGGTCTTCTTCGAGCTGGTGCCGGCCGACTACATCATCTTCCTCGTGATCCTCTCGGCATTCGCCACCGTGATCGCCTCGCAGGCCGTGATCACGGGCGTCTTTTCGCTGACCCGGCAGGCCATCCAGCTCGGCTACCTGCCGCGCATGGAGATCCACCACACGTCGGAAACGGCGATCGGCCAGATCTACATCCCGAGGGTGAACTGGCTGTTGATGTCCTGCATCATCGCCCTCGTGGTGGGCTTCGGATCGTCCGGCGCGCTGGCCGGCGCCTATGGTCTCGCGGTGACTGGCGCGATGCTGGTCGACGCGGCGCTCGCCATGGCCGTCGCCATCCTGGTCTGGCGTTGGGCCTGGCCGCTGGCAGCGGCGGTATTCGGTTTCCTCGCCATCCCCGACCTCGCCTTCTTCATCGCCAACGCGCTCAAGATTCCGGACGGCGGCTGGCTGCCGCTGATCGTGGCGTTCCTGATCTATTTCACGATCACCACCTGGCGGCGCGGCCGCAAGATCGTGGCAACCGAGCTGAGCGAGGGCTCGCTGCCGCTCAAGCAGTTCCTGGAGCGCATGGAGCGCGCGCCGGACCGCGTTGCAGGCACCGCCGTCTTCCTGACCGCCGATGCCAGCCGCACGCCCGCCGCATTCCTGCACAACCTCAAGCACAACAAGGTCCTGCACGAGCGCATCATCATCCTGCAGGTCGACACGATGGACGTGCCGGTCGTTTCCGAGGCCAACCGGGTCGAGGTCGAGCGGCTGGGCAAGGGCTTCCATACGGTGATCGCCCACTACGGCTTCACCGAGCAGCCCGACATTCCCGAGGCGCTGCGGGCTTGCCGTCCGCACGGCATCGCCTACGACGAGATGGAGACCTCGTTCTTCCTCGGCCGCGAGACCCTGGTGCCGTCGCAGCACTCCAGGCTCGGCCGCTGGCGCCGCGACTGGTTCATCTCGCTCTCGCATTCGGCTTCGGCGACCAAGACCTTCTTCCGTATCCCGCCCAACCGCGCTATCGAACTCGGCAACCAGATCCAGATCTGAGGCCGCCCGCCATGCCGCGTTCTCCGCTCCTGCTGCTGCCGGGCCTGCTCAACACGCGCCGCGTATTCGACCCGCAGGTCGAGGCCCTGGCGGACGTCGCCGATTTCACCATTCCCGAGCTGTGGCACCACGACACGATGGCGGCCATGGCCGAGGCCGTTCTCGCCTCGGCGCCGCCGACTTTCGCCCTGTGCGGCTTCTCGATGGGCGGCTACGTCGCCTTCGAGATCTTCCGCCGCGCGCCCGAGCGGGTCGAGCGCATCGCCCTGATAGACACGCAGGCCGGGCCCGATTCGGCGGAGACGGCGGCGCGCCGGCGCGGCTTCATCGAGCAGACCCGCATCGGCCGCTTCCACGGCATTCACCCGACCCTGCTGCCGCAACTGGTCCATCCGTCGCGTGTGGGCGACGAAAGCATCACCCGGCCGCTCCTCGACATGGCGAGCGAGATCGGCGGCGACGGGTTCGTGCGCCAGCAGCAGGCGATCCTGGGCCGCGCCGACAGCCGCCCCCTGCTGGTCGAGATCGACAGGCCGGCGGTGGTGATCGTCGGACGCCACGATCTCGTCACGCCGCTGCCTCGCGCGCAGCAGATGGCCGCTGACATTGCCAATGCCCGGCTCGTGGTGGTCGAGGACAGCGGGCACATGACGCCGCTGGAGAAACCGGCCGAGGTCTCGGCCGCCCTGAGGAGATGGCTGACGCAATGAACACGATCTACGCCCGCGAGGACGATCTTGGCGCCGACGAATATATCGACGTGGTGGCCAAGTCGGGTCTGAACCGCCCCATCGCCGACCGCCCGCGCATCGAGCAGATGTTGAAGCACGCGAACCTGATTCTGACGGCGCGCCAGGACGGCCGGCTGGTCGGCTTCGCCCGCTCGCTCACCGATTTCTGCTTCTGCTGCTATCTCTCCGACCTCGCCGTCGACAAGGCCTGCCAGGGCCAGGGAATCGGCCGCCGCCTGATCGAGGAGACGCGCGCCGCCGCCGGCGGGGCCAACACCACCACCCTGCTGCTCTCGGCGCCGACGGCCATGTCCTTCTACGAGGGCATCGAGATGCCCAAGGCCGACAACTGTTTCCTGTATCGTCGGCAGGCTTGACCGACATCAAGGGGCGAAACGCCGAATCGTTCTAGTTCTCCACGCAACAACAGATGCGTGGAGTACGGAATGCCCCAGTCGCGCCGGCGCCGGCTGATCCTGATCGCGCTGCTCGCGGTGGCGCTGGCTGCCGGCGGCGGCGCCTACCGCTACTGGCCGCGGGCCCAACCGACCTTCCTCACCCTGTACGGCAATGTCGATGTCCGGCAGGTGGATCTCGCCTTCAATGCCAGCGGCCGCCTGCAGGAGCTGCGCAAGGAGGAAGGCGATGCCGTGAAGACCGGCGAGACGGTAGCGATCATGGAATCAGACACCTATCGCGACGCCGTGGCCCTCGCCCGCGCCCGGCTCGCGGCGCAGCGTGCGGTGGTGGACCGTCTGGAGACCGGCAGCCGTCCCGAGGAGATCGCCCGCGACCGTGCCCAGGTCGAGGCCAACAAGGCTGCTGTCGTCGACGCGGAACTTCTGCTCAAGCGACGCACGGAGCTGCTGGCCGGCGGCAACGTCTCGCGCCAGCTCTACGACGAAGCCAAGAACGGCTACGATTCGGCGCGCGCGCGCCTCGACATTTCGCAGCAGGTGTCGCGGCTGACCGAGATCGGCCCGCGCCGGGAGGACATCGAGCAGGCCAAGGCCCTGCTGCGGTCCGAGGAATCGGTCGTCTCGCTGGCGGAGCGGCGGCTGGCCGATACCGTGCTGAAGGCGCCGGCCGACGGAATCGTGCTCAGCCGCATCGTCGAGCCGGGCGCGATGGTCAGCCCCGCAAACCCGATCTTCACCGTGTCGCTCACCGACAAGATCTGGGTCCGCACCTACGTCTCCGAACCCGACCTCGGCCGCATCCGGCCCGGGATGGCGGTGACGGTCTTCACCGATACCGACCCGACCCATCCCTACGAAGGCTGGATCGGCTTCATCTCGCCCACGGCCGAATTCACGCCGAAGACCGTCGAGACCACCGAGCTGCGCACCCAGCTCGTCTATCGCCTGCGCGTGTTCATCAAGAATCCCGACGATCGCCTGCGTCAGGGCATGCCGGTCACGGTCCGCGTGCCGCTCGGCGCCGGCTAGGCCGGCCATGCCTGCGACGGTCACCCTCGCCGGGCTCGGCAAGACTTTCGGCCCGACGGCCGCCCTGACGGACGTGACGGCCACGGTCGAGGCTGGCCAGATCACCGGTCTCGTCGGCCCAGATGGGGCCGGGAAGACGACGCTGCTGCGTCTCATAGCCGGCCTGCTCATGCCGGATGCCGGAACGCTGCAGGTCCTGGGTCATGAAGCCACCGACCGGGACGCGGTTCGGGGCGACATCGGCTACATGCCGCAGCGCTTCGGTCTCTATGAGGACCTGACGGTCCAGGAAAACCTCGAGCTGCAGGCGGATCTGCACGATCTGGACGGGGCCGCCCGCGGCGAGCGCTTCGCGACACTGCTGCAGTTCACCGGCCTTGCACCCTTCACCGGCCGGCTCGCGGGACAGCTCTCCGGCGGCATGAAACAGAAGCTCGGGCTCGCCTGTGCCCTGCTGCCGCGGCCAAAACTGCTGCTGCTCGACGAACCGAGCGCCGGCGTCGATCCAGCGTCCCGGCGCGAACTGTGGCGCATCGTGCGGACGATGGCGGGAACCGGCATCGCAATCGTCTGGAGCACCGCCTATCTCGACGAAGCCGAACGGTGCGACAGTTTTCTCCTGCTCGATCGCGGCCACCTCCTCGCCTCCGGCAGTCCCTCCGACTTCACGCGCCGGCTGGAGGGGCGAACCTTCCTGGTCGAGCTGCCGGAGCGGCAGCGCCATCGCATCCAGCGTACCGCGGCCGCATTGCCGTCCGTCGCCGACGCCACCATCCAGGGCCGCAGCCTGCGGCTCGTCCTGAAGGAAGGAGGCGTCCTCCCCGACCTTGACGATCTGGTGGGCAGCGATGCGACGGCCCGTCCGACGCGGCCACGCTTCGAGGATGCATTCGTCAGTCTCCTCCAGGCCGACCGACCGCCCGTCGCAGCGCCCCCGCCTCAGGAGGCCATCACCCGCTCAACCGACGGCATGGCGATCGAGGCTCGCGACCTTACGCGCGACTTCGGAAGGTTCCGGGCGGTCGACCGGGTGAGCTTCACGGTGAGGCCCGGCGAGATCTTCGGGTTGCTCGGTCCCAACGGCGCGGGCAAGTCCACGACCTTCCGCATGCTCTGTGGCCTGCTGGTGCCGAGCGCCGGTTCGGCGCACGTGGCCGGCGTCGATCTTGGTCGGGCCCGCGCGACGGCGCGCGAACGCATCGGCTACATGTCCCAGAAATTCTCGCTCTACGGCAACCTGTCCGTCCGGGACAATCTCGACTTCTTCAGCGGCGTTTACGGACTCGCCGGCCGTCGTCGGTCGAGTCGCATCGCCTGGACGATGGAGAGTTTCGACCTCGGGGCCGTCGCGAACCTGGAGGCGGGGACCCTGCCGCTCGGCTTCAAGCAGCGCCTGGCGCTGGGATGCGCACTCCTGCACGAGCCGCAGGTCCTGTTCCTCGACGAACCCACGTCGGGTGTGGATCCGCTGATGCGGCGGGAATTCTGGTCGCGCATCGGCGGGCTGGCGGAGGGCGGTGTCACGGTGCTGGTGACGTCGCACTTCATGGAGGAAGCCGAGTATTGCGACCGGCTGGGCATCGTCTATGCCGGCAAGATGATCGCCTCCGGCAGCCCGGACGCGCTGAAGCAGCGATTCGTGACGGCGGAGCTGCCCGAGCCGACGCTCGAAGACGCGTTCGTGGGCCTCATCCGCGAGCATGATGCGGGACAGCGGGGCGTGGCGGCCGCATGACATCGGCCCGCACCTCTTTCCGCCGCTTCGGCGGGCTGCTGCACAAGGAGTTCGTCCAGATCGTGCGCGACCCCTCGTCGATCGCGATTGCCCTCGTGATGCCCGTGGTCCTGCTCCTGCTGATCGGCTTCGGCATCTCGCTCGACGCCCGCAACGTGCGCTTTGGAATCGTCGACGAGAATCGCAGCGTCGAATCGGCGGGCCTGTTCCAGGCCTTCGCCAACACGCCCTACTTCCGTCCCTTCTCCTTCCTCACGTCGCGAGCGGCCGAAGCGGCCCTGATGCGCGGCGACATCGCGGGCTTCGTGGTGCTGCGCAGCGACTTCTCCCGGCGTGTGGCCGATCCGATCCGCGCCGCCGACATCGCCATCGTGGTCAACGGCGTCGACGCCAACAATGCCCGGATCGTCACCGGCTACGCCCAGGGCGTCGTGGCGACGTGGCTGCTGGGCCACCGACGGGACCGTGCCCAGCCAGCGCTTTCGCCCGTCACGATCGAGAACCGCTACTGGTTCAATCCCGAAATCCGCAGCACCAACTTCATCGTGCCCGGCCTCATCGCCATGGTCATGACCATGATCGGCGCCCTGTTGACGGCACTGGTGGTCGCGCGCGAATGGGAGCGCGGTACGATGGAGGCCATGCTTGCCTCGCCCGCCAGCATGACCGAGATCCTGCTCGGCAAGCTGGTCGCCTATTTCGTGCTGGGGCTGGGCGGCCTCGGGGTCTCGGTGTTCCTGGGGCTGGTCGTGTTCGAAGTGCCCTTCCGGGGCTCTGCCGAAGTCCTCCTTGCCGTCTCCTCGGTGTTCCTCATCGTGTCCCTGGCGATGGGGTTGCTGATATCGACCGTCGCCCGCAGCCAGTTCGTCGCGGCGCAGCTCGCCTTCCTCGTCACCTTCATGCCGGCGCTGATCCTGTCGGGCCTCATGTTCGATATCGAAAGCATGCCGCGCTGGGTGCAGGCCGTGACGACGGTCTTTCCCGCCCGCTACTTCGTGTCGAGCCTGCAGACCCTGTTCCTCGCGGGCACGGTCTGGCCCGTCCTGCTGCCCAATCTCGCCATGCTGGTGGGCTTCGCCATCCTGTTCCTCGCGCTGGCCATCGCCCGCACCCGCCGCAGCCTGGAGTAACCCCCATGTGGCGACGCATCGCGGCGCTGATCCTCAAGGAATTCAAGATGCTGTGGAAGGACCGCAAGAGCCGCATGGTTCTGGTGGTCCCGCCACTGGTGCAGCTCGTCCTGTTCGCCAGCGCCGCAACCTTCGAAGTAACGGATGCGGCACTCGGCCTCTGGATCGAGGACCGGGCGCTTCCGGCGCAGGAACTCGTCAGCCGCTTCGAGGCTTCGCCCGCCTTCCATGTCGTCGCGCGTTTCGACAATCCGCAGGCCGTCCGGGAAGCGCTCGACTCGCAGAGGGTGAAGGCGGTGCTGCATGTCGGCCAGACCTTCTCGGCGGACGTCGCGGCCGGCCGGCCGGCCCGCGTCCAGCTCCTGCTCGACGGCCGCAAGTCCAATGCCGCCCTCATCCTGCAGAGCTATGCGCTGGGCATCGTCGAAAGCTACAATCTCGTCCGGGCGGGCCAGGCCGCCGCCGAGCTGAACATTCAGTCCCGCGCCTGGTTCAATCCCAACTTCGACAGCCGCTGGTTCATCCTGCCGGGCATGACGGTGCTGCTCACCATCGTGGCAACGCTGCTGATCACGGCCCTTTCGGTCGCCCGCGAACGCGAACTCGGCACGTTCGAGCAGCTTCTCGTCACGCCGTTGCGGCCCATGGAGATCCTGGTGGGAAAGACCGTGCCGGCGCTCTGCATCGGCTTCGTCGAGGCGAATCTGATCGCCGCGCTGACCTGCTTCGCCTATGGCGTGCCGTTCGTCGGCAGCGTCGTCCTGTTCAACGTCGCGATCTCGATCTTCGTGCTGTCCGCGGTGGGCATCGGACTGGTCATCTCATCGGTGGCCAAGACCCAGCAGCAGGCGATCCTCGGCGTGTTCCTGTTCCTGTCGCCGGCCATGGTCCTGTCCGGCTTCGCGACGCCGATCGCCAACATGCCCGACTGGGCCCAGGCCCTCACCCACCTCAACCCGATCCGCTACATGGTGAACCTGAGCCGCGGCATCTTCCTGCAGGATCTCACCTGGGAACTCGCCTGGCCCCACCTCTGGCCGATGGCGCTGATCGGCTGCGTCACGCTGGGCTATGCGACCTGGCTCTTCTCGCGCCGGCTCGAATAGCCGGCGCCCGATCAGCCGCCCCTCTGCGCCTGGATCGCCCTCTGCAGCTCGCGGTCGAAGCCCCTGAGCGATTGAGTGAAGGGCCCTGCCATCGTGCCCTGCAGTTCGAGCTGGACCTGGATCTGCGAGCCCGTGCGCAGCTGCTGCAACAGCTCGGCCGACTTGCCTTCGTCGAACTGGCAGATGCCCTGGCCGCAGATGCTTGTCGAGATGAAGGGGTTGGAATCGACCTGGATGCTGGCCCGTACGCCCTGGCCGTCGCCAACCACCGAAATCTTCTTGTAGGCCGCCGAGTAGCGCATCACGAGGAACTGGCCGAGCAGGCTGTTGCCGTCGATCGTCGCCTGGGCGCCGCAATCCCGGCCGCCGTCGGAGGAGCAGTACATGACCCACTTGTCGGGCGGCTGGTCCTGCCCGGAGGCCGGTTGCGAAAGGGTCAATGCGGCGGCCGCGACGCCGGCGGCCACGAATACGGATCGCATCATCTTTCGCTCTGCTCCCGGGTTTGCCAACTTTCCAAGGGCCACCTATGTAGCCCTCCGCGCCTACGCTGACAAAGGAACCCTTCGCATGTCCGAGAACCTGAAACTCGTCGCCTTCTGCGGCAGCCTGCGCAAGGCCTCCTTCAACCGGCTATCGCTGCAGGCCTTCGTCGAGCGACTGCCGGCCGGCGCGACCTGCGACACGATCGAGATCGGCGACTGGCCGCTCTACGACGCCGACCTCCAGGCCAAGGGCTTCCCCGACAAGGTGCAGGCCGCGCAGAAGGCCATGCTCGAGGCCGACGGTATCGTGCTGGTCAGCCCGGAGTACAACTACGGCATCTCGGGCGTGCTGAAGAACGCCATCGACTGGCTCTCGCGCATGACCCCGCAGCCTTTCGCCGCCAAGCCGGTCGCCCTGTTCGGTGCCTCGATGGGCGTCCTCGGCACGGCGCGCGCCCAGTACCAGCTGCGCCAGACGCTGGTGTTCCTCGACGGCCGTCCGGTCAACAAGCCCGAGGTCATGATCGCCCAGGCGCAGAACAAGTTCGCCGACGGCAAGCTCACCGACGAGATGACGGGCAAGCTGCTCGGCGATCTCGGCGCCGCGCTGGCGCTCGCGTGCCGTCAAGCCAAGGCGGCCGCTTCCGTCAAATAGGCCGATGACGCAGAACATCTACGACAGCGCCGAGTTCTTCGCGGGCTACAGTCGCCTTCCGCGCTCCCTGGAGGGATTGGCGGCCGCGCCGGAATGGCCGACCCTGCAGTCGATGCTTCCCGACCTGAACTGCGGGTCGCCGACCTGGGCTGTGGCTTCGGATGGTTCTGTCGCTGGGCGCGCGAGGTCGGAGCGGGCTCCGTGCACGGCCTCGACGTTTCGGAGAACATGCTGGCGCGGGCACGCGAAACCACGGCCGATCCCGCCATCCGCTACGAACGCGCCGACCTCGAGACGCTCGTGCTGGCCGAGGGCGCCTTCGATCTCGTCTACAGTTCGCTCGCCTTGCACTACGTCGAGAACCTGCATGGGCTGTTCGAACAGGTGCGCCGTGGCCTCGTGCCGGGCGGCCGCTTCGTCTTCTCGGTCGAGCACCCGATTTACACCGCGCCTGCCCGTCCCGGCTGGACGCGCGATCCCGACGGCCGCCTCGCCTGGCCGGTGAATCGTTACGCCGAGGAAGGCGCCCGCTCGACCGACTGGCTGGCCAAAGGCGTCCTCAAGCAGCACCGCACGCTTGCCAGCTACGTCAACCTGCTGATCGAGAACGGTTTCACCCTCGCGCGGCTGGAAGAATGGTCCGCGAGCGCGGACGACGTTGCCGCCCATCCCGACTGGGCGGGTGCCGACGAGCGTCCCTCTTTCCTTCTGATGGCAGCACACCGATGACGACCCGCGCCCAAGCCCGCGCCCTGATCGAGCGACTGCACGAGATCTGGGGCACCGGTGAACTCGACGCGATCCCGGAAATCTATGCCGCCGACTTCGTCGCGCACATGCCCAAGGGCTGGGGCAAAGGCGAGAGCCGCGACGGGCACGACGGCATCCGCCGCGCCATCGAACGCCTCCGGGCCGGCTTTCCCGACTGGCGCGAACATATCGACGACATGATCATCGACGGCGACCGGGTCGCCGTGCGCTATCACTCGACGGGAACCCATCTCGGCCCCTTCGGCAAACGCGCGCCGACCGGCCGTGCGATCAATGTCGACGAACTCTCGATCTTCCGCATCGAGAACGGTCGCGTCGCCAAGCAGTGGTGCCTCAACGACGACCTGGCCTTCGACAAGCAAATCGACGGCAGGAGCCTCGACTAGGACCAGGTCGCCAGGGGTCGGCCCGAAATAAACCCGCGGTCGAGACGACGGAATTGCCGGATGATCCTTCGGTCCAGACCGAAGGAATGTTCGGCGCATCCATGGTAGCAAGCCTGGCCATGGCGTCGAGACTGCCCCTCCTCATCCTGCTGATCGCCGTCACCTGCCTCAGCCAGTTCTATCGCGTGTCCAACAGCGTGATCGCACCGGAGCTCGTGCGCGACCTCGATCTCAGCGCGCGCCAGCTCGGCTGGGCGGGCAGTGCCTTCTTCTTCGCGCTGTTCGCCGTGCAGATCCCGGTCGGCATGTGGTTCGACCGGTTCGGCGCACGCCGGACGGTGGCGGCCCTGTCGCTGCTCGCCATGCTGGGCTCGCTGTGGATCGCGAACGCGAGCGATGCCGCCGACCTGATCGCTGGGCGCACCATCGTCGGCGTGGGCTGCGCCGCCTCGTTCATGTCGGTGGTGTTCCTGTGTTCGCGCTGGTTCGAGCCGGCCCAACTCGCGACGCGCCTTTCCTGGGTGTTCGCCGCCTCGAACATCGGCACGCTGGCGGCCGCGACACCGCTCGCCTGGATCGCGGCCACGGTCGGCTGGCGCACAGGCTTCGTCGGCCTTGCCATCGTCACACTGCTGGTGGCGCTGGGCTTCCTGGTCTTCGTGCGCGACCGGCCGCCGGAGTATCGCGGGCCCGAGCCCGCGCGCGAATCGGCGAGCCAGATCCTGCGCGGCCTCTGGGAAGTCTGGCGCACACCCGGCCTCGGCCCGGTGCTCTCGATGCACTTCTTCGCCTACGCGACGATGCTGACGGTACTCGGCGTATGGGGCGGGCCCTATCTCTACGACGTGCACAAGCTCGACGGCGTCGCGCGCGGTAACGTGCTGCTGGCCATGGGCGTGGCGCAGATCCTGGGCATCCTCGCCTATGGGCCGATGGACCGGGTCCTGCGCTCGCGCAAGCGGGTCGTGTTTGGCGGTGCCGCGATCTCGGTGGTGCTGCTGGCAACCCTGGCCGCCCTGCCCCGTCCGCCGCTCTGGCTCGCCGTCGCCCTGCTGATCGCCTTCTGCTTCTTCTGCGCCTACGGGACGGTGATCGTGGCGCAGGGCCGCGCGCTGTTTCCCGACCGCCTGGCCGGGCGCGGCGTCACCACCGTCAACATGGCGCAGTGCCTGGGCCTCACCGTGCTGCCAGCCATCGCGGGCTACATCGTCGAAGCCTTCGGCGCCGGCGACACCGCCTATCGCTGGGTCTTCGGCATGCTCGCCGCCGGGATCGTGCTGGGCTCGTTCGCCTATGTCCGGGCGCGCGACAGCTTCACGGCGTGAACCGCCCTACTTCGTCGCTTCCTTGAGGTAGGCCACCAGGTCGGCGAGCTGGCCGCCATTCTTAACGCCGTTGTAGAGCATCTTGGTGCCGGGCACCTTGCCCTTGGGATCGCGGTTGTACTCGGCGAGCGTCGCCTCGTCCCAGACGATGCCCGAATTCTTCATCGCGTCGGAGTAGGCATAGCCTGCGCTGGTGCCGGCCTTGCGCCCGAACAGACCGTGGAGGTTGGGACCGGTCGCCTGCGCGCCGTCCTTCTCCAGCGTGTGACACGAACGGCATTGGGTGTTGAAGACGCGCTGGCCCTTCGAAGCCTCTCCTGATTGCGCGGCGGCGGGGCCGGCCGCGGTCGCCAGGCCGGCGACGATCACAGCGGCGGCAGTGATCCAATTTTTCATTACGCTACTCCTGATGCTTCCGGGAAGGATGCCCTATATCGGCAGGATGCAGCAAAACCTGTTCGATGCCGATGGCGGAAAGGAGGCACTGGGACCCGGCGCCACGGTACTTCGTGGATTCGCACGAAAGCGTGATGTCGAGCTGCTGGCGGCAATCGAGGCGATCACGGCCCGTGCACCCTTCCGGCACATGGTGACGCCCGGCGGCTTCGAAATGTCGGTGGCGATGACCAATTGCGGCGCGGCCGGCTGGGTCACGGATCGAACGGGCTACCGGTATCAGGCGCGCGATCCGCAAACCGGCGCGCCTTGGCCTGCCATGCCACCGGAGTTCCTCGAGCTGGCCGCCGAAGCGGCGGCCGCAGCCGGGTTCGCAACCGTCGTTCCCGACGCCTGCCTGATCAACCGCTACGAGCCCGGCGCGAAGCTGTCGCTGCACCAGGACAAGGACGAGGCCGATTTTGCCCATCCCATCGTGTCGGTCTCGCTCGGCCTGCCCGCCACCTTCCAGTTCGGCGGTGCGAAGCGCGGCGATCCGGTCCGGAAGATCACGCTGGAGCACGGCGACGTGGTGGTGTGGGGCGGCCCGTCCCGCCTGTTCCATCATGGCGTGCTGACATTGAAAAGCGGCGAACATCCGCTGACCGGATGCCGCCGCTTCAATCTCACGCTTCGCAAGGCGCTTTGAGGAGAGGGCCTATTCCGCCTTGATGTTCTGTTCCCTGATGAGCGTCGTCCAACGCTTCTCTTCCTTCTCGAGGAAGGTCTTGAACTCGGCCGGTGTCGAGGCACGGATCTCCACGCCCTGCGGCTTGAAGCGCTCGATCATCTCGGGCTCGGCGGCGATCTTGGCGATCGCCTTCTGCAGCTTGTCGACGATCGCCTTGGGCGTGCCGGCCGGCACCACCATGCCCTGCCAGAACACCGCCTCGAAGTCGGGCAGGCCGGCCGCCTCGACGACGGTCGGAATGTCGGGGAAGGCGGGCGAACGCTTGAGGCTCGAGATGGCGATGGCCCGGGTGCGGCCCGTCGCCAGGATCGGCTTCGCTTCGAGCGCGGCCGAGAACATCATCTGGGCCTGGCCCGAGGCCACGTCCTGCCCGGCCTGCGCGCCGCCCTTGTAGGGAACGTGCGTGATGTTGAGCCCGGCCTGCGCTTTCAAGAGTTCGGCGGCGAGATGGTTGGTGGCGCCGATGCCCGAGCTCGCGATGTTGAACTTGCCCGGGTTGGCTTTCACGGTGGCGATCAGCTCGGCCATGTTCTTGGCGGGGAAGTCGGCGTTCACGTGCAGGATGAAGGGCGTGAACGACATCAGCGACACGAGCTCGAAGCTCTTGTTCGGGTCGTACTGGACCTGGCCCGTGAGCGTCGGATTGATGATCAGCGACGTGCCGGCGGCATAGATCGTGTAGCCGTCGGGGGCAGCCTTGGCGACGAAGTTGGACGCCACGGTGGTGGCGGCACCGGCGCGGTTGTCGACGATGAACGGCTTGCCGAGTTCCGCCGAGAGCTTCTCGGCATAGACGCGGGCCACGGCGTCGTTCACGCCACCCGGCGGATAGGGCACGACCAGCGAGACCGGCTTCTGCGGCCAGTCGGTTTGCGCCGAGGCGGCAAACGGCAGCAGCAGCGCGGCGAGCGCCGACGCCACGAATACGGAACGCTTCATGATTTTCCTCCCAAGACTTCTCTATTCGGCGACGAAGACGGGCAACGTCACCTCTTTGTTGACCGGCTCGAAGCCCAGCTTCACGCGCCGGCCGATCTTCAGCTCGGACTCGGGAATGCCGTGCAGCTGCGCATTGACCCTCACGCCGGCATCCATATCGACCAGCGCCACGATATAGGGCGCCGATGCCTTGAAGAAGAAGTTGAACGGATGGTGGCACACCGTCCACGCATGGAGGCTGCCGCCCAGCGGCGCCTCCCTGAACTCGCTCTCCATCGAGAAGCAGTGCGGGCAGACCGGCCGCGGATAGTGCCGGACCCTGCCGCAGGACGAGCAGTACTGTAGTAGGAAGCGGCCCTCGCGCATGCCGTCCCAATAGGTTTGGCTCTCGCGCGTCGGCGTCGGCAGCGGGCGTTCGGGGGCCGGCGGAGCGGCCGGTGCGGGAGCCTGGCTCATGCCGCCCTCCTCAGGATCGCGATTGAGCCGTCGCCCATGTCGCCGTAGCCGGTGACGAGGCCGGTCTCGGCATCCTTCACCTGCGCCTTGCCGGCCTCGCCGCGCAACTGGCGTGTCAGCTCGATCACGTGGTTGAGGCCAACTACATGGCCCTGGCTCAACAGCCCACCATGGGTGTTGATCGGCAGTTCGCCGCCCAGCGCGATGCGGCCATCCATCACAAACGGACCACCTTCGCCGGTCTTGCAGAAACCCAGGATTTCCAGCTGGCGGATCACCGTGAAGGTGAAGCAGTCGTAGATCTCGGCCACGTCGATGTCCTTCGGTCCCACACCCGCCATCGCGTAGGCGCGCGGCGCCGATTTCACCAGGCCGAACTCCAATATGTCCGGGCGCTGCGCGATCGAGGCCGGTGAATCGGGATGGCCCTCGGCCACGCCGGCGATGGTCACCAACGGCTTGCGGAGATCCTTGGCGCGCTCCGTGGCGCTCACGATCACCGCGGCACCGCCGTCGCTCTCGAGGCTGCAGTCGAACAGCCGGAACGGATCGGAAATCATGCGCGAGGCGTGATGATCCTCGACCGTGAGCGGCTTGTTCATCACCACGTTGCCGTTGAGGATCGCATGCTGGCGCGTCACCACCGCCACTTCGGCGAACTGCCGCGCCGTCGTGCCGTAGAGCTCCATGTGGCGACGTGCGCCCTGGGCGTAGAGCTGGGCCGGCGCGAACATGCCGATCGGCGCCTCGAACTCGGCGGCCTGAGCGAACACCGGGAACTGCTGCAGGCGCGTCGAGACGCGCGAGCCGGAGTAACCGGTGCGGCCGACCGAGATCAGCACGTGCTTGCAGACGCCGGTCGTCACCGCCATCGCCGCCATCTGGATGGCCGCCGTGCAGGTGGCCCCGCCCATCGGGATGAAGGCCGAGAGCGTGAGATCCTTCAGCCCGAGATTGGCGATGAAATCCTCGGCGATCGCGCCACCCGGAAAGTACGGGATCACGCCATCGACATCGCGCGGATGGATCCCGGCGTCGTCGAGCGCCTTGAGGCTGGCCTCGAGTTGCAGCGCGAGCCCGCTCTTGGTCGTGCCGCGTGTGTACGCGGTCTCGCCAATGCCGCTGACGGCCGCCTTGTCGCGAAGCGGATGCACCATCTTGATTTCCTCCGGCGCGCATTGTGCCGGAAGCGGCGCATCAGGCAATCAGTCTGCGCGGATATTTCCCGCCTTGATCACCTCGCGCCAGCGCGGCAACTCCTTGGCGATGAGCGCCGTGTAGCCCTCCGCGCCCAGAGTCCCGGGGCGGATGCCGAGCTTGTCGAAACGCTCCTTGATCTCCGCGCTTTGCAGGGCGGCGGCGATCTCCACCTCCCATCGCTTGGCGATCTCGGGCGGAATGCCAGCGGGCGCGGAAAAGCCGAACCAGTTGGTCGCCACGACCTCGGGAAATCCCGCCTCGCGGAAGGTCGGCACGTCCGGCAGGGTTGGCGCGCGCTGGTCCTCGCTCACTGCGAGCGGCTTCATGCGCTTGGAGGTGAAGTAACCGGTCGCCGTCGGCAGGCTCTCCATCAGCGCCGTGATCTGGCCGCCCATCAGGTCGTTCATCGCCGGCGCCGAGCCGCGATAGGGAATATGCGTGAGCTGCACCTTGGTCGAGAGCGCGAGCAACTGCCCGACCAGATGGTTCATCGTGCCGTTGCCGCCGGAACCGTAGGTGACCTCGCCCGGCTTGGCGCGCGCCATCTCGATCAGCTCCTTCGCCGAGCCGATTGACGACGTGCCATTGACTGCCAGCACGGTCGGGAAGGTGCCGACCAGATGGATGTGCGTGAAGTCGGCCAGGGGATCGTAAGGCACGTCCTTGTAGAGGACCGGCCCGATCCCGTGCGAGGCGGCGCTCGAGATCATGACGATATGCGCGTCGCCGCGGGCCTTGGCGACGATGTCGGCCCCCAGCATGCCGCCCGCGCCGGGCTTGTTCTCGACGACGATGGGCTGGCCGAGCTTCGTTCCGAAATACTCCGCCAGCGCCCGCGACATGATGTCGGCCGCACCCGCCGGCGGGAAGTTGACGATCCAGCGGATGGGCTTGGTCGGCCATGCCGCCGCACCCGTTGCGGTTTGCCCCGCGGCCATGCCCGGTGAAACGGCGGCGACGGCGCCGGCAAGCAGAAGATGACGTCGAGAGAGCATGGTTCTTGCTGAGCCTCCGGGGCCGTCGGGCTGTTAATGGACGACGGCATGGTGCAACATGCGTGCCGGCCGCCGCCGGCGACTGGAGTGATGATGGATTTCGACCTTGTGCTGCGCGATGTGCGGCTCGCCGACAGTACGCCCGATCAACCGACCACCGACATCGGCGTCGTCCAGGGCCGCATCGCCGCCATCGCCCCGAAGCTGGGCGGCAGCGCCAGGGAAGAATACAAGGGCCACGGCCGTCTGGTCTGCTCGGGCTTCGTCGATACCCACATCCATCTCGACAAGGCGTGCATCCTCGGCCGCTGCGAGCACAACACCAAGCGCATGCCGCACCTCGCCATGGAGCGCGTGTCGGCAGTGAAGCACACGATGACGGTCGAGGACGTGATCGAGCGTGCCTCGGCGACCATCGAGAAGTGCATCGGCCACGGCGCCACCCGCATGCGCCCCCATTGCGAAGTCGATCCCAAGATCGGGATGCGCGGCTTCGAGGGCGTCAAGGCGCTGGTCGAAAAGTACAAGTGGGCGATCGACATCGAGCTCTGCGTCATGCCTCAGGAAGGCTTGACCAACAATCCCGGCACCGACGAGCTCATGGTCGAGGCGCTGAAGAACGGCGCGAGGGTCGTCGGCGCGGCGCCCAGCTACGACAGCGACAGCGCGGCCCAGATCCATCGCGTCTTCGAAATGGCCCGCGAATTCGATGCCGATATCGACATGCATGTCGACAGCGGTCCCACGGCCGATCATCTCGACACGCTGCTGGTCTGCGATCTCGCCGAGAAATACAAATGGGGCGGCCGGGTCGCGGTCGGGCACGTCGGCAAGCTCTCGACCATGCCGTTCAAGGACCTCGACAAGGTCGCCCGGCGCATGGCCGACGCCGGCGTCGCCGCGACCGTGCTGACCGCGACCGACCTCTATCTCGGTGGACGGCACACCGATCACAACGTGCCGCGCAACGTCCTCGACCTGAACTTCCTGACCGAGCGCGGCGTCACCTGCTCGGTCGCGTCCAACAACATCCTCAATCCGTTCACGCCGTTCGGCGACGGCCAGCTGCTGCGGCAGGTGAACATGCATGCCATCGTCACCCAGCGCGCCAACGACGACGAGGTGAAGGCACTCTGGGACATGACGACCACGACGGCCGCCAAATTGATGCGCAAGGACGATTACGGCATTGCCGTCGGCGGCCCGGCCGACCTCGTGGTCCTCGATGCCCCCGATGCGGTCATGGCCCTCAGAACCATCGCGCCGGTCCTGGCCGCCTACAAGAACGGCCGCCGCACCGTGACGCGCGAACCCGTCCAGCTCCACCGGCCGTAATCGATTTCAAGAAGAGGAAGCTATGTCGAAAGAAGAACTCGTCACCCTGTCGTCGGTCGAGCTGCGCCGCCGCATCGGCACCAAGGAAATCTCGCCGGTCGAACTGCTCGACGCCTGCCTCGAGCGCATCGAGGAGGTGAACCCCGCGGTGAACGCCGTGACCGCGATGTGCGTCGACCGCGCCCGCAAGGAGGCCAAAGCCGCCGAGGCCGCGGTGCGCCGCGGCGAGGACCTGCCGCTGCTGCACGGACTGCCGACCGGCATCAAGGACCTCGAGGAGACCAAGGATCTCCTCACCACCTACGGCTCGCCACTCTATCGCGACTATGTGCCGGGCTACGACAACGTCATGGTCGGCCGCGTGCGCGCCGCCGGCGCCGTCGTCGTCGGCAAGACCAACGTGCCGGAATTCGGCGCCGGCTCGAACAGCCGCAACCCGGTGTGGGGTGCCACCGGCAATCCCTTCAACCCGATGCTCAATGCCGGCGGTTCGTCGGGCGGCTCGGCGGCCGCCCTCGCCACCGACATGCTGCCGGTCTGCACCGGCTCGGACACCGGCGGCAGCCTGCGCAATCCCGCCGCCTTCTGCGGCGTGGTGGGCTTCCGCCCCTCGCCCGGCATGGTCGCGGTCGAGCGCCGCGCCATGGGCTGGACGCCGATCTCGGTACTGGGACCCATGGGCCGCAGCGTTGCAGACGTCTGCCTGCTCTTCGCCACCCAGGTCGGCCAGCACGACAGCGATCCGCTCTCCTTCCCGCTCGAGCCGGAAGCCTATGCCGAGCCGTGGCCGGTCGATCTCGGAAGCCTGCGGGTCGCCTACACCGAGGATTTCGGCGGCGCGCCGGTCGAGAAGTCGATCCGCCAGACCTTCCGCGAGAAGATCAAGGCGATGAAGCCGTTCTTCCGCAGCCTCGACAAGGTGGATGTCGATTACGGTGGCGCCGACCGCTGCTTCGACGTGATCCGCGCCGTGAGCTTCCTGTCGCGTTACCACGACGCCTACAACAACAAGCGTGAGATGCTCGGGCCGAACATCATCGCCAACTACGAGCTCGGTGCGAAGCTCAGCCTGGCCGACTTCGCCTGGGCGCATGGCGAGCAGACCCGGATCTTCCGGGCCTTCCAGGAAATCTACAAGGAGTACGACCTGGTCATCGGTCCGACCGTCGGCTTCTCGCCCTTCCCCTGGAAGCAGCTCTACATCGAGGAAATGGACGGCAAGAAGCTCGGCACCTACTACCACTGGATGGCGACCAAGTACTTCGTCACCCTGACCTCAAATCCTGCCGTCTCCCTGCCTTGCGGCCTCGACGACAGGAAGATGCCGTTCGGCCTGCAGGTGGTCGGCCGCTTCCGCGGCGACGGCGAGGTGCTGGGCGCGGCCCATGCCATGGAACAGGCGTTCAAGACCAACCCGGTGCTCGCGCGGCCGCTGCCCAACATTTCCAAGCTGCGCAAACCGGTACCGGCCCTGAAGTCGATCGTCACCCATCCGCCGAAGCTCAACGCCAAAGTCGCGCGCGGCCCCGCGCCCGGCGCACTCTAGCCAACAGCCCGAAACGCCCGGCACCCATCGCGGTTGCCGGGCGACGGGGCTTTACAAAACTTCAACTTTTCGCCCGGGCGATGCCACTTCGGGCGACGTACCTCGTTCTATAGTCAAGCACCTGTCGCGAGACACGGTTCGACCCCAAACGGAGGTAGCGATGAACAAGCTGAAGTTCGTGATGGCGGCGGGCCTGCTGGCCGCGACCGCCGCCTGCACCCAGACCGGCTACGACAATTCGTACGCCTACAATAGTGGCTACAATACCCGACCGGCCTACAACAACGGCTACTACGCCCAGCGTCCGGCGTACGGCAGCAACTACGCCTACAACAACAGCGGCTACTACCGGAACAGCTACAACAGTTCCTACAATCGTCGCGGTCCGAACGGCGACTACGATCGTGACGGCGTGCCCAACAGCCGCGACATCGACGCCAACGGTGACCATGTCCCGGACGCGTTCCAGCGCTAGCCGGCGTCCGACATTCCCCTTCGGCGGCTCCCGGAGAAATCCGGGAGCCGTTTCTGCGTCCGGTCACTACTCGATCACGGCCCGCCTTCATTAAGACGCCGTTGCGTCCACGGCCCGCCGCCGTCGCTCGCGACTCTGCTTGCATGGGAACGTCCCCATCGAAACCGGGCGTTCCTCTTGGAGGGACAGAATGCGCTGCGTCAGTTGGCTCGCCGCCGCGGGCCTTGTGATGGTGACGGCGGGGTGCGTTGAACAGTCGGGCTATCCGACGACTTATGGCTACAGCCCCGGTTACGGGTCGAACTACGGCTACACCGGCTATTCCAACAACTATGTCAGCCAGCCGAACTACTACCGGCCGGCCCCGACCTACTACGCACCGCCGCCGCAGGTGGTGACCCAGACCCGATACGTGCCGGTGCCCGTGGCCCCGCCGAGGCCGTCCTATCATCGCGCGAGGGACAGCGATCGGGACGGCATCCCCGATCGGTACGACCGCGACAAGAACGGCGACGGTGTCCCCGACAAGTACCAGCGCTCGCGCTGGTGATCGGCCAATCAAAGCTTGGCCGCCTGAGCGTCAGGACATCGCTTTGCGATGTCCGTGAGCGCCGAAGGAAGAGCGGCCCAGGCGAATCAACGGCCCCTGCCGCGGATTTCCGCGTCATGCTGGCCGAGCGTCGGCGCCGGACGGTGGACACCGCCCGGCGTCGCCGACAGCTTGAGCGGCACGCCGAGCGTCTTCTGCCGGCCGGCCCTGGCATGTTCGACCTCGGCCACCATGCCGCGCGCCAGGATCTGCGGATCGGCGAAGACCTCGTCGTGGTGCAGCACCGGCCCGGCCGGGATACCCTCTTTCTCCAAGGTCGCCATCCAGTCGTCGGTCGTGCGCTTCGCGATCTCGGCCTGCAGGATGGCGACGATTGCCTCGTTGTTCCTCACGCGGTCGGCATTGGCCTTGAAGCGTGGATCTTCGGGCAACTCCGGCCGGCCAATCAGGGCGCAGAGCCGGCGGAAGAAGTTCTGCTGCGCCCCGCCGATGGTCAGCCATCCGTCCGCCGTCTGGAACACCTGGTAGGGCGAGGAGCCGCGATGGCCCTGGCCGAGTTTCTCCGGCCTGAGGCCATTGGCGAAATAGTTGGCGGCCTCGTAGACGCCCAGCGACACGGTGGCTTCGAGCAGCGAGGTCTCGACCCACTGGCCCTCGCCCGTCTTGTGCCGCGCCTGCAGGGCGCTCAGCACGCCGATGGTGAGATAGAGGCCGGCGCCCACGTCGGAGATGGCGAGCGGAATGCGGTAGGGCGGGCCGTCTTTCGGACCCGTCACCGACATCAGGCCCGACATGGCCTGGATGATCAGGTCGAAGCCGCCGCGCGCGGCATAAGGGCCGGTCTGGCCGAAGCCCGAGATCGAGCCCAGCACCAGGCGCTTGTTGCGCGCGTGCAGTTCTTCCCAGCCGAGGCCCAGCCGCTTCATCACGCCTGGACGGAAATTCTCCAGCACCACGTCGGCGCCGTCGACCAGCTCCCAGAAGACCTCGAGGTCGTCCTCGTTCTTGAGGTCGAGCCTGAGGCCGCGCTTGTTCCTGTTCCACAGCATGAAGGGCGCCGATTCACCCTCGACGAACGGCGGCGCGCCGCGCATCGAATCGCCCTGCGGGCTCTCGATCTTGATGACGTCGGCGCCCATGTCGGCGAGCTGCATGCCGCAGAAGGGACCGGAGAGATGGGTCGTGAGGTCGAGGACGACCAGACCGTCGAGTGCGCCTGCCATGTTGCCTATCCCAGGAGTTTGCGGAGATCGTCGAGCGTGCTTGCCCATTTGCTGACGCCGAGGTGGTTCGACACAATTCGACCCGCCTGCACGATCAGGAACCGCGGCGCCCCGCTCTTGCGAGGGATCTGGGCGAGGATCGGCGCCAGGTCACCCGGCCAGTATCGCTCCTGGTAGGCCTCGCGGAAACGCGCCGCCTCGACCTCTTCCCAGGCGACCTGGCGAAACTCGGGCGAGGCGATCCAGGCGGCGAGATACTCGCGCTTCCAGCGCACGCAGGGCGGACAGTCCGGACCGCCGATCAGGATCACCCTGATCTCCGCCGGGACGGCGCGTGCCGGAGCACCGGCGGCCGCCGCGACAGCGAGTCCGGCGAAAAGAAGCGCGCGGCGATTCATATCCGCTAATGTAGGCCCGCATGGCACGCGCGACCAAACCCTCTCTCGTCACCCTGGGGGATTTCTTCCATTTTGCCGTCGCGCGTTTCCGCAGCGCGCGGCTGACCTACGGCCACGGCACGACCAACGCGGTCGACGAGGCCGCCTTCATGGTGCTCGAAGCGCTGCGCCTGCCGATCCACCGGATCGATCCGTGGCTCGACCTCGTGCCGACCGAACCCGAGAAGGCGCGCCTCATGACCTTGATCGAGGCGCGGATCGCGCTGCGCATGCCGGCCCCCTATCTGCTCGAAGCCGCCTATATGCACGGCGTGCGGTTCCACATCGATCGCCGGGCACTGATTCCGCGCTCCTTCATCGGCGACCTGCTGGCCGGCGGCGCCCTCCCGACCGCCAAGCCGCGGCGCATCCTCGATCTCTGCTGCGGCTCCGGCTGTCTCGCCATCCTCGCGGCGCTCGCCTTTCCGCGCGCGAAGATCGATGCGGTCGACCTCTCGGCCGGCGCGCTGGCACTGGCCCGGCGCAACGTGGCGACGCATCGCTTCGGCGACCGCATCACCGTGCATCGCGGCAACCTCTTCAAGCCGCTGCAAGGCCAGCGCTACGACCTGATCATCAGCAACCCGCCCTATGTCGATGCTGGCGGCATGGCCAAACTGCCCCCCGAATTCCGGCACGAGCCGCGCATGGCGCTGGCGGCTGGCGACGATGGGCTGGATCTCGTCCATCGCATCCTGGCCGAAGCGCCGAAGCACCTGACGAAGAGCGGCGGCCTGGTGTGCGAGATCGGCCGCGGCCGGCCACCGCTCGAAGCCGCCTATCCGCGGCTGCCCTTCATCTGGCTCGACACGGAACTCAGCGAAGGCGAGGTCTTCTGGCTGTCGCGCAGCGACCTCGCCTAGGCCGCATCCCCAAGGCAGATCCCCAGGGCGCGGGCGGTGCGGACGAGCGTGCCATCGGGGTCGACGGTCCGCGACTTGCCGACCACCTTCGACAGCGGCACGTCGATCACCTGCCGGTTCCACCAGGCCACCATGTGGTCGCCCTTTCCTTCGGCCAGCAGGTCGACCGCGCGCACGCCCAGCGCCGAGGCGAGCAGACGGTCCTCTGCCGTCGGCATGGCGCCGCGCTGCACATGCCCCAGGACCGTCGCCCGCGCTTCCGCGCCGGTGGCCTTCGCCAGCCGCTTGGCCAACCAGTCGCCGACGCCGTGATCGGGCGCATCGGCCGAGGGATCGGCTGCCTCGTCCGACTGGCCGGCGGCTTCCGCCACCACGACCAGGGCGGACGTCCGTCCCACGGTCCGCAGGGCCGCAATGTGCTCGACCACATTCTCCAGCCGCCAGCGGATTTCGGGGATCAGCACGATGTCGGCGCCACCGGCTATACCCGCCGCGATGGCGATGTGTCCGGCATCGCGGCCCATCACCTCCAGCACCATCGTACGATCGTGGCTGGCGCCGGTCGGCTGCAAGCGGTCGAGTGCCTCGGTGGCAATCGCGACCGCGGTCGAGTAGCCGATCGCGCGCTCGGTCTGGCCGACATCGTTGTCGATGGTCTTGGGAATACCGACGAAGGGGATACCCGAAGGGCCGAGGAGCTTGCGCAGGATGGCGAGGCTGCCGTCGCCGCCGACCCCGATCAACCCGTCGAGGCCGAGCTGCTTCAGCCCCTCGACCATCTCAGCCGACCGGTCCTTGCGGCTGCCGTCGGGCATCGGGAAGGCGAAGGGGTTGCCGCGATTGGTGCTGCCGAGGAACGTACCGCCCTGCCGTGCGAGCGCAGCGCTAAGCCGGTCGGGATCGAGCGTCACCGCCTGTACGGGGCGCTCCAGCAGGCCGAGCGTGCCGTAGCGTAGTCCGACGGTCGTCCAGCCATGGCCATGATGCGCGCGCAGCGTGACGGCGCGGATCGTGGCATTGAGGCCGGCACAGTCGCCGCCGCTGGTGAGGATGCCGATCCGTTTCGTCATCTTGGTACTCCTGGCTGCCGTGCGAACGACTGGTTGAAAGAGCCGATCAATCTTGAAAGCGAAACAGACCAGCGCAAAATCAAGGCATGAGGAAGCACTACCACACCTTCGCGGGATATAATGCCTGGGCCAACCGCCGGCTCTACGCGGCCGCGGCCGGACTCGACGATGCCGAGTATCGCGCCGATCGTGGCGCCTTCTTCAAGTCGATGCACGGCACGCTCAATCATCTGCTGGCAACCGATCGCATCTGGCTGAAACGCTTCACCGGCGAAGGCGATGCGCCGGACCGGCTCGACGCGATCCTGCACGAAGGCTTTGCCGAGTTGCGGGCGGCCCGCGAGGCGGAAGACCGTCGCATCGTCGCCAGGATCGAAAGTCTGGACGAGAGGCGACTTGCCGGCGTCATCCGCTATCGCCGCGTCTCGACGCCCGACGAGTTCGTGCAGGAGCTGATGCCGGCGCTGGACCACTGGTTCAACCACCAGACCCATCACCGCGGTCACGCCCATATGATCCTGACGGGCCTCGGCAAGGTTGCGCCGGAACTCGACCTGCTCTTTTATCAGCGGGAGGTCGCTGCCGGCCGCGCATGAGGAATCCCATGATTTCCAGACTTGCCGCCTTCTCCCTCGTTCTTGCGTTGGCCGCCTGCGCAAGCCCGCAACAGTCCGCCGACGACAGGACGACGCCGCTGGCCGGGCGCAGCTATGCAGTGCCCAACGCGCTGCTGCTTTATCAATATTCGGGCGGCACAACGCGGCCGATCGCGAACTCGCCCCTCGGTGTCGTCGATGGCTGTGCTGCCGAGGGGGTCGCCAGCCCTCGCCGGACGGGCTTCGACTGTCCCTAACTAACCGCCAACACTATTTGAGTTCGCAGACCGACCGGGTGCGGCCAGGACCGGGCCAGCGCGAATCGCAGACCGCGAGAGTCTCGCCCCCGGTACCGTAGAGGACGCTGGTCCAGGTTCCGTCGTCGACCGGCCGCACGATCATCGCCGCGAAGTCGCGCAGGCCGACGATCCAGGCCGGGCTCCTGTCGAGTCCCTCGACGCGCACCGGTGCCCTGGGATCGTCCGGCGAAGGCGGCGGCTGCACGTGCGACAGCTCCATGCCGCCGGTACCGACGGCCAGATGCGGCGGGCGCGGCCCCTCGAAGCCGATCGCCTGGAACCGGTGCATGTGGCCAGCGATGACGGCGGTGACGTGAGGCGGCAGCCCGCGGCCGAAGACGCGATTGATGGCCTCGCGCTGGGTCTCGTTGATGAAGCCGTAAGGCGTGAGGCCGATCGGCCCGCCCTTGTCGCGCTTCACCACTGCCCAGACCGGGCGGTGTGTCACCAGCCAGGTCGGCGTCGGATCCTCTTCGAGCATCCTCGCGACGTCGCGATACTGCGTGAGGTAGGTCTCGAGATTGTAGAGCACCGCATCGGCGGCATTTGCCGAATCAACGGCGATGATGTTCAGCTTTCCGAGTTTCAGCCGGAACGGCGCGTTGGAGACGATCGGGAAGGGCAGGCCCGCAAAGGGCTGCGCTGGCGGCGCAGGCCAGGCGCCAGGGCGCCAGTCCGCCGGCAGTTGCGGAGGGCATTCCTTCTGGTGATGACCGGGGCCGAGCAGGGTCGAGCCGGCATCGAGCAGGTAGAACCAGCCGGGCCCACCGCGGCTGCAGAGTTCGTGGTTGCCGCGGCTCATCAGCCATGGCGCGGCGACCAGCAGCTTCGCGGCCGGCCGGAAGAAATCGTCGCGCCAGTTGGTCCATTTGTCCGGGTTGGGACTGCCCTCGATGTTCTGGCTCCAAAAGGCGGCCCCGATGGGGAGGCTGGCCTCGTCCTCGTCATCGAGATCGCCGGTATCGTAGACGTTGACCTTGAGCGGCGCGGCGTAGCCGGTGAGGCTCGGCGGCAGCACCAGGCCGCGCTCGGTGCCGCGATAATTGTAGTCGCCGACATGGACGATCAGGTCGGGGCGCTTGTCGGCCTCCTCGTCCGACAGGACGCCGAACGGCCAGACCTTGGCGAAGCCGTCGCCGCCGCAATATTGCGGCTTGTCGAGCGCCTCGCCGCGGCAGCCGCTGTCGCCGATCAGCACGACGCGGCGCGGCGTGCCCAGCGAAACGTTCGGCAGGTCGATGCGACGATCGCCCAGGAAGACGCTGGCCGCCTCGCCCACCGGATAGAGTGCCTCGCAGACCGTCACGGCGTCGAAATGACCGCCCGGCGGCCGGCGGCGCGGCGTCATCGTCGTGGAGGCACCGCCCGCGGAGGAGCGCAGCACCGGACAGGCCGGTGCACGCTCGGCAACGCTGCGGACCATCGGCACGGGCTGACCATCACGGCCCTCCGCCAGCATCACGAAGGCGAAGAAGTCCCGCGACGAGGTCTGGGCGTGTGCGCCAAGGCTGGCAAACATGAAGGCAAGAGCGATGCAGACGATGCGCATGGACGGCGAACTCCGGAGGAATCCGTTGTATCCGGGGGATCGACTTCCTCAACCGAAATCGCAGTCGCCCTCAGGCCTGCCCAATGGACTTGGCCAACCTCAGGAAGGCCTTGAGAAGGACGTTCGGGTCGTCCTTGCGATAGATCGCATAGAGCTTCGAGAGCACTCTCCTGCTCCGGACGCTCAAGGGTCGATAGACGACGCGCGGCAGCTGGAGACTCCGGATGCAATCGGCGACCACGGCGACGCCGAGCCCCGCCGCGACCAGACTGACGGCCGTCTGCATTTCGCCGGTATCCTGATCGATATTTGGGTAGTAGCCCGCGGCACGGCACAGATCGACGATTTCGTCCGCCACACTCGGCGAGGCGTTGCCGCGGTAGAGCACGAACTTGTCATTCACGAGCTTCTCCAGCGGAACCACCTTGAGCGCCGCCAGGGGATGACGCTCATGCAACGCCACGATGAAGGGTTCGCGGTAGATCGCCTCCGAGGTCATGTCCCGCTCCCGGACCGGCGAGCGGGTCAGGGCCAGGGTGATCTTTCCCCCGGCAAGGGCTGCAATCTGCTCCGCCTTGATCAGATGCCGCATCTCAAGGCGCACCTGCGGGAACTCGCGATGAAACTGCTCGAGGATGCGCGGAAAGATTCCCAGCGAAGCCGAGCCGGTCATTCCCAGCACGATCCGCCCGACCTCCCCCTGGGCGACACCCTTGGCATGCGCGGTCGCGCGATCGAGCGCGGCAAACATTTCCCGGACGTCATGATGGAAGGCGGTGCCCGCCTCGGTCAGCTGGACGCGCTGATTGGCGCGGACGAACAGCTCGATGCCCAGCTCCTGTTCGAGAGCCCGGATCTGACGGCTGAGCGGCGGCTGCGACAAGTTCAGTCGCGCGGCCGCCTTGACGAAATGAAGCTCCTCGGCAAGCACCAGAAAGTACTTGAGCTGGCTGATCTTCATGGTGGCAGCGTGGCCGATCGCATGGCGCAACGCTGGCACAGGACGCGACGATGGGCCAGTTCGCGATGCCATCGCGGGCTGTCGCTCCGCCCAGGCAGACTAGATGTGCCGGTCGGCTTGCTGCCAGTAGGGCGCGCGCAGCAGGCGCTTCTGGATCTTGCCGGAGTCGTGGCGCGGCAGCCCCGTCCGGATTTCCACGCGCCGAGGCAACTTGAAGCCGCTGAGTCGGCCATTCAGGAACGCCTTGACCGTCTCGGGCTGGAGCACCGCTCCAGGATATGGCTCGACGAGGGCCATCAGCGCTTCGCCATACTCGGCGTCGGGAATGCCGAAGACGGCACAGTCTTTCACACCCGGCATGGCGCTCAACACCGATTCGACCTCGGCCGGATAGACGTTCGCACCACCGATGATCACCATGTCGCGCTTGCGATCGCAGAGGAACAGGAAGCCGGCCTCGTCCCGGTAGCCGATGTCGCCCAAGGTGACGAAGCCATCGCGTTCGATCTCCCGGCGCCTGTTCTCCTGACCGTGATAGGTGAAGTCGGGATAGTGGGCGAGCCGCGCGAATATTTCGCCGGGCACGCCGGCCGGACAATCGTTCCCATCGTCGTCGAGGACGCGCACGATGGCATGATCGGTCGCCTTGCCGACGCAACCGGGCCGCTCGAGCCAATCGGCCGAGGTGCTGAAGGCAATCGGCCCCGTCTCGGTTCCGCCGTAGAACTCGTTGATCACCGGTCCCCACCACTCGATCATCTGGCGCTTTATATCTACCGGACACGGTGCGGCGGCATGCAGGACGAAGCGCAGCGAGGACAGGTCGTAGCGCCGGCGGACTTCGTCAGGCAAGCCGAGCAACCGGACGAACATGGTCGGCACCATGAACAGGCTGGTGATGCGATGTTCCTCGATCAGCGCCAGCAGCCTTTCGGGCTCGAAGCGCGGCATGAGGACCAGGAGCTCCGCTGTGGCAGCGGCACTGAGCGCAATGCCATTCGGGGCGCCGTGGTAGAGCGGCCCTGGCAGCAGGATGCGCGCCTCCGGCGTCACGCCGTACACGGTGCGCCGGGTTTCCGCCATGAGCCGCTGTTGCTCAGGCGTCGGGGCGAACCGCCGAACGCCTTTCGGCCTTCCGGTGGTACCCGAAGTGTAGAGCATGCTTTGGGACATAGCCTTCGATGGGCCGGCATCAGCGGCCTGGGCCTGCAACCAGTCGCTCCAATTTCTTGCCGGACCCCGCGGAACAGCGGCACGTGCATCGATTCGATACGCTTCGATAACGTCGGAGGGGGTTGCGACCGCGAAAATGGTGAGGCCTGCCAGGATATCGTCGCCGAGAGGCATGAGCAGATCGGCATGCGCAACCAGTATCTTCGCGCCGCTGTCCTCGAGGATGTACGCGACCTCGGAAGGCGTCGAATGCCAGCTGATGGGCACGGTATGGGCCCCGACATGCGTCGCCGCGAGGCTCGCCTCGAGGAAAGCGATATCGTTGCGCATCAACAGCGCGACCGTGTCGCCGCTTCCCATTCCCATCGCGGCAAAACCGCCGGCCGCCTTCCGGACGCGAGCCTGCAGCTCGCGGCGCGACATCGACCGATCGGCCTGCCTGAACTCGGCCACCGACGTCAGACCCAGCCGCGCTTCAGCCACCGCCCGCCATCGACCATGAAATCGCAGCCGGTGACGAAGTCCCCGCCCGGCGATGCGAGGAACGCGCAGGCGTTGGCGATGTCATCGACCAGGCCGAAGGTACCCATCGCCATGCGCTCATATTCGTGGTCGGCGATGCCGCGGTCCTCGTACAGCCGCTTCAGCCCCTCGGTTCCGGCGATCGGGCCCGGCAGGACGTTGTTGACCCGGATGCCGTAGCCACCCCACTCGACGGCAAGACTGCGGGTCAGGGAGAGCACGCCCGCCTTGGCCGATGCGGCATGCGCACTGCCGGGCCAACCGGACAGGGCCTGCGGAACGGTGATGTTGATGATACGGCCGCCATGGGACGAGGCCTTGAGGCCGGCCAGAGCGGCCTGGCAACCGTTGAACGTTCCGTTCAGGTCGATGTCGATGACGGCCCGCCATCCGTTCTCCGACAGTTGCTCGGTCGGACAATGAAAGTTGCCGGCGGCATTGTTGACCAGGATGTCCAGGCATCCGAACCGGCCGACGATCCCGTCGACCGCTTCGCGCATCGCCGCGTGGTTGCGCACGTCGACCGCGATCGTGACCAGCTCCGCGGACGGCAGGTCGCGAAGCAGGTGCTCCCGGGCCTCCGCAAGCTTGTCTTCGCGTCGCCCGATGAAGACGACCGTGGCGCCGAGTTCCGCAAAACTCCGGACGATACCGAGACCGATGCCCGAACTGCCGCCGGTGACGAGGCCTATGCGCCCCTGGAGAAGATCGTCACGAAAGATCCGCGGTCGTCTTTCCGTACCGGTGTAGGGATCGGGCCGGGTTGCCACCTGGGGGATGTTCATGGGGTTTCCTTACCGCCTGTCGCGTGCTTCTTGTCGAGCGGCGAAACCTAGGCAACCGGCCCCCTCCCTCCCAATATTTTCCCGGTATCGATCCATGCCCTTTCGATATTGGCGATGCCGGAGCCTCCCATAACAAACTGGCGTCCACGGTCCGGCGCACAAGACCAGGCCATAGGGAGGCAACAATGAAGAGATTGATCACGTTGGCCATGGTTATGGCCATTGCGGCCGCGGCGCCGGCGCAGGCCCAGGACTACCCCAACCGGCCGATCCGGCTGGTCACCCTGGGAACGCCGGGCACGGCGAGCGACGTGCTCGTCCGCACGGTCGGCAAGCGTCTTTCGGAAAAACTGGGCCAGCCGGTCGTCGTCGACAACAAGCCCGGCGCCGACGGCGTGATCGCCGCGGCCGATGTCGCGAAGGCGCCGCCCGATGGCTACACGCTGCTGTTCGCCTCCAACAGCCCGATCGCGGCGGCCCCGGCCCTGCGCAAGTCGTTGCCCTATGATCCGATGGTGGATCTCACGCCCATCACGATGGTCGGCTACTTCACCTTCTTCCTGTACCTGAACGCGGACGTGCCGGCCAAAACGCTGGCCGAGCTCGTCGCCTACGCCAAGGCCAACCCGGGAAAGCTTTCCTACGGCAGCGGCAACACCACCGGCAGCGTCGGCGTGGCCCAGATCGCGGCGCTGACCGACACCCAGATGGTCCACGTCCCCTACAAGGGCGAGCCGCAGGCGATCGTGGATCTCCTGGGCGGCCGCATCGACATGATGATCGGCACGCCGACGACCGGCCTCAGCCACGTCAGGAGCGGCAAGCTACGGGCCCTGGTGACGACTCTAAAGCAGCGCTCGACGATCCTGCCCGACGTTCCGACAATCTACGAAGCAGGCCTGCCGCAATTCACGATCACCTCGTGGGGCGGCATGTTCGGCCCGGCGAAGATGCCGAAGGAGATCGTGGCACGCCTCAACAAGGTGCTGATCGAAGTCATCCAGGAACCCGAAGTGGCCAAGACCCTGGAAGCGCAAGGTTTCGCGCTCGCGACCTCGACCCCCGAGGAGCTTGGGTCCTATCTCAAGGGTCAGATCGAGGCCTGGAAGGCATCCGCCCGGGCCGCCGGCATCGAACCGGAGTGAGGCACGGGCGCTGACTAAAGCATCCGGGAATGGTGGGCGCACCAGGGCTCGAACCTGGGACAAGCTGATTAAGAGTCAGCTGCTCTACCAACTGAGCTATGCGCCCCCATTTCTGGGGTCATTGCCCGGAAGGCGGCGGCTATACCAAGGCGGGTTCGCCTTGTCGATAGACTCTTTTGAAGGAAATTTTGCAGGCCTGCTTACCGTGTCCGGGGGAGCTGGGCGTCGCGGTAGACGTTGACACCGATCAGCAGGCCGCAGGCGAACATCACCGACAAGAGCGCGGTGCCGCCGTTGCTGACCAGGGGCAGCGGCACGCCGACGACGGGCAGCATGCCCATCACCATGGCGGTGTTGATGAACACGTACAGGAACATCATCGCCGTGACGCCCAGCGCCAGCAGGCGGCCGAAATGGTGCTGGCTGCGGAAGGCGATGGAGAAGCCCCAGACCAGGACCAGCGCGAACAGGGCCAGCAGCACGCAGGCGCCGGCCATGCCCCATTCCTCGACATAGGTCGTGAAGATGAAGTCGGTCTGCTTCTCGGGCAGGAAGTTGAGCGACGACTGCGTGCCCTTCAGGAACCCCTTGCCGAACAGGCCGCCCGAGCCGATGGCGATCTTCGACTGGGTGATGTGATAGCCGGCGCCCAGCGGATCGCGGTCGGGATCGAGGAAGGTAAGCACGCGCTTCTTCTGATAGTCGTGCATCAGCGACCAGGCGATCGGCAGGCAGGCCACGGCGCTGATGCCGGCCGCCAGGAACATCCAGATCCGCACGCCGGCCACGAACAGGAGCGCACCGCCGCCCATCAGCACCATCATCGCGGTGCCGAGATCGGGTTGGACCATGACAAGCCCGACCACGACCAGGATCATGGCGAGCGGCGGCAAGGCGTAGAGGAACTGCCCAGCCTGCTCGCGCCGCAGCCCGTGATAGTAGCGCGCGATCACGAGGATCACCGCGACCTTGGCGATCTCCGACGGCTGGATCTGCATCGGGCCGATCACCAGCCAGCGCTGGGCGCCCATGCCGATCTTGCCGATCACGTCGACCGCGACCAGCATCAGCACGGACACGATGTAGATCGGCCAGGCAAGCGTCAGCCAGACCTTGGGATGAACCAGCGCCACCACCAGCATCAGGATCAGGGCAGAGCCGTAGCGCACCGCGTGTCGGGCCGCCCACGGCTCGAAGCGCCCGCCGGCCGCGGAGTAGAGTGCCAGCACGCCCACGCCGGCGATCGCCGTCAGCACCAGCACGAGCCCCCAGTTGATGCGCCAGATCTTCTCGGCGAAACCGACCGGCGCCGGCGCGTCGAGGGCCAGGCTGCTGCCCATCGCGGTGAGGCTCATCGCGACGCCATCTTCTTGAAGCGGTCGGTGCGGCGCGACGGATCGCGCTTCATCGTCTCGACCAGCACGTCGCGCCCGATCGGCCCCGCGGTCGCGCCGCCCGCCTGCCCGTGCTCGACGATCACGGCGCAGGCATAGCGCGGATTGTCGACCGGCCCGTAGCAGACGAACAGCGCATGGTGGCGGAGGTGCCAGGGCAGCGAGGCCTGGGTGATGCCCATCTCTCGCTCGCGCTCGGTGATGCGCTTGACCTGCGCGGTGCCGGTCTTGCCGGCAAAGGTGAATTCGGCCTGCTTGACGCGCAGTGCGTTGGCGGTGCCGTGGCCGGCATTGACCACGTCCGCCATGCCCTGCCGGACGATCGCGAGATGTTGCGGATTGAGCCGCAGCGACGGCGCCGTCGGCCTTGTGCGCGGCACCGGCGGCACCAGTTCCTCGCGCGGCGTGGCCTTCGCCAGCAGCAGGTTGGGCTGGACCTCGTACCCCCCGTTGGCGATGCGCGCGGTCATGATGGCGAGTTGCAGCGGCGTCGCGGTCATGTAGCCCTGGCCGATGCCGAGGTTGAACGTATCGCCGTGCTGCCAGGCCTTGCCGACCTTCTCCTGCTTCCAGGCGCGGGTCGGCTGGTTGGCCGCCGATTCGCCGGGCAGGCCGAGTTCGCTCACCTTGCCGAAGCCCAGGCGCTGGGCCATGTCGCTCACACGGTCGATGCCCGCCCGCCGCGCCGCCTCGTAGAAGAAGCAGTCGCACGACATGGCGATCGCCTCGGAGACGTTGGTCGAGCCGTGACCGCCCTTCAGCCAGCAATGGAACTTGATCTTGCCCAGCTCGAGGTAGCCGGGACAGGGCAGCCGGGTCCACGGGTCGATCGCCTTCGACTCGAGCGCCGCCAGCGCCGTCACCATCTTGTAGGTCGAGCCCGGCGGATAGACGCCGGCGATCGCCTTGTTGTGCAGCGGCCTCTGGGGATCGTCGAGCAGGTCGCGCCATTCGCCCTGCGTAATGCCGCGCGCGAAGGTCGAGGGATCGAAGCCCGGCGTCGAGACCATGGCGATCACGTCGCCGGTGACGACGTCCAGCACCACCACGGAGCCGCTCTGGTGCTCCTTCATCTTCTCCGCGGCGAAGCGCTGGATGTCGAGATCGATGGTGAGCAGCGCATTGGCGCCGGGCTGTCCCTCGGTGCGGTCGAGCTCGCGCACGACGCGGCCCACGGCGTTGACCTCGACCTGGACGGCGCCGGCGCGGCCGCGCAGATCGTCCTCGAACGAGCGCTCGACGCCCTTCTTGCCGAACCGCATGGTCGCGAGCTGCAGCACCGGATCGTCGCGGCCGGCGAGATCCTCGTCGGCGACGCGTCCGGTGTAGCCCACGATGTGGCTCATCAGCTCGCCTTCGGGATAGTCGCGCGACTGGCCGAGATCGATGAACACACCGGGAAGGTCGGGCGCGTTGAACTCGATCCGCGCCACCTCCTCCCAGCCGAGATTCTCGCGCACGACGACGGGCTGCGCGTTGCGGCTGCGGCGCAGCTCGCGCAGCAGGCGGGCCTTGTCGGCGTCGCCCAGGGCCAGGATCTGATCGAGGCGCTCGACCAGCACGTCGACGCCGCGGCCGCGATCGGAGGCCGCCATGACGCGGAAATTGTTGCGGTTGACCGCGAGCGGAGCGCCGCCGCGATCGAAGATCAGCCCGCGCGACGGCGGCAGGAGCCGCATGCTGATGCGGTTCTCGTCCGCCAGGTTGGCGAAACGGTCGGTTTCCACGACCTGGAGCTGGTAGAGGCGGCCGGCCAGTGCGGTCAGCAGCACGGCCTGCGCACCGCCCAGCACGAGGGCGCGGCGCGTGAACAGCCCGCTGCGCTCGCCGTCACCTTTCCTGAAGTGTTTCATGGGCGGAAATGCTTCATGGCGTCGTCTCGCCGGGCCGCGCCGACCCGCGCGACAGTTCGGGCACGTTCAGCGGGTCGCGGGCGCGCACGCGGGCGAGCAACGGGGCAATGAGCGGATAGATCACGACCACCACGACATACTGCAATATCGCCGGCACCGGATCGATGAGTGCCCAAGTCCACAATGTAGTGAAGGCCCAGACCAGCGCCACGAACCCCCAGCACAGGATGCAGAAGCCCGCCCACTGGAACAAAAAGGGCACGCCCACCAGATAGCGACGATTGGACATGACCGCGGCGCGAACCAGCACGAAGCCCAGCGCGCTGACACCCACGGGCGCGCCCGGCCCGCCCAGCAGCAGGTCGAGCAGGATGCCCATGGCCAGCAGCAGCGGCCCCGGCAGCCGTTCGGGCGCTGCCAGGCTGAACTGGAAGACCACCAGCACCGGCAGGAGCGGCAGTGTGTCCGACAGGTAAGGAGCGCGCAGCGGCGCCAGGGTCAGCAGGACGAAGAACAGCAGCACCGTGCCTGGAAGGGCTGCCCTGCCCCAGCGATCAAGGATCGCGAGCGTTCCATCGACGCGCATGTCAACGGGACCTCACAGCGGTGCCGCCCGGCGGCGTGGCGGGTGCCGGTGCGGCCGCGCCCGTTCCGACCAGTCCTGTCACGCCGTAGTCGACGACCCTCACGAACTCGAGGCGCGAGAAATCGGTGAAGGGCCGGACGCGGACGCTGCCGTCGCTGGTCTCGACGACCTCGCCCACAGGGATGCCGACCGGGAAGCTGCCGCCATGACCCGAGGTGATGATGCGGTCACCGGTCTGCACACCGGCGATGCTCGGCAGCAGGGTGAGGCGCAGCCGGGGTGAATTGTCGCCGGCCAGGATGGCCCGCTCGCGGGTGCGCTCGACCAGCACCGGCAGGCGGGAGTTGACGTCGGTCACGAACAGGACACGCGAGCTGTTCTCGCCGACCTCGGCGATGCGCCCGGCAAGTCCCTCTCCGGTGACGACGGCCTGGCCGGGCGCGACGCCGACCCGGCGGCCGACATTCAGCAGCGCGCCGCGCATATAGGCGCTGACGCTGTCGCCCACGAGGCGGGCGGTGATGAACGACGCTTCGGGCCCTTCGCGGAACCTGGCGAGGCTCCTCAACCCCTCGTTCTCGTTTTCCAGCCGCCGCGCGGCGGTCTGCCAGGCAAGCAGGCGGGCGTTCTCCTCGCGCAGGCGGGCGTTCTCTTCGCGCAGCGAGGCGAACTCCCGGAGATCGGCGATGGCACGGTTGGCATAGGCGACGGGCCGGGCAATCGCTTCGAGGACCGGGCTCACCACGTCGAGCGCCAGGACGCGAGCATGTTCGACCAGGACGGTGTCGGCCTTGCCGACCAGCATGGCGCCGAAGGCTGCGATCACGAGCAGGCCAAGGGCAAAGCGCTGCACCACGGTGCGCACTTGGCTCGCGACTACCTCGAAGTCGTCCCGAATCGCCATGTCCTGCCCATACTAACCCAAGAGGGCGGCGGCGCGGCCTGTTAGTACATCGACGAAAGGACGCCGCGCAGTCGTACGATATTCTCGACAGCATGGCCCGTGCCAAGGGCGACGCAAAGCAGCGGATCCTCGGCCACCGAGACAGGCAGGCCGGTCGCCTGGCGCAGCACGGTGTCCATGTTCGCGAGCAGCGCACCGCCGCCGGTGAGAACGATGCCCTTGTCGACGATGTCGGCCGCCAACTCCGGCGCGGTGTTCTCCAGCGCGACCTTCACCGCCTCGACGATGGCGCTCACCGGCTCCTGCAGGCTCTCGGCGATCTGCCGTTCGGTGATGACCAGCTCCTTCGGGACGCCGTTCATCAGGTCGCGGCCCTTGATCTCCATCGTGCGGCCCTCGCCGTCGTCGGGCGGGCAGGCGGAGGCGATGGTCTTCTTGATGCGCTCGGCCGAGCTTTCACCGACCAGCAGGTTATGATTGCGGCGGATGTAGGCGATGATCGCCTCGTCCATCTTGTCGCCACCGACGCGCACCGAACGCGGATAGACGATGCCGCCCAGCGACAGCACCGCCACCTCTGTGGTGCCGCCGCCGATGTCTACAACCATCGAACCGGTGGGCTCGGTCACCGGCAGGCCGGCGCCGATCGCGGCCGCCATCGGCTCCTCGATCAGCCAGACCTTGCGGGCGCCGGCGCTCTCGGCCGATTCCTGGATGGCGCGGCGCTCGACGGCGGTGGAGCCGGAGGGCACGCAGACCACGATCTGCGGATGGGCGAAGCTGCGGCGATTGTGCACCTTCGAGATGAAGTGCTTGATCATCGCCTCGGCGACTTCGAAGTCGGCGATGACGCCGTCGCGCAGCGGGCGGATCGCCTGGATGTTGCCGGGGGTACGGCCCAGCATCATCTTGGCCTCCTCGCCGACTGCGAGGACCTGACGCTTGCCGGTCTGCGTGGTGAGCGCCACGACCGACGGCTCGTTGAGAACGATGCCCCGACCCTTCACGTAGACCAGCGTGTTCGCCGTACCGAGGTCGATGCCCATGTCCGCCGAAAATAGCCCGATGACGCGCGACAGCATTGAGTTAAGTCTCTGTAATTACGGCGAAATCTTGAATATTTGGCGCCATTCCGAGGTCCGGCACCGGGGTGCGACCGGGTTTAGACCGGCAGGGCAAGGCTCGCAAGGCGATTCAAACCGCCAGCAGCCATGGTCACTGTTTGTGCTCCTCCGCGATTCGTCGCTGCTGAAAATGCGCGCCACAAGCGCCTTACGCACCCGCGAGACGACGCTCCTGCCGCTCGAGCCAGGCCATGACGTCGGCGCGGCGACCGGCCTCGATATGCGCCCATTGATGCGACTTCAGCTCCTCGCCGCCGCCCGAGCGCCAGTATTCCTTCACGACGAGCATCTTCCACGGCGCAGCGCCGCTCCTGCGCCCCGTGGTGACCTCGACGGTGAAGCCGTGGCCGGCGCCGGCATAACTGTGCCGCTCGCGCTGCCAGTCGACGCCGTCGATGCTCCACGCCGTCCGCGGCACGCGCGACGTGCCGGGCTCCAGCAGGCGATCGACGATGCGAAAGAACGACGCGTCGCCGATCTTGCGCACTAAGCGGCCACCAACAAACGACCGACCTCACCCTGAGGAGCGCGCCGCAGGCGCGCGTCTCGAAGGGTGCGCAACCCGCACATCGTTGTTGAAGTCACCCTTCGAGACGGCGCTGCGCGCCTCCTCAGGGTGAGGTCTGTATTGATCTTGCGCACCTCTAGAGGCCCATCATCTTGGCGATGGTGTTGCGCTGGATGTCGTTGGTGCCGCCGCCGATCGAGCCGACCCGCACGTCGCGGAACAGGCGCTGGATGTCGTGCGCCATCGTGTAGCCGGCGCCTCCCATGATCTCCATGGCGAGATGGGCGCATTTGAATTCGCCATCGGTGCCCTGGATCTTGGCGATCGCCGTCTCCTCGACGGGATCCAATCCGGCATCGAGCATGTCGGCCAAGCGATAGGTCAGGGCCTGCGTCGTGCGCAGCAGGATGCGCATGTCGGCGAACTTGTGCTGGATCGCCTGGAATTTCGAGATCGGCTGGCCGAACTGCACGCGCTCCTGGGCGAAGCGCTTGGCGTACTCGATGGCGAAATGCATGTTGCCGCAGGCCTGCGCCGCGAGACACAGGCGCTCGAGGTTCAGTCCCTTCATCAGGCCCGACCAGCCGCGATTCTCCTCGCCGATCACATGATCGGCCGGCACGAACACGCCGTCGAAGAAGATCTCGTTGGCGTGCGTGGTGCGGCGGCCGAGCGTCGGCAGCGGCTTCATGGTGAGACCGGCGGCACGCGCATCGACCCAGAACAGGGTCACGCCCTTGTGCCGCGCCTCGCTGTCGGTCTTGGCCACCACCATCAGATAGTCGGCGACGTGGGCTGCGCTGATATAGAGCTTCTGGCCGGTGATGCGATAACCGTTGCCGTCGCGCACCGCGCGCGTCTTGATGCCCGAGGCATCCGATCCGGTGTCGGGCTCGGACAGTGCGAAGGCCGACTTCAATCTGCCGGCACAGATTTCCGGCAGGTAGCGCCGCCGCAGATGCTCACCCGCCGTGAGCTGCAGGTGCATGCCGCCATAGACGACGGTCGGCAGGTAGAGCGAGGACGCGCCGCTATAGTGACGCGCCAGCGCCTCGACCAGCACGACGAGATCCTTGCGGCTGCCGCCCATGCCGCCATAGGCGGGATCGTAGGGCAGCGCCATGTAGCCCGCTTCCGCCAGCGCATCGAACGCGGCGTGCGGAAACGCCGAGTCCTCGTCGAGCTTGCGGATGTCTTCCGGCGGCAGCACGCGGGCCAGCAGGTCGGCGACGTTACGCCGGATCAGGACCTGTTCGTCGGTCAGGCCGAATTCGTCGAGGGTGCTCATCTCCTTGCTGCCAGGGGCTAATCGAACACCACGACGCCGCGCGCGACTTCGCCCGCCATCATGCGCTTGAAGCCCTCGTTGATCTCCTCGAGCCGGTAGGTGCGGCTGATCAGGCCGTCGATGTTGAGGCGTTTGTTCATGTAGTGGTCGACCAGCACCGGGAAATCGAGGTCGGGCCGCACCGAGCCGTAGAAGGTGCCGCTCATCGTCTTCTCGGCGAACACCATCATCATCGGCGAATACTGCGCCTTCACCGTGGCCGCCGAGATGCCGACCGCAACGGCGTGGCCGCCCGGCGCCAGCGCGTCGAAGGCCAGCGCCTGCGTCCGGTCGATCGACACCGCGTCGAAGGAATAGTCGACGCCGAGGCCGCCGGTGATCTCCTTCACCTTCTTCACCGGGTCGTTGTCGGTCGCGGTGTTGACGGTATGGGTCGCGCCGAAGGTCCTGGCCATCTCGAGCTTGTTGTCGAGGATGTCGGCCGCGATGATCTTGGAGGCGCCGGAGAGCATGGCGCCCTGCACGGCATTGAGGCCGACGCCGCCGCAGCCGATCACCAGCACGGTCGAACCGGCCTCGATCTTCGCATGGCGCGTCACGGCGCCCACGCCGGTCGCCACGCAGCAGCCGACGAGGGCCGCCTGCGGCCACGGCATGTCCTTGCGGATCGGGATCACCATCTCCTCAGGAACCACCACCTCCTCGGCGAAGGTGCCGATGCGGGCCATCTGGTTGATGCCCTCGCCCTTGTGCTTCAGCCGCAGGGTGCCGTCGTACTGCGATCCCGGCGGCACAGCGGCGCGGCCGATGCAGAGCACGGTGCGGCCCTGGGTGCAGTAGCGGCAACGCCCGCAGTGCGGGCGGAACGAGAAGATCACGTGGTCGCCCGGCTTCACCGTGGTGACGCCCGGCCCGCATTCCAGGATCTCGCCGGCCGCTTCGTGGCCGGGCACGATCGGCATCGGCGACGGCCAGTCGCCGTTCATGATGTGCCAGTCGCTCTGGCAGACACCCGACGCCTTCATCTTGACGCGCACTTCCATCGCCTTCGGCGGGTCGAGCTCGCATTCGACGACCTGCAGCGGCTCGTTGGGCTTGAACAGAACGGCGGCCTTCATTGAATTTCCTCCCGAAAGGTTGGCGGCACTATATCATCGCGCCATGAGCAAAACCCTCCTGATCACCGGCGGCGCCTCGGGCATCGGCGCCGAGACCGCCCGCCGCGCCGGCGCGCGCGGCTATCGTGTCGCAATCAACTATCGAAGCCGCGATGCCCAGGCCAAAGCCGTGGTCGCAGACATCGAGGCCAAGGGTGGCCAGGCGATCGCCCTGCCCGGCGACATGGCGCATGAGGCCGACATCGTCCGCCTGTTCGAGGAGACCGAGCGCGCGCTCGGGCCCGTCACGCACCTGGTCAACAGCGCCGGAATCGACCCCAGCCGTGGTCGCATCGACGAGTATGAGCGCGAAGTGATCGCCAATCTGTTTGCGGTGAACGTCATCGGCCTGATGCTCTGCTGCCGCGAGGCAACCCGACGCATGTCGAGCCGGCATGACGGCAGGGGCGGCGCCATCGTGAACGTCTCGTCCATGGCGGCGACGCTGGGCGGACGCCGCGGCGCGTCGGCCTATGCCGCAACGAAGGGCGCGGTCGATGCCTTCACCAAGGGCTTTGCGCGGGAAGTCGCCGCCGAGGGCATCCGGGTCAACGCGATCCGCCCCGGTCCGGTGATGACCGAAATGACGGAGGGGCGTCTCAACGAGCCGGGCGTCCTCGCCGCCGTCGCCGCGTCGCTTCCGATCCAGCGCATCGGCGAGGCGCATGAGATTGCTGAAGCGATCCTGTGGCTGCTATCGGACGAGGCCTCCTTCATCACCGGTGCGATGCTCGACGCCTCGGGTGGGGGCTACATCATCTAGGGCGGGCTTCAGGCCCCACGACACGATACGATCGGCCCATGAACAAGACCCTCCTGATCACCGGCGGCGCCTCGGGCATCGGCGCCGAGACCGCCCGCCAGGCCGCGACGCTTGGCTATCGCATCGCCATCAACTACCGAACCCGCGACACGCAGGCCAAGAAAGTGGTGGCCGACATCGAAGCCAGGGGCGGCAAGGCCATCGCCCTGCCCGGCGACCTGGCGCGCGAGGCCGACATCGTCCGCCTGTTCGCAGAAACCGAGACGGCGCTGGGGCCGATCACCCATCTGGTCAACAGCGCCGGCACCAATGGGCGACGCGGCCGGGTCGACGAATACGATGCCGAGGTGTTGGCCAATCTGTTCGCCACCAACGTCGCCGGCCTGATGCTGTGCTGCCGCGAGGCGGCGAAGCGCATGTCGACGCGGCATGGCGGCAAGGGCGGCTCGATCGTCAACGTCTCGTCGATGGCGGCGACGCTCGGCGGACGGCTGGGCTCCTCCGCCTATGCGGCCAGCAAGGGCGCCGTCGACGCCTTCACCAAGGGCTTTGCCCGCGAGGTCGCGGCGGAGGGCATCCGCGTGAACTCGCTGCGGCCGGGCATGGTGCTGACCGAGATGACCGAGGGACGGCTGAAGGACCAGGCTTTCCGCGCCAGCATCGAGGCATCGATTCCGATGGGCCGGGTCGGCACCTCGGCCGAGATCGCCCGGGCGGTCCTGTGGCTCCTGTCGGACGAATCGTCCTTCATCACCGGCGCGATGCTCGATGCGTCGGGGGGCGGTTACATCATTTAAGACGCCTGCCGCTCCGAGTTGCTCTGCACCACCTCATCCTGAGGAGGCCCGAAGGGCCGTCTCGAAGGATGGGCAACGGACGTGGTGCGCGTGCCCATCCTTCGAGACGCGCTCCTGCGGAGCGCTCCTCAGGATGAGGGTGTTCGTTGACGATCGAGTCAAACAAAAACGGGCCCCGAAGGGCCCGTTTCCATGTCGCGCGTAGTGCTTAGTTCTTGGCCTTGTCGACCAGCGCCTTTTCCTTGATCCACGGCATCATGCCGCGCAGCTTCTCGCCGATCTCCTCGATCGGGTGCTCGGACATGCGCTTGCGCATCGCCTTGAACGAGGCCTGGTTGACCTTGTTCTCCAGCATCCAGTCGCGGGCGAAGCGGCCCGACTGGATGTCGTCGAGAACGCGCTTCATCTCGGCCTTGGTCTCCGCCGTCACGATGCGCGGGCCCGAACGGTACTCGCCGTACTCGGCGGTGTTGGAGATCGAGTAGTTCATGTTGGCGATGCCGCCCTCGAAGATGAGGTCGACGATCAGCTTCACCTCGTGCAGGCACTCGAAGTACGCCATCTCCGGCGCGTAGCCCGCCTCGACCAGCGTCTCGTAGCCGGCCTTGATCAGCTCGACGAGGCCGCCGCACAGCACGACCTGCTCGCCGAACAGGTCGGTCTCGCACTCTTCCTTGAACGAGGTCTCGATGGTGCCGGCGCGACCGCCGCCCACCGCCGACGAGTAGCTGAGCGCGATCTCGAGCGCGTTGCCCGAGGAGTTCTGCGCCACCGCCACCAGGCAGGGCACGCCGCCGCCGCGGACATACTCGGAGCGCACGGTGTGGCCCGGGCCCTTCGGCGCGATCATGAACACGTCGAGGTCAGCGCGCGGCGTCAGCAGGTTGAAGTGGACGTTGAGGCCGTGCGCGAAGGCGAGCGCCGCACCCTGCTTCATGTTGGCGGCGAGATCGGCGTTGTAGATGTCCGACTGCAGCTCGTCCGGGGTCAGCATCATCACGATGTCGGCCCACTTGGCGCCTTCGGCCGGGCTCATCACCGTGAAGCCTGCGCCCTCGGCCTTCTTGATCGTGGCCGAACCGGGCTTCAGCGCGATGCGCACGTCCTTCACGCCCGAATCGCGGAGGTTCATGGCGTGGGCATGACCCTGGCTGCCGTAGCCGACGATCAGGACCTTCTTGCCCTTGATCAGGTTCACGTCGGCATCACGATCGTAGTAGACACGCATAGGGGCCAATCCTCCTGGCAGCTGCTTCTTGCAAAGAACGGGGGTTAGTAGACAACCCGGCTCGCAAAAACCAGCCTCGAATCCCGTCTTATCGCATGTCCCCCTTGCGCTTCTACATATGGTATGCGTGACGGAGGGTGACCCAAGCCCCGCAGATCCCCGAGGAAAGCCCGCTATGTCCCTTCGCTCCGCCTTCGTCCCCGCGTCCGCCATTGCGCCATTGGCTCTGGTGCTGGTTGCCTGCTCCCAGCCCTCCGACGCCCCGACGAACCCGGCCACCCCGATGCCGGGCATCGACTACGCCGTGGAGAATTCGACGGTGCATGGCGCGGCACGGGCGATGCGCAACCATACCTGGATGTGGACCCGCGGCCCCGGCCCGGTCCAGATCCACTACTCGACGGCGGACGGCCGAGACCTGGTCTGGATGGTCGGCCAGCGCCGCATCTTCCAGGGCGAATGGATGGTCCAGAACACCAGCGATTCGAGCGGCCAGCAGATCACCCAGATCTGCCTGCGCTACCCGGGCGTGAATTACGGCGGGCTGAGCGCCACGCTGACCTGCCGCCCGGCCGGCACCTTCCTGGGCGAGATGCAGCAGCGCGAGGGCGGCGACCCCCTGCAGATGAACGGCCGCACCCAGGCGCTGTTCGTGATCGACAAGCCGCCGGCCAACCTGGCCGAGATCGAGGGCCGCGTCGCCTCGATCAAGGGCCTGTCCAACTACTAGCGGTCGAGCGCCAGCTTCAGGCCCAACAGCGCCAGCGCGCCACCCATGAACCGGTCGAGCCAGAGCTTGGTTCGCCGGTAGAAGGCGCGCGCGGTCTCGCCCGAGAAGAGCAGCGCCAAGAGCGCGAACCAGCAGAATTCGTTGATTGCCACGATGGTGAGCACCGTGGCGTCCATCCAGGCCGGCGGCTGGGCGGGCAGCAGCGAGACGAAGATGCTGCCCATGAACACCATGACCTTGGGATTGCTGAGCTGCAGCAGCAGCGCCTTCAGGAAACCCTGCCAGACGCCGGCACGCACTGCGGCGGGATCGGCCTCCGGCAACGGCGCACCGGCATGGCGCAACAGCATGAAGGCGAGATAGAGGAGGTAGATCGCGCCGCCGATCCGGAAGGCGACGTACAGCCACTCGAAGCGCGCGAACAGGATCTGCAGGCCGTAGAGCGCGGCCGCCGCCCAGGCGAGCGCGCCCAGCATCATGGCGAAGGCCGCCAGCAGGCCGGCACGGCGGCCCGAGACGGCCGCCGTCTGGATGACGAGGACCGTCGACGGGCCGGGGCTCGCCACCGCAAGCAGATGGACGACCGCGAGCCCGGCGAGGGCCGCGACGTACTCCACGCCTAGAGCGCCTCGCCGCCGCGCGACATGGCGACGATGCCGGTGCGCACGACGTCGACCAGCCCGAGGTTCTCCATCAGGCCGACGAAGGTCTGGACCTTGTCGGTGTTGCCGGTGACCTCGAAGACGAAGGAATCGGACTTGGCGTCGATCACCTTGGCACGGAACACGTCGGCGAGGCGCAGTGCCTCGACGCGCTTTTCGCCGACGCCCTTCACCTTCACCAGTGCCAGTTCGCGCTCGATATGCGGGCCCTCGACCGTGAGGTCGCGCACGCGATAGACCGGCACCAGGCGATCGAGCTGCGCCTTGATCTGCTCGATGATCATCGGCGTGCCCTTGGTCACGATGGTGATGCGCGACTGGCTTTCCTGGGCGTTGGTCTCCGCGACGGTCAGGCTCTCGATGTTGTAGCCGCGGCCGGAGAACAGACCGACCACGCGCGCCAGGATGCCCGGCTCGTTGGCCACCAGCACGGAGATGGTATGGGCGACGATCGTATCCTTGCTCACACCAGCACCATGCCTTCTTCCGACACCTTCGCGGACTGCTTGTCGTCCGGACCCAGCAGCATCTCGTTATGCGCCGCCCCCGACGGGATCATCGGGAAGCAATTCTCCTTCTCGTCGACGATGACGTCGACGATGACGGGATGCTTCAGCTCGATCATCTCCTTGATCGTGTCGTCGAGCTTGTCCGGATCCTCGCAGCGCAGGCCCCTGGCGCCGAACGCATCGGCGACCTTCACGAAGTCGGGCAGAGATTCCGAATAGCTTTCGGAATAGCGGCCGCCATGCAGCAATTCCTGCCACTGCCGGACCATGCCCATGTAGTGGTTGTTCAGCACGAAGATCTTCACCGGCAGGCGGTACTGCGCCGCCGTCGAGAGCTCCTGGATGTTCATCAGGATCGAGGCTTCGCCCGCCACGTCGATGACCAGCGCCTCGGGATGGGCGATCTGCACGCCCAGCGCCGCCGGGAAGCCGTAGCCCATGGTGCCGAGGCCGCCCGAGGTCATCCAGCGGTTGGGCTGCTCGAACTTCAGGAACTGCGCCGCCCACATCTGGTGCTGGCCCACTTCGGTCGTGATGTAGTGGTCCTTGTCCTTGATGTGGTGATAGAGCCGCTCGAGTGCGAACTGCGGCTTGATCACCTTGTTGTTCGGCTTGTAGGCGAGGCAGTTGCGCGCGCGCCAAGTATCGATCTGGGCCCACCACGCCTTCAGCGCCTTCTGGTCGACCTTGGGCTGTTTCGCCTTCCAGGCCTTCACCAGCTCTTCCAGGACGATGCCGGCATCGCCCACGATGGCGAGGTCGACACGAACGTTCTTGTTGATCGACGACGGGTCGATATCGACGTGGATCTTCTTCGAGCCCGGAGAGAACTTCGTCAGGTTGCCGGTGATGCGGTCGTCGAAGCGCGCGCCGATGTTGATCATCACGTCGCAGCCGTGCATCGCCAGGTTGGCTTCGTAGGTGCCGTGCATGCCCAGCATGCCGAGGAACTGCTTGTCCGACGCCGGAAACGAGCCGAGGCCCATCAGCGTGTTGGTGACCGGATAACCCGTGAGATGCACGAACTGGGTCAGCAGCTTCGACGCCTTGGGGCCGGCATTGATGATGCCGCCGCCGGCATAGAACACCGGGCGCTTGGCCCCCGCGATCATCTCGATCGCCTGCTCGATCTTCTTCGGATCGGGCTGGGTCTGCGGCCGGTAACTCTTGTGCGTCACCGCGACCTTGGGCGGCGCCACATACTCGTGCTTGTTCATGAGCACGTCCTTGGGCAGGTCGATGACGACCGGGCCCGGACGGCCGGAGCGCGCTACGTAGAAGGCCTCGTGGACCGAACGCGCGAGGTCGCCCACCGACTTCACCAGGTAATTATGCTTAGTGCAGGGGCGCGTGATGCCGGTCGTGTCGGCTTCCTGGAAGGCGTCGTTGCCGATCAGGTGGGTCGGCACCTGGCCGGTCAGGCAGACGATGGGGATCGAATCCATCAGCGCGTCCGTGAGGCCGGTCACGGCGTTGGTCGCGCCGGGGCCCGACGTCACCAGCACCACGCCGACCTTGCCGGTCGAGCGTGCATAGCCTTCGGCCGCATGCACGGCCGCCTGCTCGTGGCGCACCAGCACATGGCGGAGCCGGTTCTGCTTGAAGAGCGAATCGTAGATCGGAAGGACGGCACCGCCGGGATAGCCGAAGACGACCTCGACTTCCTCGTCGATCAGGGCTTTCACCAACAGATCGGCGCCGGTCGTGGCGGACTCCTCGGGCTTCATCACAGCGATCTCCTTCTGACAAATGTGCCGCAAAACGGGGGTTTTGCGGCGCGGCGGAACATAGGGGCCGGGTTTGGGCCGGTCAATCGAAAACGACCGAAACGCAAAGTTTCAGGCGTCCAGATTGTCCAAATATTTCTCAATCTGACCTAATACTTGATCAACCCTCGGATCAAACACCAGATCTGGTGTTATCTGATGCCGAAACCACGTCATCTGGCGTTTGGCGTATTGCCGAGTGTGGTCGATACCGACCCTCCGGACCTCCTCGAGCGCCATTTCCCCTCGGAAATGGCGGAAGAACTCCGGGGCGCCATGCGCCTTGAGGCCCGGCCATGCCGGATCGGGATGCCGGTCGAAGACGGCGCGAACTTCGGCTTCCACGCCCTGGGCCAGCATGACGTCGAAGCGACGCTCGATCCGCTCCCGTAGCCAGGCGCGGTCGGGCGACAGCAGCACCGTCGCGAACCGCCAGGGCGCTCCCGAGGCCTCGCCTTCCTGCCAGTCGCTGAGCGGCCGGCCGGTCGCCTGCCACACCTCCCAGGCCCGCACATGGCGCTGGCGGTCGCCGGGCTTCAGCCGGGCAACGATGTCGCGGTCGTGGACCTCCAGGCGCGCGCGAAAGGCATCGGCCCCGAGTGCGGCCCAGTCGGCGTTCGCCTGCTCGCGCAGCCCGGCGGGGACCTCGGGGATGGTCGCAATGCCCTTCATCAGGGTGCGCAAATAGAGGCCCGAGCCGCCGCACAGGATTGGAACGCGGCCCGCCTCCAGGGTGCGCTCGATCTCGGCGGTGGCCATCGTGCGCCAGCGCGCGGCCGATACGGCCTCGCTGAGCGGCAGCACGCCGTAGAGCGCGTGTGGCGCCCGCGCCCGCTCCTCCTGAGCCGGCTGCGCCGTCAGGATCGGGAAGGCGTCATAGGTCTGCATCGCATCGGCATTGATCACCGTGCCGCCCCGACGTTCGGCGAGCGCCAGCGCCAGCGCCGACTTGCCGCTGGCAGTCGGTCCGGTGACGACGATGACGGAGGGTCTCGCTTGCGAAATCATGGGCCGGCGCACTGTTTGCAAATCCGCGACCCCGCCGCTAGAGCCGGGGCGTGAAAAACGTCCTCGTCCTGATCTCCGATCCATCCCGCCCCGCCGTGACCGAAGCAGCGGTTGCCGCCGCCACCGATGCCCTGAAGAGCGGCGGCGCCACCGTCGGCGCGCCCGACTGGCTCGACGGGGAAATCGCCTGCGATCTGCCGTTCGACGGCCCTGCCGCGCCTGTGAGCCTGCCCGGCGTCGATGCGGTCGCCCTGCCCGCCGCGGGGCGGCGCAAGAAGCTGCTCGTTGCGGACATGGAATCGACCATGATCCATAACGAGATGCTCGACGAGCTGGCCGAGTTCCTGGGCCTGCGCGAGAAGATCGCCGGCATCACCGCGCGCGCCATGAACGGCGAGATCGATTTTGCCGGCGCCCTCGAGGAGCGGGTCGGCCTGCTGAAGGGCCTGCCCGTGGGCCGCCTCGACGAGGCCGCGACGCGCATCCGCTACATGCCGGGCGGCGCCACGCTGGTCGCGACCATGCAGAAGCACGGCGCCTACTGCGCCCTGGTGTCCGGCGGCTTCACCTACTTCACGGCCATGGTGCGCCGGTCGCTGGGCTTCGATCTCGACGCCGCCAACGTGCTGCAGCATGACGGTACGTCGCTGGCCGGAACGGTCGCACGGCCGATCCTCGGCAAGGAGGCCAAGCTCACGACCCTGCAGCGGCTGGCCGGCGAACGCAGCATCACCGTCGGCGACGCGGTGAGCGTCGGCGATGGCGCCAACGACCTGCCGATGCTCAGGGCCGCCGGCCTCGGCGTCGCCTTCCACGCCAAGCCGGCGGTGGCGGCCCAGGTGCCGGCCCGCATCGAGCATGGCGACCTGAGCGCTCTGCTCTACCTTCAGGGCTATCGCCGCAGCGACTTCGAAGAGAGGAAAGACCCATGACCGACGTCCAGCAGATCGTCCTCGCCAAGCGCCCGGAGGGCGACGTCACCGCGGACTGTTTCCGCTCCGAGACCGCCACGCTCCCGGCGCTCACCGACGGCCAGATCCTGATCGCCCAACGCTTCCTGTCACTCGATCCCTACATGCGGCCGCGCATGACCGAGCTGCGCTCCTACACACCGCCCTTCGAGCTCGACAAGCCGCTCACCGGCGGCTCGGTCGGCGAAGTGGTCGAGTCGAAGAACCCGCGCTTCGCCAAGGGCGACATCGTGATGGGCATGCTGAACTGGGCTACCCACACGGTCCATGACGGCAAGGGCCTGCGCAAGATCGACCCGGCAGGCATTCCCCTGTCGGCCTATCTCGGCGTGCTGGGCATGCCGAGCTTCACTGCCTGGTACGGCATCAAGCACATCTGCAAGCCCAAGGCGGGCGAGACGGTGTTCGTGTCGGCCGCGACCGGCGCCGTGGGCCAGGTGGCGGGCCAACTCGCCAAGCTCGCCGGTGCCCGCGTCGTGGGCTGCGCCGGCGACGAGCAGAAGTGCCAGTGGGCGGTGCGCGAGGCCGGTTACGACGCCTGCTTCAACCACAAGACCGAAAGCGACGTCGCCGCGGTGCTCGACAGGCTCTGCCCCCAGGGCATCGATGCCGATTTCGAGAATGTCGGCGGCAGGATCTTCCACGCCGTCTTCGCGCGCCTGAACAATTTCGGCCGGGTCGCCTTCTGCGGCGCCATCTCCGAATACCAGGACGCGACGCCGATGGCCGGCCCGGAGAAGATGTTCACCATCGTCCAGCGCCGCCTCACCTTGCAGGGCTTCATCGTCTCCGACCATGTGGCCCTGATGGGCGAGTTCGTGAACGAGGTCGGCGGGCTGGTGGCGTCCGGCAAGCTGAAGAGCCGCGAGACCGTGATCGAAGGCCTCGCCAAGGCACCCGAGGCCTTCATGGGCCTGCTCAAGGGCGAGAATTTCGGCAAGCTGGTGGTGAAGGTCTGACCCCTGTCGTCCTGAGCGTTAGCGAAGGACCTCGCAGAACGATCAGACGACGCCCTGTGTTGTGGACGTGAGGTCTTTCGCTACGCTCAAGACGACAAAAAGCAAAAGGCCGCGCGATGCGCGGCCTTTCGTTTGATCGGAAGCGAGACCTACTTCTGCAGCCGCAGCGCGGCGAAGCGCGGGTCGCCCTGGCGCTCGACGAATAGGAGCACGGAGCGCTTCTTCTGCTGCTGCAGCTTGGTCACGAGATCCGACACTTCCTGCGGCGTCGTCACCGGCTTCTGGTCGACCTCGAGGATCACGTCGCCTGCCTGAAGCTGCTTCTCGGCCGCCGGGCTGTTGGGCGCCACCTTGGTGACGATCACGCCCTTCACCTGATCGGAGAGACCGTAGCGTTCGCGCAGCTGGTCGGTGACCTTCTGCAGGGTGAGTCCGAGCTGCTCGATGGTCGAGGTCACCGGCTGGTCGGGCTCGGCCGGCTTCTTCTGACCGCCCTGGGCGGAAGTGTTCTGCTTCTCGGCCTCTTCTTGTTCGCCGACACGCAGCTTCAGAGGCACTTCCTTGCCGCCGCGCCACACCACGACGTCGACAGTGTTTCCGACGCGGGCATTGGCCACGACCCTCGGAAAACGCCGCAGGTCGAGCACGTCCTGGCCGCCGAACGAGAGAATGATGTCGTTGCGCTTCAGGCCCGCCTTGAAGGCCGGCCCGTCGGCGGTGACATTCGCCACCAGCACGCCGCGGGCACGATCGAGGCCGAAGGAATCGGCGATGTCGTCGGTGACGCTCTGGTAGCTGACGCCGATCCAGCCACGCTTCACCTTGCCGAACTCGCGCAGCTGGTCGGCGACCTGCTTCACCATGTTCGACGGGATCGAGAAGGCGAGACCGGCATTGGTGCCGGAGGGCGAATAGATCGCAGTGTTGACGCCGATCACCTCGCCATCGGTGTTGAACAGCGGACCGCCCGAGTTGCCCTTGTTGATGGCGGCGTCGGTCTGCAGGTAGTCGTCGAGCGAATCGTTCAGCGAACGGCCGCGCGCCGAGATGATGCCGGCGGTCACCGAATGGCCCATGCCGAACGGATTGCCGATGGCGATCACCCAGTCCCCGACCCGCGACTTGTCCGAATCGCCCCACTTCACCGCCGGCAGCGGCTTCTTGTTGGGCGGCTCGACCTTGAGCACGGCGAGGTCGACGCGGCTGTCGGATCCGACCAGCTTGGCCTTGAGCTGGGTGTCATCGCGGAAGATGACGGTGATGTCCTCGGCGCCCTGGATCACATGGTTGTTGGTGACGATGTAGCCTTCGCCATCGATCACGAAACCGGAGCCCAGCGACGTACCACGACGCTTCTGCTGCTCCTCGCCGCCACGCTTGTCGAAGAACTCCTTGAAGAGCTCCTCGAAGGGCGAGCCGGGCGGAAGCTGCGGCATGTCGCGCAGGCGCGGGCCCTGCTGGGGCACGTTCTGCGTGGTCGTGATGTTGACGACGGTCGGCATCAATTTATCGACCAACTCGGAGAAGCTCTCCGTCGGCTGGCGGGCCCAGACGGGCTCCGCCGTGACGAGGCCCAGCGATGCAATGGCCGCGAGAGCGGCGCTGCGGAAATACACTTGAAAATCGCCTAGAATCACGACCGACCTCCAACGGCGCTCAAGGCCAAACGGTCGGTACGGCCGGCGCCGCGCGTTAGAGTCACTGTCTACATGTGGGCCGATTGTGGCGCAAATAAAGTGCTCGTTATCGGGCCCACTTTTGCTGGGGTTTTCGACCGTGCCAAAAAAGAAACCGGCGGCGTGGCAGGAGTGCCACAGCCGCCGGTTCGGTACGGTATTTGCCGGATCCTACTTCTTCGGAAGGACCATTCCGGCGGGGTCGTTGAAGTAGCGGAAGAAGTCGTTGTCCGGGCTCAGCAGCATGGTCGAGCCGCCCGAGCCGAACGCCTGCTTGTAGGCCTCCATGCGCCGGTAGAAGGCGTAGAAGTCCTTATCCTTGCTGAAGGCCTTGGCGTAGATCTCGGTCGCCGCCGCGTCCGCCTCGCCTCGCAGGATCTGACCCTTCAGCCCGGCATCGGCCTTGATCACCGCGACTTCGCGGTCGGCCGTAGCCTTGATGCGGGCATTCTCCTCGTCGCCCTCGGCGCGGAGCTGGCCGGCCTCGCGCTCGCGATCGGTCTTCATGCGGTTGTAGACCGACTGGGAGTTGGCCTGCGGCAGGTCGGCGCGCTTGATGCGCACGTCGACCGTTTCGACGCCCAGCTCCATGGTCTTGACGTTCACCCGCCGGGTGATCTCGTCCATCAGGTTGGCGCGCTGGTCGGTCAGAACCGCATGCAGCGGCACCGACGACAGCACACCGCGGATCTCCGAGTTGATCAGCGAGTCGAGCAGCCCCCGCAGGGACGTTTCGCCGCCCGGGACGGTCTGCGCATAGCGCTTGGCCGCCACGATCTTGTAGCGGGCATAGGCATCGACCACGAGGCGCTTCTGGTCACCCGCGATGATCTCGAACTCCTCGGCTTCGTAGTCGAGCAGCCGGCGGTCGATCCGCTGGATGTCCTGGATCCACAACGGAATCTTGACGTACAGGCCGGGCTCCGTCTTCGGTTCGCCGACGATGGCGCCGAACTGGCGGACCAGCACCTGCTTGGTCGGATCGACCGTGTAGAAGGTCTGCGTCAGGACGAAACCCAGGAACGCGAGCGCGATCAGGGCGATGATGGAACGGTTGCTCATCGCGTGGCTCCCGGCAGGGGCTGGGGCGGCCGCGGTGGTTGCGGCCCAACGCCCGGCGTCTGGCCCGAGCGCAGCTCCGGCAGCGGCAGGTAGGGCAGTACACCGCCATTGTTGGTCGTCCCCTTGTCGACCAGGACCTTGTTCACGTTGCGCAGCACCTCTTCCATCGTATCGAGGTAGAGACGTTCCGTCGTGATGTCCTTGGCCTTGGCCCACTGCTCGTAGACCTGGTCGAAGCGTTGCGCATCGCCGCTGGCGCGCGCGATGATCTCGGCCTTGTAGGCTTCGGAGCGCTGGACGATCGACTCGGCCTCGCCCTTCGCCCTCGGGAGCTGCTGGTTGCGGTAGGTGTTGCCCTCGTTGATCAGCTTCTCCTTGTCGGCACGCGCCGCCTGGACGTCGCGGAACGCCGCGATGACTTCCTGCGGCGGGTCGACGCGCAGGAGCTGGATCTGCGAGATGCGGACGCCGAGCCCGTATTCGTCGAGCATGCGCTGCAGCAGGTCCTTCGTGTCCTGCTCGATGCGGCTGCGGCCTTCGGTCTGGGCATATTGCAGGTTCGACTTGCCAATCACCTCGCGCATCGCGGCTTCGGCGCCGGCCCGCACGTTCTCCTCGGGATTGCGCACGTCGAATGCATACTTGTAGACGTCCTTGATCTGCCACAGCACCGCGAACTCGATGTCGACGATGTTCTCGTCGCCGGTCAGCATCAGGTTTTCCGTGGAAGTGGGACGCGGGCCGCGGCTGTAGGGCGTGGAAACCTGGTTGCCGCGTGAGCCGATGACGGTGCGGCGCTGGTCCTGGACGTTCACGACCACGACATTGCCGATCGGGGCCGGCAGGTTGTAGTGCAGGCCGGGCTCGACGGGTTTGCCGTAGGGCTTGCCGAACACGAGCTGGATGGCCTGCTGGTTGGGCTGCACGCGGAAGAAGCCGGTTGCGAGCCAGATCACGAGAGCGCCGAGCACCACCAGCGCGATGCCCTTGTAGGAGCCGAAACCGCCGGGAATGAGGTTCTTGAGCCGCTCCTGGCCCTTGCGAATGACGTCTTCCATGTCGGGCGGGCGCCGCGAGCCGAAAGGTCCGCCACCGCCGCCGCCCCGGTTGCCGCCGCCGCCGCCGCCCCAGGGACCACCGCCACCGCCGGAGCCGCCGCCTCCACCGCCCCCGCCCCAGGGGCCGCCGCCGCCATTGTTATTCCACGCCATTTTCACCTCAAGGGCCCCTGCTGCCGCTTCTGACCGCGCTTGGGCGCGTTGTCGCTTTTGATTTCCAGACGCGCTGCATATATGTGACGACAGGCACACCTTCAATCAAGCGGCGGACGCGAAATTGCGCCGCAGCGGAAGCAGCAGAACATGGCGGAAATCAGCGAAACGGCCATCCGCAAGGTTCTCGATACCATCATCGATCCGGTGACGGGCCGCAGCGTCGCGGCGTTGGGCATGGTGAGCGGCATTGCAACGCGCGCCGGTCATGTCGCGATCACGCTGGACGTCGATCCCGCCCGCGGCACCGCGCTCGAGCCGCTGCGGCAGGCCTGCGAGCAGGCGATCCGGGCGATGCCGGGCGTCCTCTCGGCCACCGCCGTCATGACGGCGGAGCGCGCCGCACCTGCACCGCCGCCCGCGCCCGGCGGCCATCATGGCCACAGCCACGGCACCCCCGCAGGCAACACAACTGCTGGCAAGACGACCGGCGGCGGCGGCCGCATCGACGTGCCGGGCGTGAAGCACATCATCGCCGTGGCCTCGGGCAAGGGCGGCGTCGGCAAGTCGACGACCGCGGTCAACCTGGCACTCGGCCTCGCCGCCAACGGCCTGGCCACGGGGCTGCTCGATGCCGACATATACGGCCCCTCGATGCCGCGCATGCTCGGCGTCACCGAGAAGCCGGAATCGGTCGACGGCAAGATGCTGAAGCCGATCGAGAAGTACGGGCTGAAGACCATGTCGATCGGCTACATCGTGGCCGAGGACACACCGATGATCTGGCGCGGGCCCATGGTATCGAGCGCGCTGGAGCAGATGCTGCGCGACGTGCAGTGGGGCGAACTCGACGTGCTGGTGGTCGACATGCCGCCCGGCACCGGCGACGCCCAGCTGACGCTCGCCCAGCGCGTTGCGCTCGCCGGTGCGGTCATCGTCTCGACGCCGCAGGACATCGCGCTGGTCGACGCGCGCAAGGGCCTCAACATGTTCCGCAAGGTCGCCGTGCCAGTGCTCGGCATCGTCGAGAACATGAGCTACTTCCTCTGCCCCAAGTGCGGCGAGCGCTCCGAGATCTTCGGCCATGGCGGCGCTCACGAGGAAGCCGACAAGCTCGGCGTGCCTTTCCTGGGCGAGGTCCCGCTGCATCTCGACATCCGCACCACGTCCGACAGTGGCCATCCCATTGTCGTCTCGAAACCCGACAGCGCCCACGCGCAAGTCTACAAGAATGTCGCCGGCCGCGTCTGGAAACAGCTCTCCGCCAATCAGCGCGGTGCCCGCAAGGCCCCGAACATCGTGGTGCAGTAGCCTAGGGTAGTTGGTGTTTTAAAGAAGACGAAGGGTCCCTCACTACGTTCGGGATGACATCGTTTGCTTGATCGGCGCACTGCGCAGATCCCAGCAAAATTGTCATCCCGAACGTAGTGAGGGACCTTTTCCTCATTTGCGATTCACCGTCTTGCGCTTGCTCGGCCGCCAGCCCGGGCGCCATTTGCCGATCATGCCGTGGACGCCGATCATCGAGCCGGCGACCAGTTCGAGGGCGAGGAAGCGGCGGTCCTCGACCCAGCCGGGGAGCTGGATGTTCAACGCGAGATCGCGGCGGAAGCCGAACTGGTTGTAGTACTCGGGATCGCCGACGAGGATGATGCGGCTGTGGCCCAGCATGCGCGACTGCGCCATCGAGTGCCACATCAGCGCCTTGCCGTAGCCCAGGCCGCGCAGTTCCGGCGCGATGGCGAGCGGCCCCAGCATGACGGCGGGCCACTTGTCGTGGATCAGGATCGGCCAGTTGCGGATCGAGGCCACCATCCGGTCCTTCTGGTCGATCGCCACGAAGCACAGTTCGGCAATCGGCTTCACGCCTTCGCGAAGCCGGTAGACCGTCTTCTGCTGGCGGTCGGGCCCGAAGGCCGCCTCGTTCATCGCCTCGACCGCCACACCGTCGCGCGGCCGCTCGCGCAGCAGCCTGAGCCGGCCGGGGTCGCGGATCACGTCGCCTGCCCGAGGGCCGCCATCAGCTCGCGCCATTCGCGGGCGCTCAGCCCGCTCGACTTCTGGTCGACCGTCTCGCCGGCCAGCATGCGCTTCACGATGGCGAGGCCGGTCTTGGAAAGATGCGTGCCGCCCAGTCGGTATTCGACGAAGGCGTCGTGGCTGATCGGGCACCAGCGCTTCAGCGTGTCGAGCATCGTCTCCGCATAGACGCGGATCTCGTACTGCGCATGGGCATCGGCGCGCAGCGACAGGAAGTGCATGAGGTTGTGGAGGTTCGTCTTCCAGTACCACTGGGTATAGAAGCCGAGCGACAGGTTCATGCGCGCGAGCTCGCGCGCGAGGCCGGAGCGTTCGGGATCGAGCGGCGCGCCGCCCTCGCCCTCGTTCAGCATCTCGAGATAATGCTCGTAGACGAGTTCCGCGTCCTTCCTGAGCAAGTCGAAGACACGCTCGGCTTCCCTGCCCGCCAGCACCTGGTCGCGACCCTGCCGGTTCATCGCGCTCTGCGCCGCGAGATGCTCGGGCTTCGGCACATAGAACTCGTTGTCGAGGATCGAGTAGCGCGCGGAATATTCGTTCACGTTGGCGGTGCGATGGCGGATCCACTGGCGCGCCACGAAGATCGGCAGCTTCACGTGGTACTTGATTTCGCACATCTCGAACGGCGTCGTGTGACGGTGCCGCATGAGATAGTTGATGAGGCCGCGGTCCTCGCTGACCTTCTTGGTGCCGCGGCCGTAGCTCACGCGCGCGGCCTGCACCACGGCGGCATCGTCGCCCATGTAGTCGACGACGCGGACGAAGCCGTGGTCGAGCACCGGCAGCGCCCGGTAGAGGATCTCCTCCAGCGCCGGAGCCACGGGGCGCAGGGTCGGCTGGACCCCGGCCCGGGCCTGGTCGATTTCTGCCTGCTGGTCGCTGGAGAGGGGCATCGGTTCGTTGTCCTTGTTTTCGCCGGACGTTATGCGGGGAATCGCGCCGGGCGGGCAAGGATCGAGGCCCGGCCACCTTCAAAAAGCCGGGGGAAGAGCCTATATAGACGGTGTCGGGAAACCGACTATGGCGATAAACGCCGCGTGGCATAAGCGTTTCGGACCCGGGGGCAGTACCCGGCGCCTCCACCATTTCTCTCCGCCCCCGGGCGGAACCGATGGGGGCGAACCAGGATCGACGAGCGTGGTAAAGGCGCGGTTTTTGCCCGGTATGGTTCCGCCGTGACGGGCCATTCACAAGTGCTAACGATAACACCGTTACACTCGCTGCTGCCG
>NZ_SCUT01000050.1 GCF_004297265.1 Reyranella sp.
CAACGAGGAAGAGGAAGTCCTCTACAAGGCGATCCTCAAGACCAACAAGGAGAAGCCCGGCTGGTACGCCAAGCTCGGCGCCTCGATCAAGGGCGTCACCGAGGAGACGACCACGGGCGTCCACCGCCTCTACAATATGGCGAAGGAAGGCAAGCTGCTGTGGCCGGCCATCAACGTGAACGACTCGGTCACCAAGTCGAAGTTCGACAATCTCTATGGCTGCCGTGAATCGCTGGTCGACGGCATCCGCCGCGGCACCGACGTCATGATGTCGGGCAAGGTCGCGATGGTCGCGGGCTTCGGCGACGTCGGCAAGGGCTCGGCCGCCTCGCTGCGCCAGGCCGGCTGCCGCGTGATGGTCTCCGAGATCGATCCGATCTGCGCCCTGCAGGCCGCGATGGAAGGCTATGAGGTCGTCACGATGGAAGAGGCGGCGCCCAAGGCCGACATCTTCGTGACCGCCACCGGCAACGTCGACGTTCTCACGCTCGACCACATGAAGGCGATGAAGCACCGCGCCATCATCTGCAACATCGGCCACTTCGACTCCGAGATCCAGATCGCGAGCCTTCGTAACTTCAAGTGGCACAACGTGAAGCCGCAGGTCGACGAGGTCGAGTTCCCGGACGGCAAGCGCATCATCGTGCTGTCGGAAGGCCGCCTGGTGAACCTGGGCAACGCCACGGGCCATCCGAGCTTCGTGATGTCGGCCTCCTTCTCGAACCAGACGCTGGCCCAGGTCGAGTTGTGGACCAACCCCGGCAAGTACGAGAAGCAGGTCTACACGCTGCCGAAGTTCCTCGACGAGAAGGTCGCCGCGCTGCACCTCGAGAAGGTCGGCGCCAAGCTGACCAAGCTCCGTCCCGACCAGGCCAAGTATATCGGCGTGCCCGAGGCCGGCCCGTTCAAGGGCGACCTCTACCGCTACTAATCGCCCCACAGGGCTGCGTGCTAAAAGTCGGCATCTGACGATGCCGACTTTTTCTTTGTCCCTTCCCAACGAGGCCGCGACCGAGCGGCTGGGCACGGCGCTCGCCGTCCGGCTCAGGCCGCGCGACGTCGTGGCGCTCGAAGGCGGCCTGGGCGCCGGCAAGACGACATTGGCCCGTGCCATCCTGCGCGCCGCCGCGGGCGAGCCGGCGCTGATCGTACCGAGCCCGACCTTCACCCTGGTCGAGGTCTACGAGACCCCGCGCGGCAACTTCTGGCATTTCGACCTCTATCGGCTCGAAGAGCCGGAGCAGGTTTTCGAACTGGGCTGGGAAGAAGCCCGCGCCGATGGCGTGGCGCTGGTCGAATGGGCCGAGCGGCTGGGCCCGCTGCTGCCGCGCCAACGGCTCACCGTCAGCCTGTCGGTCGAGGGAGAAGGCCGCCGCGCGACCCTGGAAGGAGATTCCCGTTTTGGCGAAGTCTGAACGCGACGTGCTGCGCGCCGAGTTCGTGAGCAGGGCCGGCTGGGGCGATGCCGGCGAACGCCTGCTGGCCGGCGATGCCTCGTTCCGGAAGTATTTCCGCCTGACGCGGCCGCGCGGCTCGGCGGTCGTCATGGATGCCCCGCCACCGCAGGAGGACGTGCGGCCCTTCGTACGGATCGGCCGGCACCTGATCGCGCTCGGCCTCAGCGCGCCGGAAATCCTCGCCGAGGACGCCGGGAACGGCTTCCTGCTGCTGGAGGATTTCGGCGACGACACCTATGCGCGCGTGCTGGCGGCGGGCGGCGACGAGGGCGAACTCTACAGCCGCGCCACCGACGTACTGGTCGAGATCTATCGTGCGGGCGAACGCAGCCTGCTGCCGAATCTCGGCGCCTATGCCGGCGATGCGCTGATCGAGGCGGCGATGTTGCTGCCCGAATGGTACCTGCCGGAAGCCACCGGCAAGCCGACCCCGCCCGAGGAGACCGCACGCTACGTCGCGGTATGGCGCGAATGCCTGGCGGCACTGCCCGCCACGGGTGAAACGCTGCTGCTGCGCGACTATCACAAGGACAATCTCCTGTGGCTGCCGGCGCGGCCGGGCGTGAAGGCCTGCGGCCTGCTCGACTTCCAGGATGCCCAGCGCGGGCACCCCTCCTACGACCTCGTGTCGCTGATCGAGGATGCGCGCCGCGACGTGGCGCCCGCCGTCCATGCCGCCTGCCTCGACCGTTATATCGGCGAAGCCGGGATCGCCGACGCCGCCGGCTTCCGCACCGGCTTCGCGCTGATGGCCGCGCAACGCCACGCCCGCATCATCGGGCTTTTCGTCCGTCTGCTGCGCCGAGACGGCAAGCCGGACTACCTGCAGCACCTGCCTCGGGTCTGGCGCATGTTCGAGCGTGCCCTGCAGCACGAAGCGCTTACGCCACTGCGCTTGTGGGTCGATGGCACCCTGCCGCCGGCACTGCGCCGCATCGGAGCGGGCTCGTGATCCGCAGCGCCATGATCCTGGCGGCGGGTCGCGGCGAGCGCATGCGGCCGCTCACCGATTCGACGCCCAAGCCGCTAATCCCCGTCGCGGGCCGGTCGATGCTGGAGCGTGCGATGGATCGCCTGCAGCGCAGCGGCGTGCAGAACATCGTGGTGAACGTGCATCACCTGGGCAGCCAGATCGCCGACCGGCTGCGCGGCCGCGCGCGCATCATTCATGAAGATCGGCTGCTCGAGACCGGCGGCAGCGTGCGTAACGCGCTGCCCCTGCTCGGCAATGGACCGTTCTTCGTCCTGAACGGCGACGGGCTGTGGCGCGACGGACCGGAATCGATGCTGGGCCGGCTGGCATCGGCCTGGAATCCCAACCGCATGGACGCGCTGCTGCTGCTCCATCCGCTGGCCACCGCCATCGGCCGCGAGGAGAAGGATCGCGGCGACTACTATCTCGAACCCGACGGCCGCGCCCGCCATCGCGGTGCAGCCGAGACCGCACCGTATCTGTTCGCCAGCATCTCGGTCTGCGATTCGCGCCTGTTCAACGGTTCGCCCGAAGGCCCCTTCTCGCTGCTCAAGCTGTGGAACCGCTCGGAGCAGGCGGGCCGCCTGTTCGCCCTGGTGCACGACGGCGACTGGTTCCATGTCGGCACCCCCGCCGCGCTCGCCGAAGCCGAACGCGTGCTGGGATGAAAGGCCTCTTCACCATCGGCACGGAGCGTCGCTTCGCCGACGAGCTGGCGCGGGTGGTGCTGGCCGAGCATGGCGGCGATCCGCTTTCCCTCGCCGATGTGCTGATCCTGCTGCCGACGCGGCGCTCGGTGCGTGCGCTCCGCGAAGCCTTCCTGCGGGCTGCCGACGGCACGCCGACGATCCTGCCGCGCATGGCGCCGCTCGGCGACGTCGACGACGGCGAATGGGAGATCGCGTCGGGCGATGGCGATGCGCTCACCTTGCCCCCGGCCATCGACCCTGCCGAGCGCGAGGCGCTGCTGGCGCAACTGGTGGCGGCCTTCACCGACGACCAAGGCCACCCCATCGCGCAGTCGGCGGCGCAAGCGCTGAAGCTTGCGCGCGAACTCGGCCGCCTGCTCGACGAACTGGCGATCGAAGGCGTGTCGTTCGATCGGCTCGAAGGTCTGGTCGAAGGGAACTTCGCGAGCCACTGGCAGCGCACGCTGAAGTTCCTCGCCATCGTCGGCGAACACTGGCCGCAGATGCTGGCCGCGCGCGGGCGGATCGATGCCATTGAGCGTCGCACCCTGGCGATCCGCAACCAGGCCAAACGCTGGCGTGCGAGGCCGCCGCAGACACCGGTGATCGCGGCCGGCTCGACCGGCTCGCAACCCGCGACCCGCGACCTGCTGGCGACCATTGCCGAACTGCCGCAGGGCGCGGTCGTCCTGCCCGGCGTCGACCACGATATGGACGAGGCGAGCTGGGACGCGCTCGATCCGTCGCATCCGCAATATGGTCTTCGCGAATTGCTGACCGCGCTGGGTCGCGCGCGCAGCGACGTGGCGGAATGGCCCGGAGCCGCCGGCGGCTCGGCGCGTCATTTCCTCATCACCGAACTGATGCGGCCGGCCGAGACCAGCGAATCCTGGGTCAAGCCGGAGCCGGCGTCGCTGGAGCATGTGACGCGCGCCGATTGCGCGACGCCGCACCAGGAGGCGCTGGTCGTGGCGCTGGCGCTGCGCAGCGTCCTCGACACACCGGCACGAACGGCCGCCCTGGTCACGCCCGACCGCGAACTCGCGCGGAGGGTCACCGCCGAACTGAAGCGCTGGCACATCGACATCGACGATTCGGCCGGTGCGTCGCTCGCCGACACGCCGCCCGCCGCGCTCCTCCATGCGCTGATCGCCGCCATCGACTCGGGCTTCGCGCCGGTCGAGCTGCTGGCGCTGCTCAAGCATCCGCTGTGCACCCTGGGCAGCGAACGTGCGGCCGTGCTCGATGCGACGCGGCGGCTCGATCGCAAGTGCCTGCGCGGCCTCAAGCCGGCGCCGGGCCTCGACGCGATCCGTGCCCGCGTCGACGAAGCGAAGTTCGGCGATCCCGCCAGTCGCGCAGCCGTGCGGACGTTGGTCGACCGGCTGGGCGACGCGACGTCTGCACTGGTCGCGATGATGCAGGGCGACGCGGCGCCGGATGCGCTGCTCGATGCGACCGTCGCCGCGGCGGAGAAGATCGCCTCGGTGGAGGCGTTATGGTCGGGCGACGCGGGCAGTGCCCTGGCCGACGCGCTGGGCCGCCTGCGCACCGCCTGGACGGACCGGCCCGCGATTGCGTCCGGCGAATGGCCCGGCCTGTTCGCGGCGATGCTGGAACCGGAAACCATCCGGCCGGCCTTCGGCCGTCATCCGCGCCTCTCGATCTGGGGCCCGCTCGAAGCCCGCCTGCAGCGCGCCGATCTTCTGGTCCTGGGCGGCCTCAACGAAGGCACTTGGCCGCCCGCCGTGGAGACCGGCCCGTGGATCAACCGCCCGATGCGCGCCGAACTCGGCCTGCAGCAGCCCGAGCGGCGGATCGGCCTGTCGGCCCACGATTTCGTGGCGGCCCTCGGCGCCGAGCGGGTGCTTCTGACGCGCGCCGAGCGCGAAGGCGGTGCTCCGACCGTGCCGTCGCGCTGGCTGGCGCGCCTCGATGCCCTGTTCGGCTACGAGCCCGGCTCGGCACCCGTCCCGGAATACATCCAGCGCGGCCGCCGCAGCTTCGTCGCCTGGGCGGAAGCGATCGACCGGCCAGACGTCTATGCGCCCTGGCTGCGGCCTGAGCCGCGCCCCCCGCTCGAAGCGCGACCCACGCGGCTGTCCGTCTCCAGCGTCGAGCAATGGCGGCGCGATCCCTACGGTCTCTACGCCCGGCGCATCCTCGGGCTGGAGGCGCTCGATCCGCTGGAGGCCGAGCTGGGCGCGGCCGATCGCGGCAATGCCCTGCACGACGCACTCGACGAATTCTTGCGCGCGCATCCGTCCGGCGTGCTGCCGCCCGATGCGGTGCGGGAGTTCGAAGCCTTGGGCGAGAAGCATCTCGCCGACCTACTGACCGCACCGGCCGAGCGGGCCTTCTGGTGGCCGCGCTTCCAGCGCCTCGCGCGCTGGTTCGTCGGTCAGGAGAACGCGCGCCGCGCGGTCGGCACGAAGCTGCTGGCCAGCGAAAGCAACGCCGCGATGACCGTCGGACCCGCGTCGCATCCGCTGCGCATCGAGGCGCGTGCCGACCGGGTCGACGAGCTGGAGCGCGGCGCCTGGGAGATCATCGACTACAAGACCGGCAGGGTGCCGACCAAGGACGAGCTGGAAGCCTTGTTCGCGCCGCAGCTCCTGCTCGAAGCGGCGATGGCCGAGCGCGGCGGCTTCGAGAAGATCGACGGCAGGGCGAAGACGGTGCGCCTCTCCTACTGGCAGGCCAACGGCCTCGGCGACGGCGGCAAGGTGAGCGAGATCAAGGGCAGCGATGAACTCGTGGCGGAGATGATGGCGCTGGTCGAGAAGATGGCGGGGCACTTCGCGAACCCGAACACGCCCTATCCGGCCCTGCCCTGGCCCGCCTACGGCCCGTACTTCAACGACTATGCCCATCTCGAGCGCATTGCCGAATGGTCGACGGCGGGAGGCGGCGAGGAATGAGCGACGTCCTCGACGCCCTTGCCCTCGCGACCGAAGCGCAGCGGCGTGCCACGACGCCTGATCATTCGGCCTGGGTCGAGGCCAATGCCGGCACGGGCAAGACGAAGGTTCTCACGGATCGCGTGACGCGGCTGCTGCTGAACGATGTGAAACCCGAGCGCATCCTCTGCCTCACCTTCACCAAGGCCGCGGCGGCCGAGATGCGCAATCGCCTCGCCCATCAGCTCGGCCGCTGGGCGCTCGCCGACGAAGCGACGCTCGATACCGGCATCGCCAGGCTGATCGACAAGGCACCGACCCCGGCGCAAAGGATCGTGGCACGCCGCCTATTTGCCCGCGTACTCGATGCGCCGGGCGGCATCAACATCCTCACCATCCATGCCTTCTGCCAGGCGCTGCTGAAACGCTTCCCGTTGGAGGCGGGCGTCGCACCGGGCTTCGAGATCCTCGACGAGGCCGAGGCGCAGACGATCCTGCGCCGCGTGCAGGACGAGCAGATGGAAGCGCTCGCACGCAGCGACGCGCCGCCCGCGCTGGCCGCCGCCCTTGCCAGTGTCGCCGCCAAGGTCTCGATCGCCGAATACGCCGAACTGATGACGCGGCTGCTGAGCGAGCGCGCCTGGCTGCTGGCCCATGTCGTCAACGAAGCCGGTCTCGCGAGGCTCGGTCGCCGGCTGCGACGTCAACTAAACTGCGAGCGCGTGCCGACGCTCGACGAAGCCGCCCTGCGCGAGGCGGCGCGGAACTTGATCGAGACAGGCGGCAAGACCGATACGCCGAACGGCCAGAAGATCGCAAGCTGGCTGGCCGAGGACCGCAATGACCTGAGTCCCGCCTATCGCGCCGTGTACTTCACCAGCGAAGGGCAGGTGCGCAAGTCGCTGGCGACCAAGGCGGCACAAAAGCGCCTGCCCGGCATCGTCGACATTCTCCAGGCCGAAGCCGAGCGTCTCGAATGCGCGCGCGGACAGGCGCTGGTCGAACTGACCCTGGCACTGCTGCGACTGGGCCTCGACGTCGCCGATCGCTATACGCGCGCCAAGCGCCGCCGCGCCGTGCTCGACTACGACGATCTGATCGTCGCCACGCGCCGCCTGCTGGAAAGCGCGGAGAGCGCCGCCTGGGTGCTCTTCAAGCTCGACGGCGGCATCGATCATGTGCTGGTCGACGAGGCACAGGACACCAATCCCGACCAGTGGGAAGTGATCCGCCGCCTCACCGAGGAGTTCTTCGTGGGCGAGGGCGCAGTCGGCCGCAGCCGCACGATCTTCGCGGTGGGCGACACCAAGCAGTCGATCTTCGGCTTCCAGCGCGCAGATCCGCGCAAGCTGAAGGAGATGCGCGAATGGTTCGACGAGCGCAGCCGCGTCGCCGACCGAATCTTCGTGCCGGTCGAGCTCAACGTCTCGTTCCGCTCGACGCCGGCCGTGCTCGACGCGGTCGATTGCGTGTTCGGCGAGATCGAAGCGGCAAAGGGCGTCGCCGAACCGGGCGACGTGATCCACCTGCCCAGCCGCAAGAACGAGCCCGGCCGGGTCGAACTGTGGCCGCTGGTCGAAGCCAGCGAGGACAAGGCCGACACGAAGGACATCGAGGGCACCGGAAGCGGCGGCGCTTCGCAGGCGCTGCCACACGAACGACTGGCGCGCCTGATCGCGGCCCACACAAAGCACCTGATCGGCACCGAGCGCCGCGCGCGCGACGGCGAGAATCTTCATGCCGGCCACTTCATGGTGCTGGTGCGGCGGCGCAACGAATTCGTGAACGCGCTGGTGCGCGCACTGAAGCGCGAGGGCGTCGAAGTCGCGGGCGTCGACCGGCTGAACCTCGGCCAGGAACTCGCGATCCAGGACCTCCTGGCGATGGCGCGCTTCGTCCTGCTGCCGCAGGACGATCTCAACCTCGCGGCGCTCCTCAAATCTCCGCTGATCGGTCTCGACGAGGACCAGCTCTTCATCCTGGCCTGGAAGCGCCCCGGCCATCTCTGGCGCGCCCTGCGGGAGCGCTCCCACGAGGCGCCGTTCGCGGCGGCCCATGCGACCCTGGCGGAGTGGCTGCGGCGTGCCGATTACGACACGCCTTTCGACTTCTTTGCCCGTGTGCTCGGGCCGCAGGGCGGCCGTCGCCGACTGCTGGAGCGGCTGGGCCGCGAGGCCTCCGATCCGATCGACGAGCTGCTGGCGCGCGCGTTGCAGTACGAAGGCATCGAGGGCGGTTCGCTGCAGGGCTTCCTGCGCTGGTTCGAGACCGGCGGCGGCGAGATCAAGCGCGATCTCGACCAGAACCGCAGGCGCGAGCTGCGCATCCTGACCGTGCACGCCTCCAAGGGCCTGCAGGCGCCGATCGTCTACCTGCCAGACACAACGCGGGTGCCGCGCGATTCCGAACGGCTCCTGGCCGGCACCGAAGGCGAGGCACGGCTCTGGCTGCCGCGCGCCGACGATGCCAACGAGGCGGCCCGGACGTGGCGGAGCGAGGCGCGCGATCGCGCATTGGAGGAGCAGAACCGGCTCCTCTACGTCGCTATGACCCGCGCCGAGGACCGGCTCTATGTCGGCGGCTGGGTCGGCTCCAAGAAGCCCGATCGCGGCTGCTGGTACGAACGCATCGAGACCGGGCTGCGTGCCAGCAGCGAGGCCGGAAGCGGCCGTGCCGTGGCGCGGACGTTCGACTTCACCGCGCTCGTGGCCGACGGCTGGTCGGGCAATGGCTTCGAGCTGACGAACGAAGGTCGCATTGTCGAAGCCGAGCAGCGAGAGTTGCCGATCGCCGACGAGGCGCCGCTGCCTCCCTGGTGGACCGAGCCTGCGCCGGGCGAGCCCGACCCGCCGACTCCGCTCGCGCCCTCGCAGCCGCTGCCCGACGAGGCCGCCGCCGCGCCGCGGGCCTACAGTCCGCTGATCGCCGACGATCTCCGGCGATGGCAGCGCGGCCTGCTGCTGCACGATCTGCTGCGCCATCTTCCCGGCCTGCCCGCCGCGGAGCGCGCCGCCGCCGCCCGCCGCTTCCTCGCGCAGCCCGCGCACGCGCTCGCGCCGGAAGACATCGAGCAATGGGCCGACGAAGCGCTTTCCGTCACCGAGGCGCCGGTGCATGGCGCACTCTTCGCCGAAGGATCGCGCGCGGAAGTGCCGTTGATCGGTACCGTGCAGACGCCGCGCGGCACCTTCACCGTCAGCGGCCAAGTCGACCGGCTGGCCGTGTCGGACACCGAGGTGCTGATCGTCGATTACAAGACCAACCGCCCGCCGCCTGAGCAGGCCGCGGGCGTGGCGCTGGCCTATCGCCGCCAGCTCGCGCTCTATCGCACCCTGCTCCAGCGGATCTATCCCGGCCGGAAGGTGAGAGCCTTCCTGCTCTGGACGGCCGCGCCGCGGCTCATGGAGATCTCCGAAGAAACCCTAGAGAAATCAATGCCTTATGCCGCCGCATCTTGACTCGGGGGGCGTGCGTTCCTAGCTTCTGGACCAAGGGCGGCGCCGGTCCCATCGACCGGCCTGTAGTGTATTTGGGAGAACCCGCGATGACCGTCAAAGCAACCGATGCTTCCTTCGAAGAGGAAGTCCTGAAGTCCGATACACCCGTCCTCGTCGACTTCTGGGCCGAATGGTGCGGCCCCTGCCGCATGATCGGCCCCTCGCTGGAGGACATCTCCAAGGAGATGGACGGCAAGCTCAAGGTCGTGAAGATCAACATCGACGAGAACCCGATGGCGCCGACGCGCTACGGCGTCCGATCGATCCCGACCCTGCTGCTGTTCAAGAACGGCCAGGTCGCGGCCACCAAGATCGGCGCCGAGCCGAAGCAGAAGCTGGTGAGCTGGATCAACACCGTCGTCTGATCAAAACGGCTAGCCGTTGCGGACGAGGACCTCGCCCGCAAGGTAGAGCGAGCCGCAGATGAGAATGCGCATCGGCGCGGGCTGGGTGGCCAACAGGTCTTCCAGCGCCGCGCCGATGTCGTTTGCGGGCGCGCAATCGAGGCCGACATCGGCCGCCTTGGCGCAGGCCTCCTGCGGCGTGTAGGCGGCGTGTCCCTCGGGGAACGGCACCGCGCGCGCCGCCGTGGCGTAGCGCGCCAGCGGCCTCAGGAAGCCCGAAGCGTCCTTGGTCGTCTGCATGGCGAAGACGAGGTAGAGCGGCAGCGCCGCTGGCTCCTTCGCCCACTCCGCAGCCATGCGGCCGAGCACGATGCCGCAATCCTCGTTGTGGCCACCGTCGAGCCAGAGTTCGCATCCGGGCGGCATCGAGCCCGGCAGCGGCCCCTTGGTGAGACGCTGCAGGCGTGCCGGCCATTCGACGGAGCCGAGCCCCTTGCGGATGGCGGCGTCGCCGATGTCGAAGCGCGCTGCCCGAAGTCGCTCGATACAGGCGACGGCGGTCGCGGCATTGTCGATCTGGTGGGCGCCCGCCAGCGCCGGGTTGGGCAGGTCGAGCGCGAGAAGATCGCTCTCGTAGCGGAAGCCCGACTCCTGCGGCGTCACCTGCCATTCGCGACCCATGCGAAACAGCGGTGCCGCGAGCTTGGCCGCCTCGGTCTCGATGACCTCGGCACTCACCTCGCGCTGCCGGCCGATCACGGCCGGCGTCGCGCGCTTGATGATGCCCGCTTTCTCCCAGGCGATGCCTTCGAGCTTGTCGCCCAGGAAGCCCGTATGGTCGTAACCGACCGGCGTGATGGCCGACAGAGCCGGCTCGATCACATTGGTGCTGTCGAAGCGGCCGCCCATGCCGACCTCGATGATGCCGAGGTCGGCCGGCACGCGCGAGAAGGCGAGGAACGCAAGCGCCGTGGTGATGTCGAAGAAGGAGATCGGCGTGTCGCCGTTCGCCTCCTCGCACTCGGTCAGCATCTCGTCGAGTTCGTGATCGTCGATCAACCGGCCGGCGATGCGGATACGCTCGTTGAAGCGCACGAGATGCGGCGAGGTATAGACGTGCACGCGATAGCCCGCGGCCTCGGCCATGGCGCGCAGGTAGGCGACCAGCGAGCCCTTGCCGTTGGTGCCGGCGACATGGATCAGCGGCGGAAGCTTCTTTTCGGGAGAACCCAGGCGCACGAGCAGCCGTTCGATGCGCTCCAGCCCGAGGGTGATCACCCTCGGATGGTGGCTCATCAGACGCTGAACGATCGGATCGTTCGCGGTCACGTCAGCGATTCCTTTAGCGTGAAGACGGCACCGCGAGGGCGCGGTTTTCGACGACCAACGGATCCATGAACAGCGAGACCATGCGGATCAGGGTCTCGCGCATCTTGTGACGGTGCACGACGGCATCGACCATGCCGTGCTCCAGCAGATACTCCGAACGCTGGAATCCTTCGGGCAGCTCCTGACGGATCGTGTCCTGGATCACGCGCGGGCCGGCGAAGCCAATGATGGCATCCGGCTCGGCGATATGAACGTCGCCCAGCATCGCGAACGAAGCCGAGACGCCGCCGGTCGTCGGATCGGTCAGCACGACGATGTAGGGCAGCCCTGCCTGCTTCACCTTGCGCACGGCGATCGTCGTGCGCGTGAGCTGCATCAGCGAGAGGATGCCCTCCTGCATGCGCGCGCCGCCCGAGGCCGAGAAGACGATCAGCGGCGCGCCGCGCGCGACGGCGAGATCGGCGGCCATCACCAGCCCCTCACCGACGGCGGTGCCCATCGAGCCGCCCATGAAGCCGAAGTCGAGCAGCGCCACGACGGAGAGCCGATTGCCCATCAGGCCGCTCGCCACGACCAGCGCGTCGGTCGTGCCCTCGGCCTTGGCCTGAGCCTCCTTCAGGCGCGCGTCATAGCGCTTGGTGTCGCGGAACTTGAGTGGGTCGGCGTTCACCCGTGGCAACGGATGCAGCTCGTACTTGCCCTCGTCGAACAGAAACGGCAGGCGCTTCATCGGACGCAGCCGCATGTGGTGGCCGCAATGGCTGCAGACTTCCTGGTTGGCTTCCCAGTCGCGCGTGAACAGCATCTGTTCGCACTTGGGGCACTTCACCCAGAGATTGTCCGGCACTTCCTTGCGGGCGACCAGCGCACGCAGCTTGGGGCGGACGAAGTTGGTCAGCCAGTTCATGGGCGCGGTATCGCACGAATGAGGGGATGGGCCAAGGTCAGCGCCAGAACCCGCTATAGGGCGCCACGAAATCCGAAGGTTTCTTCACCATGCAGAAGGATTTCCGCGCCTGGTAGTCGGCGCACAGCCTCTGCGCCGCCTCTGGCTGGAGATCGGCGATGATGGCGGCCTGCCTCGTCACCTTTTCGGAAGAGGTGACGGGCAGGATGTACTCCTTGCCGTGGTGCGCAACGCCCATCGCCATCAGCCTGGCCTGTCCGGCGTCGAACGCATTCTTTGCCGTCCGCCAGTCGCCGAAGGTGCCGAGCCAGACCGCATCGCCCGGCATGTCGTAGCGGATGCCGCCGCACTCGCCGTAGGGCAGCACCGTCACTGGGCCGCCCTCGCCATTGCGCAGCTGCCAGACCTTCTGGCGATTGCCGCCGGTCTTGAGCGCATAGGCCTCGTCGAACAGGCGGACGAGGAATTCGTCGCGCAGGTCGGCCCGGCGGAAGCCGAAGGCGACGGCGACCAGCCGCCTGCCGTCGCGCACCGCGCTGCCCACGATGTTGAAGCCCGAGGCGCAGATGAAACCGGTCTTGAAGCCGTCGGCGTAGGGCGAATAGAGGTCGAGGAACTTGATACCCGGTCCGATCCGCTGCTTGCCCAGCATGAACTCCTTGGTGCGAAAGTAGCCGTAGTACTGCGGGAAGTCCTTGAGCAGGGCCAGGGCGAGCATCGCCATGTCGCGCGCCGTCGTGGTCTGCCCAGGGTCGGGCCAACCATTGGCGTTGCGAAAGGTGGTGGCCGTCATTCCCAGACGCTGCGCGGTGTCGGTCATGCGCTGGGCGAAGGCCGGTTCCGAGCCGGAGATGCGCTCGCCGAAGGCGGTCGCGACATCGTTGGCCGAGCGGGCGACCAGCGCCTGGATCCCCTGCTCGACGGTGACGCTCTGCCCCGGCGCCAGGCCGAGATGGGAGGCGGGCTTCTTGCGGGCGTTCTCCGAAAAGGGAAGCGTCGTGGCGAGGGTGAGGCGGCCGGACTTCAGCTCCTCGAAGACGATGAAGAGCGTCATCATCTTGGTCAGCGAGGCGGGATACCAGAGGGTGCCGGCATTGCGGTCGAGCAGGGCCTCCCCCGTCGCGACGTCGACCACGACGTACGGCCCCGCCGGGACGGGGCCGGAGGGTGAAGCGACGGTCGCGATCTGGGCCCGAGCGGAGGCCAGCGAAAGGGCGAAGAGGCCCAGAATGCACAGCAGAAGACGCACGTTGATTGCCATCGATGCCGGAAGGAAGGCCAGCATACGCCCTTCCAACGGGCCACGGGAGGCATTAGATCGAAAGCATGCTCAAGGTCATGATCGCCCCCGTCACCCCGTTCCAGCAGAACTGCTCCATTGTCTGGTGCGACGAGACCATGGAAGGCACCGCCGTCGATCCCGGCGGCGACTTCGACATGCTGCGCCAGGCGATCGACCAGCAGGGTATCAAGGTGACCAAGGTGCTGCTCACGCACGGCCATGTCGACCATGCCTCGGCGGCCGGCACCATGGCCGAGCATTACGGCGTGAAGATCGAGGGCCCGCACGAGGACGACCTGTTCCTGATCGAGGGCCTGCCGGACTCCGGCCGTAAGTACAATTTCCCGGTCTACAAGCCGTTCGTGCCCGACCGCTGGCTGACACACGGCGAGACGGTGAGCCTGGGCAACCTCACCCTCGACGTGGTGCACTGCCCCGGCCACACGCCGGGCCATGTCGTGTTCGTGAACAAGCCGGCGAAGGTCGCGTTCGTGGGCGACGTGCTGTTCCGCGGGTCGATCGGCCGCACGGACTTTCCGCGCGGCAATCACGACCAGCTCCTCGATTCGATCCGCCACCGCCTGTGGCCATTCGGCGACGACATCACCTTCGTCCCCGGCCACGGCCAGACCTCGACCTTCGGCTGGGAACGCAAGACCAACCCTTACGTCGCCGATCTGAACTTCGAGGATTGAGACGACAGCCTCATGCTGAGGAGGCTGCGCGGCAGCCGTCTCGAAGCATGGGTACACGCACGCCACACTTGTAGCCCATCCTTCGAGACGCCGCGCTTCGCGCGGCCCTCAGGATGAGGTGGTGCGGGCCGGTCCGGGACGGAAGGATCTTAAGCCTTCCGCACGCCCCTGACGCCATCCGCCAATGCCTTGATGTAGGCGAAAACGCCCGGCACCAGTTCGGGCTTGGCCTTGCCCTTGTCGTCGAGGCCTGCCTTGACGTGGTCGATAATGGCGGTGCCGACGACGGCGGCGTCGGCGTGGCGCGCCACGGCCGCCGCCTGCTCGGGCGTGCGGATGCCGAAGCCCACGCCCACCGGCAGCCTGGTGTGGCGCTTGATGCGCTCGACATGAGTGCGTACCGCCTCTTCCGTCGCCGACTTGGTGCCGGTGATGCCCAGCACCGACACGAAATAGACGAAACCCGACGCGAACTTCAGCACGGCCGGCAGGCGCACGTCGTCGGTCGTCGGCGCCGTCAGCAGGACTGTGTCGAGGCCGTTGGCCGTCGCGTGCGGCTTCAGCTCGTCCGCCTCTTCCGGCGGCAGGTCGACCAGGATGAAACCGTCGACACCGGCCGCCGCAGCATCCTTGCAGAACTTCTCGGGTCCGCGCTGATAGATCAGGTTGTAGTAGCCCATCAGCAGGATCGGCGTGTCGTTGTCGCCGGTCTCCTTGCGGAAGCGGCGCACCATGTCGAAGGTCTTGTCGACCGTCATGCCGGCCTTCAGCGCGCGCTGCCCCGCGAGCTGGATCGACGGACCGTCCGCCATCGGATCGGTGAACGGCATGCCGAGCTCGATCAGGTCGGCGCCCGCGGCCGGCAGGCCTTTCAGGATCTGGTAGCTGATCTCCGCATCGGGATCGCCGGCGGTGATGTAGGTGACGAGTCCGGCCCGCTTGTCGGCCTTGAGCTGGGCGAAGCGCTTTTCGATGCGGCTCATGATCAGATCTTCATCCCGAGGCGTTCGGCGATCTGCGGGACGTCCTTGTCGCCGCGGCCGGAGAGGTTGATCACGAGAAGATTGTCCTTCGGCAGGGTGGGCGCGAGCTTCGCGGCGTAGGCGACGGCGTGCGAGGATTCGAGGGCGGGAATGATACCCTCGAGCTTGCACAGGAGCTGGAACGCCTCGACTGCCTCGTCGTCGGTCGCCGAGACATACTCGACCCTGCCCGTCTCTTTCAGCCACGAATGTTCGGGCCCGATGCCCGGATAGTCGAGGCCGGCCGAGATCGAATGCGCCTCGGTGATCTGGCCTTCCCTGTCCTGCAAGAGATAAGTGCGGTTACCGTGCAGCACGCCGGGACGGCCGCCGGTCAGCGACGCGGCATGCTCCTCGGTGTCGAGACCGCGGCCCGCCGCCTCGACACCGAAGATGCGGACGGTCGGATCGTCGAGGAAGGGATGGAACAGGCCCATCGCGTTCGAGCCGCCGCCGATGCAGGCGACCAAGGTGTCGGGAAGGCGGCCTTCGGCCTCCATCATCTGCTTGCGCACCTCGTCGCCGATCACGCACTGGAAATCGCGGACCATCGCCGGATAGGGATGCGGGCCGGCCACCGTGCCGATGCAGTAGAAGGTGTTCTCGCAGGTCGCGACCCAGTCGCGCAGCGCCTCGTTCATCGCATCCTTGAGCGTCGAGGCGCCGGCCGTGACCGGCCGCACTTCGGCGCCCAGCATCTTCATGCGCGCCACGTTCGGCGCCTGGCGGTCGACGTCGACCGAGCCCATGAACACCACGCAGGGAATATCGAACAGCGCGCAGACGGTGGCCGTGGCGACGCCGTGCTGGCCCGCGCCCGTCTCGGCGATCACCCGCGTCTTGCCCATGCGCTTGGCCAGCAGCACCTGGCCCAGCACGTTGTTGATCTTGTGGCTGCCGGTGTGGTTCAGCTCGTCGCGCTTCAGGTAGATCTTCGCGCCGCCCAGCTTTTCGGTCAGGCGCTGCGCGAAGTAGAGCGGGCTCGGCCGGCCGGCATACTGCGTCAGCAGATACTTCAGCTCACCCTGGAACTGCGGATCTGCCTTGGCCTCGTTGTAGGCCTTCTCCAGGTCGAGAATCAGCGGCATCAGCGTCTCGGCGACGTAGCGACCGCCGAAAATGCCGAAATGTCCCCGCTCGTCGGGGCCGATACGATAACTGTTGGGTGTGCTGGACATTGCTCTTCCTGTCGGGACGGGCCGGCTTAGCAGCCCCGGCAGGGGCCGGTCAAAAGCCCTAGATTTTCTTCTTCTTGGCCGCCTTCGCCTTGGGAGCGGGCTTTGCCTTGGGTGCAGCCTTGGGCTTGGCAGCCGGTCTGGCGACGGCGGCGCGCGGCGGCGGGGCATCGTCCTCGATCTCGACGATCACCTCGATCTCGACCGGGATGCCGCGCGGCAGGGAGCCCATGCCGACGGCCGAGCGGGCATGGCGGCCCTTCTCGCCGAACACCTCGACGAAGAGATCGGAGCAGCCGTTGATGACTTCGGGCTGGCTACCGTACTCTGACGTGGCGTTGACCATGCCCAGCACCTTGACGATGCGCTTCACCCGGTCGAGGTCGCCGAGTTCCGCCTTGAGGGCGGCGAGGATGCTGAGGCCGGTGTCGCGTGCGAGGCGATTGGCCTGCTCGAGCGAGAAGTCGCGACCCACCTTGCCCACTGGCAGCGGCTTGCCCGGCAGACCCGGCCCCTTGCCTGCCATGAAGAGCAGGTTGCCGGTACGCACGGCATTGACGTAGCTGCCCATCGGCGTTGTCGCCTCGGGAAGTTCGATGCCGAGCTCCTTCAGCCGCTCTTCGACTTTCATGCCCTCTGCTCCTCAAAGCACTCTTACGGCGCCCAGAAAGGCGCGGATCAATTCAATGGATTTCACACCGCGCGTCGCTTCTACACCAGAAGAAACGTCGACGGCGCGCGCGCCAGTGACGCGGACCGCTTCGGCCACATTTCCGGGATTGAGTCCACCGGCGAGGAACCAAGGCAGCTGCACGGTCCGGCCCGACAGGATCGTCCAGTCGAAGGGCTTGCCGTTGCCGCCTGGCAGGAGTCCCTCGGCGGGCTCGAACATCAGTCGGTCGGCGACACCAGCATAGGCCGCGACGCCGCGCTCGACATCGGCGGGCGTCTCGACCTTGATCACCTTCATCACCTGCTTGCCCGTCCGCGCCTTGAGCGTCGCGACGCGCTCCGGCGTTTCGGCACCGTGAAGCTGCAGCATGTCGATCGCGCCCGTCGCCAGCCGCGCATCGATCAGCGCATCGTCGGGATCGACGAACAGGCCGACACGGACCACGGTCTGCGGCACGCGCTCACCCAGCGCCTTCAGAAGGTCGAGCGATTCGATATGGCGCGGCGAGCGCGGAAAGGTGACGAAGCCCACGAAGGCCGCGCCGGCCTCGACCGCGGCATCGAGCGTCTCCGGCGTCGACAGTCCGCAGATCTTGGCTTCGACCGTCATAGGTCGTTGACGCCGGCCTCACGCGCGATCGCCTCGGCGGCGGCGCGCGGGTCCTGGGCCTGGTAGATCGGCCGGCCCACGACGAGGTTGGTCGCACCGAGATCGACCGCCTGGCGCGGCGTCATCGCCCGCTTCTGGTCGTTGGCGGCACTGCCGACCGGGCGAATGCCGGGCACCATCAGCACGAAATCGGGACCGCATTGCTTGCGCAGGGCCGCAATCTCGTGGGGGGAGCAGATCACGCCGTCGAGACCGCTTTCATGCGCCAGCGCCGCGAGCCGCAGCACCTGGTCCGATGGATCGGCGTTGACGCCGGTCGATTCGAGATCCGACCGGTCGAGCGAGGTGAGAACGGTGACGCCGAGCAGCCTCGGCCGCGCGACATTCTGTTTTGCTGCCTGCGAACCGGCCTCTTCGACCGCCGCCTTCATCATCTCGCGGCCACCGCTCGCATGGATCGTGATGAAGGTAGGCGCCAGTTCGACCACCGCACGGATGCCGCCGGCCACCGTGTTGGGAATATCGTGCAGCTTGAGATCGAGGAAGAAGCCCACGCCCGTGGCCCGCACGGGCGTCGGGAAGGCGTAGCGCACGCCCGGCGCACCGTGCGCCAGGAAGAATTCCAGCCCGAGCTTGATGCCCCCGACCGCCGGCTTCGGTCCCCCGGCGACGCTCTGGATGAGCTTGGTGGCGTGGGCGAGATCGATCGTGTCGATGCTGGAATAGACGGGATTCGTGCGGGTCTTCATGGCGGGCGCAACCTAATGGCCGTGCCCCTCAGCAGCAATCAGGAACTGCGCACCCGGCGGACCGCGTCCTTCCAGCCGGCATAGCGACGATCGCGCGCGGCGCTGTCTTCCGCCGGCTTGAAGGCCCGGTCGAGCACCCAGGTCCTGGACAGGGCATCGAGCGAAGGCCACAGGCCCGCCTTCAGCCCGGCCAGGAAAGCCGCCCCCAACGCCGTGGTTTCGGTGACTTCCGGCCGCTCGACCGGCGTGCCCGTCGTGTCGGCCAGCCGCTGCATCAGCGGGTCGTTCACCACCATGCCGCCGTCGACGCGGACTTCGTCGATCTGGGCGCCGTCGCCCCGCATCGCCTCGAGCAGGTCGCGCGTCTGGTAACAGACCGAATCGAGGGTGGCGGCGGCAATCTCGCCCGGACCGGAATCGCGCGTGAGCCCCAGGATCGCAGCCCGCGCCTCGGGGTCCCAATGGGGCGCCCCCAGCCCGACGAAGGCCGGCACCATATAGACACCGTGGCCATCCCTCGCGCCGGCGGCCACCTTTTCCACGTCGGAGGATTTTTCGATCAGCTTCAAACCGTCGCGCAGCCATTGAACGGCGGCGCCGGCGATGAAGATGCTGCCTTCGAGCGCATAGGTGCGACGGCCGTCGAGCTGGTAGGCGATCGTCGTCAGCAGTCGATGACGCGAATGCACCGCCATGCTGCCGGTATTGAGCAGCGCAAAGCAGCCGGTGCCGTAGGTGGCCTTCACCATGCCGGGCTTGATGCAGGCCTGGCCCACGGTGGCGGCCTGCTGATCGCCGGCCATGCCGAGGATGGGAACCGGCGCGCCGAGGATCGCCGTGTCAGCGACGCCCAGCTCACCGGAACAATCGACGACCTCGGGCAGCAGCGACGCCGGCACGCCGAGGATCTTCATCAGTTCGGCGTCCCAGGTCCCCTTGCGGATATCGAGCAGCAGCGAGCGGCTGGCATTGGTCGCGTCGCTGGCATGCACCTTGCCACCGGTCAGGCGCCACAGCAGGAAGCATTCGATGGTGCCGGCAGCAAGCGCCCCCTTCTCTGCCGCGGCGCGGGCGCCGGCAACGTGATCGAGGATCCAGGCGATCTTGGTGCCCGAGAAATAGGGATCGAGCAGAAGTCCGGTGCGGTCGGTGAAGAGCTTCTCGTGCCCGTCCTTCTTCAGCGCGGCGCAGCGGTCGGCGGTGCGCCGGTCCTGCCAGACAATGGCATTGTGAACCGGTTTGCCGGTGGCGCGGTCCCACACGACCGTCGTCTCGCGCTGGTTGGTGATGCCGATGCCGGCCAGCGCCTTGGCGTCGAGCTTCGCCTTGGCGAGCGCGCCGCGGCAGACCTCGACCGTCGCCGACCAGATCTCCTCCGGATCGTGCTCGACCCAGCCGGGCTTCGGGAAAATCTGCGGCAATTCCTTCTGCGCCGAGGCGATCGGCCGGCCATCCGCATCGAAGACGATGGCGCGGGTGCTGGTCGTGCCCTGGTCGATGGCGAGAACGTGGCTGGTAGGCATGGCAGATTAGAGCACACCGGCCTTTGGCCAGCATCTACGTCTTTTCTGCTGCGCGCCTTCGCTTCGCTGCAGGTGCGTCAGTGGGCGCGATCGATGGCGAAGTCGACCGCCTCGAGGAGCGCGGCCTTGAGCGGCGTACTGGGGAACAAGCCCAGCGCATCGCGCGCCATGGCGCCGTAGTGGCGCGCGCGCTCCAGCGTGTCGGACAACGCGCCGTGGCGCTCGATCAGCTTCTGCGCCTGTTCGAGATCTTCCGGACGCTGATCGAGCTTCTCGATGGTGCGCTTCCAGAATTCGCGATCGACGGCACCGCCGCGCAGGAAGGCGAGGATCACCGGCAGGGTGATCTTGCCTTCGCGGAAGTCGTCGCCGACCGACTTGCCGAGCTTGGCCTCGCGGCCGGAATAATCGAGCGCATCGTCGACGAGCTGGAAGGCGATGCCGAGATTCATCCCGAAGCTCTGCAGCCCCACCCTCTCGGGGCCGTTGCGGCCGGCCACCATGGCGCCTACCTCGGCCGCCGCGGCGAACAGCTTGGCCGTCTTGGCCTTGATGATCTCGAGATAGGTCGATTCCGGCGTGCTGATGTCGCGCTGGCTCACCAGCTGCAGCACCTCGCCCTCGGCAATCGTCGAGGAGGCGTTCGACAGCACGCCAAGAATATCGAGGGAACCGACTTCCACCATCAGCTCGAAGGCGCGCGTGAACAGGAAATCGCCCACCAGCACCGAGGCCTTGTCGCCATACACGGTGTTGGCGGTCGGCTTGCCGCGGCGCAGAGCGCTCACGTCGACGACGTCGTCATGCAGCAAGGTGGCGGAATGGATGAATTCGACACAGGTCGCGAGCTTGATGTGACGATCGGTGCCTTCGCTGTAGCCGCACAGCCGCGCCGCCGCGACCGTGAGCAGCGGACGCATGCGCTTGCCGCCGGCGCCGACCAGATGATTGGCGAGCTCGGGAATCAGAGCGACCGGCGAGCGCATGCGCGCCACGATCTCGCGATCGACCCGCCCCATGTCGTCGGTGCAGAGCGCCAGAAGCGGTTCGAGGCTGGGCGACTTGCGCTTGCCTCCGAGAGAGACGACGGTTGCCATGTCGGAGGCCAAACTCTCCGGTGAAGCCTGTTACTGCGAATCAAAGTCGTGAGAGATGAGTAGCACGGAATTCGCGCCGACCGAAAACACTGTGATGGGCAGAAGAGTGAAGCTCTTGCAGCCCCGACGCGGATATCGAATTGCCGTGGATGCGGTCTTGTTGGCCGCAGCGGTCGACGCGAAGCCAGGCGAGAGCGTGCTCGACCTCGGTGCGGGCGTCGGCGCCGTGGGCCTTTGCATCGCCGCGCGCGTGCCCGACTGCCACGTCACCGGCATAGAGCTGCAACCCGCGCTGGCGGCACTGGCCGCGCGCAACGCCGTGCTGAATGACGCGGCAGACCGTGTCGTGACGGTGGTTCACGATCTGGCGCACCCTCTGCCGCCCGGCTTGGGGCCCTTCGACCATGTCGTGACCAATCCGCCCTATCTTCCGGCGGCCGTTGCGGATCCCTCGCCCGACCGCAGCAAGGCGCTCGCCACGGTCGAATCGAGCGCAGATCTCGCACGGTGGCTGACCGTGGCGACGGAAGCATTGAAACCTGCAGGGACTCTGCTTGTGATCCACCGCAGCGACCGGCTGGAAGAAATCGTCGGCGCGCTGGTCCGTTTCGGCTGGGGTGACGTCACCGTGAAGCGACTGCCGCCGGCCGCGCGCGTGCTCGTCCGCGCGCGCCGCGCCGATGAATTGCGCCGGCACGATGCCCAGCCGCTGGTCCTGCATCGACCCGAAAGCGGCTACACCGACGAGGCCGAGGCCATCCTGCGCCACGGACAGCCGCTTGCCTTCTAGAAGCGGCGCCGCGACAGTGCCCGGCATGCTGGATTGGATCAGGAATCGTCTTCGCCGCGGGCCCGTCGTGCCCGTCGTTCGCCTCTCTGGCGTCATCGCTTCCGGTGGCCTGCTTGGCAGCCGCGGCCTGTCGATTGAATCGGTCGCGCCGCTGCTGAAGCGCGCCTTCGAGATGCGGGGCGCCAAGGCCGTCGCGCTGTCGCTCAATTCTCCCGGTGGCTCCCCCGTACAGTCCGCGCTGATCGCCCAGCGCATCCGGCTGCATGCCGCAGAAAAGGGTCTGCCCGTCATCGCCTTCGTCGAGGACGTCGCCGCCTCGGGTGGTTACTGGCTCGCCTGCGCCGCCGACGAGATCGTCGCCGATCCGAGTTCGATCGTGGGATCGATCGGAGTCATCAGCTCGGGCTTCGGCTTCCAGGACCTGATCGCGCGCATCGGCGTCGAACGCCGCGTCCATACGTCGGGCGAGAACAAGTCGATGCTCGATCCCTTCCGGCCCGAGCAACCCGATGACGTCGTGCGGCTGAAGCGCCTGCAGGCGGAAATCCACGACGGCTTCAAGGACTGGGTCCGGCAGCGGCGCGGCAAGCTGCTGAAGGGCGACGAATCCATGCTGTTTACCGGCGAGTTCTGGACGGCCCGACGCGGCATCGAATTCGGCCTGGTCGACGGTTTCGGCGAACTGCGCGCGACCCTGCAGGCCCGCTATGGCGAGAAGGTGCGACTGCCCGTCATCGGGCCGCGGCGGCGCCTGTTGTCGCGCTTCGGTCTGCGAACCGGGATGGGCGGCGGCATCGACACTATTGGACCGGCCACGCTCGCCGCCCTGGAAGAGCGCGCGCTCTGGCAACGTTTCGGACTCTAGGGAGAGGCTTTCGATGAACCTTCGCAACCCGGTCAACTCCGACGACCTTGCCGCCGTGCGCCAGTGGTTCGACACGCTGTCGAAGCATTGCCGCGCCGTCGACTACGAAGGCGCGCGACCGATCTTCGCCGACGACATGATCGCCTTCGGCACCTTCACCGACTTCATGATCGGCCGCGACCTCGCTGAACAGAAACAATGGCGCAACGTCTGGGGCACCATCCGCGAGTTCCGTTATGACCTATCGAAGATCGAGGCCATCGTTTCGGCCGACCGGCTGACCGCCGTCGGCATGGGGGTGTGGCAGTCCGACGGCTTCTATCCGAACGGCGACCGTTTCGACCGGCCCGGGCGCACGACGGTGGTGCTGGGGCGCAAGGCGGTGGGCGACCCGTTCGTCGCCACGCACACGCACATGTCGCTGTTCCGTGGCACGCCGGACCGCAGCTACGGCAACTTCCCGAAAAGCGAAGTCGTCTGAGCGACGCCTTCGCCTGAAAACGGGCTACGCCGGATCCTGCGCGCCCTTGCGCTCGACGATCATGCGGTACTGGTCGGGCTGGCGATGGACGGCGAAGTTGAAGGTCGTCGTCTTGTAGCTCCGGCCGGCATCGAGATCGCAGCGATGGACGATCAGCTCGTCGCCGTCGCCGCCGGCGCGCGCGAGGACCTTGCCCGAGGGCGCCACGATCATGCTGTCGGCCAGCGACGGGACGCCCTCCTCGGTGCCGCCCTTGGCGACGCCGACCACCCAGGTGCCGTTCTGGTAGGCGCCGGCCTGCATGGAGAGCTGGTTGTGGAACCAGGAATGCTCGTCATGGTCGGGGGACGGCGCATTGTGAAGCGGCGTGTTGTAGCCCAGCAGCACCATCTCGACGTTCTGCAGGCCCATCACGCGATAGGTCTCAGGCCAGCGGCGGTCGTTGCAGATGCACATGCCCATGTTGCCGCCGAACGCTTTCACGACCGGGAAGCCGAGATTGCCGACCTCGAAGTAGCGCTTCTCGAGATGCTGGAACGGCCGCTCCGGCTCGTGCTCGGCATGACCTGGCAGATGGACCTTGCGATATTTGCCGACAATGCTGCCGTCGCGCTCGACCAGGATCGAGGTGTTGAAATGCCGGATGCGGCCCTCCTCGTTGGCAAGCTCCGCATAGCCGAGACAGAAACCCATCGCGAGTTGCTTGGCCTCGGTGAACAGGGTCGCTGTCTCGTTGGATGGCATCTCCTGCTCGAAGAAGGAATCGATCTCGGCCTGGTCCTGCATCCACCAGCGCGGAAAGAACGTGGTGAGCGTGAGCTCGGGAAACACCACGAGCTCGCAGCCCATGCGCTTTGCCTCGCGCAGATGGGCGATCAGCCGCTCGACCACGTCGCGGCGGGAATGGCTGCGCTGGATGGGACCCATCTGCGCCGCACCGACAGTCAGAAAACGCGTCATCGTCACCTCTTCGGCGGCGAGTATAGCCTCTAGGAGAGGATGCGCTTCACATCGTTGGTGAATTCAGCCGAGCAAAAAGTGCCGCCCTGGAAGAGATCACCGACCGGATCTGGTCCGATCCTTGCCTGTTCGGCTTCGGCGTGGGCGCGATGGTCTTCGGCCTTGTCCTGCGGACGATAGCCGAATTGCTGGGCACGCGAATTGTCCCACCAGCCGGCCGCATTGTCGGATGCGCCGTAGAAGATCTCGTAGTGCAGGTCGGGATGATCGAGCCCGATCTGGAAGAGCTGCACGAGGTCGCGCGGCGAGATCCAGATGGAGAGCCGGCGCACGTCGAGCGGCACCGGCCCGACATTGCCGATCCGCAGGCAGGTCACGCCGATTCCGTGCTTGTCGGAGTAGAGGGAACCCAGCGCCTCGCCGAACACCTTGCTGACGCCGTAGCGGCTGTCGGGCTTCACCGTGAGGTTGGTGCCAATGCGCTTCTTGCGCGGGTAGAAGCCGACCGCGTGGTTGGACGAGGCGAAGATGATCCGCTTCACGCCGGCCTCGCGCGCCGCCTCGAAGACATTGTAGCAGCCGATGATGTTGGCCTGCAGTATCTGGTCCCACGTGCCCTCGACCGAATGGCCGCCGAGATGGATGACACCGTCGGCCCCCTTCAGCACCGCAGCCACCTCGTCCGGCCTGGTGAGATCGGCAGCAACGAAGGTCTCGCCTGGCTGCAGATCCTTGGGCTCGACCCGGTCGCTCAACACCAGCCCCGGATAGAGCTTGGCCAGCAGCGGCCGGGTCATGGTGCCGATGCCACCGGCAGCGCCGGTGAGGACGATGCGGCGTGTATCGCTAGCGTCGGCCATTCCTGTTTCCTCCTGCCAATTTCCGATAGCGCTCGAGCGAGCGCGTGAGATGGTCGCGCATGGCACGCCGCGCTTCTACCGGTTCGCCCTCGGCGATCGCCGTCACGATGCGCGTATGCTCGACCTGAATGCGCTCGAGATAGAGGCGGCGCTCCTCCGGCGTGTCGACCTCGAGCCGCACGCTCTGGCGCGGGATCACATGGCTGCCGAGATAGGCCAGGAAGCGCGGGAACTGGTCGTTGCCGGTGGCCTCGGCGATCGCGCGATGGAAGGCGAAATCCTCGGCGACGGCGCCTTCGCCGCGCTGAAGGGCATCGCCGATCGCCCGCAACGCCGCGCGGATAGGCGCGAGCTGCTTCCGGCCGGCGCGCTCGGCCGCGAGGCCGGCCGTCTGAACCTCGACCGCCAGCCTCAACTCCATGACGTTCAGGATGTCGGACAGCGAGGTCGCACGGGGCGGAACAATGCGGAAGGGTCCCGCGGCGGGATCGGCGACGAAGGCGCCGGACCCGCGGCGCGTCACGACCAGCCCATCGGCGCGCAACGCGGCGACCGCTTCGCGCACCACGGTGCGGCTCACGCCCAGTTCGCTCGTCAGCGCCTGCTCGGTCGGCAATCGCGCGCCGGGCGCCAGCCTGCCGCCGCGGATGTCCGCACTCAGCCGCGCCACGATCTGCTCGGCAAGATTGCCGGGCGGTGAAGGGATACGGGACTTTCCTGGCATGCGGCTTGTCGGCTTCCGGGGGCGGTGCTAGCGTTCAAGTTGTCGTACAACTTTACAATAAAGATTTAAAGCGGAGGAACGACATGAAGCGGCGCAACATCATCGTGCTGGGCCTCGGCGCTGCCACGGCGGCGGCAGCCGGATCGCGGGCCTTCGCCCAGGACAAGGTCGTCCTGAAGTCCACCGACGTGCATCCGCTGGGCTATCCCACGGTCGAGGCCGTGGTGCGCATGGGCAAGAAGCTGGAAGCGGCCTCCAATGGCAGGATGTCCGTGCAGATGTTCCCTTCCGGCCAGTTGGGCGGCGAGAAGGAGATGATCGAGCAGGCTCAGGTCGGCGCCCTTCAGATGGCCCGCATCAGCACCGGTCCGGTCGGGCCCGTCGTCGACGAGCTGAACGTCTTCAACCTGCCGTTCGTGTTCCGCGACGAGGCGCATATGCGCAAGGTGATCGACGGCGAGATCGGCCGCGAGATGCTGGAAAAAGTGAGCGCCAATCCCAAGACCGGCCTGATTGGCCTGTGCTGGATGGATGCAGGCTCGCGCAACGTCTACACCAAGAAGCCGATCCGGACGCCCGAGGATCTCAAAGGGCTCAAGATCCGCATGATGGGCAATCCGCTGTTCGTCGACACGATGAACGCGATGGGCGGCAACGGCATCTCGATGGGCTTCGGCGAGCTTTACAACGCGCTGCAGACCGGGGTCGTCGACGGCGCGGAGAACAACCCGCCGACCTACGAGGTGCAGAACCACTACCAGCTCTCGAAATACTTCTCCTTCACCGAGCACCTGATCATTCCCGAGATCCTGGTCTTCTCGCGCCGTTCCTGGGACCGGCTCTCGCCGGCCGACCAGGCGCTGATCAGGAAGGTCGGGGCCGAAGCCCAGCTCGAGCAGCGGGAGCTGTGGGACGCCAAGGTCAAGGAGGCGCTGGCCAAGCTGCAGGGCCTCGGCGTCACCCTGGTCACCGACGTCGACAAAAAGGCGTTCCGCGCCTCGGTGAAGCCGGTCTACGACAAATACGGCGACAAATACGCCGCCCTGATGAAGCGCATCGATGCCGTGAGCTGACCGCCGGTCGCCCCGCGATGTTCAATGCCTACTCCCGGGCGATGGACTGGCTCCATCGCCTTTGCCTGGGCCTGTGCGGCCTGAGCCTGCTGGTCATCTCGCTGATCATCCCGTGGGGCGTCTACAGCCGCTACGTGATGGGCAAGGGCTCGCACTGGCCCGAGCCGCTCGCGATCCTGCTGATGATCGTTCTCTCCTTCCTGTCGGCCGCCCTCTGCTACCGCGACAATCTGCATATCGGCGTCATGGTGCTGCCCAACCGGCTGCAAGGCGCCGCCCGCCTGGCACTCGGCTGGCTGGTCGAGCTCTGCATGCTGGCCACCAACCTCTTCATGCTCGTCTACGGGCTCGCGCTGGTGCAGACGACCTGGAATCAGACCATCTCGGAATTCCCCATCATCTCGGTCGGCCTGTCCTACATGCCGATTCCCGTCGGCGGCACGATCACCCTGCTGTTCCTGGTCGAACGGCTGTGGGCCGGCCGCTTCTTCGAGAAGGCCAACGACGAGATCATCACCGCCTCGCCGGTGGAATGACGGAGCATATCCAGTGGACGCGTTGATCCTGATCGGCGGCTTCTGCCTCTTCTGCGCGATCGGCATGCCGGTCGCCTATGCGCTCGGCCTCTCGGCGATCATGGCCGCGCTGTGGATCGACATCCCGCTCGAAGCGGTGATGCTCAAGGTCTCCGACAGCGTCGACGACTTCCCGCTGCTCGCCGTGCCGTTCTTCGTCCTGGCCGGAGCCATCATGGCCGAGGGCGGCATGGCGCTGCGGCTGGTCAATCTCGCCAAGGTGTTCGTTGGCTTCATCCGCGGCGGCCTGGCGCTGGTGAACATCCTTGCCTCGACCTTCTTTGCCGGAATCTCCGGCTCCTCGGTGGCCGATACGGCCTCGATCGGCTCGGTGATGATTCCGCAGATGGTGCGGAACGGCTATCCGCGGCTGTTCTCCGTCAACGTCACGATCAGCGGCTCGCTGCAGGCGCTGCTGATCCCGCCGTCGCACAACGCGGTGATCTATTCGCTGGCCGCCGGCGGCACCGTGTCCATCGCCGATCTGTTCCTGGCGGGCGTCATACCCGGCTTCATGCTGGGCGTCTCGATCATGGCGCTCTGCATCTTCATCGCCTATCGCGACAAGTATCCAAAGGGCGAGGTCGTGCCGCTGAAGGCCGTGCCCAGGATCTTCCTCGACGCCTTCTGGGGCCTGGTCACCATGGCGATCATCCTGGGCGGAATCCTGAACGGCGTATTCACCGCCACCGAAGCGGCGTCGATCGCCTCGATCTACGCTTTCCTCGTCACCATGTTCATCTATCGCGACTACAAATGGCGCGAGCTGCCGATGCTGATGGCGCGCGTCGTGCGCACGATCGGCATGGTGATGATCATGATCGGGTTCGCCGGCGCCTTCGGCTACCTGATGGCGCTGATGCAGATCCCCGCGAAGACCACGCAGCTCTTCCTGGCACTCTCCGACAACAAGCTGGTCTTCCTGCTGCTGGTCAACATCCTGCTGCTGGTGCTCGGAACGTTCATGGACCTGGCGCCGATGCTGCTGATCTGCACCCCGATCCTGCTGCCCGTGGTCAAGGCGCTCGGCGTCGATCCGGTCCATTTCGGCATGATCATGATCCTCAACCTCGGCATCGGGCTGATCACGCCGCCGGTCGGACCGACCCTGTTCGTCGGTTGCGCGATAGGAAGAGTGACCATGGAGGCGGTCACGCGCACCTTCTGGGTGTTCTACGTGCCGATGCTGATCGTGCTGGGGCTCGTCACCTACGTGCCGGCCCTCTCGCTCTGGCTGCCGTCGCTGACGCGCTGACCCGGCCTAGGAGTCGGCAAGCTCCAGCATCACGTTCAGCAGCACCTGCGCGCCGGCCGCGAGGTCGGCGGCCTCGGTGTGCTCCTTCACATTGTGGCTGAGGCCCGCCACCGACGGCACGAAGATCATCGCCGTCGGGCAGAGGCGCTGCATCATCTGGGCGTCGTGGCCCGCGCCCGACGGCATGCGCCGCGTGCTGAGCGACAGCGCTCTGGCGTGATGCTCGACCCGGTCGACCAGGCCAGAGTCGAAGATCACCGGCTCGAAGCGCGCCAGCACCTTGGCCTCGACCTCGACCCGTTCGGCCTGCGCGACCTCCGCGATGTGTGCGGCGACCCGCGCCTCGGCTTCCTTGAGCCTGGCCTCATCGGTGTTGCGCAGGTCGACCGAGAAGATCGCGCGGTTGGGCACGACATTGATCAGGTTGGGCCGTAGCGCCAGCGAGCCCACCGTGGCGACCTGGTTGCCGCCCATCTCCCAGGCCAGCTTGCGCGCGAAGAGATTGACCGAGGCCGCGAGATAGCCCGCGTCCCGGCGCAGGCGCATCGGCGTCGTGCCGGCATGGTTGGAGACGCCGGTGACCGTGTACTCGGTCCACGAGATGCCCTGCACGCTCTCGACGACGCCGATCTGTACCTTCTCCTCATCGAGGATCGGCCCCTGCTCGATATGCAGTTCGACGAAGGCATGCGGCTTCACCGCGCCGGGCTTCGCCGGCCCGAGATAGCCGATGCGCCGCAGCTCGTCGCCGACCGTGGCGCCTTCCTTGTCGGCAGCGGCATAAGCCTCGTTGAGGCCGAGGCCGCCGACATAGACCAGGCTGCCCATCATGTCGGGCTGGAAGCGCGCGCCCTCCTCGTTGGTGAAGAAAGCCACCGCGATCGGCCGGCGCGTCCTGACGCCGGCCTCGTTCAGCGCCCGCACGACCTCGAGCCCCGCCAGCACGCCGTAATTGCCGTCGTAGCGCCCGCCGGTGCGCACCGTGTCGACATGGCTGCCGGTCATGACCGGCGCGAGGTTCTCGGTCCCGGCGCGCAGGCCGATGACGTTGCCGATCGCATCGACCGTCACGGCGAGGCCCAGCGCCGTCATCCAGCCCACGACCAGGTCGCGTCCGGCCCTGTCCTCGTCGGTGAGCGCCAGCCGCGCGCAGCCGCCGCCGTCGATGGCGCCGAGGGAAGCCAGCTCGTCGAGGGCACCCAGCAGGCGCCTTTCATCCAGTCTCAACATGAATTCTCCAGTGGAACCAAGACCTTAGTCGTTCGCAGACCATCGGGCAAAATATCACGGCGGCTTGATCCGGATTGCCTTGCCAGCGCCATGGGTCGGGGTCACTTAGGAAGGCGATGGCCCGTTTCCTCGCCTTTCTGTTCGTGCTGCTGGCAGGCCCGGCTTTTGCGCAGACTGTCGTGCAAACCGACAATGTGCGGTCCGAGCTCGTGTCCGAAGTCGCGACCGTGAAACCCGGCGAACCGTTCTGGGTCGGCCTGCGCCAGACCTTGCGGCCGAAGTGGCACACCTACTGGAAAAACCCGGGCGAATCGGGATTGCCCACCGAGATTGCGTGGAAACTGCCCGAAGGCGCCAAGGCCGATCCCATCGTCTGGCCGGCGCCGATCCGCTTCGATATCGGTGGCGTCATCAATTACGGCTTCAAGGACGAGTCGGTGCTGCTGGTGCGCATCACGCCGCCGGCTGGCCTGACGGGACCGTTCACCCTCGCCGCCGAAGCCAACTGGCTGGTCTGCGAGGACGTTTGCATCCCCGAGGAGGGCAAGTTCGAGCTGGTGTTGCCGTCCGGTGCGGCCACGACGCCGGCGCCGCCCGCCACGCTCGCCCTGTTCGAACAGGCGCGCCGGGCGGTCCCGATCGCCAGCCCGTGGCCGGCCCGCTATGGCCTGTCCAAGGCCGGCGACCCGACCCTGCTGGTCGAGGCCAAGGGCCTGAAGCCGGACGCGATCAGCGACGTCTACTTCTTTCCCGCCGAGTGGGGACCCGTCGCCACCATGGCCAAACAGAGCGCCACGGTCACGGCCGAGGGCATCCGCATCCCCTTGAAGAAGGGTGACGCCAAGGCCGCGATGCCCGCCGAACTCGCCGGCACCCTGGTCCTCACCGAAAAGACCGCCGACGGCAGTGTGAAACAGGCCTTCGATCTCTCGGCAAAGCTCGATCCTGCCTTCGTGCCAGCCGCGGCCGCATCGCTCGCAAATGCCGTGGGTGCCGAGCAGCTCTCGCTGTTGCAGGCGCTGGCGTTCGCGCTGCTGGGCGGGCTGATCCTGAATCTGATGCCCTGCGTCTTCCCGGTGCTGGCCATGAAGGCGGCGGCCTTCGCGCGGCTCGCCGGCCACGAGCGCAGTGAGATGCGGCGCGACGGGCTCGCCTATACGGCGGGTGTCCTGGTCGCCTTCGCCGCCATGGCGGGGGTCGTGATCGCGATCCGCTCGACCGTGGGCGACGTGAGCTGGGGCTTCCAGTTCCAGTCGCCGGTCTTTTCGCTGCTGATCGCCTATCTGTTCTTCGTGGTCGGCCTCAACCTCTCCGGCGTGTTCGAGGTCGGCAGCCGGCTGGCCGGCGTCGGCCAGGGTCTCGCTTCCAGGGGCGGTACGACGGGGGCTTTCTTCACCGGTGTGCTGGCGGTGATCGTGGCGACGCCCTGCACCGCGCCGTTCATGGCGGCCGCCCTTGGCTTTGCGCTCAGCCAGCCGGCGCCCGCCACGGTCGCGGTGCTGCTGGCCATGGGCCTGGGGCTTGCCCTTCCCTATCTCGCTTTGTCGATGACGCCGGCCCTGCAGCGGCTGATGCCGCGGCCCGGCCCGTGGATGGACCGGCTGCGCCAGTTCCTCGCCTTCCCGATGTACGCCTCCGCCGTCTGGATGATCTGGGTGCTGACCCAGCAGACCGGCGCCGACGGCGTGCTCTATGCGCTGGGCGGCATGATCCTGATCGCCTTCGCGATCTGGCTGCTGCGGCTCGGCAACGGCGCATCGGCGGGCACCTGGGTCCGCCGCGGACTGGCCGCTGGTGCCGTCCTCCTGGCCTTTGCCGCCACGCTCAAGCTGGACGACAGTCCCGCCACCGCCGCCTCGGCGTCGGGCGGCCCGAACGCCGGCGTCAGCTTCGACGGCTGGGAACGCTTCTCGCGCGCCCGCATGGCCGAAGCCGTCGCCGCGGGCAAGCCGGTGTTCGTCGACTTCACCGCCGCCTGGTGCATTACTTGCTTGGTGAACGAGCGGGTAGCGCTCGAAACGCCAGCCACTCGCAAGGCGTTCGAGCAGGCGGGGGTCGTCAAGCTCAAGGGCGACTGGACCAACCGCGATTCCGAGATCACCGGCGTGCTGAAGGAACTCGGCCGCGCCGGGGTGCCGTTGTATCTGTTCTGGGCGCCGGGGGCGGATCGGCCGAAGATCCTGCCTCAGGTCCTCACCGAGTCGCTGATCCTGTCGGAGTTGTCGTCAATCCAGCAAGCCAAGCGTTAGGAGGTAGACATGTCGAAGCTGAATGTTCCCCGTCGTTCGCTAATGATCGGTGGCGCTGCACTCGCCCTCGCCCCTGCTGCGGCTTTCGCCACCTCGAGCCCGGACATCGGCAAGCCCGCGCCGCAGTTCAGCGCGGTCGACAGCAACGGCAAGACCTGGTCGCTGGCCGACCTCAAGGGCAAGGTCGTCGTCCTGGAGACGACGAATCACGACTGCCCCTACGTAGGCAAGCACTACACGTCCAACAACATGCAGGATCAGCAGCGTGAGGCCGCCGCCAAGGGCGTCGTCTGGCTGACCGTCGCCTCCTCCGCCAAGGGCGAGCAGGGCCATGTGACCGCGCAGCAGGCGAACGAACTCACCCGGAGCCGCAACGCCGCGCCGGCGGCCGTGCTGCTCGACCCCGAGAGCAAGGTCGCGCGCGCCTACGGCGCCACCGTGACTCCGCACATGTACATCATCGATGCCAATGGCATCCTGGTCTACAAGGGTGGCATCGACTCGATCCCGTCCTCGAACGTCGCCGACATTCCCAAGGCCACGCAGTATGTCCGCGTCGCTCTGGGCCAGGTGCAGGCCGGCCAGCAGGTCGCCGACTCCTCGACCCGCGCCTACGGCTGCACCTTGAAGTATCCGAAAACCTCGACCTGACGAACCGGCCATGCCGCACGACGGCTGGCATCCGCACGACGAGACTCACGATCACCACCACCGTCACGGCCCGCCCAAGCGGCGGACCGTGCTGGCGGCGGCGGCGCTGCTGCCGTTCGGGAGCGCCAGCGCCCAGACGGTCGATGCCGCCCAGCGCATCGCCGACGCCGCCAACCGCTTCCTCCTCTCGCTCGACGACGGTCAGCGCCAGAAGGCGATGATCGCCTTCGAGTCGGGCAAACGTCTCGACTGGCACTACATTCCGCGCAGCCGCTCCGGGCTGAGCGTGGGCGAGATGCGGTCCAACCAGGCCGATGCCGCCCGCGCGCTCTTCGCCTCGGTGCTGAGCCAGCGCGGCCTCGAACTGCTCGACGGTGTGCGCCTGCTCGAAGGCGTGCTGCGCGAGCAGCAGGGCAGCTTCCGCGACCCCGGCCGCTATTACGTCTCGGTCTTCGGCACGCCCGGCCGTTTCCCCTGGGGCTGGCGCTTCGAGGGCCATCATCTGTCGCTGAACGTGGCGCTGCCCGCGCCCGGCCACGTCTCGGTAACGCCCTTCTTCGCCGGTGCCCATCCCGCCACCGTGCGCGATGGTCCCAATGCCGGCTTCCGCCTGCTCGGCGCCTCGGAAGACATAGCCCGCCGGATCATGGCCGGCCTCGACGAGCAGCAGCGCCAGGCCGCGACCATCGCGAACCGTTCGTTCGGCGAGATCGTGGCCAGTCCGCAGCGAGAGCAGGATCTCGGCAGTCCGAAGGGCCTGCTGCTCGGCGACATGACGGGCGCGCAGCGCACCCTGCTCGAGGCGCTGATGGACCGTTTCCTCGGCACGCTTGCCGCCGACCTGCTGGCAAAACAGAAACAGCGCGTCCTGGAACAAGGTCTGCCGACATTCCGCTTCGCCTGGGCCGGTTCATTGACACCGGGCGAGGCGCACTACTTCCGCCTGCACGGGCCTGCGACCCTGATCGAGCACGACAATACCCAGAACAGCGCCAATCATATCCATGCCGTGTGGCGCGACCTCGCCGCCGATTTCGGCCGCGACACGCTGGCCGATCACTATCGCCAGCAGAAGCATCGCTGAGGGACGGCTCAGCCCGGGTGGACAAGCCGGTGGATGAAGCCCAGCTTTTCGATCACCGGGGCCGACAGCACGAAGGGATAAAGGTCGGCCTGTCCCATGGCGCGGTTGAGGCTGTTCAGCGCCAGCGATAGCGGCATCCAGGCGTCGACGAGCTGACCGATTTCGGCCGCGCGATAGGGATCGAAATCGACGGTGGCATCGAGCTCGTCTCCCTTCGCGAGACGGGGCTGCACCGTCAAGCCGAAGGCTCGCGCGATCTCGAGCGTGTCGACGATGTGCATATAGTGCGCCCAGGTCTCGGCGAAGTCCTCCCACGGATGGGAGCTCGCGTAGTGGCTGACGAAGTTCGCCTGCCAGTCGGGTGGCGCGCCGTTGGCGTAGTGAGCCTGCAACGCCTGCCCGTAATCCTGGCTGTCATCACCGAAGAGTTGCCGGCAGGCCTCCAGCTGACCGCCATCTCGCACCAGCCGGTCCCAGTAGTAGTGACCGATCTCATGACGGAAATGCCCGAGGAGTGTCCGGTACGGCTCGTGCATGGCGACGCGGTTCTTCTCGCGCACCGCATCGTCGGCCTCGGCGAGCGCGATCGTGATGAGGCCGTTGTCGTGGCCTGTCATCACGCGCGGCGCATTGGGCTCGGGGAGTTCGGCCAGGAAGTCGAAGGCCAGTCCATTTTCCGGTGATTCGGCCTTGGTCGGTAGCGGCAGCTTCAAACGCAGCAGCGAATAAAAGAGCCGGTGCTTGGCGATCTCGATCTTCTGCCAGTGAGCCAGGTTGTCGGCGATCGCCAGATCGGGGATCGTCCTGTTATGCCGGCAGGACAGGCAGAAGGTTTCCGGGGAATCCGACTCCACCAGCCAGTTGCAGGCGGCGTGCCGGGCGTTCGCGCAAAAGCGATAGAGCACATCCGGCGAGGCCAGGGCACGCCACGAATCGCCCTCCGGCTCGAGAGCCGAAAGAGTCGCGACAGCGGGTACGTATCCCAGCTTGTGTCCGCATTTCACGCAGACATCGTTCTCGAAATAGAGGATCTGCTGGCAGCTTTGGCACTTGAACAGTTTCATGGCCGCCACAACGCCCGACCGGCCGCCATGTTGCGTTGCAGTCCCGTTGCGCGGGAACTTTATCCCCTCCTCGGCCGTTCAAGGGCCATACAGGGGGAGATGCACATGGCAGCCCGGACCGGAATCGAAACTGGGGCATCGGCCGAAGTGCCCGTCGAAGCGCCCTCCGTCTTCGTGCACGGCGGTCGCGTCCTGCCCTCCGTCACCGTGGATACCTACAACGAAGAGCTGCGCGACGAGGAAGGTTTCGTGGGCGACCGCGCCAGCCGGCGTGCGTTCCAGGCCATCCTCGCCGACTGGCGCGACCGGTTGAAGGAACGCGGCGAAGATCCGTTCGGCGACGTGCCGATGGAAGAGATATCGAAGTCCAAGCTGGACAAGATGCTGAACGGCGGCGACCCGGTCTCCGCCGGGCTCGTCCATACCGTCGTCGAAGAGTTCGCGGGCGAGCTGGCGACGGTGGTGCGCCGCTTCCTGCGCCTCGGCTCATGGAAGGACACCGAGCGCATCGTCATCGGCGGCGGCATGATCGGCAGCCGGATCGGCGAACTCGCCATGGGACGCGCCAGCATCATCCTGGCCGCCGAGAGCGTGACGATCGAGCTGCAGGCGATCGAGAACGATCCCGACGAGGCCGGGCTGATCGGCGCCGTGCACCTGGCGCCGAGCTGGGTAATGGCGGGACACGATGCCATCCTCGCCGTCGACATCGGCGGCACCAACGTGCGGGTCGGCGTGGTCGAGCTCAATGCCGGCAAGCGCGGCGAAGTCGGGGAGGCCGACGTCTGGAAGCGGCAGGTCTGGCGCCACGCCGACGACGAGCCCGACCGCGACGAGGCGATCGAAAGGATCGCCGCGATGCTGAACAAGCTGATCGACCGCGCGAAACAGGAGAAGATCAAGCTCGCGCCGTTCATGGGTATCGGCTGTCCCGGCCTGATCGACGAGCACGGCTTCATCCTGAAGGGTGGTCAGAACCTGCCGGGCAACTGGGAGGGCAAGTCGTTCAACCTCGCGGCCGCCCTCTCCGCCCATCTTCCCAAGATCGACGGGCACGAGATCTTCATCCAGATCCACAATGACGCCGTCGTCCAGGGCCTGAGCGAGGTCCCGAACATGAAGGACGTCGAGCACTGGGGCGTCATGACGATCGGCACCGGCCTCGGCAACGCCCGGTTCACCAATCGGGAGTGACGCAAAGAACGAAGCAATGGAGCGCGCAACTCCAGTTGCGCTCAAGCATCGCCGCTAGAACATGAGCGCCACTGGAGTGGCGCGCTCCAATGAGCCCTACCCCATCTGGTAGCCGGGCGTGGACCTGGAGATGGCGATCTCCTCCGCGTCCATGTCGTCGATGATGCCTTCGAACAGCGGCGTGGTGAGATAGCGCTCGCCAGTATCGGGCAGCATGCAGAGGATGACCGAACCGGGCGCGGCCTTCTCTGCCACCTGGAGTGCCACGGCGAAGGTCGAGCCGCCGGAGATGCCGGTGAAGATGCCTTCCTTCTGCGCCAGTGCCTTGGCGCACTTGATGCCTTCGGCTCCGGCGATCGGCAGCAGCTCGTCGTAGTACTTCTTGTCGATCGACTCCTGCAGCACGAGCGGAATGAAATCCGGCGTCCAGCCCTGGATCGGATGCGGCTCGAAGGCAGGATGGCTGACCGAAGGGGAGCCGTCGGCGGCCCTCTCCTGCGCCTTGCCGCTACCGACGAGCTGGGCATTGGCGGGCTCGGTGAGGATGATCTTCGTCTCCGGCCGCTCCTTGCGCAGCACCCGCGCCACGCCGGTGACAGTGCCGCCGGTCCCGTAGCCGCTCACGAAATAGTCGAGCCGGCCGCCCTTGAAGTCGGCCAGGATCTCACGCGCCGTCGTGGCTTCGTGAATCTCGGCATTGGCATCCGTCTCGAACTGATGGGCGAGGAACCAGCCGTTGGCCTTCGCGAGCTCGACCGCCTTCTGGTACATGCCGAAGCCCTTCTGGGCGCGCGGGGTCAGCACGACCTTGGCGCCCAGCATGCGCATCAGCTTGCGCCGCTCGATCGAGAAACTGTCCGCCATGGTAACGACCAGCGGATAGCCCTTCTGGGCGCAGACCATCGCAAGCCCGATGCCGGTATTGCCGCTGGTCGCCTCGACCACGGTCTGGCCCGGCTTCAGCGTGCCGTTGCGCTCGGCGGCCTCGATGATGTTGACGGCCAGGCGATCCTTCACCGAGCCGCCGGGATTGAAGGCCTCGGCCTTGACGTAGATCGTGACGCCCTTGGGCGCCAGCGCGTTGATGCGGATGCACGGCGTGTCGCCGATCGTGTCGAGCACGTTGTCGTAAAGCCGACCGCGTCCCGCGGTGGTCCGGATCTTGGTGCCCATTGTCGTCTCCCGTTGGGTGGAGGCGAATTCTACGCCGGTTCAGCGGCAGCGCGAAACTGGCGTAGGATGGCGAGGATGCGGGGGTGGGGAGCAAGCGATGAGACGCCGGACATTCTTGACGGCCATGGGAGCGGTGGCGTTTCTGGCGACGGCCCGGCCGGGCGCCGCACAGGCCGACGGGCTGCCCTCCTGGAATGACGGGCCGGCGAAGCGGTCGATCCTCGATTTCATCGCGCGCACGACGACGCCGGGCGGGCCGGACTGGGTGCCGGTAGCGGAGCGCATCGCCTGTTTCGACAATGACGGCACCTTGTGGACCGAGCAGCCTGTCTATTTCCAGGTCGCTTTCGCCGTCGATCGCATAAAGGCGCTGGCCGTCCAACATCCCGAATGGCGCACGCAGGAGCCCTTCCGGTCGGTGCTGGCCGACGACCGTGCCGCACTGGCGACGCTGGGCCTCAAGGCCATCGTGGAAGTGATCGAGGCCACGCATGCCGGCATGACGACGGAGGATTTCGCCGCGACGGTGGTCGACTGGCTCGCGACCGCGCGCCATCCCCGCTTCGACCGACCCTATACCGACCTCGTCTACCAGCCGATGATCGAGCTGCTGGCGCTGCTGCGCGCCCACCAGTTCAAGACCTTCATCGTATCCGGCGGCGGCATCGAGTTCATGCGGCCCTGGACGGAACGCATCTACGGCATCCCGCCCGAGCAGGTCGTCGGCACGTCGAGCGTCACGAAGTTCGAACTGAGGCCCGACGGCATGCCGGTCCTGATGAAGGAGCCCAAGGTCGAGTTCATCGACGACGGGCCGGGCAAGCCGGTCGGCATCAACCGCTTCATCGGCCGGCGCCCGGTCCTGGCCTTCGGCAACTCAGACGGCGACCAGCAGATGCTGGAATGGACGGCCGCCGGCAGCGGCGCCCGCTTCATGGGGCTGGTGCATCACACCGACGCGGTGCGCGAATACGCCTACGACCGTCCCTCGCCGGTCGGCCAGCTCGACAAGGCGTGGGACGAGGCGCTTCGCCGCGGATGGACCATCGTCGACATGAAGAAGGATTGGAAGGTGATCTATCCGTTCGAGCTGCGCTGACGTCCGTGTGCCCCGCTAGAGATCGAACTCCACGAAGACCGGCCAGTGGTCGGACGCGACGATGCCGTAGCCGATCCAGGCCTTCTTCACCCTGGGCGTGAGGTCGTGCGTGACGAAGACATGGTCGATGCGGCCCTCGCGCGGGAACGACTCCACTTCCTCCTCGCTGTTGCCCGCGGCGATCCAGGCGTCGGCCAGGTGCATCGTTGTGCCGAGGCGGCCGTAGTAGCTCGTCTCGCCGCAGACCAGCGGATATTCGGGATGGTCCGGCGTGAAGTTGAAGTCGCCGGCGACAATGGCGGCACGCGACACGTCGGGCCGGCGCTCCTGGAACATGAAGGTCGAGCCGGCGGCGCTGTCCCACGTCGCGCCGATGCGCTCGGCGTTGAGCACCGTCTCCATCAGGGCGCGGACCTGCGGCAGGCGCTGCTGAGGGCCGACATGGCTGAGATGGACGCTGTAGACACGCAGCGGTCCGGCCGGCGTCGCGATCGACGCCTCGACGAAGCCGCGCTGCAGGTCGAAGCGGTCGACGAGCGCTGTCTTGGGCAGGAGATGGCCGCGTGCCCAGACGATCGGCCAGCGCGAGATCACGGCATTGCCGAAGCTCCGGCGGCGGTTGACGATCCGCCCGTCGGCGCCGACCTCGCTGGCGTCGGACTCCATGGCACCGTGATACCAGTGATAGCGGTTGAGCCGGCCGGCGATCTCGGCGGTCTGGTCGGCGAAGCCGTTCTGCGGCCAGCCAGAAACGGCTTCCTGGATACAGACGATGTCGGCTTCCGCCACCGTGTCGGCGATGCGGGCCACGTCATAGCGTCCGTCGGAACCGACGCCGTAGTGGATGTTGTAGGTACAGAAGAGCATCCTGGCTGCTAACACATTGATCTATTCAGAGTTGCTTGGTTCACGTTAGATCAAGCATGCTCCGAAGTACCCGCTTTGGTGCAGGCTGCGACGTTACAACCACCATCGGGCCCGCTTCGTTCAGGACGAGAAGCGGCCGTGCCGAAGCCTATTCGGTCTTCGCGGTCGTAACGCCCGAACGACGGTCATAGGTCAATGTGATCTTTGTGAGATCGCAAAGGTCCAGGCTCTCCCAGATCGCTTCCGAATTGTCGTCAAAGACGACCTTGAGGTCTTGCATGCATCGGCCCTTGGCTTTGGGGACGGTGATCTTCCAGACCTCCCCGTTCTCGATGGTATGATCACCAAGAATATCCTTCCCCCAGGTCTTCGACTTCGTTGGCGACACGTAGAGTTCGCTGATCGCCGAGCCGGTCGCATTCGCCAGCCCGAAGCTCGTGCTGCTGCCGGCTGTGGCGGCAGTAGGAGGGGCGGCGGCAGGAGGGGCTGCCGCAGGAGGAGCAGGTGCAGCCTGGCCGGGCGCAGCGCCCATCATGACGGGCAGGCAAGGTCCTTGCGCATCGAAGTAGAGCGTGAAGGCCTTTGCCAAGGGTTTCGGGACAGAGTTCTCGCCGAAAGCCTCGCCTTTGGCTTCGGTTGCCTTCTGCAATTTCATTACCTCTGCCACGGCGTGGCGGTCGCCAGGGGTGATCTTGTCGGCTATGCAACCACACCATTTGGATCTGTTCGAAGCTGGCGCCTGTTTAAGCATTTCGCTGGTGTTTACGTAGTCGAGGCATGCGTCGGCCAGAACATCAGCTCGAGCCAAGGTCGAAAGCGAAAGTGTCGCCGCGCATCCAAAGGCCGCGGCAATGTACCGAAGTCCAATCATCAAAATCCCCCCCGTCGCCATGATCTCCGCCTTTACGATAATGGCAACAGCAATCCGGGACGAGCCGGGCGGAATGTGGCATGCGCCACCCGTCGTTCAGGGGCATCCCGAGGAACTTCTGAGGCGGCAATTGGTTCGGCCGCTCCGGCTCCTGGCCGTCTTCAGCCGTACCGGTTGCGCAAGGTGCCGATGCCGTCGATCACGATCTCGACCACGGTGCCGGCCTTCATCGGCAGGACACCCAGCGACGTGCCGCAGGCGATGACGTCGCCCGGGACGAAGGTCATGTCCTGCGAGAGGCGGCTGACCAGCTCGGCCGGCGGGAAGATCATGTCGTCGACCCGGTAGTTCTGGCGCTCCCGGCCGTTGACCAAGGTGCGGACCGTGAGCGACCCGGGATCGAGGCCGGTCGCGACGACCGGGCCGAACACGCCGAACCCGTCGAAGTTCTTGGCGCGCGTCCATTGCGCGAAAGACGGATCGCGCTGCAGCAGTTCCATCGCCGTCACGTCGTTCACGCAGGTGTAGCCCAGGATATGGCTGGCCGCCTCGTCGACCGACACGGCCGAGCAGGTCCTGCCGATCACGATGCCCAGTTCGCCCTCGTAGGCGACCCGGCCGTCATAGGATTTCGGCACCGGGATCGCCTGGCCGTGCGCGGCGAAGCTGTTCGGCGCCTTCAGGAAGGTGAGCGGCTCGGCCGGAATCGCCCAGCCGTTCTTCTCGGCGGCGGCGCGGAAGTTGTTCCACAGCGCCACCATCTTGGTGGGTTCGGTCGGTGTCAGCCAGCGCGCCACGGCCGCGGCCACCTCCTCGCCGGTCGCGGGTCCGGGATCGAAGATCGTGCCTTCGTGCAGGCGGATGCGCTCGCCGTCGACGGCACCGATGCGTGCACGTCCCTCGTGCTCGATGCGGGTCCAGAGGGTCATGCCGCGTCGGGGATACGCTTGCCGGTCTGCGAATCGAACAGATGGAGGTGTCCGGGATCGGCCTTGAAGCGCAGCTTCTCGCCGGGCTTGGCGAGGATGTGTCCGCTCTGGCGGACGGTCACGACCTCGCGCGCCTCGCCGAAACGGCCATGCAGCAGCGTGTCGGCACCCAGCGGCTCGGCCAGCTCGATCTCGAATTCCAGCGGGCCATCGGATGCCGGATGCAGATGCTCGGGGCGGATGCCGACGGCGACAGGGGTCCCGCCGGCGGCCGTGGTGGTGAGGCCGATCGGCAGCACGATGCGGACGGCGCCCGTGCCGGCCAGCTCGATCGACCGGCTGCCCTCGACCACCTTGCCCGCCAGGAAGTTCATGGCGGGCGAGCCGATGAACCCCGCGACGAAGACGGAGGCCGGGCGCTCGTAGACGTCCATCGGCGTGCCGATCTGGTCGGCGACGCCGGCGTTCATGACGATCAGCCGGTCGGCCAGGGTCATCGCCTCGACCTGGTCGTGGGTGACGTAGATCGAGGTGACGTCGAGCTCGCGCTGCAGGCGCTTGATCTCGAGCCGCATCTGCACGCGCAGCTTGGCGTCGAGATTGGACAGCGGCTCGTCGAACAGGAAGACGGCCGGCTCGCGCACGATGGCGCGACCCATGGCGACCCTCTGACGCTGGCCGCCCGAGAGCTGGCGCGGCTTGCGTTGCAGGAACGAGCCGAGTTCGAGGATCTTCGCGGCCTTCTGGACGCGGGTGTCGATCTCGGCCTTGGAGAGGCCGCGGATCTTGAGACCATAGGCCATGTTCTCGTAGACGCTGAAATGCGGATAGAGCGCGTAGTTCTGGAACACCATCGCGATGTCGCGATCCTTGGGCTCCAGCTCGTTGACCACGCGGTCGCCGATCGCGATGGTGCCGCCCGTGATGCGTTCCAATCCCGCCACCATGCGCAGCAGGGTGGACTTGCCGCAGCCCGAGGGGCCTACGATGACGACGAACTCGCCGTCGGCGATCTCGATGTCGACGCCGTGGATGACCTCGAGCTTGTCGTAGCTCTTCCTGACGCCGCGCAGGTGGACTTGCGCCATGGCCTACTTCTCCGTCTCGACCAGGCCGCGTACGAACTGGCGCTGCATGAACACGACGACCAGGACCGGCGGCAGCATGGCGAGCATCGCCATGGCCATCAGCAGGTTCCAGCTCGGCACCCCGTCGACGACGTTGGCCTGGCGCGAGACCGTCATGACGACGGTGTAATAGCTTTCCTTGGTCGTGATCAGCAGCGGCCAGAGATACTGGTTCCAGCCATAGATGAACTGGATCACGAAGAGCGCCGCGATCGAGGTCCGGCTCATCGGCAACAGGATGTCCCAGAAGAAGCGCATCGGCGAGGCACCGTCGACCCGCGCCGCCTCCGTGAGCTCGTCGGGTACGCTGAGGAAGAACTGGCGGAACAGGAACGTCGCCGTTGCCGAGGCGATCAGCGGGATGATCAGGCCGGAATAGGAGTCGAGCATGCCGAGCGAGGCCACGACCCCGTAGGTCGGCACGATGCGCACCTCGACCGGCAGCATGAGCGTCACGAAGATCGCCCAGAAGAAAAACATCCGGCCGGGGAAGCGGAAATAGACGATCGCGAAGGCCGAGATGATCGAGATGGCGATCTTCCCGATCGCCACGCCCAGCGCCATGATCATGCTGTTGGTCAGCGTCATCATGACCGGCGTGCTGCCGACCTTGCCATACCCTTCGGTCAGCACCTTGGCGTAGTTCTCGATCAGATGCGGCCCCGGCAGGACCGGGATCGGCGACTGCAGCATGGTCTGCTGGCTGTGCGTCGAGGCCACGAACGTCATCCAGACCGGGAAGGCGATGATGACCACGCCGAGCAACACGACGAAATGGCTCAGCAGCGTGAGGAAGGGCCGGTTCTCGACCATCAATAGTGCACCCGGCGCTCGATGAAGCGGAACTGCACGAAGGTGAGCGCGATGACCACGACCATCAGGATCACCGACTGCGCCGAGGAGCCGCCGAGATCCTGGCCGCGGAAGCCGTCGTTGAAGACCTTGAACACCAGGATCTCCGTGGACTTGCCGGGGCCGCCCTTGGTCAGCGAATCGACGACGCCGAAGGTCCCGAAGAAGGCATAGATGATGTTGACGACGAGCAGAAAGAAGCCGACCGGCGAAAGCAACGGGAAGACGATGTCCCAGAAGCGCCGGCCGGGGCCCGCACCGTCAATCGCCGCCGCCTCGATCAGCGATTTCGGGATCGACTGCAGCCCGGCCAGGAAGAACAGGAAATTGTAGCTGATCTGGTTCCACACCGCGGCGATGACCACCAGCAACAGGGCCTGGTTGCCGTTGACCACATAGTTGAATTCGATGCCGATGCCCTGGAGCATCCAGGCCAGGATGCCGACCGACGGATTGAACAGGAAGCCCCACAGAACGCCGGCGACGGCCGGCGCCACGGCGTACGGCCAGACCAGAAAGGTCTTGTAGGCCGTTGCTCCCCGGATCACCCGATCGGCCATCACCGCCAGCAGCAGCGAGATCCCGAGCCCGATGGCGGCCACCAGGAAGCTGAACACCACGGTGATCTGCGCCGAGTGGGCGTAGCTGTTGTCGCGAAAGAGCTGGGCGAAGTTCTCGAACCAGACGAACTTGGAATTGCCGCCGAAGGCATCCTCGATCAGCACCGACTGGTAGATCGCCTGGCCCGACGGCCAGAAGAAGAAGACCAGCGTGATGATCATCTGCGGCCCCAGCAGAAGGTAGGGCAGCCAGCGTTCGTTGAAGGTGACGCGCTTTTCCATCGAGCTAGTCCGTGGCCCTCCCCCTCCCTGCCTCCCCCGCCTTGCGGGGGAGGTGGTCCGAAGGACCGGAGGGGGAAAGCAACGGCAAGGCCTTACTTGTTCGCAGCTTCGAAGCGCTTGAGCTGCTCGTTGCCGGCCTTGACGGCGTCGTCGAGCGCGGTCTTCGCGTCCTTCTTGCCCGACCAAACGTTCTCGAGCTCGCCGTCGACGATGTCGCGGATCTGCACGAAGTTGCCGATGCGCAGGCCCTTGGAGTTGGCCGTCGGCGGGTTGAGCGTGAGCTCCTGGACGGCCACTTCGCGGCCCGGGAACTTCTTGTAGAAGCCCTCCTTCTCGGTCGCCTCGGCGGCGGCCAGGGTGATCGGCACGTAGCCCGTCTCCTGGTGCCACTTGGCCTGCACGGGCGTGCTGGCGAGGTAGCTCAGGAACTTGGCGACGCCCTTGTACTCGGCCGCCGGACGCCCCTGCAGCACCCACAGGGTGGCGCCGCCGATGATCGAGTTCTGCGGCTTGGCGATGACGTCGGGCGAGTAGGGCATCATGCCGATGCCGTACTTGCTCGTGCCGCCCAGCGCCTTGTCGATGCCCGCGGCCGAGCCGGACGAGGCGATGTGGAACACGCAGTCACCCGCGGTGAACAGCGCCGTCGACTTGCCCTCGCGGCCGCCGTAGACGAACGTCTTGTCCTTGGTCCAGTCGGCCAGCATCTGGATGAACTTGACGCGCGCGGGGTCGTTGAACTTCAGCTCGATGTCGATGCCCCCGAAGCCATTGTCCTTCGTGGCATACGGCAGATTGTGCCAGGCGCCGTAGTTCTCGATCATGGTCCAGGTCTGCCACTGCGGCGTGAACCCGCACTTGGCGCCGGCGGCGACCGCCTTCTTCGCCATCTCGCCCAGCTCCGGCCAGGTCTTCGGTGGCGTGTTCGGGTCGAGGCCGGCCTTCTGCAGCAGCTCCTTGTTCCAGTACAGGACCGGCGTCGAGGAGTTGAACGGCATCGACAGCAGCTTGCCGTCCGGCGTCGAGTAATAGCCGTAGACCGGGCCGATATAGGCCTTGGGATCGAACGGCTCCTTGGCGTCGGCCATGAGCTGGTAGACTGGATAGACGGCGCCCTTGGCGGCCATCATGTTGGCCGTACCGACCTCGAAGACCTGCACGATGTGCGGCGCCTGCTTGGCGCGGAAGGCGGCGATCGCGGCCGTCAGGGTCTCCGTATAGGAGCCCTTGTAGACCGGGTTCACCTTGTATTCGCTCTGCGACTTGTTGAAGCCCTCGGCGAGGGCATTGACGGTGTCTCCCAGATTGCCGCCCATGGCGTGCCAGAACTGGATTTCGGTCTGCGCAAACGCGGTGGACGCGCTCGCGAGGGCCGCCGCGGCCGCGACGGAAGACAGCAGTATCCGTGTCATGTCGAACAAACCTCCCAGAAAAATCCCCGGCGATGTATCGACGGGCCGCACGACTGTGATGTGTCGGTTTTATTGCGGTCTGATGACAGAACACCAAGACTGCGCACCGAGCGCAACCCCCAATTGGTCGAACCTACTGGAGCGCGGCCAGGATCACGTCCGGCGCGTCGGTGATGACGCACTGCACGCCCATGCCGACCAGCGCCCGGGCCACGTCGCCGTCGTTGATCGTATAGACGCTGAGGACGTAGCCGGCCTTGCGGATCTCGACGGCCCGGACCGCCGTCAGGCGCTTGCCATTGGTATTGATGCCGGCCGCCGCCACCGCTTCGGCGCGGCCCCGCCAGTCGTCCTTCAGCTCGTCGATCAGCAGCGCCCTCGCAAATTCCGGCGCGGCGTCGCGGGCGGCGGCGAGGGATTGGTCCTTGAAGCTCGACAGGAGCGGCGCCGGCAGCGCGGCCGGCCACAGGCGGCGCAGGGTCTCGACGGTGACCCGCGCAGTCTCGGCCTCGCGGCCCTCGCACGGCTTGATCTCGACGTTGCAGCCCAGCCCCAGTTCGGCGAAGCAGGCGATCGCCTGCGCGAAGGTCGGCACCGACGACGGCAGCTCGGACGCGCGCATCTCGGGCGCCAGCCTGTCGATTCCGGTCGTCCGCTTCAGCGACGAATCGTGCAGGACGATGGGCACGCCATCGGCCGTCAGCTTGACGTCGATCTCGACCCAGGTGGCCCCACGCCGATGGGCCTCCCGGAACGATTCCAGCGTGTTTTCGGGGGCATAGGCCATGGCGCCGCGATGGCCGATCACGTTGGGGAGTTGCAGCATTTGCGAATCCAAAGCTAAGTCGGCTGTCGCAATAGCCGAATGTCCCGATCCATGTCGACCTTCCCGGAAAAATTCCGCCTCGACGGCCGCACCGCACTGATCACCGGATCCGCCCGCGGCCTGGGCTGGGAAATGGCCAAGGGCCTGGCCGAGGCCGGCGCCCGGGTGCTGCTGCACGGCCGCTCGCACGAGAGGCTGGCGCCGCGGCTGGCCGAACTGCGCGCCGCCGGGCGGGCGACGGACGGCGTGGTGTTCGGCATGGCCGACCGCACCGCCATGAGGCTGGCCCTTGCCGATGCCGGGCCGGTCGACATCCTGATCCACAATGTCGGCGAACGCGACCGCCGCCCCTTCACCGAGATCGAGTCCGACGACTTCGCGCGCCTGATCGACACCGATCTGTCGGCAGGGCAGGCGCTGATCCGGCTGGTCGTCCCGGGCATGGTCGAACGGGGTTGGGGGCGGCTGATCCTCGTGACCTCGATAGCCGCGACGCTCGCCGCGCCCGGCGCTTCGTCGTACATCGCCGCCAAGGCGGGCCTCGAAGCCCTCGCCCGGGCGCTGGCGTCGGAACTCGGCGCCACCGGCGTCACTTCCAATGCGCTCTCGCCCGGCTTCTTCGCGACCGAGACCAACGAGGCGCTGATCGATTCGGCCGCCGGCGAACGGATGCGGCTGCGCTGCCCGGCCAAACGCTGGGCCGACCCGTCGGAAATCGCCGGCGCGGCCATCTTCCTCGCCTCCCCCGCCGCGAGCTACGTCAACGGTCATACGCTCACCGTCGACGGCGGCGTCACCGCAACCTACGTGAGCTGATGAAACCCCGACACCTCCTCCCCGGTCTGCTCACCTTCGCCTTCGCGCTGCCGGCACTGGCGGCCGGAGCCGATGCCCCGGCGATCGAAGGACGCCATCTCGGCCTCGCCTGGATGATCCCCTTCGCCGGCATCCTGCTGTCGATCGCGATCCTGCCGCTCGCCGCGCCGAGCTTCTGGCATCACCATTTCGGCAAGGTCTCCGCCGCCTGGGCGGCGATGATCGTCGTCCCTTTCGCCGTCCTTCATGGCGTTCCGACCGCTGCCTACGAGATCATCCATCTCCTCCTGCTGGACTACATCCCCTTCATCGTGCTGCTGCTGGCGCTGTTCACGGTGACCGGCGGCATCCACATCAAGGGCAACCTGTACGGCTCGCCGTCGATGAACACCGCCCTGCTGGCCATCGGCACGGTGCTCGCGGGCTGGATGGGCACGACCGGCGCCTCGATGCTGCTGATCCGTCCCATTATCCGCGCCAACGACGACCGCCGGCACAAGATCCACGTCTTCGTGTTCTTCATCTTCCTGGTGTCGAACATCGGCGGGGCGCTGACGCCCCTCGGCGATCCGCCGCTGTTCCTGGGCTTCCTGAAGGGCGTCAGCTTCTTCTGGACGACGGAGCATCTGTTCGGGGAGATGCTGGTCTGCGCGCTCGTTCTCCTCGCGCTGTTCTACGTCATCGACAGCTACTGGTACCGCAAGGAAGGCCGTCCGAAGCCCGACCCGACTCCCGAGACGCCGGTGCGGATCGAGGGCGGCGTCAACGTCATCCTGCTGGCAGCCATCGTCGGGGCGGTGCTGGCCAGCGGCACCTGGAAGCCCGGCGTTCACTTCACGGTCTTCCACGTCACGCTCGAACTGCAGAACGTGCTGCGCGACCTGATCCTGGTCGCGATCTGCCTCCTGTCGCTTCGCGTCACCTCGCGCGCGTCGCGCATCGACAACGGCTTCAGCTGGGGGCCCATGATCGAGGTCGCCAAGCTGTTCGCCGGAATCTTCATCACCATCGCGCCGGCCCTCGCCATCCTGCGGGCCGGCAAGGACGGCGTCCTGGCGCCCCTGGTCGCGCTGGTGACAGGACCCGACGGGCAGCCCAACGACATCTGGTATTTCTGGCTGACCGGCATCCTTTCGAGCTTCCTCGACAATGCGCCGACATATCTCGTCTTCTTCAACCTGGCCGGCGGCGATGCGAACCTGTTGATGGGCGCGCTCGCCAGCACCCTGGCGGCGATCTCGTGCGGCGCGGTGTTCATGGGCGCCAACAGCTATATCGGCAACGCCCCCAACTTCATGGTCAAGGCCGTCGTCGAGGAGGCCGGCATCCGCATGCCGAGCTTCTTCGGCTACATGGCCTGGTCGTGCGGCATTCTGCTACCGCTGTTCGTGTTGCTCACCTGGATCTTCTTCTGAGCGAGGTCGACACGGCGGCATGCGCATCATCGGTAGTCGTGCAATCCGGATTTTCTGGCACGGAGGAAAATCGGCATTAGAATGAATCGTAGCTGATAAGAAATATCTAGGGACAGGGAGGCTTGGGAAAATGGCCGCACTCCTCAAACTGAGTGCAGCGATCGATCGCATGACGGAGTTCGTCGGACGTTCGCTGTACTGGCTGATCCTCGTCATGGTTCTGGTCAGCACCCTGAACGCCATCTCCCGGAAATTCCTGAACATCAGCTCGAACGCCTGGCTCGAACTGCAGTGGTACATGTTCGCGGCCGTGTTCATGGGCTGCGCGGGTTATGCACTCCTGCGCAAGGAGCACATCCGGATCGACATCATCGCGAGTCATCTGTCAGATCGGGCCAACCAGCGCATCGCCCTGTTCGGTCACGTCTTCTTCCTCGTGCCGCTTTGCCTGATCATGCTCTATTTCTGCTGGCCGTACTTCTTGGAGTCGGTGCGGGTCAACGAGCATTCGAGCAATGCCGGCGGCCTGGTCCGCTGGCCGGTCAAGCTGATCATGGTCGTCGGCTTCGTGCTGCTGCTTGTGCAGGGCATCTCGGAAATCATCAAGCAGGTGGGCGTGATGCTCGGGGTCTATGTCGACCCGCGCACCGCACCGTCCTCGCACTGAGGCCCGCGCCATGAAAATTCTTCGCGGGATATTCTATCTCTTCCTGATCTTCATCGCCGTGCTGCTGGTGTCGTCCTTCGTTGCACCGCAGAGCGTGCTCGCGGGCTGGGTCAAGGCCGAGATGGCGCCGATCATGTTCGTGTCGCTGGTCTTCTTCCTGTTGCTCGGCTACCCGGTTGCCTTTTCGTTGAGCGCGCTGGGACTGCTCTACGCGATCGTCGGCATCGAGCTGGGCCTGTTCACGCCCAACCTGATGCAGGCGCTGCCGAATCGGCTCTACGGCGTGATCGAGAACGAGACCCTCCTGGCGATCCCGTTCTTCACCTTCATGGGACTGATCCTCGAACGATCCGGCATGGCCGAGGATCTTCTCGATACGATCGGCCAGCTGTTCGGGCCGCTGCCCGGCGGCCTCGCCTATGCGGTCGTGTTCGTGGGCGCGCTTCTGGCGGCGACCACGGGTGTCGTGGCTGCGTCCGTGATCTCCATGGGCCTGATCTCGCTGCCGATCATGCTGCGCTACGGCTACGACCGGAAGCTCGCATCCGGCGTCATCGCCGCCTCAGGCACCCTGGCGCAGATCATTCCACCCAGCATCGTGCTGATCGTGCTCGCGGACCAGCTCGGCCGATCGGTCGGCGACATGTACAAGGGCGCCATCATTCCCGGCTTCGTCCTGACGGGCCTCTATGTCGGCTACGTCTTTTCCAGGACGATCTTCACGCCGGGGGTGGCGCCGGCGCTGCCGCCGGAAGCGCGGCAACTCAAGGAGGACAATGGCAGCGCCGGCTACACGTCGCTGCTCGTGCTCGTGGCTTGTGTCATCGCCTGCAGCCTTGTGCTGGCCCACGTGCTGCACTGGGAGGGCATCTGGGCGGCGTCGCTGTCGGGCGTTCTGGCCTATGTGCTGGCGATCGCCAACCGCAGCTTCAACCTCGGACTGTTGAGCCGGCTGGCCCAGCAGGTCGTCATCGTGATGATGCCGCCGCTGGCGCTGATCTTCCTGGTGCTGGGCACGATCTTCATCGGTCTCGCGACCCCGACCGAGGGCGGAGCGATGGGGGCCACCGGCGCGGTGCTACTGGCTCTCGCCAACCGGCGGCTGGATTTCGCCCTGCTGCGGCAGGCCATGGATGTGACGGCCAAGCTCACGGCCTTCGTCATCTTCATCCTGGTGGGGGCGCGCGTCTTCAGCCTGAGCTTCTACGGCGTGAACGGCGACCAGTGGGTCGAGCATCTCCTCCTGGGATTGCCAGGTGGACCGATCGGCTTTCTCATCGTCGTGAACATACTGATCTTCTTCCTGGCCTTCTTCCTCGACTTCTTCGAACTGGCCTTCATCATCATTCCACTCCTGGCCAAGCCGGCCGAAGCCCTCGGCATCGACCTCATATGGTTCGGCGTGCTGCTGGGCGTGAACATGCAGACGTCGTTCATGCACCCGCCCTTCGGCTTCGCCCTGTTCTACCTGAGATCGGTCGCCCCCGAAGGCAGCTACGCCGACAAGGTCACGGGCAAGATGATGGACGGCGTCACCACGGCGCAGATCTATTGGGGTGCTGTGCCGTTCGTCGCCATCCAGGTCATCATGGTGGCGTTGGTCATCGCCTTCCCCGGCATGGTCACGGCCGGCCTCGACAAGGGCAACGGCGTCGATCCCAACAAGGTGAAGATCGAGATCCAGGCACCGCCCTCGGTCGACGACGCCCCGCCGATCTCGTTCAAGTAGTCCGATGCGGGTGCCCCGCCCGGAAAAACGGGCGGGGCATTTGGGAGCGGGCAGCTGAAGACCGCAATTTCGCCGGCATTTCCAACAAAGTAATGGACAAGAAACCGCAGGAGCGGCTTGGCGTCTTTCCTGTAGGTTTACGTTCGCCCCGGCCTTAGGTAGACCCCAGGCTCGCCCGCCCGCTCCGAGGACGCCAAGCATCGGGGCGAAAAGCTCTAGAATTGCCTCGTGGCCCACGCTGTAAGCGCCTTCTCATACCGTTCCGACCGCATGTCGCCCGTCGCGCTCGCGCTGGCGATCCTGCTGCATGCGCTGGTGGTGGCGGTCCTGTGGTGGCTGGCGCAGCAGAAGCCGCCGGTGCCGCCGGTCGAGGAGGCGATCACCGTCTCGTTCGAGCAGCCCAAGCCGCCCCCGCCCGAGCCGCCGCCGCAGCCACCCGTGGCCCAGCCGCAGCAGGTTCCGCTCCCCCAGGCGCTGCCGCCGATCAACCTCGGCGTACGCCCGCCGGCACCCGTCACTGGGGACCGGCCGACCCAGGCCCCGCCCACCGACCAGGTGTCGAAGGAGCCGCCGGCGCCTCCGCCGCCGCCTGAGAGCAAGGAGGAGCCGAGCCTCCTGACCGAGCCGGAAGCCGCGCCGCCCACGCCTGAGCCTCCCGTCGAGGCGCGCGTGGAGCAGCCCACGGAGCTGGGGCTGAAGACGGCGCCGACGCCTCCGCCGCCGGCGAAGCCAGCCGAGCCCGCCCCAGCGCCGAAGCCCGCGCCGCAACAGCAGGCGCTCGCCACGCCGCCGAGACCGCCCTCGCCTGCGCCGAAACCCGAGCTGAAGCCCTCACCGCTCTCGACGGCGCCGTCGCGGCGGCCGCCCTCCGCGTCCTCGGCCGAGCCGCCGTCGCAGCACCGCTTCGTCAATCCCGCGGACACCTATGCGCGCGCCAAGGTCGCGGACAATTATCTCTCGGAGGTTCTGCGCAAGATCGTGGGCTACCGCTACCAGTCGAGCACCCAGGCGCGGCGAGGCGTGACGGTCGTGCGCATCGTCATCGCCCGCGACGGCCGGCTGCTCGGCGCCACCGTCATCAGCTCGAGCGGCGAACCGGAGTTCGACGAGGGCGTGCTGGCCGGCGTCCGCGCCGGCGCGCCCTACTCGCCCCTGCCGGACAACATCAAGGGTGCCAGCGCCCCCTTCGATCTACCGCTGGTGTCGGTCAGGCGCTAGATACTCTTTTTCCGATTCGTCTGATTCGTTTATTTCGTTTGTTTCGTTTATTTGAGAGGATTCATGAATCTTCAGACACACACTACTAGAAGTCTGCGCTGAGCGACAGCAGGAAGGTGCGGGGCGCCCCCATCGCCAGGCCGTTGGTCGAGTTGGCCGCCGCCCAGTAGTTCAGGTCGAACAGGTTCTCGACGTTGAAGCGCAGCGACAGCGGCTTGCCGTCCGCCCGGTCGAACGTGTAGCGCATGCCGGCATCGAAGCGGGTCCAGGCCGGGATGCTCTGGGTATTGGCCGGATCGAGATACTGCGCGCTGGTGTAGATCGCGCGGCCTGAGAAGGTGAGCCCGCGCAGGAACGCGGCATCCCATTCGGCACCGAGATTGAGCTGCACGTCGGGCACGCCCGTCGCCTTCTTGCCGCTGGTCAGCACCGAGCCGGTATTGACCAGCACGCCGTTGGTGAAGGCGATGCCGCCCAGCACGCGCAGGCCGGACAGGGGCTCGCCGAACAGGTTGATCTCGATACCCTGGTTGCGTTGCAGGCCGTCGACGCTGAACGCGGCCGTCGTCGGGTTGGTGATGCCGGCGGGTTGCTCGATCTGGAACAAGGCGAGCGTCGTGGTCAGGCGACCGAAATCGACTTTGACCCCCAGCTCGAACTGCGTCGACTTGATGGGTGCGAAGACCTGGCCGGCATTGGCGGTGCCGGCCGGCGCGGTGGGACCCTGCTGCAGCCCCTGCATGTAGTTGCCGTATACGGACACGTTCTGCCAGGGCTTGGCGATGAAGCCGACGCCCGGCGTCACGGCGCTCTGGTCGTAACTCGATGTGACGGCACCGGCGGCGTTGAAATTGTCGATCCGGATGCGCTGGTAGCGGCCCCCGAGGATCAGCTGGATCCGCTCGTCGGCGGCCGAGATCAAGTCGGCGAAAGCCACGCTCGTCAGCTCGCGGTCATTGACCTTCGGCGGCGACGGCAGGGTGACGTTGGGATTGTTGACGAATGTCGGGAGATAGAGATTGGACGGCGTATTGAGGATGGGCGAGTAGAACGAATAGCCCGTCCCCGCCAGCCGGGTGCCGGTCAGCGACACGGAATGGTCGAGCAGTCCCGTGCGCAGCCGGCCGCGGACCCCGACCTCCTGCGTGTTCAGGTCGGTCCGCGACGGAAACTTCGCCACCGTGTCGATCAGGTTTCCGTTCGCGTTGTTTATGTTGGCGAAGCCTGTCAGGCCTTCGAACCGGTTGGTCCTCGCCCCCGCGCCGCCGAACACCGTCCAGTCGGCTGAGATGTCGAACTCGGCACGCGCCACGCCGAAGATGTCCTCCGTGTTGACGAAGGTCCAGGGCTGGAACCAGTTGGCGCGACCGCCGGGCGCCAGCGGCACGGTGAGCCCCGCCGCGACATAGGTCGGACGCTGAGGCGCGTTGACGTTCTGCTTCTGGTAACCGAAATCGAGCGAGGCGCGGAAGCGCTCGCCGCGGAAGTCGGCCCCGAACACCGACGCGATGATCTCCTGCGTCTGGCGATCGACGGGCGTATTTCCGGCGCGGAATACACCATTGTACCGCAAGCCGAACACCTTGTCGGCGCCGTAGCGCCGGCCGAAGTCGAAATTGCCACCGAACTGACCGCTGGAGAAGTAACCAGCCGTGAGCCGCGTGAGGTCCTCGTTCGCCGCGCGCTTCGGCACGAGATTGACCACACCGCCGATGCTGCCGAACGGCGGCATGCCGTTCAGCATCGCACTGGTGCCCTTCAGCACTTCGACGCGTTCCAGATACTCGGGCGTCACGGTCAGCGCCGGCGCCGCCCCGAACATGCCGTTGAACGCGAAATCCTGATTGCTCAACGGAAAGCCACGGATGAGGAGCGGCGTCGTGTAGCTCGCGGCGGGCCAGGAAACGCGCACGGACGGATCGTTGGCGACGACGTCGGCGATGCTGCGCGCCTGCTGGTCGCGGATGAGCTGTGCCGTGTAGCTGGTCTGGTTGAACGGCGTGTCCATCACGTCGCGCTCGCCGAGCAGGCCGAGCTGCGAGCCCTTGCCGACCTGGCCGCCGGCATAAGGGGGCGGCAGATTGTCGATCATGGCCTGCGGCGGGACGGAAAAGCCCTGCACCTGCACGGGATCGAGCTGAAGCGCGCCCGACGACGCGTTCGGCTTCTGCAGCGTCAACGTGTTGCCCACGATGCGCGGGACAAGCCCGGTGCCGCTCAGCAGTCGCTCCAACGCGACGTCTACAGAGAGACTGCCGGCGACTCCGGAAGTCGTGATCCCCTGCACGACCGCCGGATCGATCGAGACCTGAAGTCCTGCCTGCCTGCCGAACAGCGTGAGCGCATTGCCGAGAGGACCCGCGGGAACGGCGAAGGTTCGCTGGTCTCTCGCTGGCACGGCGTCGGTCGCCGGAGCGCCCTGCGCCCACACATCCCTGGACGACAGGGTCACAGCGGGCAGTACCGCAATTCCCAGGAGCAACGCCAGCCTCGACACCATCATGATCCCCCGCTTCGGGATCACTCGCGCATGCGCCTCGGACTGCGACCCCGTGCGAGGAGAACGTCGGCGGCGTTCGCCCTTTCACGGGAAAAGAGACAGCCGGAAGAATTCTCTCAGTCGGCCGATACGATGACGAGCCACGGCAGCACCTGCGTGACGCTTATCTCGCCGTACGCGCGGCCCAGGGCGCGCAAGGCGTCGACGGGCTCGCGCAGCCGATAGACGCCCGTCACGCGCCGTCTTGCGACCGCGTCGCTGGCGATGACGATCGCGCCGTTGAAGTAGGGACGAAGCTCGTTCACCACATCGGCGATGGGCTGATCGTGGACAACGATCTCGCCGTGCCGCCACAGGCCGATCTCACTCTCGGCTCGAATGCCGTCGCGCAGGCCGCCCGCAGCATCAACCTGGAGCCAGCGCCCGGCCACCAGCACGCGAGAGAGAGCGCCGTGATCGACACGGACGCGACCTTCGGCAACGGCAACCGCAGTTCCCATCCTGTCCAGCCGAACCTCGAATTCCGTGCCCAGCACGGTGGCACGGACATCCTGCGCTTCCACCTGAAACGGACGCCCAGGGTCCGGAGTTACCCGAAAGAAGGCCTGGCCCGCCAGGAGCCGCACTTCCCGCCGCCCCTCCCTCAGCGACACGTCGATGCCACTGAGGGGCGCGAGTTCGACGGAGCTTCCGTCCGCAAGCCTCACCTCGCGCCACTCGCCGGCCGCCGTCGCGAAATCCGCCTCCAGCCTGAGCATCCATCCCGGCAGGAAAAGCGGTGCCGCGAACGCCGCGAGGGCGATCCCGGCGCCGGCGGCAAGCAGGCGGTGTGCGAGCCTCTTCCGGGGCAGGGGCACCGGCCCGGAGGCCGCCTGCGGTCGCCGCGCGAGCGGTTCGCCGATCAGTTCGAAGGTCTGGGAGATCTCGGTCCAGGCGGTTTCATGGGCGGGCGCGGCCGCCCGCCAGGCCGCAAAACGAGCCTTGGTGTCCCGATCGTCGGGCGCCTCGCGCAGGCGGACCAGCCAGTCGGCCGCTTCGTCGGACGCGCGTTCGCGATCAGCCTCGGATGTCACCGCCATGTACTTCTAAACGCCCGACGTCCGGAATTTTCAAGAGTTACTCGGAGCGATCAATTTCTCCGGTCGAGGCGCTTCTGGCAATGACGCACGCCCTGCACGACCAGCTTGTGGGCGAGGCCGATGGAAATGCCGAGATGTGCCGCGATGTCCTTCAGTCTCGCATCCTCGAGCCGGTACATCCGCAGGGCAATCCGCGTGCGCTCCGGCAGTTCCGAGAGCGCTTCGTTGAGGATCGCGAGTTGCTCGCGGTGCAGGGAGTGCGCCTCCGGCGACGGACTCGGCGACGGGCGTTCCTCGACCGTCGCCCGGTCGGCCTGCCGGGCGAAGACACGACTCTCACGCGCCGCCTTCCGTCTTCCGTCGAGCGCCAGATTGCGGACGATCCGGTAGAGATAGCTCACCGGGTCCTGCAGGAAGCGTCCGCTCCAGGCGCCGTTGAAGCGCAGCCACGCCTCCTGGACGACATCCTCGGCAAGCGCCTTGGAACCGACGATCGCCGCCGCATATTCGATCAGCGCACTGCGATGCTCGATGTAGAGATCCGTCGTTTCAGAAGACACCGGCGCACTCGAAGGACCGACCCGCTGCTACATGTATCGCAATTGCGAACTATTCGCAAATACCCCCAAGCGGTAGCATGTTGTCGGCAGACTCAGCGGTCGTAACCCACCAGCTCGAACGTCTCGCGGCACGACTCGTAGATGGCCTTCTTCTGCCTCTCCGTCAGAATCTCCGCAGCGGGACGGCGATCGGCGCGCTGCACCGTCTTGGCGCGCGGCAACTCGCCATCGAACCGGAGTCCGGACTTCGCGAGGACCGCATTGAACGACGCGGGCAGATCCTCCTGGCGGATGATCTCGTCCAGGGCGACCTTGCCGTCGATGGTGTAGAGGTCCCTGTTGTCGATCTCCTCCCGGGCGATCAACTCGTCGAGCACGGCCTGGAAGTCGGCGGCGGGCCTTCCCATGAACCACATCTTCCAATAGGCCTGCGAGACCGCCTTCTCATACGGGTGCCGTTCGATCGTCCACTTGTGGGCCTTCTGCCAGAAGGCCTCGCCGAGCATGCGGCGCGCCAGGCTCGCCGGCATGTGGTTGAAGTACTCGTTGCCGGTGGGGTGTCCCTTCATCATCTCCTGGTAGTCGGCTTCGCCGCCCCTCTCGAGAACGCCCTCGTGGCCGCTCGCCGAGGCCGGCCCAACGCGGAAATTCTGCGGTCCGCGCCAGCCCTGCGCCTGCCGGATCTTCTCGTCGTCGGGATGGATGGGCGTGATGATGTCGGACTCGCCGCAAAGCCTGCTGAGCACCAGCTCGATCGCCGTACCGGCCGTCTTCCGGGTCTTGATGAAGATGAAGCCGTGTTCGAATGATGCGATCATGCCTTGCATGCCTCTCTGCTCGTCTGCCGCTGGCGCCTGTCGCAGGGCCTCGCACGCACCCCGTCGATGGTGGGCCCGGACGTTCCTGCTGGCGAAGCTCAGCCTTTTCTTCGTCCAGGCGCAAGCAATGGCGCAGGCGAGCGCGGAAAACCTCCAGAACACGTCAAACGATCCGCTGACGCCCAAGATGGCGTTCGAGTTTCACAACTATGCCCAGCCCGTCCTCGCGGAACGGCCTGGCAGCGGAGCCGATCAGGGATTCCTTCGCTTCGTCCTGCCTCATGCCCTGCTCGGCGTGGACCAGATGATGCGCGCGTCGCTGCCGGTCGTGTCCAGCTCCTGGGACCCCGAGAAGGCGGTCAACGGCGTGGGCGATTTCACGGTCTTCGACCTGGCCGTCTTCTATTTCGGCTCCGTGAAGACCGGCATCGGCCCGCTGCTGGTCGTGCCGACGGCCAGCTCGCCGGCCCTGGGCACGTCCAAGTGGCAGGCAGGCGTGGAGACGGTCGTCAGCGCGCCCCATTCCTGGGGCCTGACGACGCTCCTCGCCTCCTGGCAGCAGACCTTCGACGGCACGCTCCAGACCGTGACCGCGCAGCCGCTGCTCTTCTACAATCTCGGCGACGGATTCTATCTGCGCTCCACGGGCATCGCGTCCTTCGACCTGGGCAAGAATGCCGTGGTCCCGGTCGGCCTCGGGCTGGGGCGCGTGTTCGAGCTTCCCGGCGGCGCCAGCCTCAACACCTTCGTCGAGCCGCAATATTCGGTGATCCAGAGCGGCCCGGGCGTGCCGTCATTCCAGGTCTTCGCCGGAGTGGTCGTCCAGCTTCCCGTCAGGTTTCGCTGACGGGACCGGCATCAGTCCTTGGCGGCCGGTGGCGAGGCGATCCTGCACAGGGCGTAGGAGATGTCGTCGGCGAGGGCCGTGAGGAGCTGGACCTCCTCCGCGTCGAAGGCCAGCGCCTCTGCCGCGTAGAGCGAGAGCGCCGCCACCACCGCATCATGGCATCGCAGCGGCAGGGCGATGCTGGAGCGATAGCCGCGCCGCAGCGCTTCCTCGCGCAACGGCAATGTCGCGGGATTGCTCGCGAAATCCTGGTTGACCTGGACGGTCCCCGTCTCGATTGCCACGATCGGCGGCCCGCTGATCGTGGGTTGGGCCTTAAGGACGCTCTTGGCCTGGGCGAGATAGCCTTCGTCGTGCCCTGCGACGGAAGGAAACCGAATTCTTTCGGCCGGATCGCCGCTGGCAACGGCGACGGCCACCATCCTGTAGTCGCCGAACTCGACGAGAGCGCTGCAGATCTGATCGAAGATCTCGGCCTCGGATCGGGCTCGCAGCAGGATGCTGGTTGCCGCCTGCAGCGAGCGCTTCACGCGTCCCAGCCGCAGAACCTGCTGTTCGAGCCTCACGCGATCGCTGATGTCGACGCCGATCGCCTGACGATAGATCCGCCCGTCGAGTTCGAAGGCGCTGACCCGCACTTCCGCGGGAAACGTGCTGCCGTCCTTGCGGCGGATCATGGCACGGACCTCGATCCGGCCTCCCGGCGCCGCCAGGATCGCGTCCCCCTGCTCTGCGTCCTCCGCGCCGTCGGGTATCCGGAGGTATCGCGCATCCATACCCCGGAGTTCCTCCGCACTGTACCCGACAGCCTTCTGCGCGGCCTCGTTGGTCTCGAGAATGCGGTTGTCGCCGTCGAGCACGATGAACATGTCCTGCACGGCGTGAACGAATCGGAGGTTGCGCACCGCCAGTTCGTGCGTTTCCTCCCGCTGACTTCTCCAGAGCGACCAGACCAGGAAAGCTCCCACCAGGATGATCGCCCCGAATACGAGGACGATCTTCTCGGACCGGCGATCGACCGGGCCCATCACCTCGGCTTCGTCCGATTTGGCGATGACGATCCAGGGAACGGTCGCAGCGGACTGGGACGCGATGAAGACCCGCTTGCCGCGATAGTCCAGGCCTTCCCGCGTGCCGTCTCCATCGCGGATCGCGGCGGCGGCCGTGAGGTTCGGGGTCGATAGAGGGAGGCGCAGCCCCGAGGGTGAAATCGGCTGCTTCCAGAAGCGCGGCGCAAACAGGTAGAGGGCGTCGTCCCCATCATGACGCACCAGCAGGACTTCCGACGTCGCGCTGTCGGTCGGCCACGCCTGAATTTTCCGGAACAGGTCGACACCCGGGTCGACCACGAGCACGACGACGAACGGGCGTGGCGCGGGCGCACCGGCTTCGAAGGGTTGCACGAATGCCATGCTGGGGCTCGGTGGCGTTCCGGCATCGAGTTGCACCGGTCCGATCTTCAGCTTGCCGTCGCGGGCCGCCTCGCGCACCAGGCCTTCGACGCGGTCATGATCCTTGTGACCGGGAACGCCGCCAGCCTCCGCCAGCAATTGCCCATCGGTCGAAAACAACATGATTTCACGCCGCTCGGCGTGTCCGATCAGCACCTGATACAGGACCAACTCGACGATCTGCCGCAGCTCCGGAGTCTGCTCGATCTGCTCGAGCGGCAACCCTTTGAGGGACGTGATCAGAAATCCCAGGTCGATCGCTCTTTCGGCGACCCACTGGTCGATCTGCTGCGCCTTGAGGCGGGCGATACCGGCTTGCTGCGACATCCGCTCATCCCGAAAGGCGGTGCGCAGATCGTTGTTTAGAAGATATCCAGTACCCGCGATGCCCAGAGCAAAGGCGGCGAATACCACCACGAGCAACCGGTCTCCCGCCCTGAGGGTCGCTTCGGCGGGAGCCCCCTGCCGGATGCTCGTTACCAACGAACGCTGGAAGAAGAAGCCGAAGGCAATCAGGGCGATTACGAGGCCCGTCGCCAGCAGTGCTCCCCGCGAAAACAGGTCCTGCATCGCCCTCTGGAACGACGGGACCAAGTCCAGCCAGTGTTCGACCGTGAGCGCGGCGGCAACAAGCAGCAATCCGCCGAGTGCGGCCAGGGAAATACAAAAAATCCACCGCGCAGAGCCGGCTTTGGGTTCCGTCCTGGACCGAGGAAGCTGCTGCTGTTTCATCGTTCCCCGACCTGGGTGCATCTAGCGTCGCCTGAACGCGTCGCGGAATTTGGCCACCCCAGTATAGCCAAGGCGCCGACGGCGCCCTTGATCCAGCGCAATCATCAACCCTGCGCCCATGATCTAAAGAGGGATGGTGAATACGGAAGAGGTTGCATGATACATTCTCTACTCGCGCCGGGGAAATCCCCCCGGGGTGTTGCTGCGAGACGGGGGAAAAGTGTGACCCACTCCGAACCGGTGGCAGCGCGCGGTGGACGGGATGCCTAGGTGGCTGTCGTCCTTTGCGATCGGCTTCCTCTTCTGGAGCTTCGTGCCGGACGCCCGTGCCTTCAATATTACCCTCGACAGCAAGTCGATTCCCGGGTTGACCCCGAAGGCGCCCCTGGTCGCCCACACGCTTCGCATCACCGGCCGTTTCGAACAGGGCGATGGCGACAAGCTGCGGGTCATGCTGGTCGGCCTCAAGGGCAAGACCGTCCGGATGGCCAGTCAACCGCTGGCCACCGCCGAGCTCAGCAGCAGCGGCGGCGACCTGCTGGAAGGCTTGAAGGTCGGGTATCTGTTCCGCGAGTTCGAGGTCGCCACGCTCGTGCGCAAGGGCGACATCTGCCTTTCCGCCTGTGCGATGGCGTTCCTGGGTGGTACGGCCAGCCGACTGCCGCCCACACCCCTGCCCAGCCGCACCATCGAGATCGGGGGTCAAGTCGGCTTCCACAATTTCACGCTGGATTCCACGGTGGTCCAGAACGAGACGAAGGGCGATGCCACGGCGGGCATCGCCCGTGGCTTCGGACTGGGCAGGGCCGGCGCGTCGGCGCTGATCCGCTACGCCGCCGACCTCGGGGTCGATGCGGGCTTCATCGCACAACTGCTCGTGCGACCGCCCGACACTTGGCTCTACATCGACACCGACGAAATGTTCCTGACCGTCGGCGCCTGCCCGAGCGGGTCCGAACCGCCGCTGGGCCGCCTCGAACTGCAGGCCGTGAATGTCTGCAATCACGCAACCGGCGGGGCCAGTGTCGCCGAAGCGTCCCAGGCACGCCCGATGACGGCCCGCGAGGCCAAGCGCTACCTGCTCGAGCAGGTCCAGCGCAACATCGAGAGCGTGAACGTCAAGGGACCGCTGGTCGGACAGCTCGCGGGCGTCCTTGCCTCGAAGGACGACCGGCTGATCGACAGTGTCTATTCGGACCTGCGAGCCGGCGGGATCGCGTTGCCCGAGCCGGTGGGCCGAAGCTTCATGGTCAGCGGCTATACGTTCGGTGAACTGCAGGCCGAGTGCCAGGTGAACCTGTCGGCGAGCGATCCCAGCAAGTTCGACTTCGTCCTGGTCATCAGGGGAGTCGGCCTTTCCCGTCCGCTCGCCCTGCCGCCCCCCATGTGCCCGGCCCTCTTCCGGTACGACGGTCAGCAGGTCCTCAATCCGAAACGATGAGCGGCCGCCGACGATCCGTGAGGCCTATCATAACGCCCAGAGGTGAGAGTCTGGCGGGAAATGAATGCAGCCAAGACAAGAGGCTATGAATAGCCCCAATAACCTCATCCTGAGGAGCCGTGCGCAGCACGGCGTCTCGAAGGATGGGCAAAAGACGCGGTGCTCGTTCCCACCCTTCGAGACGCTCACTGCGTTCGCTCCTCAAGGTGAGGTCGGTGGTGGTCGGATAGACTCATTCAACCCCCGTGCGGAAGAGCCCAGGTTGCGCTGGAAATCCGTCTCGTCGGCCTCGACGACGTCCGCGTTCGGGCTCTCGAGCGCCCGGATGATTTTCGAGAGCACACTCCCGTCCGATGAGGCGCCTATCGGGTGCCTTCGACGGCGTGCCGAACGGCAACCGCGAGATCGACCTTGCGAAAGGGCTTGGTCAACAGGCTGACGCCCGGGTTCAGCACACCCAGCGTGGAGATGGCGTCATCGGAGTAGCCCGACATGAACAGCACACGCATGTCGGGATACAGTCCGGCCGCCCTGCTGGCGAGCACCTTGCCGTTGACTGCCCCCGGCATGATCACATCCGTCAGGAGGAGATCGAACGCAGGGCCGGCGTGAAGTTTGCCGAGTGCCGCCTCCCCGTTGCTCGCCTCGATGACGGTATAGCCGAGGCTGGACAATTGTCCGGCCACGATGGCGCGAACCTGATCCTCGTCTTCCACCACGAGGACCCGCTCGGTGCCGCGCGGAATATGGATGTCCGGAGTCGCGGTCTTTGCCCCGTCCTGCTGATCCGCCCGGGGCAGGTACAACCTGACGACCGTGCCGTGCCCCAGTTCGCTGTATATCGAGACGTGTCCCTTCGATTGCTTGGCGAAGCCATAGACCATGCTGAGCCCGAGCCCCGTGCCCTTGCCCACTTCCTTGGTCGTGAAGAAGGGTTCGAATGCCCTGGACAGGACCTCTTGCGTCATGCCCGTTCCGGTGTCGGTGACGGACAGACACACATAGTCGCCTGGCCTGGCCTCCGGATCGAGCGCCGCATGGTCCTCGTCGAGCGTGACGTTTCCGGTCCTTATCAAGAGGCGCCCGCCCCCTGGCATGGCGTCCCTGGCGTTTATGCAGAGGTTGATGATCGCGGCCTCGACCTGGCTGCGGTCGGCGTTGGTTTCCCAGAGATCGTCGGCCAGCACCGAATTCATCTCGATGTGCTCACCGAGGGTCCGGCGCAGCAGCGTGCCCGTGGCCACGACCAGGTCGTTGAGATTGATCTTCTGCGGCCGCAATGTCTGCTTGCGGGAGAATGCCAGCAACTGGCGCGTCAGCTGCGCAGCCCGCTCCGCTGCGCCGCCGATCCTCTCGATACTGCGGCGGGTCTCCGAGGCGACGTCTTCGGCGTCGAGGACCGCGTCGACGTTCGCCATGATCACCATCAGGATGTTGTTGAAGTCGTGAGCGACGCCCCCCGTCAGCTTTCCCACGACGTCCAGCCGCTGCGACGCGCGCAACTGCTCCTCCGCCGCCACGCGCTCGCGTTCACCGCGCAACCGGTCGCTGACATCCGACATGACCGCCAACGTCGCGGGCCGGCCGTCGTACTCCAGCAGCCGAACGGCCATTTCCACATCGATGAACGTCCCGTCCTTCCTTCGGTGACGGACATTCTTGAGGAGACTGCTGTGTTCGCTCGAATACGAGCGCTGACTGTCGGCCAACTCCTGCAGATCCTCTGGCGCATAGAAGTCCTTCATCGTCATCGCGAGCATCTCCTCCCGCGACCAGCCATACTGCTTCACCGCCGCGTCGTTGACCGCAATGAGACGGTGACTGTCGCGGTCCTTCACGATGATCGCGTAGGGTGCGGCCTGGAAGAGCGTCCGGTAGCTTTCCTCCGAGTGGCGTACCCGGTCCTCGAGTTCGCGCTGCTCAGTCACGTCTTCGGCGCTGCCGACGATCCGGACCGCCTTTCCCAGATGATTGCGAATGACCGCCGCCCTCGCGATCATCTGGCTGTACGACCCGTCGGCCCGCCGCAGCCTGTACTCCGCCGACCATTCGTCGCCGCCACCCCGCAAGGCCGCGATCAAGTCTCCAAGAACCCTTTCGCTGTCTTCCGGATGGATCCGCTCCAGCCAGGATTCTGGGCTGGCGGGCTTGTCTTCGGGCTTGAAGTAGCGGGCCGGACCGTCCTCGGTCTGCCAGATCACATTGGAAGCCAGCTCCCAATCCCACACGATATCGGCGCTGAGCTGCGCGACCGTCCTGAAGCGCAGCTCGCTGATGGCGAGTGCGTCCTGGGAAGCCTTCCGCTCGGTGATGTCCCGCTGAACCGAAACAAAATGGGTGATGCGGCTCGTGTCGTCGACGATCGGGGCAATGTCGAGTTCCGCCCAGTACGCCGCGCCGTCCTTGGCATAGTTTATGAGCTCGGCGCGAACGGGCGAGCCGGCTTCGAGGGTCGTGCGAATGCGGGCGAGTTCGGTTCGCGACGTTGCCGGGCCCTGGAAGATTCTTGGCGACTTGCCGATGAGTTCTTCCGGGCGGTAACCCGTCAGCTTCGTGACGGCGTCGTTGGCATAGACGATGCCGGGCCCCGGCTCATCGATGAGGTTTGCCTTGGTGATCAGGAAGATGTCGTTCGAGCGCGAGACCGCGGCTTCGAGAAGAGCGAGTTGCTCCCGCTGCTCCCTCGAGCTGGTGACATCCTGGAAATAGACAGCCAGGCCTTCGCTCGAAGGATAGGCGCGTACGCTGAACCACTTCGCGAGACCGGGGTCGTATTCGACGAACGTCGTCACTTCCTGCCTTGCGGCAGCCTCGCGCAATTGCTGTTCGAGACCCGAGCCGACGATGTCGGGAAACATCTCCCACAGCGATCTGTCGTAGAGATCGGTGTCGCTGGTTGACGAAGGTAAAGTGCCAATTCTCGTCGATCGTAACGAACCCATCGTTGATGTTGTCGAGCGTCTGATAGAGCTGCTCCGCCAGCCGCCTGGAACTCTCGCGGGCCTCCAGCAGCTCCGTTATGTCCTGCAGTGCTCCCCGGATCGACCTGATCGCACCGTCCGGGTCCCGTACGGCCTCGCCGATCACGCGCACCCAGACGCGTCTTCCCGTCGCGGTGACGATGCGCAGCGTCTCGTCGAAAGGCCTGCCGTCCAGGGCGCAGAGGTCGAGCGCGTCCTCCATCTTCTTTCGGTCTTCGGAGACGAAATATCGCAGACCTTCTTCGAAGGAGGGACTGAAGCCCGGCGGTTCGTCGTGGATCTCCGCGGTCACGGGCGACCACTGGAGCTGTCCCTTCTCGAGGTCGGAGACCCAGCCGCCCAGCCGCGCCGTTCTTCCCGCCACGCGCAGCAGGTTCGTCGCTTCCTCCGCCTTCAGTTGGGCGAGCTTCAGCTCCGTGCAATCCTGGCAGGTTCCGACGGCATGGCTGGACTTGCCATCGCTGTCGACCACGGCCTGCCACCGCTCGACGACGAATTTCAGTTTGCCGCCGGGCGTGACGATGCGGTGCTCGACGGTGCAGACGTCCGACGAGCCGAATGACGCCCTGAAGGCATTGTCGACGGCGGCGCGATCGTCCGGATGGACCAGCGCGAGGAACCGTTCGTGCGTTGGCGAAAACTCGTGCGGCTCGACCTCGAAGATCCGGAAGGTTTCGGCAGACCACCGAACCTCCATCGTGTGCAGGTTCGTTTCCCAGCTCCCGACCTTGGCGACGGTCTGCGCCGCCACCAGGCTCTTCCTTTCGCGTTCGAGCTGCTGGGCGAGGCCTTGTCGCTGCGCATCGTGCCGGCGAGCCTGGGTCACGTCGGAATAGGTCATGACGCCACCGCCGTCGGGCAAGGGCTCGAAATGCACGGAAACGATCCGCCCGTCCTGTCGCTCGCGATCGTTCGTGAACGGCTCACGGCTGCACATCAGCCGCGTACGGAGGGCGATGGCCGCCTGTTTTTCTTCGGGCGCATACTCGCCCCGTTCGGCGAGATAGCTCAGGATCTCATTCAGCGGCATTCCGTGGGCATCGAAGCTCTTGTCCAGCTCGAGGAAGTCCCGCAGGCGCTCATTATAGACGACGATCCTCATATCGCGGTCGAACAGCACGACACCCTGTTCGATATTCTCGAGGATGGACTGCAGATCCGCGGCATGTCCCGCGGCTTCCCGCTCGCGGCGGCGGAGGTCCGTAAGGTCGTGACCGACGCCGATATAGCCCGTGAAGACGCCCTGGTCCGAGAACAGGGGCGTGCCGCTGACCCGGAGCGGCCGCACGATCCCCTTCGCATCCACGAGCGTGGTTTCGAACTGCCGAAAGGGCCGACGATGGGCGAGATCATCGAGATGGGCGCGCCAGCCCGGACTTTCAGGGTCGGCCCGCTCGAGCTCCACGCGGCTCTTGCCGATGACCGACGCGGTCGGGACGCCGAAGATGCTCGTGAATTGCTCCGACACGAACGTGAAGCGCAACTTGGCGTCCATCTCCCACCACCAGTCGGAGGCCACTTGCGCCAGCAGTGAGAACTTGTCGGTCATGACGCCCCTCCTCCGGGCCGCCGAACGGTCCACTCTCTTCGGTGCGCCGGCGCCTCGACCGTGAGCGCGCGCCCGCGTTCCGAAGCATTGCCGAGGAGCGTCTCCCTGTCGAATGGGACGACAAGTCGCCAATCCGCCGGGAAGCGCCACCACAAGGCGAACGGCAAGGATCGGACTCAGCGCTTCCGGGGAAGGCCATCCGGAATGGGCGGTGTCTCGGGGCGTGCAGGCGAACCGATGCCCAGGGAGATCCAGGCTCTGGGCGTCTCCTGCTCCACGGGGCGGTCGCAGGACGTGCGGACCATGCGCTCGACGGCCTGCGCCAGCGCCCGCAACGGCAGCGGCTTGTTCAGGAATGCGCGGATGCGAAGCTGCCTTGCCATGTCTTCCGAGATTCCACCGACATCGCCCGACATCGCGATGAAGGTGGTATCGGGCCATGCCTCGCCGAGCTGGCGGATCAGGTGAAGGCCATCGATGTCCGGCAGGACGCAATCGACCAGGGCGACGACGGGATTGTAGCTCCGGGCGAGCGCAGCCGCCGCTTCTCCATCGAAGGCGACATGGGTGGACAGGCCGCGGCCGCGAAGCGCCGCCGCAATCGCCGCGGCCAGCTCCTGAAGGTCGTCGACGACGACGACATCGCAGCCGACCCGACCGGCGGTCATCCCAGGCTCCTGCTGTTTCATGCGGGTCCCCTCGAGCCCGGCGGCCGGGACCCTGCCGGTGGCGTCAACGAAGCCTTCACCCCGTCCACCCCGATCCCGCACGTCAGGGGCTGGCCACGCCGGCCGGCGCTACCGGGATCCGGCGGCCGCCTGGTGAATCCCCAGCAGTCGGCGTCCGGCGCATCGAGCCAGCGCACCTGGGTCGGTGCGCTGAGATGCATGAAGGCCATGAGCGAGCCGTAGGGTGTGCCGCGCGCCAGCGCGTTCTGGGCAATCAGCTCGTTGCAGACCATTGAACGGCTACGCTCCCGGGCATCGTAGCAGGAGTGCAGACCGAGTCGCCCGCCCTCCGCGACGGTGCGGTGAATGCCCGACAGGAACAGGATCTGGGCGCAGGCCGAGGCACAGGCGGCGCCCGGCATCACGATGGTGGAGACGCGCTCCTTGTCCATGATCTCGACCATGGCGAAGGCATCGAAGACCGAGCCACCGGAGCTGTCGAGCGCCATGATCTTGTGTCCGAACGCATCACGGTCGGCCGACTGCAATGCGACGCGCAGCCGGCCGGCATCGCCTTCGGCGATCGGGCCTTTCGCAAGTACGAAGCGCTTGCCATCGGCCAATACCGACGTCGAAAACGTCATGGCCGCGGCGGGCGGAATGGCCCAGGCCAGGAGAATGACGGCGAGCAGTGCCGCGGCACGGCATGGGAAGGTCCGATCGGTGAAATGCATGGCGCAAGTCCTCCTCCGATACCTCTAAGGCGGATGGATGCAGCGCGCCCGCGCCGACGTCTCCATTTTGGATGGGCTTGAGCGCGACCTTGCCAGCAAGCGCCGGCAGACAGCGGGCAAAGCTGCTTTTCAACGCCTCCGCTCTGGAAGCGAATCTGCGACGGTCAGGTCCGGGTAAATGCCGCGCACAATGTCCGCAGGGACACCGGCTTTTCGACGACGACGCAGGGGGCCAGGCTAATCCCGCCGCTCACCTTGTCGATCCGGTCGAGATCATGATTGCCCGACATCAGAACCCATTGGCAATTCGGCAGTTCGGACGAAAGGCCAATGTAGAAATCGACGCCGTTTCCGTCGGGAAGATTCACGTCGCATACAACGACTTCCGGCGGCGTCGATCCGGCGACCAGTCGCCGGACAGCAGCCCGGCCATCGCCGAGTGATCCGCAATCCGTGACCTCATGGCCGCGGCGTTGAAGATACTCGCGAATTTCAGTCCGAAGATCTGGGTCGTCCTCGACCAGAAGAACTCGCACACTCACCCCGGCGCATCGGGCAACATCGTGCCCAAAACCGCACGCGCGCATCGAGTGAGAACCCGATGGGGAGTGAAGTCAAGGATTGCACGCGCGCATGCACGAATATCTAGACTGCGTCTCGCGACAATCCGAACGGCAGCGAGAAAAACGGCTTCCTTGGCAGCAACGGAGGCAGTCCCGTACGCGTCGTCGTCCTGACCAGCTTGCGCACTGCACTGCGAAGGGGCCCGAGGGCGACCGGCTTGTTCATGAACGTGAAAATGCCGAACTTGGCGAGTGTCAGGTCAGACAGCCAGTCGATGCGGCCCGACATCACGATCATGGCCGTGCCGGGGCTGAGGCGCTTAATGCGCCCTGCCACCGTCACGCCGTCCATGTCGGGCAGATTGTAGTCGATCAGGGCGACCCTGGGCCGTAGCTGCGCGACCGTATGGATCGCGAGGGAGCCGCTCACGGTGGCCTCGACCCTGAGGCCGGCGCGGCGAAGGTAGCAGGCGAGTTCCTCGGCCTGGGTCGGATCGTCCTCGATGATCAGGACGTCCGTACCGAATGCCTCGGCGTCGGTGTCTGTGTGTGCCATGCCCCAGACTAGGACGGTCCCGGCCTGCCCTTCACCCTCGATCGCCTCCGGATCGGAGGGATCGCGCATCAGGTCGGCGGTCGCTGCAGGTAGGTATCGAAGAAGCCTTCGACGGCTGCGAGGCCGGCCTGGGTCAGGCGCACGATGGTACGGCGCTTGTCTTCGATGTCCTCGGTACGCTCGATCAGCCCGTGGGCCTTGAGCTGATCCATGCGGCGCAGCGCCGTGGTCAGGGGCACGCCCGATGCGGCTCCCAGGCTGGTGACGGTGACCTCCGCCCCGGCCAGATGGCCATCGTACAGATCGAGCAACATCTCCCAGCAGGGATCCGAGAAGAGCTGGGTGGGAAAATGCTGGCTGCGCATCCTGCGCAGGGAGCGCATCTGCTTCAGGGCGGCGCGTTTGCGGGTGGCCAGTCCTCCGGTTTCGGCGCCAACCGCCGGCGTCGCGCGGTCGCGTCCCTGGCGGGCAAGGAGGGCGGACTTCACCGCCTTCACGAGGCGTGGCCCGTCGACGGGCTTGGTGAGCAGGTCGCGAGCCCCAAGGCGGATCGCCTCCACCGCATCGTCGAAGCCGGCATGGCCGCTCACGAAAATCACCTCTGGCCCGTCGCCGCCGCCCAGCCTGGCGAGACGCTCGGCAAACTCGAGGCCCGTCAACTCGGGCATGCGCAGGTCGGATACCACCACTTTCGCCCGCCTCCCGTCCGCCAGGAGCTTCAGGGCCTGCCAGCCGTCGCCGGCCGAAAGGCAGGACAGGCCGGCCTTTACCATGCATTCGACCAGTTCCTCGACGGCATCGGAATCGTCGTCCACGACCAGGACATCGACGGTACGATCCGGGGGAAAAGGGCCATCCGGGCTCGACATGCAGGAAAGGCTTCCCTTGCGGCGGCAAATCATTTCCAAAGTGGAAGCGATCGGAGGCGGCGCCTCCTCCCAAACTGCCCGGTCTCGGGTACATTCCGCAAGGGTCTGCACCTGATGGGGCAGAGATTATTGTGGGCGCTGGAGTGCCTGGTCTCGGGACAGGCTGGCAATGACATTGTCAATCGCAGGTATAGGAAAGGCCAAGACGGAGCCGGCGCGCAATCGCGTCCTCGACGTGCTGAGCCGACCGGTGAGCAAGCGGCGCACGGTGATCATCTGCGCCGTCCACGTCGCGCTTGTCTGGGGCCTTGCGTTTCTCGTGGTGGGACAGAACTACGAACTTTCGGTCGCGGGCTGGAAGACCTCGGCGGAGAACATCTCCCTCACCGTGGCGGCCCACGCGGCCCAGACGCAGGGCGCGGCGGATCTGGTCGGCAAGAGCATGGCCGACTGGGTCAGCGACGAGCGCATCGAGACGCCTGAGCAGTTTCGCCGGATCATGGGAGAGAAGCGTTTCTTCGAGGCGATGCGCGATCGGATCGTTGGCCAGCCGCAGATCGGCGTGGCGCTGATCTTCGCGGCCAACGGCGACATCGTGAACACGACCACCGCCTGGCCTCCCCCTCAGCTCAATGTCGCGAACCGGGAGTCCTTCACGAGCGCCATAGAGCCCGGCGTGAAGACCCTGGCCCTCAGCGCCACCGCAACCGGACGGATAAGCGGCAAGCCGCGATTCTTCGTCTCCCGCAAGGTCGTGTCTCAAGCGGGCGAGTTGCTTGGCGTGATCGCCGTAGGGCTCGAATCCGAGTTCTTCGCCGACTTCTACAGGCGCATCGCGCTTGGTCCCGATAGTTGGCTCGCGCTGTTCCGGAACGACGGTACCTTGCTGGCGACCAGCCTTCCCGACCAGCCGCTCGGCAAGCGCCTCGACAAGACGCTTCCCTATCGCCTGATCGAGGCCGGCCAGGCCGGCAAGGCCGTCCTCACCAAAGGTCCCTTTCCCTACTATGCCGGCAGCAGTCCAACCCGGATCGTCGTCGCAACGAAGGTCGGGAGCCTTCCCGCCTATGTAACCGTCGTCGTCGGTGAAAGCGCCTTCCTGACACCCTGGCGCGACCGCAACCTGCTGATCTTCGTCATTGCCGCCATACTGACGGTGCTCACGGTGGTGGCGGGCCTGGGCATCCTCCTCCTGATCGAACGATCGGCCGCGGCGGCCCGCGAAGCCTCGGAGCGTCAGGTCCTCGCGGCGATCGTCGACACGCCGCTGGCGCTCACCGCGGTCGTCGACCGGACCGGCAAGGTCATTCACGCCAATTCCTCGTTCCGGAGCCTGTTGTGCGCAAATGGCCACGATGACGTATCGAATGCCCTGTTCAATCCCGCCCTCGAGGGAATCGAGCCGCTGCTGTCGTTCGTCAAGGGTGATGCGCCCCTGGCCGAAGTCGACGTCCAGCTCGTGAAAGCTGGCGATCAGACGCGCAGGTTACGCTTTTCCCTTTCGCGCCAGACCCTGCCCGACAGTGGCGAGAGCATCATCATGGTGGGGCACGACGAGACGCTTCGCCACCAGGCGGAGCGCGCGATCGCCGTCTCCGGAAAGCTGGTGACGCTCGGCGAGATAACCACGGGCATAGCCCACGAACTCAGCCAGCCGCTGAACGTCATTCGCATGGCCGCGCAGAATGCGCAGGCCGAAGCGGAGCCGCAACCCGCGGCTGATGGTGACGATTCCGAACCACCGCTGCCGATGATGTCCGATCGCGAGTTCCGCGCGTTCGCCGTCACCAAGCTCAACCGCATCGTGGCGCAGGTCGACCGGGCAGCTTCCATCATCTCGCGCATGCGCATCTTCAGCCGCGCGACGCGGGAGGGCCCGCAATCCTTCGACCTGCGCGACACCTGTCGCGCTGCCGTCGCCCGCGTCGCACAGTCCTACCGTGCCGCGGAGATCGTGCTGGAAGAAAAGCTCGGCGAAGAGCCTCTTGCCGTATCGGGACACCCGCCCCTGCTGGAACAGGTGCTGGTGAGCATCCTCGCCAACGCGCGCGACGCACTGGCCGACACGCTGGAGAAGAGCAGGACCGTCGAATTGTCGGCGGGTCGCGGTGCCGGCGGCCGCGTCTGGGTACGGGTGGCGGACAACGGGCCAGGCGTCCCCGAGGCCCACCGCGAACGCATCTTCGAGCCCTTCTTCACGACGAAGCCGGAGGGTCAGGGCGCCGGCCTCGGCCTGGCCGTGTCCTACGGCATCGTCCGCGACGCTGGGGGCACGCTGACGCTGAAGCCGGGCGGACCGGGCGCCACCTTCGAGATCGATCTTCCGGGGAGCATTCCATCGTGAGCATCGGGGTTCTGTTCGTCTCCACCGGCGGCATCTGCCGTGCGCCGATGGCGGCAGGCGTCTTCCGAACCTTCGCGACGAGGGCACGGATCGAGGACAGGTTCGACATTGCCGCCGTCGGTACCTTCGACGGCCATGCGGGCGAACCACCCTCGTTGCTGGCGTTCGAGGTCGCCCAGCGTCGGGGCTACGATGTGCCGGTCGCGCCGGTGAGGCCGCTGCGGCCGGAGGACCTGTCTCGCTACGATCACCTGATCGCCATGGACCGGAGCACCCTCGCCGCCCTGCGCTGGATGGCACCGAGCGGCCGCACCGACCTGCCGCAACTTCTGATGCGCCATGTCCCGCAGGCCGCGGCCATCGACATCGTCGATCCGTATGGTGGGACCGCCGAGGACTACGAACGGGCGCTCGATCTGATCGAGAAGGGATGTGCCGGACTGATGATGACGATCGTCTCGAACGGCAACCCATCCCTACAAGGTAAAATCCACGAAGATCTGCCGTAGACTCGATAAACGCTCTGCTAGGGGCTTCCCGCTTCAAGTTCATCCACACACCATCCTCATCCTGAGGAGCACGCCAAGGGCGTGCGTCTCGAAGGATGGGCAACAAACGTGGTGCTCGTGCCCATGCTTCGAGACGGCCCTGCGGGCCTCCTCAGCATGAGGTTGGCGGTAGCGGTGATTCTATCTCGATCGGAAAGACCCTAGTCTACCGCTCTCCATCTGCTGTCGATTCGCGCGCCTCCGCCAGCGCCCTTCTGACGACGCGCGCGAGTTGGGCCTTCCGGAACGGCTTGGACAGAAGGGTCTGGCCCGGCGGCAATTGGCCGGCGGCCGGGATCGTCCCGTCCGGATAACCGGACATGAGCACGACCGGAAGGCCGGGGCACAAACGTCTCACCTCGTCGAGCAATATGTCGCCGCTCACCGGACCGGGCATGACGACGTCCGTGAGCAGGAGATCGAAGGCATCGGTGTCGCGGCGCAAGATCGACAGCGCCTCCGAGCCGTTGCCGGCCTCGGTCACGCGGTAGCCCAGCCTCTCGAGTTGTGAGACGACGAGTACACGGACCGAGGCCTCGTCCTCCACCACGAGGATCCGCTCGGTGCCCCCAGGGAGATCCTCCTCGCCGCTTTCGGGTTTCGCGTGAATCGCCTTCTCGTCAGCCAACGGAAACAGCATGCGTACGGTCGTGCCGTGACCGGCGGCTGGCGCCGGGACGCTCTCGATCTCGACCAGCCCCTTCGATTGCTTCACGAAGCCATAGACCATGCTCAGTCCGAGGCCCGATCCACGTCCGGCCTCCTTGGTCGTGAAGAAGGGTTCGAAGACCCGGTCCCGCACCTCGGGAGTCATTCCGGTGCCGCTGTCGGTCACCGAAAGCACGACGTATTCGGTCTCCTCGCCGTCAGCCGCGGCTCGCGTTTCGCGCCTGGTCGCGACGGTAAGGGTGCCTCCCGCCGGCATTGCGTCGCGCGCGTTCAGGCAGATGTTCAGGAAGGCGGTTTCGAGCTGAGGTCGATCGGTCAGGATGGCCGGCAACCCGGATTCCATGCTGGTCTCGAAGGCGATGTGCTCGCCGAGCGTCCGTGCCAGCAGTTCGGAGGTCGTCGTCACGAGGTGGGCGATGTCGAGGCGTTCGGGCGTGAGTGTCTGGCGGCGAGAAAAGGCGAGCAGCTGGTGCGTCAGCTTGGCCGCGCGCGCCGCAGCGCCATTGATGCGCTTGAGGTGTTCGACGGCGAGATCGAGGGTCGCGCTGCCGTCCGCCGTCTCCTCGATGACGGCATCGGCATTCGCCATGATCACCATGAGGATGTTGTTGAAGTCGTGGGCGACTCCCCCCGTCAGCTGGCCGATGGCTTCGAGCTTCTGGGATTGCCGCGCGGCCTCCTCACGGGCCTTGCGCTCCGTAATGTCGACTCCACTTCCCACCAGGCGAATGGCCTGACCTTCTGCGTTGCGGATGACCTTTCCCTGTGCCGACATGAGTCCGTAGGTCCCGTCTGCCCGGAGGAGGCGGTATTCCTCGCACCAATGATCGCCGCCGCCGTCAATGACGGCCTGGGCCCCCTCCAGCACCTTCGACAGGTCGTCCGGATGGATTCGTCTACGCCAGTGATCGGTGACATCTGCTGTCTCTTCGGGCTGATAGCCGTACGTGACCGCCGCAAGGCCGCTGCGCCATACTGTGTTTTCCGGGATGTTCCAGTCCCATACGAGATCGGACGTCATCGAGGCGATGATCCGCAACCGCTCCTCGCTCACCGCCAGCGCGTCCAGCGCTTCCTTGTGCCTCGTGACGTCACGGATGATCGCCGTGTAGTGCGTCAGGCGGCCATGCAAATCCCGGATCGGCGCCAGGCTCACCTCGGCCCAGTACATTCTTCCGTCACGGGCGTAGTGCAGCAACTGCGCCGTCGTGGACTTTCCATCTTCCAACGCGGAGAGGAGACGCGCCGCCGCCGCAGGATCCGTATCGGGGCCGTGCAGCAGTTCGGCCGGCGTCCGACCCACCGCCTCGGAAGCGGAGTACCCTGTCTGTCGCGTAAAGGCTTCGTTCACATAGGCGATCCGATGCTTTCGCCGGTCGTCCATTCGATACTCGGTGATGACGACCATGTCGTCGAGATGCGAGACCGCAGCTTCGAGGAGGCTGTGATCCCGCTCCGCGGTCAGGTCGCGGCCGACGGCGCAGTAGCCCCCACCGGCCACGCGGGCGAACCTCATGGCGACGGGCACTTCGCAACCATCGCCGTGCAGCATCAGCGTCTCGATCGTATCGGTCGCCACGCTGTCTCTCGTGAGGATGCGGCCCAGCCGGGCCTCGAAGGCGGCGCGTGCAGCGGGAGCGACCAGCGCCGAGACCGGCTTTCCCGGCAGTTCGGCCGGATCGATCCCGAGCACCTCCCGAAACTGCGCGCCCGCATCGGTGACGTGACCTGAATCGTCCAGCGCGAGCACGAGGTCGGGCGAGGCGTCGACGATTCTCTGATAACGGTCACGCGCCTGTTCGGCCTCGCGCGCGCTGTCGGCCAGCCGCCTGGCCAGGTCGATGCGGTCGGTCTCGGCTGCCGGCAGCCAGCGCCAGACGACCAGAAAGAGAATGAGGCCACCGGCGAACAGGTTCACCAGCCGCGGCAGGACGACGAGGGCCGGGGCCTCGAGCAGTATCTTCAGGTCCGATGGCAGGACGCCGTAGACGGCATTCCAGTAGGCGCCAAAATAGGCGTTCTCGAACAGCGTGCGGAACGCGTCGATCGACAGCACGACCACGAGAACGAAGAATAATCGGTTGACGTCGGGAGGGCGCCGCAACCGGGCGAGCAGCACGCCCAGCACGACGGCCCACAGCAGCACGCCGATACCGTAGGTGGCGGGTACGACGAACCTCTCGAGCCCATGCAGCATGGGTGCCTCCCGGCCTATTGGTTCATTGATTACCGCCGATCGTACAAGGTCTGGCGCAACAAAGCGCGCGGCAAATGAAAATAGAACCGTCGTTGCGCAGGACGGGGCAGTTCCCGCAACTACGATGCTGCGGGTCTTTCTCGTGGGTTCATCCACGACGGAGCGGCTACCCTCCTCGATATCCGTCCCTGTCGACGCCGCCTTCTACAGGCTGAAGGGCGGCGTCGGCGACCACGGCTCCCTGGTATTTCCGAACGCTTGTCTGAACTGCCAGGGGTCGGACTCGTCGAGGTCCTCGGGGAAGAGGTCGCCGCGGCCCTGCAGCGGGGTCCAGTCGCTGTACTTGCCGACGACCGGGCCGAGATAGGGCATGCGGATATCCAGGTTGCGATTCCCAGGAGGATAAGACGACACCGAAGGCACCGGGTTCTCACGACGACGGCAGGGGCCTCACCATTTGTAGGTCAATGTCGCCAGGACATTTCTCCTGAACCCGTAGTAGCAGGTCGTCGTCGTCGAACAGCCCGCCACATATGTCGTGTCGAAGAGGTTGTTGACGTTGAGCGCCAGCCTGGCGCCCGAGGCTGCGGGAAAAGCCTCTCCTAGATCGTACTGCAAGGTCAGATCGGCGATCGTATATCCCGGCACCATGAAGGTATTCGCGGGGTCTCCGTATGACCAGCTCGTATAACGCACGCCACCACCGAGCGTGAGACCGGCCAACGGTCCCTTCTGAAAGGTGTAATCGACCCAAGCCGATGCAAGCTCCGGAGAAACGCCGGCCGGCATCTTGCCGATCAGTCCGCTGTTGCTCTTGGTCACCTTGTTGTCGAGGTAGCTGTAGCTCGCGACGACGTTCAGTCCTTCCGCCAGGCTCGCGGTGGCAGACAACTGGACGCCCTGGGATGTGATCTCGCCGGTCTGCACCTGCGAGTTGCCGTGCGCGGGGTTGGGATCCGCGGTCAGTACGTTCTGCTGCTTGAGATCGAAGTACGCGATCGTGAACAGGCCGTTGAAGAAGGTCGGCTTGTACTTCACGCCGATCTCGAATTGCTGACCGGTCGTCGGACGAAAGGGCGTGCCGGCAAAGTCGACGCCGATCACCGGCTCGAAGGACTCGGCATAGCTGGCATAAGGCGCAATCCCGTTGTCGAAGACATAGTTGACGCCGGCCCGGCCGGTGAACGCCCCGTCGTACTGGCCGGTCACGCCCTTGGTCAGCCAGTTGTTCTGCTTCTGGATGGACCAGTCGTACCGGCCGCCCAGCGTCACCATGAGCCTGTCGAGCTTGATCTGGTCCTGCGCGTAGAGACCGGTCTGGTTCTGGGTCTGGCTCAGATTCTGACCGAGGGCCGGCAGTACGATATTCTGGAAATAGTTGGGGCTCAGGATATTCAGCGTGGGCGCCGCTCCCACCGCGTAACGATAGGACCAGTTGGACTGGTAGTAGTCGAGGCCGAGCAGGAGCTCATGGCCGATGCCGCTGGTCTCGAACTTGGCAAGCAATGTGTTGTCGATGGCGAAGGTATCGAGCCGTTCCGTATCCAGGATCAGGTTGCGGCGCAGTGTCGTCGCGTTGGCGTACCCGGTTGCGTAGAGAAAATTATACGTGAGATCGATATGGCGATACCGCGCATTCTGCCGGAACGTGAACACGTCATCGAAGCGATGCTCGAACTGGTAGCCGATCGAGTATTGATCGCGCTGATAGACGTTGAGGTTCCGGTCGCCTGTGAAAAGACTCGTCGGTATGTATCCGAAGGGCGCTGGTGCAATGGATCCCAGCGCCGGGAGTCGCCCGTACAGGCCGCCCGCCGGATCGTCCTGATAATTCACGAGCACGGTGAGGCTGGTGTTGCTGTCAGGCTTCCACATCACCGTGGGGGCAATCGTCAGGCGCTGGTTGCGGATGTAATCGACCTGCGCGTCCGCATCGCGCGCAAGCGCCGTCAGGCGGTAGGTCAGCTTGCCTTCGTCGTCGAGCTTGCCGGCCGTATCCATGGCGCCCTGGAGCCTGTTGTAGCTTCCGGTCTGCAGCTGCAGCTCACTGAACGTCGTGCCGTCCGGTCTCTTGCTCACCATGTCCATGAGACCGCCCGGAGAGCTGCGGCCATAAAGCGACGAGGCAGGCCCCTGCAGGACATCGATCCGCTGCAGGAAATAGGGTTCGGTCTGCGACGCCGCGAACGAGCCGGTACCCAGGCGCAACCCGTCGAGATACTGCACAAGCGGGAAGCCGCGGGCGCTTGCATAGTCGAACCGGTTGTCTTCCTTGCCCGACACCGAGACGCCCGGGCTGTAGCGCAGGGCTTCGTCGACCGTCTGGGTTTGCCTCCTCTCCATCTGCTCCCGCGTGACGACACTCACACTTTGCGGGATGTCGAGGATGGGCGTGTTCGTCTTGGTGCCCGCGGCGCTCCTGGTCGCCACGAAGCCGATCGTTCCATCGGTTGATTTATGCGGTTGGCCTTCCACGCTGATCGGATCGAGGTGCACGGCACCGGCCGGACCGGTCTGCGCCGGCTTCTGCAGCACGATGGTCGCCCCCGACGGCATCGAGAAGATCAGCCCCGTGCCGGCCAGCAACCGCCGCAGCGCTTCTTCGACCGTAAAGCTACCCTGCACGCCAGGAGTGGACTGTCCCTGGATCACCGCGGCGTCTGCCGTGATCTGCCGGCCCGCCTGCTGCCCGAAAAGGACAAGAGCCGTGGAGAGTGCCTGTGGCGGGACGTTGAAGCTTCGTTGATTGGTGGTCTGGGCAATGTCCAGGCCCGGGCGAGGCTCTTGCGCGCGAGATGCCGGCACGATCGAGGCCAGTGCCGCGAGGACAGCGGCAAATCCCGCAGCAATGTTCAGGTAGTTGCCGCCAGCACAGGTATTCTTCACGCGAGACTCCATTCGACGCACATGGAGCGGACGCGACAGTTGCGGCGGCGACCCGTGAAGGTCTCGCGATCATCTCCCTTGATTCACGGAACGACGCCGACCCAGGAAATTCTTGCAAAAAAGTTGGCGCGACCCTATTCGGCCGAAATCAGGAGCATCCAGGAGGTGACCCGGCGCACCTTGGCACCGTGGGCATGCCCGATGGCGCGCAGTGCCTCTTCGGGATCCGCCAGATTGTAGATGCCCGTAACGCGCCGAGAGCCGAGGCTCCCGTCGGTCATGATGATCGCGCCGGAATAGAACCGCCGGAGCTGGTCCACCGCTTCCTGCAGGCTCATGTTCTGTGCCACGAGCTGTCCCTTTCGCCAGGCCGCGACGGTGAGCTGGTCGGCCGATCGCGCGACTTTCCCATTGAATTCGATGCGGATCGCCTCGCCCGCCTGGAGACGTTCCTTCGTCCCGAACTGGGAGGCCTCCACCTCGACCTGACCTTCCTCGACCCCGACGAACACGCCCCAACTGTCCCTGCGGACGTCGAACCGCGTCCCGACGACCGTGGTGCGCACCGGTCCGCTGATGACGCGGAAGGGCCGCGCCGGGTCCGGCCTGACCTGGAAGAATGCCTCCCCTTCGACCAGCGTCACCTGTCGCTCGCCCGCAGTGCCGGAAACTGCAATTGCGCTCCTGGCCGAAAGCATGACCGTGCTGCCATCGTCCAGCCCGATGTCACGCAGCTCGGCGGTGGAAGTGAGATGATCGGCTTCGAGCCGCTGCAGTACGGAGGGCCCGACCGTGAGGGCGATAGCCGCTGCCGCAGCCATGCCGAGCGTGGCGACAATCCAGCGTCGCCGGCGCGGCGTTCGTGCCGACGCACTGCGCTCCCGGCTTGAGAGATAGGTGGGCCATTCGTCGGACGGACGGGGCGGTATCGATCGCCCGATCTCGAGCACGCGCTGTGTCGACTGCCAGACTGCATCGTTCAGAGAGCTGGCGCTTCGCCAGACCTCGAACTGCCGCCGCAAGTTCGGATCGTCCGGATCTTCCTGCAGCGCGATCAGCCATGAGGTGGCTTCCCGCGCCGCCTGCTGTCTGGGCCCGTCAGCATCCATGGCAAAATCCCATGCCGATACAGTCTCACGCCGCGCCAAGAGCAGAAATCCTCTTTCCTTGACGTTCCCGCGGGCGGATTTTCTTTAATGGGCCTTTCATGGCCACCCCAACCGCTTCCGGCAATGGTCCATGCCGGCCGCGACAAGCGCCTGCGCGTAGGGCACGGAAATGCCGAGAAAGCCGGCGATCTCCCGCAGCTTGCACCCGCCCAGTCTGTGCATGTCGAATGCGATCCGGGTGCGGTCCGGCAGCTCGTTCAACGCATCGTTGAGAAGGCGCAACTGCTCCCGGTGTATCGCCTGCGATTCCGGCGTTACCGGCTTATCGTGGCTTTCCTCGGCCGCCGCATCGAGCTCGATGCCGACCAGCACGCGGCTCTTTCGCGCGGTTCGGCGGCGCGTATCCAGTGCGAGGTTGCGGACGATCCGGTAGAGATAGCTCAGCGGCTGCGCGAGATACCGACCGCGCGTGCTCTCGTCGAAGCGCATCCACGCTTCCTGCACCAGGTCTTCCGCCTCTGGCCTCGAGCCCACGATCTTCGCGGCATACGCGACCAGTGCGTTCCGGTGCATCGAGAAGAGTGAGGCGCTGTCGGTCGACACGATGCGTCGGGTCTAACGCAATTGCGAATAACTCGCAATCCAGGATCAGCGGGGCTTCTATCTCGGATTGCCAGCTTCGCCGACCGATGCGCCGCCTGGATCACACCACCCGGAAATTCCTGAACTGCCAGGGGTCGGACTTGTCGAGGTCCTCGGGGAAGAGGTCGCCGCGGCCCTGCAGCGGGGTCCAGTCGCTGTACTTGCCCACGACCGGGCCGAGATAGGGCATGCAGATCTCGAGGTTGCGCTGGAAGTCCATCTCGTCGGCCTCGACGATGCCCTCGTTCGGGTTCTCGAGTGCCCAGACGATGCCCGAGAGCACCGGAGCCACGACCTGGATCGAGGTCGCGTTGTTGTAGGGCGCGAGCTTCCGCGCCTCGTGGATGTCGATCTGCGAGCCGTACCAGTAGGCACCCTTCTTGTGGCCCATCAGCAGCACGCCGAGCTCGTCGCGGCCGGACGTCACTTCCTCGACGATCAGGCGCTGGCGCTTCTGCTGCTTCAGGTTCTTTCCCGCCAGTTCGTGCATCGACATGATCGCCTGGTCGCACGGGTGATAGGCGTAGTGCACGGTCGGGCGATAGACGGCCTTCTTGCCGTCATGCACCGTCAGGTAGTCGGCGATCGAGATCGATTCGTTGTGCGTGATGATGTAGCCGTGGAACGGCCCCTCGATCGGCGTCCAGGTGCGCACCTGGGTGAGCAGGCCCGGACGATTCAGATAGATCGCCGCGTCGCAGCCGAAGGTGTGGCGCTTGCCGTCGGGCGGCAGCGCCTTCTCGTGCGTGCCCCAGCCCATCTCGGCGGGCTGGCCGCCCTCGGAAACGAAGCCGTCGATCGACCAGGTGTTGACGAACTCGCCGACTTCCTTCGGCTTGGGCGAGACCTGCGTGTCGCGCTCGGCGATGTGGATCACCTTCACGCCCAGCCGCTGGGCGAGCTTGCCCCAGCCCTCGCGCGTGGTCGGCACCGCCGTCTTCACGCCGGTGTCGCGCGCCACGTTCATCAGCGCCTGCTTGGTGAAGTGCGAAACCAGGCCCGGATTGGCGCCATGGGCGACCACGGCCGTCGTGCCGCCCTTGTGACGGGCCTTGAGCTTCATCATCGTGTCGCGCAGCGCGTAGTTCGAGCGGCGCGAGACCGACAGGTTGGGGTCGGAATAGCCGCCCGGCCACGGCTCGATGCAGGTGTCGAGGTAGAGAACGCCCTTCTTCTGGCACAGCTCGATCAGCGCCGTCGATGCGACCTCGACCGAGAGATTGACCAGGAAGTCGCCCTGGCCCAGCCGGTTGTCCAGGGTCGACCGGAGGTTGGACTCGGTCAGGCGCTTCTCGACGAACTCGACGCCGAAGCGCTCCGCCTCGTCCTCGCCGCCGCGCATGTCGTCGGTGATGATGGTGATCTGCTCGGGCTTGATGCCGATATGGCGGAGGATCAGCGGCAGCACGCCCTGACCGATCGAGCCGAAGCCCACCATGACCATGCGGCCATGGAAATCGAGGTACTTCTTCGCGGCGGGCTTGCGTGCAGTCTTCTTCGCCATGTCAGCGTCCCCGTTCCTTCATTCAGCAGCCAGTTAAAACAGCAACGGGGCCCTTCTCAAGGCCCCGTCGTTCCGTACGCCCGAATTGTGTCAGTTCAGATGCAGACCGCCTTGAGCGGCGCGAAGCCGTTGAACGCGACCGAAGAGTAGGTCGTCGTATAGGCGCCGGTCGAGAGGATCTCGACCTTGTCGCCCGGCTTGAGGGACAGAGGCATCTTGTACTCCGTCTTCTCGTAGAGGATGTCGGCCGAGTCGCAGGTCGGGCCGGCCAGCACCACCGGGCCCATGCGCGTGCCCTCGCCGGGCGTGCGCAGCCGGTACTTGATGCTCTCGTCCATCGTCTCGGCCAGGCCGGAGAACTTGCCGATGTCGAGGTAGACCCAGCGCTTGCGGTCGCCCTGCGCCTTGCGCGAGACCAGCACGACCTCGCTCTGGATCACGCCGGCATCGCCCACCATGGAACGGCCCGGCTCGATGATGACCTCGGGCATGCGGTTGCCGAAGTGGCGCACCAGCGCGCGCGTGACCGCGTCGCAATAGGCGTCGATGCCGCTCACCTCGGCGCGATAGCGCGCGGGGAAGCCGCCGCCCAGGTTGACCATGCGCAGGTCCACGCCCGCCTCGGCCAGCGCGAAGAACATCTGCGAGACCTGGGCCAGCGCCTTGTCCCACTGGTCGAGATCGGTCTGCTGGCTGCCGACATGGAAGGAGATGCCGTAGGCGTCGAGGCCCCAGTCCTGCGCCTTGCGCAGCAGGTCCTTGGCCATCTCCGGCGCGCAGCCGAACTTCTTGCTGAGCGGCCATTCGGCACCGCCGCAATCGACCAGCACGCGGCAGAACACGCGGGCGCCGGGCGCCACGCGCGCGAGCTTCTGCAGCTCCGCCTCGCTGTCGAAGGCGAACAGGCGCACGCCCTGCTGGTAGGCCCAGGCGATGTCCTTTTCCTTCTTGATGGTGTTGCCGAAGGAGACGCGGTCCATCGAGACGCCGGTCGCCTGGATCATCTCGATCTCGCCGCGGCTCGCCGTGTCGAACTTGGAGCCCGCCGTCGCTAGACGAGCCAACACCTGTGCGGCTGGATTGGCCTTCACGGCATAGAAGATGTGCGCCGTCGGCAGCAGCTCACGCATGCGCCGGAAGTTGCTCTCGACCACGTCGAGGTCGATCACGAGGCACGGCGTTTCGGGCTGCTGCTCGCGGAGATAACGGAAAATACGCTCGGTCATCGCTGGGGGGTTCCCCGTAGGATAGTCAGTCTGTCGGAAAGAGATCGAACACGACGTACGGCGCCAAGCGTGGCGCGGTACGTCAGCCGATACTCGACTGAGCTAAAATCCGTTTATGCGGCTGAGCGAGGAAGGAGGCCCGAGCGAGGGTCGGGCAAATGACATAATAGCGGGGAACGCGCCCCGCGCGGTATGCAACCATCTCAGAAGCTCCTTCCCGGACCCGGCTCGAAACCGGCACTGCCAAAAAGAACACTTTCCGTCGTTGCGTAACCACAGAGGGCCAGCGGCACGTGCGTTGGGCGTCTTGTACGTTGGCTATCTACAACTAATCGACGCGGTTACAAGAAGAATCTGTCCCGCCTCGCAAATTAATGAGCCGCTTGTGGTGCGGGCGGCACACGAGATGTCAGACGCGTGGCAGCGAGGAGCCGGGCAGCTTGATCGACGCGGCGAGCACGGTAAGCGGCACCAGCATCACCACCGAGCCAATGAGCGCGGTGCGGACGTCGAAGAAGTTGGCGATCTTTCCCCACAGCAGCGCGCCCAGCACCATGGCGCCGAAGAACACCATCTGATGAACCGCCATGCCGCGCGCGCGCATGTAGTTGGGCAGGATCATCTGCACCGAGGCGCCGTTGTTGGCGATGACGGTGATCCAGCAGGCGCCGTTGATGGCAACGACGGCACCGACCACGACCGGCGTCATCGCCAGCGCCGCCACCAGCGTGGCGGCCGCCGAGATGCCCATCGCCCAGATGTTGGCGCGGTCGGCTCCCAGCAGGCGGTTCACCGTCGGCAGCATGAAGGCCGCGGCGACGGCACCGGTGCCGAACACGCCGTAGAGGATGCCGAAGGTGAACTCGTCGAGGCCCAGCTCGAAGCGGCCGATCACCGGCAGCAAGGTTCCCATGGCGATACCCGGGACGAAGAAGCAGAGGCCGCGCGCGAAGATCGCGCGTAGCTCGGCCGAGCCGCGGACGAAGGCGATGCCGGCGCGCGCCGCCTCGCCCAGGGTTTCGCGGCGCTGGGCGGCGCGCGCCTCGGCCGGCCGCTTCCAGGCGCGCATCGCGAGGATCACCCCCACATAGGTGAAGGCATTGATGGCGAAGAGCAGGAACACGCCGACCAGGCCCAGCAGCAGCTGGCCTATGACCGGACCGATGGTGCGGGCGAGGTTGAAGCCGGCGCTGTTCAGCGCGATGGCGGGGCGGAGCTGCGGGCCGGTCACGATCTCGGGCACCACAGCGTGCCAGGCCGGCGCGTTCATGGCGTTGCCCAGCCCCATGCAGAAGGACAGCGCCAGCAGGTTCCAGTGGTCGAGCTTGCCGAAGAAGGCCAGCACCGCCAGCGTCGCGGCCACGCCCATCATCCAGACCTGGCAGCCGATGATGTAGCGCCGGCGGTCGAACCGGTCGGCCAGGATGCCGGCGAAGAAGCAGAACAGGAACATCGGCAGGGTGCCGGCCGCGGCCAGCAGGGCCACGAAGATCGGCTCCTGCGTCAGGCTGGTCATTTCCCAGGCGGCGCCCGTGGTCTGCATCCAGCCGCCGACGTTCGACATCAGGTTGGCGATCCACATCGCCAGGAAGGAGCGATTGGCGAGCGGCGCGAACGCAGACGGCGGCTTCGGCGGCCGCGCGGGCGCCGGCCCAGGAACCGTCGGTGTCACCCCGCCAGCACCTTCTCGTAGATGCGGTGGGTCTTGTAGTGCACCCCGCCGACCGAGCGGATGATGTTGTTGGTCGCCTTGTTGTCCTCGAGGATCCAGCCCAGCTCCGCCGAGGTCTTGCCCAGCCGCTTGCCGTTCGCCCTGAGGGTATCGATGGCGATCATGGCGAGGCCGGCGCCGAGCAGTGGATGGTTGCGGAACTTCTTCTTCACGCCCATCAGCGGCACCCGCGTGCTGCCGACGCCGGCGATCTTGAGGCGCCACAACAGCTTGGCGAGATTGATGGGCCCCAGCTTGCCGTCGAATTCCGCGACCGCCTCGTAGATGTTGGTGAGCGCCACGATGAAGGCCACGCTCTCGTCGTCGACATCAACGAACACGGCGAGCTCGGGCACGATCACCGGGCCGAAGGCCTTGGAGGCGTGGTCGATCTCGGCCTGGGTGAAGGGCACGAAACCCCAGTTGTCGCTCCAGGCGTCGTTGAAGATGCCGACCAGGGTGCGCACCTCGGCATCGAACATCTTCATGTTGGCCGTGCGCACCTTGACCCGGCCCTCCAGCCCGCCGCGCGCCAGCAGCTTGGCGCCGATCGTCTCGGGCGCGTTCTGGACGTCGTAGTCGTAGGAGAAGACGTCCTTGGCCTTCACGTAGCCGCAGGCCTCGACCCTCGGCCCGGCATAGGCCGGGTCGTAGGGCACCAGCAGGACCGGGCGACTGTCGAAGCCATGGATCAGCAGGCCGACTTCCTCGTTGACCGTGAGGCTGAACGGACCGGTCACGTGCTTCATGCCCTTGGCCAGGAGCCAGCCCTCGGCCGCCACGAACAGGGCGGCGAAGATCGCCGGGTCGTCCTCGGCCGCCAGGCACCCGAAATGGCCGGTGCTGTCGTTGTATCGCTGGAGATGGGCGCGATCGATCTGGGCGGAGATGCGACCGACCACCTTGCCGGCCCGCCGCGCCAGGAAGAAGCGCACCTCGACATGCTCGAAAAGCGGGTTCTTGCCCGGCGTGAAGGCTTCCCGGCGCTCGACGTCGAGCGGCGCGATGTAGCCCTTGTGGCCGGCATAGAGGCGCTTGGGCAGCGCGATGAAGGCGTTCAGGTCGGCCTTCGACTCGACCGGGCTGACGACGATGTCCGACGAAGCCATTGCCGCCTCAAGCTGCCAGGGCGGCCGGCGCGCCGCTGTTGAATACGATCCGGCCGTCGGGCTCGCAGCCCGTGCCGTCGGCCCTGAGCGCGCGGATGTCGACGGCGATGCGCCAGCCCGCGGTCTCGCGCTCGATGCCGATCAGGTGATAGCGCGCCCGGCCATACTTGCTTCCCGGCGCCGCCGAGGCCGAGGTGACGCCGACGACCGGGATGGGCCCCTGTGGGCCCATGATGCGCGCGACCTCGCTGCGGTGGTTGTGGCCGTGCAGCACGATCTCGCAGCCGACCTGGCGGATCATCGCCTGGAAGGCGGCCGCGTCGGTCAGTCGCTTGAAGTGCGTTTCGGTGGTGAGCGGCGGATGGTGGATCATCACGACGCGGCAGAGACCTTCCCGGCCGAGGTCCGCCAGCAGCTTCCCGGCGGCGGCGATCTGCGCCTCGCCCAGGGTGCCGGTCGCGAGAAACGGCGGCTTCGGGACGCCGCTGTTCAAGCCGACCAGCGCCACCGGCCCACGCCGGCGCAGGGTCGGGAACACCCTGAAATCGGTCGCGGGTGGCTGACCATCGCCCGCCATGTAGGCGCCCCACCGGCCCAGCCCCTCGCGCCACAGGGTGGCGACGTAGACGTCGTGGTTACCGGGAATGACCGTGACATCGCCGGGCGTGCCGAGGTCCGCCAGCCATCGGGAGGCGCGGGCGAACTCGTCGGGCAGCGAGATGTTCACGAGGTCGCCGGTCAGCGCGATGTGATCGGGCTTCTGCGCCTTGATGTCGGCCACGATGCCGGCCAGCGCCTCGGGCCGATGGAGTTGCACACGATTGCGCCACCAGTTGAAGTAGCCGGTGGCGCGCTTGCCCAGGAGATCGAGAACGCGCGCCGGCGGCATCGGCAGATGCGGATCGGACAGATGCGCGAGGGTGAACATGGCGGATCCGCCCCTTAGCGGGCGCCGCCCACCACGCGGAGCGTGCGGTCGTCGAGGACGCCGAGCTGACGGCCGATGCCGGTCATGACCTCGATCATGTGCTCGAGCTGTTCCCTGGTGTGCACCGCGCAGACGGAGCAGCGCAGCAGCGACACGCCGTTGGGCGTCGCCGGTGGCACGGCCACGTTGACATAGATGCCGGCATCGAGCATCGCGCGCCAGAAGCCGATCGCGGTCATGCGGTCGGGCAGATGCACGCCGACCACCGGCCCGTGCTCGGGGCCGAGCTTGAAGCCCTTGGCGGCCAGGCCTTCGTACAGCGTGGCGACGTTGGCCCAGAGCTGCGTGCGCAACTCGGGCCTGGCCTTCACCACCTTGAGCGCCTGCCGCACCGAGGCCACGATCGACGGCGGCAGCGACGCCGTGAACATGTAGGAGCGCACCGTGACGCGCAGGATGTCGAAGTCGGGGTCGTCCGAGACGCAGTAGCCGCCGATGGCGCCCAGCGTCTTGGAGAAGGTGCCGACGATGAAGTGGCAGTCGTCCAGCACACCGGCCGATTCGCAGAGGCCGCGGCCATTGTCGCCCAGCGCGCCCAGCGAATGGGCCTCGTCCACGATCACGTAGGCGCCGTACTTCTTGCAGACGTCGATGAACTCGCGCAGCGGGGCGCTGTCGCCCAGCATCGAATAGATGCCTTCCAGCACCACCACCCGGTTGCCCGGACGGTCGCCCAGTCGGCGCAGGCGCGCTTCCAGGCTGGAGGGATCGTTGTGCTTGAAGCGCACGACCTCGGCCTGCGTCATCTTGCAGGCGTCGTAGATCGAGGCATGGCTGTCGGCATCGATCAGCAGCTGGTCGCCCTCGCCCGCGAGGGTCGAGATCAGGCCGAGATTGGCCTGGTAGCCGGTCGTGAAGACCATGCAGTGCTTCTTGCCGTAGAACTCGGCGATCTCGCGCTCGAGCGCCACATGCTCGCTGTAGCTGCCGTTGGCGATGCGCGAGCCGGTCGTGCCGGTACCCTCGGCACGGATCGCCTCAATGGCGGCTTCCATACAGCTCGGGTCGAAGGTCAGGCCGAAATAGTTGTTGGTGCCGACCAGCAGCATCTTGCGGCCGTTGATGATCGCTTCGGTCGGCGACAGCACCCGTTCCATGCGAATCTGGAACGGGTCGTAACCGGTGGTCCGAACGTCCCGATAGGCCTCGAGCAGGCCCGCATGCCGGTCGAACAGGCCCATGGCTAACGCCGGGCGCAGAGCTTCTGGATAGTGTCCGCGAGCTGGTCGACGGTGTGAATCTCGGCCACGACATTCATGGGAATCGAGATGTCGAAATGGTCCTCGAGCTCCATCACCATGTCCATGATGGCGAGCGAATCGATGGTCAGGTCCTTGGCGATCACCGTGTCGCCCGTGATCGGCCGCTCGCCGGTCTGGAACGGCGCCAGGTGACGACAGATCTCGCGAATGACCTCACCTCGCGACTGGCCGCTGACGCGGGCGCGTTCGAGGGTGTCGGTCATGCCGTCAGTTTCGACGATCATTTGATGGGCAGTGCGCAAAACGCTCTCCAGGGCCCGGGGGTGGGCGGTCACCTTGTGCCAGAAACAGCGATTCCGAGTGAAATGACAAATTGTTACGCCGTGTTTCACACGTCCTATAGCCAGTGCTTCGCGCGGTACCACAAGATCGTGTCCCGAAAGCCGGACGTGAGGTCATAACGGGGCTTGAAGCCGATCGCTGCGGCCAGCCGCCGGTCGGTGACCGACCAGTCGGGGTGGAAGATCTCGTTGACCTTCCCCCGGGTCAGGATCTGGGCGCCCGCGCCCAAGGCCTGCCGCAGCTCGTTCCAGCGGGCGATCCAGGCCATTACGCCCCGCGGCACGGAGAGACGCCACGGCCGCCGACCCAGCGCCTCCCCGGCTGCCTCGGCCATGTCGCCGTAGGTATAGGTCCGCCCGTCGTCGATTTCGCAGGTCGCGTTCGCCGCCGGATGCTCGAGGGTCAGGGCCAATGCCTCGGCGAGGTCCGCCACATGGATGAGCGACAGGCGCGCCTCCGGCACGCGGGGCTGCGGCGCAATACCCGAGTTAACCGCCCGGAAATAGGCCAGCGTCTCCCGGTCGCCCGGACCATAGACCGCCGGCGCGCGGACGATCGTCCAGGGACCGCTGCGGCCGGCGACGACCGCCTCTCCCGCGCGCTTGCTCGCGCCGTAGGCAGAAAGCTGCGGCTCGCGGGCGGCCAACGACGAGAGCAGGACCATGTGGGCGTCGGGCGCCAGCGCCGACAGGAGCGCAGCGCTGTCCCGGTTGACAGGCAGGAAGTCCCGGTCAGCCTTCGCCTTGATCAGTCCCGCGGCATGGATCACCGCATCCGCCCCGTCGACGAGCCGGCGCAGGGCGGACTCGGAGGAGAGGTCGCCCAGGATGAGGTCGGCATCGACGCCGGCCAGCGACGGCAACGGGGACCAGCGCCGGACCAGAAGGCGCAGGCGCCAGCCCCGCCGCGCGAGGGCCGCGACGAGATGCGGGCCGACAAAGCCGGTAGCCCCGGTGACGGCGACCAGCCTGCCCATGGCGAGCGGTCAGGCCGCCTCGGGCTTGGGCGCGTAGAGGCCAGCCAGGTAATTCGCCTTGGTCCGGGCGCGCGACAGCTTGCCGGACGAGGTGGTCGGCAGGCCCAGGGTCGGCGGCACCAGCGCGACGTCGCAATCGACGGCGATCGCCTCACGCACCGCCCCCGCCACGTCGCGCGCCAGCGACGCGCGCGCCTCCTCGCCCGACACACGCGCCAGCACGGCCACGACCACGCGCTCGCCTTCGCCGGTATCGATCGAGAAGGCCGCCGCATCGCCATTCTTTACGACGCGCTTGGCCTCGACCGCCCATTCGATGTCCTGCGGCCAGACGTTGCGGCCGTTGACGATGATCAGGTCCTTGGCGCGGCCGGTGACGACGATCTCGCCGTCCAGCATGTAGCCGAGGTCGCCGGTATCGAGCCAACCGTCCACCAGGACTTCGCGGCTGGCCTCGGGCTCGCCGAAATAGCCCGGCATGACGCTGGGGCCCGACACGAAGATGCGTCCGACCTCGCGGTCGGCCAGCACGGCGCCGTCGGGACCGCGCACTTCGAGCTGGTGGCCCGGCAGCACGCGACCGCAGATCACGAAGCGCCGCGCCCGCTGATGGTCGTTCGGATCAGCGGCCGGCACCGCACGCTGCGCCTCGGCCAGCGCCGTGCGGTCCACCGCATCGGTGCGGACTTCGGTATCGTGCGGACAGAAGGTGATGGCGAGGCAGACCTCAGCCATGCCGTAGCTCGGGATGAAGGCGGTGCTGTCGAAGCCGAACGGTGCGAACGTCGTGGCGAAGCGCTCCAGCACGTCGGCCCGCACCATGTCGCCGCCGATGCCGGCGTGGCGCCAGCAGCGCAGGTCGAGATCGGGCGGGACCTGGGCCGCGCCCCGGCGGACGGCGAGGTCGTAGCCGAAGCTCGGACTGTAGGAGATGGTGCAGCGGTTGCGCGAGATGAGGTTGAGCCACTGCATCGGCCGGCGCGCGAAGTCGCGCGGCGTCAGGTAGTCGATGGAGATCTGGGTCGAGAGCGGCGCCATCAGGAAGCCGATCAGGCCCATGTCGTGATAGAGCGGCAGCCAGCTCACCGCGCGATCACCCTCGACGACGTCGAGCCCGGCCGGTCCGACCATGCCGGCGAGATTGGCCATCAGGGCGCGCTGGGTGATCTGCACGCCGTGCGGGTGACGCGTGCTGCCCGACGAGAACTGGATGTAGCACTGCTCGTCGGCGCCGAGCGGTCGCAGGTCGACCGGCTTCTCGGGCAGCGCGTAGAGGGCGTCCATGCCGCCATGGAGCCGGACAGCGGGGAATTCCCGGGCCGCGTCGGCCAGATATCCCGCGAGATCGTCGAGACCGACCGCCGCGACCGCCCCGGAGGCGGCAAGCTGGCGTCGAAGCTGGTCGAGATAGGCATCCTTGCCGCCGATGCCGACCGGAATCGAGACCGGCACGGGCAGCAGGCCGGCATACTGGGCGCCAAAGAAGGCGTCGAAGAAGCCCGGCCAGGTGTCGGCCGTGATCAGGATGCGCTCGCCGCGCGCGAAGCCGGCGCCGATCAGCTTGCGGGCGACGACATGGGCCCGTTCGCGGACCTCGCGCCACGGCAAGGCTGAAAGCTGCTCACCCCTGGCATTATAAAAGGTCACGCCGGTCTCGCCGCGGGCCGCATAGTCGAGCATCGCGGGTACGGAGACGAAGCCGGCGCGATGCAGGGGCAGCGTGGAATTCCGGGTGGGCAGCATTTTCATCAGAAGGCGGGTCTCCTAGCAGAGGGGTCGGGACCCCTCAAGGCGCGCGCCGCCGGCAGCCCGGCCCAAGTTGACACACCCGGACCCCGGTAAGATAGTGCCCGCCCCTCGCCAAAACCCGGAGTTTCCATCCCGGAATCGTCGGATCGGCGGGGGTTTTTGGTTTTTGAGGGAGGCTCGCTGTGATTACGGCTGTGATGCCGACGTACGGTCGCAAGGACGTCGTGTTCGAACGCGGAGAGGGCAACTATCTCTACGCGGTGGACGGCCGACGTTACCTGGACTTCACGTCCGGTATCGCCGTGAACGCGCTGGGCCACTGCCATCCCTACCTGGTCAAGGCGCTGACCGAGCAGGGCTCCAAGCTCTGGCACACGTCGAACCTGTTCCGGATCGGCAACGGCGAGAAGCTGGCCAAGCGGCTGGCCGAGAACTCGTTCGCCGACACGATGTTCTTCTGCAACTCCGGTGCGGAGGCCATCGAGGGCGGCATCAAGCTGATCCGCAAGTATCAGTACATGAACGGCCAGCCCAAGCGGTACAAGATCATCTGCTTCCAGGCGGCGTTTCACGGCCGACTGCTGAACGCGCTCGCCGCCACCGGCAACGAGAAGTACCTCGAAGGCTTCGGCCCGCCGGCGCCCGGCTACAAGCATGCGCCACTGAACAACACCAACGTCGTCCGCGACATGATCGACGACGAGACCGCCGGCATCCTGGTCGAGCCGATCCAGGGTGAAGGCGGCATCCGCGCCACGACCACGCAGTTCCTGAAGGACCTGCGCGCCATCTGCGACGAGTTCGGCCTGCTGCTGTTCTACGACGAGATCCACACGGGTTTCGGGCGGACAGGCAAGCTGTGGGGCTACGACTGGTCGGGTGTGAAACCCGATGTCGCGGCGATCGCCAAGGGCATGGGCGGCGGCTTCCCGATCGGCGCCTTCATGGCGACCGAGAAGGCGGCGGTCGGCATGGTCCCCGGCACGCACGGCTCGACCTATGGCGGCAACCCGCTGGCCACCGGCGTCGCCAATGCGGTGCTCGACATCCTGCTGGCGCCGGGCTTCATCGAAGATGTGCGCGAAAAGGGCGAGTACCTGAAGGGCAAACTCGAGGAACTCTGCCGGAAGCATCCCACGGTGTTCGTCGAGCAGCGCGGCATGGGTTTCCTGCAGGGCCTGCAGTGCGCCCCGTCGGTGACGTCGGGCGACATGGTGAACAAGCTGCAGTCGCTGGGACTCCTGGTCCCGCCGGCGGGCGAGAACGTGATCCGCATCTTCCCGGCCCTGATCGCCGACAAGGCGGCGCTCGACGAGGGTATCGCGATTCTCGGACAGGCCGCGGAGTCGTTCGAGGCGGCGGCAAAGGCCGCCGAGTAGCCATGGCGACGCCCAAGCACTTCCTCGACCTCGACCAGGTCGATCCCAAGACGCTTCGCCAGATCCTGGATCACGGCAAGGCGATGAAGAAGGCACGGTCCAACGGCGGGCACGAAAAGCCGCTCGCCGGCAAGACCCTCGCCATGATCTTCGAGAAGCCCTCGACACGCACCCGCGTGTCGTTCGAAGTCGGCATGCGCGAGCTTGGCGGCCAGACGATCATGCTGGGCCGCACCGACACCCAGCTCGGCCGCGGCGAGACCATCGCCGACACCGCGCGCGTGCTCAGCCGCTACGTCGATATCATCATGATGCGCACCACCGTAGAGGAGAAACTCCTCGAGATGGCGAAGTATGCGACGGTGCCGGTGATCAACGGGCTCACCGACAAGACGCATCCCTGCCAGCTCATGGCCGACGTCATGACCTACGAGGAGCATCGGGGCTCCATCGAGGGCAAGTCGGTGGTCTGGTCCGGCGACGGCAACAACATGGCGACCTCGTGGATCCATGCCGCCGTGCAGTTCGACTTCGAGCTGCGCATCGCCTGCCCGCCCGAGCTGACGCCGCCGGCCGACGTGGTGCAGTGGGCGGAGAAGTCCAAGGGCCGCATCTCGATCGGCCACGATCCCGAGTCGATGGTGAAGGACGCCGACTGCGTCGTCACCGACACCTGGGTGTCGATGGGCGACGAGGATCCCGACAGTCCGAGCGCCGCGCGACGGCACAACCTGCTGCGCGCCTATCAGGTCGACAAGCACCTGATGAAGCAGGCCAAGAAGGATGCGATCTTCATGCACTGCCTGCCCGCGCATCGCGGCGAGGAAGTGACCGCCGAGGTGATCGACGGTCCGCAGTCGGTCGTGTTCGACGAGGCCGAGAACCGCCTGCACGCCCAGAAGAGCATCCTGGCCTGGTGCCTGTCTTGAGTTCAGACTCGGGAGGATTTCCTTCCGACGACTGGGACCGCGTCCTTCCTTTCCAGCTGGACGCGCTCGGTGTGCGCGGCCGGCTGGTCCGGCTGGGTCCCGCTCTGGATGAAGTGATCGAGCGCCACGGCTATCCACTGGCCGTGGCGCGGCCACTGGCCGAGTCGATGGTGCTGTGCGCCACCCTCGCGACCTCGCTAAAATACGATGGCATCTTCACCTTGCAGATCAGCGGCGACGGGCCGATCCGCCTGCTCGTCACCGACCTCACCAGCGATGGCGCCCTGCGCGGCTACGCGCAGTTCGATTCCTGGAAGCTCGCCATTGCGCTCGGCAGCGGCAACGAGGACGCGCCCGATGGCTACATTCCGAAGCTGTTCGGTCAGGGCCGCCTTACCTTCACCGTCGACCAGGGCCAGCACACCGAACGCTACCAGGGCGTGGTGCCGCTCGAGGGCGCGACGCTGGCGGACTGCGCGCACACCTACTTCCGCCAGTCCGAGCAGCTGCCGACCGGCATCAAGATCACGGCACGCCGCGACGACACCGGCGACGGGCACCGCTGGCACGCGGCCTCACTCATGGTCCAGCAGATGCCCGAGTTCGACGCCGGCCGCCTCGACGTCGATGCCGAGCAGCGCGAGGACGACTGGCGCAAGGCGGTGATCCTGATGGCCTCGGCCACCGAGAAGGAAATGCTGGATCCGGCGTTGCCCGGCACGACGCTGCTGCACCGCCTGTTCCACCAGGAGCAGCCGCGTGTCTTCGAGCGCCGCGCCTTCGAGGCGCGCTGCCGCTGCAGCCGAGAGCGGATCGACAACGTGCTGCGCTCTATCCGCCGCGAGGAACTCGGCGATCTGCGCGACAAGACCGGCCGTGTCTCGGTGAAGTGCGAGTTCTGCTCGACCGAATACGCCTACGACGACGGCGATCTCGACCGTATCTACGCCGCGGTCGCGTAGATCACGACGCCGGGGACGGGCGTTCAGGCCCGTGTTCCCGGCGAAGGACCATGGCGGATCGGGCGAGGCCGTCCGCGCTATTTCGGCAACAGCGCCTGCACCTGCGTGACGGACCGCTTCAACGCGTCCTCCGGCGTGGCCTTGCCCGCCACGACCGACTCCATGACGTCATAGATCACCTGGATCGCCTTGAGGCTGTTCTCGCCCGGGAAGCCGAGCCAGGCCGTCGTGCGTGCCCGCTGCGAGATGGCCGTGCGCATGTTGGGATTGTTCGCGTAGTAGTTGCCCAGCAGTTCGGGCGTATCGATTGCGATCTGGTTCGACGGCATGTAGCCGATATGGCGGACCATGATCGTCTGGCCGATCGGACCAGCCGCGAACTTGATGAACTCCCAGGCCGCGGCCTGTTTGGCCAGGTCCTTGGCGAAGATCATCATTGTCGCGCCACCCGAGACGATCTTCGAATCCGGCCGCGGGCTGGGGAACGGCGCGGTGCCCAGCTCGAAACGAGAACCGATCTTGTTCGTGAAGCTGTTCACGCGCGCCGAAGACGACATGTAGAACCCGATCTGGCCGGCAATGAAAGCCTGCGTCGCCTGTTCGTCGGTGAGGTTCGGCATGCCGCCCTCCTTCACCAGGTCGCGCAGGATCTCGAAGGTTTTGAGGCCCGCCGGCGTGTCGAAGCCCACCTTCTTGCCATCGGTCGACAGCATCTGGCCGTCGTGCGTGAACAGCAGCTCCTGCCAGAGATAGTTCCCTGTCGTCGTCCACACCATGTAGGCACCATGGGTGTTGCTGGCGGCATCGGTGACCCTGCGCGCAAGCGCAAGCAGTTCGGGCCACGTCTTCGGCGGCAGGGCGGGATCGCCACCCGCCTTGCGCAGCAGGTCGGCGTTGAAATACAGGATCGGCGTCGAGAGCGCGAACGGCATGCCGTAGAGCTTGCCGTTCACGAGGCCGGTCGAGATCATGCCCGGCACGTAGCCCTGCTTTTCCCAATCCGCTTCCTTCGCCACGAAGCCGTCGAGAGGAACCGCAAGTTTGCGGTCGACGAAGAGGTGCATGAGGTTGGTGCCGTTGAAGGCGATGTCCGGCATGCTGCCCGTCACGGCGCCGCGCAGCACGGCACTCGCCGTCTCCTCGTAGGCCTTGGTCGGCGCAAGGAGCTTCACCTGGATGTCCGGCCGTTTCGCGGCGAACGCCTTCACGATCTCCTCGACCGGGGCCTGGTAGAGGTAGGGCTGCGGATAGAGCACGGTGATCTCGACCGCACCGGCGCCGCGCATGCCCGCGAACCCGAACAGCAGCAGGGTGGAAAAGAGAAAGAGCAGTCGTTTCATCGGAGAGCTCGCTGATTGTGAGGGAGGAACACGGGAACGGCCGGCGTCACTTCGAGCCCAGCCAGGTCATGCCATCGAGGAAGCGCCGCTGGGCCAGCGCGAACAGGACGAGCAGCGGCGCTGCGATCATCAGAGCGCCCGCCAGCAAGGGGCCGTAGTCCGAACCGATCTCCTGGACCTGGAACAGCATCACGCCGAAAGGCGGAGTGGCCTTGGCTCCGGACGTGACCACCACCGACGGCCACAGGAGGTCGTTCCAGTGCGCCACGAGCGAAATGATGACGAGCGCGCCGATGGCGGGTGAGATCATCGGCACGAGCAGGCGCACCAGGATTTCGCCCTCGCCCAGGCCGTCGAGCCGCGCCGCCTCGATCATCTCGTCGGGAATCCGGAGGAACGCCTGCCGCAGCAGGAAGATCCCGAGCGGTGAGATCGTCCAGGGCAGGATGAGGCCGGCATAGGTGTCGATTAGCCCGGCCCCTGCCGCCATGATGAAGAGCGGCAGCGCCAGCGCCGCCGGGGGAACCACCAGCGCCACCAGAACCGCGAGCCAGATCAGGCGAAGGCCCGGCACACGGGCCTTCGCCAGCACGTAGGCGGCCGGAATCGCGACCAGAAGCTGGCACACGATGATCGCAACGCAGACGAAGACCCCGTTCGCCAGGAAGTGCAGCAACGGCGAGGCCGTGAGCGCGCGCGCGTAGTTCTCGAAGCCGATCCAGCGGCTGGGGAGGAGATGAAACTTCGGCGAGAACACGTCCTCCGCAGGCAGCAAGGAGATCCGGATCGCCCAGAGCAGCGGCAGCAGCACCAGGACGGCGCCACTGATCAGCACGACATGCCGCGCCAGTCCCGTGAAACGGGACCGGGTCATCGGGAACGCCCCGCGCGCGTCGCGTAGAGCTGGGCCAGGCTCAGCGCCAGGACCACCGCAATGAAGAGGATCGTGGCGGCTGCGGCAAGGTTCGTCCGGAAGAGTGAGAAGGCTTCCTGGTAGATGAAGTACAGCGCCACCAGCGTCGCCTTCTCCGGGCCGCCGCGCGTGATGATCGCGACCGTGTCGAACACGCGCAGCGCATGGATCGAACTGAAGACCAGAACGAAGACCGTGATCGGCGCGAGATGCGGCAGGGTCACATGCCACAGCCGATCGACAACCGAGCCACGCCCGTCGAGTGCCACCGCCTCGACCAGCTCGTGCGGCACGGTCTTGAGCCCTGCCAGGAAGAACAGCATTGCAAACCCCGCCTCGCTCCAGATGCCGATCATCGCCAGGGTCGGTAGCGCGGCTTGCGGGTCCTGCAGCCAGTTTCCGGGCGCGAAGCCCAACAGGCGCAGCACTTGCGGCACGGCGCCCACCGATGGGCTGAGCAGCATCTGCCATGCGACCGACATCGCCGCGAGCGTCGCCACCGATGGCAGGAAGAAGATCATGCGATAGAGGGCCTGCCCGCGACCGCACTCGGCGATCAGCAGCGCCACGGCGAGACCCGCCAGGGTCGTGACCGGTACCACGGCGCCGACATAGCGGGCGGTGTTCCAGACCGCGACCTGGAAGTCGTGATCCTCGAGCAACGCACGGAAGGTCTCGAGACCCACGAACCGAGGCGGACCGCCGCCGAGATGCCAGTCCGTGAAGGCCGTGGCGGCCACGAGCACCAGAGGCATCAGGATCATCACGACCAGCAGCAGAACCGCCGGCGCCAGCATCAGATAGGGACCGACGATGGAATCCCGCCAACGTGGAAACCGCGCCTCAACCACGCGCATAGGCCGCGATCGCGACGGGAAGCCCGGCAAGCCGTGAGCCGTCCTCCGAGAAGTAGAGGGCATCGTCGGCCGAGATGGCGGCGCGGACTTCGTCGCCGGGCCGGAACGCGAGCGCCCGGCCGGCACGGGCGACGAGAAGAGCTTCCCCGCCGTCCCGGCCAGCGAGATGGACGAGGCCGTCATGCCCGTGATCCTCGATTCGCGCGACCCGCAACAGAGGTCTGCTCTCGTCATGGCCTGGGGCGATCCGCACATTCTCGGGCCGAACCGCCACACTCACCTTCTGGCCGGCCGTGGTGCCGAGGCGCACATCGAAGACGAAGCCGCCGGCCAGCACGCGACCCGACGCGTCGGCCACGCCGTCCAGGACATTGATCGTCGGCGTGCCGACGAAGCGTGCGACCGCGAGGGAGACGGGATCGCGATAGATTTCCGCGGGCGTGCCGAACTGGGCCACCCGGCCTCCCAGCATCACCGCGACGCGGTCGGAAATCGCCAGCGCCTCGCCCTGGTCGTGCGTGACGAAGACGCAGGCGACCCCGAAGGCCCGCTGGATCTGCACGATCTCGTCACGCGCCTGCACCCGCACCTTGGCATCGAGACTGGAGAGCGGCTCGTCGAGCAGCAGCAGCCGGCTGTCGCGCACAAGGGCGCGGCCGATCGCAACACGCTGACGTTGCCCGCCGGACAACCGTCCGGGCACGCGGTCGATCACGCCTTGGATATCGAGACGGCCGGCGATGTCGTCGACCGCGCCGTCGATCTCGCGCTCGATCGACCGCACCGACGGCGAGAACCGCAGCGGGCCGAGCATCCGTTGCAGCCGGGTCAGCCGGCGGGCGCGCAGCGGCAGGGCAATGTTTTGCCGGCCGGTGAGATGTGGATAGAGAGCCAGCGACTGGAAGACCATCGCCACGTTGCGGGCGCCGGGCGGCAAGCTGGAAACGTCACGCGATCCGATCTGAACCACGCCGCGGTCTGCGCGCTCCAGGCCGGCGACGATCCGCAGCAGGGTCGACTTTCCGCAGCCCGAGGGGCCGAGCAGGCTGACGATCTCACCCTCTGCAACGGTGAGATCGATATCCGCCAGCACGGCCCCGGAGCCGAACGACTTGCAGACGCCTCGTACGCTGAGAGCCGGCACGCTACCCCCGAAACAAACGCATGTTCACGCGAAGGCTGGCGTCAGCGGTTCCATCGGAATGGTGAGCGCCTTGCGGTTGGGAATGTTGACGCCGCCCCGCACCGTGCCGCGCTCGATATGGACCCAGCGCTCGGCGATCGCGGGATGGAGCTCGCGCCCGTCGGGCAGCGAAATCCAGATGCGCATCAGGTGGCGCTTCTTCGCGGGATCGGGCCCGTCCTCGAAAGGGGTGCGCGAATGGAAGACGACATGGTTGTGCACGAACTGAAAATCCCCGGCCTCGAACGGAATCTTCACCGAGAAGGCCGGATCGTCGCAGATCGAGAAGAACAGCTCAGCCGCCTGCCACTGCTGCTCGGTCATCGGCGGCGCGTCGGTAAAGCGGCGGGCCGACTTCAGGTACTCGAGCAGAGGCGCGTAACCGGTGAAGGTACAGTCCTGCCACATGAACACCGGAATGCGCATCCAGGGGAACTTGCCTTCCGGCACCTCGCCCCGGCGATCGACGGTGACCGGCTGATAGAGCGCGCGGCAGAGATCGGGAGCCCGCCGCATCATCTCGTCGTGCACGGCGATGCCGCTGACCAGCGCGCTCTCGCCTCCTGCCATCGCGGTATGCAGGCAGCACAGGCCGACCAGGTCGCAGGAGTCCGAATGAAACGACAGGCCCGCGGAGGTCTGGGTCAGGCGCTTGTTGTAGTCGTCGACCTTTGTCCCGATGTCGATGACATGCCCGATCATGTGGCCGTTGCGGTTCTGCGGAACGACGTCGCCGAGGTGCGAGGCCAATCCCCAGTACATGCGCATGATCGTGTCGCGATCGTACTTGTGTACCGGCAGGCCGCGCAGATAGCCGAAGCCGTAGCGGTCCATGATGTCGGCACGCAGGGTGGCGACCTTCGCGGCGAGGGTCGGCAGGGGGAAGTGCTCGCGGCGCAGATCGAGGATGTCACCGACCACGATCCCGGAGTGAGCGGCGGCCGTTTCCAACTCGGCCACCTCCGCCTCCGTCAAATAGTGGATCCACGACTTGTCCGCAGCGAGATCGGCGCTCTTCCAAGCCAGCCGGCCACCGATGGGACCTGGCGCCGGGTCGAGCCCGGGCGTGCTGTTCGGTTGGTTCAAGACTTCGCCTCCATGCACACAAACGTCGATGCACGGAGACTAAGGGGCGGAGAATACGCTTTGATAACAAAGCCACAGGCCTTGCTTATCGCAAGGTATCACCGCTTCTTATTCGGACACGAACATGCGAGGCGTTGTTGCTGGGACTCCGCTGACGCACGGATCTCGGACAAGAGGGCCCGCAGCCCGGAATCGAGCACCTTGTCGGTGCGCAATATCAGCGAAAGGCGGCGGCGCACCGGCTGCGCGAGACGGCGGCGGACGATCGTATCGGGCATCGATCTCGTCGCCAGATCGGGAATCAGCGACACGCCGAGGCCGGCGCCCACCAGCACCTTGATGGCCTCGATGCTGCCCAGCTCCATGGTGGGGATGGGGCTCACGCCCCCCGCCCGAAACCAGCCGTTGACGATATCCCGCGTGCGGCCCGCCGGGTCGAACAGGATCAGCGGCAGGTGCGAGAAATCCTGCGGCCGCAACGGGTCGGGAAGCTGAAGTTCCAGTCGCTTCGGCAGGATGGCGACCAGCTCCTCGTCGAACACATGCTCGAGGTGGATCGCAGGATTCGACTTGAGCTCGTGCGCGGTCACCAGCCCGACATCGATGGCGCCCTCTTCGACACCGGAGACGATATCGGACGTGTTGCCCGTCACCACGACCAGCTGCAGGTTCGGCATTGACGTCTGCGCGCGTGCGAGCGGTTCGGGCAGGAAATGAATGCAGGCCGTAGCACCCGTCCCCAGGCGGACCAACCCCGTATCGGCTTCGCGGAATGCGGCGACGGCCGGCTCGATTTGATCCAGCGCGGCGAAGGCGCGCCGCACCGGCTCGATCATCGCGCGACCGGCGGGTGTCGGCAGCATGCGGATGCCTACCCGTTCGATCAGGCGAACGCGCAGCACCGTCTCCAGCTCCTGTAGCTGCTGACTGACGGCTGGCTGCGTGACGCCAAGGGTCCGCGCCGCCATCGAGGCGCTGCCGTTCTCGGCAGTGAGCAGGAAGGCGCGTAGTTGGCGCAGGGTGACGGCGGCCTTGGCACCGCTTCTCGGTCTGGTCGCCACGGTCGGGACTCGTTCGCTCGCAGCTTCGGGGGCGTGTAGTTGCGGGCCAATCCCGCCATGCTCATAAGGTCGATTCGAGCACAGACCCGAGAAAGTCTTATGACGATTGCGCCGCGGAACGAAGCCGCGTTACAGAACGGTGGCAGAAGCCGATGCCCTCAGATGGACGTAGGCAAGATAGTTCGCCTCGTGCCACTTCATGGTGAAACTCTGGGCCAGCTGGTCCAGGGCATCCCTCGACACCGCAGCTCTGGTTTCGGCGAGGAATCGAGCGAGCTGGCTTTTATCCATGACGTCGATGCCTGAAAGTCGTGATTGGCACTTCACGATGGCTTCCAAGGCCACTTTCTTTTGCGCCAGAGACCAGCCCTGTATGGATCCTGGTTCGGGAGACCGCCCGCTTCTCGTCCGCAAGAACGATCCGAACATGTGATCCAACGGCGTCGGTGCGGCTTCCCCGCCGGCCAGGGTGCCGTCGTCGACGATGTACAATCGCCGGCCGCCGATCACCAGCTCCCGGCCGAGCCATCGTCGGATTGTCGATGCCAATCGCGTGAGCATCGACGAGAGATAGGGCCTTCATGTTTCAGCCCGATGATCGCTCCAGCGACTGCTTTCAATGTCGCGACTGGCAAGCCGATTGATGCGGGCCTGACCTAACCGTGCGGCACCAGGACCTGCCGCACGGTGGCGACGTCCTGCAGGCGGTCGAAGCCTTCGTTGAGCTGGTCGAAGCCGATGCGCTGGCTGACCATGCGGTCGACCGGCAGCTTGCCCTGCTGGTAGAGCGCGATGAAGCGCGGGATGTCGCGCACTGGCACGCAGCTTCCCATGTAGGAGCCCTTGATCGTCTTCTCCTCGCTGACCAGCATGCTCTGCTTGAACGAGAAGTCGGCGACGATGGGCGAGAGGCCCGCGGTCACCGTCGTGCCGCCCCAGCGCGTCACCAGATAGGCCGTCTCCATCGCCTTGATGGTGCCGGCGAGATCGAAGGCATAGTCGACGCCGCCATTGGTGAGGTCGCGCACCTGCTGCACGTGATCCACGTCCTTGGCATTGACAGTGTCTGTCGCGCCGAGCTGGCGGGCGAGGCCGAGCTTCTCGTCGGAGAGATCGATGGCCACGATGCGGCCGGCGCCCGCGAGCACCGCGCCCATCAGGCCGCTCAGCCCCACGCCGCCCAGGCCGACGATCGCGACCGAGCTGCCCGGCTCGATCCTGCCGGTGTTCACCACCGCGCCCACGCCCGTGACGACGGCGCATCCGAACAGCGCCGCCACGTCGAGCGGCAGGCTCCTGTCGATCACCACGATCGAGCCGCGGTCGACCACGGCATATTCGGCGTAGCAGGAAACGCCGGAATGATGGTTCACCGGCTTGCCATCCAGGTGCAGGCGATGATGGCCCGACAGGAGCTGACCGGCGGCGCGCGGGCTGATCGAGCGTTCGCAGATGTAGGGACGGCCTTCGAGGCAGCGCCGGCAGCGGCCGCAGCTCACGTTGAAGGTGAAGCAGACATGGTCGCCGACCTTCACGTCATGGACGCCCGCGCCCACTTCGACGATCTCGCCGGAGCCTTCGTGCCCCAGCACGATCGGAACGGGGCGCGGCCGGTCGCCGTTGATTAGCGACAGGTCGGAGTGGCAGAGGCCGCCGCCGCCCACCTTGACCAGGACCTCGCCCTCGCCCGGCGGGTCGAGATCGACCTCGACGACCTGGATGGGCTTCGACTTCGCGAAGGGGCGGGGCGCACCGCAGACCGTGAGAACGCCGGCTTTCATTTTCATCAGGCTATTCCTCCATCGACCCGGACCAGCGATCCGGTGGTGAAACTCGATTTGCTCGACGCGAGATAGAGCGCCGCTGTCACGATCTCTTCCGGCTGGCCGCTGCGCCTGAGCGCCGCCGTCGGATTGGCCTTGTGCTCGTCCGGCCAGGCCTTGGACACGTCGGTCAGGAACCGACCCGGCGAGATGGTGTTCACCCTCACCTTCGGGCCGTATTCGAACGCGAAAGCCTCGGTCAGCGCGTTGAGCGCCGCCTTGGCGCCGGCGTAGGGGGCGATCTGCGGCCGCGGACGCAGGGCCCCGGCGCTGGAGACGTTGATGATCGAACCACCCTCGCCCGCCGCCATGCGGCTGCCGACCAGCGACATCAGGCGGAACGGCGCCTTGAAGTTCAGCGACACGATGCGGTCGAACAGCTGCTCGGAGGTTTCGAGCGACGAGGGCGCAAGCGGCGACGAGCCGGCATTGTTCACCAGGATGTCGACCTTGCCGAAGGCCGCATAGGCGGCATCGACCAGGTCGTCGAGTTCGGACCAGTTGGCGACGTTGCAGGCATGGGTTGCCGCGTTGCGGCCCATCGCCCGCACCTCGGCGGCGGCCCTGTCGCAGGCCTCGAGCTTGCGGCTGGTGATGAAGACGTCGGCACCGTGCGCGGCAAAGGCCTTCACCATCTGGTAACCCAGCCCGCGGCTGCCGCCGGTGACGAGGGCGACCTTGCCCGTGAGATCGAAGTAGTCGGTCATGATGAGGCGCCCGGTCAAGAAAGGATCATGACAGAGCATAGCGCCACTTCCTTGCTTAGTGGCATGTCACTTGCTTAGTCTGTCTCGGAGCGAAACAGCAGGCCGTCATGAGCATCCACGTCGCGCTGCATCATCGGACGACCTACCGGTACGACCGACCCATCGAACTGGGGCCGCAGATCGTCCGTCTGCGTCCAGCCCCCCATAGCCGGACCCCCGTCCTGTCCTATTCGCTGAAGGTCACGCCGGCCCAGCATTTCATCAACTGGCAGCAGGATCCGCAGGGAAATCACCTCGCCCGGCTGGTATTTCCCGAGAAGACCGACCTGTTCGAGGTCACGGTCGACCTGGTGGCCGACATGTCGGTCATCAACCCGTTCGACTTCTTCCTGGAACCCTCGGCCGAGAAATGGCCCTTCGCCTACGATCCCTCGCTGGCCGAGGAGATCGCGCCGTTCCGCAAGCTGGAACCGCTGGGGCCGAGGCTGTCGGCCTGGCTCGCATCGGTCGACCGCAAGGAACAGCGCACGGTCGATTTCATCGTCGGCCTGAATGCCCGCCTGCAACGCGAAATCGGCTACATCGTCCGCATGGAGCCGGGCGTGCAGAGCTGCGAGGAGACGCTCGGGCGCGCCAAGGGATCGTGCCGCGACACCGGCTGGCTGCTGGTCATGATCCTGCGCCATCTGGGCTTCGCCGCGCGGTTCGCCTCGGGCTACCTGATCCAGCTCGTCGCCGACGAGAAGCCGCTCGAAGGTCCGGAAGGCCCGACGCACGATTTCACCGACCTCCACGCCTGGTGCGAGGTCTACCTGCCCGGCGCCGGCTGGATCGGCCTCGACCCGACCTCCGGCCTGCTGACCGGCGAAGGCCACATTCCCCTCGCCTGCACGCCCGAGCCATCGAGCGCCGCGCCGATCGAAGGCGCGATCGAGAAGGCCGAGGTCGAGTTCGAACACGCAATGACGGTGACGCGCGTGCGCGAGACGCCGCGCACCACCAAGCCCTACACCGAGGACCAATGGGCCACCCTGCTCAAGGTCGGGGAGGCGATCGAACGCGACATCGGCAAGCACGACGTGCGGCTCACCATGGGCGGCGAGCCGACCTTCGTGTCGGTCGACGACATGGACGGGCCCGAATGGAACACGCTGGCGCTGGGACCCGAGAAGCGGCGACTGGCCGGCGTGCTGTTCCGCAAGCTCGCGCACCGCTTCGCGTCGGGACCGCTGCTGCATTTCGGCCAGGGCAAATGGTATCCCGGCGAGCAGCTCCCGCGCTGGGCCCTCGGTTCCTACTGGCGCAAGGACGGCGAGCCGATCTGGCGCAATCCGCAGCTCTATGCGCTGGAGTCCAAGCCGGTCGGCGCCACCGTCGAAGCCGCGCACCGCTTCGCGCTGGCCTTCGCACAGCGCCTGCAGCTCGACCCCGACTATCTTTTTCCGGCCTACGAGGACACCTGGTACTACCTCTGGCGCGAACGGCGCCTGCCGAGCAACGTCGTGGTCGACGAAGCGAAGGTGAAGGACCCGCTGGAGCGCGAGCGCCTGGCGCGGGTCTTCGAGAAGGGCCTCGAAAGCTCGGTTGGCTACGTGCTGCCGGTCATTCGGGATCACAATGGGCGCGACCACAACGGCCGCGGCAACGGGCATGCACATGCGCCGCGCTGGAAGAGCGGTCCGTGGTTCCTGCGCTCCGAGAAGTGCTACCTGATCCCTGGCGATTCGCCGATCGGCTACCGGCTGCCGCTGGATTCGCTGCCCTGGGCGGCGCCGGGCGACACCGACTACATCGTCGAACCCGACCCGATGGCACCGCATCCCGACCTGCCGCCGCTCGACGCCTTCCGGCGCGCGCCAGTGCTGCGCCGCCAGGAACCGGGCCTTACGCGCGATACGGTCGGCGATGCCGAAGCCCGCCGCGAGGCGTGGCGCCGCGCGCTGGCCCCGAACACCGGCCTGGGGCCCGCCGTCGGCAGTTCGGCCGCCGGCGTCGTGCGCACCGCGATGGCCTTCGAGCCGCGCGACGGCCATCTCCACGTCTTCATGCCGCCGACGGAGCGCATGGAAGACTATCTCGACCTCGTGACGGCGCTCGAGGACACGGCCGAGGAGCAGAGCCAGCCGATCTTCATCGAGGGCTATACGCCGCCCAGTGATTCGCGGGTCCTGCACTTCAGCGTCACGCCCGATCCCGGGGTGATCGAAGTCAATATCCACCCCTCGGCCACCTGGACCGAGGTCGTCGAACGCACGGAGATCGTCTACGAGGAAGCGCGCACGACCCGGCTCGGCGCCCAGAAGTTCATGATCGACGGGCGCCACACCGGCACCGGCGGCGGCAACCATGTCGTGCTGGGCGGCCCCACCGCCGCCGATTCGCCGATCCTGCGACGGCCCGACCTGCTGAAGAGCCTGCTGGGCTACTGGCTCAATCACCCGTCGCTCTCCTACCTCTTCTCCGGCCTGTTCATCGGCCCGACCAGCCAGCATCCGCGGGTCGACGAGGCACGCAACGATGCGCTGCACGAGCTGGAGATCGCCTTCCGCCAGATCGCGCCCGGACGGCAGACGCCGCCATGGCTGGTCGATCGCGTGTTCCGCAATCTGCTGGTCGACGCGACCGGCAACGCCCACCGCACCGAGTTCTGCATCGACAAGCTGTTCACGCCCGATTCTGCCGCCGGCCGGCGCGGGCTGCTGGAGCTGCGCGCCTTCGAGATGCCGCCGCACTGGCGCATGAGCGTGGCGCAGCAGGCGCTGCTGCGCGGCCTCGTCGCCAAGTTCTGGGAGCGCCCCTACGAGAGGCCGCTCAGCCGCTGGGGCACCCGCCTGCACGACGATTTCATGCTGCCGCATTTCGTGTGGCAGGACTTCAACGACGTGCTCTCGGATCTCGGCGAGGCCGGCTACGCCTTCGCCCCCGAGTGGTTCGCCCCGCATTTCGAATTCCGCTTCCCCAGACTGGGCGAGGTGGCGCAACGCGGTCTCGAACTCGAACTGCGCCATGCGCTGGAGCCGTGGCACGTGCTGGGCGAGGAGCCGGGCGGCGGCGGCACGGTGCGTTACGTCGATTCCACGGTCGAGCGCCTGCAGGTCAAGGTCGCCGGCTTGAACGACCAGCGCCATGTCATCGCCTGCAACGGCTGGAAGCTGCCGCTGCGCGCCACCGGCACGGCCGGCGAATACGTCGCGGGCGTGCGCTACCGCGCCTGGCAGGCGGCGAACTCGCTGCACCCGACCATCGGCGTGCACGCGCCCCTCACCTTCGACATCCACGATTCGTGGAGCGGCCGCTCGATCGGCGGCTGCACCTATCACGTGGCCCATCCCGGGGGCCGCAACTACGACCGCATGCCGGTCAACGCCAACGAGGCCGAGGCGCGCCGCCGTGCCCGGTTCTTCGCCATCGGACACACCGGCGGCCCCTCGCCGGAACCGCGGCCGCTCGACAATCCCGAGCATCCGCTGACGCTCGACCTGCGGCGGGCCCAGGGCCTATAGTTCGCCCGCCTCACAGGCAGTCCGACCGTTCGTCTCAACATCTGTTTCCGGGCCCATGGAGTCGTTGCGCGGCCTCTCTTCCTCGCCGGCGAGCGCGTACGACGAACTGGTCACCGGCCAGAAGTCGATCCGCTACCACTGGCAAGGCATCCTGAGCGTCATCCGCTCGCTGCCCAACGGGCTCGGCGAGCGGGTCGAGAGTGCGCGCCGGCAGCTTGAGGAATCGGGCGCGACCGTCAACCTGCTGGACGACCGCGGCGCGGCGCGCTGGACCTTCGACCCCCTGCCGCTCGTCATCGCGCCCGACGAATGGTCCCGTCTCGAGGCCGGCCTGATCCAGCGCGCCAAGCTGCTCGACCGGGTCCTGGCCGATGTCTACGGCCCGCAGACGCTGCTGAAGAAGAAGCTGCTGCCGCCGATGCTGGTCCACGCCAACCGGCATTTCCAGCGTCCTGCCCGGGTCACCGACGGCGCCGCGCCGCGACGTTACCTCGGCAATTATGCGGTCGACCTGGTGCGGCTGGGGAACGGACGCTGGCACGTCCTGGCCGACCATACCGAGCTTCCCGCGGGAGTGGGCTATGCCCTCGAAATGCGCCGCGTGCTGGCGCGCAGCCTGCCGGAGGCCTTCCGCTCCATTCCCGTCCGCCATCTCCGGCCCTTCGTCGACCGCTGGCAGGAGTCGCTGCGCTCGATGGCGCCGGCCGCCGTGTCCCAGCCCAACATGGCGGTGCTGACGCCAGGCTCGCTGTCGGCCACCTATTTCGAGCACGTCTATCTGTCGCGCGTGCTGGGCGTTCCGCTGGTCGAAGGCGGCGACATGGTCGCGCGCGACGGCCAGGTCTCGATCAAGACGCTGGCCGGCCTCCGGCCTGTGCATGTGCTCTTGCGGCGGCTCGACAGCGCCTTCGCCGACCCCCTGGAAATGCGCGCCGATTCCGCGCTTGGCGTCACCGGCCTCGTGGAAGCCACGCGCAACGGCAACATCTCGCTCGCCAATGCACTGGGATCGGGGGTCGTCGAGACGCCGGCCATCATGCCGTTTCTGGAGCGGCTGAGCGAACACCTGCTGGGCGAGAAGCTGCGCATGCCGTCGCTCGACGTATGGTGGCTGGGCGAGCCAGCGGCGCTGAGCTTCGCCATGGCCAATCTCGATCTCATGATCGTGCGTCCCTGCCTCGGCCAGGATCGCGAGCCCATCGTCGTGGGCATGCTGGAGCCGGCCGAGCGCGCAGCGCTGGTCGAGCGCATCCGCGCCCAGCCCGGCCAGTATGTCGCGCAGTATCCCATGACGCCGTCGCTCACGCCGAAGTGGGACGGGCAGTCCCTTGTGCCGTCCGCCGTCGTGATGCGCGCCTTCGTCGTCGCCGACCACGATACCTATCACGTGCTGCCGGGCGGCCTTGCCCGAGAGCCCGACGGCGACACCGCCCTGCGCTCGCTGAACCGCCTGCACGGCACCCTGAAGGACGTATGGGTGCTGGCCGAGGATGCGGCCGACGTGCAGCTGCCGACGACGCGGCGCTTTCACCAGCTCGCCGTCGAGCGCGGCACCGCCGACCTGCAGAGCCGCGTCGCCGACAATCTCTTCTGGCTCGGCCGCTACATCGAGCGCCTCGACAACGATGCGCGACTGCTGCGCACCACGGCGGCGCGCGTGGCGCAGGGCGCCGTCGGCCCGCGCGACGCGGTCGAACTGAGGTTGCTCGGCCGGTTGCTCGACGCGGCGAACCTGATGGATCACTCGTCGGCCCTGGCGCCGCCCGAGAGCGCGTTGTTCCAGCAGGGGCTGTCCACCGTCGCCGCCGACGATCGCGGTCTCGCCACCGTGCTCGACGGCATCCAGCGGCTCACCGCCACGATGCGCGACCGCTTCTCCATCGACATGACGACGGCCGCCGGCCCGGAGATGATCGAGGTGCGCAAGCGCCTGCTGGCCGCGCGCGGCAACCTCGACCCGCTGCTCGCAGCCCTCGACGAGATCGTGCGATTCGTCGCCACGCTCTCGGGCCTCGCGCAGGAGAACATGACGCGCGGCACCGGCTGGCGATTCCTCGATCTCGGCCGCCGGATCGAGCGCGCGCTGCACGTGCTGACCGGCGCGCTCGGCCCCTTCACCCTCTCGCCGATCGACTGGGACGCCGCGATGCGTCTCGCGCTCGAACTGTGCGACAGCACCATCACCTACCGCACGCGCTATCTCGGCCAGCTCCAGCCGGCCCCCGTGCTCGACCTCGTCATCCTCGACGATGCCAATCCGCGCGGCCTGGTGTTCCAGCTGCGCACCATCAAGGGTCATCTCGACTATCTCGCCCGCGCCTCGGGGGTGCGGGTCGCCGCGCCGCCGGACTCGCTGGAGGTGGATCTCGAAGCCGTCGTGCGCCAGTTCGGCGGCGACGAGCAGGCCTGGCGGCACGAGGGACTGGCCCTCGCCATGCTGCGCGACGTCGCGTCCGACACGGAGCAGCAGCTCGACAAGCTTTCCGAGGCGATCACCCGCGCCTATTTCTCCCATGTGCCGGCAGCCCAGGCCGTCGGCTCCTCGGGCGGAGACTGAGCGTGCATTACCTCCTCTCGCACCGTACGACCTACACCTACGCCAGCACGGTGGATTCGGCGCACCATATCGCGCACCTCCGCGCCCGCGACTTTCCCGGACAGAAAGTCAGCTCGATCAGCATCGTCACCAGCCCGCTGCCGGCGCTCGCCGTGCAGCATGTCGACCATTTCGGCAACCTCATCGACATCTACCGGATCGACAAGCCGCACACGCGCTTCGACATCGAGGTGCGGGCCGAAGTCGAGGTGCGTTTTCCGGAGCCGCCTGCCGCCGTCTCGACACCGCCCTGGGAAGACATAAGGGCGTCGCTTCTCGGCGACGGATTTCCCCAGAATGTCGAGGCCAGCGAGTTCGTCCACGAATCGCCGCTCGTGCCGCGCGTCGAGGCGCTGCGTGCCTACGGCGCGCAATCCTTCACCGCGGGACGTCCCATCCTGGAGGCGGCGCGCGAACTGACCTCGCGCATCAAGACCGACTTCGAATATCACCCCGGCGCCACCGACATTTCGACTCCGCTCGCCGACGTCTTCGCCGGCAAAGCCGGCGTCTGCCAGGATTTCGCCCATGTCGAGATCGCGGCCCTGCGCGCCCACGGTCTCGCGGCGGGCTACGTCTCGGGGTACATCCGCACCGTCCACTCCCGGGAGGAACTCGCCCTGCGCGGCGCCGACGCGAGCCACGCCTGGGTGGCCGTGTGGTGCGGCGCGGAGGCAGGCTGGGTCCATCTCGACCCCACGAACGACCTGATCGCGCACGAGGATCACGTCGCCGTGGCCTGGGGCCGCGACTTCTCCGACGTGAGTCCTTTGCGCGGCGTCATCCTGGGCGGCGACTCCCATTCCTACGGAGTCGCCGTGACCCTGGTGCCGACGGGCTGAGGCACAAAAAGTCCGTCGTCTCGACCGGAGCCTCGCGTAGCGAGGCGTAGTGGAGAGACCTCCTCTCAACCAAATGGCGGCAGATCGTGGAGAGTAGGTCTCTCCACTCCGCGCTGCGCGCTCCGGTCGAGACGACGGAGTTTTTTCGACAATCACCCACCCAAAAACTCCTTCGTCCAGCGCGCATAGTCGGCGTCGCGCGTGACCTTCTTCATCAGTTCCGGGCTCGCCACGCCCTGCAGCTTCGACGGCTGGGTGCCGTCGCGCAACGCCTTCAACGTGTCGTACACGGCCTTCACCGCCGCGGCGAAGGGCTGGTGGCCCTGCAGCGCGATGCGGACGCGGCGCGCACCGAGATAGGCGAGATCGGTGAGGTCGCCCGACACGCCGCCCAGAATGATCGGCAGCGTGGTCGCGCCGGAGATCGCGTCGAGCTCGGCGCGGGTACGCACGCCCACGAAGAACAGCGCGTCGACGCCGGCCGCCTCATAGGCCCTGCCGCGGGCGATCGCATCGTCGAGGCCCGTGATGGTGATCGCGCTGGTGCGGCCGGCGATGCAGAGCGACGGATCCTGCCGGCCGCCGAGCGCGGCCTTCATCTTGGCCACGCCCTCGTCGATCGAGATCAGCCGCGGCGCCATGGTGCCGTACGGTGTCGGCAGATCGGTGTCCTCGAGGCTGAGGCCGCAGACGCCTGCGGTCTCGAGCTCCTCGACGGTGCGGCGGGCGTTCAGGGCATTGCCGTAGCCGTGATCGGCATCGACCATGAGCGGCAGGTTGCCGGCCCGGTTGATGCGGTAGGCCTGGCCCGCGAATTCGCTCAGGGTCAGCACGATCAGGTCGGGCGCGCCCAGCACGGTCATGGAGGCGACGGAGCCGGCGAACATGCCGATCTCGAAGCCCAGATCCTCGGCGATGCGCGCCGAGATCGGGTCGAACACGGAGCCCGGATGGACGCAGCGCTCGCCCGCGAGCAGCGTCCGGAAGCGCTTCCGGCGGTCGGTCCAGTGCATGACGAATCTCTCCCCCTTGGTCTCCCCCTCCTTAGCAAAGGAGAGGGCTGCCATGCAGCGAAGCATTTCGACGGGCAAACACGGCGGGGGCACCAACCTTGCCGCTGCGGTGTGCCCGGGCGTAGCGTAACCGCCAGGGACGCGTGAACAGTGCGCGGCAAGCGCCCCCAAACAAAAGCGCACGGGGGAAATGCCATGTTCGATGTTCTCGACCGGCAGACCAAACTGACCGGCAACCAGAAGAAGATCATCGCCGCGGCGGTGATCGGCGATGCTCTCGAATTCTTCGACTACTTTCTCATCGGCTTCGTTCTCGCCTTCCTGATCGGGCCCTGGAAGCTCACCTTCGGACAGTCGGCCATCGTGCTGCTCTCGTCCGGCGTCGGCGCCATCCTCGGCGCCTATATCTGGGGCTGGCTCGCCGACCGAATCGGCCGCCGCAAGGTGTTCATCGGCACCGTGCTGAACTTCTCGATCGCCACCGGCCTTCTCTACTTCACACCGGAGAATGGCTGGATCTACATCACCATCATGCGCTTCTTCGTGGGCTTCGGCGTCGGCGGCCTCTATTGCGTCGACCTTCCGCTGGTCCAGGAGTTCGTGCCGGCGCGCAAGCGCGGCTGGGTCGGCGGTCTGGTCACCTGCGTGATCCCGCTCGGCGTCGGCCTCGGCGCGGTGCTGGGGGCGTTCATGGGCGCCGACCAGTGGCGCCTGCTGTTCGCCATCGGCGTGCTGCCGTCGGTTCTCGTCCTGCTGGTCCGCCTGTGGGTGCCGGAATCGCCGGTCTGGCTGGTCCGCCAGGGCCGCTACGAGGAAGCCCGCAAGTCGCTGGCCTGGGCTCTGCAGATGAAGCCTGAGTCGCTGCCGCTGCCCACCGCTCCGGCCGTCGAACCACCAAGGGTGAGCTGGTTCGAGCTCTTCAAGTATCCACGCAGCCTGCTCGTCTCGTGGCTCGGCAATGCCGGCGCCCAGACCGGCGTCTATGGCGTAACGCTGTGGGCGCCCTCCCTGTTCGTGCTGCTCCTGAAGGTGACGCCGCAGGAAGCGGCCAAGATGATGATCCTGCTCACGATCATGGGCTTCATCGGCCGCCTGTCATTCTCCTATCTGTCGGACGCGATCGGACGGCGGGCCGGCGGCGGGCTGATCGGACTGGGCGCCGGCGTGCTCATCATCGTCGCGGGCTACAACTACAATGCCACGCTCATGGGCATGTCGGCGCTCTGGATCCTGCTGGCGCTGGCCTTCTTCTTCGCCGATGGCGGCTTCGCGATCGTCGGCCCCTATGCGGCGGAAGTCTGGCCTTCGCACCTGCGCACCACCGGCATGGGCTCGGCCTACGGCTTCGGCGGCATCGGCAAGATCATCGGGCCGCTGGGTCTCGCGCTGATCGTCGGGTCGAACAACTACCTGAAGCCCGACGTGCCGCTGCCGCAGATTCCGACGGCCTTTCTCTATCTCGGCTGCTGGTTCCTGATGGCCGGGGCGGTCTATTATTTCTTCGGGCTGGAAACCAAGGGCAAGTCGATCGCGCAGATCGACCGGGAACTGGCGACGGCCTGATGCACACCAAGGTTCGAGGAGGATGGTCTTGGACACGCTGATCCCGTCTGCCGCCGATCTCGCCGGCGACCCGGCCGTGATCTCCCGTGCCGAGGCCCTCCGGCCGGCCGTCGAGGCCGCCTCGAACGAGATCGAGGAGACGCGCCGGCTGCCGCCGGCGCTGCTCGACAAGCTCCACGAGGCGCGGCTGTTCCGCCTGTTGCTGCCGCGTTCGTCGGACGGGATCGAGACCGATCCCGTGACCTTCTTCCATGTGATCGAGACGATCGCGCGCGGCGACGCCTCGACCGCCTGGTGCCTGAGCCAGGCCGGCGGCTGCGCCATGTCGGCCGCCTATCTCGACCTGCCGGTCGCCCGCGCGATCTTCGGCGACGATCCACGCGCGGTGCTGGCCTGGGGCCCCGGCCCCAAGGTCAAGGCCATCGAGTGCACAGATGACAAGTTGGGGGCCGGCTACCGCGTCACCGGCGTCTGGGCCTTCGCCTCGGGTGGCCGTCACGCCACCTGGCTCGGCGCCCATTGCCCGATCTTCAAGGCCGACGGCTCGCCGCGGCTCGACGACAAGGGCCGGCAGCAGGAGCGCACCATGCTGGTGCGCTCCGGCGACGTCGAGTGGACGGACATCTGGAACACGGTGGGCCTGCGCGGCACGGCGAGCGACCAGTTTGCGCTGAACGACTTCTTCGTGCGCGCCGACCATTCGATCACGCGCGAATTCGAACTCGAGTGCCGCGAGAGCGGGCCGCTCTACAGGATGGGCGCCGGCACCTGCTACCAGGTGGGCTTCGCCGGCGTGGCCTGCGGCATCGCCCGCGGTGCGCTGGACTGCTTCCTCGATGTCGCCCGCAACAAGGTGCCGCGTGGGCTGAAGAGCCCGTTGCGCGACAATGCCGTGGTGCAATCCAACCTCGCCCAGGCCGAGGTCAATCTCCGGGCCGCGCGCGCCTTCGTGCTGCAGTCGATGGCCGGCATCTGGAAGGACCTTTCCGCCGGCAACACGATCACCGTCGAGCAGCGCATCACCGTCCGCATGGCCGCGACCAACGCCATCCACAAGGCCAAGGATGCGGTCGACTTCGCCTACAATGCGGCGGGCGCCACGGCGATCTTCGAGAACCATCCTCTGGAACGCCGGTTCCGCGATATCCACACCGTGACCCAGCAGCTGCAGGGCCGGCTTTCCCATTTCGAGACCGTGGGCGCCTGGATGATGGGCGCCGACGCCGACCTCACGTTCGTCTGACCCGGAGACCGACCATGCCGCTTGGCCCTCTTCAGCACTACACGATCGAGCCGTCCGACCTCGAAGCGACCAAGGACTTCTATTGCGACGTGCTCGGCCTCGAGAACGGCGACCGCCCGCCGCTCGGATTCCCCGGCTACTGGCTCTATTCCGGCGGCGTCGCGACCGTGCACCTGCTGGGTGAGCGCAAGCCGCGCGAGGGCATCGTGGTGCGCGGCACCGAGAAGAAGTTCGAGGATACCGGCCGCTTCGACCACATCGCCTTCGCCGCCAGCGACCTGGCCGGCGTGCGCAAGCGCCTGCAATCGAAGAACGTGAAGTTCCGCGAGCAGATCGTGCCGCGCACCGGTGCGGCCCAGATCTTCCTCTACGATCCCGACGGCGTCGGCGTGGAACTGAACTTCCCCGCGGAAGAGGTCCAGGCGGAAGCCAGGGCCTAGATCGGGATGATTTCAAGGCAGATCAGCCAAAGACTCAGGAGCTTCGAAGCAGAGCCCGTCGTCTCGACCGGAGCCGAGCGTAGCGAGGCGAAGCGGAGAGACCTTTTATCTGGGATTAGCCGGCATTTGGTGGAGAGCAGGTCTCTCCACTCCGCGACGGAGCCTGCCCCGAGGCATTCGAGGGGCGCTCCGGTCGAGACGACGGAACCTCTGGTGCTCAACCTCGAACCTGGCGTGTATTAGTGCTCGTCTCCCTGGATATCGAGAAGGTCGAACCGCTCGCAGACGGCGCCGTGTTTGGCGAGGTTGGCGCCTATGAGCGCGTCATCGCCGTCGCCAAAGGCGAGGTCGATCCGTCGTCGCCCGCCAACAGCGGCATCGCCCTGATCGACAAGGCGCCGCTCAATGCCGCCGGCAGGGTCGAGTACGCAACCAGCGTGTTCATCCTGCGGCCCCGGGATCCTGCGCGCGGTAACGGGCGGATCCTCTACGAGGTCAACAATCGCGGCCGCAAGATGCTGTTCGGCAACATTGCCGACGGCCCGCAGGGCGTGAACGACCCGAGGACCCTGGCCGATCTCGGCAACGCCTTCCCGCTGCGGCTGGGCTACACGATCGTGTGGTCCGGCTGGGATCCCGACGCGCCGCGCGCCAACATGGGGCTCGCCCTCACGGCGCCCATTGCGACCGACAACGGCCAGCCGATCGTGCAGACGGTCCGCGAGGAATGGGTCTCCGGCACGCGCCTCGGCGTGCTGGAGACCTTCAAGCTCTCTCACGAAGCCGCCACGCTGGAACAGCCGCGGGCGCGCCTCACCGTGCGCGAACGCGCCGACGACGAGCCGCGCGAGCTGCCGCTGAACCAGTGGTCGTTCGTCGACGCCCGCTCGATCAGGCTGCGCGAGGGCACCCAGGCCAGGCCGGGCTACCTGTACGAGTTCCACTACGAAGCGAAGAATCCCAAGGTCCAGGGCCTGGGTTTCGCGGCGACGCGCGACGTGGTGAGCTGGCTGCGCCATTCGCCGGAAGCGCTGAAAGCCACAGGCCGGCCTATCACGCATGCGCTGGCCATCGGCTTCTCGCAGGCCGGCCGCTACCTGCGCAATCATATCTCCGATGGCTTCAATCGCGACGAACAGGGACGCCGCGTGTTCGACGGCATCCTGAGCCACATCGCGGGCGTCGGCCGTGTGTTCTTCAACACGCCCTTCGCCCAGCCGGCGCGCACCAGCACCCAGCATGAGGATCACGGGTTCCCCGAGAACGAGTTCCCCTTCTCGACGGCGACGCAGAGCGATCCGCTGACAGGCAGGAGCGGCTCGCTGTTCCGGGGCGACGGCAGCGATCCGCTGCTGATCGAGACGAACACCTCGACCGAATACTGGCAGAAGGGCGCCTCGCTTCTGCACACCGATCCGCTCGGCACCCGGGACGTCACGCTCCCCGGGAACTCGCGCGTCTACATGATCGCGGGTACCCAACATGGCGGCCGCGCCGGCGCGACGACCGATCCCGGCCCGAACGTCAATCCGCGCAACCCGCACAATCCGATGCCGGCGATCCGCGCCCTGCTGGTCGCGCTCGACGAATGGGTGGTGTCGGGCAGGGCGCCGCCGCCCAGCCGCGTGCCAACGCTGGCCGAAGGGACACTGGTCGAACCGAGCGAGACCGGCTTTCCCGCCGTGCCGGGCGCCGCGATCGTGCGCATCACAAACACCGTGGCGCCGCCCGGTGACTGGGTGAAGCCCGCCCCGTCCGACAAGGCGTATCCCACCCTCGTCAGCAAGGTCGACACCGACGGCAACGAGGTGGCCGGCATCCGCCTGCCCGACATCGCCGTGCCGCTGGCGACCTATACCGGCTGGAACGAATACAAGCCGCCCTACCCCGCGGGCGAAATCGCCGACCGCGACGGAAGCTGCCTGCCGCTGCCGATCGACAAAGCCGCCCGCGAAACCTCGAACGACCCGCGGCCATCGATCGCTGAACGCTACAGGAGCGGCGCAGACTATGTCGCCCGGGTCCAGGCCGTGGTCGCACAACTCATGGCCGACCGGCTGCTGCTGGCCGAGGACGGCGAACGCTATCTCGACCGCGCGCGCAAGGAGCCGCGCGTCGCGCCTTAACGAACGGATTCAAGGGAGATCAGGATGGGCAAGAGAATCGCAGTCGTCGGCACGGGTGCCCTGGGCGGCTATGTCGGCGGCTACCTCGCACAGGCAGGCCTCGACGTAACGCTCATCGATTTCTGGCCGGAGAACATCGAGATCATCCGCAAGCGCGGCCTCGAGCTTGACGGCGTGACGCCGGAGGAGAAGTTCACCGTCACCAAGGCCAAGACCATGCATCTCACCGAGATGCAGGACCTGTCGCGCCAGAAGCCGATCGACATCGCCTTCGTGTCGATGAAGTCGTACGACACCGAATGGGCGACCGCGCTGATCAAGCAGTACCTGGCACCCGACGGCTATGTCGTGTCTCTGCAGAACTGCCTGAACGAGGAGCGCATCGCGGGCGTCGTCGGCTGGGGCAAGACCGTCGGTATGGTCGCCTCGCTGATCTCGGTCGACATGTACGAGGCCGGAAAAATCCGCCGCACCGTCTCCAAGGGCGGCGACAAGCACACCGTGTTCCGCGTCGGCGAGGTCCATGGCCGCATCACCAAGCGGGTCGAGGAATTGCGCGAGATGGTGGGCATGATCGACAGCGCCAAGACCACGACCAACCTGTGGGGCGAGCGCTGGTCGAAGCTCTGCCAGAACGGCATGAAGAACGGTGTCTCGGCCGCCACCGGCATGACCGGCACCGACTGCGATCGCAACGACGCGGTGCGCCGCTTCTCGATCAAGCTGGGCGGCGAGGCGGTGAGGGTCGGCCAGGCGCTGGGCTATCACATCGAGAAGATCGGCAAGTTCGAGCCCGAGCTGCTGGCGCGCGCATCCGAAGGGGACAATGCGGCGCTCGACGAGGTCGAGGCGATCCTGCGGCCCGGCTCCAACACCAATCCCAATCCGCGCGCCGACATCCAGCGCCCCTCGATGGCTCAGGACATCATCAAGGGCCGCCGCACCGAGATCGAATTCATGAACGGCTACATCGCCGAACGCGGCGACTTCATCGGCGTCAAGGCGCCGACGCACGCCAGACTCACCGAGATCGTGAAGAAGGTCGAGCGCAAGGAGCTGCAGCCATCCGCCGCGCTGCTCGGCGGCTGATACAGGGCGGCGCGCGAGGACCTATCGGACCTTCGCCAGCATGAGCTTGGACGTCGTTCTCTCGACGCCCGATACGGCGATGATCTCGCCGATCGTGGTGTCGAGGGCGGCGGTGCCGTTGCCGTCGACGATCGCGAGAAAATCGTCGTTCTCGCCCACCATCTTGTAGAGTTCGCGTATTCCCCGGATCCGGGCGATGGCCCGGGCCACCGCGTCGCGGTTCTTCAGATTGGCCTTGATGAAGATGCAGGCCGTGACCTGTGCCGCCGTGGCCGCGGCATTCACCTCGACCGTGAATTTCGAGATGACGCCCCTTCGCTTCAATCGATCGATGCGGTCCTGAACCGTCGCGCGCGCGAGGCTCAACTTCCGCGCCAGCACCGTCGCAGGTTCACGGGAGTTGGCGGCCAGCAGCCGCAGGAGTTCGCGATCGGTATCGTCCAGCCCATCGCCCTTCCTGGTGCCCACTGACGGATCCCTCCTCCGGCCAATCGCCGGAAGCCTAGCATAGTGGCCGATCGATTCGCCGATGTTCGGCACATTGCGCCCTTCAGACCGGCCAAGCCGGCGGGTACCCAAGGAAGGGAACGAACGGGGGTAGCTGGCATGAACGTCCACGATCTCAAAGGCGAACGGATGGCCTTCGCGGCGTCCGGCGGATTGGACAGCTGCACGATCGTGCACTGGCTCTCGGCCAACGGCGTGAAAGTCGTCTGCATGACGGCCGATCTCGGTCAGCCGGATGAAACGAGCTTCGACGAGATCGGGAAGCGGATGCTGGCGAGCGGCGCCGACGCGTTCGTCGGCATGCCCCTTCAGGAGACCCTCTCGGAGATCGGCCTTGCCGTCGTACAGGCACAGGCATGCTACGAGGGACGCTACTGGAACACGACCGGCGCCGGACGCCAGGCGATTGTCCAGGGGCTGGTCCGACGGATGCGCAAGCACGGCCTCTCGATCATGAGCCATGGATCGACCGGCCGGGGCAACGACCAGGTCCGCTTCCAGATCGGCGCAAATCTGCTCGACCCCGACCTGAAGGTCTACGCGCCGTGGCGCGATCCGGCGTTCCTGGAGCGCTTCAGCGGCCGGCAACAGATGATCGACTATTGCGAGCAGCACGGCATTCCCATCAAGGCCACGCGCGACAAGCCCTATTCGACGGACGCCAACCTGCTCGGCCTCACGCACGAAGGCGGCGCCCTCGAACGGCTGGGAACGCCTGCGGATTTCGTGACACCGGCGATGGGCGTCTGGCCGGAGCAGGCGCCGGAACGCGCCGAGATCGTCGAGCTGCGCTTCGAAAACGGCCGGCCAACCGCCGTGAACGACGAACGGCTGTCCCTGCCCCTTCTCTTTCGCCGCCTGAACGCCGTGGCCGGGCGCCATGGCGTGGGGATTGGCCATCACATGGTCGAGAACCGCTTCGTCGGCGTGAAGTCACGTGGCGTCTACGAAGCGCCGGGCATGGAACTGCTGGGCACCGCCTACGCCCTGCTGTCGCAGATCGTCCTCGACAGGCGGGCCACCGAACTCCTCACGACCCTGTCAGGCACCCTCGCGCGGCAACTCTACCAGGGTTACTGGGCGGACCTCGCCTCCCAGATGGCGCGCGCCGCGATCGCCCATACCGCAGCCTTGATGAGCGGCACCCTGCGCGTGTCGCTGTACCGGGGCACGATCCGCTTCGTATCCGGGGTCGACATCCCGCATTCTCTCTTCACGGCCGACGGCTCCATGGAAGCCGAGGGATCGTTCGACCATGCGGACTCCGAAGGTCTCCTGCGGATCCTGAGCCTGAATGCGCGCACGCTCGCGCGGGCGGGGCAGATCGCAGATCACGATGCCGGTGGATGATTTTTCCGCACGTTTTCGCGCCGCAGCAGAATTTGCTCCCGCGAGCCCGTGAAATTGACAATCTGCTCTGTGTAATCGGCAGGATCTCGCGGCCATATATCCCGCTCGCACGGCGAGATTCGGTCCAAATTCTGCATGGCGTCTCCCGTGCCCTAGTGGCTTCGAGGGGGTTGTCGTGATTCAGGTGAAGTATCAGCGGTTTCTGGCCGGCGCGCTTGCGTCGCTGGCGTCCATCGCCGTCCTGGCAGGTAGCGGCGCGGCGCAGACGGCGGTCAACAAGGGCGGTACGCTGATCTATCTGGAGCAGCAGCCGCACACCAACCTCTACCCGCCGGCCGGCGGCTTCTACCCCAACGGCGGCGTGCTCAATCAGATCACCGACAAGCTCACCTACCAGAACCCCAAGACGCTCGAGATCGAGCCGTGGATCGCCGAGAGCTGGACGGTCAACGCCGACGCGACCGAATACACGTTCAAGATCCGGCCGGGCGTCACCTTCTCCGACGGCACGCCGCTCGACGCCGCCGCCGTGGCCAAGAACTTCGACACCTACGGGCTCGGCAACAAGGCGCTGAAGCAGCCGGTGTCAGAGGTGATCACCAACTACAAGGGCAGCGAGGTGGTCGATCCGCTGACCGTGAAGTTCTTCTTCACCAAGCCCTCGGTCGGGTTCCTGCAGGGCACCTCGGTGATCGGCTCGGGCCTGGTCTCGCTGAAGACGCTGGCGCTGCCGTTCGACGCGCTGGGCGACGCCACCAAGATCATCGGCTCCGGCCCATTCGTGGTGAAGAGCGAGGTGCTCGGCCGCGAGCTCGTGATGGAGGCGCGCAAGGACTACAAATGGGGTCCGGCCAAGCTGGCTCACCAGGGCCGCGCCAACCTCGACGGCATCAAGTACGTCGTGACCCCCGAGGACAGCGTGCGCATCGGGGCGCTTCTCGCGGGCCAGGCCAATGTCATCCGCCAGGTCCAGGCCTATGACGAAAAGCAGGTCCAGTCGAAGGGCTTCGTGATCTATGCCGCCCCGACTCGCGGCGTGAACAACACGGTCGTGTTCCGCCCCGACAATCCCCTGGTCTCCGACATCCGCGTGCGCAAGGCGCTGCTGCACGCGACCAACGCCAAGGAGATCGTGGCGACGCTGTTCTCGGCCAACTATCCGCAGGCCAAGTCGATCATCGCCTCGACGGCGCAGGGCTATGTCGACCAGTCGGCCAAGCTCGCCTACGACCCGGCGCTCGCGGCCAAGCTGCTCGACGAAGCCGGCTGGACGATGGGCCCGAAGGGCCTGCGCCAGAAGGACGGCAAGGAACTGGTGCTTCAGGCCTACGAATCGCCGCCGCAGCCGCAGAACAAGGAGACCCTGCAGCTCGTCGCCCAGCAATGGGCCAAGGTCGGCGTGAAGCTGAACGTGCTGGCGGGCGATGCCGGCAGCCGCGTCGCCGACAGCCTCGACCCGATGAAGACGCCCGTCGCCCCCGCGATGGTCGGCCGCGCCGATCCCGACGTGATCCGCAGCCAGTACTATCCGACGACGCGCAACGTGCTGCTGCAGAAGGGCGGCGTCAGCAACAAGGTCCAGACCTTCGTCGACGAGAAGCTCAACACGCTGCTCGAGGAGATCGCCGCTGCCACCGATCCGGTGAAGCGCATCGCCCTGGTGGGCGAGGTGCAGGCCTATGTGATCGACCAGGGCTACACGATCCCGATCTTCGAGGAGCCGCAGGCCTTCGCGGCATCGCCCAAGGTCAAGGACTTCACCTTCGAGGCAGTTGGCCGGCCGAGCTTCTACGCGACCTGGATCGCGAAGTAGGCGCAGGGCAGGTCATGGCGCGCTATCTCCTCGGCCGGGTCGGACAGGCCCTGGCCGTGCTGGCCCTGACTTTCACCGCGGCGTTCCTGCTGCTGCAGGTGCTGCCGGGCGATGCGATCATGATCAAGTTCATGAGCCCCGACATGGGTCTCACGGCCGACCAGATCGCCGAAATCCGCGCCTCCTACGGCGCGGACCGGCCGCTGTGGGAGCGCTACCTCACGACCGTCGTCAACTTCCTCACCGGCAATTTCGGCATGTCGATCCAGGCCGGCGTGCCCGTGAGCCAGCAGCTCGCCACGAATCTGCCGCCGACCCTGCTGCTCGCCTCGCTGGCCTTTGCCGCGGCGCTGGTCCTGACAATCATCCTGGCCACCGTCTCCAACATGGTGGGCATGGAATGGCTGCGGGCCGGGCTGCAGTCCCTGCCGTCGCTGTTCATCTCGGTGCCGGTCTTCTGGCTCGGCATCATGCTGATCCAGATCTTCTCCTTCCAGCTCGGCCTGGTCTCGGTCATCAGCCCCGGGCCGGTCGAGAGGCTGGTCCTGCCGGTCCTGACCTTGGCCATTCCGATCTCCGCGCCGCTGGCTCAGATCCTGATGCGCAACATCGACCAGGTGCTGGCGCAACCCTTCGTCGCCGTCGCCCGCGCCAAGGGCGCCTCGCGCAACTGGGTCCTGTGGAAGCACGTGGCGCGCAACGCCATCATGCCGACGCTGACCATCGCGGGCGTTCTGTTCGGCGAGCTGCTGGCCGGCGCCGTCGTCACCGAGGCGGTGTTCGGGTTGAGCGGCCTGGGCGGCCTCACCTACCAGGCCGTGGGCAACCACGACACGGCGGTGCTGCAGGCCATCGTCGTGATCTCGGCGCTGGCCTTCGTCACGATCAACCTGATCGTCGACCTGCTCTATCCGGTGCTCGATCCCCGGCTCGGTTCGAAATCGGGAGCGCCGGCATGACCGCGGAAACCGCAAGCGCCGCCAGCGCCGACATCCGACCCGGCTGGACGACCCGGCTGAAGCGCGTGCCGGTCACCCTGGCTCTCGCCTGGACCGTCGTGTTCATCGTGCTCGCCTGGGCCGCCCTGCCGTCGCTGTTCACGGGCTACAGCGGCACCGAGGGCGTGCCGGGCGAGCAGCTTCGCCCACCCAGCGCCGAACATGTTTTGGGTACCGACGGACTCGGCCGCGATCTCTATGCCCGCATCGTCTATGGCGCGCGCCATTCGCTGTCCGGTGCCTTCGTCGCGGTCACGGTCGGCCTGCTGATGGGCACGCTGCTCGGTTTGATCGCGGGTGCGCGCGGCGGCTGGATCGATGCGGTGATCATGCGGCTGGTCGATTCGATGCTGGCCGTGCCCTCGCTCCTGCTTTCGCTGAGCATCATCGTGCTGCTGGGCTTCGGCACCATCAACGTCGCCGTCGCGGTGGGCGCCGTCTCGGTGGCGCGCTTCGCCCGCCTCGCGCGGTCGGAAGTCGTGCGGGTCCGTCGCAGCGAATATGTCGAGGCGGCCTTCGGCAGCGGCGGCACCTTCTGGGCCGTCCTCTACCGCCACGTCCTGCCCAACTCGCTCACCTCGGTGATCGCACTGGCAGCCCTTCAGTTCGGCTCGGCCATCCTCGCCATCTCGACGCTCGGCTTCCTGGGCTACGGCGCGCCGCCGCCCACGCCGGAATGGGGCCTGCTGATCGCCGAGGGCCGCAACTACCTGTCGCGCGCCTGGTGGCTCACCGCCGCACCGGGCCTCGTCGTCGTGCTGGTCGTGCTGTCGGCCGACCGCATCAGCAAGGCACTGGGCAGGACCGCGCCATGACCGTCACGCCCATCCTCCAGGTCGACGATCTCGCCATCGCCTACAAGACCGGCGATCGCGAACAGCGGGTCGTGCACGGCGTCTCCTTCAGCGTTGCGCCCGGCGAGGTCGTGGCGCTGGTGGGCGAGTCCGGCTCCGGCAAGACCACGACGGCGCAGGCGACGCTCGGCCTGCTGGCCGGCAACGGCCGGGTCGAGAGCGGCATCATCCGCCTCAACGGCACCGACATCACGAAGTGGTCGCAGAAGCGGCTGGATTCGATCCGCGGTGCCGTGGTCAGCCTGATTCCGCAGGATCCCGGCAGCTCGCTCAATCCCGTGCGTACCATCGGCTCGCAGCTCGCCGAAGTGCTGCAGATCCACCGGCGCGGCGACCGCAAGGCGATCCAGGCGCGAGTCATCGAGCTGCTGGAACGGGTCGGCCTGACGCCCGCCGAGATGCGCGCCAGGCAGTATCCGCACGAACTGTCGGGCGGCATGAAGCAGCGCGTGCTGATCGCCATCGCCGTGGCACTCAAGCCGGCACTGATCGTGGCCGACGAGCCGACCAGCGCACTCGACGTTACGGTACAGCGCCGCATCCTCGACCTGATCGATGAGCTGCGCCGCGAGAGCGGCACGGCAGTCCTGCTGGTGACGCACGATCTCGGCGTCGCCGCCGACCGCGCCGACCGCCTCGTCGTGCTGCAGCACGGCCGCATCCAGGAACAGGGAGCCGTGAAGAACGTCCTGGCCGCTCCGCGCAGCGCCTACACGCGGCGCCTGCTGGCCGACGCGCCTTCGCTCGGCAAGCCGCGGCCGGTCCGGCCAGGCGTCGACACACAGGACTTCGCCATCGAGGTCGAGGGCCTCACCCACGATTTCCCGGTGACCGGCGGCGAGGCCGGGTCGTTCCGCGCGGTCGACAATGTATCGTTCAAGGTCCGGCGCGGCACGACACACGCGATCGTGGGCGAATCGGGCTCGGGCAAGACCACGGCCATCCGCAGTATCGTCGGCTTCATCAAGCCCACGGCCGGCCGCATCCTGGTCGACGGCGTCGATCTCACGACCCTGAAGGGTGAGAAGCTGCGGCAGTTCCGCAAGCACATCCAGCTCGTCTATCAGAACCCCTACGGTTCGCTCGATCCGCGCCAGACCATCGCGCGCATCGTCGAGGAGCCGCTGCTCAACTTCGAGCCGATCCCGGCCGCCGACCGCGCCCGCAAGGTGCGCGACATGCTGGCCCGCGTCGGCCTTTCGGAGAATTTTCTCGAACGCCATCCGCGTGCCCTGTCGGGCGGTCAGCGGCAGCGCGTCGCCATCGCCCGCGCCCTCGTGCTCGATCCGAGGGTGCTGGTGCTCGACGAAGCCGTCTCGGCGCTCGACGTCACGGTGCAGGCGCAGATCCTGTCGCTGCTCGACGAGCTGCAGAAGACGCTGGGCCTCACCTACCTGTTTGTCTCGCACGACCTCGCGGTGGTGCGGCAGATCTCCGACACGGTGTCGGTCATGCACAAGGGAAGGCAGGTCGATGGCGGTCCGATCGAGACCGTCTTCGGCCGCCCCGACAGCGCCTATACGCGCGAATTGATCGAAGCCATTCCCGGCCGCGGCCTTCCGGTCCTTGCCGTTCCACCTGAACTTCCCCCAAGGTTGAGCCCATGACGACGTTTCCGATCAAGCGACTCGGTTTCTTCACCCGCCTGCTCGACCAGGTGGACGCGGCCGAACGGTACCGCCTCGCCACCGAGCAGATCCGGCACGCCGAGACGCATGGTTTCGATTCAGCCTGGATCGCCCAGCATCATTTCCACGAGGGCGAAGGCGGCTTGCCCGCCCCCTTCGTGTTCCTGGCCCATGCCGCGGCCCATACGTCGCGCATCCGCCTCGGCACCGGCATCGTCACGCTGCCGTTGGAATTGCCGATCCGCGTCGCCGAGGATGCCGTCGTCACCGACCTGATGAGCGGTGGCCGCCTCGAAGTCGGTGTCGGGCCGGGCGGCAATCTCACGGCCTTCACCGCCTTCGGCCTCGACAGCGACCGGCGCCATGCGCTGTTCGACGACAATCTCGCCCTGCTGAAGACGGCGTGGTCCGGAGGCGCGCTGCCCGGCGGCGACAAGCTCTATCCATCGAGCCCGACCCTGGTCGACCGCATCTGGCAGGCGACCTTCACCGTGTCGGGCGCACGCCGGGCCGGACTGGCCGGCGACGGGCTGATGCTGTCGCGCACCCAGCCGCGCTCGCCCGAGGCGCCGAAGGCGTCCCTCGCGGACATCCAGAATCCGATGCTCGACGCCTATCTCGAGGCGCTGCCCAAGGGCGTCGAGCCGCGCATCCTCGCCTCGCGCACCATCTTCGTGGCCGACGACCACAAGGAGGCGATGCGCCTCGCCGAGATCGGCCTGTCGCGCATGCGCCATCGGCTGGCGGCCACGGGCAACTTCAGCTCAGGCAGCCTGGTGGGCGACCTGATCGCGGCGATGGACGTGCATATCGGCACCCCGGACGAGGTGATCGCCTCGCTGCAGGCCGACTCCACCCTGCAGCGTTCGACCGATCTCACCATGCAGGTTCACTCGATCGATCCGCCGCACCCGTATATCCTGCGCTCGATCGAGCTGTTCGCCGAGAAGGTTGCGCCCGCATTGGGCTGGGCGCCCGAAGTCAAAGCGGGGACGAGACAAGTCGCATGACCGATGTGATCGACAGCCTGGTGGGAATTTCACCAGGCTCAAAGCTGGACGCGATCCGCGCCCAGCGCTCCGAGGCGCGCAAGCACGCGCAGGCGAGCTACACCTCGCTGTTCGAGCCGAAGGACCGGGGCGGCGTCAGCACCGACGAGCGCCATGCCGTCGCGTCGTTCGTCGCCGGCCTGCACGGCGAGCCGAAAACGGATGCCTACTATGCGGCCAAGCTCCCCGCCAATCTGCGCACAGCCATCGCGACCGAAGTTTCGGCCGCGAAGACCAAGGGTCCCTACGGCCACTTTCCCAAGGGCCCGCTCTCGGTCGAGGACGCGCCGGGCCCGACCTGGAAGGTAAGCGATGCCGGACGTGCCGCACTGGGAGCGCGTCTCACGGCCGCCTTCGAGCACACGCACATGCTGGTGTTCCATCCACGCGATGCGTCGGCCGCGTCGCTGCAGTCGCTGCTCGACGCCGGCTGGTCGACCGACGACATCGTGACCGTCTCCCAGCTCGTCTCCTTCCTGTCCTACCAGATCCGGGTCGTGGCCGGCCTGGGCGTCCTCGCGAGCACCCTATGAGCACCGACAAGACCCTGACGCCGCCGCCGCACACCGAGCCGGTGGTCTTCACCCGCGACATGCTCGACTGGCTGCCCTGGCTGGAGCCGATGGCCGAAGCCGACATGACCGAGCACCACATCAGGAGCCTGGTCGATGCGGCGCGCGTGAAGTCGCCGTACTTCCGGCTGCTGGCGCGCGATCCCGACGTGCTGGAGGCCCGCACGCGAACCGACAAGGACATCTTCTACAATCCCGAGGCCGGCCTGCCGCGCGCCGAACGCGAGCTGGCGGCCGCCGCGACGTCCCGGCTCAACGGCTGCATCTACTGCGCCTCCGTCCATGCCCGCTTCGCTGCGACCTATTCCAAGAGGATCGACGACGTGCAGCGCCTGCTCGACGAAGGCGTCGACGCCAAGCTCGACGAGCGCTGGGAGGCGATCGTCGCGGCATCGGTGGCGCTCACCACCCTGCCGATGACCTTCGGCAAGGACCATGTCGAGCGCCTGCGCGCCGTTGGCCTCGACGACGCCGCCATCGCCGACCTGATCGGCGCGGCCTCGTTCTTCAACTGGGCCAACCGTCTCATGCTCTCGCTGGGCGTGCCGGCGACTCAGCCGAAGTAAAATAACATCCTCACCCTGAGGAGCGCTCCGCAGGAGCGCGTCTCGAAGGGTCGGCACGCGCACCACGTCTATTGCCCATCCTTCGAGACGGCGCTGGGCGCCTCCTCAGGATGAGGTGATGTGGAAAAGAAAAACGCCCGGCGGAGCGATCCGCCGGGCGTTTTGGTTTCAGGCCACTCTCAGTAGGGCAGGCCGTAGTAACCCGGATTGCCCCACTCGCCCCAGTCCCAGTCGCTGTCGACGGCATTGTCCATGCCGGTCGGGCTGTAGGGATCGTCCTGGAAGTTGGCGCGCATCGCGGTGGCGATCATCTGCTTCGACGCCTCCTTGATGTAGGCGTTGTAATTGTCCTGCGTGCCCATGTAGAGGCAGCCGCACATGGTCGGGTCGGCGTACACCCACACCGGCTTGCCGTTGTAGGTCTTCCGCACGAGCTTGTGCGGCGGCAGCTTCTTGAACGAAGCCGCCTGGCCCGGCGTCTTCAGGGAGACGACCTTGAAGCCCGAATCGGCCAGCATGTCGCGCTTGGATTCGGTCTTGGGATCGGTGCCGTGACAGGCTGCCAACAGGCCGCCCATCGCCAGCGTGGCGAGTATGGACCTCACAGGCTTCATCACATCCCCCAATGTTACCCTCAGGCGGCAGCCTTGAGGCCCGCCTTCGCATCCTCTTTGATCATGTCCGCGCCCTTCTCGGCAACCATGATCGTGGGGGCGTTGGTGTTGCCCGAGGGCACCGTCGGCATGATCGAGGCGTCGATCACCCGCAGCCCGGCGATCCCGTGCACCCGCAGCCGGTCGTCGACCACGGCCATTGGATCCGAGCCCATCTTGCAGGTTCCGATGACGTGATAGGTCGTCTGGCCATTGCCGCGGGCGAAGCTCAGCCACTCGTCGTAGCTCTGCACCTTGTCGCCGGGATTGTTCTCGAAGGCGATATACTTCGACATCGACGGATGCGAGACGATCTTGCGGGCGATCTGCATGCCGGCGACCGTGGCGTCGCGGTCGATCTGGGCCGAGAGAAAGTTCGGCCGGATGGCCGGCGCGCTGCCCGGGGTCGCCGACTTGATGTGGATCGAGCCGCGCGAGTCGGGCCGGCACTGGCCGATGACGACCGTCATGCCGGGCTCGCGCTCGAGATCGCGCTTCTGCGCCGTGTCGTAGCTGGCATGCGCCATGTGAAACTGCATGTCGGGCGACTCGAGGCCCGGCCGCGTGCGCACGAATCCGTAGACGACGCCGGCGGTGAGGGCGAGCGCGCCGCGACCCGACGTGTAGTAGCGCACCACCTCCTTCACGAGGTTGATGCCGCGGGTGCGCTCGTTCAGCGTGATCGGCAGCTTCACCCTCCAGTTCATGCGCGGCGCGAAATGGTCGCCGTAATTCTCGCCGACGCCCTTCAGCTCGTGCTTCACCTCGATGCCGAGATTGCGCAGGAGCTCCGGCTGGCCGATGCCGGAGTGCTCCAGCACGCCGGGCGACTGCACGGCACCGCACGAGACGATGACCTCGCGCCCGCAGCGGGCCTCCTTCGCCTGTCCATGAACGCTGTAGGAGACACCGACGCAGCGCTTGCCCTCGAGGATCAGCTTGCTCACCAGGGCGTCGGTTTCGATCGTCAGGTTGGGACGCGAGCGCACCGGATCGAGGAAGGCCCGCGCCGTCGACTGCCGCTTGCCGTTCTTCATCGTCACCTGGAAGTAGCCGAAGCCCTCCTGGTTGCCATTGTTGTAGTCGGCGTTCTTCGGATAGCCGCTCGCCTCGGCCGCATTGATGAAGGCATCGCAGAGCTCGTGCGTATCGCACATCTGCGCCACGTTCAGCGGGCCGCCGCGGCCGCGGCTGTCGTCGCCGCCCGGCTCGTAATTCTCCGACTTTTTGAAGTAGGGCAGGACCTGCGAATAGGACCAGCCGCGGTTGCCGAACTGCGCCCACGTATCGTAGTCGAGAGGCTGGCCGCGCACGTAGAGCATGCCGTTGATAGAGCTCGAGCCGCCAAGCGTGCGGCCGCGCGGACAGGGAATGCTGCGTCCGGCCATCCCTTCCTCCGGCTCCATCTGGAAGTTCCAATTGAACTTCTCGTGGTTCAGGAGCTTCGTGAAGCCCGCCGGTATGTCGATCCACATCGACTTGTCCGGAGGCCCGGCTTCCAGCAGCAGGACCTTGACGTTGGCATCCTCGGTCAGGCGGTTGGCCAGCACGCAGCCGGCGGACCCACCGCCCACGATGATGTAATCCCAAATGGCCATAGCGTTTCTGTCTCCCTCTGGAGACAGTGTAGCGCGTCTGTATTCCGGCGCGACTCCCCTCCTTCAAACTCCTCTCCGGCCACGCAGTGGGGGGGAGAGGCTGGGTGAGGTGGGTCATGCTCTTTGCAGGAGCGAAGGTCGGACTTTGGTGAGGCACCACCTCACCCTCCCATCGCTGTGCGATGGGCCCCTCTCTCCCCCGCTTCGCGGCGGAGAGGGCTGTTCCATCCTACCGCAGGTGGCAGGAGACCTGGTGCCCCGGTGCGATTTCGCGCAGCGGTGGCGACTCCACCTTGCAGCGCGCCACGGCATACGGGCAGCGCGTATGGAAATGGCAGCCCGACGGCGGCTTCACGGGGCTGGGCACGTCGCCCTGGAGCACGATCTTCTTGCGCTTGATGGCTGGATCCGGCACCGGGACGGCCGCCAGCAGGGCTTCCGTATAGGGATGCTGGGCGTTGGTGAAGATCGACCGCGTGTCGGCGTATTCGACGATGCGGCCGAGATACATCACCGCGATCTGGTGGCTGATATGCTCCACCACCGCGAGGTTGTGCGAGATGAACAGATAGGAGAGCCGGCGCTCCGCCTGCAGTTCCATCAGGAGGTTGATGACCTGGGCCTGGATGGAGACGTCGAGCGCCGAGACCGGCTCGTCACCCACGATCAGCTTCGGCCCCAGCGCCAGGGCGCGGGCGATGCCGATGCGCTGCCGCTGACCGCCCGAGAACTGGTGCGGATAGTTCTTCATCTGCGCCGTGCGCAGGCCGACCCGCGCGAACAGCGCCGCGACCTGCTCCTGGCGCTCCTTGGCATTGGCGACGCCGTGGACCAGCAGCGGCTCCCCCACGATGTCGCCCGCGGTCATGCGCGGATTGAGGGACGAGAACGGGTCCTGGAAGATGATCTGCATCTGCCGGCGGTAGGGCCGCAGCTCGCCCTTCGACAGACCGATGATCTCCTTGCCCTCGACCTTGATCGACCCCGAGGTCGGCTCGACCAGGCGCATGGCGGCGCGGCCGGCCGTGGTCTTGCCGCAGCCCGACTCGCCCACCAGACCGAGCGTTTCGCCGGCGCGCACGGTGAAGGTCACGCCGTCCACCGCATAGACCTGGCCGACCGTACGGCGCAGCAGGCCCTTCTTCACCGGGAAGTGCTTCTTGAGGTCCTTGACCTCGATGACAGGGGGATTTGCGCTAACCATGTGTGTGCCAGCAGGCGGCCCAGTGACCGGGCTGCTTCTCCTCATAGGCCGGACGCTCGCTGCGACACTTGTCGTCCGCCCTGCCGCAGCGGGGCGCGAAGGCGCAACCGGGCGGCAGGTCGAACAGCGGCGGCACGATGCCGGGAATTTCCTGCAGGCGTTCGTTGGAGCGATCGGTTTGCCCGCGCATCAGGTCGAGGCGCGGGATCGAATTCATGAGGCCGACCGTGTAGGGGTGAAGCGGCCTGGCGAACAGCTCGCCCACGGCCGCTTCCTCGACCTTGCGACCGGCATACATGACGATGACCCGGTGCGCGGTCTCGGCGACGACGCCGAGATCGTGCGTGATCAGGATCACGGCCGCGCTGAATTCGCGCTGCAGCTCGACGATCAGTTCCAGGATCTGCGCCTGGATGGTGACGTCGAGCGCGGTCGTCGGCTCGTCGGCGATCAGCACCTTGGGATTGCAGGCCAGCGCCATCGCGATCATCGCGCGCTGGCGCATGCCGCCCGACAGCTGATGCGGATACTCCTTCGCACGCTGCGCGGGCTCGGGGATGCGGACCAGATCCAGCATCTCGATCGCGCGCTTCATCGCCGCCTTGCGGTCCATGTCGCGGTGAAGGATCAGCGCCTCGGAGATCTGCTTGCCGATCGTCATCACCGGATTGAGCGACGTCATCGGCTCCTGGAAGATCATCGAGATCTCGTTGCCGCGCACATCGCGCATCTCCTCCTCGGAGATCTTCAGCAGGTCGCGGCCCGCCAGCCTGATCGAGCCCGACACGATACGTCCCGGCGGGTCGGGGATCAGCCGCATCAGCGAGAGCGCGGTCATGCTCTTGCCGCAGCCGGATTCTCCGACGATGGCCAGGGTTTCACCGGCGGCGACCTCGAAATCGACGCCGTCGACCGCCTTGACGATTCCCTGCCGCGTATAGAACCAGGTGCCGAGATCGGACACTTCCAGAAGAGAACTCATGTACGCTGTCTCGGATCGAGGATGTCGCGCAAGGCGTCGCCCAGCAGGTTGGTGCCGAACACGGTGAGGCTGATGGCGACGCCGGGGAAGATCACGAGCCACGGCGCCGTGCGGACATATTCCGCAGCTGACTCCGAGAGCATGCGCCCCCAGGATGGATAGGGTTCCGGAATGCCGAGGCCGAGGAAGGAGAGCGACGCCTCGGTCAGGATCGCCGAGCCGAGCTGGGCCGTGCCGAGGACGATCAGCGGCGCCAGCGTGTTGGGCAGCACGTGCCGGACGGCGATGCGGACCTCGCCCATGCCGATGGCACGGGCCGCCTCGACGAAGGGCTGCTCGCGCAGCGAGAGGGTGCTCGATCGCACGACGCGCGCCACGCTGGGCACCAGCGGGATGGCGATGGCGATGATCGTGTTCTCCAGCGAAGGCCCGAGCGACGCCGCCATGACCAGCGCCATGACCAGCAGCGGAAGCGACTGCATGATGTCCATCAGGCGCTGTGTCGCGAGATCGAACCAGCCACCGATGAAGCCGGACATCAGGCCGATGGCGACGCCCAGGATACCGCCCAGCAGGGTGGCGCCGACGGCGACGGCGAGCGAGATTCGCGCGCCGTAGACGATGCGGCTGAACATGTCACGGCCCATGAAGTCCGCGCCCAGCCAGTAGACACCGCCCGGTGTGGCCAGCGAGGCGCGCGAGTTGGTCGACAGCGGATCGTGCGGCGCGATGACGTTGGCGAACAGCGCCGTCAGCACGAAGAGCAGGACAAGAACCGCTCCCACCGCGCCGAGCGGATAGCGGCGGGCGAGGAAGCCGGCCTGGCCCCAGAAGCCCGATACGTTGGCGCCGGCCTTGGCCAGCGCGGCATCATGGTCGATGACAGCCATGGGTGCCTCAGTCCGCGTACTTGATGCGAGGGTCGAGTGCCATGTAGGCCATGTCGACCAGGAAATTGACGACGACCACGCAGAAGGCGATCAGCATCACCAGGTTCTGCACGATCGGGTAGTCGCGCCACAGGATGGCCTCGACGAGGAAGCGCGCCACGCCGGGAATGTTGAACACCGTCTCGGTCACGATCAGGCCGCCGACGAGGAACGCCGCCTCGATGCCGATGATGGTGACGACCGGCAGCAACGCGTTGCGAAGCGCATGCTCGTAGTTGACCGTGGTCTGCGATGCGCCCTTGGAGCGAGCCGTCCGGATATAGTCCTGCCGCAGCACCTCGAGCATGGACGATCTCGTGAGGCGCATGATCAGGGCGGAGCTCCGGAATCCGACGGCGGCAGCCGGAATGCTGAGCAGCAGCATCTCGTCGATGAAACTTCGTGGCTCGTTGGTGTAGATCGGGATCATGCCGAACCACTGGACCGACGCCATGAGGATCAGCAGGCCGAGCCAGAAGGAGGGCAGCGACAGGCCGCTCAGGCTGATGATGCGCAGCAGGTAATCGATCCCCGAATTCTGCCGCACGGCGCTGATGACGCCGAGTGGCACGCCGAGGATGACCGAGAAGAACAGCGCCAGGCCCGCAAGCTTGGCGCTGATCGGAATGCGTGGCGCGATCTCCTCGATGGCAGGCCGCTCGGACACGTAGGCGAAGCCCAGGTCGCCGCGCACGAGGCCGCCGACCCATTGCAGGTATTGATCGAAGATCGGCCGGTCGAGGCCAAGCTCGCGGGCGATCTTGGCCTTCTCCTTGGGATCGGCGATGCCCGCCGAATCCACCAGGATGTCGGCAATGTTGCCGGGCACCAGGCGCAGCATGACGAAGATGAGCACCGACATTCCGAAGAGAGTCAGGACCATCAACAATACGCGGCGGGTAAGATACGCTCCCATCCTCGTCGTGCCTCCGTACGCCTCGGCGTTACTTGTCGAGCCAGACGTCTTCGAGACGCCAGCCGTTGTAGATGCTGTTGTGCTGCAGGACGAGGTTCTTCACGGCCGGCGCCCAGCAGGTGTTGGCGACGCCATGCGTGATCGGCGGACGGGCCGCGTCCTTGAGCAGCGCCTGCTCGATCTTCGTCACCATGGCCTTGCGCTTGCTCACGTCGGTCATGGCCGACTGCTCGTCGATCATCTTGTCGATCTCGGGGTTCTTGTACCCCGTGTAGTTGCGGTCCGACGTGCTGTAGAAGTTCTCGTAGAACACGCCGTCCGGATCGTCGAGGCCGGCACCCGTCAGGTTCATTCCGACCTGATAGTTCTTCTGCTGGATCTTGTTGTACCAGATCGTGGTGTCGATCGGCTCCAGTTCCGCATCGATGTAGATCTGCTTCAGCTGGTCGATCAGGATGACGGCCGGGTCGCGGTAGATGGCGATGTTGCGGGTCGACACCTTGATCTTGAGCGGCTTGTCGGGGCCGTAGCCCAGTTCCTTCATGAGGCCGCGCGCGACCTCGCGGTTCTTCTCGATGTCCGGCCCGAAACCGGGAAGCTTCTCGAGCTCGCCCTGCGTCATGCCCCAGACACCGGCCGGCGGCGGCAGCATCGTCGCGCCACGCAGGTCGTTGCCCTGGGTCAGGATGTCGCTGAACGGCGTGCGATCAAGCGAATAGACCAGTGCCTCGCGCAGCTTGGGATTGTCGAACGGCGGCGCGTCGCGATTGACCAGCAGGTTGCTGTGCACGTTGGTCGGCCGCGCCTCGCAGATCGCATCCTTCTTCTGGTCCTTCACGTCCTTCAGCAGCGGGAAGGTGATGTCGGAATCGAAGGTGAGGTCGTACTCGCCGGCGACGAAGCCCAGCACGCGGGTACTGCGGTTCGGCACGATCTTGAACTCGATGGCGTCGAGGTAGGGCCGCCCCTTCTTCCAGTAGTCGGGGTTCTTCACCAGCTTGATGGCCTCGTTGCGCTTGAACTCGGCGACCTTGAACGGGCCGGTGCCGATCGGCTTGGAGCGCATCGCCCGCGAATCGACGTGACACGGATAGACCGGCGAATAGCCGGCGGCCAGCATCGACAGGAACGACGGCTGCTGGCGCTCCAGCGTGAAGGTGACCTCGTTGTCGCCGTTGGTCGTGACCTCCTTGAGGTTCTTGTACCAGACCTTGCGCGGGTTCTTGCGGATGATCTCCTGCTTCTCGTCACCGCGCAGGGCGTCCCACGTGCATTTCACGTCCTTGGACGAGAAAGGCTTGCCGTCGTGCCACTTCACGCCGCTGCGCAGCTTGAAGGTGAGCTTCGTCTTGTCGTCGTTCCACGCCCAGCTCTCGGCAAGCTCGGGCACGATCTTGTCGGGGCTGTTGATCTTCTCCTTCGGATCGAAGAACACGAGGTTGTTGAACACGGCCATGAACGGCATGTTCACCGAGATGGTCGCTTCCTCGTGGATCGAGGCGCTCGGCGGATTGTCGCGATGGGACACACGGAGCGTCCCGCCCTGCTTCTGTGCGAAGGCAGGGGCAGATATGACGACGGCGGCCACAAGGCCGCCGGCAATGATTGCCAGGCGATTGCGCATTTTCATCCTCCCAGAAGCACGCTCGTTGGCGTGTTCGTTCTTCCCCGTTGGCCGGCAGGCTATCACATCATGTGAGATGGCCAAGCCTTAATGCGTCGGACCTTTGAGTTCTATCTGGTTGCCTTCCGGATCATGGAAATAGACCGACGGGCCGGTGCCTTCGGCGCCGTAGCGCTCGACGGTTTCGCCGACCGATATGCCGAGCGGCTCAAGCCGCATGACGATGGCGTCACGATCGAACGGCTCGATGCGGAAGCACAGATGATCCATGTTTCGCGTCGTCACGTGCGCCTCATTGGCAATGAGGTCGAGCAGGGAAGCGCCCGCTCGCATCTGCACAAGACGCAGCGTGTCGATGCGCCGCTCCTCGCGAAATCCCAGCGCCTGCTCGTAGAAACGCACCATTCCCGGCAGATCGCGCACACGCAGCACGACATGATCGATCCGTTCGACTTTGAAGGTCATGGCGAATAGCTTCCTCCAGGCAGTTCCAAACCAATGGAGGAGAGAATGGCGTTCGCAGTCAATGCCGCCAAGGCGCGCCTGAAGAAGAACGAGCTGTCGATCGGCATCGGCATCCGGCTGGTCCGCAACGTCGACATCGTGAAGGTCATGAAGGCCGCCGGCTTCGACTGGCTGTTCATCGACCTCGAGCACGGATCCATGTCGATCGAGACGGCGTGCGAGATCGCGATCGCCGCACAGGATTCGGGTATCGCGCCGATCGTACGCGTGCCGTATGGCGAACTGACGATGGCGACCAGGGTGCTGGACGGCGGCGCGCTGGGCATCGTCGTCCCGCATGTCGATACGCCGGAGGAGGCGAAGGAGATCGCCGACAAGCTGCGCTATCCGCCGCGCGGCCATCGCTCGGTGGGCGGCGGCCAGGCGCAGTTCGACTACGAGCCGATGCCGCTCGGCGAGATGACGACCAAGTCGGACGAAAACACGCTGATCGTGGTGATGATCGAGACGCCCAAGGCGGTCGAGAATGCCGAGGCGATCGCGGCGGTGCCGGGCATCGATTGCCTGCTGGTCGGTTCGAGCGATCTCTCGATGGAAATGGGCATCCCCGGCGACACCGGCAATCCGAAGGTCCAGGCCGCCGTCGACAAGGTCGTCGCCGCCTGCCGCACGCACGGCAAGTGGCCGGGCATGGGCGGCGCTTATACGGAAGAGCTTCTCAAGCTCTACATCGACAAGGGCATGAAGTTCATGCTGTCGGGCAACGACCTGCCGATGCTGACGGGCGCTGCCCGCGCGCACCAGGCCAAGGTGCGGGCGTTTCAGAAGTAAGCTGCCGGGGGCGCGCCACTCCAGTGGCGCGCCCCCAGCTTCTTAGCGCTTCCCTTCGATCTCGATCTCGACGAGGTGCGGCTTGCCCGACTTGAAGGCGGCCTCGACGGCCGCCTTGATGTCGTCGGCCTTGGAGACATAGGTGCCGGCGACGCCCATGCCCTTGGCCAGATCGACGAAGCCCATGGTCGGGCCGGTCAGGTCCATGTGCATGTAGGGCTTGTTCGACTTCACGTCGAAGCGCGCCCGGTAGGCGTCGATGTTGTGCTTCAGCACGCGATACTCGCGGTTCGCCAGGATGACGAACACGATCGGCAGATCGTGATGCGCCGCCGTCCAGAGTGCCTGGATCGAGTACATCGACGAACCGTCGCCCGACACGCAGAGGATCGGCCGCTTCCTCTCGGCCACCGCCACGCCGATGGCGCCCGCGAGCCCCTGGCCGATGCCGCCGCCGCGGCCGCTGTAATAGTCGCCCGGTCCCTTGAAGGTGAAGGTCTTGAAGAGGTCGAGATTGGCGGTGATCGTCTCGTCGACCACGACGACGTCCTGCGGCGAGCCGGCGCGGACCTCGGCCATGGCACGGGCCATCGAGGTCGGCGTGCGCGACCAGGCCTTCTCGACGCGCGCTTTCTGGGCCGCATCGTCAGCCGCCTTGCGGGCCTTCATCGCTTCGTTGCGCTTGGTGGCCGCCGCGGCATCGATACCGGTCAGCGCTGCCTCGAGCGCTTCAAGCGCCGCACCCGCATCCGCGACCACGCCGGCATCGAGCGCGAAATTGTAGGCAAGCCGCGAGGCGCCCGCCTCGATCTGCAGCACCTTGGTGCCGGCCGCGAAGGGCGAGCCCGCCGCGTACCAGACTTCCTCGAAGAAGGGACCACCCACCATCAGCACGAGGTCGTTGCCCGCGAGCTGCTTGGCGACACCCGCCGCATCGAAGGCCAGCGTGCCGCAATAGGCCGGATGATCGGTCGGGAACGAGTTCTGTCCGCGCAGCCCCTCGAACCATACGGAGGCTCCCAGCTTCTCGACGAGCTTGACCAGGGTCCTGTCGGCGCCGGCGCGCGCGATGTCATCGCCGGCGACGATGGCCGGGCTCTTGGCTCCGGCCAGCAGCTTCGCCATGGCGGCGATGCCTGCCGGATCAGGCCGGGTCGCCGTGTAGGAATGGCCGGGCTTGCCGGCCGGAATGGTGGTCTCCTGCTCCATCACGTCGATGGGCAGCGCCACGAAGACCGGACCGGCGGGTGCCTCGTTGGCGATCTTGAAGGCGCGCTGGAGGATCGGCCCCAGCTCGTCGGCTCGCTCGACCTGCACGCTCCACTTGGTGACAGGCGCGGCGATGGCGGCGAGGTCGTGGCCCAGGATCGGATCGCGCAGGCGCATGCGCGTATCCTGCTGGCCGGCCGTCACCACCATCGGCGAATTGTTCTTCAGCGCGCTGTAGATCGCGCCGATCGCGTTGCCGAGGCCGGGGGCCACATGGAGGTTCACGAAGGCCGTCTTGCCGCTGGCCTGGGCATAGAAGTTGGCGGCGCCGGTCGCGACGCCTTCATGCAGGTGCACGATGTACTGGAGCTGCGGATAGTCGAGCAGGGAATCGAGCAGCGGGCTCTCGGTCGTGCCGGGATTGCCGAAGATCCGGTCGACGCCGTGATTGATCAGCGTCTCCAGCAGAACCTGACGTCCGCGCATTCAATACTCTCCCTTTGACTTTCCTTGCTCCGGATCGGCGATCCCGTTTCGAGTGTACCGGCGCCGGAGGCCCCGTGACATCCGGAGATGATCGCCGCCGGCCCTCCAGTTCCTCCCCGTGATACGACAGGCCGCAGAGGCTCGCAGTTCAATCGTCGGGGAGGCCCTGCTAAGGAAATGCATGGAGGGTCGGAAGCACGGCATGGATGGAATTGTCGAGCGGCATTCGGCGGGCCTGGACGAACTCGAGAAGGTCGCGCGCCACGACCTGGCGCGGTTGAACTATCCGCCGGCCAACTGGGTGCCGGAGAAGACCGGCGCGGACGGCAAGCCCGTGCTCGATGTCCTGATCGTCGGCGCCGGCATGTGCGGCCAGACCGCGGGCTGGGGCCTGCTGCGCGAGGGCATCCGCAACATCCGCGTGATCGAGCGCAACAGCCACGGCCATGAAGGTCCGTGGAACACCACGGCGCGTATGCCGACCCTGCGTTCGCCCAAGCACCTCACCGGCCCCGACCTCGGCGTGCCGTCCCTCACCTTCCGCGCCTGGTACGAGGCCCAGCACGGCGCCGACGGTTGGGAGAAGCTCTACAAGATCGCACGCCTCGACTGGCTCTCCTATCTCCTGTGGGTGCGCAAGGTCGTCGACCTGAAGGTCGAGAACGGCGTGTCGCTGCTCAAGGTCGAGGCGGCCGGCAACTTCCTGCAGGCGAGCCTGTCGACCGGCGAAACGCTTCTCGTGCGCAAGCTCATCCTGGCCAACGGCCGCGACGGATCGGGCGGATTCCGCTGGCCGTCTTTCCCGTCGTTCGATCCGGAAGATCCTTCTCGCGAAGGCCGCGTCTTTCACACGCTGGAAGAGATCGATTTTGCAAAGCTGAAGGGCAAGCGCCTCGGCATCCTGGGTGTGCTCGCGACGGCGATCGACAATGCCTGCACGGCGCTGGAAGCCGGCGCGGCAGAGGCGATCTGCTATGCGCGACGACCGCACCTGCCCCAGGTCAACAAGTCGAAGGGCGTGTCCTTCCCCGGCTTCCAGCGAGGCCAGGGCATGCTGGACGACGATTGGCGCTGGAAAATCTACACCTACATGCTGGCCGCCGGCTCGCCGCCGCCGCACGAATCCGTGTTGCGCGCGCAAAGACTGCCGGGCTTCGCCTTTCGCTTCGCCGAGCCATGGCTCGACATGATCGTCGAGAAGAACGGCGTCACCGTGAAGACGACCAAGGGGACGGAGCGTTTCGATGCGGTCCTGCTCGGCACCGGCTTCGACATCGATCTCGCGCGGCGCCTGGAACTGGGATCGTTCGCCGCCAACGCGACCCTTTGGGGCGACCGTCGCACGCCGGCGGAAGCCACTGCCAACGCCGAGGCAGCCCGCTATCCCTATCTCGGTCCGGCCTTCGAGCTGATCGAGAAAGTGCCGGGCCGCACACCCCATATGGGCGACATCCACCTCTTCAACTGGGGCAGCATCCTGAGCCATGGCGCGCTCGCCGGCGACATTCCCGGCCTGTTCGTGGGTTCGACGCGCCTCGTGCAGTCGATCTCGCATGCGCTGTTCCGCGAAGACGTCGAGACGCACGTAGAGAACATGTACGCTCAGGAAGATCCGGAGCTCGCGCCGACCGACTATTTCGTGCCGCGCGAAAGGCGATCCGGCACGCTCTGAGGGGGGGGGGAAGAAACATGCAGGCGGATTATGTCGTCGTCGGCGCGGGATCGGCCGGCTGCACGGTTGCGGCGCGCCTCAGCGAAACCGGCGCGACGGTGATCCTGCTGGAGGCCGGGCCCAGCGACTGGCATCCCATGATCCACATCCCGGCCGGCATCCGCTCGCTGATCCGCAATCCGCTGGTGAACTGGAATTACACGACCGAGCCGGAGAAGGGCTCGGGCGACCGCCGCATCGAATGGCCGCGCGGCCGCACCCTGGGCGGCTCGAGCTCGATCAACGGCATGCTCTATGTCCGCGGCGCGCCAGCCGACTTCGACAACTGGGCGCAGATGGGCTGCCGCGGCTGGAGCTACGACGACGTGCTGCCCTTCTTCATGAAGTCCGAGCAGTACGTGCAGGGCGGCGACAAGGAGGTGCGCGGCCAGGACGGCCCGCTCAAGGTCGAGGACTATCGCACCATCCTGCCCCTCACCCATCGCTTCGTCGAAGGTGCGCAGCAGGCGGGCTTCCCGTTCAATCCCGACCTCAACGGCAAGACACGCGACGGGGTCGGCTACTCGCAGATGACCCGTCGCGGCCGCTGGCGCGGCTCGACGGCCCAGACCTATCTCCGCGAGGCGCGCGGCCGCCCCAACCTGCGGGTCGAGACGAACGCCCAGGGCGGCCGGCTGTTGTTCGAGGGCAAGCGCTGCGTGGGCGTCGCCTTCCAGCGCGGCGGGAACCTCACCGAGGTCCGGGCCAACCGCGAGGTCATCGTCTCCGGCGGCGCCGTCAACTCGCCGCACATCCTGCAGATCTCGGGTATCGGCCCCGCCGCGCACCTCCAGTCGCTCGGCATTCCGGTCGTGCACGACCTCGCGGGCGTCGGATCGAACCTGATCGACCACTATGTCGTGCGTGTCGTGCATCGCGTGAAGGGCGCCGAGACGGTCAACGAGGTCTCGCGCTTCCCGCGCGTGCTGCCGGAGGTGCTGCGCTTCGCCTTTACCGGCCGCGGCGCCCTCACCTTTGGCGTGACCACGGCGCAGGTCTTCTGCGACAGCCGCGAGGGCCTCGCCTCGCCCGACCTGCAATTGCTCTTCACGCCCGGCAGCTCGCATCCGCTCAAGTTCGGGCAGCTCGACGAGCAGCCGGGCATGAGCTGCGTCGTCTGCGTCGTGAAGCCCGACAGCCGCGGCACCATCATGGCGGCCTCGTCCGACCCCTTCGCCCGGCCGCAGATCAAGCCCAACTATCTCACCACGCATACCGACGAGCTGGCGCTGCTGGGCGGTCTTCGGCACACGCGCCGCATCTTTGCCGCCCCGGCCCTCACCCAGCACAGCGAAGGCGAGATCCAGCCCGGCCCCGATGTGAAGACCGATGCCGACCTGCTGGCCTATGCCCGCCGCGCCGGCAACACGCTCTACCACCCGGTCGGCACCTGCCGGATGGGTGAGGACCCGCGCGCCGTCGTCGATTCACGCCTGCGCGTGCACGGCATCCACGGGCTGCGGGTGATCGACGCCTCGGTGATGCCGACCCTGACGACCGGCAACACCAACGCGCCCACCATCATGATCGGCGAAAAAGGCGCGGCGATGATCCGCGAGGATGCGCGCTGAGGCTATCAATGGAGCGCGCAACTCCAGTTGCGCTCAAGCTTCGTCGATCAGCAAGACATGAGCGCAACTGGAGTTGCGCGCTCCGATGAGACTAGCGGATCGGCGGGGCGTATTGCAGGCCACCCTGGGTCCACAGCGCGTTCTGGCCGCGCGGGATCTTGAGAAGCGAGCCCGAACCGACGTTGCGCTCGAAGACCTCGCCGTAGTTACCGACCTGCTTGATGATGTTGTAGACCCACTTTTCGTCGACCCCGAGCGCCTTGCCCATGCCCGGCGTGACGCCCAGGATGCGCTTGATCGTGGGGTTGTCGCTCTTCAGCATCTCGTCGACGTTCTTCGAGGTGATGCCGTATTCCTCGGCCTCGATCATCGCATACTGCGTCCAGCGCACGATGTCCTCGAACTGGTTGTCGCCGTGGCGCACGACCGGTCCCAGCGGCTCCTTCGAGATGACCTCGGGCAGGACGATATAGTCGTCGGGGTTGGGCGCATTGGCGATGCGCGTCGCATAGAGCCTCGCCTGGTCGCCGGAATAGGCGTCGCAGCGGCCGCTGAAGAAGGCGCTGCGGCTCTGGTCGGGATCCTCGAACAGCACCGGCTTGAAGCTCATCTTGTTGGTGCGGAAATAGTCCGCGATGTTGAGCTCGGACGTGCTGCCGGTCAGCACGCAAATCGAGGCGCCGTTCAGTTCCTTGGCGCTCTTCACGCCGAGCTTCTTCGGTACCATGAAGCCCTGGCCGTCATAGTAGGTGACGCCCACGAAATCGAGGCCGAGCGCGGTGTCGCGCGTCAGGGTCCAGGTCGAGTTGTTCGACAGCAGGTCGACCTCGCCCGCCTGCAGCGCCGTGAAGCGCTGCTGGCCCGAGAGCGGCACGTACTTCACCTTCTCGGAATCACCAAAGAGGGCGGCGGAGACACCCCGGCAGATGTCGACGTTCATGCCCGTCCACTTGCCTTGGTTGTCGACCACCATGAAGCCGGCGATGCCACCCACGGCCACGCCGCAGATAAGCTGGCCACGCGCCTTCACGGCATCGAGGTCCTTGCCGGCCATGGCATGGCCCGACGGGAGGATCATGGCCGCACCGAGCGCCATCGCCGCAAACATCTTCTTCATCGAACGTCTCCTCCTCAGGCCGGTCACTCGACCTTGGCGCCCACCGTCTTCACGACTTCGGCCCACTTGGCGCGATCACGCTTCACCGTGGCCTGGAACTGATCGATCGTTTCATAGCGCGGCGTGTTGCCGAGTTCGACCAGCTTCTTCTGGACATCGGGGTCCGCCAGCGCGGTCTTGATCGCCAGGTTCATCTTCTGTGCGATCGCGGGATCAAGACCCTTCGGCCCGAAGAGACCGAACCAGGTGTAGCTCTCGAAGCCGGGCAGGCCCGCCTCGTCGATCGTCGGCACGTCGGGAATCGCCGGCACACGCGTCTTGGTCGAGACGCCCAGCAGCTTCATCTTGCCCGCCGCCGCCTGCGGCATCGCGATCTGCACCTGGGCGAAGATGCAGCAGGTGTCGCCGTTCAGCACCGACTGGATGGCGTCGGGGGAGCCCTTGTACGGCACGTGCACCATGTCGAGGCCGGCCTTGGCCGTGAACTCGGCAAAGGCCAGGTGCGTGCCGGCGCCGTTGCCGGTCGAGGCATAGTTATACTTGCCGGGTGCGGCCTTCACCTTGGCGATGAAGTCCTTCACATCTTTGGCGTCGATCGCCTTGGGATTGATCGCCAGCACGTTCGACACGTCGACCAGGGTCGAGATCGGCGTGAAGTCCTTCTCCACGTCGAAGGGAAGCTTGCTGTAGAGGGCGGCATTGATGCCGTGCGTGCCGGCCGTGCCCAGTAGGAAGGTGTAGCCGTCGGGCTTGGCCTTCGCCACGAAGTCGGACGCCACGTTGCCGCCGGCGCCCGCCTTGTAATCGATCACGATGCGCTGACCGAGCGCCTTGTCGAGCAGCGGCTGCAGGACGCGCGCGACCACGTCGGTGCCGGAGCCCGGCGGGAAGCCCATGACGATGGTGATGGGGCGGGCCGGCCAATCCTGCGCCGACGCCGGAAGAGCGACGGATGCCGCACAGAGAAAAAGCGCCATGGTGCCGAGCAGAAATCTGCGCACTGTGATGTCCTCCTAGTCCGATACAATGCTCATGCAAGAAACGGGGAAAAACCATGGGTTACATGACCGACGAGCGCCGCATGATCCAGGAGACGGCGCGCGCCTTCGTCATGAAGGAAGTGCTGCCGGTCGCGAACAGGCTCGATCCGGAGAAGGGCGACATCCCGCCGGAGCTGATCCAGAAACTGGCCGATATGGGTTATTTCGGCATCGTCATCCCCGAAGAGTATGGCGGCCTGGGCCTCGGCGTCTTCGAATACTGCCTGATCACCGAGGAGCTGGCGCGCGGCTGGATGAGCGTGGCCTCGATCATCGCCCGCGGCAATGGCCTCAGCGCCGGCCGCGGCATGACCGAGGCCCAGCGCGCCGTGTTCCTGCCCCGCGCCGCCCGTGGCGAATTCCTGGGCGCCGCGGCCATGTCCGAGCCGAATGTCGGGTCCGACCTCGGCAGCATCGCCTGCCGCGCCCGCCGGGACGGCGACGACTGGGTGGTCACCGGCAACAAGTACTGGTGCACCTTCGCCGACGGCGCCGACTACATCATGCTTGTGGCCCGCACCTCCGACGCGCCCGATCCCAAGCGCAAGCATGTCGGCCTCTCCTCCTTCCTGATCGAGAAGCCGCGCGGCACGCTGCCGCCGGGCGTGAAGGGCGCGCCGATTCCCAAGATCGGCTATTTCGGTTGGAAGACGTGGGAACTGGCCTTCGACGAATGCCGCCTGCCCGGCTCGGCGCTGATCGGCGAGGAAGGCCGCGCCTTCTATTACATCTCGGCCGGGCTCGAGCGCGCCCGTGCCCATACGGCGGCCCGCGCCATCGGCCTCGCCCGCGGCGCGCTGGAGGACGCCACCGCCTACGCGCAGGAGCGCCGCCAGTTCGGCCAGGCGATCGGCGATTTCCAGAACACCCGCTTCCGCCTCGCCCGCATGGCCACCGAGATCGAGGCGTCGCGCCAGCTCATGTATTTCGTCTGCGACGAGATCGACCAGAAACGGCGCTGCGACAAGGAAGCGGCGATGGTGAAGTTCCACGCTTCCGAGATGGCCGAGAAGGTGACCTCCGAGGCGCTGCAGGTGTTCGGCGGCGCCGGCTACACCACGCTCCATGCCGTCGAGCGCTACTGGCGCGACGCGCGCCTCACCAAAATCTTCGAGGGCACCTCCGAGATCCAGCAGCGCATCATCTCCGACCACCTGCTCGGCAAGCTGAAGGCCTGAGAGAACGGCCTGCCTCCCCATTCAGATGGGGAGGTGCCCCGAAGGGGCGGAGGGGTCATGACCCCATCGCCCTCGTGAGACGAGGGCACTTCCCCTTTGCGGAACCCGCAAAGGGGAAGAGATTGAGCAAAGCTCTACTGACGCTTCGCCCTACGGCAAACCTCCGCAACCCGCGGAGCGATCATCGCGGCGAACTTTGAGGAACCCGTCGGCGAGAAGTGCTCGCCGTCCCAGAAATCGGCGGGCACGAACTGCTTTTCGTCGATGGCGATGTAGGTGTCGCCCAACGCTGCCGCTTCGCGCTGGAGGATGCCCGTCAGCCGCGAGAGCAGCGCCCGCAGGTCTCCAAGACTGACGAAGGGCGCCCACAGGCTGCCACGCCAGTTCGCCGCTTCGAGCGAGGCGTGATCGAAGACCTCGCCCACCCAGACGGTGGCAATACCGCGCTGACGGTTGATCGCCGAGATCGTCCGGACGTTGCGCGTGAAGATTGCCTCGAGCGCCGGATCGGGATCGGCACTCACCTGCCCGTCCGGCTTCGGCGCCCGGGCGGTATCGAAGGCGAAGGCGGCCAGGCGGCCGAGAAGACGCAGCAGCGGCGACACCGCGGGAAGCAGACGTTCGACGCGGCGCACTTCCAGAGCGTCGATCAAGAACGGCGTCTGATAGTCGGCGTAACCGGGATCGAGGTTGCGGAAGTGGGCGCTGGCGACATCGCCTCCGCCGACGAGATAAACAGCACAATCGGGCTGCGTGCCGTAGGCCGGTTGATAGAACGCCGTCCGGATCGCGATCTGGACCGTGCTGTTGGAAGTGACCCCGTGGTTCAGCACGGCGAACCTCTCGCCGCCCAGCAGGGCTTCGAGCCGCTCGGGCCAGGTCTCGCCGTCGCGAACGGCCAGATCCTCGGTCGTCGAGCCCCCGAAGACGGCGACGACCGTCTTGTCGCGCAGTTCCCCGGGCGACCGCTCGCGGCCGCGCAATCCCTGCGAATCGACGTGGTACTTTCCGGAAGCATTCGCCGATGTCGGCACGTTGGCCGCCTGCAGGAGGGGATGCCAGGTCCTGATCACTTCGCGCGGCCTGTCGGACGGCAGCAGGTCGCTCTTCGCCAGGTCGTGACGCGTCAGGGCGACGGAGCCGAGGCCGAGGCCGAGCTCGACCGCCGCGAGCGACAGGACCACCATCGTGATGCGCGGCCAGGGCGCGCAGACGATGCCGAGCCCGAGCAGGATCGCGACATAGGCGAAGTACCAGACGCGCGGCGAGCCCGGCGCCAGTTCCAGTGCCAGCCGGTAACGCCACACGACAGCTAAAGCCACCGTCGCCAGCGCCAGCGACACCAGGATCGCGATCGTCCGCTCGAAGCGATGGGGCTTCGCCAGCCCGATGTGATGTGAAACCCAAAGGAACATCTGCCTGCGGGCAATATCACGCCGCCGCGGGCCTCACAAAAAACCGAGGTTCAGCGGCCCAGCAGGTTGGCCCGGACCTTTGCCCAGAAGCCGGGGTCGCGCGGCGCCGAGCGGCTGGCCGCCGCCATCTTGCGGTAGAGGTCGCCCAGCGGCCGCTGGCTCGCGTCGGCCCGGAGCCTCGTACCGCCGGCACCAGGCTCCAGCGTCAGCTCGCGCGTATGGAAGAGTTCGAGTCCCGGCCGATGGCCGATGCTGATGACCGAGGTCTTCGGCAGCTCCTCGATCAGGAGCTTCATGACGTTCTCCTGGCCGGCCTCGTCGAGCGCCGACGTGGCCTCGTCCATGAAGATCCAGTCGGGCTTGTGGACCAGCACGCGGGCGAAGGCCACGCGCTGCTGCTCGCCGCCGGAGAGGATGTGGTCCCAGCGCTCGGTCTCGTCGAGCCGGTCGCGCAGATGGTCGAGGCCGACCTTGTGCAGCATGTCCTTCAGCGTCTCGTCGCTGATCCCCTCTTCCGGCTCGGCCGGGTAGAGCATCGCGTCGCGCAAAGTGCCCAGCGGGAAATAGGGCTTCTGCGGCATGAAGGTGATGCTGCCGGTCGGCAGGTGGATGGCGCCGCGGCCCCATGGCCACACACCCGCTACGGCGCGCATGATCGTGCTCTTGCCGCTGCCGGACTTGCCGCGGATCAGCACGCGCTCGGGGCGCACGATCTCGACCTCGGCCTCCGCCACCAACATTTCGCCGCTGGGGCGGGCCACGCCAAGATCACGCATCACCAGCTTGTCGGACTCTCCCGCCGGATGCACCACGATGCGCGCCTCGTCGGGCGCCTCGCTGCTTTCCTCGAGATCGGTCAGCGCCATGTGCAGGTGCACGACCCTGTCGGTCGAGGCGCGCCATTCGGCGAACTTCGGGAAATTGTCGATCAGCCAGGACAGCGCCCACTGCACGCTGGAAAAGGCCTGTGCGGTCTGCATCAGGCCGCCGAGCGCGATATCCCCGCCGAGATAGCGCGGCAGGGCGACGATCAGCGGCACGATCGGCGCGAGATAGGCCAGCGAGCTGGTGAGCAGCGAGAGATTGCCCTGGCCGAGGGTCTGGACATTCCAGGCCGAGCGCAGGTCGAACAGCGAGCCGCGCAGGCGTTCGCGCTCGTCATCCTCGCCGCGCATCAGGGCGATGCCCTCGGCATGCTCGCGCGCCCGCGTCAGCCCGGAGCGAAAATCGGCCTCGCGGCTCTGCCGAACGTTGCCGGCGTGGATCAGGCCGCGGCCCAGGAAGTAGGTGAGCGTCGAGCCGATCAGGGCATAGGCCACCGCAGCCCACACCATGTAGCCGGGCAGGTCGAACTCCAGGCCGAACAGCCTGATCGGCAGGGTGCCCGACAGGATCCAAAGGACGCTGAGGAAGGTGAAGAGCTGCAGCACGCACTGCAGGATGCTCTGCGCGAACTCGACGGCGAGTTCGGTCGAGATGCGGATGTCCTCGGCGATGCGGCCGTCGGGATTGTCGACCTCGTCCGCCAGCATACCGAGCTGGTACTGGCGGCCGCCGTTCAGCCAGCGCAGCACCGTGACGTGCGACAGCCAGGAGCGCCAGTTGATCTGCAGCCGGCGCTTGACGTGCAGCTGGATCGCCACCGCGACACCGGCGGAGGCGACGATGGCCGCCAGTATCCAAAGCAGCCGCATCAGCTCGACGAAGTCACGCTTGTCGAGCGCGTTGAAGAAGTCCCTGTTCCAGATGTTCAGCCACAGCGCGATGCCGACATTGGCGACACCCAGCAGCACCAGGCCGCCGGTGAGCGACCAGGCGACGGCACGATAGCCCGGCGCCGTCCAGTAACCACTGGCGACGGCGGCGAAGGCGCGTATCGAGCTGTGCGGTGTATCCAATCAGTCGCGGAAACCCGGATCGATCCGGTCGAGCTTCCGCAGGAGCGCCGGCCAGTCCAGCAGGCCGAACGGCCGCCGGGTCTTCGGCTGGTAATTCATGTAGGTCGCATCGACCACCTCGGCCGGGACCTCGATCAGCTTGGTGTTGCACGACATGGCCGCGATCTGAGTCTTGCAGCTGAGCTCCAGCCGGTGCATCGCGTTGAACGCCTCGGGAATGGTCGCGCCGGTCGTCAGCAGGCCGTGATTGCGCAGGATCATGGCATTGTTGTCGCCCAGACTCTTCACCAGTGCCTCGCGCGCCGCGAGGTCGAGCACGACGCCGTCGAAGTCGTGGTAGCTGATCCTGGCGAAGCGCATCGAGGTCTGCGTGTTGGGCAGCAGGCCGCATTCCATCGTCGAGACCGCCATGCCCGGCCAGGTGTGGGTGTGGATCACGCAGGCGACGTCGGGCTTGGCCATGTGAATGGCGCTGTGGATCACGAAACCGGCGCGGTTGACGCCGTATTCGAGGCCGCCGTTGAACTCCGGCTTGGCGAGGATGTTGCCCTCGTGGTCGATCTTCAACAGGCTCGACGCGGTGATCTCTTCGTAGAGCAGACCGTAGGCATTGATCAGGAAGGCGTCGGGCTCACCGGGCACGCGCACCGAGATGTGGTTCGCGATCAGGTCCGACATGCCGTACAGGTCGATCAACCTGTAGCAGGCGGCGAGATCGACACGAGCCTGCCACTCTTCGGGCGAGACGTTCGACCGGAGATTGGCAACCTTTGAAGTCTTGAGGGCGTGCACGGCCATGGAAACGCTCCAGGAATAAAACGGTTCCTGAAGCTAGACCCGGCCTCCGCTTCCGTCCATCGACGGCTCAGACCAGCCCGCGCGCTGCGAGATAGGCGCCGAGAACCAGAAGACCCGTGAAGAAGCACAACCGGAATGCCCCTGGCGACAGGCGCGCACGTACCGCCTGGCCCAGTCGCATCCCCGCCAACGCCACCGCGACGCCTGCCAACGACGGCCAGGCCAGGCTCAGGTCGAGGCCGGCGCTTCCGGCCAGGGCGACGGCCAGGGCCAGCGTCGAGACGGTGAAGGACAGGCCCAGCGCCTGCACCAGCTCATCCTTCGTGAGACCGATCGCCTGGAGATAGGGCACGGCCGGGATGACGAAGACTCCCGTGGCGGCGGTGATGGCGCCGGTCGTGGCCCCCGCGACCGGGCCCAGCCATCCTTCAATAGCAGCCGGAACGGTGAGCTTCAGCGCCGCGAGCCCCGAGACGGCATAGGCGATCAGCGCCATGCCGAGGGCCAGCGCGCCATAAGGCCCGCCCAGCCCCGAGATGAAGGCGGCGCCGGCCCAGGTGCCGAGGCAGACCCCGACGTTCAGGGGCCAGAGCCGTCGCAGGAGAGGCCTGAGATGCGGCCCGTCCAGCATCTGCCAGACATTGGTGATCAGCGACGGCAGGATCAGCAACGCCGCCGACTCGACGGGCGACAGGATCACGGCCAGCAGGCCCATCGAGATCGTGGGAAGCCCCAGTCCGATGACACCCTTGGCGAAGCCGGCCAGGGCGAAGACCGCGAGGACGAAGGCCAGGGTCGAAAGCGCCATGGCTTACCCTTGGCGGCACGCCGGATGCTTCGCAATGCGCAGAATACGGAGTATGCCTTCGGCCCAAGCGAAGGCTTATGGAGGCGTCCCCTTGCGCTTCGACCTCACCGACCTGCGGCTTTTCCTGCATGTAACGCAAACCGGCAGCATCACGCGCGGCGCCGAACGGGCGCACCTGGCCCTTGCCTCGGCCAGCGCGCGCATCCGCGGCATGGAGGAACTGCTCGGCGTTCCCTTGCTGAAGCGCGGCCGGCGGGGCGTCGAGCCGACCGATGCGGGTCGCAGCCTGCTCGACCATGCCCGCATCGTGCTGCAGCAGATCGAGACGATGCGCGGCGATCTCGGCGCCTATTCGCGCGGCCTGAAGGGCAGCATCCGGATCCTCGCCAACACCTCGGCGCTCTCGGAACATCTGCCGGCGCTGCTGGCGACCTTCCTCGCCGCCAATCCGACGATCGACCTCGATCTCGAGGATCGCGAGAGCCCGGCGATCGGCGCCGCCATCGCCGCGGGCGACGCCGATATCGGCATCGGGTCGCAAGCCGCGCTGGTCCCGGGACTGGAAAGCCATCCCTTCCGCACCGATCGGCTGGTGCTGGCCGTGCCGGCGGGGCATCCCCTCACCGGCAAGCGCCAGACCGGCTTCGCCGAGCTGCTCGATCTCGACTTCGTGGGCCTGCCGCGCGGCACCGCCCTCGACGAGCACGTGGCCATGCAGGCCGCCCGCCTCGGCCGCGCGCTGCGGCTGCGCGTGCGGGTCAACAGCCTCGACACCGTCTGCGCCATGGTTGCGGCGGGCGTCGGCGTCGGAATCGTTCCGGAAGCCACCGCCCTGCGCCACCGCCGCGCCCTGCCGCTCGCCATGTTGCGCCTCACGGAGGCCTGGTCGATGCGCGAGCTCGCCCTCTATGTGCGCGACGCACGGCGTCTTCCGAAGCCGGCGCGTCGGCTCTTCGAAGCCCTACGCGGAGCGGGCGAGCGGCCCGTTACCAGCGCAACAGGCGGTGCCCGACGGCAGCCCCCACGAGAATGACCGGGATCGCCGCCAGCGGATACCAGGTGAGAACGAAGAGCGGCGAGTCGTCGAAGCAGTGGAAGGCATAGATCGCAGCTGCGGCCGCAGCGGCCAGCGCGCCGGCAGCAGCGCCGGCAAGCGCCGGACTGGCTGGTGCACTCCGACGCAGCGCCAGCAGCAGCATCGCAAGGGGTGCGAGAGCAAAGACCGGAATGGCCGTCAGGCACACGAGCGCATTGCTGCCGACCAGCCGCGCCTCCCAGGTCTCGGCTGGGAGCACGGCGAGTTCGGTCCCCAGCGCGGCCGCCGCAATGAGGAGAACCGGCAGCACGGCCCACTGCCATCGCGCGGTGGCCACCGGCCGGGCCATCGCAATACAGGCGCCGGAGGCCGCCACCAGGGCGGCCAGCACCAGCACGAGCTTGAGGTCGAAGCGCCAGGTGGCAAAAGCCGCCGATAGATCGACGCGCGGTCCGAACTCGACCGCGAAGATCACGAGCGATACCAGCGCGCCCGCCAGGACGGCCCGCCCCATGGAGCGTCCGAGGGGTCTCGCCGAACCGGCGCGGTCGGCGACCAGGGACGCCACGAGTTGCTCGGTCTTCATGTCCTGTCCTTGCGATAGGCAGCGGCCAGAGCGCGAAGGGCACGATGAAGAGTCACCCGGACGGCGCCCTCGCTCATGCCCATCCTCGACCCGACGTCTCGCGCGCTCTGCCCCTCGATGGATATTCCTTCCACGATCCGGCGCTGACGCTCGGGAAGGCTGGCCAGCATCTGCCTCGCATCCAGGGCGCTCCCCTCCTCCGAGGTTGCGGGCGCGGCGAGTGTTTCGGAATGGTCGTCGATATCGACGTGATCGGTGAAGCCGCGGCGGCGCAGATGGTCGACCAGCTTGTGGCGCGCGATTGCCCTAAGCCAGGGCTGCAAGGGCTGCGTCTCGTCCCATGTGTCGCGCCTAAGATGCATGGCCAGCAAAGTCTCCTGGACGATGTCCTCGCAATCCGCATTCGGACGGCCCGCCGCCGCGAGGCCGCGCGCCGCCACCGCACGCAACCACGAAGCGACGTGGAGCAGCAGGCGCCGATACGCCTCGTCATCCCCCTTCCGGGCTGCCCGCATGAGCACGGCGAGATCTTCCGGATCGGACAACAGAACTCACTCTTCACGTGTTCGTGTGGAAGGGCTCGAACATTACAGGCGCTTTGCACGAAAAAGAAATGCGACGGCCTGTAACGCCGACGCTCGCGCGCCCGAATGACCTCTTGCGAGCCGACATTGGCTCGAAAGCCAGGAGGACTTGTCCATGATCAACCGTACCACCACCGCGGCCCTCGCCGCTGCCGTCGCCGCCGCGGCCCTGATGTCGTCCGGCGCCAACGCCCAGACCGCCAACACCGACAAGGAGAAGTGCTACGGCATCTCGATGGCGGGCAAGAACGACTGCGCCGCGACCGGCAACAATTCCTGCGCCGGCCAGTCCAAGGCCGACTACGACGCCAAGGCCTGGAAGTATGTCGCCAAGGGATCGTGCGCCACCATGGAGGTGACCCTCAAGGACGGCATGAAGCGCAAGGGCACCCTGATGCCCATGTAAGGAGCGTCGTCGTGACGGTGGACCGCCTGCCTCGTGCCGGTGCCGGGCTCAAACCCGAACACCAGCGGCACATCCTCGAAGCCCGGCCCGATGTCGGCTGGTTCGAGGTGCATGCCGAGAACTACATGGGAGCCGGCGGTCCACCGCATCACTCCCTGGAGCGCATACGCGCGCTCTATCCGCTGTCGGTGCACGGCGTGGGTCTATCGATCGGATCGGCCGATGGCATGGCGCCGGGTCACCTCGCCCGCTTGAAGACGGTGGTGGACCGCTATCAGCCCTTCACCGTGTCAGAACATCTCGCCTGGTCGACACATGACGGGATCTTCCTCAACGATCTGCTGCCGCTGCCCTACACCGAGGCCACCCTGTCGCTGGTGGCGCGCCATGTCGACGAGGTCCAGACGACGCTCGGGCGGCGCATCCTGATCGAGAACCCCTCGACCTATCTCCGCTTCGACGGGGAGGAAATGCCAGAGACGGACTTCCTGCGCGCGCTCGCCCGGCGCAGCGGGTGCGGCTTGCTGCTCGACATCAACAACGTCGTCGTCTCCGCGGCCAATCACGGCTTCGACCCCCGCGCCTATCTTGCAAGCTTCCCGCACGAACATGTCGGCGAAATCCACCTCGCCGGTCACGCCGTGCTGGAGAAGGATGGCGAGACGCTGCTCGTCGACACGCACGACCGCACCATCTCACTGGAGGTCTGGCGTCTCTTCCGAGAGGTGATTGCGCGCCACGGCCGTCGCCCCACGCTGATCGAATGGGATGTCGAGGTGCCCGCCTGGCAGGACGTCGAGGGTGAGGTCCGGCAAGCCCAATCTCTGCTGCAGTCGGCACGAGGCCTTGATGCCCGCGCAGCCTGAGGGAACCGGTCTCGCCGACCTGCAGCGCCGCTTTGGCCTGGCCCTGCTTCAGGGCCCCTTGGTGATACCCCACGGCATCCGACGAGACACGCAGCCCACACGCGGGCGACGGTTCGGCGTCTACCGCAACAATGTGAAGGCCAGTCTGGCCGCCGCCCTGGCGGCACGGTTTCCGGTGGTTGCGCGTCTGGTCGACGAGGATTTCTTCACCGCCATGGCGCTCGTCTTCATCGAGCGCCATCCGCCGCGCTCGCCCGTCCTCGCCGAGTATGGCGCTGCCTTCGCGGAATTCCTGGAAGGGTTCGAGCCCGCCGCAGACCTGCCCTACCTGCCCGATATCGCCCGGCTGGAATGGGCACGCCACGTCGCATTCCACAGCGCCGATGCCAGCCCGGTCGACATCGGCCGCCTCGCGGCGCTGCCACCCGAAGGGCTCGGCTCCGTGAAACTCGGTCTGCATCCCGCCATGGCCATCATCGCCTCGTCCTGGCCCATCGTGTCTATCTGGAGCACCAACACATATGACCTGACATCCCAGGCGCCGGCGGCCGATTGGACGGGCGAGACGGCGCTGGTGACGCGGCCGCATCTCGAGGTTCTCCTCCATCGGCTGCCACCGGGCACGGACCGGCTGGTGACCGCGCTGGCCAGCGGCGTCGCGTTGGGCCAAGCCGCCGAAGCCGCCTCACGCGCTTGCCAGGATTTCGATCTCGCAATCGCCCTCTCGACCCTTTTTGCCGCGGGCGCCGTCGCAACCCTGTCCGAAGGATCGTCCCGATGATTGCCCTGCTCTCGCGTCTCGACTCGCTGCCGGCACGCATCCCGCACGAGTTGCTGGCGCTTCTCGCACGCCTTTCCGTCGGCACGATCTTCCTGCGCTCGGGCCTGCTGAAGCTCGACGGCTGGGCCGACGGCACCACCCTCACGCTGTTTCGCGAGGAGTACAGGCTGCCGCTCCTGCCACCGGAGTTCGCGTCCTACCTGGCGACCGCAGCGGAACTCAGCCTGCCGCTCCTGCTCTTCCTCGGCCTGTTCACGCGGCCGGCGGCGCTTGCCCTGCTGGGCATGACCCTGGTGATCGAGATCTTCGTCTATCCCAACGCCTTCGACACGCACGGCGTCTGGGCGGTGGCGCTGCTCTATCTCGCCAAGTTCGGGCCAGGCCAATTCGCGCTCGACCGCCTTCTCTTCGCGCGGGCGATTCCTAACGCTTACGGACGGGCTTGAGATCGGAGACGATCGGATAGGCCGTCGTCGACTTCACCCTCTCCATCGAGAAGCGCGAGGTCACGTTCTTGAGCGGCATCGTGTCGATCAGCTTCTTGTAGAACAGATCGTAGGCCTGCATGTCGGGCACAGCGACCCTCAGCATGTAGTCGATGTCGCCGGCCATGCGATGGAACTCCATCACCTCGGGCATGGCCGTGACGGTGCTCGCGAACTTGGAGAGCCAGGCCGAGGAATGGTCGCCGGTCTCGATCGACACGAACACGGTAAGGCCCATGCCGATCGACTCGGGCGAGATCAGCGCCACCCGCTTCAGGATGACGCCGGACTTCTCCAGGCGCTGGATGCGTTTCCAGCAAGGGCTTTGCGAAAGACCGACCCGATGGGCGATCTGCGCCAGCGAAAGGCTCGCATCCTCCTGGAGGAGCGCCACGATCTTCTTGTCGATGGCATCCATGTTCATCAATCCGTCAACGCGGGGCGGCCAGTCTAGACCGGAAGCGACTCCAGGCGCACCGGAACGCCCAGGCGCTCGGTGAGAACGATAGCGAGTGCCTCGACGTCGCCATCGACCCGCCCGGCATAGCTCACCAGCCTCGGCGGGGCGTCCTTGAACCATGAAAGACGCCAGATGCCCGCCTCGCAGACCAGCGATCCGACGATTTGCCCGTCTGCGGAGACCGTCCAGAGAGCGGGCTCTTCATAAGCCGCCTGGAACAGGCGGGCCGCCCGGGCGACGAGGGTGCTGGCAAGGCTGAGCATGGGCGGACTGTACGGGCGCGTTCGCTCCTGCAGCAATGAAACGCTCGGTCGAATCCGGCGGCGACAAGGGCAGGAATCGCTCCGGCTCACACCCTTGGGAGAATTTCTTCTCCTGCGGCCCCGCTCAAGGCCGGATCGCAGGCGTCTCCAGCTTCAGGCCCTTCGCCCGATCCATCAGGAAAAGTTCCACGGCGACATACTCGGACGCATCGAGCGGCCAGGCTTCGGCCCGAATGCCGGCCAGGCAATTGCGCAGTCGCCGCTTCAGTGAGCCCAGCGCCTGCCATTCCAGGCGATAGATGGGATAGCCCGTCGGATGCGCCTCCGGGATGACAACGCCCGCCAGCTTCTTGCCGGCATTGTCGTCGTGGCAGATCGCGCAGGAAAGGTTGAGCTGACCCTGGCGGCGGCGATAAATCTCCGCCCCCTGCTGGCGGAAGGCGTCGAGGCGGTGGTCGTAAGGCGGCGCGATCGGCATGTCTCTCGACTGATGTGCGACATAGGCGGTGAGCGCCAGCAGCTCGCGATTCTCGGGCGGCAGCCGGTCGGCTCTCTGATGTTCGGTGCGGCAGAGGTTGATGCGGCCCTCGAGATCGACCGGACGGTCGCCGCCTTGCGGGATGGCAGGGTAGCGCGTGGCCACGCCCTTCATGCTGGCGGCGGCGGCGCCATGGCAGTCGGCACAGGATTTGTCCGCGACGCCTGTTTGCTTGCTCCAGAGCTGGCCGCCGAGCTGGACGAACAGCATGCCGGGATTGGCGGTGTCGTCGTCCTGCATCTTCTGCAGGGCCTCGCCCATGTCCTGATAGCCCGACCGACGCTTGTCCGCGCCGACCTGCGCGGTCGCATAGGAGGCCGCAAACACCAGCCCGAGACCGACGACGAGCAGCCGCCTGCTCATTCGACGGCGATGTCGACCCGATGCTCGGCGGCGAAGCCTTCGTCGCCGGTCCAGCGCAGGACGACCGTGCCACTGTCGTTCGCCCGGGCGAAGAAAGAGACGAACGGGTTGGCGGCAATCGCGGGCGACATGTCCATCGCGAAGATTTCGGTGCCGTTCCAGGTCGCAGTGAAGCGCTCGATGATGTTGCGCGGGAGAATGCGGCCGTTGGGGCCGGGCCGGAAGCCCGTCTCCATGGGGTGCAGGATCAGCGCCTTGATCTCGATGACATCGCCGCGCCTGGCGGTTTTCGGGGCGTTCACCAGAATGTTCGACATCAGGTCGCCTCCTCGAGGCAGGCGGCCAGGGTCACGATCACGTCGGCGCCGGCGCTCCAGAATTTGCCGTCGCTGGTCTCGGCGATGGCGATGATCCGCTGGCTGTCGCCCAGCTTGATGCGCGTGCCGATGACGGCCCTGCCGTTGCGCGGGCCGAGTCGTGCGGAAAAGACGTTGGGTTGCGGGTTCTTCTCATTGAAGACGTGGATCGCCTTGACGTGGTCGGCTTCGGTCATCGGGCTCTCGACCGACACGGTGAGCGGAACGGTGCTGCCGTTCTCGACCAGCGGCGGCACGTCGAGCTTCACGCGACCTTCGGTCGGTGTGGCCGTGCCGATGACCTTCCGGATCGCCTCGGCCATGGCGTCCGGCGTCGCCGCCGCGGGGGCGAGCGGGAGAATGACGATGGCGGCCGTGCCGGCAAGGAAGAGACGTCGGTCCATTCAATCCTTCAACGTGACGAGATAGGCCACGACATCCTCGACCTGTTCGGCCGACAGGATCGTCTTGCCTTCGAAGTTGCGGGCGACCCGCTGCAGGCCGCCGGTACGATAGTAGGCCGGCATGATCGTGTCGGCATTGAGACGTGACCCGTCGACGATGCGCAGTCGGAGTTGCCCCTCCGACCAGCGCGAGCCCGCACCGGCGAGGCTGGGCGCCAGATCGCCCTGGAAGCGTTCCTCGGCGATCGGACCGGAATGGCAGAGCAGGCAGAGGCCCACGCTGCGGTTGGCGACGATCGCCCGGCCGCGCGCGGCATCGCCCGGGCGACCCGTGAGCGAGCGGGGAATGGTATCGTCGACGATCTGAGGGGGGACCTGTTGGGCCGCCGCGGGACAGGCGGCGAGCGCGAGAGCGAGGACGGCCAGGGCCCGCATCGCATCAGCCGAAGGTCTCGGCCGTGATGGTGCGGAACCAGCTCGACGCGTAGAGCGCCTCCTGGCCGCGCAGGCCGCCCACGGCCACGAGCGGGCTGACGCCGCCGGCCCCCGGAACATCGGTGAGCTGCCCCTTGTCGGGCCGATAGACGCCGGCGATCGAGATGCCGTAATCGGCCGCGAGCAGGCTGTAGCAGGTGTTGATCACGATCGGATCCTGCGGCTTCTCGCCGGCCAGCAGCTTCACGAGGGCAGCGGCACAAACCTTGGCCTGGGCGTTGGCCGCAAAGGCCGACTTCGGCATGCCGCCCATGATGGCCGCATCGCCCAGCACATGAATGCCCGGCTGCAACGTCGATTCGAAGGCGACCGGCTCGACCGGGCACCAGCCGGTCCGGTCGGCGACGCCCGCCTGCGCGGCGATGGCCCCGGCCCTCTGCGGCGGGATCACGTTGGCGACGGAAGCCTTGTGGGTGGCGAACTCGGTCGTGAGGGTGAGCGTCGCGGGATCGACCGACGTCACCTTGCCGCCCTGGCTGAGCGGCACCCATTCGATCATGCCGGGGTACAGCTCGGCCCAGCCGTTCTGGAACAGGCGCTGCTTGGAGAACGCATCCTTGGAATCGAGCAGCAGCAGCTTCGATTTCGGCTTCCAGATCGCGAGCCAGTAGGCGATCAGGCTGGCGCGCTCGTAGGGGCCGGGCGGGCAGCGGAAGGGATTGGCGGGCGCAGACATCACGACGAGTCCGCCATCGTCCATCGCCTGCAACTGCCGGCGCAGCAGCACCGTCTGTGCCCCCGCTTTCCAGGCGTGCGGCATCTTCTGCGCCGCGGCCTCGTCGTAGCCGGGGATGGCGCCCCAGTTGAAATCGATGCCCGGCGACATGACCAGCCGGTCGTAGGAAAGCTTGTTGCCGTCGGCCAGTGTGACCGTCTTCGCGTCGGCATCGACTGCGGTCGCGCTCGTCTCGGCGACGGTGACGCCAGAGCCCTTGATTCCGTCGTAGCGGAACTGCTGCTGGCCGATCTCGCGCAGATCGGCCAGCACGGAGTTGCTGAACGGACACGAGGTGTAGACCGGATTGGGCTCGACCAGGGTGACGTCGAGCGCAGGCTGCAGCGCCTTCACGGTGCGCGCCGCCGTAGCGCCGCCGAAGCCGCCGCCGATCACCACGACCCTGGCCTTGCCTTGGGCCGAAACGACGGCCGGCGCGAGCCCTGCCGCGGCGGTGAGCTTCAGGAAGTGACGACGCGTCGCCATGCCTGCTTTGTCCCTACTCCGGCTGCGCCGCGAACCAGGCCGCGATGGCCTCGGTCTGCGCATCGTCGAAACCCTTGGCGATGCGGCCCATCACACTCGACGGCCAGGCACCGCTGCGATACTCGCGCATGAAGGTGACGATGTCCGCGGCCTTGCGGCCAGCAATGTGCGGGATCACCGAGTCCGCCACCTTCTTCGGGGCGTGGCAGCCCGTGCAGGAGCTGGCGCCCGGCGGCGCATCGGCCGCCGTTGCCGGACCGGCCAGCAGGATCATGCTGGCCAGGCCCGGCAGCAGCGCGCGATGCATCAGGCGCCCTTCTTAAGGTCGTTGTTCGCCAGCGGCAGATTGCGCACCCGCTTGCCCGTCGCCTTGGCGATCGCGTTCAGCACGGCGGGCGCCGCGACGGCGATGGTCGGCTCACCGACGCCGCCCCAGAAGTCGTGGGTCGGCACCAGAACCGTCTCGACGTCGGGCATCTCGTCGATGCGCATCACGTTGTAGCTGTCGAAGTTGGTCTGCTCGACCGCACCGTCCTTGACGGTGATCTCGCCATACAGGGCAGCCGACAGACCGTAGACGAACGAACCTGCGACCTGGCGCTCGATCTGCGCCGGATTGACCACGTGGCCGGGATTGGTGGCCGCCGTGATCTTGTGGATCTTGAGCTGCCCGTCTGGGCTCACCGAGACCTCGGCGACGCCGGCGACGTAGCTGCCGTAACCCATGACCTGCGAAATGCCGTGGAAGCGGCCCTCGGGCAGCGGCTTGCCGTAGCCCGCCTTGTCACACGCGGCCTTGAGCACCGCCGCCCACTTGGGCTTCAGGTACTTCAATCGATAGGCCAGCGGATCCTGGCCCGCCGCCGCCGCCAGCTCGTCCATGAAGCATTCCATGTAGACGGCGTTCTGGTTCACGTTCACGCCACGCCAGAAGCCCGCCGTGATGTGCGGGTTGCGCATGGCGTGGTCGACCATGAGATTGGGGATGTCGTAGCCGTAGGTCGCTTCGACACCGGACTGCATGAGGCCCTGGAAGGTGGCCGGATCCATGCCGTTCACCAGGTTCTGAGGCAGCAGCGAGGCTAGGATCGACTGGCCCGAGATGCGGATGTGCAGGCCGACCAGATTACCTTGGGCGTCGAGGCCCGCCGTCATCTTCGCCATCGTCGTCGGATGGTACTGGCAGTGCGTCATGTCCTCCTCGCGCGACCAGATGAGCTTGATCGGCGTGCCAGGCATTTCCTTGGCCGCGAGCACGGCCTGGCGGACATAGTCCGAACGGCCGCGCCGGCCGAAGCCGCCGCCCAGCATGAGCTTGTAGACCTCGCACTTGGCGATCGGGAGACCGGCCGCCTCCGACGCCGCGGCGAGCGCCGCCTCGCCGTTCTGCGTGCCGCACCAGACCTCGCACTTGTCGGGCGTGTAGAGCGCCGTGGCGTTCATCGGCTCCATGGTGACATGGTGCTGGTAGGGGAAGCTGTAGGTTGCCTCGACCTTCTTGGCCGCCCCCTCGATCGCCTTCTGCGCGTCGCCCGCCTTGTTGCCGACGAAGGCTTCCTTGGCGGTGAGGCCTTCCTTCAGCATCTCGGAGATGGTCTCGGTCGAGACCTTGCCGAGGTCGCCGATGTTCCACTCGGTGGTGACGGCGTCGAGCGCCGTTTTGGCCCGCCAGTAGGTGTCGGCCACGACCACGACGGCATCGCCGTCGATCGCGAAGATCTTCTTCACGCCCGGCATCTTCTCGGCCTTGCTGGCGTCGAAGCTCTTCAGCTTGCCGGTGATCACCGGGCAGGCGCGTACCGTGGCGACCAGCATGCCCGGCATCGTGTGGTCCATGCCGTAGATCTGCTTGCCGGTGACCTTGTCGACCGTGTCGAGCCGCGGCAAGGGCTTGCCCGCGACCTTCCAGTCCTTCGGGTCCTTGAGCTTCACCTCCTTGGGCGGCTCGAGCCCGGCCGCCGCCGCGGCGACCGCGCCGTAGGTCACGGTCTTGCCCGAGGCCTTGTGCGTGATGGTGCTGTTGGCCGCGCTGCATTCCGCCGCCGGCACGTTCCACTGCTTCGCGGCGGCCGCGATCAGCATCTCGCGGGCGATGGCGCCCCCTTCGCGGACATATTGCTGGCTCTCGCGGATGCCGCGGCTGCCGCCGGTCGAGAAGTTCTTCCAGACGCGGTTGCGCTTCAGGTTCTCGCCGGGTGTCGGATATTCCCAGGTCACCTTGTTCCAGTCGCACTCGAGTTCCTCGGCCACGAGCTGGCAGAGGCCGGTGAGCGTGCCCTGCCCCATCTCGGAGCGGGCGATGCGGATCACCACCTTGTCGTCGGGATGGACGACCACCCAGGCATTCAATTCCTTGACGGCCTGCGCATGCGCCACGCTTTCGTCGAAGGGCAGGTGGAAGCCGAGCGAGAAGCCGCCGGCGACAGCCGCGCCGCTGACCAGGAAGCCGCGACGGCCGAGAGAAGTCTGGATCGTCATGATGCGTCCCTCCCCTTAGGCCTTGGCCGCGGCGTGGATGGCGGCGCGCACCTGCTGGTAGGTGCCGCAGCGGCAGATGTTGGTCATCGCCTCGTCGATGTCGGCATCGGTCGGGTTGGGCTTGGCGGCGAGCAACGCCGTCGCCGCCATCACCATGCCGCTCTGGCAGTAACCGCACTGGGGCACGTCGAGCGCGACCCAGGCCTTCTGGATCTTGTTCAGTACGCCGTTGTCCGCGATCGCTTCGATGGTGACGACCTTCTGCGTGCCGACGGCATTCACGGGGATACTGCACGACCGGACGGGCGCACCGTCGATATGGACCGTGCAGGAGCCGCATTGCGCGATGCCGCAGCCATACTTGGTGCCGGTCAGCCCCAGTTGTTCGCGCAGAACCCAGAGAAGGGGTGTATCCGGTTCGGCAGTGTATTCGACCGCCTTGCCGTTGACGTTGAGGACAGCCATCCCAGCCTCCCGTTGTTCAGGAAATATGGAAATAGCCTAGCCCAGGGAGGGCGCACCTGCCTAAGCAACCGTACCGCTCTCACGGAGGTTTGATGGCCTTCAGCCGACACTCGCTTCGAATACGCGGCGGAAATTGCCACCGAGCAGTTTTGCCGTCTCCTCTGCGTTGAATTTCGTGCGCAGGGCGGACGCCAATTGTGGCAAATCGGTGTAACTCGACATGGCACTGGCTCCCACAAGGCCGAGCTGGTCGGTACCGAGCCCGACGTGATCGATGCCGACGACATCGACCATCCTCGCGAAGCCGTCCCTGGCGTACGCGACGACGTTCGGGAAATAATCGGCGACCGGCCAGATCCCGATGACGCCGCCGGTCGCGGCTACCGCTTTCGCGTGATCGGGCAGGATGCGGCGCGTCCAGGCGGCCGGCCGGGTGATCAGCGAGGTATGCGACAGGACGAGCGGCTTCGTTGTGACCGCGGCTGCCTTCTTCACACCTTCGAAGGTCGCATGGGCGACGTCGACCACGATGCCCAGCGCATTGCAACGACGAACCACTTCGGCACCGAACGCGGTCAGCCCGTCATGTACGCTGGGCTCGGTCTGGATGTCGCCCAGTTCGTTGGGCCGGTAGTGCGTCAACTGCAAATGGCGCAACGCCCAGCGCTGATAGGCCTCGTCGAGACGCTCGATCCTGCCTTCGAGGAAGTCGGCGCCCTCCGACGCGACGATGATCGATGGTCGGCTCGAGTGCGCAGCCCGCAGCTCCGCCGAGGTCCTGACGATCGCCATCCCTTGCTCGCGCGCGAGCGCATGCAGCGCCGGGAAGGCGCGCTGGCTGAACGCATAGAGCTCGCCCGGATGAGGATCACGGCTGGGTCTCAGCCGGCCGGCCGTGAGCTTGATGGTCGGCGAGTCCGAAACGACGGCCAGTGAAATCACGGATACGCCCCCTTGGCGCATTGGCTCGGCGACGGGGACAGATCCGCCGCTCCCGTAGCTCAGCCGCGTCAGGTTCCCGGCATGACTGTGAAGATCGACTGCCATGCCGTCCGTTGACTGTGCCATCGCGGGCACCGGAAGGCAGAACAATGGGCTCGCGGCCATCAAGGCCCGGCGCGTGACTCCCTTCACTGCCTCAGCCTCGCGCAATTGATAGCGCCATCCGGCGGCCTCGAGCGAAACATGCCAGATGCCGCTCAGCCGCAGCGCTCCATTAGCGATCTCGATCGGCTGTCGGGTGAGCACTTCAACGACCGCCAGCGGATTGTTGGGCACACACACCTGGCAGCAGCCAGGCTCCCCCATCATCAGGAAACCAGCATTGCCGCCCCACGCGCGCGAGCCGAGGGCAAAGCCCGTGATCTCGACGCGCTTGCCGTTCGCTCTGTCAGCGCGCGGCTTCCCGAGGTCGGTCCACGAGAGGCGCATCGACTCCTCTACAGTTTGGCAGGCGGATAGTACGGGCGATCGCCCAGCGCCTGGACGCGCTTCCAGAAATCGGGACCCGACGCCTTGCCGACCTCATCGAGATCGGCCGCCTGACGCCAGAGGCTCCACGAAACGGGGTGAAGGCGACTCGCCTCCGCCATCTGCAGGTCGCCTTCGGCGGCGCGACCGTTCGCGCGCAGCCAAAGCCCAAGACGGAAACGCGCCCGCGCCTCGGCGATATCGGGCGTCACCTTCGGCAGGCCCGCACGCGCCTCGTCGGCCGGCAATGCATGCGCGCCGGTGGTGACCCAGGCGCGCACCGCGTCGAGATAGGCCTGTCGTGCCACCAGTCGCTCGGCCTGGTCCTCCGCAGACATGGTGCGCGTCGCCAGATTCATGCGCCGGAAGTGATCGGTCGAGCCGGCCGTCTCGGGCGGTCGCGCGATCCGGCCCTGCTCATCGATCCAGATCGCCTGCGGCACGTTCACGAGATTGTAGAGGTCCTCGAGGCGATGGTCGGTGTCGATCAGCTGCCAGTAGGAGGTCTTCGCCTGCTCGATCCATGGACGGGCATGCTCGGCGCCGCGGCTCTCCTGCGCCACGGCCACGACCATGAACCCCTTATCCTTCAGTTCTTCGTAGAGATCCTGCCACACGGGCAAGTCGAACCGGCAGCCTCACCAACTGGCCCAGGTGGCGAGGAAGACCTTGCGGCCGCGCAGCTGCGACAGCGACCGCGGCACACCGTCGAGATCCGGCAGGGTGAAATCGGGCGCCTCCAGCCCTTCGAGCGCGGCGTTGCGCTCCTCTGGCGGTGCCCCCAGCGCCCACACGTCCTGCGTTTCGCTGGCGACCACGGGACCGCCCAGCTTGGTCCAGAAGGCCCTTAGATCGACCTCGTTGGGCGCCAGCGCAGCGGCCGGCAGCGGCACGCACAGATCGGCGCGGCACATGCCCTCGGGTTTCAGGATCCAGCCCGTGACACGCTCGGCATCGACGGGGCTGACCCAGAGGCCGTCATGCGCGGCGATGTCGTGCTCGCTCGTGGGCGTGAGGATCTTCGTCATCGTGGCCTCCCGTTCCAACTCACTTGGGTGTCGAGATCGTCACTTCCTTCGAGGTGATGAACTCGAGCAACACCGGCACGCCCTTCTGGGTCTGCTCGATGCCGCGCTTGATCGCCGGCACGATGTCCTCCGGCCGGGTGATGCGCTCGCCATAGCCGCCGAAGGCTTTCGCCATCGCGGCATAGTCGCCGGAAATGTCGGTCGATCGGTACTTCTCGGTCGACACCTTCATGATGTGCAGCTCGATCGCCATCGAGAAATTGTTGAGCAGGATCGACATGATGGGAATGCGCTCGCGCACCGCCGTCTCGAAATCCATGCCGGTGAAGCCGATGGCGGCATCGCCCCAGACATTGATGCAAAGCTTGTCGGGACAGGCGAGCTTGGCGCCCATGGCGAGGCCGAGCCCGTAGCCGAGCTGCGTGGTCTTGCCCCAGCCGATGTAGGTGTGCGGCGCCGTCGTCTTCCAGAACGGCGAGAGCTGGTCGCGCGGGCTGCCGGCATCGTGGGTGATGATCGTGTTGGCCTTGTCGACCGTGTGCTGGAGATCCCAGAGCACGCGGTAGGGATTGAGCGGCGCCTCGTTGTTGGTGAGCTTGGGCATCCACTCCTTGAGCCACTCGTCGGCGATCGGCTTGATCTCCGCGACGACCGGCGCGGCATCGCGATTCTTGCCCCCGACCAGTTTGCTGCACTCGTCGATCATCGCGCGGAGCGCCAGCTTCGCGTCGCCGATCAGGCCGTACTGGCAGCGCACGTCCTTGTTGAGATGGTTGGGATCGAGCGTGGTGTGGATCACCGTCTTCCCCTTCGGCATCGAGATGCCGAAGTTGGTCTCGGTGAAGGAGCAGCCGATGCCGAACAGCACGTCGCACTTGTCGAGGAAGTGGCGGACCTGCCGCGGATAGGCGCGACCGCCCGAGCCCAGCGACAGCGGATGGGTCTCGTCGAAGCTGCTCTTGCCCTGGAGCGAGGTGCAGACCGGGATCGCCAGCAGCTCGGCCAATTCCTTCAGTTCGTCATAGGCCTCGGCCCAGTGCACGCCGTGGCCGGCATAGATGACCGGGCGCTTGGCCTCGACCAGCACCTTCGCGGCCTCCTTCACGGCCGCCGGATCGGGACCGTAACGCGTCGGCCTGATCGGCTCGTAGGTCAGCGGATCGGGCGCGTCCTCGCCGTTGGCTTCCGCCGGGAACTCGATGATGACCGGCGAGCCGCGGCCATTGCGCAGCAGGCTGAAGGCCCGGCGCATGACGTTCTCGATGTCCTGGCCCGAGGTGATCGGCTCGGCATGCTTGGCGACATGCGCCATGGTGATGGTCGAGTTGAAGTTCGGCGGCACGTGCGCGATGCGCCGCGGATAGCCGGCCGGAATGACCAGCAGCGGCACCGATTCGCCGTAGGCCTGGGCCACGCCGCCATAGGCGTTCTCCGAACCCGGGCCGCTCTGCATGCAGAACACGCCCATCTTGCGGCCCTTGGTCATGCGCGACATGGCGTCGGCCATATGCAGGCCGATGCGCTCCTGGCGCACGATGATCGGGCGGATGTCGATCGCGGCGCAGTGCTCGATCAGATGGTTGACAGGGTAGGCGAAGAGATACTCGACCCCCTCGCGCTTCAGGATTTCGGCGACGGCCGGGCCGGTCTTCATTCTGAGCTCCTCCTATGACAGACCGTCACTGGGGCCCTCCCCCTCCGCCCTTCGGGCACCTCCCCCGTCCGACGGGGGAGGCAGGGAGGGGGTGAGCTACAGACGCGGTCCTATTTGTTCAGTTCCTTCATCGCACTGTCGAGACCGCCCAGGGTGAGCGGGAACATGCGATTGCTCGTGAGCTGTTGCAGCAGCTGGATCGACGGCGTGTAGCTCCAGTGACGTTCCGGCACGGGGTTCAGCCACGCCATGCTGCGATAGGTATCGGACACGCGCTGGATCCAGACCTGGCCCGCTTCCTCGTTCCAGTGCTCCACCGAGCCGCCGGGATAGGCGATCTCGTAGGGGCTCATCGAGGCGTCGCCGACGAACAGCACCTTGTAGTCCGGCGGATAGGTGTGGAGCATCTGCGCCGTCGAGAAGGTGTCGACGTGGCGGCGGCGGTTATCCTTCCAAAGCTTCTCGTAGAGGCAGTTGTGGAAGTAGAAGAATTCGAGGTGCTTGAACTCCGACCGCGCCGCCGAGAACAGCTCCTCGCAGACGCGGATATGCGCGTCCATCGAGCCGCCGATGTCGAACAGGATCAGCAGCTTCACCTTGTTGCGCCGCTCCGGCACCATCTTGATGTCGAGGTAGCCCGCGTTGCGCGCCGTCGAACGGATCGTGTCGGGCATGTCGAGCTCGACCTCGGCGCCCTCGCGCGCGAACTTGCGCAGCCGGCGCAGCGCGATCTTGATGTTGCGCGTGCCGATCTCGACCGTGTCGTCGAGGTTCTTGTACTCGCGCTTGTCCCACACCTTGACGGCGCGGCCCTCGCGGCCCTTGTCCTGGCCGATGCGCACGCCCTCGGGATTGAAGCCGTAGGCGCCGAACGGCGAGGTGCCGGCGGTTCCGATCCACTTGCTGCCGCCCTGGTGGCGCTTCTGCTGTTCCTCGAGACGCTTCTTCAGCGTCTCCATGAGCTTCTCCCAGCCGCCCATCGACTCGATCTGCTTCTTCTCCTCCTCGGTGAGAAGCTTCTCGGCGAGCTTGCGCAGCCATTCCTCGGGGATCTCGGCGGCGACGCCCTCGGCGGGCAGCGCCTCGAGCCCCTTGAATACGGTGCCGAACACACGGTCGAACTTGTCGAGGTTGCGCTCGTCCTTCACCAGCGCGGCGCGCGACAGATAGTAGAAGTCGTCGACGCTGTAGTCGGCCACTCCCTTGTCCATCGCCTCCATCAGGGCGAGATATTCCTTGATGGAGACCGGCAGCTTGGCGTTGCGCAGTTCGAGGAAGAAGTTCACGAACATCGCGTTCTCCTCTTCGCAGTGGTTACTGGCGCTGCTCCCGCCGCGCCATGAAGGCCAGACGCTCGAACAGGTGCACGTCCTGCTCGTTCTTCAGCAGCGCGCCGTGCAGCGGCGGGATCAGCTGCTTGGAGTCCTTGGAGCGCAGCGATTCCGGCGACATGTCCTCGACCATCAGGAGCTTCAGCCAGTCGAGCAGTTCGGAGGTCGACGGCTTCTTCTTGAGGCCCGGCACTTCGCGGATGTCGTAGAAGACGTTCAGCGCCTCGCGCAGCAGGTTGCGCTGCAGATCGGGGAAGTGGACGTCGACGATCTGCGTCATCGTCTCGCGGTCGGGGAAGCGGATGTAGTGGAAGAAGCAGCGGCGCAGGAACGCGTCCGGCAGCTCCTTCTCGTTGTTCGAGGTGATCATCACGATCGGGCGCTGCTCCGCCTTGATCGTCTGCTGCGTCTCGTAGACGTAGAACTGCATGCGGTCGAGCTCGAGCAGCAGGTCGTTGGGGAATTCGATGTCGGCCTTGTCGATCTCGTCGATCAGCAGGATCGGCCGCGTCTCGGCGGTGAAGGCCTCCCACATCTTGCCGCGCTTGATGTAGTTGCCGATGTCCTTCACGCGCTCGTCACCCAGCTGGCTATCGCGCAGGCGCGAGACGGCGTCGTACTCGTACAGGCCCTGCTGCGCCTTGGTCGTCGACTTGATGTGCCACTCGATGATCGGCGCATTCAGCGCCTTGGCGACCTCATGCGCGAGGACCGTCTTGCCGGTGCCGGGCTCGCCCTTGATCAGCAGCGGACGCTGCAGCGCGATGGACGCGTTCACCGCCACGCGCAGGTCGTCGCTGGCAACGTAGGAGTCGGTACCGGTAAATTTCATGGTGCAAAATCCAAATTTCACTGTGGTTAAAGCCACCCTAGAGGGGTGGTTTCAGGCCAGCAAGGCCGGGCGAGCAGGTCAGCCGCCCGCGCGGACGATGAAATAGACCAAGGCGGCACTGGCGAGCAGGAGCGAGATCGCAAGGCGGCTCGACGCGAAGCTGAGCCGCGGTGCGGGCGCGCCCGGCTCGATCGCGTGGTCGACCCGCTTGCGGCCGGTGATCATGGCGCCGACCAGATTGTGCCTCTTCCAGACGAGATAGAGCGCGACGGCCGCGACATGGATCGCTACCAGGATGAGCAGCGCGTTGATCCACCAGGAATGGAAATCCGTGGCCCGCTCGACCCACTTGTCGGCGACCTTGAGCGCAAGCGGCCCATTGACCATGCCGGTGTCGGTGTCGGCGCTGAAGAGGCCGGTTACGACCTGGGCCAGGACGGCGAAGATCAGGACGAGGACCATCGCGCCGCCCACCGGATTGTGCCCGACGTCGTGCGGGCCCTCTTTTCGGAACAGATGCGCGACGTGGGCGAACGCCGCCTTGGGGCCCTTGAGGAAGCTCGAGAAGCGCGCGGTGGTGCTGCCGACGAACCCCCAGGCGATGCGGAAGAGCAGCAAGGTCAGGATGGCGTAGCCCGACCAGAAATGGAGTTGCATCCAGTCGCCGCCGGCCCGGCCGCTGAAATAGGACGTTGCCATGAGGAGAACGAGCAACCAGTGGAACAGCCGGACGGGCACGTCCCAGACGAGGATCTTGTCGCTCTTGCCGGCCATCGGTCATCATCTCCCTGCGGGGCAACAGAATAGTCGAGTCGCCATGGCTCTAGGCAAGGACTACGCCCAAGACACTACACGCAGTCGTGATGGATCGTGGCCGACGCACCCGTTCGCTTTCCGCGCCAACCTCTGCAACATAGAAGTCGTCGGCGAGGCATAAATTGCCGGTCGACGGTGGAATTCAAAGGGGATGAGCCTATGAGGAAGACTTTGGTGGTGGCGTTGATCGGCGCGGTGGCGGCCGGCGCGATGGTGGGCGGCGCGACGATCACGATGGCCCAGGGCGACGTGATCGCCCAGCGCAAGGACAATCGCAAGCAGACCGCCGCCGCGATGCGCGCCATCAAGGCGATCGTCGACGCCAAGGGTCCGACCGCCGGTGCCGTCGAGCAGGCCGCCAAGCTCAAGACCCTCGAAGCCGCCTTCGTGAAGATGTTCCCGGCCGGGTCCGACAAGGGCGAGACCCGCGCCCTGCCGGCGATCTGGACCGACTGGGCCGGCTTCGAAGCCGCCAGCAAGGCGGCCGATACGGCCTACGACAAGCTCGCGACGGCGGCCGGCTCGGGCAATGCCGACGCACTGGCCGCAGCTTTCGCCGACACCGGAAAAGCCTGCGGTGCCTGCCACCAGAAGTTCCAGGCGAAAGCCAACTAAGCTATCCGCCCGACAGACATGAGGGGAGACGGTTTTCCGTCTCCCTTCACTGTCTCAGGCCGCCGCCGGCGACGAGCCCGGACCCGTGAGCGCCTGTTGCACGATCGCCTCGGCGGTGAAGCGCCAGGCCCGCGACGCATGCATGGGCGACAGGCGCTGCCGCTCGCGCATGTTCATCCAGCTGTCCAGGCCGAATGTGCGATCGAGGGAATCGAGCGCGTGATCGCGCGCCGCGGGATCGAGAGTGTCGAGTTCGGCGGCGAACCACACGGCGATCCGCTCACGCAGGAGCCGACGCAGATGGGACACGCCGGTGCCGACGGCCGGCGCAACCAGGCGAACCCGCTGCGCGAAGTGCCAGACCGGCAGCCATTCCTCGAAAAGTTGTGCACGGTCAGAAACCAGAAGCGCGATGCGGCTCGCAAGTGGCGACGCCTTGTCGACCGGACGGTCGGGCCTGAAGGCGCGGCCGACGGCGAGATCGAAGGCTGCAGCGTAGAGATCGGAAAGTCGGATGAAATGCTGGAAGAGCGTCCGGCTCGAAAGGCCGGCGATGGTCGCGATGGCGCCTGAAGTCGGCTCGACGTCGCCCGCCTGGATGAGATCCAGCGTCGCCTGGATCAGAGATTGTCTAATTCGCTGGCCCCGCACGATGCGTTCGTCCTGTGAGCGCGACACATCAACGGCGAATCCGACAATCTTCATTGGAAACCAATAGATAGAGATTTGCTCCAGTCAACGAACTCTAACACCCGCTGAATTTTGCGTAACCTGCAAAAATGCATATCTTGAAAATACAAAACCCAATATTCACGGCATTTTAAAATCTTTAGATAGGCGTTTTTGGGTGATCTGAAATTGCATATAATCGGCAATTACCAGTTGCCCCAAGCCGACCGACATTTCTCCATACTTTTCAAGGAAATACCCGCAAAACCCGCAAATACGAAAGGCCGGCCGCTTGGGGAACGACCGGCCTTCCTTATAAGCCCGCCTGGGTGTGGGGTAATCGAAGCCTTGGGGTGTGTGGGAAGGGGCTTCGATTGAGCGACTTGGGAGGCCGCCGGCGGGCTGTCTGCATCTCGATGTAGGCACTCTAACATGGGTTCAACACCCGGTTAGTTGCAATATTGCATATCTCCTTTCGAAGCCCCCGTCAAAAAGCCAACAATTCCTGAATACTTCACATCTTAGATAATCAAGAAAGGGAAAGCAGGAAGCGCGCAGATAGATTCCCGGAAGCTCCTGAACCCCGTACCAACACACTATTTGCGAGCATCGCCCTTGCGAACGATGCGCGGAAACCCTTGAGTTCGCTGCAATCAACCAGCCCTTTTGGCCAGTTCCTCAATATCCGAAAGAACCGGTCCGAGGTGTCCCAGAAAGCGCTCGGGATCTTCACTCATCGGAAAGTGCCCAAGTCCCGGCATGATCTTGTACCTTGCCCCCGGCACCAGGGCGGCAACCTCCTCTGTCTCGGCCGGCGAACACGAATAGTCGTATTCGCCGGTCAACAGGAACAACGGGCAACGGCTGGCATCGATCGAAGCGATGCGCTGGCGAAGGTCGCCATCGACCTTGTAGAAATGGAGGTCGCCCCTGAAGACGCCGGGACCGCCCTGCATGTAGTGCCAGAGGGTTTCCCAGCGGTGGATGTCCGGCGCATCGGGCCCAACGAGCCCCGAAACGATGCCGGCGCACACCTCGCCGCCGTGAACATCGGCATGATGCAGCCACTCGGTGTCGTAGTAAGGCGCAACATGGGCCGACGCCTGCAGGCCGATCAGCGCACGGAAGCGGTCGGGATGGATGGCGGCGAGATTGAGGACGACGCGACCGCCGATCGAACAGCCCATCACCACCGGACGCTGCAATGACATGGCGTCGGCGAAAGCCACGACGAACCCGGTGTAGAAATCCCGTGTCAGCCGGTATTCCTCGCGCTCGAATCCTTGTGGTGGCGAGGATTTGCCATGCCAGGGCATGTCGAAGGCGATGACACGAAAACGCCTGGTGACCTCGGCATCGTTCAGCACGCCTCGATACTGCCGGCCGTCGGCGCCCGCCGTGTGCAGGCAGATCAGCGGAATCCCCTCGCCTGCCTCCTCGAAGTAGACGCGATAGCGCCTGCCGTCGAAGTCGAGCGACAGGTAGCGGCCGACGATCGGCTCGAGCCCCGCCGTCATCGTGCCGTTCCCTTCGGCTGGGCCATCGCCCGTGGCGCCTCGAGCACGCCCTTGATGTAAAGCAGGTTTGCCATGAGCGGCTGGAGGTCGCCTTCGAATTTCAGGAGCCCGCGGCGGACCAGGGCAAGCAAGTCATGGTCACCCGGCGCCGGCCGTGGCTGCCAGAATCGCCGCCAGCTCGCTTCGTCGGCGCGCAGGGCGAAGCGCCAGGACGGCATGACGAAGGGCCCTTCCTCGACATTTTCGATCCGGCCCCGCAGCACATGGACCAGCCATGACCGCGGACGCCTCCACCAGGAAGGCGGCCGTCAGATGCCGGCCGCGCCGCACCAGGGCGGGGTCGCCATTCACAAGGCTCGCAAGTTGTTCGAGCATCAGTTCCTCCCGCGTTCGCGAGGCCTTCCGGGCTTCGTGTTTCGGCCTCAATTCCATGCTAGACGAAGTGCCGTTCCGCCAATACCCGTCGTACTTCCCGGAGGCTTCTTCCGTGCATCTCGTTCGTTTCGTCCGCGCCGCCCTGCCTCTCGTCGGCGCCGTCCTGTTGCTCGCCGCCCAGCCCGCCGCCGCCGGCATGGAGGAAGCGGTCAAGGCCCTGCAGGCAGGCGATCCCGTGACGGCCGAGAAGGAGCTGCAGCTCCTCGCCAAGGAACGCGATCCGCGCGCCCAGTTCCTGCTCGGCCTCTACGTCTACGGAAATGCCGAATCGAAGCTGTTCGACATCAACAAGGCGACGCCGCTTCTGCTCGACGCCTCCGAGCGTGGCTATCTGCCGGCGATGGTGCCGCTGGCCGGCGCCTATGCCGAGGGCAAAGGTGTGCCGAAGAGCCTCTTCGAAGCCTACAAATGGTGCGCGATCGCCGACCGCTGGAACGTCCCCAACGCCAATCTGGCGCTCGAGCAGGCGGCCCGCGAACTGCCGGCCGACGAAGCCGAGAAGGCCAAGGCGGCCGCGCTCGCCTATACGTTCAAGACGAAATGACCGCGGCGCGATCGGCGCTCGCCGCGGCCCTGATCGCCGCCAGCGCCATCGCGCAGGCCCAGCAGCCGTCCGACGCCTCGGATGTCGCGACGCCGCTGCGTCCCGCCGTCGTTGCCTACCGACAGGGTGATGCGGCCACTGCCGAGCGGGCGTTGCGCGCCCTCGGCTCGCCCAGCGCCGATGCCGATGCCTGGCTGGGCGCCGTCCTGCTCGACCGCGGCGCCAAGGCCGAGGGCCTCAAGCTGATCCAGCGCGCCGCCGACGCCGGGTCGGCCGAAGGCCAGCATCGTCTGGCTCTCGTCTTCATCAACGGCGACGCCGGCCTCCCGCGCAATCCGGCCCGTGCCGTAGAACTCTTTGAGAAGGCCGCGGCACAGGGCCACCGCCGAGCCCAACTCAACCTCGGCACGCTCCATTTCCGCGGCCAAGGCGTCCAGCGCGATCTGATCCAGGCTCGCGCCTGGCTGGAGCAGGCGGCTGCCGACGGCGATGCCTACGCGACCTATGCGCTGGGGCGAGCCATGTCGGAAAGCGCGCCGCCGGCATCGGCCGATCCGACGCGGGCCGCCGACCTCTACCGCCGGGCCGCCGAGAAGGGCCACATGCTCGCGGCCCTGCGTTACGGCATGGCGCTGGCCGAAGGATCGGGCGTCAAGCAGGATCTTCCCGCCGCGCAGCGCTGGCTGGTCCAGGCGCAGCAGAACGGCGTGCCCGAAGCGGCGCTGGCGTTGGGCGACATGGCGGTCCGCACGCCAGCGACGCGCGACAAGGCGGCCAACGAGAAAATCCTGCAATCGGCTCTCGCCTGGTACCAGGCCGCGGCCAATGCCGGCGTGCCGTCGGGCCAGTTCAAGCTGGCCAATGCCTATCTCGCGGGCTCGGGCGTGCCACGCGATCCGGCACAGGCCCAACTTTGGTACGCGCGCGCCGCCCAGCAGGGATTGACCGAGGCGCAGCAGGCGCTCGGCGTCATGCTGCTGACCGGCACCGCCGGAGCAACCGATCCCGTCGAAGCCTTCAAGTGGCTATACCTCGCCGAACGCGGCGGGCATCCGGAAGCCCGCGCCGTCCGCGAGAAGGCAGGCGACAAGGTGGTCGAGCGCGACCGCAAGCGCGGCGAGGCCCTGGCCCAGGCGTTCAAGCCAACCTACGAGCTGCCGCGCGACGAGGGCCCGCCGCGCCTCGTGCCGGTGCGACGCTGACGTGAACGCCGATGGATACACCGCAGAGCGCTGCGCGCCAGACGCGCCCTGACATCACCCTCGCGGTCTGTCGTGGCGCCTGCCGTCTGATGCGCCAGTCGGGCCGCTCCGTCCTGCGGGAGCTGCCGCTGCCCGACGGGCGGCGCGCCGACATCATGGCGATCGCCGGCAGCGGTGAACTCACGATCGTCGAGGTGAAATCGTCCATCGAGGATTGGCGCGTCGACCAGAAATGGCCCGACTATCTCGCCTGGTGCGACCTGCTTTACTTCGCCGTGCCGGTCGATTTCCCGCAGTCGCTGATTGCCGAGGAAGCCGGCTTGATCGTCGCCGACGCCTATGGGGCCGAAATCCTGCGCCATCCGCCGCGCCGGCCCGTCGCAGCGGCGCGACGCAAGGCGCTGCTCATCGACTGCGCGCGTCTCGCCTCGGAGCGCCTGGCGCGCCTCGAAGATCCCGAGTTCATCGATTTCGTCTGAGGCTCAGCCGGGCATCGTGCGTGCGGCTCCCCGACTGGCCTCGGCCATGCGGATGCGGGCATAGGCCATCACCTCGGTCGGCGGCCCGATGCGCTCCACCCTGCCGTCCATCACCAGCGCCACGCGATCGGCAATGGCAAGCGGGGCCAGCCGATGGGTGATCATGATGACGGTCCGCCCGCGCGTATTGGCCTTGAGCTGGCGCAGGAGCTGCTCCTCGGTGGCGGGATCCAGCGCGCTGGTCGCCTCGTCGAGTATCAGGATGCGCGGATTGCGGATCAGCGCGCGGGCGATGCAGAGGAGCTGGCGCTGGCCCGTCGACAGTCCCTGCCCGCGCTCGCCGAGCACGGTGTTGTAGCCCTGCGGCAGCCGCTGGATGAAATCGTGCGCGCCGACGAACTTCGCGACGGCGACCACCCGGCCCGGATCCTTGTCGATCACGCCCATCGCGATGTTCTCGCGCACCGAGCCGGTGAAGAGCTGGACGTCCTGCGGCACGGCACCGATCTGCGCCCGGAGCTGGGCGGGCGAGATATGAGCGATGTCGGTACCGTCGACCAGGACACGGCCGTCGCTCGGGCTCACGAGCCCCTGCACCAGGTTGGCGATGGTGGTCTTGCCCGATCCGGAAGGTCCCACGACGCCGATGATCTCTCCTGGGCCGATCGTGAGATCCGCCTCGCGCAGGACCGGCGGACCGCGATCGTGAACACGGAAGGTGACGCGCTCGAGCGCGATCTCGCCGGACAACGCCGGCACCGGCGCGAATTCGCCCGGCGACGCTTCGGGCGCTTCCCGCATCAGCTCGTCGATGCGCTTGAAGGCGGCACTCACGGCCTGGAGCTGATGCCAGGCGCCCGCGAGCTGGCGCATCGGCTGCAGCGCCCGCGCCGCCAGCATGTTGGCGGCGATGAGGGCGCCGATCGTCAGGCGATGATCGGCGATCTCGGCCACACCGATCATCACGATGACGAGCGACGCCACGAGTTGCAGCGTGCCCGAGCCGCTCGCGGCGATGTTGACGAGATTGTTGGCACGCTGGCTGGTGCGGGCCGACTGTTCGACCCGCGCCTGCCAGCGCTTCTCGACCTCGGCCTCGAGCCCGAGCGCCTTGATCGTGGCGGCATTGGCCACGGCCTCGGTGAGAGTCGAGCTCTTGGCGGCCTGGGCCTGGAAATTCTCGTCGGCCAGCCGCCGCTGCGCGCGATGGCCGGCAAGCGACACGCCGATCAGCACCGGGATGGCGAGAGCCGTGACTGCGCCGAGGGTCGTGCTGATCGCGAAGGTGGCGATCAGGAAGAGCACGACGAACAGCAGGTCGATGGCCAGCACCGGCATCTGGCCGGTGAAGAAGCTGCGCAGCACGTCCAGCTGGCGCAGCCGTTCGGCGATGACGCCCGACGGCGTGCGCTCGAAATGCCGGTAGGGCAAGGCCATCAGGTGATGCAGCACCTCGGCGCTCATCAGTACGTCGAGGCGCGCGCCGGTCCTGGCCGACAGCCAGCCGCGCGCGACGCGCAGGCCGAAATCGGCGGCATAGGCTGCGAGCATGCCCCCACACAGCGCCATCATCACCGACGAGAGGCCGTCGGGCGGATGGCGTCCGATCACGGTATTGACGACCAGCATCATGAAGAGCGGCGTGAGAAGCCCGAGCAGGTTGATGGCGAACGAAGCGGCGGCGAGCTTGAACAGGACCGGGCGCACGCGCGCCCACAACGGCGCATACCATTGCGCGGACGGAACCGGTCCGAGCGGCGGACGCAGCAACAGCGCGCGCTCGCCGAGCGCGCCGACTTCCTTCGCCGTCGCCTGCCAGACTCGGCCCTCGACGACATCGAGCATCGTCCAGTCGTTTGCGCGGCCCGAGACGACGACATGCACGCGCCCGTCGGCCGCAAGGAGAGCGAACGGAAGCGGCAGCTCGCCGAGCGAACGGGACGCGAGATCGACCGCCTCGCTTTCGAGGCCGAGCCGCACGGCCGCGGTCAGGAAGGCGGCTTCGTCGAGGCCCGCCGCAGGAACCGCGGTGAGGCGCCGGATATCGGCTTCGCTGACGGGCCTGCCCACCTGCTGGGCGATGTAGAGCAGGGCCCTCATCAGGGAATCGACGCGGTAGCGGCCCGCTTCGTCCCATACGGACGGCTGGAAGCTTCCGTTCTCGAGGGGAGCCATGTTCTGAGGGTACCAGAAATACCCCTTGATTCAACGATCTAGGAGTATTTCCTAAAGCAAAGGGCGCGCGACTCGCGTCGCACGCCCTGTTTCTTGGGATTGTCGAAGGGTCTAACGGGCGCCGAAAGCGCGCTTCAGCTCCGTCACGAGGTCGGTGCGCTCCCAGGAGAAGCCGCCATCCTTCTCGGGCTTGCGGCCGAAATGGCCGTAGGCCGCCGTGCGCTGGTAGATCGGCTTGGTGAGCTGCAGCGAGCGGCGGATGTTGGTCGGGCGCAGCGGAAACAATTCCGACAGGACCTTCTCGAGCTTGCGCTCATCGACCTTGCCGGTGCCTTCGGTGTTCACATAGAGCGACATCGGATCGGCGACGCCGATTGCGTAGGCGACCTGGATCAGGCAGCGGTCGGCGAGACCGGCGGCCACCACGTTCTTGGCCAGGTAGCGCGCGGCATAGGCGGCCGAACGGTCGACCTTGGTCGGGTCCTTGCCGGAGAAGGCGCCGCCGCCGTGCGGCGCGTAGCCGCCGTAGGTGTCGACGATGATCTTGCGGCCGGTGAGACCGCAGTCGCCGTCGGGACCGCCGACGACGAAGTTGCCGGTCGGGTTGACGAAGAAGTCGGACGCCTTCTTGGGCATCCAGCCCTTGGGCAGCGACTTCTCGACGTGACCGGCGATCATCTCGCGGATCATGCCCGAATTGTACTTCTTGCCCTTGGCAGTGGCCTCGCGATGCTGCGTGGAGACCACGACCTTGGTGGCGCCGACGGCCTTGCCGTCGACGTAACGCACCGTGACCTGGCTCTTGGCGTCGGGCTGCAGGTCGCCGAGCTCGCCCGAGCGGCGGGCCTTGCTCAGCACTTCGAGGATCTTGTGCGAGAAGAAGATCGGAGCGGGCATGAACGAGCCCTTCTCGTATTCCTCGCTGTCGCGGCAGGCGAAGCCGAACATCAGGCCCTGGTCGCCCGCGCCTTCCTGCTCGCCGAGATTGCCGCCCTTCTTCTTGGCGTCGACCCCCATCGCAATGTCGGGCGACTGGCCATGCAGCAGGACCTCGACGTCGGCGCCGTGGAAGGAGAACCCGTCCTGATCGTAGCCGATGTCGCGCACCACATTGCGCGCGATCTCGCCGATCGCCTCGCGATTGACGACGGTGTTCTTGCCGTACTTCTTCATGAACGGCTCGGATGCGCGGCCTTCACCGGCAATCACGATCTTGTTGGTGGTGACCAGCGTCTCGCAGCCGAGGCGGGTGTTGGCGTGGCTGTCGTCGGCATGGCCGAGCTTGACGTCGTTGGCGATGAAAGCATCGAGGATCGCGTCGGAGATCTGATCGGCGACCTTGTCCGGATGGCCTTCCGAAACCGACTCACTGGTAAAAATGTAATCCTTGAGCGCCAACGATCCCTCCCAAAGTGCACTGGACTCCGGGCAGGGCGGTGATGCCGCCAACGGCCGGCTTAGCCTTTGTTTGCGCGGTGGCAAGTCGTCCAAATCCGTCCGCGGCGGCCCCGACCATCGGAGCCGCAGTTCGCTAGAAACGCCAAAAACCGGCAAAAATCAAGAGGATCGCTGGGCGAATCCAGCGTTCCTAGTCCCGGGCCCTGGCCCCTTTGCGGGTCCCGACCGTCTCGGCGTGGCTGGCCGCACCCACGGCCTTCACCATCTCGAAAATGCGCTTGCGCACCTTGCTCTCGCTGATCTTGTAGTAGGCTCTGACCAGCTCGAGGGTTTCCCTCTTGATCAGCGGATCCTTCTCCTGTTCGAACGGCGTGCCGGCTTCTCCAAATCCACCCTTCTTGCCACGTCCGGACATCGGCCGGCCCGACAGGGCATTCGAGGGCATCTCGTCGAAAAAGTAGGACACGGGAACGTCGAGGACCTTGGCGAATTCGAACAGGCGGCTGGAACCGATCCGGTTGGAGCCCCGCTCGTACTTCTGGATTTGCTGGAAGGTAAGGCCGACCGCCGTCCCAAGCTTCTCCTGGCTCATGCCGAGGAGAGTACGCCGCTGGCGCATGCGCGCTCCGACGTGAACGTCAACGGGATGCGATCTCGCCATGGATTCCCCTTCTCCTTTCCAAGTCCCAAATCCGGTAGCCGCCGATCCGGCCGAATTGATGGCCGAGTGGTGCGCACCGGATGCCGCCAAGCCAAGATGTGCAAAAATGCATATCTACACGCGCAAGCTGCATATTACTAGGCGTGTCCCCACCGGAATGCAAGCCGGACTTTGACGGCTAACGCGTTGAAACTCCTATTTTTTCACTGGGTGCAAGCGAGACGACGCAAGCAGCAGTCCCAGCGCGGCCGTCAGAAGGAGGACCAGGGTGCCATCGCCCCAGCGGCCATACGGCGTCGGCGGCCGCGCCGCGGGAATTCGATGATCGATGACGCCGTCCTGTTGCATGTCGAGAGCGGCCAGCACGCGACCGTAGGCATCGATCACGGCCGAGACTCCCGTGTTGGCGGCACGGAGCATCGGCAGGCCTTCCTCCACGGCCCGCAAGCGCGCGCTGGCCAAATGCTGGTAGGGGCCACTCGAGAGGCCGAACCAGGCATCGTTGGTCACGTTGAGAAGCCAGCGCGGCCGCGCCCCAGGGCCGGTCACGGCTGCCGGAAAGATCACCTCGTAACAGATGATCGGAGAGAAGGAGGGCAGGCGCGGCAGATCGAGCGTGACGCGCGACTCACCCACTTCGAACGAGCCGCGTCCGATGAAGCCTGAGACCGGCGCGAGCTGCTTGTGGAAAGGGATGTATTCACCCAAGGGGACGAGATGGACCTTGTCGTAGGTGGCGACGATCCCGCCCTCTCCGTCGATCACCAGCAGAGAGTTCCAGACCCCGTCTTCGCGATTGCGCGTACCGCGCGCCGCGCCGGTGAGAAGGTAACCGCCAGGTGGTACGGCCTTCGCCATCACGTCGAGCGCCGGCGACCCCGGCTCGACGATGAACGGCGGCGCCGTTTCGGGCCAGATCACGGCCGCCAGGCGGTCGAAGCCGTCGCGGCGGCTCATCTCCACGAGCCTGGCGACCTGCGCGGCGCGATTCTCCGGGCGCCATTTCTCCGCCTGCGGCGTGTTGGGCTGGACGATGCGCACCAACGGCCCCTCTCCCGCCGTATCGACCGGCGCCATTGCGGCCTGCCCCGCAAAGCCCGCTGCGCCCGCAACGACGAGCGCCAGGACCGACGCGCGCCAACCCGCGGCCGGGGCCGCCAGGATCATAAAGGTCAGCAGGCCAAGACCGTAGATGCCGAACAGCGCCGCGCCCTGAAGCAGCGGCGTCGCGAAGGCCCAGACATGCGCCAGCGGATTCCACGGGTAGCCCGTGAAGACGTGCCCGCGCAGCCATTCCGCGATCGTCCATGCGATGGCCAGCAGCAGCAGGCGGCAATAGCGGCCACCCGTCGAGGGCCAGCGCGAGGCCGCCCATTTCGCGGCGCCCGCGGCCATCGCCGGAAAGAATCCCAGGAGGGCGGCGAGTCCGACGACGATGGGCGGACCGAGCGGTGCATAGTCCGCCGGCGGCACGAAGAAAGCTTCCACGATCCAGTAGGAGCCGACGGCGAAATGGCCGGTGCCCCAGGCCCATCCGCGCAACAGGGCGCTCCTGGGCCCCGGCGCGGTGTCCCACAGCCAGACGAAGGCCACGATGCCCAGGACGGCAAGCGGCAGCCACTGAAGGGGCGGCATCGCCAGCGCAGCGAGCGCACCGGCCACGAAGGCGGCGCCCGCGGCCCGCCAGCCTTTGAGGGTCATCGCGTCATTCGATGGTCAGGCGGCCGGCGCCGTTGTCGGCGGCCGAACACGCAGGCGGCGGATGCGCCTTGGATCGACATCGAGAATTTCGAACTCCACGCCCGACGGATGACGAACCACCTCGCCGCGTTCGGGAATGCGGCCGAGCAGCGAGAAGATCAGTCCGCCCACCGTGTCGATTTCGCGTCGCTCGTCTTCCGACAGGACCTTGCCGATCTCCTCCTCGAGCAGCTCGATCGGCGTTCGGCCGTTGACGTCGATCGTGCCGTCGACGCGACGTGCCACCGTCGGCGTCTGGGCGACGTCGTGCTCGTCCTCGATCTCGCCCACGATCTCCTCGACGAGATCCTCGATGGTGAGGAGTCCGTCGGTGCCGCCGAACTCGTCGACCACCAGCGCCATGTGCGTGCGCGAGCGGCGCATGTCGAGCAGCATGTCGAGCACCGGCAACGTCGGCGCCACGAACACGACGCGCCGCAGAATGTCGCGAAGATTGAACTTCTTCGACGTGCCCCAGTAGGCCAGCACGTCCTTGATGTGGATCATCCCGATCACGTCGTCGAGCGACTCGCGATAGATCGGATAGCGCGAATGGGCCTCGGCCTGGATCAGTCGGACGACCTCGTCGAGCGGCGTGTCGGCGGCGATGCCCACGATGTCGACCCGGGGCACCATGACGTCCGCGACGGTCTTGTCGCGCAGCTTCAGGATGTTGGCGAGAAGGACCCGCTGGTCCTCGCTGATCGGCGTGTCGCTCTCGGGCGTCTCCTCGATCAGCTCCTCGATGGCTTCGCGAACCGCTTCGTTCTTCTCCCGTCGGCGCAACCGCCGCAGGATGGCGCGCAGCAGCCCGCCGCTCGAAGGGACGTCAGGCGTGGCCGGCGACAGGGCCGGGATCGTCAGAGGCTCAGTCGACGAAGCCGGGCTGACGCCCGGCCTGGTACTGTGCGCTGTGGAGTCAGGCATGGCTGGTAAGATAGGCTATCGGCCCCGCGTTGCAATCCATGGAAGTTCCTGATGCGTTCCTGCAAGCTGCCTTCCGGAGCGGAAATGCCGGCTCTCGGCCTCGGCACCTGGCGTATGGGCGAGAATGCGCGCCGCCGGCCCGAGGAGCTCGATGCCCTGAAATACGGCCTCGACCTCGGCTATCCCATGATCGACACAGCCGAAATGTACGGTGAAGGCGGTGCCGAGGAGATCGTGGGCGATGCGCTGGCGGGTCGCGGCACCCGGCCCTTCATCGTGAGCAAGGTCTACCCGCACAATGCCTCCCGGGCGGGCACCATCGCGGCCTGCGAGCGCAGCCTGAAGCGCATGCGTCTCGAGCGCATCGACCTCTATCTGCTGCACTGGCGCGGCGGCGCCCGCCTGGAAGAGACGTTCGAGGCGTTCCACAAACTGAAGAGCGCCGGAAAGATCGGCGATTTCGGCGTGAGCAATTTCGATCTCGACGACATGCGGGATGCCGCCAAGCTCGACAAGGGCCTCACCGGCACCAACCAGGTCCTCTACTGCCTGTCGCGCCGCGGTCCCGAATTCGACCTGCTGCCGTGGATGCGCAAGCACTCCATCCCGCTGATGGCCTATTCGCCGCTCGACCAGGGGGCGCTGCTGCGCAAGGCGCCGCTCAAGAAGCTGGCAGACGAAGTCGGCTGCACGCCGGCGCAACTGGCGCTTGCCTGGCTGTTCGCCCAGCCGGGCGTCGTCACGATTCCGAAATCATCGAACCGCGAGCGCGTGAAGGAAAACTTCGCGGCGCTCCAGGTCGAGCTGCCTCCGAAGATCCTGGCCGAGCTCGACCGCACCTTCCCGCCACCGAAGACGAAGCAGCCGCTTGAGATGCTCTAACGCTAAGCATAGGGATCGGCGATCCCGAGCTTGGCCAGCACGCGGCGCTCGAGTGCTTCCATGCGCTCGGCATCGGCCTCGCCCGTCTCGTGGTCGTAGCCCAGCAGATGCAACGTGCCGTGCACGACGAGATGCGTGAAATGGTCCGCCATCGACTTTCGCTGCTCGCGCGCCTCGCGTCCCACGGTCTGGCGCGCCAGCACCATGTCGCCCAGGAAATCGCGCTCGCCGGAAGGATAGGACAGGACGTTGGTGGGCTTGTCCTTCTTACGGTCGCGTGCATTGAGCACACGCACGCCCTTGTCGCTCTCCAGCGCGACGTTGAGCGAGCGGCGACCGCCGCGACGCGCGCCGGCAAACGCCGCCCGTGCTGCACGCTTCGCCAGTCGTTCGGCATCGGGCAAGGCCTTGATCCAGCCTTCGTCCAGCACGATGACCGTGCAACGAAGCGACGGCTTAGCCCTTGGCCTTCTTGTCGCGGGCGTCATAGGCATCGACGATGCGGGTCACGAGATCGTGCCGCACCACGTCCTGGGAGGTGAGCCGTACAAAGCGTACGCCCTCGACGTTCGACAGCGTCTCCACGGCGTCGTTCAGGCCGGACTTCTGATTGTTCGGCAGGTCGGTCTGGCTCGGGTCGCCGGTGATGACCATACGCGAGCCTTCGCCGAGACGGGTCAGGAACATGCGCATCTGCATGGGCGTCGTGTTCTGCGCCTCGTCGAGGATGACGTAGCAATGCGCCAGCGTGCGGCCACGCATGAAGGCGAGCGGTGCGATCTCGATCTCGCCGGACTCCATGCGATGCGCGATCTGCTCGGCCGGAATCATGTCGTGCAGCGCGTCGTAGAGCGGCCGCAGGTAGGGATCGATCTTCTCCTTCATGTCGCCGGGCAGGAAGCCCAGCCGCTCGCCGGCCTCGACCGCCGGACGCGACAGCACGATACGCTCGACCTTGCCCGCGAGGAGCAGCGAGACGCCCATGGCGACCGCGAGATAGGTCTTGCCGCTGCCGGCGGGCCCGAGCGCGAACACCATGTCGCGCTCGCGGAGCGCCGCCAGATAGCCGCGCTGGCCGGGCGTGCGCGCCTGGATAGTGCGCTTGCGCGTGCGGATGCTTTCGGCGTCGCCGCCTTCCGCGCCGCTCCTGGCAAAGCGGACGGCCGCGTCGATGTCGGCGCCTTCGATGGAGAGGCCACGCTTCAGCCGCTCGTAGAGGCCGGAGATCGCCTTCTGCGCGATCACGGCATCGTCGGGCGTGCCGGAGATGGCGAGCTGGTTGCCGCGCGCGGCCAGCTGCACGTTCGCAAGCTGTTCGATGCGCACCAGGTTGCGGTCGTGATTGCCGTAGAGCACGGCCAGCAGCGCATTGTCGTCGAATGTCATGCGCCGAACGTCGGCAGCGCGCATGCCGGCGACCGGGTCGCTCACGCGGCCGCCTCGCAGGGACCAACGACGATTTCGCCCAGGAGACTGTTGGCATAGCCCTCGATCAGGCGAACGTCGACGACATGACCAAACAGGCGCGGATTGCCCTGAGCGTAAACCGACTGCAGCCACGGCGTCTTGCCCATGATCTGGCCAGGCTTGCGGCCGGGCTCAGCGAACAATACCGGCACGGTGGTGCCGGCCTTCGACTCGTTGAACCGGCGCGCCTGATGACCGACCAGCGCCTGCAGCGCCGCGAGACGCGCCACCTTCACGTTCTCCGGCACCTGGTCGGCCAGTGCCGCGCCGGGCGTGCCCGGCCGCCGGCTGTACCGGAAGGCGTAGGCCGAGGCGAAACCCACCTGTTCGATCAGGCGCATCGTGTCGTCGAAATCGGCATCGCTTTCACCCGGAAAGCCGACGATGAAGTCGGACGACAACGCGAGGTCGGCACGGGCGTGGCGCAGACGGTCGACGATGCGGAGATAGAGATCGCGATCGTGGCGGCGGTTCATCGCCTCGAGGATGCGGTCCGATCCCGACTGCACCGGCAAGTGCAGGTAAGGCATGAGTTGCGGGACGTCGCCATGCGCCGCAATCAGCTCGTCGTCCATGTCGCGCGGATGGGAGGTGGTGTAGCGCAGGCGCGCCAGGCCTGGGATCTCGCCGATCGCCCGCAGCAGACGCGCGAGCGACCAGGCCGAGCCGTCCGGGCCCTCGCCGTGATAGGCGTTGACGTTCTGGCCGAGCAGCGTGAGCTCCAGCGCGCCCGCTTCGATGAGCTGCCGCGCTTCGGCGAGCACCGCGGCAGCGGGCCGCGAATATTCCATGCCGCGCGTATAGGGCACGACGCAGAAGGTGCAGAACTTGTCGCAGCCTTCCTGGATGGAAACGAACGCCGAACCCGCGCGGATCCCCTGCGGCGACGGCAGGTGATCGAACTTGCTCTCGGGCGGAAACTCCGTGTCGAGAACGCCGGCGCCCGGCTGCCGCCGGCCGGCATCGCCGCTAGCCGCCTTGCGCGCCACCTGCGCCAGCAGTTCGGGCAGCCGGTGATAGGCCTGAGAGCCCACGACGATGTCGACGGCGGGCTGGCGACGGATGATCTCCTCGCCCTCGGCCTGGGCCACACAGCCGGCGACGGCGATGGTCAGGTCGCGCCCCTCCGCCCGGCGCTCGGTCTTCGCGGCGCGCAGGCGGCCAAGCTCGGAATAGACCTTTTCCGAGGCATGCTCGCGGATGTGGCAGGTGTTCAGCACGACCAGATCGGCCTGCTCGGGCGCATCTGCCAGAGCATAGCCCAGCGGCCGCAGGACGTCGGCCATGCGGTCGGAATCGTAGACATTCATCTGGCAGCCATAGGTGCGGATGAACACGCGCTTGGGCTGCCCGTCGGTGCGGACGTCCTTCATCGGTCTCCGGTGCTGGAACGGCGGGGTTCTATCATCGCCGACCGGCAGGGTCGAGGGCCACCGGCTCGGCCAGGGACGGCAGCAGTTCGGGCCGGCCTGAATTCGCCGCCTGCACGCCAGAAGACACCTGGCGATGGCAATACTCCGCCAGCTTCTTGCGGTCGCCCAGGAGGTCGATGTCGATCGGTGGGAAGAACGTCACCACCGCCTGCGTCTCGCCGAGGCAGACCATCTGCCAAAGATGCGGCACCAGGTCGAGATCGCCGAACCAGGCAAAGAGCGGCCGCCAGTAGCGGCCCAACGGGATTCCATCGAGACGGGTGTAGGAGATCGCCACCGGCTGCACGACGATCGGCCGGTCGTCACGCCGGAGTTGCGCCACGGCAAACAGGGCACTGCGGAAGGGCAGCACGCGCGTGCCGTCGCTGCTGGTTCCCTCGGGAAACAGCATCAGATTGTCGCCGGTGTTCAGCCGCTGCATCATCGCGTCGCGACTGCTGCTGGTCTTGTTGGACCGTCGTTCGACGAAGATAGTGCGCTGGGCCTTGGCCAGGGTGCTGAAGAACGGCCACGTCGCCACTTCGGCCTTCGCGACGAAGCAGCCGGGGATGAGCCCGCCCAGCACCTCGATGTCGAGATAGGAGACGTGGTTGCAGACGAAGAGCGTCGGCGTCACCGTCGAGCGCTCGCCGTTCACCTTCACCTTGATGCCGAGGATCACGCAGACCGTGCGGTGATACATCACCGGCAGCCAGCGTATGACGGGCGTCACGCGGAACGCCAGCGCCAGCAGATGGAACGGCAGCATCACCAGCGTGAGCAGCAGATAGCTCAGGAGCCGAAATGCGCCGCGCAGGGGAGAGCCGATCCACGTCACAGCGAAAGGAACGTCCGTCGCGCTACTCACGCATTCCGCGTTCGTAGTGGCGGATGTACTTCTCCGTCACCAGCTCGGTCTTCACGATGATGAAGACGTCCGTGCTGTTGAACTCGTGATCGATGACGGCGCCGTCGCCGACGAAGCCGCCCAGTCGCAGGTAGCCCTTGATCAGCGGCGGGACGCGCGCCATCGCCTTGCGCGGGTCGTAGCTGCCGGGCTCGAGCATATCCATCTTCACGTAGCGGCTCGGCAGCGCGCGCACGCGGATCTCGGGCGGCGCGAGATGGTGGTGATAGAGATAGGACAGCGCCTGGGCGTGCTGCGTCGGATCTATGCCCGGAATGCTGGCGCAGCCGAACATCACCTGGATGTTGTAATGGTAAGCGTAGAGCGCGATGCCCCGCCACAGCATCTGCATGGTCGCGGTATTGCGTGCGTCGCGCGCGATGCAGGAGCGGCCAAGCTCCAGCACTTCGCCCGGATAGTCGATCATCTTCTGGATGTCGTATTCGGCCGACGAATAGAACCGGCCCATCTTCGCCGCCGCGGGCCGGCGGATCAGGCGATAGGTGCCGACGATTCCTTCAGGTCCTTCGCCGCGGCGGCGGTCGAGCACCAGCAGGTGATCGCAGACCTCGTCGAATGGATCGAAGTCGCGGCCGATCGCCTTCATTTCGGGCGAGGCCTGCGCCGCCATTTCTTCATAGAAAACGCGGAAACGCAGGGCCTGCGCAGCTTCGATCTCGGCCGCCGTCTCCGCGAGGCGCACTTCGAAATCGCCAGCAACGACCTTCACGATCTCCGCATTGGAGACGGGCGGTCCAAGAAGCTCGGCTTCGCTATCAACGCGGTCGATGCGCATGATTAATCCGCAAGGGGGCCGCCCCGATCATGGCCCCATTATCGGGCTGGCGAGGGGCGCGTCCACTTATTTTTGGCGCTCGGATTTCCCATCCAGGGGAACACCATAGAGTTCCAGGCGGTGACCGACGAGCCGATACCCGGCCTTCTCGGCGATCCTCCGTTGGAGCTCCTCGATCTCGTCGTTGTGGAACTCCACGACCTTGCCACTCTGGATGTCGATCAGATGATCGTGGTGCTCCTCGGGCGTCTCCTCGTAGCGCGCCCGGCCGTCGCCGAAATCGTGCTTGGCGAGAATGCCCGCCTCCTCGAACAGCCGCACCGTGCGGTACACCGTGGCGATGGAGATGTTGGCATCGATCGCCGTCGCGCGCCGATGCACGGCCTCGACGTCGGGATGATCCGACGCATCCGACAGGACACGCGCGATCACGCGTCGCTGGTCGGTCATCTTGAGGCCGCGCTCTGCGCATAGGACTTCGAGTTTGGACTTTCGGTCTGGCATGCCCACCTACACTACACTGGCAGGCGTTCCGGGTATAGTTGGACATGTCCATACAGGCCGACCATGACATCGACATTACCGGCGAGGTCTGCCCCATGACCTTCGTACGGACGAAGCTCCGGCTCGAGCGCATGCAGCCCGGGGAAATTCTTGCCGTGCGCCTGCGCGGCGAGGAGCCGCTGCGCAACGTCCCGCGTGCCGCAAGGGACGAGGGCCATGCCATCCTCGGCATCGAGGTGGATGGGGATATCCACATCGTCACCATTCGCCGCCTCTGATCAGGTAAAATCGAGACGCATGACGAAGGCGTCGGCCGCCGGCCCGTCCCCGCGCATATAGTAGGCAGTCCGCCGTCCGACGGTCTCGAAGCCCAACGAGTTGTAGAGCTTCAGGGCGCCGGGATTATCCGCGCCGACCTCAAGGAAAAGTGTCCGCGCACCATCGCCCCGCACCCGGTCGATCACGGCGCCGAGGAGCAGCCGGGCAGCCCCACGGCGGCGATGGGCGGGATCGACGGCGATCGCGAGAAGCTCGGCCTCGTCGGCAGCCGTCCGACAGATGGCCATGCCGACGTCGACGTTGCTCTCCGTCAGCAGGAAGGCCGCGACACCCGGCGACGCCAGCAGGCCCGCAATGTCCTGCCGCGTCCAGCCGGGCTCGCCCATGGCCAGGAACGCCTCGCGGTGGAGACGCGACGCCCGGTCGAGGTCGACCGCGCGCAAGGGATTGAGGACGAAACCGGCGTTCATCGGCTCGCCCGGTCACTCGACCGTGCGGCGGGCGCCGTCCGGCAGGGTGATGTTGACCCCGCGCAGGTAAAGTGGTCGCGGCAGGCCATCGGCGCGATTTCGCCCTCGCCAGGCCTCAACGCCGTCCATGAGGGCAAGGCGGCCGAGCACGGCGGGATGGGGCTGCCCGTCTTGCGCGACGGCATCGACGCCGGCGGCCCGCAACGACGCGCCGAGCGGCGCCACGTCCTTTCCGACGATCAGGCATTCATGTCCGGCGAGGCGCGCCGCGAGGTCTGCGGCCGTCGCTGCGAAGGGTGCAGGATCGTCGCCGATGGCGGCGAACCAGTCGCCGAGCTTCGTGTCGACGGCCGCGACCACCAGCCGTTCCGTCGCCGGCGCCTGGGCGCGCAACACCGTCGTCGTGGGAAGACCAGCCAGGGGAAGGCCAAGTCCGACCGCGAGGCCGCGCGCGGCAGACAACCCCACGCGCACGCCGGTGAAACTGCCAGGACCGGTCGTGACGGCAATCAGGTCGAGCCCGGTTCGCGCCACGCCGGCCTGCTCCAGCGCAGCAGCGATCGCCGGGAGGAGCCGCGCCGCCTGGTCGCGTCCCTCCTCGAACAGACTCACCAGGCAAACGCCGTCGCGAACGACGGCAACACCCTGTCCGCTCACGGCGCAATCGAAAGCCAGGACAGTGCTCACGTGGCGTCACCGCGGCGGACACTGGCGCCGGCGGGAACGGCTGGGCATTGTGGTGTCATGAAGCTCGACATTGTTCCTATCGCTCCGCCCGATTTCGACGTCGACGTGACGCTGGCTTATGCGACCGAGGCAAATCTAACGGGGCGGCCGGTGTATCGGAACGCCGAATGCTGGCTGCATCGCGAAGCGGCCGACAAACTTGCCGCGGCGATCGCGCTGGCCCGGCCGCTTGGATACCGTCTGCGCATCTTCGACGCGCTGCGGCCCGTCGAAGCGCAGTGGGCGCTTTGGAACGTCAATCCCGACCCCGAGTTCATCGCCGATCCCCGTCGCGGCTCGCCCCACTCGCGCGGCGTGGCCGTCGACCTCAGTCTGCTCGACGCCGACGGTAACGAACTCGACATGGGCACCGCGTTCGATGCCTTCACGCCGCTGTCCCATCATGGACGCACCGACATTTCCGTCGGGGCGCAACGCAATCGCCTGCTGCTCATGGGCCTGATGACGTCGGCGGGCTGGGACTTCTACCGCAATGAATGGTGGCACTATCAGCTGTTCGACGCGCGGCGCTACCCGCTGGTCGCCGATGCCGACCTGCCCCGTCCCATGATGTGACCGATGATGTAGCGTCAGGCTCCCTCAGAATCCGGAGAGCTTGGCCTTGTCGAAATCGCGCAGATCGTTCTCGCGCATGATCTGGCGGACGAACTGCACGTAACCCTGGCCGCGCTCGGAATAGCGCAACAGCGAGCCGATCAGGCGGAAGCCGTCGGGATCCTCGCCGCGCTCGCGCATCGCCGCCCGCTCGTTGCGGAAGCCGGCATAGGCGGGATGGGTGTTCAGGTTGGCGACATAGGCGTCGGTCGCCTCGCCCACGTCGGTGAAGGGCTGCGGCATGCCGGCACCCGGCTTCCACGGCGCCGAGACGTTGTGACGGCCGACGGCCTGGATCTGGCCGTACAGGGCGTTGCCCGTGCGCGCCGCGAACGATGTGCCCCAACCCGACTCGACGCCGCCCTGGGCGATCGCCATCGAGGGCGGGACGATGTCGACCCTCCGGATGAGCTCGTCGATCTTGTCGGGTGTCGTGTCGTAGCGGTCGGCGAGATCGTCGAGCCAGATGCGCTCGATCGCCGTCAGCATCTGCGGCGTCGAATAGAGCTTGTCACGCAGGTAGAGAAGCTGTTCGCGATCGCCGAGGACGCGCTGGTTGACCTCGAGGATCACAGGCAGCAGCGCCGTGATGAACAGCATCTTTCGCTCGTTGCCGTCCTTGCTGCCGAGATCGGCCGGCACACGGTCGACCTTGTACGGGGGCACGGCCTCGCCCTGGCGGATGTCGGTCAGCGTATAGGAAACGTCGCGGAAGAAGCCGGCGAGCTCGTCGGCCGTGCGTGGACTGATCGCGCGCACCTGTACCTGGCGGCGAACGGCGTTGCCCGGCGCCGCGAAGCGACCGTGACCGCCGGACGAATCGCGCGTCGACCGATGCGCCACATCGTCGGGCTCGCTCCACTCGTGGCGCACGAAGGTGAGCGCGGCGGGTTCGGCTTCTAGGACGAAGAGACTGGCCTGATCGACTTCACGAGCCTCGGCGCTCCCGACACCGAAGGAAAGATAAGGCGCCGCGTCCACCGACGGCAGAGGCTTGTAGAGGACTACACCCGTTGCCAGCACGGCCGCCCAGGCGGCGGGAAAAGCATAATTGCGCCCACGCTCGATCGCGGGCCGTAACGTCAACTGCATGCCACACTCTTCATTGTTTTGCGCGCACGAACGGCCTGCCGCGCGGGCCCTGCGGGGCCCGCGAACGCCATCTCAACGCGAACGCTTGAGCTGAAGCGGCCTACTGGGCCGCTTGGACTTCAACGACTTCCGGCACGTAGTGCTTCAGAAGATTCTCGATTCCCATCTTCAGCGTGGCCGTCGAACTCGGGCAGCCCGAGCACGAACCCTGCATGTGCAGGTAGACGATGCCATCGCGGAAGTCGTGAAAGACGATATCGCCGCCGTCCTGGGCCACGGCGGGCCGGACGCGGGTGTCGAGGAGTTCCTTGATCTGGGCAACGACCTCGTCGTCGTCCGCCGCGACGGAAGCCGCCGCGTCCTGGTCGGCAATCACGGGATCGCCGGACGTGTAATGTTCCATGATGCCGCCGAGGATCGACGGTTTCATGATCTGCCAGTCCCGGTCGGCCGTCTTGGTGACGGTCACGAAGTCGGAGCCGAAGAACACGCGCTCGACGCCTTCAACCGCGAACAGCCTCTTGGCAAGCGGTGACGGCGTGGCGGCCTCGACGTTGGCGAAATCCGCTGTTCCCTTCTCCATGACCACTCGGCCAGGAAGAAACTTGAGAGTCGACGGATTGGGCGTCTGCTCGGTCTGGATAAACAAACCTACCTCCGGTTCGAATGCTTCGGGGGCGAACCCTTCGGCATCGCTCAGGCTGGGGATCAGGACGTCTCCATCCCCACTCGATGACTTTGGACGTAGGAACCGGGGGCAAGTCGATCAAGACGATTCTTGAGCCGCACTGTATAAATATTATGGAATAATCAAATATTATCTATATTTATCATGATGATAGAATGCGAAATTCCCAATGCAACCTTTATGCTTCAATTGTACACAAAGAAGATTTATGCGCGGATCGCCGCACTACAAACGACAAACCATGCGCACGGCTCATGATATTGCGTCGATCTCCGCCTCGGTGAGGGCGCCCGGGACGATGGTCAAAGGGATCCGAAGCTGCCCTCCGGACTTGCCTGTGAAGGCGGTCACCAACGGCCCCGGCCCCTCGCTGCCCGAGGCACTGCCAAGCACCAGGACCGAGATCGAACGATCCTCGCTGAGGAGCTTCGCGAGTTCGTCACGGCTCTTGCCTTCGCGGATGTAGATCGAGGGGGGCTGGCCGGTCATCGAGACCGCCACATCGGCGTGTCGGGCCACGACGGTCTCCGCCTGCTGGCGCGCTTCCTCGCGCATCAGCTCGATCACCGATCCCCATTGCTGCCCCTCGGGCGGATCCATGACGTACAGCATCGCCACCCGGCCCCCGGTGCGCTTGGCGCGGCGGCAGGCATACCGCAGGGCATTCCGCATCTCCGGACTCTCGTCGACGACGACCAGGAAGACGCGTTCGCCGGTCTTGAGCTGCTCGTTCATGGCCCTCTCCCTTCGATCTTCTAGAGACGCCGCATGACGGCGCCGCCCAGCCAGCCGACCAGCAGCGCCATCAGGATGGCGCCTACCCCGTACAGGGCTCCCTCATGCGCCGACCAGCCCGCGAGCTGGGCACTGAAGCCCACCTTGCCGACCGGCAGCGGCCGCGACACGGCCGCAACGATCTTACCCTCCCGCAACAGATAGACCCGGATATCGTACACGCCTTCCGGCAGCCGCGACGGGAAGGGCAGGTCGACGCGAAACAGCCGGCCGGCCTGCACCGTCACCTGGCCGATGGCCGCCGGGTAGAGACCCTCGCGCCGCTTCACCTCGACGAGCCCGGCGCGGAAGCGCGCCAGCTCCGCGGCGTCGCGGGGCGTCGCCGGCTTCAGGCTGGACAACCGGTCCTCGAGCGACAGGATCTCGCCACCGGCGCCACGGGCCAGCAGGCGCTGCAGCGGCTGGCTGGCTGCGATAGCATAGTAGGCCGGCACATCGTCGAACGCCTGCCGTCCGGTATTGAGCCAGATCCCCAGGAACCGCTGCTTGCGCATCACCGTCTCGCGCGCCGGCGGCCCGGCCACGACCACGACGATCTCGCCGGGCGGGTCGAACATACCGAACAGCAGGATGCTCTCGCCCTGGAAGGCCGAGGTGATCGACACGCGGGCGAGCGAGAGGTCCATGATCAGGTCGGGCGTCGTCGGCTGGTCCGGTACGGACGGCGGCACGGTAGCGTCGGGCGGCCCGCCGATGGTCGGCGCCGGCAAGGCTCCCGGCGCCGGCTCCAGGCGTGGGCCCTGCGCCAGGGCGCCGGTCGCGCCGACGAGGATCGCAAGGCAGGCCAGCAGACCCGACGACCTCACGGCAGCACCTCGCGGGTGCCCAGCGAATAAAGCGAGCTGGGGGTGCGCAACAGTTCGGTCAGGAGTTCGGCGGCCACGAGCAGGATCAGGAGCGACATGAGCGCACGCAGCGCCACACCCGGCAGCTTCGCGGCGAGCCGCGCACCGATCGGTGCGCCGACGACGCCGCCCAGGATCAGCAGCAGCGCCAGCACGACGTCGACAGTGCCGTTGGTCGCCGCCTGCAGGAAGGTGACGTTGGCCGCCACGAACAGGATCTGGAAGTTCGACGTGCCGATCACCACCGCGGTCGGCATGCCGAGCAGGTAGATCATCGCCGGCACCAGGACGAAGCCGCCACCGACGCCCAGGATCGCCGACAGGACACCGATGATGAATCCCAGCCCGATCGGCAGAAGGGCGCTGATGTAGAGCTTCGACTTGTAGAAGCGCAGCTTCAGGGGCAGCCGGTGCACGAGATAGTGGGTATGGAGCTTGCCACGCGGCGCGTCGGGATTGCGTCGGCGCTTGAAATAGGTGCTGAGACTCTCGAACATCATCAGCAGGCCGATCGTCGACAGCATCACGACGTAGAGCACCGCAATGACGAAATCGATCTGGCCGATGCGCTTCAGGTAGGTGAACAGCCAGACGCCGGCCGACGAGCCGAGCATGCCGCCCGCCAGCAGCACCAGCCCCATACGCAGGTCGACGTTGCCGCGCCGCCACTGCACCTGCAGCGAGGAGATCGAGTTGGCCACCACCTGGTTGGCCTGGCTGGCGACCGCGACCGCCGGCGGGATGCCGACGAAGATCAGCAGCGGCGTGGCAAGGAAGCCGCCACCGACGCCGAACATGCCCGACAGAAGCCCCGCCGCGGCGCCGAGGCCCAGCAGCAGGAACACGTTCATCGACAGCTCGGCGATGGGGAGATAGATCTCCACGCGGACGCCTACTTCAGCAGGATGTTGGTGATCTCGCGCAGCTGCGTGCGGGCGCGCAGCAGGTAGAAACCCTGCGCGAGCAGGTGATTGGGGATCAGCAGCGCATCGGGATAGCCGTTCCAGACGATCCACGGGTCGAGCTGGGCCGCGATACGGAAGGTGTCGACCGTGCCGTTCCAGGCGGTCGTGAGCTCGCGGTCGCGGATGACGTTCTGGAAGTCCACGCCGAGATCGCGCAGCAGCAGGTAGTAGACGTAGAGGCGGCCCTTGTTGAAATAGAAGATGTCATCGCAGCGGGCGTCGAACAGGTCCCCGGCCTTCTCGATGACGTGCTGGTCGATTGCCGCCGAATCCGAGCCGAGATCGTTGGCGATGCGATCGAGCAGCGCCTGGAGATTGTCCGCCCGCCGTTCGAACACCGCCTGCCCGGTGCCCAGGCGCTTGTTGTAGGCCATCAGCCTGTCGCGGCCGGCGCGGTACTTCTGGGCGGAGGTCGTGGATGGCAGCAGCGACACGCTGGGCTGCCACAGCCAGATGTTGGGCTGTTCGTTCAGGAAACCGCGTGCCTGCTCGAGGTCACGGTCGGTCTGGCTCGAGCCGCGCGTACGGCCGAGCTGGTCCATCAGCTCCGTGCTGAAGCGGCCCAGCGCCGACAGGATGCCGCGCTGGTAGTTCGGCATGTTGTCGAGCAGGCCGGCGGGCGTGAAGAAGGGCATCATCGGCGTCCAGGTGTGGACGTCGACCTCGCGCGTGACGAGGTCGGCCGCGGTGGCGACCGCCTTGCTTTCGCCAGGTGCAACGCCGCGCGCCGTGAACTGAGGATCGTCGTCGATGTCTTCCGTCACCAGCGCGCCGACCGGATAGTAGAGGATGAGCAGCGCGAGGACGATGCGCCACGTCCATCCCCAGACCCTGCGACCGCCTGACGATGGGGCGGAGGTCGAGCGGCCCGGGCGCCATCCCCGCACGCGGTCCCAGCTTCGCCGCCACCAGGAATCCGTGGCCGACGGGGCGCTGTAGTCCGGTTCGAATGTCATGGCACACCTTACCATTCGCCTCGTGACGAAATAGGGGCGAGGGCTGCTAGAGTGCAACGAATGTTTTCAATGGAGTGGGTGGAATGGCTCTCGATCCGGAATCCCAGCGGCTGATCGACCTGATGGCGGCGGCAAATCGCCCGGCCTGGAACACGCTCAGCCCGCAAGCCGCCCGCGATCTCTATCTTTCCCTGCGCCCCGGTGCACAGGGCCCCCGCCCCGCCGAGGTGACGGTCGCGGACCGCACCATCCCCGGCCCGGCGGGAGAGCTGCCCGTCCGGATCTATCGCCCGGCATCGGCGGCGGCCGATGCGAAACTGCCGGCACTGGTCTATGCGCATGGCGGCGGCTGGGTGTTCGGCAATCTCGACAGCCACGACGTGCTCTGCGCCCAACTCGCGATCGAGGCCGGCATCGCCGTCTTGCATGTCGACTATCGCCTGGCGCCCGAGGCCCGTTTCCCCGGCGCCTTCGACGATGTCGTTGCGGCCCTGAAGTGGGTGGCCGCCAACGGCGCCTCGGTCGGCATCGACCCTACGCGCCTCGCGATCGGCGGCGACAGCGCCGGCGGCAATCTCGCAGCCGCCACGTCGATCTGGGCGCGCGACCATGGCGGGCCGAAACTTCTGATGCAGCTTCTCGCCTATCCGGTGACGGACGCCGTGGCGCGCGCCGAATCGTACCGCCATTTCGAGGACGGCTACGGGCTGAACGCCGTCACCATGGAGTGGTTCTTCGATCACTACACGCCCGACCCGACGAGCCGCGGCGACTGGCGCGTCTCGCCGCTGCGCGCGGCGTCGCTCGCAGGCCTGCCGCCGGCGCTGGTTGTCACTGCCGGCTACGATCCGCTGCGCGACGAGGGCCGCGCCTATGCCTGGCGGCTGCAGCAGGAAGGCACGCAGGCCGACCTGGTCGAGTTCGGCGGCATGCTGCACGGGTTCCTCAGCTCGCCGATGCTGCTGCACGGCGCCCGGCGCGGCACCACGCTCTGCGCCGCGGCCCTGCGTGAGGCGCTGGTGCTGCGCGCCCCATGACCATCGCAGCGTGAGCGCGGCCTCCTCCCGCGGCGCCACCCCGGTCGGCATGGCGCTGCCGGGGCTGGTGATCGCCGTCTGCATGATTGGCGACACGCTGCTCTATGCCGTGCTGCCCCTCTATCATGAGGAGTTCGGCCTCTCGCTGGCGATGGTCGGCGTGCTGTTGTCGCTCAACCGCTGGATCCGCCTCCTCGCCAACTCCGGCGTCGCCCATCTCGGCGAGCGCATCGGCCCGCATGCGCTGATGATCGCCGCCGCCCTGGGCTCGGCCGTCTCGACCACGGTCTATGGCCTGATCGATGACCCGGCAGCGCAGGTCCTGGCGCGCATCCTCTGGGGCATCTCCTACGCCTCGCTCAATCTCGCGACGCTGGCCTATGCGGTGAGCGATCGCGCCAATGCCGGCAAGCGGGTCGGCGCGAGCCGCGCCGCCATCGGCCTCGTTCAGGCGATGTCACTGGTCGGCGGCGCCTGGATCGTGCTCGAGATCGGCGCCCGCCCGGTGTTCCTGATCTACGGCGTGGTGACGCTGATCGCACTCGGCGCGGCGATCGTCCTGCCGCGCCTGCCACCCGAGCCGGTCTCGAAGAAGGGCTTCAAACTGCCGATTCCCCACCGGCTGGAAGTCTGGGGTTTCGTCATGGGCTTTTCGGGTGACGGCGTCTTCCTGCTGACGCTCGCCTTCCTGATGAAAGACTCCATCACCTCCGTCGCTGCGGTGATGGCGACGGCGTTGCTGCTGGCGCTGCGCTGGCTGGTCGAGGTGACGACCGGGCCGATCGGCGGCTGGATCGGCGATCGTTTCGGGGCGCGGCGCATCGCCATCGCGAACGCGGCCTTCCTCATCGGCGGCTTCGTGCTGATCGCGGCGGATCACGAGTTGCTGGGCGCGCTGATGATCGTGATGACCCGCGGCATGTTCAACACGCTGATCCCGGTGCTGGTGATCGAGCGCGGCCACGGCACCGTCCTCTCCAGCCAGGCGAGCTACTCGACCTGGCGCGACTTCGGCGCCGCCGTCGGCCCCCTCACCGCGCCGTGGCTGTTCCTCAATGTGCCGCAGGCACCGCTCTACGCCGCGCTCGCCCTCGCCCTCGGTCTCAGCGGCTATTTTTGCCTCGTTCGGCGTTGATCTGGAAACGCGCGATTTATTTCCCCAATACTTGCAATTGGAAATATATCGGCCCATATACGGCCAATGAGCACTCCCTCTTTCTCCGCCACCCTCAACCTGCTCCGCGCCACGGCGCGCCTCGAAGAGCGCTTCGCCGGCGAGCTCGGCTCCGTGCACGGGCTTGCCCTCAAGGAGGTGCTGCTGCTGATGCACCTCGAGCGGGCGCCCCTGAACCGACTGAGCCGCATCGACCTCGCCAAGCGACTGCATGTCAGCCCCTCGACCGTGACCCGCATGACCACCCCCCTGGAGAAGCTGGGCTGTGTCGGCCGCGAAGCCGATCCGCGCGATGCCCGCCTCGCTTATGTCGTGCTGTCCGAAGCCGGCCAGCGGCTGGTCGGTGAGGCCCGGGCGACGCTCGAGCGCATGGCCGCTGACCTGTTCCGCGACCGCTGGGCCAAGTCGGAGATCGCCACTCTGGCCGACCTGCTGGGCCGCCTCACCGCCGGCCAGCCGGGAGACCTGTCGTGATCCATCTCATTTGCGGCTCGACCGGCGCCGGAAAGACCACTTACGCAAACAAGCTGCGCCAGCAGCTCGGCGCACTGCATCTGTCGATCGACGACTGGATGGTGACGTTGTTCGCGCCCGACAGGCCGCGGCAGGTGAGCTGGCCGTGGATCGAGGAGCGTGTGTTGCGCTGTGAGCAGCAGATCCTGGCAACGGCCCTCGATCTCGCCCGCACCGGTATCCCCTCGATCCTCGATCTCGGCCTTCAGCGAGCCGACCAGCGTCGTCGCGTCGCCGAACGGGTCGCGGCGGCCGGCGTCGGCGTGCGCCTGCATTTCCTCGACATCGATGCCGCGGAACGCTGGCGTCGCGTCGAGCAGCGCAACGGCCAACAGGGCGAAAGCTTCCGCGTGACGGTCACGCGCCCGATGTTCGATTTCATCGAGACGATCTGGCAGCCGCCGACACCGGAAGAAATGTCGGCCTTCGACGGCGTGCGGGTCGCGGCCTAGCGGAACACGTCCTTGCGGTGGCGCACTTCGGCGAACACCGCGACGGGATCGCCCCCGGCGAGGCCGACCGCGGCCTGGACCGCCGGCACGTCGACGCGCAGGAACGGGTTGGTAGCCTTCTCTTCGCCGAGCAGCGAGGGCACCGTGGCCTCGCCCTTGGCACGCGCCGCATCGATCGCCGCCGAGCGCGCCTTGAGCTGCTGGTTGCCGGTCTCGACGGTCATCGCGAAGCGGGCGTTCGACTGGGTGTACTCATGCGCACAATAGACGCGCATGTCGTCGGGCAACGCGCGTAACCGGCTGAGCGACGTCCAGAACTGCTGCGGCGTGCCTTCGAACATCCGCCCGCAACCCAGCGCGAACAGCGTATCGCCGCAGAACAGCGCCCTCTGCTCGCGGAACGCATAGGCGATATGGCCGCTCGTATGGCCGGGCACGAAGAAGATCTCGGCCTCGGCCTCGCCCAGCCGGTAGCGGTCGCCGTCGTCGACCTCGACGTCGATGCCGGGGATGCGGGCACGGTCCTGGCGCAGGCCGACGATGGTGCAGCCGGTCGCCTTCTTGATCTCGAGGTTGCCGCCCACGTGATCGCCATGGTGGTGGGTGTTCAGGACATGGGTGATCTTCCAGCGGCGCTTTTCGGCCTCCGCGAGGACCGGTCCGGCCACGGCGGGATCGACGACGGCGACGGCGCCGCTCTGCGGTTCCCGCATCAACCACACGTAATTGTCATTCAGGACCGGGATACGGACGATGTCTAGCGTTGTGCTCATGATGCAACGCTAGCAGAGCTGACCTGCGCCGACCATGGCCCGTGCGGCCGGCTTTCTGCTACACTTCCGAGCATGTGGAGCGACGTCCTCGACCTTGAGGAATTCTACGGCAGCACGCTGGGCCAGATGACCCAGCGGCTTCTGCGCACCCGCCTGCGCGAGATATGGCCGAACGTGCGCGGCGAGACGGTGCTCGGGCTGGGCTACGCGCAACCGATGCTGCGGCCGTTCATGGAAGAAGCGGGCCGGACGCTCGCCTTCATGCCGGCCCAGCAGGGTGTCGCCCGCTGGCCGCGCGAGGGCCGCAACCTCGCGACCCTGGTCGACGAACTCGACCTGCCGCTGCCCGACCGGTCGGTCGACCGGGTCGTGCTGGTCCATGCCGTCGAATGCACCGAGCAGCTGCGCCCGATGCTGCGCGAGATCTGGCGCGTGATGGCCGACGGCGGCCGCATGGTCGTCGTGGCGCCGACGCGCACGGGCTTCTGGTCGCAGGTCGACCGCTCGCCCTTCTATCAGGGCCATCCCTATTCGGCGGGACAGCTCAACGCCCTGCTGCGCGCCAACATGTTCGCGCCGCTGCGCCAGACGCGCGCGCTCTACATGCCGCCGACCCGGTCGCGGCTCATGATGCGCATGGCGCCGACCATCGAGCGGTTCGGCCAGCGCTGGCTCGGCCGCTTCGGCGGCGTCAACGTCATCGAATCCGGCAAGCAGCTCTATGCCGGCATTGCCGAGCGCAGCCAGCCGCAAGCCGTCCCGGTGCGGCCGAAGCTCCGGGTCGCCAGCTCGCGCGACACCCCGCAGGTCGCGGGCGCAGCGCGCAACGCCGAGGATGGCGACAAGCCCGCCTCCTGATTCCCAACGGAAAGATCGACATGTCATTTTCTCCGCGCGTCATCGCGCTGCTGGGTTTTGGCGAGGCGGGATCGGCCATCGCGCGTGGTCTCACGGCAGAGGGCGGCTGGCGCGGCCCCTCGAAGCCCGGCGACAACGCCCCGCGCCGCGTCATCGCCATCGACACCGCGCTCGACAGGGACCCGCGCGGCACGGCGCTGGGCAGGGTCGCGCGCGGCCTCGATGTGGCGATCGGTGACAGCTACACCGAGGCGCTGGGCGAAGCCGATCTCGTGATCTGCGCCGTGCAGGGCGAGCACGCGCGCTCGGCCGCCCAATCCGCCGCGCCGCTCCTGAAGAAGGGCGCCCACTATCTCGACCTCTGCACCGTCACCGGCAGGATGTCGGACGAGGATCGCGCCGAGATCGAGAAGGGCGCGGGCCGATACATCGACATCGCCGTCATGGGCGGCTTCTTCAAGCAGGGCATCAAGGCGCCGATGCTGGTGGCGGGCGAGGATGCCGCCGACGCCGTGGCCTGGATGAACGACAACGGCTTCGTCGCCACCTTGCTGGGACCGAAGCCCGGCAGCGCCTCGTCGGTGAAGATGCTGCGCAGCACGCTCGTGAAGGGCATCGAGGCGCTGGGCGTCGAGGCGCTGGTCGCCGCACAGCGCCAGGGCATTTTAGACGAAGTGCTGGGCTGCCTGGGCGACGCCGATTCGATGGGGCTCGCCGGCTTCATCACCATGCTGGTGCAGACGCATGTCGTTCACGCCCATCGCCGCTGGGAAGAGATGGGCCTGGTCGCGCAGACGCTGCGCGAAACCGGCGTCGATCCGCTGATGACCGAATCCATCGAGAAGAGCCACCGCCGGACCGTCGACGCCCATATCGCGCCGGCCGATGGCCAGGTGCCGAGCCTCGAAGAGGCGCTGAAAATCCTGTCGGAGAAGGTGATCCGTGGACACTGAGATCAAGACGGGTGAGGTCTTCGACCGGCTGGTGACGCTCCTCACCGACGCGAAAGCGAACTTCCGCGTCATCGAGCACGCCCACGAGGGCAAGTCGGAAGCCATCAGCGCCATCCGCGGCAACCGCCCGGACCAGGCGGCCAAGGCGATGGTGCTGGACGTGCGCGGCGGTGGTGGCGGCAAGCGGCATGTGCTCGCGATCCTGCCGGGCAGCCGCAAGCTCGACTTCGCCGCGGTCGCCGCGCTCTTCGAGGCGCGCAAGTGCGGCTTCGCCTCGCCGGACACGGCACAGCAGCTCACCGGCTGCGTCATGGGCGCCGTGCCGCCGTTTGCACTGGATCCCGCGATCTCGATCGTCGTCGAGGAAGACCTGCTGGCCAACGAGACGCTGTTCTTCAACGCGGGCCGCCTCGATCGCTCGATGGAACTCGACACGAAGGACTGGCTGGCGATCGCGAAACCGCGCCTCGCCCGGATCGCGACGCGTGACTGAGGTCTGGAGTTTCGGCCCCGTCAGCGAGGCCGACTTCGAACCGCTGCTGGCGATCCGTACCGATGTCATGCGCGAGCATCTCGAACGGGTCGGGCGCTATACGCCCGAGCGATCGCGCCACATGTTTCGAAGCCATTTCGACGAGCCGGGAATGCGGCTCATCCGGCAGGCGGGCATCCGCGTCGGTTGCGTCGGCTTCCGCCGGCACGATCACGAAATACGCATCGACTCGTTTTATCTCGAACGCCGCCTGCACGGCTCGGGCCTCGGCACCACGATCCTGAAGGCGCTACTGGCCGAAGCCGACGCGACCGGTCTGCCCGTGCGCCTCGAAGTGCTGACCGGCAGCAAGGCCGATCGCCTCTATCTGCGCCACGGCTTCGTGAAGCTCAGGGAAGACGAGATCGAGGGCTTCTACGAAAGACCGGCATCGTCATAGGAGCGCGCCACTCCAGTGGCGCAATCATGATCATGAGGCGCCACTGGAGTGGCGCGCTCCATGGATCAGTCCCGCCGCAGCATGAACACCGCCTGCTCGCCGATCAGGTTCGCGAGCAGCGGCGGCAGGGTGATGCGGCGGCTCTTGCTGTTCAGCACGATGGCGCGCTCGATGCGCACGCCCATGGCGCGGCAGAGCGCGCGGAAATCGTCGATGCTGCAGAGATGGATGTTGGGCGTGTCGTACCACTTGTAGGGCAGCGACGCGGTCTCCGGCATGCGGCCCCCGAACACCAGCCGCAGCCTCACCTGCCAGTGGGCGAAGTTGGGAAAGGAGACGATGGCGTGTTTGCCGACGCGCAGCATCTGCTCCAGCACCCGGCGCGGCTCGCGTGTCGCCTGAAGGGTCTGGCTCAGGATCACATAGTCGAAAGCGGCATCGGGATAGTCGCGCAGGTCGGTGTCGGCGTCGCCCTGCACCACTGACAGGCCGTTGGCAACGCAGGCGTTCACCCCGGCCTGGCTGAGTTCCATGCCGCGCGCATCGACCCTCTTGCCATTCATGAGATGGGCGAGCAGCGCACCGTCACCGCAGCCGACATCGAGGGCACGCGTGCCGGGCTCCACCATGTCGGCGATGAGCTGCAGGTCGACACGGATCGGCGCGTTCATCGGATCGCACTCCCGAGACCACGCACCGTCGCAGCCCCTTTCAGGAATCCCGAGAGCGTACGGAACATCTCGGGCTCGTCGAGCAGGAAAGCGTCGTGGCCCTTGTCGCTGTCGACCTCGACGAACGATACGTTGGCGGCCGCCGCGTTGAGCGCATGGACGACGGCGCGGCTCTCGCGCGTCGGAAACAGCCAGTCGCTGGTGAAGGACATCAGGCAAAACCGCGTCGCCGTGCCCCTGAAGGCATTGGCCAGCACATCGCCATGCGCGCCCGCGAGGTCGAAATAGTCCATCGCGCGCGTGATGTAGAGGTAGCTGTTGGCGTCGAAGCGATCCACGAAGGTCGAGCCCTGATGGCGCAGGTAGCTCTCCACCTGGAAGTCGGCATCGAAGCCGAAGCCCAGCGCGTCGCGATTCTGCAGCGCGCGGCCGAACTTGCGCTGCAGCGCCTGTTCCGAGAGGTAGGTGATGTGCGCGGTCATGCGGGCGACGGCGAGGCCGCGCGCCGGGTTGGTCTGGTGCAGGCGATAGTCGCCGCCCTTCCATTCCGGGTCGGCCATGATCGCCTGACGACCGACCTCGTGGAACGCGATGTTCTGCGCCGAGTGATGCGCGGCGCAGGCGATCGGTACCGCCGAGAAGACGCGCCTGGGATAGGTCGCCGCCCATTCCAGCACCTGCATGCCGCCCATCGAGCCGCCGATGACGCAGAATAGATCGGGAATGCCGAGATGGTCGAGCAGCGCCGCCTGCGCCCGCACCATGTCGCCGATCGTCACGACCGGAAAGCGCAGGTTCCAGGGCCGGCCGGTCGAGGGATCTTGGGCCTGCGGGCCGGTCGTGCCCATGCAATGGCCGAGTACGTTGATGCAGATGATGAAGTAGCGATCGGGATCGAGCACCTTGCCCGCCCCGATCAGGCTCTCCCACCAGCCATCCTTGCCGGTGACGGGATGGCGGTCGGCGACGAACTGATCGCAGGTCAGGGGATGGCAGACCAGGACGGCATTCGACTTGTCGGCGTTCAGCGTCCCATAGGTCTGATAGGCCACCCGGTAGGGACCGAGATCGACGCCGCAGTCGAGGCGCAGCGGCCGGTCCACGCCCAGGACCGCGTGGCGACACTGGGCGAGTGCCTTGCGTTCAGCATCGGTGAGGTCGTCCAGCACAGTCCTCTCCCGGCAAAATTGCCAACGAAAAAGCCCCCGACCGGAAGGACGGGGGCTTTTTCGAGCACTCCGACCTTTTAGCGGTGTTTAACGTGGCCGCAAGCCGGTCGGCTCAAATTCCACGGAGAGGCTCTATACGGTCGCGAGCGGCGGGAGGCAAGCCTCTTGCGGCTTGTTTGCCTTTACGCGGGCGGTGCGGACGTAGTATCGCCGCTGCGCACAGGAAAAAACGGCCTAATGGACGCTCCCAGTCTCGACAGCTTGCGGCAGGAAATCGACGCCATCGATACCGACTTGCACGGCCTGATCCGCCGCCGAGCGGAGGTCGTCGGGAATATTTCCGCGACCAAGCCGGCAGGCGGCCTCGCGCTGCGTCCGGGCCGTGAAGCGCAGGTCCTGCGCAAGAGGCTGGCGCTGCACGACGGCCAGTTCCCGTCCGGCGCCGTCTATCGCATGTGGCGTGAAATGATGAGTGCCTTCACGCTCATCCAGACGCCCGGCCTGAAGATCGCAATCTGCCGTCCGGACGACCAGCCCGGCTACTGGGACCTCGCGCGGGATCATTTCGGCTGCCAGATCCCCTTCGTCGCCCACGACACGCCGGCCGGCGTGCTGGCCGCCGTGCGCGCCAGCACGACCACCATTGGCGTCGTGCCGGCCCCGCTTGAGGCGGACTCGACGCCATGGTGGCCCATGCTTGCCGGCAAGGACACGACCCTGCCGACCGTGATCGCCCGCCTGCCTTTCCTCGCCATGCCCAACGCGCGCGCACGCGGCATCTCGGCCTTCGTGCTGGCCCGCATCGACGCCGAGCCGAGCGGCTCGGATCGCGCCCTCGTAGCCATCGAGGCGAAGAACGGCCTCAGTCGCGACCGCATCGCCGCGGCGCTCGCCAAGGCGGGCCTGCCCGCCTTCACCTCGGCGCTGGACCAGGTCGTGGCCGGGGTGCACCACTATCTGGTCGAGGTACCGGGCGTGATCGTCGACGACGATCCGCGCCTGCGCGACCTCGAAGCGGCGCTGGGACTGGAAAAAGGCTGCGCGGCGGCCATCGGCGCCTATGCCGTGCCGATCGACGCCAAACCGTGAACTGAATTTTCGCAGGAGACTGGCATGAGCGCGCTCACCCCGCGTCCGGGCATCATGAAGATCGCGCCCTATGTGCCGGGCAAGGATTCGATCGACGGCAAGGAGACGGTCGCCAAGCTCTCGTCCAACGAGGGCGCGCTCGGCCCCTCGCCCAAGGCGATGGCGGCCTATGCCAAGGCCGCTTCCGAGTTGCATCGCTATCCCGACGGCGACACCGCGAAGCTGCGCGCGGCGCTCGGCCGCCACTACGGTCTCGATCCGGCGCGCATCGTCTGCGGCGCCGGCTCCGACGAGATCCTGAACCTGCTGGTCCGCGCCTACTGCGGCCCGGGCGACGAGCTGCTCTACAGCCAGTACGGCTTCCTGATGTACGCCATCAACGCCCTGGGTGTCGGCGCGACTCCGGTCGCGGCGCCGGCCAAGGATTATGGCAGCGACATCGACGCGATGCTGGCGGCGGTGACGGACAAGACCCGCATCGTCTGCCTCGCCAATCCGAACAACCCGACCGGCACCTACGTCACCAAGGACGATGTGCGCCGCCTGCATGCCGGCCTGCCGAAGAACGTGCTGCTGATCATCGACGCGGCCTATGCCGAGTATGTCAGCCGGAACGACTATGAATCGGGCGTCGAACTGGTCGACCAGGCCGAGAACGTCGTGATGACCCGCACCTTCTCGAAGATCTACGGCCTGGGCGGCGTGCGTCTCGGCTGGATGTACGGGCCGGCCGGAATCGTCGACGTGATGAGCCGCCTGCGCCAGCCGTTCAACGTCAACCTCCCGGCGCAGATCGCGGGCATCGCGGCGCTGGAGGACATCGCCCATACCGACGCCAGCCGCACCAACAACGACATCTGGCTGCCGTGGCTCAGCGCCGAGCTGACAAAGCTCGGCCTGGAGCCGGTGCCAAGCGTCGGCAATTTCGTGCTGGTCGGCTTCGGCTCGAAGGAACGCGCGGTCGCGGCCAACGACTGGCTGATGAACGACGGGCTGATCCCGCGCCTCGTCGCCGGCTACGGCCTGCCTGCGCATCTGCGCATCACGGTCGGTACCGAGCAGGAAGTGAAGGCGGTACAGGCCTCGCTGGCCCGCTTCGCGGCTGCGGGCAAATGAACAAGCCCCTGTTCGACAAGATCGCGCTGATCGGCATCGGGCTGATCGGCGGCTCGATCGCGCTGGAGGCCCGCAAGCGCGGTCTCGCGAAGACGATCGTGGCGGCAACGCGCAGCCCCGAGACGGCCGCGCTCGCCAACAAGCTGAAGCTCGCCGACCATTGCGGCACCGACCTTGGCGAGGCCTGCAAGGACGCCGACCTCGTCATCGTCTGCACACCGGTCGGCGCCTGCGGGCCGGCGACCGAGACCATCGCGTCGAGCCTGAAGCCCGGCTGCATCGTGTCCGACGTGGGCTCGGTGAAGCAGACCGTGATCGCCGACATGGCGCCGCACATTCCCAAGGGCGTGCACTTCGTGCCGGCTCATCCTGTGGCCGGCACAGAGAATTCGGGCCCCGAAGCCGCGCTGCTCGACCTGTTCCAGGGCCGCTGGTGCATCCTGACGCCGCTGCCCGGCAGCGATGCCGCGGCAGTCGACACGCTCGAGGCCTTCTGGAAGGGCCTGGGCAGCCAGGTCGAACGGATCGACCCCAAGGACCATGACCGTATCCTGGCCATCACCTCGCACCTGCCGCACCTGATCGCCTACACGATCGTGGGCACCGCCGACGATCTGGGGGGCCATCTCAACAGCGAGGTCCTGAAGTTCGCCGCCGGCGGCTTCCGCGACTTCACGCGTATCGCCGCGTCCGATCCCACCATGTGGCGCGACGTGTTCATGAACAACCGCGAGGCCGTGCTCGAGGTGCTCCAGCGCTTCCAGGAAGATCTCTTCTACCTGCAGCGCGCCATCCGCTGGGGCGAGGGCGACAAGCTGTTCGACCTGTTCACCCGCACGCGCGAGATCCGCCGCGCCCTGATCCACCTGCACCAGGCCTAGGATTCAGCGTGGCCGCCGCAAAGCCCACCGCCAAGCCCAGGTGGGTCTTCGGCTACGGCTCGCTGATGTGGAACCCCGGCTTCGCGACGCCGGAGACACAGGCGGCGCGGCTGCAGGGCTGGCATCGCGCCTTCTGCATCTATTCGGAACACTATCGCGGCACGCCGGAGAAGCCGGGCCTCATGCTCGGCCTGCTGCCGGGCGGCTCCTGCCGGGGACTGGCGCACCGGCTGCCGGCCGCCCGTTACGACGAGGTGCGGCGCTACCTCATCCATCGCGAAATCGACAATGACGGGGTCTACGAAGAGACGGTGCGGCCGATCCAGCTCGACGACGGACGGACCGTGCCGGCATTGGTCTATCTCGCCGATCGGGCCCATCGGCAGTTCGCCGGCAAGCTGCCGGCGAAAGAGGCCGTGAGACTGATCCGCCAGGGCCATGGCGCCACCGGCAGCAACCTCGACTATGTGCTGAACACGGTCACCCATCTCGGCGAGCTGGGTCTCAGGGACCGCTCGCTCGAGATACTGGCGGCCGTCGCCGCAGGCGGCACAGAGCCGCGTGCCGCTAGCGGCGCGCGGCCTCGGTCGCGAACACCGACTTCACGACGAAGCTGAGTTCGTCGCGCGCCTGCTCGACCGACAGGCCGAGACGCTGGCGGAGGACCACCCAGCTTTCCGGCGCGATGGCCAGGGCGAGCGCCGTCAGCGTCCGCTGGCGCGACTCCGCCGGCAGCGCCCCCAGTTCGGCCGCGAAGGCCTGCGAGAGATGCGCCGTGTTGGCACTGTAGATCTGGGAGATCATGTCGGCGGCTTCCGGCGAGCGGCGCTGCAGGGTCTCGACGAAGGTCCACATCGGGCGAAGCTGCTCGTAGCGGTCCGCACACTGGTTGATCATGCTGGCGATGCGCATCTCGACGGGCCCGGCGGCCGCGATCTCGGGCGCCTCTCCCACCAGTGCGGCCAGGACGCGGCCCAGCACGGCGACGTACAGTTCGGCAGTGTCCGCGAAGTGCTGGAACACGGTGCGCGCGGAGACCCCGGCCATCTGGGCGATGTCACGCACGATCGGCGCGACCTGCCCGGCCGCGGCGAGGGCCAGGGCCGAGGCCACGATCGATTCGCGCGTGCGGGCGACGCGATCACCGCGACCGGCTGTGTGAAGCTGCTTCGTGTGCAGGGTCTGACCGTCCATTCCTGACTCCCCAGCGAGTGTTTGCCGTCTGGTCGGCAACCTTGCCGATCCTAAAGATAATGCGAGCAAATCACTACATATGAAGCTACTAGTGCATCCTCATTTCAAGTGCTGCGATGCGCTATAAGGGCGCGTTCGACGTAAGATTCGTGTAAGCCGACGGTGCCCGGATGTCCGAGAAAAAGTTTGCCCCCGCTTCTCTTGCCGCACAAGCGATGGGGTGGATCGACCCGATCACCAAGGCCGTCGTGCCGCCCATCCACATGGCCAGCACCTATCTCCGCGACGAGGACAACGGCTATCGCTCGGGCCGCATCTACGCGCGCGCCGACAATCCCACGTTCGACCAGGCCGAGGCAACGCTGACGGCGCTTGAAGGGGGCGCGAAGTCGCTGATCTTCTCGTCGGGCATGAGTGCCGCAACGGCCTGCTTCCTCGCGCTCGCGCCCGGTGACCATGTCGTGACCTCCAAGGTCATGTACTGGGCATTGCGCAACTGGCTGATGACCTTCGCGACGCAATGGGGCCTCAAGGTCGAGTTCGTCGACACCGACAGGACGGACGAGGTTGCCGCCGCGGTGAAGCCCGGGGTCACGAAGCTCGTCTGGATCGAGACCCCGGCCAACCCGACCTGGAGCGTGTCCGACATCGCCGCCATCGCCGACATCGCCCACAAGGCCGGCGCCCTGCTGGGTGTCGATTCGACGGTGGCGACACCGGTGCTGACACGGCCCATCGAGCATGGCGCCGACATCGTGATGCATTCGGCGACCAAGTACCTCAACGGTCATTCCGACATCATCGCCGGCGCGCTGACCGGTGCGCGCGACGACGCCTACTGGGCGAAGCTGCGCAGCATCCGTTCGCAGCTCGGCACGATCCTCGGGCAGACCGAGGCGTGGCTGCTGATGCGCGGCATGCGCACGCTGTTCCCGCGCGTCGCCTGGGCCTGCAGGTCGGCTCAAAGCCTCGCCGAGAAGTTCGCCGAGCATCCGATGGTGGAAGAGGTCCTCTATCCCGGCCTGCCCTCCTTCGCCGGCCACGCGGCGGCGGCGAAGCAGATGAAGGGCGGCTTCGGCGGCATGCTGTCGGTCCGGGTGAAGGGCGGCGAGCGCGCGGCCATCGCCACGGCGGCAAGGGTCGGACTGTGGAAGCGCGCCACGTCGCTGGGCGGCGTCGAGAGCCTGATCGAGCATCGCGCCAGCATCGAGGGGCCGGGCACACCCTGCCCGCCCGACCTGCTGCGGCTCTCGGTCGGCGTCGAGGTGAGCAGCGACCTGTTCGACGATCTCGACCAGGCGCTGAAGCGCGCGCACAACGCTTAACGGCGCGCGCTTTTGACCCCTCCGTCGCCGTGAGACGGCGACACCTCCCCATCTGAATGGGGAGGCGATGATCCGATTCCTCCCCATTCAAATGGGGAGGTGCCCCGAAGGGGCGGAGGGGTCATGTCTTCTAGGCTGTCGTGCCAAACACCGAACCGAGACCGGCGCCGATGCGCTCGTTCATCATCTCGATCGAGCCGTCGGTGTAGGCAGCAATCTTGGCGCCCGCGAGATGGCGGGCCAGCGGGTAATCGGCGCGCAGGCCGTTGGCGCCCATCGCCTGGATGCAGTCGGCGATGCGCTGCACGGCCATGTCGGTCGCGAACTTCTTGGCGTAGGCCGCCGGCATCACCGCATCGGCGCCTTCGTCGATCAGGCGCGCGGCGCGATAGGTGAGAAGACGCGCGGCCTCGAGATCGGTCGCGGCATCCACGAGCTTCCAGCGCACGCCCTGATGGTCGATCACCGGCTGGCCGAAGGTCCTGCGCTGCTGCGTGTAGCGCACCGCCGTCTCGAGTGAGGCCTGCAGCATGCCGCAGCACATGGCCGCGACATAGGCGCGGGCACCGTTGATGCCAGCGAGCGCCGCCTTGAAGGCCTTGCCCGGCGGATGCAGCACCGCCTCGTCGGGCGCGAAATAGTCGACCAGCCGGAAACCGCCCACGCCGATCGCGTGGCCGCCGTGAAGCTCGAACGGCTTCTCGCGATGGAAGCCCGGCCGCTCCGCCTCGATGGCGAGGCAGATGATGCCGCGATAGCCCTGCGCCTTGTCGGTCTGCGCATAGGCCACCGAAAGACCCGCGACGGCGGCATTGGTGATCCAGGCCTTGGCGCCGTTCACCTTCCAGCCACCCTCGACCCTGACCGCTTCCATTTCGAGCCCACCGAAATCGCTGCCGACACCCGGCTCGCTGAGACCGGCGCAGCCGATCAGGTCGCCGGTCAGCATCCGGGGCAGCAGACGCGCGACATGGGCCGGCTGGCCGTCACGCGCGAAGCGCGCACAGGCATTGTGGTGGTTGATCAGCGCGAAAGCGAAGGCGAAGTCGTGCCGCGCGATCTCCTCGAAGGCGCGCAGCTTGCAGGAGAAGGACAGGCCCTGCCCGCCATGCTTCGTCGCCAGCTCGATCGTGTTGAGACCGATGCCACAGGCGGCCTTGATGGCCTCGAGCGGATAGCGGCGCTCCCATTCCCAGCGCGCGGCGTTGGGTGCCACATGTTCTTCTGCGAACGTCTTGGCGCGCGCCACGACGGCACGCTCTTCGGGGGTGAGGACTTCATCGAGCATGTTCCTGAGATACACGATTGGACCTCGGACGCAACGGCAGGCTAGAATGGCGCCAATGCGGGTGTAGCTCAGGGGTAGAGCGTCGGCTTCCCAAGCCGTAGGTCGCGGGTTCGAATCCCGTCGCCCGCTCCATAATTCAGGGCAGGAACGTCGTGATGGATGGGGTGGCGCCGGTCGCGGCCAGCGGCGACTTCGCGGCCGATGTGGCTGCTTTCTCCAGCTATTGGCGCGACGCTGCCGAGCAACTCTCCCGCCTGCCCGCCAAACCGAACCGCGACGTCGCCACCTACGACCAGGCCGAGTCCCTGAAGCAGGCCGCGCGCGAGGCCCGCTTCGCCTTCCTGCGCCGCCACGCGCGCACGCTCTATGACAAGCTGACCGACAACCGCGCCAAGTTCGTGCGCATCGAGCGGCTGGTCTATGAGGCTGCCAACCTCGTTCCCGGCCTCGCGCCGACGGAAGCACAGGTCGCGGCCGAGGCCGAGCTGCGTCAGTCCGAGAAGGACGGCGCGGAGATCGACCAGGGCATTCTCTGCAACCAGTTCCTCGCCGATCCCGACTGCGGCCTGCATCTCTGCCACGCCATGCTGCTGCCGCGCGAGGAATCGGCGGAGGCGCTCGCGAAGTTCCAGCGCGACGGCACGCTCGACCTCGGCTACGCGCGGGTCGAGCGCCAGGGCAAGGCGGCGGTCCTCCTCTTGTCCAACCGCCGCTTCCTCAATTCGGAAGACAATGCCACGCAGGCCGCGACCGAGATCGGCGCCGATGTCTGCATCCTCGACCGGCAGAGCGAGGTCGCGGTGCTGCGCGGCGACGTGGTGCCGGAGGGCAAGTATGCCGGCCGCCGCGTCTACAATGCCGGCATCAACCTCACGCACCTCTACTATGGCAAGATCCCGTTCCTGTGGTTCCTGATCCGCGACATGGGCTTCGTGAACAAGATGTTCCGCGGCCTCGCGCGGCCGGACGTGCCGCCGGACGAGGTGGCGGGCGATTCGATCGAGAAGCTCTGGATCTCGGCGGTCGAGACCTTCGCCATCGGCGGCGGCTGCCAGATCCTGCTGGCGACCGACTTCAACATCGCCGGCCGCGACGCCTACATGACCCTGCCGGCGCGCAAGGAAGGCATCATTCCCGCGATGGCCAATCTTCGGCTGTCACGCTTCGTCGGCGACCGTCTGGCGCGCCAGGCGATCATGTACGAGCGCCGCATCGAGTGCGATTCCGACGTCGGCCGCATGATCTGCGACGAGGTCGTGGCGCCCGGCGAGATCGACGCGACGATCACCCGCGTGATCGACCGGCTGACCGGATCGGGCGCGGTCGGCGCCATCGGCAACCGCCGCGCCCTGCGGCTCGGCGCGGAGCCGCTCGACACGTTCCGCCGCTACGCCGCGCTCTATGCGCGCGAGCAGGCCTACTGCCATTTCAGCCCGGCGCTGATTTCGAATCTGGAGCAGTACTGGAACGCCGCGAGCCGGCGGGCTTAGCTAACGATCTGACCCCTCCGCCCCTGCGGGGCACCTCCCCATTTGAATGGGGAGGCAAGGCTTCTTCGTTCCTCCCCATTCAAATGGGGAGGTGTCGGCGTCTTACGCCGACGGAGGGGTCATGCTGGGGTGATCAATGCTCGCGCGGAGCGTGCTTGCCCAGGATTCGCTGCAGGGTGCGGCGGTGCATGTTGAGGCGGCGCGCCGTCTCCGAGACGTTGCGGTCGCACTGCTCGAACACGCGCTGGATATGCTCCCAGCGCACGCGGTCGGCCGACATGGGATTGCTGGGCGGCGGCGGCAGCTTGCGGCCGTGGGCCGTCAGCGCCTGCTCGATGGCGTCGGCGTCGGCCGGCTTGGCGAGATAGTCGACGGCGCCTTCCTTCACGGCGGCCACCGCGGTCGCGATGTTGCCGTAGCCGGTCAGGACGACGATCCTTATGTCCGGACGCGCCTGGCGCAGCGGGCCGACCAGCTCCAGGCCGTTGCCGTCGGCCAGCCTGAGGTCGAGCACGGCGAAGGCGGGGGGCCGGGCGGTCTGGGCCAGCGCTTCGGCGACCGAGCCCACGGCGGTGACGATGAAACCGCGTTGCTCGAGTGCACGCGCAATACGGTTGCGGAAAGCTGCATCATCGTCGGCGATCAGCAAGGTACGGTCCTTGTTGTTCGTCGTGCCGGCGATCACAGGCGACAAGGGGCGCGGGGCGCCGCTGTCCTGGGTCATGGCGACTCCTTCGACATCGGCCGCTATGTAGCCTTGAAGACCGGATTTGGCCAGCGTACCGAAACGGCCGCCCCGCCGCCCGTGTCGCCGCGATTGCCGAAGGTCACGTTGGCGCCGGTGCGCTCCAGCAGCGTCTTGGCGATGAAGACGCCCAGGCCCATGTGGCCCTCCTGGCCCTGGCGGGTCGAAATGAACGGCGTCCCGAGCTCGTCGAGCAGCGCCTCGGAGAAGCCCGGCCCGTCATCGACGACCTCGACCTCCGACCATTCCCGGGTCCAGCGGGTGGTGACCCGGACCTCGCGCCGGGCGAAGGAAACGGCGTTCTGCACGATGTTTCCGATACCCTGCATGATCTCCGGGCTGCGCAGCTGGATGGGCGCGGTCTTCGGCACGCCGTCGCCGACCGGGCCGGCCTCGAAGGCAATGGCGATCTCCTCGCGCGCACAGTTCTGCGCCGCGGCCTCGATCAGCGCCGGCAAGGGGACGAGAGTGTAGGAATCCGAGACGTCGCCGGCCGGATCGGTCGAGAGCCGGGCCAGGATCGACCGGCAGCGCTCCGATTCCGCGGCCAGCAGTTCGACATCCTCTCGCAGCGGATCGTCCAGCTCGATCTCGCGCAGCATTTCCTTGGTGACGACGGCGATGGTCGACAGCGGCGACCCCAGCTCGTGGGCGGCGGCGGCGGCGAGCGCGCCCAGGGCCGAGAGCTGCTGCTCGCGCGCCAGCGCCGCCTGGGCGGCGGCCAGCGCATCGGCCATCTGGCGCTGTTCCTCCGCGAGCCGCCAGCCATAGAGCGTGATCAACATGGTGGTGAGCGAAAGGCCCGCCCAGACGCCGACCTGGTAGATGTCGGGGAGCTCGGGCGGCGGACCCCGCCAGGGCAACGGCTGATAGAACAGTCCCAGCACCGCAATGCTGGCGATCGTGAGCAGCGTGAGCGCGACGTTGCTCGCCAGCGACAGGATGGTGGCGCCGATGGCGACCGGCGCCAGCAGCAGCAGCGAGAACGGATTGGTGAGACCGCCCGTGAGGTAGAGCAGCACGGCGAGCTGCAGGATGTCGAAGGCGAGGAAGATCGCCGCCTCGCGGTCGTCGATGCGCGCCGAGCCCGGCCGGCCGATGCTGACCGTGAGATTGAGCAGGGCCGAGAGCGCGATCGTGCCGCCGACCGCGAGGACCGGCATGCCGAAGCCCAGCCCCCAGTGCACGACGGCGGCGGTGAAGGCCTGGCCCGCCACCGCGCCCCAGCGGATGAGAACCAGGGTGCGCAGGCGCACGCCACCGCGCAGCACGGGCACGGCGCCGGAGCGCCGGGAAGCGGCGAGCGGAGGCTCTGCAGATCGGGGCGCGTCGTCGTCACGCACCGCCACGGCGCTACTCTTCGAGCATCAGGTGCTTGCGATGCACCGTGGTGAAGAGCGGGATCCTGCGCTGCTGCCGGCGGTCCGGCGGTTCCTTCACCAGCCGGCCGATCTCGCCCAGGATCAGCCCGGTGATGGTCGGCAGCGGCAGCTCGCGCGCCTCGTCGAGCTTCACCCAGCGGATGTCGCCCATCTCGCTCGAATGGCGGATCTCGCCCGACGCGTCCTCGGCGCGCGCCATGAAGAAGCGCGCATTGAAGCGGCGCGGCCGGCCTGGCGGCGTCACCGCGCGCGCGATCAGGTCGAGGCAGTCGAGCGCCGGCGCCATGCCCTGGTCGAGGAAGCCCTTCCAGTGCTCGCCATAGTCCTTCTTCGGCGCGCCGCCCTGGAGAGGCTTGCCCAGCATCAGGCCGCTCTCCTCGAAGGTCTCACGCACCGCGGCGACGGCCAGCGCCCGCGCGCGCTGCGCCGAGGCCGCGCGCATCAGGCGTTCGTTGACGAAGGGATCGAGCGACGTCGCGACGGGAACGCGCGCATCGTCGGGATCGACCTTGCCGCCCGGGAACACGTAGCGGTTGGGCATGAAGGCGTGGGCAGCGGCGCGGCAGCCCATCAGGACTTCCGGCGTGTCGCCCTGCATGCGCACCAGGATCAAGGTCGCCGCATCGCGCGGCCGCATGTAGGGGTAGACCTTGTCGATCTTCTCGACCGGCCGCTCGCTGCCGGGCTTCAGGAGGACTTTGGGGGCTTCGTCGTAGCCTTTGTCGGTGCCGCGGACGACCGCGCCTTCGGGAATGCCTCTTTTGCTCATGCTGCTACGATAGACCAGCGATTCTAGAACGACCAGTCAACCGGCGTGTCGGGGCGGAAGACGGTGATGTCCTTGGCCCCGCCCGGGACCGCGATGCGGTCGGGGATGTCGAGCGGCCGGGCGTGCAGCGTCACCTTCTCCTCGTTGGCCGGCAGGCCGTAGAAACGCGGGCCGTTGAGCGACGCGAAGGCTTCGAGATGGGCGAGCGCGCCCTCCTCGGCGAAGACCTGCGCATAGACCTGCATCGCGACCGGCGCATTGAACACGCCGGCGCAGCCGCAGGCGCATTCCTTGGTGTCGGTCGTGTGCGGCGCGGTATCGGTGCCGAGGAAGAACTGCGTGCCGCCCGACGTCGCCGCCCGTCGCAGCGCAAGACGATGCTCCTCGCGCTTGGCGATCGGCAGGCAATAGAAGTGCGGACGGATGCCGCCCTTGAAGATCGCATTGCGATTGTAGCTGAGGTGATGCGGCGTGATCGTGCCGCCCATCCGTCCCGGATTGGCCTCGACGAAAGCGACACCCTCACGCGTCGTGATGTGCTCCAGCACGATCCTGAGGCCCTCGTGCCGCTTCAGCAGCGGCGCCAGCACCTTGTCGAGGAACACCGCCTCGCGGTCGAAGATGTCGACCTCGGGATCGGTCACCTCGCCATGGACCAGGAGCGGCATGCCAGCCTTCTCCATGGCCTCCAGCCCTTTCGCGACCCTGTCCATCGAGGTCACGCCGTGCGCCGAATTGGTCGTGGCATGGGCCGGATAGAGCTTGGCCGCGACCCACACGCCTTCTGCCTTGCCGCGCGCCAGCTCGGCCGGGTCGGCGCCGTCGGTCAGGTAGCAGGTCATCAGCGGCTCGAAGTTCAGGTCCTTCGGCACCGCGGCGCGGATACGCTCGCGATAGGCGCTGGCCTCGGCGACCTTCGTCACCGGCGGCACGAGGTTCGGCATGATGATGGCGCGGCCGAACTGGCGGGCGGTGTGCACGGCGCAGGCCGCCAGCATCGCACCGTCACGCAGGTGGACGTGCCAGTCGTCGGGACGGCGGAGGGTGATCGTGGAGGGTGTCGGATTTGCGGGAGCCATGATGCGCTTTCTACGCTTGCTCCCGGACGGGCTCCAATGTTGATTGCGGGCATGAACGACCTGAACGACGCCGTAGCCTTCGCCCTGGCCGCCCAGTCCAACTGGCCCGCCAGCATGTACATGCCCGACGGGCAGTTCGTGATGACCTACGATTCGGGCGAGAAAGCACCCGACAACGAGGTGCTGGGACCGGTGACGCCGCGCGGCGGGCCGGCCGGCCTGGTCTATCGCGGGGCTGAGAAGATCGCCGAATGGGGCGATGTCGACCGCGCCGACATGACCTTCAGCGTGGCCAAGAGCTACCTCGCGCTGCTCGCGGGCCTCGCGCTGGGCGACGGGCTGATCAGAAGCCTCGACGACAAGGTCGCGGGATACGCGCTCGACGACGGGTTCACCAGCGAGCAGAACCGGGACATCACCTGGCGCCACCTGCTGACCCAGACCAGCGAATGGTCGGGCACCGTCTTCGGCAAGGAAGACCGCATCGACCACAATCGCGTGGTCGGCGTCGCCGTCGCCGACGCGCCCAAGGGCACGCGGCGCGCGATGAAGAAGCCGGGCACCTTCTACGAATACAACGACGTCCGGGTGAACCGGCTCTCGCGCTCGCTGCTGCAGGTCTTCCGGGAGCCGCTGCCGCAGGTGCTGAAGCGGCGCATCATGGACCCGATCGGCGGCTCGCAGACCTGGAAGTGGGACGGCTACCGCAACTCCTACGACACGATCGACGGCAAGCAGATGCTGTCGGTGCCGGGCGGCGGCCACTGGGGTGGCGGCATCGTCATCTCGGCGCGCGACCTCTCGCTGATGGGACGGCTGGTGGCGCAGGGCGGCGTGTGGGACGGAAAGCGGATCCTGCCCGAGGGCTGGACAAGTGAGCTGGTGAAGCCCTGCCCGGTCGCGCCCTTCTACGGGCTGATGTGGTGGCTGAACACCGGCCGCAGGCAGTTCGCCGCCGCGTCGGAGAGCAGCTACTTCGCGCTGGGCTGGGGCAGCCACATCGTCTGGATCGATCCCGAGAACGACCTCGTCACCGTGTTGCGCTGGATCGACCGCAAGAAGGCGCCGGAATTCGTCGAACGTCTGTTGGGTGCGATCAAGGCATGAGTCTCGATTACTCCGCCGTCCCGCGAATGTCGGACGGCCGCACCGCTGCCGAACACATCGAAGAGGTCGCCGCGAAGTCGGAGATCGTGCGTGTGCCGATGGGCCCACGCAGCGCCGGCGGTACCGGGAAGATGATGTGGCACGTCTTCGGCGCCGCAGCCCACAAGCCGATCCTGCTGCTGTTCCATGGCGGCTCGGGCTCGTGGATCCACTGGATCCGCAACGTCCTGCCGCTCTCCGAGCATTTCAGCGTCTACGCCGCCGACCTGCCCGGGCTCGGCGACAGCGACCCGCCCGACGACGTGAACGACATCTGGTCGGTGACGCATTGCGTCGAGGCCGCGATGAAGGCGCTGCTGCCGAAGGACCGGGACTTCGCCATCGCGGGCTTCTCCTTCGGCGGCATGGTCTCGGGCCACATCGCGACGCTGTTCGAGGATCGAATCAAGCGCATCGCGCTGGTCGGCGCCGGCGGCCTCAAGGCCACGCGCAAGCCCGGCCCCAAGCTGCACAAGCTGCTGCCCGAGATGCCGCCCGAGATTCTGGCGGCCGAGGCGCGGCGCAATCTCGAGATCCTGATGCTGCACGATCCGAAGAGCGTCGACGGCATCGCGATCCACATGCAGATCCTCAACACCACGCGCGCCAAGACGCGCAGCCGCATCATGGGCCAGGCCTTCAAGCTCAGCGAGGTGCTGCCGCGCGTGAAGACGCCGCTCATCGGCATCTGGGGCGAGTTCGATTCGACGACCTATCCGCACATCCAGGAACGCATCGACCTCTTCCGCGCCCTGCAGCCGGATTTCGAGATGAACGTCATCCCGGGCGCCGGGCATTGGGTGGCGTACGAGGCGGCGGAGGCGTTCAATAAGGTGCTGCTCCGCATCCTCGCGAACTAAGCAATCAATTGCTTCCCCATTCAGATGGGGAAGTGCCCCCGTCTTGTGGGGGCGATGGGGTCATGCAGCCTATGACCCCTCCGCCCGCGATTACGCGGGCACCTCCCCATTTGAATGGGGAGGAAGCGACTCGACTGGGTCAGCCCATCACCAGGCGCGGGAGGCCGAGCGCGATGTCGGGGAAGGCCATCAGCAGCAGGATCAGGCCCAGCATCGCGGCCACGAACGGCAGGGCGCCGCGGATCACGTCGGCGATGGCGCCGCCCGTGCGCAGGCTCTGCACGACGTAGAGGTTGAGGCCGACCGGCGGCGTCACCAGCGCCGCCTCGATCAGGATGGTGAGCACGATGCCCCACCAGATCGGATCCCAGCCCAGGCCGACCACGATCGGGAACACGAACGGCGTCGTCAGGATCATCATGGAGATCGTCTCCATGAAGCAGCCGAGGATCAGGTAGAACACGATCAGCAGCAGCATGGTGCCGACCTTGCCGAGCCCCAGCGCCTCGATCGCCTTGGCCACGCCGTCGGTGACGCCGATATTGGCCAGCACGAAGTTCAGGAACTGCGCGGCGATGATGATCAGCATGATCATCGCGGTCGTGCGCATCGTGCCCTCGAACACCGCCTTGATCATCGGCCAGGAGAGCGCGCGCTCCCAGGCGGCCAGCACCAGCGCCGCGAAGACGCCCATGGAGGCCGCCTCCGTGGGCGTGGCCCAGCCGGCATAGATCGAGCCGACCACGACGCCGAAGATGAACAGCGGCGCCACCAGGTCCTTCAGGCTGCCGAGTCGCTCGCGCCAGCTGCTCTCCACCGGCGTGCCGCCCTTGGCCGGCCAGATCAGGCAGTAGACGAGGATGATCGACATGAACAAGCCGGTGAGCAGCAGGCCGGGGATCATGCCCGCCAGATAGAGACGCGGCACCGAGGTCTGGGTCAGCAGCCCGTAGAGGATGAAGTTGATCGACGGCGGAATGAGGATGCCGAGCGTGCCGCCGGCCGCCAGCGTGCCGAGGAACAGCGGCTCGTCGTAGCGGCGGATCTTCACCTGCGGCAGGGCCACGACGCCGACCGTGGCGGCTGTGGCGACGCTCGACCCGGAGGTCGCGGCGAACATCGCGCAGGTGCCGATATTGGCATGCATCAGGCCGCCCGGCAGCCAGGAGAGCCAGGTCGCGATGGCGGCATAGACGCGATGGGCGATGCCCGAGCGCAGCAGGATCTCGCCCAGCATCACGAACATCGGGATGGCAATCAGGATGTATTCGGAACTGGCGTTCCACACGATGTCGCCCATCGCGAGATAGAGCGGGATGGACGAGAAGAACTGGTTGAGCGCGAGGCCCAGCACGCCCATGACGGCGGCGACCGGGACGCTGACCGCCAGCAGGGCGACGAGGAGAAGGAGCGCGGTGCCGAGCATCGTTACCGCCCCGCGCCCGAGCCGGTGCCGATCCCCAGCGAGCCCAGCTCGCCCTTCACTTCCTCGTCCTGCGACGGCACGCCGATGGTGGCCGCGACCGTGCCGACGTCGCCGCGCAGCAGCGCGAGCAGGCTGCGCAAGAAGGCGAGCCCGGTGACGGCGAGGAACAGGACGAAGCCCGCGAACCACGGCGCCTGCGGCCAGGCGAGCGGGATGCGCAGCGGCGTGTTGGAGCGGTTCCCGCCGGAGAGATTGTCGAGGAAGATCTCGCCGGCGCGGTCGACGATGGCCAGGACGAGGATGGCGAGGCCCGCGATCGCCACCAGATCGAAGGCCGCCCGCATCCGCGGCCCGAGCGCGCCGTAGAGCACGTCGATGCGGACATGGCCGCGCGTCACCAGCACGTGCGCCAGCGACCACGAGGTGCCGACCGCGAAGAGATAGGCCGCGATCTCGTCGGAGCCCGAGAAGGCGAAGGCGAGCAGCTTGCGGCTGATCACCTCGACCGTGACGACGACGGCCGCCAGCAGGATCATGGCGCCGCCGGCCCAGGCTCCCCAGAGGGCGAGGGCCGACGCGCCGCGCCACAGACGTTCCATCTATTCCCCTCTCCGAAGGGCGGCCGCGGGGCGAAGCTCAGTTCGCCTTGGCGACGAGGCCGTAGCGCTTGCCGACCATCTCGGTCCACTTGGCCGCGCACTCCGCGCCGCAGCGCTTGGCCCATTCGGGCAGCACGACGTCGTTCAGCGCCTTCTTGACCAGGGCGCGGTCGGCGTCCGTCGGCATCACCAGCTTCAGCTTGGCCGGCGGGCCGACCGAGCACGGGCCGTTGCCGGTATCGCAGGCGATGCCTTCCTTGGTGTCGGACTCGACGCTGGCCCAGGCGGCCTCTTCGAGCTTCTTGAACTGGCCCGTCATGAATTCCTGGGTGGGCTTGGAGAGCTTGTTCCAGGCGTTGAGGTTCACGGCGACGAAGCCCGCGGTGTAGCCCAGCGACACGTCGACGACGGTCTTCACCACCTCCGGCCACTTCGCCTGGTAGCCCGGCAGCGTGCCGGTGATGCCGCAATCGACGACGCCCTTCTCCAGCGCCGGCACGACCTCGCCGAACGGGATGGTGACCGCCGCGCCGCCCAGCGCCTTCACCAGGTCGGACTGCGAGACGCCCTGCACCCGCACCTTCTTGCCCTTGATGTCGGCCAGGCTGGAGATCTCGTCGCGGCAGAAGAAGACCTGCTGCGGGAAGGCGAAGGTCGATACGATCATCGAGCCGAACTTGTCGCGCATCACCTTCTGCATCTCGGGCATCCAGAGGTTCAGGATCTCGCGCTGCTGGGCGACGCTCGCCGCCACGCCCGACAGGTCCGAGCCCTCGAACACGGCGGCGCCGTCGTCGACGTAGATCGGCAGCGCATGCGCCACGTCGTAGACGCCGGTCTTCAGCAGCCGCAGCACCTCGGTGCCCTTGAGGTTGAGCTCGGTGATCGACTTGATGTTGCCGGTCAGCTTGCCGCCCGAAGCCGCGCCGAGCTGCTCGCTCCAGAACGGCTGTTCGACCTTTTTGTTGATGTTGAGGAAGTTCCACGTGCCGATCACGTTGAACTTCTTGGTGTCGAGCTGCGCCGGCGCGGCCGTCTGCGCCGAGGCGATACCCGTGCTGCCGACGACCAACGCCGCCGCCATTCCGAGAAGTGCGGTGAATTTCATCTGAGACTCCCTGGTTCCACGCCTTTGACCCCGCGCGGTTGCCGGCGACTGTCGTTCAATTCGCCGAGGGAGGCAAGGGCACGGCCCGTGCTTGCCTGCGAGGCCGGGGCTGTCGACTATAGCCCCGTCGAATAAGAACGAGAGGAAACGATGCCCAACCTGCTCTGTGTCGGCACGGCCGGCATGTCGGTGTGGTTCAGCCGCGACGACGGTGAGACCTGGATCCGGCCCTATATCGAATCCGGCCTCTATCTCGAGGCGAGGGTCTGGGCGCTGTCGGCGCATCCGCAGCGGCCCGGCGAGGTGCTGGCCGGCACCGATTCCGGCCTCTACCGCTGGAACGAGACCGACCAGAAATGGACGCACCTGCCCTCGGTGCTGGACGGTTACGACATCTGGGCGATGGCGCAGGCGCCCGACGATCCCGACCTGATCGTGGTCGGCACCCAGCCCGCCGCCATCTTCGTCTCGACCGACGGCGGCAAGAGCTTCACCCCGGCGCAAGGCACCTTCGCCGACGCCTGCATCTTCGTGGGCAAGCCGCGGGTGACGCAGATCCTGTTCGATCCGGTCGACAGGGACACGCTGTGGGCCGGCGTCGAGATCGACGGCGTGCACCGCTCGACAGATCGCGGCCGCAGCTGGAAGAAGGTCGGCCAGGGCATCAACTCCGAGGACATCCACGGACTCGCCGTGATCCGGAACGGAGCCAAGCTCGTCTACGCCACGACCAACCGCGGCCTGAACCTCAGCCGCGACAATGGCGAGACCTTCGCCTTCCAGGAACTCGACTCGCCCTGGCAATACACCCGCACCATCGTGCCCCGCGCCGACGGCGATGCGACGGTGTTCCTCACCAACGGCAACGGCCCGCCGGGCTCGACCGGACGGCTGCTGCGCAGCACCGACCATGGCGCCCACTGGACGGACGCCAACCTGCCCGGCGAGCTCAACTCGACGCCTTGGACGGTGGCGACGCATCCCTCGAACCCCAAGCTGATCTTCGTCTGCTCCAACCTGGGCCAGCTCTTCCGCTCGAGCGACGGCGGCGAGAGCTGGACCAAGCTGCCGCGCGAGTTCGGCGAGGTGCGCAGCACGATCTGGCAGCCGCTGCCCTGACGGCTTTTTGGAAGGTTCTTCCAGGGGCGCGGACACGCAATATTATTGTGAATGCGGTAATATACTACCTGCCAGGAAATGCCGTTTTTCCGTTTCGTCCGCTTCGTCTATTTCGATTGTTTCGTTTGTTCGCCGGATTTTCGACTTGATCCGGCGGCCCGCCAAGGGAGGCCCTGATGAGAACCAGCATAGCCGAAATCGCCCCCAGCATCTACCGGCTCTCGACCTTCGTGAACGCCGTCGGGCCGACCGGCTTCACCTTCAACCAGTTCCTGATCGACGCCGACGAGCCGCTGCTCTTCCACTACGGCCAGCGCAGCCTCTTCCCGCTGATCGTCGAGGCGGTGAAGACCGTGATCCCGCTCGACAGGCTGCGCTGGACGACCTGCTCCCATGTCGAGGGCGACGAGAGCGGTGCGCTCAACCAGTGGCTCGCCGCCGCGCCCAACGCCCAGCCGGCACACGGCCTGACCGGCTGCAACATCTGGCTCAGCGACATGGCCGACCGCCCGCCCCGCGTGCTCAAGGACAACGAGGTGCTCGACCTCGGCGGAAAGAAAGTGCGCTGGCTCGACACGCCGCACGTGCCGCACAACTGGGACGCCGGCCTGATCTACGAGGAGACGACCGGCACGCTGTTCAGCAGCGACCTCTTCACCCAGACCGGCCCCGCCGATCCCACCACCGAAAGCGACATCGTCGCCCCCGCCATCGCGGTCGCCGAGCGCCTGCCGTTCATGCCGCCGACGCCGATGGCCGCGCCGACGCTACGCCGGCTGGCCGCACTGAAGCCAACGACGATCGCGCTGATGCACGGGCCGACGTTCAAGGGCGATGGGGCGGCGGTGTTGGAGGGGTTGGCGGGGTATTACGGCTGTCTCGTGGATGGTCACTTTTGAGCAAAGAAACAGGCGGATTCGACCTGGGAGCACGGACTAACTAGGTGACGGCGGCCAAGCCAGCTCTGCGAGGAGATAATTGATATAACTACGTGTTAGATTGCAGTAGAGGTGGGCCTCCCTAATCGACGGAGATACGTCCGCGGCGAGTTCTGTGCCGTGCCTTACGCCGCCACCACGTGGCGACGACAGGAATCCATGCATCTTGGACATCCAGCCAAGCGCTTCAGCAAGAGCGCTACCGCGATTGTTACGTCGGAGATTCCGGATGATTTCATTGAAGTATTTCCCCTCGACAGTTCCAGCACCACTTTCCTGACCCTGAAATGCAGTAGCCACCGTTTCCAGTAGCCAGAGTATCTCCTGCACGGCCTATCGTGGTCGCTGCTCATGGAGTAGTCGATCAGCTTGGTCCAACGAGGCATGAATTAGGACGTAGGCTCGATCTCCAATTGGTAGTTTAGGGGCTTGGACAGGGATTGGAGCTTGCGGATAGCGGGCCAACAATGCCGGAGGACGTAGCTCATATGGCTGATCGTGTTCGTAGAGGATTCGATTGACGACATCGGGATCGGGAAGTCCGACTTCCGGATATTGCGCACGCACTTGCTCGCAGCCATCCCAGAAAGCGCTTATGAAGACGGGCGCATTTTCGGCGGCTGCCATCATGATGGTGTGAAGATCACTAATGGCCCAACGTTCGCTCGAGCTTTTCGAGTAACCACCGCTGAACTTAGCCTTGAACAACTCAAGGACGGCCCAGGACGAGCCAGTTTGGCTTGCAATAGCGTGAACCAGGGAGTTGAAGGCATTCGCAGCGGCCGCAGACATCGCACCGGGCGAACCGTATCGCCAAGCTGTTGGCATTGTTAAGCTCACCCGATTCTTCCTTTTCAGTTACTTGCGGGATGCCGCCACTTGAATGCTACTCCAAGGTGCAGAACGGCACAGCACCCCGAGGAGAGTGCTTAAGTCGGAATGTGGGCGTTTACAGATCCGGATAGTTAGAGGCATGATTGACCTCTTGCCATTCTTTCCAGGATGAACCTTGCGCATCAATCCAGCGATCCAGCTCCGCTCATTGCAAGCAGATCAGCTGGAAGAGTTCGTCGATGATTGGCTGGCCCAGCGGTACAAGGACTACCATTCCCATGAGCTGTGGCGTGGCACCGGCGATTTGGGGCGTGACGTCACTGGGTACCTAACCGAGCGTCGAATGGAAGGACCTTGGGACAACTATCAGTGCAAGCAATTGAATGTGTCCCTCTCAGAGACAGCCGCCTTCGTAGAACTTGGGAAGATCTTCATGCATTCTGCGGCCGGAGCCTATTCCCTGCCGCGACGGTACTTCTTCGTCGCTCCTAGAGGCGTAGCAAGGAATGTTCGGCAATTGGTGGCGCACCCAGAGCGGTTCCGGCAGGCTTTTCTTGATCGCTGGGACGAGGACATCGCTGGACGGTTGGTGCAGGGACAGACCGTGCTGCTTACGACCGAGATATCAGCTAAGATTCGCGCTTTCGATTTCACGCAAATCGGATGGTTTGACGCCCTACGCCTAATCAATGATACCGCCTCCGGGCCTGCGATGGTGAAGTGGTTCAATCAGGACCCGGGACGTTCTCCCCGCGGAGTCGTACCTGAACAAATTCAGCCCGACGAGTCTTCTTATATTGGCCAGCTATTGCGGCTTTACGTAGAGCGGGGGCCCGGCTCATTTCCTAACGTTGCAGCCGCCCTGGCGGATCCCGCCTTTGGGACGCATCTCAGGGACCAGAGAACCCGCTTTTTCGACTCGGTCGCATTCGATCGATTCTATCGCGACTCCACCCCTCCAGATTACTTGGTCACGTTCAAGGACGAAATCTACCATGGCGTCGTTGAAACTCATGGCGAAACACACCCCGATGGCCTAGCAAAACTCAGCCGGGTAATGACGCAGGCGGCCATTCTGCAGCCCTCGGGTATCCTTGGCCGGCATGCAGGTCCCCAAGTGAAGCAGGGAACCTGCCACCAGTTCGCGAACGAGGGACGCTTGCCGTGGCACCGCTAGAGGATAATCCACCAAGCAACCATCCGTTCAACAGTACGCTTGAGACCGGCATTCGTGCGCTTATCGTACTTGAGGCATTCTATCCGCGTCGTTGTGACCTCATGGAGATGACTTGGCTTGACCACCTAGTTGTCCACACCGGCGACCTTGACGGCGAAGATGTGCCTCGAAGCCTTCATCCCGATTTGCCGAACCGCGCCGGCGAGCTGCTGGTGCGCCGCCAGCTCGTTGAACGAAGCCTGCGCATGATGCAACAGGTCCATCTCGTCGATGTGTTCGAGACAGAATTAGGAATAGAATTTTGTGCCAGCCAGGAGGCACCGAGTTACCTTGATCTGCTTCAGGCGCCCTACTCAGCTGAACTAAAGGCGCGAGCGAAGTGGATGGCCGCTCGCTTCGGCGGAATGGCAGCATCCGAAATCCGATCGATTATCGAGACACGTATCGGTCGCTGGACTGCTGAGTTTCGCCTGGAAGAGCGCCCGGCAGGTCTGTTCAGATGAGTGGCATCCGACTGCAGTACCTCGCCTTCACCGGGCCCGACATTGAGACCGCCGAACTCAAGTTCAACGAAGGGCTCAATATCATCTATGGCGCATCCAATACCGGTAAATCCTTCGCCTTGAAGGCGATCCTCTTCATGCTCGGGGTCAGCAAGACTCTGCCAGAAACCGAGGAAATCGTTGTCTATGATGGCGTGTGGCTAGGCCTCACGATGCCGGATGCGAGTGAAATCACACTTTATCGCTCGACCCGCGGAGGCGCTTTCAAAATTCACGAGGGCCTTGTTTCGAGCGCCGGCCCCGACGATGGAAAGGTGCTCAAAGCGCAGCACGACTCCAAGAGAACTGACAATGTTTCGCATCTAGTGCTTGAGGCGATTGGACTATCGAGCAAGAAAATCGTTCGCGACCAGTATGGCACCAAAGACAATCTCTCGATCTACCTGCTGTCACCTTACGCGGTGGTATCAGAAGAGGATATCATTGCAGAAAAAAGTCCTGTCTATTCATCAGGCGTCCCGGCAGAGCGCGTTTTCGAGAGAAACCTGCTCAAACTGTTACTGACTGGCATCGATGATTCTGCGGCGGTGACCGTACCCAAGGTGGCTGAACGCAAAGCAGCCAAAGCTGCGAAGATTGAACTAGTTGAGGAGATGATTACCCAACTTGACGCCGAACTCGGCGAGGACGCCCCTGATCGAAAGGAAATCGAAGAACAACTCGAGCGCCTCGATAATAGCTCCTCCGGGCTTCTCTCGCGACTTCAGGAAACGCAGGGTCAGCTTGACACCCTTGTTATCGAACGCCGCGCCAAGGTCGATCGTCAGAGCGAACTCGAGGAACGGGCAAGCGAACTCGACCTAACCTTGGAGCGCTTCGACAAACTCCGATCCGTCTACGCATCAGACCTGCAGCGTCTGCAATCGATCGAAGAAGGGGGGTACGTGCTAGTGGCAATGGCAGGTTTAGACTGCCCCGTCTGCGGCGCCCCACCCGATGCGCAACAGCACAATCATGCGGTTGATGAGATCGAGATGGCGCATGCGGCGGCGGCCGCTGAATCGCGTAAGATCGAAGTTGAGCAACGCGAGTTGCTTCAGACGATTGCCTCACTCGCAGCCGAGGTAAGCGGTCTACGCAGAACCCTGTCTCAAGTTAGAAATGATGTCGAAAGCCTAGATCGCGACATCGAAGCTGCTCGACCGCGCGAAGCATCTGTCCGTGAGAGCTACGAAACATATGCTCAGAAACGCCAGAAAATTACTCGCACTCTCGAACTTCTAGATCGTCGCGCCAAACTTGCCGCTCGCAAGGCCGAGATCGAGACAGAGAAGACGAAGCGTGATGGTAACAGCCTACCGGCCGGTCCAGACCCGACAACTGCTTTCGAGTTTGGTGAAGCCGTCAAGAAAGTGTTGGAGGCTTGGCATTTTCCAGATGCTGATAAAGCTCAATTCGATCTGGCCAGCAACGATGTGACTATTGCTGGCAAGCGGCGCTCTTCCAATGGAAAAGGTGTTCGCGCAATTTTGCATGCGGCTTTCAAAGTCGCGATCATTGAATACTGCATCGACAAGGACCTTCCACATCCTGGGTTATTGGTCCTCGACACGCCCCTCCTTACATACCGTGAGCCCCTGACATCGAAGCATGGGGATCTGAGCGAAGACGAAGAAGCGCTCAAGGCAACCAGTGTCGCAGAATTCTTTTACAGGCATCTAGCGAGCCTGAAGGCCCATGCCCAGATCATCGTACTTGAGAATTCTGAACCGCCGTCACCGATCCTCCCGTTGGCGCGCATCGAGACCTTTACCCACCGCGACGGCCCTGGCCGCTTCGGCTTGTTGGCGCGGCGGAAGTAAGCCTCGACGAGACATCATCGTTGCGGAAGCCCACGTGCGACGCCGCGCGAAATACCTGTTGCTAGTTATCAATAGGATTATCCAATGCACTACCACCCCCTCGGAAACACCGGCCTCACCGTCTCCGTCGCCGGGCTCGGCTGTGGCGGCAACAGCCGGCTGGGGCTGGGGCGCGGGGCGAGTTTCGACGAGTGCGTGGGGGTCGCGCGGGCGGCGATCGATCTGGGGGTCAACTTCCTCGACACGGCCGAGGTCTATGGCACCGAGGAGATCGTGGGCGCGGCGGTGAAGGCCTACGACCGCGACAAGCTCGTGATCTCGACCAAGGCGCTGTTCAAGACCGAGGACACGGCGGAGACAGTGACGCGCAAGGTCGAGGCGTCACTGAAGCGGCTCGGGCTCGACCATGTCGACGTCTTCCACTTCCACGCGGTCGGTCCTGCCGCCTACGAGCATCATCGCGACGTGCTGGCGCCGGCGCTGCTGCGGCTCAAGGAGCAGGGCAAGGTGCGCCATGTCGGCCTCACCGAGACGGGGCCGCGCGATCCGGAGCAGGCGATGCTCACGCGCGCCGTCGAGGAGGCGCCGTGGGAGGTCATCATGCTGGCCTACAGCCTGGTGAACCAGGGCGCGCGCACCAAGGTGTTCCCGGTCACCCGGCGGCGCGGCATCGGCACGCTTCTCATGTTCGTCGTCCGCAACATCTTCAGCAACGACGCCTACCGCCGCGCCGTGTTCGCGAAGCTGGTCGAGGACGGTTTGCTCGATAAGTCAGTGCTGTCCGATGCCGGGGCCGACGGCGACCCGCTCGCCTTCCTCGTCTCCGAGGGCGGCGCGGAAAGCATCACCGATGCGGCCTACCGCTATGCCCGCCACGAGAAGGGCGCCGACGTCATCCTGTTCGGCACCGGCAACCGGGCGCATGTGAAGGCCAACATCGAGTCGATCCTGCGCCCGCCCCTCCCCGCGCCGGTCGTCGAGCGGCTGCACAAGACGTTCGGGCACCTGAGCGGGGTCGGGCTCGACCTGCCGGGGCCGGTGAAGGCTTAGAGACCTCTCCAACACCGCCCGCACCCCGTCTGTGGCCCATCCTTCGAGACGGCCCTTCGGGCCTCCTCAGGATGAGGTGGTGTGGTCACTCAGAACTGAAAACTTTTGGAGACGCTCCCAACACCGACCTCACCCTGAGGAGCGCTCCGCAGGAGCGCGTCTCGAAGGGTGGGCACGCGCACCACGTCTGTAGCCCATCCTTCGAGACGGGCGCTTTGCGCCCTCCTCAGGATGAGGTGGGTGGGTTGTGCATGGCGCGGCTCTTGCTTCTTCCGTTCCGACACCACGGGGGACTCCGCCGATGACACCGCAGCAGATCGAACTGGTCCAGACGAGCTTCAAGAAGGTCGTGCCGATCGCCGGCACCGCCGCCGACCTGTTCTACGACCGCCTGTTCGAGACCGCCCCCGAGGTGCGCGCGCTGTTCCCGCAGGACATGAAGGAGCAGAAGGTGAAGCTCATGGCGATGCTGGGCACCGCCGTCTCCAGCCTGCACAAGCTCGACGAGATCCTGCCGGCCGTGAAGGCGCTGGGCGAGCGCCACAAGGGCTATGGCGTGACGGCCGCGCACTATGCGCCGGTCGGCGCGGCGCTGCTGTGGACCCTGGAACAGGGCCTCGGCCCCGACTTCACGCCCGAGGTGAAGGAAGCCTGGACCCTGACCTACACCGCGCTCGCGGGCGTCATGACGTCGGCGTAGGCCGAGCTTCGCTCGGCCTCCTGAGCGTCAGGACATTGCTTGCAATGTCCGGGAGCGCCGAAGGACGAACGGCCGCCTCTGACCCCTCCGTCGTCGTAAGACGACGACACCTCCCCATTTGAATGGGGAGGCCAAAAGCCTCTAATCGTCGTCGCGGACCACGAAGCGGGCCTGCCGGACTTCCTCCGCCGACCAGCCGTCGGCCTGCATCTGCGCGCGGGCGCGGTCGACGTAATCCTGGTCGAAGATCGGGGCGTTCACGAAGCCCAGGACGATCGAATAGGAGCGGAGATATTCGTCGCGCAGGAAGACGTCGATGAGCTTGGTCGGCACGACGGACCTAATGCCAGACCTTAGTGAAGCTATTTTGAAGGCAGGTCCGGTCCGGGGGAGACTGCGCCCAGAAGGAGGATCAGACCCATGTCGAATGAGACCGGAACCGTCCGCCTGCACCGCGTGCTGACCGCCCCGCCCGAGCGCATCTACCGCGCCTTCCTCGACGCCGACGCCATGGCCAAGTGGCTGCCGCCGCACGGCTTCACCGGCCACGTCCACTCGATGGACGCGAGGGTGGGCGGAAGCTACCGCATGTCCTTCACCAACTTCTCGTCGGGCAACAGCCATTCCTTCGGCGGCACCTTCGTCGAGCTGGTGCCCAACGAGCGCATCCGCCACACCGACAAGTTCGACGATCCCAACCTGCCCGGCGAGATGCAGACCACGATCGTCCTGCGCAAGGTGTCGGTCGGCACCGAGATCGAGATCGTCCAGGAGGGCATCCCCGCCGTCATCCCGACCGAGGCCTGTTACCTCGGCTGGCAGGAATCGCTGACCCTGCTGGCGCAGCTGGTGCAGCCGGAAATCCCGGGCTGAGCGGCCGCAACAAAGCAGGCGCAGCGAACCCGCGCTCTGCGGCTCGGGGGAGTGGCATGGCCGGCCACCGGTGGTAGCGTTTCTCCCAGAAGTTTCTGGGAGGAAACGCACAATGAGCTACGACCTCGTGATCAAAAACGGCACCGTGGTCGATGGCACCGGCGCCGCGCGCTACCAGGCCGATGTCGCGATCGTTGACGGCAAAGTGGCAGAGATCGGCAAGGTGACGGAAGGCGCCAGGCGCACCCTCGACGCGCACGGGCTCGTCGTCGCGCCGGGCTTCGTTGATCCGCACACGCATTACGACGCGCAGATCTGCTGGGACGGGGCGGTGACGCCCTCCTCGTGGCACGGCGTCACCTCGGTGGTGATGGGCAATTGCGGCGTCGGAATCGCGCCCTGCAGGCCCGAGACGCGCGAGATCGCGATGAAGGACCTGGTGAACGTCGAGGGCATCCCCTTCGACGTGCTGAACAAGGGCATCACCTGGGACTGGGAGACCTTCCCCGAATTCATGGACGCGGCGGCGGCGCGCAAGCCGTCGCTCAACCTCGCCTTCATCGCGCCGCTGACGCCGTTCCGCCACTACGTGATGGGCGAGGCCTCGATGGAGCGCGCGGCGACGCCGGAGGAGACGCACCAGATCGCGAAGCTGATCGGCGAGGCGATGGACGCCGGCGCGCTGGGCTTCTCCTCGACCACGCTCAACCAGCATATGGGCTTCGAGGGCAAGCCGCTCGCCTGCCGCAACGCCAGCCGCGAGGAGATGAAGGCCTACGCCAACCAGCTGAAGCAGCGCGGCCGGGGCGCCATCGAGATCGCGCTCACGCGCCAGGTCGGCGTGCTGGAACAGGACCAGTGCGAGCTGCTGGACTTCCTGCTGGAGGAGAGCGGCCGGCCGGTGACCTTCATCGCGCTGTTCGACCGCGACGACATTCCCGAGGCGGTGCGCGACACCTTGCGCCGCGCGGCGCCGATGATCGCCAAGGGCGCGCGGCCGCAGACCTCGCCGCTGCCGCTCACGCGCGAATGCAACATGGACAATCCCTTCGCCTTCGCCGCCTTTCCGGCCTGGAAGCGCGTCTTCGCCGACACCTCGAAGGCGGCGCAAAAGAAGGTCTATGCCGATCCGGCGTTCCGCAACCAGTTCAAGGCCGACCTGAAGAATCCGACCGGCTTCAGCGACTGGCGCCGGGTCGTCGTCCACGACGTGCGCAATCCGGCGCTGAAGCACCTCGAGCGCAAGTCGATCGCCGAGATCGCGCAGGAGCAGGGCAAGGACAGCGTCGACGCCTTCCTCGACACGGTGCTGGCCGACGATCTCGACACCGAGCTCACCATCTCCTCGTGGAACACGCGCGAGGACCGCATGCGCGAGCTCCTGAACAACCCCGCCATCCTGATGGCGCTGGGCGACGGCGGCGCGCATGTCGACATGCTGTGCGACGCCGGCTACCCGACCTACCTGCTGGGCACCTGGGTGCGCGAGAAGCAGGCGATCACCCTGGAGGAAGGCGTGCGCAAGCTCACCTCCGATCCCGCCGATCTCTTTGGCCTGAAGGACCGCGGCCGCCTGCGGAAAGGCGCGCCCGCCGACATCGCGATCTTCGATCCGTCGGCGATCGGCTCCAGCAACCACGGCGAACGCCGCCACGACCTCCCCGGCGGCGCCAAGCGCATCGTCATGCCCTCCCGCGGCGTCGAATACACGGTGGTGAACGGCGCACTCACCTGGGAGCAGGGACGGCTGACGGATGCGAAGGCGGGGGTGGTGTTGCGGGGGTAAGCTCAATGGAGCGCGCCACTCCAGTGGCGCTCAAGTCTTGCTGTCGATGCAGTATGAGCGCCACTGGAGTGGCGCGCTCCATTGAGCGTCTTCGCGCTACACCCCGCGCTCGTTGCCCCAGGCGAGCACGTGCAACTGCGGCAGCACGGTCGCGGCGAACCAGCGGTCCTGCGCCACGCGGTCGACCAGCCAGCGGAAGCGGGCCATGAGGCCCTTCTGGTCGACGCCGTCGCGGCCGGCCTCGTTGGGCTCGCCGGGCGTGTGGTTGCCGATGGAGAGATAGACCGGCAGTGACGGGTGTCGCGCCGAGGCGGCGCGGGCGAAGGCGTAGTCGGCCTCGTCGAAGACGGCGACCTTGAGCACGGTCTGCGGTCCGCCCTGCGCGGCGGCGAGGCAGGCGTGGAAGGCGGACCAGTCGGTTTCCATGCCGGACGAGGGCGGCTTGGGCGAGAGGACGAGATGGTCGAGCGTGGCGAACCAGGCGGCGGCGACGCTGCCCTGGGTCTCCATCGCGAAGCGATGGCCGCGCGCGTGGCCCTGCTCGATCAGGGGACCCAGCGGCTGGATCGCGGGATTGCCGCCGGAGATCGTCACCAGCACCGGTGCGCCGCCGGTCAGGTCATCGACTTTCGCGAGGATCGCCTCCGGTTCCATCGGCCGCCAGTCGTGGCGGTATTCCGGCAGCACGGCATAGAGCGTGTCGCACCAGGTGCAGCGATAGTCGCAGCCGCCGGTGCGCACGAAGACGGTCGGCTTGCCGATCAGCGCGCCCTCGCCCTGCACCGTCGGTCCGAAGATCTCCGAGATGCGGATGGCGCTCATGACGGCGCCAGATCGTTGATGCTGTCGTCGGCGCGCACCCACCAGCCGCCGCCACCAAGCGCGGGCAGCACGTCGGCCGGATCGCCCGTGAGAGTCACCGCGTTGGTCGGCGTCTCCTCGACCGTGAGCTCGACGCAGTGCAGCCCGTTGCCGTCGGCCGCGAGGAAGGCGTTGAGCTTGGCCATGAAGCAGGCGGCCAGCATCTCGGTCGTCGGATCGCCGGGCGTCACCAGCAGGCGCGACAGCCGCTCCCGCTCGTGCGCGCGGAACCAGTCGATCATCGGGTCGCGCTCGCCCAACTGAAAAGCGTGGTCGACCCGGTCGTCGATGAAGCGGTGCCAGCGCGCCTTGGCGCGATCGAACGGCGCCACCATGTTGGCGTCGCCGTCGAGGCGCTGCGGCGCGACGGGCTGGATGCGGGCGATCACCTGTTCGTTGTGACCGTGGGGAATGGCGCATTTGCTGCTGGCGTCGGCGATCAGCCGGTGCGCCATGCTGTAACGCCGGGTGAAGACGAGGCTGAACATCAGCCGCGCGCTCGGGCTGCGAAGTCGATCATCGGGAACTCCTGTTTTGACCGGGTGGGTCTGCGACCGGGCCGGCACGGGGCGCCGACGGGGCCGTTCTACCCGATCCCGCGGCTGGAGGAAGCCGCCCCGGACGCGGCATGGTGGCCTCCGGAAGCCCCCTCGCCTATTCTCCGCCCGACTCAGAATCCCAGAGAAACGGAGACACCGTGCAGACCACGCCCCTTTCGAAAGAGCTCCACGACACCCTGTCGAAGATCACCACGGCCAGCATCACGACGATCCTGCTGAAGAAGGGGCTGCGCAATGTCTGGATGCGCGGCACGCGGCCGATCAAGCCGGGCCAGGGCCGTCTCGTGGGCCGCGCCTTCACCCTGCGCTTCGTGCCGGCCCGCGAGGATCTCGCCACGCCGGAGAGCTGGTCGTCGCCGATCTCGACCCGGGCCGCCATCGAGGCGATGCCCGAGGGCGCGATCGTGGTGGCCGACGCGATGGGCGTCACCGATGCCGGCATCTTCGGCGACATCCTGTGCGCGCGCATGGTGAAGAAGAACGTCGCCGGCCTGATCACCGACGGCGTGGTGCGCGACATCGCGGGCGTGCTGGGCACCGGCCTGCCGGTCTGGTGCCAGGGCGCCGCGGCCCCGCCCTCGGTCGCCGGCCTCACCTTCGTGAGCTGGCAGGAGCCGATCGGCTGCGGCGGCGTGGCCGTGTTCCCCAACGACGTGGTCGTGGTCGACGATGACGGCGCGGTGCTGATCCCCCAGGCACTGGTCGAGGCGGTTGCCAAGGAAGGCACCGAGCAGGAGCGGCTGGAAGGCTGGATCATGTCCGAGGTCGAGCGCGGCGTGGCCCTGCCCGGCCTCTATCCGCCGAACGACGAAGCCAAGGCGCGCTACGCCGCCACCAAGAAATAGGCTGTCACGCCCGGCTAGGCGACCCAGACGTCGATCGGCGCCTCCCGCCCGCGCAGGCTGAGCGCCGGCACGCGGCGGAAGCCGCCGGTCACGGCGCCTTGAGTGCCTTCGCCGACGCGCGATACCAGCGCGTCGCTGGCGACGATGCGGCAGCCCAGCGCGCGCGTCGCCGACTCCAGCCGGCTCGCCACGTTCACCGTGTCGCCCAGGGTCGCGAATTCCAGCCGCCTCTCGGAGCCGATATTGCCGAGGATCGCCGGCCCGAAATGAACGCCGACGGAGATTTGCAGCGGCGGCAGGCCGGCGGCCACCAGCCCGGTATTGGCGGAGGCGACGCCCTCGACGATGTCGCGGGCAGCGGCGAGCGCGTTGGCGCAATCCGCGGGCGAGATCCGGGGCGTGCCGAAGGTCGCCATCACGCCGTCGCCCAGGTATTTGTCCAGCGTGCCGCCGTTGGCGAAGATCGCCTGCTCGATGACGGCATGGCAGCGCCGGAGAAGCTCGACCACCGTCTCCGGCGTCTCGCGCTCGGCGAGCTTGGTGAAGCCCACGATGTCGGCGAACAGCACCGCGACGTCCTGGGATCGGACCGCGCCCACGTCGCTGCTGGCGGTGGCCAGCTCGTCGACCATCGAGGGCGGGAAATAGCGCGAGAGGCTGGCGCGCTCCGCGGCCAGGTCGGCCTGGCGGATCAGCAGCGCGTTCGACCGCTGCCCGCGCAGCGCGAGGATCGCCGCCACCAGGAAGAAGATGACCATCTCCTGGGCGCGGATCGACCAGACCACGGAGTTCGGGTCGACGATACCCCGCAGGACCGGCACGTCGCCGAAGGCGGCGGCGACCCGGGCGCCCAGCTCCGGGTCGGTCGTGCCGAACAGGGCGACGCCCAGCACCGACACGAGCCAGATCACGACGACGACGCTGCCGATCGAAAGGATGGTCCGCCACGAATAAGCGAGCGTCGCGAGCGCGAGGATGATGAAGAAATAGGGAAAGGTCTCGAAACGGAAGACCATCGCCGTCGGGAAGCGTTCGGCCACGAAGGGATTGGGAACCGTGAGCGTCACGGCCAGCAGCACGAGGTCGGCCAGGATCAGCAACAGCTCGATGCGGGAGCGGCCGACCGTGGCGAAGCGCAGCTGCGCCCAGCCGAGGGCAATGAAGACCAGCAGCAGCCCGTGGAAATAGAGCATGCTCCAATTCGCGTTCTGGAATGCGATCAGAACGCCGGTCGCTGCCAGCGCGACCGTTCGCGCCCAGGCGGCGATGCGCTGCCCTTCGAGCTTCTCCTTGCGCAGCGCCTCGAGCAGGAACGGGTTCTCGGACGAGGCACGCCATTCCGCCGCGCGCCGGACGCGCAGGCCTCGGACGAACTCGGCCAGACCGGACGACACCATCACGTCCTCCTCGTGAACGCCATCAGGACACAGCATGGCGGGTGATCCACGGCCGGTACAGCGCGACCGGGACGACGGACGTCGCCATATACGATACGCTTGGGCGCAGGGAGAGAGTCTATGACGGACGGGCGGGATCGCGCGAACACCAGCGGAGCAGGCGGCACATGAAGGTGCTGCGCATGCTGGCCTTCGCCGTCGCGGGCGCGCTGCTGTCGGCGGTGGCCTGGTCGCAGGCCGGGCGCCAGCCGGTCGACTGGGCGAATGTCTCGCTCGAATCGATCGGCGGCGGTCCGCTGCCGACCGGAGACTATGCCGGCAAGGTCGTGCTGCTGGTCAACACGGCCTCCCTGTGCGGCTTCACCGGCCAGTACAAGGGGCTGGAGGCGCTGTGGCGGCGCTACAAGGACAAGGGTCTCGTGGTGCTGGGCGTGCCGTCGAACGATTTCGGCGGCCAGGAGCCCGGCAGCAAGGAGGAGATCAAGCGCTTCTGCGAGGCGAGCTTCGACGTCACCTTTCCGCTGGCCGACAAGCAGATCGTGACCGGCGCCAACGCCCATCCGCTCTATCGCTGGGCCGCGGCGCAGACCGGCACGATCGGCACGCCGAGCTGGAACTTCCACAAGATCCTGATCGGCCGCGACGGACGGGTCATCGACTGGTTCACCGCCGTGAGCGGCACGGGTTCGAAACTCGAACGCGCGATCGAGGCGGCGCTGGCGGCGAAGGGCTGATAACCTTCCTCCCCATTCAAATGGGGAGGTGGCCCGCAGGGCCGGAGGGGTCATGACCCCATCGCCCCGTATGACGGGGCACTTCCCCATTTGAATGGGGAAGCAGGCGCTGTCCGCAGAGCGGGCGGCAGGGTTTGGCCTCGAATGAACCGCCGCGCTATCGTCGGTGCCTGAAAAAATAATGGAGACGTCCTGATGGCGATGGCCGAAGCCGCTGCCCCTCTCACTGCCGATGACCATGCAAAGGTGATGGCCGAGTACAGTCGTGCCGGCGAAGAGCGCGCGCGGGCGCTGGGCAATCGCGGGCCGATCCGGCTCGATGCCAACGGCAGGCTGGCGCAGGACATTCTCGACGCCTACTGGACGCACGGCTTCTATGTCTTCGAGGGCGTGGCCGGGCCGGAGGAGCTGGCCGAGCTGCGCGCCGACGTCGATGCGATCCTCGAGCGCGCGCCGGTCGAGCCGGGCGCGACCATCGATCGCCACGGCCGCCCGGCCTTCGGCGAGGGCGTGCTGAAGCCGCCCTATCGCTGGGCCAAGCCCTTGAGCGACCCGCTCGGCGGCACGACCAAGAACAACGGCCGCCATCCCGTGGCGATGAGCCAGCCGACCCTGGCCGCCGACGCACCGGCCTGGACCGTCGAGCTGCTCGACGGCAACCTCTACCTGATGAACGCGGCGTTCCGGCTCTACGGCCATCCCGGCCTGCTGGCCGCCGCCGAGGCGATCCTGGGCGACGACTTCGTGCCCTACAACGAGGTGACCTTCATCAAGGAAGCCGGCCTCGGCCCGTCGGTCGCCTGGCACCAGGACGGCACGACCCATTGGGACGCCGCCGACTGGGACATGGGCGCCCACGGCTTCAACTTCATGACCCAGCTCTATCCCAGCACGGCGGGCAACTGCGTGTGGGTGCTGCCGGGCAGCCACCGCCACGGCAAGGCCGACATCCTCAAGCTGGTCGCCGAGAGCGGCTCCGACCGGATCGCGGGCGCGGTGCCGATGCTGGCCGGCGCCGGCGACACGATCGTCACCAACCGGCAGCTGCTGCACGGCTCCTTCGCCAATTCCTCGCCCGACCGCCGGGTCACGCTCAACGCCGGCTTCTTTCCGCGCAAGCGCGTGCTGAACGTCACGACCAAGCGCCTGACCGGCGAGACCGTGACCTACGACGCCGAGCGCATCGACAAGCGGCTGCGCATCCTGCTGCTGGCGATCGACGCGCGCCGCCAGCGCTTCCCGCAGGAGAAGAGCTACGTCTATCGCCCGCTCGCCGAACAACAGGAAGCCAATCGCTGGAGCGAGGCGATGCGCGAGACGGTGCTGAAGAACTACAATCAGCTCGACATGTTCATCTGACGGGATGCGGTTCGGACTCTGCCTGCTGCTCCTGATCGCCGCCCTGCCGGCCCAGGCGCAGACGCAGGACCCCGAACCGCTCCTGAACGACGACGACATCGCCGCCTATTGCCTCGGCGTGAACGGCCAGCTCGCCGAGCGCTTCCGCCAGATGCAGCTCTGGGGCTGCGGCAAGGCGGCGGCGATGCAATGGTGCCGCGACGCCAAGGCCTCGGCGCCCGAGGCGATGCGCGCGCGCGAGCGGCTGGTCATCCGCTTCGCCAACGTGCTGACCCGCAAGGGCCTGCTGGACGTCGAGCGCCCGGCTGAGTCCCGCGCCCGCCTGACCAGGATCGTGTCCGACGGCACCACCGACGCCCGCGCCTGCTTCAACCCCAAGGGCGACCGCGACGAAGCCGCCTGCGAGCGGCTGCAGCGTTGCGAGGAAGCCGAGCAGCGTGTGGGGCAGTAGAGTTTGAACGCCACCCGCGCCCCCACCCCGTCATCCTGAGCGAAGTGAGCGAAGCGAACGCAGTCGAAGGATCTCTTTTCCGACGCACGGTGTGTCGAGGCGAAAAGAGATCCTTCGACTGCGTCGCCCTTCGGGCGACTTCGCTCAGGATGACGGGTATAAACGCGCGACATTCAGCGAGGATACGGATGACCCAGTCGACATGGCGCGAGCGCGCGGGCACGCAATTCACCTGCGAGAAGCAGCCGGCGCACGGGCCCGCGGGCATGGCGGTCTCCAACCATCCGCTGGCCTCGGCCGCGGGCCTCGAGATGCTGGCGGCCGGCGGCAATGCGGTCGATGCGGCCGTCGCGATGCAGTTCGCGCTGACCGTGGTCGAGCCGATGATGGTCGGGCTGATCGGCGGCACGACCTGCCACATCCGACTGGCCGACGGCAGCCATCGCATCCTCGACGGCATGAGCGCCGTGCCGCAGATGGGCCATCCCGACATGTACAAGCCGGTGCCCGGCGCCGCGCCCGAAGTCTATGACGTCGAGGGGCAGGAGAACCTGGTCGGGCCGAAGTCGGTCGCGACGCCGGGCTCGCTGCGCGCCTGGTGCCTGGCGCTGGAGCGCTTCGGCACGATGAGCCTGGCCGACGTGATGCAGCCCGCGATCCGCCACGCCGCGCGCGGCTTCGCGGTGACGCCCTATCTCTCGGACTGCATCAAGGACGCCGGCGCCGATCTCTCGAAGGACAAGCTCGCCGCCGCCCTCCTCCTGCCCAATGGCACGCCGCTGAAGGCGGGCGAAAGGCTGGTGCAGGCGCAGTACGCCGAGGCGCTGACCCTGGTCTCGCAGGAGGGCGAGAAGGCGCTGCATGGCGGGCCGCTGGGCGACCTGCTGGTCGAGTGCATGGAGAAGACCGGCGGCTTCGTACGCCGCGACGATCTCACCGGCTACAGGGTCGAGGAGCGCGCACCGATCCGCGGCCACTATCGCGGCTGGGAGATCCTGGGCCCGCCGCCGCCCGCCGCCTCGGGCGTGCACATCGCCCAGATGCTGAACATCCTCGAAGCCTACGACATCGCGAAGATGGGCTTCGGCACGGTCGACACGCTGCACCTGCTGGCCGAAGTGCTGAAGATCGCCTTCGCCGACCGCGCCGAGGCGAGCGGCGATCCGGACTTCGTGAAGGTGCCGGTCGAGCGCATCGTCAGCCGCGACTATGCCGACCAGCGCCGCAAGCTGCTGGACATCGCCCGCGCCACGCGGTGGACGGGCGGACTCCAGGCGGCGGAAGGCCAGGACACGACCCATCTCACCGTGGCCGACGGCAAGGGCAACGTCGTCAGCACGACGCAGACCATCAACAGCCTGTTCGGCGCGCGCTTCATCGTGCCCGGCACCGGCATGATCCCCAACAACTACATGAACAACTACGACCCGCGCCGCGGCAACGCGCTGTCGATCGCTCCGGGCAAGCGGGTCACGACCTCGATGTCGCCGATGATGGCGCTCAGGGACGGCAAGGTGCGCTATGCGCTGGGCCTGCCCGGCGGCCGCAAGATCTTCCCCTCGGCGCTGCAGGCGTTGCTGAACCTGATCGACCATGGCATGGCGTTGCAGGAAGCCGTCGAGGCGCCGCGCATCTGGACCGAGGGCCCCGTCCTGGAAGTCGAGCACGGCATCCCCGCCCCGGTGCGCCAGGGCCTCGAAGCGCGCGGCCACACGCTCAAGATCATGCCGACCGTGGCCGGCGGCATGAACGCCATCCAGTTCCACGACGACGGCACCATGACCGGCGCCGCCTGCTGGCGCGCCGACGGCACGGCCGCAGCGCTGGGCGGCGGGTTGGCGCGGGCGGGGGTGAGGTTCGTGTTGCCGAGTTGACGGCTATTGCCAAGCTTTAGGTAGCGCCTCAGAACCCGCAGCGTGTAGCGCTGGCTTTCTTCAATGACATCAGAGGAGAAGAGGTGCGCCAGTGCAACGCACAGACACGATGGTAGTTACTGGCTACAGATACCACAACATATAGTTGTCGCACCATGGATGAAGATGTTACGGTTCAGAAAAGCCTCGGACCCAAAGGGGGAATCCGAACCGGATGTCTGCGGAACGAGACTATCTCAACTGGCGACGTGGGCCGCACGTGGGCTGCATGTTCGCTCGCCATATGGCGACTCGCTACGGCGATTTTCCACAGCGCATTGCATCCGTTGCGACCGGCCGCGGTGTCGAGCGGGCGTCGGCAGATATTGCGAATCGAATTAGTGCATTGGTCGCTGATCCAGCTGTGTCTGCCGCGACTCTGGTTTTTCCGAGCCTTACAAGTCTTGAAGAGACAGCCCGCGTCATGCTGGGTCTTCAAGCCCATGAATTTTGGTCTGTATCTACATCGAGGCTTCAGCCGCCGCCGGACCGAGATCTCATCGCCATTCACATTTCGCGAGCGATTCCATTCGGCGACACGACGTGTCCATCCGAGGTTCTGGTATTGGGAGACTTTCGAGAGTTTCCCAATACGAGGCGCTCTCCTGTGACGGCTCTTGAAATGTACGTCGGCACGCCAATGGCGAACGACCCGAAGACCGGAGCGCCGACGCTGAAGGCGAATCTGGCACACATTGACACGCCGTCCCCTAGCCCTACGTTCCGGCAGAAGATGTGGGATCTTTCTGTCAAAGGCCGTGCCGATTCGTTGGGCGAAGATGACAATAGGGCGAAAGCCAAAGTCGCTCTCGTCGTTACTTCGCCCATGGCCCGCAGATTGGGCTGTTTGCCATGACTCAGGATGTTGTCATCATCGGTCATGCCGACGCGGACGGCCATCTGATCACGGAACAGGTTCGCCGCAATCTGGCACGAATTGATCGCTTCAAGGTGACAGCGATTGTCGACCCTTCACGTACACGCGATCATAAAGCTTGGCTAAACCTCGATGCGTTCCCAGAGGTGTTAAAGGCCGACATCGTCTTCTTCGTGGACTTGATGTTTGCACCGGCATCATTCGCTCAAGAATCCCAAGCGTTGGTTGATTTCGTCGGTCGCTATCCCGAGAAGAAATTCTTCCTTTTCGACCATCATCCGTTGCCACTACGGCGACTGGAAGCGGCGCGTAATCTTCGCGTGATATATCGTCCGGATGTGTTTGAGTGTGCCATCGGACCCAGGTCAGGAATGATGGTTGTGGCGGCACTCTGTGAGAAGCAAAGACGCCAAGTCGCAGATATCACGACTGAGCGGCATGAACTCATAGCAGAAGGCATGCGTAGAGCCGCCGCATTGGGCGGCAATTTGCCCGGCGAAAAGCTACTCGCTCTTCTGCGCGCGGATCATTGGCGTGATTTTGTGGAATTGGCTCAGGAAGCTCGTGAGGAGCACCGGCTGCCACGTGGCCGCAGACCAGCCGGCAAGCAATCACCTGTCCTTGATAAACTCGAACGGACGGCGAGCAAATTGCTAGGTACAACAACGGGCGCAAAGCTGGGGAGCACCACTATGTCTTACGATTTCGACGTCACGATTGAACGTTACTCGTATGAGAGCGGTCGCCGCCAATCCACAACGAACAAAGTCTCTTCGGGCAGAGATCTTGAAGCCATCATTACTTTATTAGAAGTCGCAGCGCTTTCTCTGACTACTGAAGAAGGCGCGACGTTCTCGCGAGAGCACCTGATCCGCGAGGCTCGCGAAATTGGCGGGCCAGAAATTGACCTGCGCGATGAAGACATCGACATCGTCCTACAAAAGCAAGGCTTCCTCGCCAGAGTTGGACGCGAGCTACGTCTTCGCTAGGTCGGGTTCGCCCGAAGTACCAGCTTGGGGTCATACGACGTGGAAGGTTTGGCTCCAGCGGCTGATCGACTCTTGCCCTTAGTGAAACACTCGCCCTGAATCGATTACCAGCGTCTGCCCCGTCGTGTTGGTCCGGCACATCGTGACGACCTGGTCGGCGCAGTCGTCCTTGTCGGCGGGCTTGCCCAGCAGCGAGGCGCTGGCGTTCTTGGCGACCACTTCGGGGCGCAGGTTCGCCGTCGCGCGGGAGTTAGGTTCGTGTTGCCGGGTTAGGGTCTTGCAGAGCTTGCGCGTGAGCTAGCTCGGGCTACCCGTCCTTTTCGAGACGGGCATGGGACTATCGGGGTTCCGGTTATGACGCATGGAGATTTCGGTGATCTTCCAATCGGCGATTGCGTAGTTGGGGGCCCAAGTCCCGACGCTCTCACGGACAGGCCAAATTTGGAAATGACCGAAGGGGGTCTCCCAATCAACGCCATAAAGGCTTGGGTCCGATACGGCGACGATAGAAAATACAGCATAACCTGCGCCCCACGTCATCGTGCATGCGTTCTGTCGGATGGGTAGCATCTTCTTGAGTGCACTCAGGCCGAAGACGATCGGAGAAACAAAGACGCCGGCTCGGTGAATTTTTGCCGCCTCGCGCCATTCTGGGCCGCCTCCGGTTCCAATCCAGATTGTGAACCCGGGCGGTACTTTCTGGTCCTTCATGAACTTTGCGAGCGTGGCGGCATTAAAAATTGATTTGGCGCCTTCACCAAGCCGTGGGGCGTGGTCCGCAACAAGAACCTTGAGCGCGATCCATTCAGCGAGACGCGTCTGAACGTCTTTGGTTAGCGTCAAAGGCTCACCCTTCAAAAGACGCTCTGCAACGGGGATGATCTGATTGTCCAGTTTGGACATCCAGCCATTGTTGCAGAGGGCGCATATGACTCGGAGTTTGATATGGCGCGTTGTGCCATTCATGACCCAGCGAGAATATGTGCCGATCCTATGACCAACTTGATAGTTGGCGACCTCCTCTATGCGAGACGATGAGTCAGCGGGAAGTAGACGATTATTCTTGTGCATCCACTCAGACCAAAGATGCTCGCCGCTGAGCGTCATGCCTCTGGTGAGCGGTCGGTCACAGAAAATACAATGGCTAGGCAGCCCTAAATATGCTCGCCTGATCTTGGCCATTGAAGAGCTACTCAGTGAAACACCCGCCCTGAATCGATCACCAGCGTCTGGCCGGTCGTGCTGTTGGTCCGGCACATCGTGACGACCTGGTCGGCGCAATCGTCCTTGTCGGCGGGCTTGCCCAGCAGCGAGGCGCTGGCGTTCTTCGCGACGACCTCCGGGCGCAGGTTCGCCGTCGCGCGGGTGCCTTCGAGCAGGCCGGGGGCCACGCAGTTCACCAGCACCTCGGGCGCCAGCGCCACGGCCATGCATTTGGTGAGGTGGATGAGGCCGGCCTTAGAGACGGCGTAGGCGATCGAGGAGCCGGTGGGGCCCAGCCCCGCGACCGAGGCGATGTTGACGATGCGGCCTTCGCCCTGGCGCTTCATCACCGGGCCGACGGCCTTGGTGAGCAGCATCGGGCCGGTCAGGTTGATGTCGATGATCTTCGTCCATTCCTCGTAGGTGAGGCCGTCGAGATCGGTGAAGGGGATCGACTTGTTGTAGGCCGCGTCGTTCACCAGGATGTCGAGCCGGCCGAAGCGCTTCACCACCTCGTCGACCAGCCGGTCGACCTGGTCGCGCTGCGTCACGTCGCAGGCGAAGGCGGCGGCGGTGACCTGGTGCCGTTCGAGATCGCGCGCCACGCCCTCGGCCTGGTCCTTGCTGCGCGCATAGACGACGGCGATGTGGCAGCCTTCTGCCGCCAGCGCGTGACAGATGCGCTGGCCCAGCCCGCCATTGCCGCCGGTGACGACGGCCACCTTCCCCTCGAGATCCATCCGTTTCCCCCGTGGCTGCCTTGCGACCCGTGCCGGGTGCAGGCTCGTGTTGGTGCGGTATATATAGGCCAGTTCACAGCGTAGCGGAGCCCGTCCGATGTCCCTCACAGCCGACCAGAAATTGCGACAGCGCGCCCAGCAGGTCATTCCCGGCGGCATGTACGGGCACCTGCGCAGCGACCGGCTGCCCGAGGGCTATCCGCAGTTCTTCGAGCGCGGCGAGGGCTGTCACCTGTGGGACGTGAACGGCAAGCGCTATGTCGATTTCATGTGCAGCTGGGGCCCGATCGTGGTCGGCCACGGCAATCCGGTGGTGGCCGAAGCGGTGGCGCGGCAGATGGCGGCGGGCGACTGCCTGAACGGCCCGTCGGAGCGGCTGGTCGAGCTGGCCGAGCGGCTGGTCGGGCTGATCCCGCATGCCGACTGGGCGCTGTTCGGCAAGAACGGCACCGACGCCACCACGACCTGCGTGACGCTGGCGCGCGCCGCCTCGGGCAAGCGCAAGATCCTGGTGGCCGAGGGCGCCTATCACGGCGCCATCCCCTGGTGCACGCCGAACCCGTACGGCGTGACGCCGGAAGATCGCGCCCACATGCTGACCTTCAAGTTCAACGACACCGGCAGCCTCGAGAGCGCCGTCCAGCGCGCCGGCGACGACCTGGCGGGCATCGTCGTCTCCGCCTTCAAGCACGATTTCGGCAAGGACCAAGAGATGCCGGACGCCGCCTTCGCCCGCCGCGCGCGCGAACTGTGCGACGCCAACGACGCGGCGCTGATCGTCGACGACGTGCGCGCCGGCTTCCGGCTGACGATGCGCGGCAGCTGGGATCTGGTCGGCGTGCAGCCCGACCTCAGCGCCTGGAGCAAGGCGATCGCCAACGGCCACGCGCTGGCCGCCGTCACCGGCAACGACCGCTATCGCGAGGCCGCGTCGAAGCTCTACGTCACCGGTTCGTTCTGGTGCAGCGCCGTGTCGATGGCCGCCGCGCTGGCGACGCTCGACGTGCTGGAGAGCACGGACGGACCCACGCATATGCGCGCCATGGGCCAGCGGCTTCGTGATGGCATCGCGGCGCAGTCGGCCGAGTTCGGCATCGGCGTGCGCCAGAGCGGCCCGCCGCAGATGCCGACGCTCCTGTTCGACGACGATCCCGACTGCGAGAAGGGCAACTTCTTCACCGTCGAGGCGCTGAAGCACGGCGCCTACCTGCACCCGCGCCACAACATGTTCCTGTCGACCGCCCACACCGAAGCCGACATCGACTTCGCGCTGGAGGCGACGCGCAAGGCGTTTCAGGCGCTGGCGGCGCGGTAAATCAGCTTCCTCCCCATTCAAATGGGGAGGTGGCGCCGTCATACGGCGACGGAGGGGTCATGAGCTTCGTGTGGCCGCTCTTCCTTCGGCGCTCCCGGACATCGCTCCGCGATGTCCTGGCGCTCAGGAGGCCGAGCGAAGCTCGGCCTACCGCCCGCCGTTCTTCCACCAGCGGTTCAGGCTGGCGGCGTCGCCGTTGTACATGTTGCGGTCGCAGTGGCCGACGCCCTCGACGTGGCGGGGTTCGCTGCCGTAGGCGAAGTTCTGCGCGGTCTCGTCGGCGACGTACTGCCAGAGCTTCCAGCCGCGGGTCGCCCAGGCCATGGGCAGCCGCGGCTCCTCGCGATAGTCGGCCAGCCACAGGTCGCAGCGCGCCAGGATCGAGCCCGGCCGCACGCTGGCGCCGAGGCTGATGCGGCGGCGGCCGTAGATCTCGCCGTCGGCCCAGGCGGGATGGGCGTAGAGCATCGGCAGCCGGCCGGTGGCCTTCTGCACCGCCAGCACGAAGGCCTCGGCCTGCTCCAGCCGCATCGTGTTGCGCGGGTTGGCGTCGTTCGGCTCGAGGTCGAGCGCCATCACGGTCTGCGGGCCGGGCTGGCAGGCCGACAGGAACGCGTCCGCCTGCCGCTCGCCCGAATACTGGCGCGTACCGAAATGGTAGCCGCCCCACAGCAGCCCCGCCGCCTCCGCCTGGCGCCGCCGCGCGGTGTAGGACGGGTCGAACCAGTCGCCGCCCTCGGTCACCTTGTGGATGACGCCCAGGATGTTGCTGCGGCGGACCGCGGCGAAGCTGGTGACGGTCACGTTGTGGCTGATGTCGATCACCGCATCGAGGCCGGGCCGCGTCTGGCCGGGCGCGTAGGCCGTCGGCTGGGTCGTCGGCTGGCCGCCGCAGCCGGCCAGCGCCGGCAGGGCAAGACCGCCTGCCAGCATGCTTCTCCGTGAGATCATCGAGGGGGAGTTCCTACTTCGCTTTCTTCAGCACGTTCGTGGCGGCGACGGAAACGCCGGCGCGGTTCTCAGTATAGAAGAGTTCGAGCGTGCCGTCGTCGAGCAAGGTGCCCTCGATCGCCGAACCGCCCTGCCCGATCATGCGCACGCGCTTTCCGTCCGATCCGATGACGCCGATGATCGGCTCGGCCTTCGATTCCGAGGACAGCGTTCCCCAGAAGCGGCCCTCGTCCTGGCCGTCGATCTTCACCGTGATCTTGAGCTCGACCAGGCGGTTGCCGTCGACGATCGTCGCTGGCGCGGTCACCGGGAAGTGGGCCGGCAGGCCGCTCACGATGCCCTTGTTGGTGCCCGTCCAGGTGCCCGTCATGTCCGGCCCGGCCGGCTGGGCGACCGCGATGCCGGCGGCGCAGGCGAGGGAAAGGCCGAGGGGAAGCAGGAGGGTGGCACCGCGCATGGCTTTTTCCTTCGAAGTTGTCGGGGGCCGCATCATGCCCAAACATCGGCCCGCGTAAAGCCGGGCCATCGTCGCGGCGGTCGACAGGCGGAGCGGGTGGGCGCCATACTGGCGGCAATGGAATACGACTATATCGTCGTCGGCGCCGGTTCGGCGGGCGCCGTCGTCGCCAACAGGCTGTCGGCCGACCCGCGCCACAAGGTGCTGCTGCTGGAAGCCGGCCCCGCCGACCATCCCTGGACCCGCATTCCCGTCGGCTATTCGCGGTTGATCACCAACCCGGCCGTCAACTGGCTCTACAGTTCCGAGCCCGAGGCCAGCACCAACGGCCGCCGCATTCCGGTGCCGCGCGGAAAACTGCTGGGCGGCTCTAGCGCCATCAACGGCCTCGCCTTCGTGCGCGGCCAGGCGCAGGACTTCGACACCTGGGCGCAGATGGGCAACCCGGGCTGGGCCTACGAGGACGTGCTCCCCTTCTTCAAGCGCATGGAGAGCTATCCGGAAGGCGACGAGCGATTTCGCGGGCGCTCCGGCCCGCTGAAGGTGACCAATCCGCTGCCGCTCAATCCACTCTACGCCACCGTGATCAAGGCGGCCGGGGAAGTCGGGATCCGGCACAACCCCGACTATAACGGGGCGACGCAGGACGGCATCGCCATGAGCCAGGCCACGATTGCCTCGGGCTGGCGCATGAGCACGGCCCGTTGCTACCTCGATCCGGCCAGGCGGCGCCCCAACCTGCGCATCGAGACCGGGGCGCTCGCCGAACGGCTGCTGCTCGACGGCAAGCGCTGCACCGGCGTGCGCTATTCGGTGGGTGGCGAGTCGCGCGAGGCCCGGGCGGGCCGCGCCGTCGTGGTGAGCGGCGGATCGATCAACTCGCCGCAGCTCCTCGAACTGTCGGGCATCGGCCAGCCCGACCGGCTGCGCGCGCTGGGCATCGAGGTGCAGCATGCGCTGCCCGGCGTCGGCGAGAACCTGCGCGAGCACTATGCGCCGCGCACGCGATGGACCATCGGCCAGCGCGGCGTCACCTTCAACGATCGCGGCCGCGGGCTTGGCCTGGTCCACCAGGCGCTGCGCTGGGCGCTGAACCGCGACAGTCTCCTCTCGATGGTCGGTGCGCCGCTGCGCGCCTTCGTGCGCTCGCGCCACGGACTCGACGCGCCCGACCTGCTGCTGGGCTGGGTGCCGATGTTCACCGAAGCCGGCCCGCGCGGGCCCCGCATCGCGCGGCAGTCGGGCGTCTCGTGTTATGCCCATCCGATGCGGCCCGAGAGCAAGGGCACCATCCACATCGTCTCCCCCGACCCGAAGCGGCCGCCGGAGATCCGCTACAATTTCCTCTCGGCGCCGGTCGACGGCGAGCTGACCGTGCGCGCCGTGCGCATCGCCCGCGCCATCATGACCGCGCCGGCGATGGCGCCGCTGCAGGTGGCCGAGATTGCGCCCGGGCCGAACGGCAACAGCGATGAGGAGATCCTCGACTGGGTGCGCCGGGCCGCCGAGACGACCTATCACCCGGTCGGGACCTGCAAGATGGGCTCCGACCCGATGGCCGTCGTCGATGCGCGGCTGCGGGTGCATGGCATCGAGGGGCTCCGGGTCGCCGATGCCTCGATCATGCCGACGCTCACCTCGGGCAACACCAACGCGCCGTCGATCATGATCGGCGAGAAGGCGGCGGACATGGTGATACGGGACACAATGTAGCCCCTTCCCCATTCAAATGGGGAAGTGCCCTCGTCTTACGAGGGCGATGGGGTCATGACCCCTCCGTCGCATAAGATGCGACACCTCCCCATTTGAATGGGGAGGCAGCCTGATCACCGCCCGCGGAAGGCGCGCGCCAACTGGTCGCTGAGCGGCTTCACCAGGAACGACGCCACGGTGCGCGGCGTGGTCTGGATGAAGGCTTCGACCGGCATGCCGGCCAGGAGTTGCAGACCCTCGAGGCGGGACAGCTCGCCCTCGGAAACCCGGATGCGCACCGAGTAATAGGGTTCGGTCGCCTTGTCCTCCTGCGTGACGTCGGCGCCGATATGGATCACCTCGCCGTCGACCTCGGGAGTCGTGCGCTGGTTGAAGGCGGCGAAGCGCAGCACGGCGTGCTGGCCGACATGGATCTGGTCGATGTCCTGCGGCACCACCTTGGCATCGACGATCAGCGCGTCGGAGTCCGGCACGATCAGCATCAGCGGCTCGCCGGCCTGGACGACGCCGCCGACCGTATGGACGTTCCGCTGGAACACCTTGCCGTCCTGCGGCGAAACGAGATCGATGCGCTTCAGCTGGTCCTCGGCCGAGACGCGGCGCTCGGTCATCTCCGATTTCTTGGCGCGGATCTCGGCCAGTTCCTTGCCGACCTCGGTGCTGAGATCCTGATCGATCTGGTGGATCTTGAGTTCGAGCTCGGCGATGCGGCCGCGGCTCTGCGCCAGCGAGGCGACGAGCGCCGAGCGTTCGCCTTCCATGCGGGCCGAATCGCGCTCCAGGGTCGTCACCCGGCTGATCGGCACCAGGTTCTGCTTCCACAGTGTGCGCACGCCGTCCAGCTCCTGCGCCAGCAACGCCAGCTCCTTGCCCTTAGCGACTTCCTGCGCCTGGGTGCCGTCGATCTGGAGATTGAGCTGCTTGATCTGCTCCCGGAGCTGCGCCTTCTGGCCGTCGCGCGCCGTGCGGCGCATCTCGAACAGCTTCTGCTCGCCGCTCATCAGCCGCGCGATCTCCGGATCGCCCGCGCGCGACGTCAGCTCGGGCGGAAACTCCACGGTCCTGTCGTTGTCGCGCTCCGCCTCGAAGCGGGCCTGGCGGGCGGCCAGTTCGTCGAGCGACTTGGTCACGATCCCGAGATTCGCCTTGGCCTGCGTTCCGTCGAGGCGGACGACCACATCGCCCTGCTTGACCCGATCGCCCTCCTTGACCGGCAGCTCGCCGACGACACCCCCGGTCGGGTGCTGGATCTTCTTGACGTTGGTGTCGACGACCAGCTTGCCGGGCGCAATCACCGCGCCGGACAGCTGCGTGGTGGCGGCCCATCCTCCGATCCCGAAGACGAGGACGAGGCACGACACGACGCCGACGATCAGGGGCTTGCGCGTCATGGCCGGGATCGACACGGGCGGGTCCTGCTTCATGACGGCTCTCGCGCACGCACGGCCGGCTGCGGGACCGGCCTGGTCTGGGCGACGTTGGCCGGCGGGGCTGGCCGGCCCATCGCTTGCGGGCCCGCCGGTGGCGCGGCAGCCTTCATGGTCTCGCGCAGCACGGCGTCCTTGGGCCCGAAGGCCTGCTGCCGGCCGCCGCGCATCACCAGGAGCTGGTCGACGGCGGCCAGGGCGCTCGGCCGGTGGGCGACCACGATGGCGATGCCGCCGCGTGCCCGCACCGACATGATGGCCTTGGTCAGGGCCTCCTCGCCGTCATGATCGAGGCTCGAATTGGGCTCGTCGAGCACCACGAGGAAGGGATCGCCGTAGAGCGCGCGTGCGAGGCCGACGCGCTGACGCTGCCCGGCCGACAGCGCGGTGCCGCCCTCGCCCATCTCGGTCTCGTAGCCGTTGGGCAGGCCGAGGATCAGCTCATGGACGCCGGCGGCCTGCGCCGCCGCGATCACCTTCGTGGCGTCGGGCTCCGGTTCCAGGCGCGCGATGTTCTGGGCGACCGTGCCGGAGAACAGTTCCATGTCCTGGGGCAGGTAGCCGATATGCTCGCCCAGCGCCTCGGACGACCATTGGTCGAGCGTCGCGCCGTCGATCCGGACCTTGCCGTTGACGGGCCGCCACACGCCCACCAGCGTACGCACGAGCGACGACTTGCCCGAGGCGCTGGGTCCGATGATGCCCAGCCCCTGGCCGGCCTTCAGGCCGAAGGTGATGTCACGGGCCACGAGCATGTTGACGCCCGGCGGCGTCACGCTGACCGCTTCGACCGACAGCGAAGCCTTGGGCCTGGGCAGCTGCATGACGTCGCGATCGTCGGGAATCCGGGCCAGCAGGTTGTTGAGCCTGTGCCAGCTCTGGCGGGCCGACACGAAGACCCGCCATTGCGCGATCACCTGCTCGACCGGCGCCAGCGCGCGCGCCGAGAGGATGGAGCCGGCGATGATGATACCGGCCGTGGCCTGCTGCTTGATCACGAGGTAGGCGCCGACCGCCAGCACGGCGGACTGCAGCGCCATGCGCAGCGCGCGCGAGAAGCTGCCCATGCCGCCGGTGATGTCGCCAGCCCGCTGATGAGCCGCGACGTAGCGGCGTCCATAGTCCGCCCACTGGTGCGCGAACCGCCCGACCATGCCCATGGCATGCAGGACTTCCGAGTTGCGGCGGCTGGCTTCGGCCAGGCTGGTGCGCCGGCTGGAGAGGGACGAAACCTCGATCGAGGGCTGGCGGACCTTGACCTCGGTGACGAAGGTGATGGCGACCAGGATGAGGGCGCCGACCGTCGCCGTGAGGCCGATCAGCGGATGGAACAGGTAGCAGATGCCGAGATAGAGCGGCATCCAGGGCAGGTCGAACAGCGCCGCGGGGCCGGTGCCCGACATGAAGCCACGGATCTGGTCGAGGTCGCGGACCGGCTCGAAGCCCCCCATCTGCGGCGCCCGCAGCGGCAGCTTGACCAGCAGGTGATAGATGCGCCGGTCCAGCGTCTCGGCGAACCCGCCGGCGATCCGGATCAGCACCCGGTTGCGGACGATGTCGAGGACCGCCTGGAAACCGTAGAGACCGAGCGCCAGGATGCAGAGCGCGACCAGGGTCGGCACGCTGCGGCTCGGCAGCACCCGGTCGTAGACCTGGAGCATGAAGAACGAGCCGGTGAGATAGAGCACATTCAGGACGGCGGTGAAGAGCGCCACCCCCAGATAGGAGGTGCGACAGGACCGTAACGCCTCCGCCAGTTCGGTCCGTGGCGATCCTGCGGCAGGAGAAGGGGCCCGCGTCATTTTGCTCGTCACGTCCCTGGTCGGCACCCTGCCGTCCCCAGACGACGGGCCACCTAGCCCCTAGCACTCGCAAAGCGCGGCTGTCTTCCTCTTTTGGTCGCGGAAAGCCTCTTTCACGGCGCATTCACCCTTCGGACTCGTGGGGAATGGCAGCCTTTACCGGCAGGACGATGGCTTGAGGTTGCAGTGCACCCAAACGTCGACCATCTTCAGGGCGCCGCATATTCCGTGCGATCGCCCCCAAAAGTCCAATCCAGCAAACGGAAACGGTAAACATGCCTTCAGCGCCCCCGGTCGGTGTGGTGATTGCCAACTACAACAACGGCGCCTTCGTGGGACGGGCGATCGAATCGGTCGCCCGCCAGTCGTGCCGCAACCTGCGCACCCTCGTCGTCGACGACGCCTCGACCGACAACTCGGACGAAGAGATCCGCAGCTGCCTGTCGCGGCTCGGCGATTCGAGGTTCGACTATATCCGCCTCGACACCAATGTCGGCCAGACCGGCGCGATCAAGCGCGGCCTCTCGCGACTGGACACGCCGTTCGTCGGCTTCCTCGATTCCGACGACATCTGGTACGAGCGTTTCATAGAACGGCACCTGTGCGTTCACATGAACGCGGACTTTCCGGTCGCCCTCACCTACTGCGACTCGCACATCATCGACGGCGACGACCAGCTGCTGGCGGGCACCGCGTGGTGGTTCGAGCAGGGCGCCTCGGCGAACAAGGCTTTCGAAGCCGCCATCGTGCCGAGGATCGACGCGGCGACCGGCGAATTCGCCTTTCCGGCGAACGGCCGGCTGACCTTCCATCCGCACTGGACGCCGCTCAGCGCCACGAACAGCATGGCGAGCATGATGTTCCGTCGCAGCTTCGTGGACCTCGTGCTCGTCGTGCCGGACAACGATCTCAGGCTCTATCTCGACTACTACCTGTCGACCTTCGCGGTTCTGCTGACGGGCTCCATCGCCATCCACGACGCGCTCTATGCCTACCGCATGCATGGCGCCAACAAGCATTCGAACGCCGCGGTGATGGGCGGCAGCTACAATTCCTCGACCAAGGACTGGGAGCCGATCAGCAATCACATCCTGCAGCTGGTCCAGCGCATCCTCGAGGAAGAGGCTTCCTCCATCCGCGCCGCCTTCGGCGACTGGCGTCATGCCCATTCGAAGGCGCTGGTGAAGCGCGCGCTGGATGCCCGTTCGAACAGCAGCAAGGGCGCATGGATCCGTTTCGTCGACGCGCTGTCGACGAGAGCGCAGGCCCTGTTCGGCGGCGGCCGCTCGGGTCTGGCGGGGCAATTGCATCGCGAGCATTGAAGGCCGCGTGCCCCGCGCCGCCTGTCAGGGCTCTCCCTTCAGGCCGAGGGACGCCAGGTAGCTCCAGCGCACCGTGCCGTTCCGAAACCGGATGCCCTCGAGATATTGCGCGACGGCACGGTCGATCAGTTCCGCCGAAGGCTTCTCCTTCGTGACACCGTCGGCATAGGCCACGATCTCCTTCCAGCCCTCGGGGCGCGGGATCGACACCACGGTCGACGGCGTGTCGAGGTTCTTGTAGGTCCAGAACGACCAGCCGATTCCATGCGCCTCGTGCAGACGACGGAATTGCTCGTTCCATTCGTCGGTGAGCTCGCCGGTCTCGCCGAGGAACAGCGGCACGTCATGCAGGTTGGCGAAGTTCAGGTGTCGCTGGATCGAGTCGCGCTGCGTCGAGGCCCAGAACGAATGGTAGGTGTAGGCGAGGTTCTTCGCGAAGGGCGGGCCGAACATGGCGAAGCTCGAACTCCATTGGCCGCCCGCCAGGATCACGATGCGCCCGGGATCGACGTCGCGGATCGCCGCCGTCGCCCGCTTGTAGAACGGCTCCAGCCGCGCGTTCAGGGTCGCCACGTCGTGATAGGGCGCGATCGGCTCGTTCAGGATGTCGTAGCCCAGGATCGCGGGATTGCCGCGATAGCGCTGTGCCACGGCGCGCCACAGCTTCACGGTGAGGTCGCGGTCGCGCCGCACGTAGAACATCAGCGGATAGCCCGGCCCGTCATCGTGGTTGATGCCGGTCTGCCCGCCCGGCGCGGCATGCAGGTCGGGAATCACGTACAGGCCGGCGGCGGCGGCCCAGCCGACCACCCGGTCGAGCAGAGACCAGCCCTCGCCGCCGATCTCGCCGTCGGCCGTCATGAACAGCCGCCAGTGCAGCGGCACGCGCACCATGTTGAAGCCGGCCGACTTGATGAAGCGGATATCGTCCTCGGTCACGTAGGCGTCACGATACTGGCGCCAGAACCGGGCGGCGCGTTCCGGTCCCAGCAGCCGGTCGAAGGCGCCATGGATCTGGCGTGGCGACTTCGCGACCTCGAACTTGAACATGTAGCCTTCGGGCATCAGCCAGTTGCCGAGGCTGATCCCCTTGAGGCGCAGGATGCGGCCGTCGGGTTCCACGAAGTTCCTGCCCTCGATGCGCACCAGCGCCTCGGCGTGAACGGGGGCCGCGAGACCGAGCAACATCAGGAGAGCGACGAGGAGGCGCATGACGGGACTGTAGCAGGCCACTAAGATTCGTCCCGTCATGTTTCTCGCCTCGCTCCTCTTGCCGATCGCCGTCGCCGCCATCGTCTTCCTGGTCCAGCGCATCCGCCTGCCGGTGTTTCTCGCGATCATGGCCACGGTCGTGGTCTATGGCATCGCCGCCGACATGACATTCGAGTCGGTCGGCAAGGCGTTCGGACTGGGTTTCACGGCGGCGCTGGAGCAGACGGGCCTGCTGGTCGTCGCCGGCGCGCTGGTCGGTGGCCTGGTGCTGCACACGCCGCTCGGTACCGGCACGTCCGCAGCCGCGGGACTGGTGGCGGGACTGGGCGCCTCGGCGTCAGCCGGGCTGGCGCTCCTGCAGCCGGCCGGGCAGGACGCGCCGCGGCGCGCGCTGGGCCTGGCGCTCACCCTGCTCGCCACCGCGGCCCTCCTGGCGCCTTCGCCTCTGGCCGTTGCCGCGGCCTCGGTCATGAAAGCGGACATCCGCACGGAATTCATGATCGCCTTGCCGGTCGCGGCGGCCGCGATCGCGCTGGGCTGGTGGCATGTGGCGCGGCAGGTCCCGTCGCAGCCGACCGAAGGACAGCTTTCCTGGGCATGGCTCTGTGTCGGCATCCCGCTCCTGCTGCTGGTGCTGCAGTCGGTGGCGCAGATGCCGAGCGAACCGCTGGGCCGGGGCGGCTCACGCGAATTCTATATCGGCATCTCCAGGCCGCTGATGCTGATGGCCATCGCGGTCACCCTGGCGATCCTGTTCGCCCGCCGCTGGGAGCCGTCGGTCCTGGCCGGCCGGTCATGGGCGCCATTGCTGCTGGCGGTCGGCGCATCGGGCGGGCTGGCCCGGGTGTTCGACGAGACCGGCATGTCGGAACTCCTGGCCGAGTATGCGCTGCACCCGCGCTACGGCGTGCTGACACCGTTCCTCGTCGCGGCCATCGTGAAGACGATGCAGGGCAATTCGCTCACCGCCGTGCTCACGGCCTCGGGCATGGTCGAGCCCATGCTGCCGGCGCTCGGCCTCGACAGCGCCTCGGGCCGCGCCATTGCGGCGGCGGCCGTCGGCGCCGGCTCGATGGCGGTCTGCCACGTCAACGACCCGTTCTTCTGGATCGCCGCCCATATGGGCCGGCTGTCGCCCGGCCGCGCGCTCTATGTGATCTCGCTGGGCAGCGCCGTCATGGCGATCGGCGCGCTGGTGCTGATCGCGGCGATCCGTCAGTTCATATAGCGTCTTTTCGATCAGGAAAGGGCCACACAGGCCCACCAACAACGACCTCACCCTGAGGAGCGCTCCGCAGGAGCGCGTCTCGAAGGGTGGGCACGAGCACCGCGTCTGTTGCCCATCCTTCGAGACGGCCCCTTGGGCCTCCTCAGGATGAGGTAGCGGGCGCAATTCCTGACGGAAAGATTCTACCGAATGAGCCCCTCCTCGCGGGCCTTGATCTGCAAAGCGATGTAGCGGGAGTAGATGCGGCACTGGGCGAGGCTGCCGGCGATGAACCACAGGCCGGGCTGTGGCGTCGGCTTGAACATGTTGGCGAGTTCGCCGCCGGCATCGAAGCCCCAGACCGGGCCGATCCGGTCGGCCACCGCGTCGCCCAGGAAGGCGCGTACCGTCTCCTGCTGGTTCTCGTAGCCGGTGGCGACCACGACCAGCTCGGCCTCGCGCAGGGTCCCGTCCTTCAGGCGCACGCCGCCCGATTCGAACCGGTCGATGTCGTCGTACTGCAGCAGCTCGATGCGCCCGTCGACGATCATGTCGGAGCAGCCGACGTTGAAGTAGTAGCCGCCGCCACGGCGCAGATACATCATCTGGAAGCCGGTATCGTCCTCGCCGAAGGTCAGGCGAAAGCCGCGCTTCTCCAGCCCGGCCAGGAGATCGCGGTCGACCTCGCGCATCTCGGCGGTCGAGAGCTGATAGGCGCGCTGCAGCACCGGATAGGGCGAGGCGGCGGCCAGCAGGTCGCAATCCTCGAACGGCAGGCCCTCGGTGTAGATCGCATAGACCTTCTGGGCCTCGCGGATCGACACGACATAGGTCGGGCTGCGCTGGACCATCGTCACCTCGGCGCCGCTGGCGCACAGATCCTGCGCCACGTCGTGACCGCTGTTGCCGGTGCCGACCACGATCGCCTTGCGTCCCTTCCACGCAGCGCCATTGGTATAGGCGCCGGAATGCATCACCGTGCCGGCAAAGGAGTCGAGCCCGGGCAGCGACGGCTTGATCGGGATGGCGCTCACGCCGGTGGCGAAGACGACATGGCGTGGATGCAGCACCCTCTCCGTCCCGTCGCCGCGCTTCAGGGTCACCGTCCAGCGCCGCGCCGCCTCGTCGTAGCTTCCTGAGGTGAGCTGCGTATCGGTCCAGTAGTTGAGGTCGAGATTTTCGACATAGGCCTCGAACCAGTTGGCCAGCTTGTCCTTGGGAATGAACACCGGGAAGGTCGGCGGGAACGGCATCAGCGGCAGGTGATTGACGTGCACCTCGTTGTGCAGGGTGAGCGAGTGGTAGCGCCGCCGCCAGTTGTCGCCGATGCGCTTGTGGCGATCGACGATCAGCGTGTCGACGCCCAGTGCCCGCAAACGCGCCGCGGTGGCAAGGCCCGCCTGGCCGCCGCCGACCACGAGCACGGCGGGATCACGATCCCCGTAGGCCTGCGCCTTCAGCCGCTGGTCGAGCCAGTTGTCGCCGCCGAAGTCGCGGCTGTAGCGCTCGGCGTCGCTCAGCTCGCGCGGCCTCCCGTCGGGCCAGCCGTGCAGTTCCTCGAGCGTGGTGAGCAGCGACCAGGCCCGCCACGTTCCGCCCTCATCGACGAGCCGGACGACGGCGTTGGCATGGCCGAACGCCGTCTCGAACTCGAAGATCGCCTCGATGCAGTCGATGCCGGCCCGCGTCACGCGACGCGGCGGCGTGCGCGTACCCGGTACCTGCACATCCTTCGCCGCGGTGCGGGCCAGCACCGGCGCCAGCGACGCCTCGATCGCCGCTCGCCCAGAATGGGTGACGACGTCCCAGGTGAAGGCCAGCACGTCACGCCAATGCCCTTCGGGGATGAACGTCGCCGCGACCGCAGCGGCATCCTGCGCCTGGAGCGCCGCCCCGAACGAATCGAGCCAGCGCGCGGCGATCTCTCCGGCTTCGTCCGGAACTTCGGCAAACTGTACGGACATCGATGCTACTCCAGTGAGAATCAGTCGAGCTTCACGCCCGAGGCCTTGACCGCGGGCTCCCAGAGCTTGCGGTCCTCGGCCAGGAACTTGTCGAAGCCGGCGCGGCCGGGCGGTGGCAGGTCGAGGCCGAGATCGTCGTTCCAGCGCTTCTGGATGTCGGCCGACTTCAGCGCCTCGGCGATCGCGGTCTCGAGCCGGGCGAGGATCGGTTCGGGCGTGCCGGCCGGCGCTCCGATGCCGTACCACGAGGTGGCGACGTAGCCCGGCACGGTCTCGGCAATGGCCGGAATGTCGGGCGCCGCCCGGGAGCGCTGGGCCGAGGTCACACCCAGCCCCTTCAGCTTGCCGCCGCGCACCTGCGGCAGCATCGAGGGCATGTTGGCGAACATCATGTTCACGACCCCCGCCATCAGGTCGGAATAGACCGGGCCGGCTCCCTTGTAGGGGACATGGATGATGTCGACGCCGGCCAGCTTCTTGAACAGCTCGCCGCTCAGGTGCAGCGACGTGCCCGGGCCCGACGAGGCGAAGGAATACTTGCCGGGCTCCTTCTTGCAGAGCGCGATCAGTTCCGCGACGTTGTTGGCCGGCAGCGAATTGGTGACGCCCAGCAGGTTGGCGAGGATCGCCACGCGCGAGACCGCCACGATGTCCTTGTCGGGATTGTAGGGCAGCCTGCTGTAGAGCATCGGGTTCAGCGTGTGGCTGGCCACCGAGATGAGGCCCAGCGTGTAGCCGTCGGGCGCGGCGCGCGCGAGTTCGACCGTGCCGATGTTGCCGCCGGCGCCACCCTTGTTGTCGACCACGAAGGTCTGGCCGAAGGTCTTGGAGAGCGCGTCGCACATCAGCCGGCTCACCGTGTCGGTGCCGCCGCCGGGCGCGAAGGGACAGATGAACTTCACGGTCTTGTTGGGCCAGCTCCCCTGGCCCAGCGCGACGGCGGGAACGATCGAAGGCGCGGCGAGGGCCGCGACCAGCAGGCTGCGTCTTTTCATGGCGTTTCCTCGATTTTCTATTTTTTGCTTTTCGGACACCCGAGCGTAACGTCCTTGGGTAATCTGTCCAGATGACAGAGCCGCAAAGCGTACAGGCCTATATCGACCAGACCCCGTCATGGCCCGATGGGACTCCCACTCCCAGCGTGCCGATGACCTCGATGCAATGGCGCATCTGGGTACTCGCCACCGCCGGCAAGTTCTTCGAAGGCAAGGTCGTGTTCATGACCGGCGTCGCGCTGCCGCTGATCGTCGAGGAGTTCGGCCTCTCGGCCGCCGGCAAGGGCATCGTCAGCGCTGCCACCCTGGCGGGTATCATGGTGGGCGCCGTGGCGCTTGGCGGGCTGGCCGATACCTACGGACGCCGCCGCATGTTCGTGATCGAAATGCTGGTCTTCGTCGTCTTTCTGGCCGGCCTGACCATGGCACCGAGCGTCGGCTGGCTGGTCTTCTTCCTGTTCGGTGTCGGCGTCGCGCTGGGCTGCGACTATCCGACCGCGCATCTCGTGATCTCCGAGAGCATCCCCAGTCGCGACCGCGGCAAGCTGGTGCTGGCGGCCTTCGCCTTCCAGGCGATCGGCGCGCTGGTCGGCACGGCGCTGGGCTTCGTGATCCTGACCCTGGATCCCTCGCTGGACGCCTGGCGCTGGATGTACGGCACCGTGATCATACCGGCCGCCTTCGTCGTGTGCGCCCGCCTGTTCGTGAGCGACAGCGGCCAGTGGCTGATGAGCCGCGGCCGGCGCGCCGACGCCGAGCGCGAGCTGCGGCGTCTGCTGAAGCGCAAGCCGCAATATCCCAAGCAGGTGCGCCTGGCCGAACGCGCCGGTTCTCCCCATCGCAGCCACCATCGGCACGGAAGCTGGAGCGATCTCTTCAACCGGAAGAACCGGCGCGCCACCCTCCTTGCCTCGGTCCCGTGGTTCCTGCAGGACCTCGGGACCTACGGCATCGGCATCTTCACGCCGACCATCCTGTCCCACACGTTCGGGCACGGGACCGGCAACGCCCACAACGTGTCGGCCCTCATCGCCCGCGACCTCCAGGGGGCGAAGGGCGCGGCGCTGGTCGATACGCTGCTGATCGTCGGCATCGTCGCCGCCGTGCTGATGTCCGACAAGGTCGGCCGCATCCGGCTCCAGGTCCTGGGCTTCATCGGCTGCGCCGTCGGGCTCGCCATGGCGGTGCTGCAGTCGCATGTCGAGGAGCCGATGCGCACGCTGCTGCTGTTCGGCGGCTTCATGATCTTCAACTTAATGACCAACCTCGGGCCCAATGCGCAGACCTACCTGCTGGCCGGCGAGGTCTTCCCGACCCACATCCGCGGCAAGGGCGCGGGCTTCGCCGCCGCCTTCGCCAAGATCGGCGCGGTCCTGACGGCCTTCGCCTTCCCCGTGGTGCTGGCCGAGGCCGGCACCGACGTCCTGCTGACCGCCCTCATCTTCACCTCGCTCCTCGGTGCGCTGATCACCTGGTGGTTCCGCATCGAGACGGCAGGCGTCAATCTGGAGGAAATCGGGCGCTAGAGCCCTTCCGAACGAGATAGAATCGAGCTGAGCATTCCAACTGACCTCACCCTGAGGAGCGGCCGCAGGCCGTGTCTCGAAGGGTGCGCACGAGCACCATGTCTGTTGCCCATCCTTCGAGACGCCGTGCTGTGCACGGCTCCTCAGGATGAGGTGAGTGGGTCAATGCAAACGGAAAGACGCCAAAAATCCCACACCGCGCTTCGCTTGACGCGGCCCGGCGGGTACCTTGTGCGCAATGGACTCGCCGATCCGGGAGCTGTTGCGCTCGCCCGACTTTCTCAGGCTGTGGCTGGTGGGCGCCTTCGCCAACGCGATGCGCTGGCTGGAGCTGCTGGCGTCGGGCCTGTTCGCCTGGGAAGTCACCCACTCCGCCTTTGCCGTCACGGCCGTGGTGGCGTTGCGCCAGATCCCGCAGCTCCTGTTCGGCGCCTTCGCGGGCGCGATCTCCGAGGCGGTGAACCGCAAGCTGATCTTCATGCTGGCGCTGGTCATCCCGGCCGCGATCTCGACCCTGCTCGCGACGCTGGCCGTCACCGGCCATCTCGAGGTCTGGCACGTGGCGCTGGGCAACCTGGTCTCCGGCATCATGTGGTCGACGGAGATGTCGACGCGCCGCCGCATGGTGGGCGAGGTCGCGGGACCGCACCGCATCGTGAACGCCATCGCCCTCGACAGTGTCACCTCGGCGGCGACGCGCGCGGTGGGACCGCTGCTGGGCGGGATGGCCTTCGAGTGGCTGGGCATGAAGGGCGCCTACACCGTCACCGCCCTCGTGCAGTTCTTCGGCGCCTTCGCCATCGCGGGCCTCACCCACGCCCAGGTGACGCGGCGGCTCGACCTGCTGCGCATCCCGCACGACATCGCCGACGGGCTGCGCTTCGCCTGGACGCGGCCCACCATCCTGCTGGTGTTCGGCGTCACCATCGTCACCAATGCCTTCGCCTTCGCCTATTCGGGCCTGGTCGCGCCGCTCGGCCAGGGCGAGTTCCACGTCTCGCCGGCGCTGGTCGGCCTGCTGGCGGCCGGCGAGCCGCTGGGGGCGCTGATGGGCGGCGCGCTGATCGCGGCCGGCATCGTGCGCATGGACCGCCGCCTCGCCTTCGCCGGCGGCGCCTCGCTCTTCATGGTCGCGCTCGTCTTCATGGCGCTGTCGCCGTTCTATTGGCTCGCCTTCGCGCTGCTCGTGCTGGGCGGCTTCGGCACGGCAGGCTTCAGCAACATGCAGTCGACCCTGATGCTGACCGAGGCGCCGCCCGAGATGCGCTCCCGCCTGATGGGCGTCGTCACCGTCTGCATCGGAACGGGACCGCTCGGCCAGCTCGCGGCCGGTGCGCTTTCCGGCCCCCTCGGCCCGCGCGGCGCCGTGGTCGCGATGGCGGCGGTGGGATTGGTGCTGACCGGGGCGATGGTGTTGGCGCTTAAGAAGAGGTCGCCCACGCCACCTGCGGCGTGACCGCTGCCACGAACACGCGGACGCCACGCAACGCCGGGAGGCCCGGCGCGTTCACCTCAAGCCGATGTGCTGCGCGTCCGCGGGACGGCCAGGGGATCTCACCATGAACATGTCGGCCGAAAGCATTCTCGTCATTCTCGTCGTGGGCATCGCCGCCGGCTGGCTGGCCGGCCAGGTCTTGCGCGGCACCGGGTTCGGGCTGGTCGGCGACCTTCTGGTCGGCATCGCCGGCGCCCTGTTCGCGGGCCTGCTGTTTCCCCGCCTGGGGCTCAACCTGGGCGGCGGGCTCCTCTCCCAGATCCTGTTCGCGGCGCTGGGTGCGATCATCCTGCTGCTGATCGTCGGCCTGGTGCGCGGGCGACGGGCGTAGCACCCCTCTGGCCCCCAGGCGTCAGGCGAGCTTCTCGACCGAAATCTCGTGGACGGCCCGGCCGTCGCGCTCGAAGGCCGTGATGTTGGCGATCGTGGTGCCGGCGATGCCCTGCAGGGCGTCGGCGGTGAAGAAGGCCTGGTGCCCGGTGACGAGGACGTTGGGGAAGGACAGGAGCCGGGCAAAGACGTCGTCCTGCATCACCTTGTCGGACAGGTCCTCGAAGAAGAGGTCGGCCTCCTCCTCGTAGACGTCGAGGCCGAGATGGCCCAGGCGCCCGTCCTTCAGCGCCGCGATCACCGCCGGCGTGTCGATCACCGCGCCGCGGCTGGTGTTGATCAGCATTGCGCCCGGGCGCATGCGGGCGAGCGCCGGCGCGTCGATCAGGTGATGGGTCGCGGGCGTCAGGGGGCAATGGAGCGAGACGATGTCGGAGGCCGCCAGCAGTTCGGGCAGATCGACGTAGCGTACACCCGCCGCGATGCAGGCCGCGTCGGGTGCCGGATCGACCGCGAGGATCGTGCAGCCGAAGCCCGCCAGGATGCGGGCGAAGGTGGCGCCGATGCGGCCGGTGCCGACGACGCCGACGGTGCGGCCCTTCATGTCGAAGCCCAGCAGCCCCTCCAGCGCGAAGTTGCCCTCGCGGACGCGGGCATAGGCGCGATGGATCCGGCGGTTCAATGCCAACACGAGGGTGACGGCATGCTCGGCAACGGCGTGCGGCGAATATTCGGGCACGCGGGCGACGGTGATTCCCAGCCTCCGCGCCGTCGCGAGGTCGACATTGTTGAAGCCCGCGCACCGCAGCGCCACGAGGCGGATGCCCCCTCCGGCGAGCGCCTGGAGCACCTCCGCGGGCAGCGCATCGTTGACGAAGGCGCACACCGCCGTCGCGCCCCGGGCGAGGGCGGCGGTCTCAATCGTCAGGCGCGGTTCGAGATAGGCCAGCTCATGGCGGGCGGACGCGTTGGCGGCGTCCAGGAAATGCCGGTCGTAGGGTTTGGTACTGAAGACCGCGACGCGCATGGCACGCGGCCGGAGCGCCGGTCCCGCCTCTCCTAGCCTTTCTGGCCGTGGCCGGTCGGGCGCTTGTCCTTCTTCACCGACTTCGGTCCACCGCGCACCGCGTCCTTGGCGATCTGTTTCGTCGAGACACGGAGGGCCGCCTGGTGCTGACGGTCGTTGGGCGTACGCTGGGGAGTCTTTGTCATGACGGCTCAACGCCCGTTCTGCCCGGAAGTTGCATGGAGCGCGCGCTGGCAGGACGGCGCGAAAGGCGGCACACTCGTGCCGACCTCGCGTGATTTCGCGGCGGCGGCCGAGGAGCGACAGAGACAGTGCAGGACAGCGAGCAGACTCCCCCCACGGTGCGCAGCGCAAAGGCGATTCCCAAGCCGGGCCGAATGGACGGCCGCGCCCTGCGGAGCGAGCGGACCAAGCAGCTCATCATCGAGGCCTATCTGGCGCTGCTGCGCGAGAGTCCGGAAATCCCGACGGCGGCGCAGATCGCCAAGCGTGCCGGCTATTCGGTGCGCTCGGTGTTCGAGAGGTTCGACGACCTGCTGGCGCTCAGCCTCGCGGCCGCCGACTACACCTTCGCCGAAGGGCTGACCCAGGCCACGATCCGCGACCTCGACGGCACCCGCGCGCAGCGGCTCCGGGCCCAGGTCGAGACACGTGCCGGAATCTGCGAACGCTGGCTGCCGCTCTGGCGGGTGCTGCTGCACAACCAGAACGAATCGGAGCATCTCAAGGTGCGGATCGGCCGCATGCGCGACGCCGTGTGGGCGCGGCTGGCGCTGATGTATCGCGCCGAACTCGATACGCTTGCAGACCACGAGCGCAGGATGCTGCTGATCGCGCTCGAGCAGCTCACCGACTTCGAGAGCTGGGGCCGCATGCGCGAGCGTCACGGCCTTTCGGTCGAGCAGGCACGTGACGCATGGATCATCGCGATCGACCGGCTGCTGCCGCCGACGCCCTGAACGGACGCCCCCGGCGATGCGGCGCCGCGACAAGCCAGGGAGCAACCCACCCTTCGTTCGGTTATGAACATTGACGGTCATCAGGCCGGTTGTCGTCATCGGGGATCAGTGAATGCTCACGCTCTATCACGGCTGGAAATCGTCGGCGTCGCGGCGGGTACGGTTGTGCCTCGCCGAGAAGGGCCTCCCCTTCGAGAGCAAGGTGATCGACCTCACGAAGATGGAGCATCACGCGCCTGCCTTCCTGAAGCTCAATCCCAACGGCGTCATCCCGCTGCTGATCCTCGAGGACGGGCGCTCGCTCTACGAGAGCGGCACGATCTGCGAATATATCGACGAGACCTGGCCCGAACCGCCGCTGCGTCCGGCCGAGGCCTACGGGCGCGCCGTGATGCGCAACTGGATCCGCCACGTCGACGGGCTGATCGGCAACCTGATCATCTTCAACTGGGCGCACTCGATGGCCAAGGTCGCCACGCAATGGTCCGATGCGGAGCTCGCCGAGAAGCTGGCCAACGTGCCCAGCAAGGAACGGCGCGAGGCGTGGCTGCGCACTGCGCGCAAGCCCTACACCGAGGAAGAACGCCAGGAGGCGCGCACCAGGTTGAAGGTCGGGCTGGTCGACCGCATGGAAGAGACGCTGCGCCAGAGCCGCTGGCTGGCTGGCGACAGCTATTCCTTGGCCGACATCGGCGCAGTGCCCTTCATCAAGCGCATCGACGAGGAGATCGCGCCGGAGGAGATCACGCCGGCCAAGCATCCCCGGGTCGCGGCCTGGTGGACGGCGATCCAGTCGCGGCCGGCCTTCGCCGCCGCCAGGATAGGCCCTTTCACGGGATGAAGGACGCGGCCGGGCGGCCGTGTCCATTCAGGCGCGCACGAGCGTCTTGATGGCGAGCGCCGGCTTGCCCGACTTCTCGGCGACCTCGCGATCCTGAGCCTCGATGATCGCCCGGGCGGGCAGGTCCTTTTCGAGCCCTTCGAGGGCCTCGAGCGGTACGCGGCGGTTGGAGCGCTGGCTGCCGTCCTCGTAGGTGACGTTGAACAGCACGTATTCCGTACGCTTGTTGGATTTCTTGCCCATCGGGGCCTCCATATCGGTTCAAGTCCGTCGACCCGGAGGGGACTCGCACGCTTTCCCCGTCGGGAACGCGCGCACGGGGCCTGCGTTGACAGCAGAACCCGCGCCAGGGAGATGCGGCCCATGTCCGGCCAAGACCGTCGACCGACCGATCTGCACACCCCGGTTGTTCCGCACGCCACGGCCAGCGGCAGGAGTGGCCTGCCCTGGATCGTCGCGGGCCTGCTGCTGGTCGTCCTGGCCGCCGGCTATTTCGCGTTGGGCATACCGATCCTGAAGGCACCGGACGAGGCCCGCGCGCCCGAGCTGCGGATCGACGGGGCCATTCAGCCGCCGGCTGCCGTCGCACCGGCAGAGCGCCGGCCGTAAGCGGCCAACGAAAAACCCCGCACCCAGAGGGTGCGGGGTCAATTCGGTATCGCTGTTACGAGGCCGCCGTCACCGGCAGCCGCGTGATCAGCCGATCGCCTTCAGATTGTCGGCCGCCATCTTGCCGCTGCGGCGGTCAGCGACGAGTTCGAACTCGACCTTCTGGCCTTCGTTGAGCGTGCCCAGGCCCGCGCGCTCGACGGCGCTGATGTGCACGAAGGCATCGGCACCGCCGTTGTCCGGCTGGATGAAGCCGAAGCCCTTCTGAATATTGAACCACTTCACGGTTCCCGTCGCCATGGGTAACCCTTTCACTACTTTAGATATGCTGAACCGCGCGGCGTCCCACTCATGAAAATGGAACGCGCAGCCGGCCGTCGAATTCGCACTGGTTTTCGGGATCAAAGTTCGGGAGCGAGCTGCCGGCGAGGCCGGGAACGCGGACCAAATCGTCTGTCCGTCTATCGACCGCGTGCATATGGCCTTTCGCCACGACTTTTGCAAGGACCGATTGGTCGCAACTCCGAAGGGAAGCTAAGCTGCCCCGCCGCAGGCAGGGGGAGAGTTCACATGGCCGGCAATCCGAAAGTGCTCATATCGGGTGCGGGTCCGGTGGGCCTCACCCTCGCCAACGAGCTGGCACGGCACGGGATTTCCGCTCGCATCGTCGACAGGTCCACGGCACGTACCGACAAGTCCAAGGCGCTCGTCATGTGGAGTCGCACGCTCGAACTGTTCGACGATGCCGGCTATGCGAAGGACTTCATGTCATCCGGCATGCCGGCGCATGGCGCGCAGATCTCGACCGGCAGGCAGGTCGTGGCGAGGGTCCCGTTCGACCTGATCGACAGCCGCTTCGCCTATGCGCTGATGATCGCGCAAAGCGAGACCGAGAGGGTGCTCGAGGAACGACTCGCCACGGCCGGGGTGACGGTCGAGCGCGACGTGGAGCTGACGAGTTTCGTCGACAAGGGCGTCTGCGTCGAAGCAGTGCTCACCAAGGCCGGAGGCCAGCGCGAAACGCTCGAGGCCGACTGGCTGGTCGGGTGCGACGGCGCCCACTCGACCGTCCGGCACGGGCTGGGCTTCGCCTTCGAGGGCTCGACGCTCCAGTCGCACTGGGCGCTGGCCGACGGCCACGTCACCGGCCTCGATCCGGCGGATCATCTTCACATCTTCTGGCACCGCGACGGCATCCTGGCCTTCTTCCCGATCGTCGGCGACCGCTGGCGGGTGATCGCCAACCTCGGCGCGGCAAAAGACGGCGAGACCCGACCCGATCCGACCCTCGAGGAGATCAATGCGCTGATGGCGCGTCGCGGCTCGCCCGGCATCGTGATGTCCGACCCGGTCTGGCTGGCCGCGTTCCGCATCAACGAGCGCAAGGTCCGGGACTATTCCAGGGGTCGTGTGTTCCTGGCGGGCGATGCGGCGCACATCCATAGCCCGGCGGGCGGCCAGGGCATGAACACCGGCATGCAGGATGCCTTCAATCTCGCCTGGAAGCTGACGCTCGTCATCGAGGGCGCGGCAACGCCCAGCCTGCTCGACAGCTATTCGCCGGAGCGCACGGCGGTCGGCGATCGGGTGCTGAAGAATGCCGGCCGCCTTACCGAGGCGGCAATGCTGCGCAATCCGCTGCTGCAGGATCTGCGCAACACGATCGTTCGCTTCGCGGCGGGTTTCCCGCAGGTTCAGCACAGGATGGCGGATCAGCTCGGCGAGATGGATATCGGCTATCCCGACAGCCCTCTCACGGCCAGGAACGGACAGGTCGACAATGGACCGAAGGCCGGCGAGCGGTGGCCTTACCGGCTGCCCGACGGAGCGGGCGGGTACCGGTTCACGGCCGTGGGTCCGGCCGGTCTCGTGGCCGACCTGGCCGCGAAGTTTCCAAGGCTTGTCGTCGCGGCCCCGACGAGGGATCCGGCACACGCGACGGCCCTGCGGCTGATCCGGCCCGATGGCTATGTCGGCTTCGCCGGCGCGCCGAAGGACGTCGGGCGGGCCGAAGCCTATCTCGCGGCGCTGGCTAGCGAGGCGTAGGATCCGGAGGGAGGGGGCGGACCAATGTCATGAGCCAGCCGCGCGCATCGAGCGGATCGGTGAAGATGCGGAACGGCCTCGGGCCGACGCGCTGCTTCAGCAACACCGCCATGTCGATGTTCAGCGCCCCGTGCACCACCAGGGCGACAGGACCGGCGCCGCCCCCGATCCCGTACTCGAGCAGGGTCCGGGCGACCGACTCGAGGTCGTCGCGATCGAGGTTGAGATTGGAAGCGGTGACATCGACGAGCTTGGCATGGGCCTTGGTCCCCTCCCGCACGGTGGCGTTCAGGTAGTCCTCTATGTCCCGCCGGCCGACGTCGCCTTGCCCCACGACGGTCAGGATTCCGAACTCGTCGCTGCGCGTCCAACCAAGCGGCATGCTTACTCCTCACGCTGGAACAACCGGTTCCAACAGGAGCAATGTAGAGGAAGACGAGAAAGTTTCAGCGCGAGATCAGAGGTTTTTCGGGGCATCCGGGCGATGATGCGGGCGGCGCGATCGCGTATGCCAGCAGGGGAAGCCGACAGCACTAGGCCTGCGCCACGACGGAGTCACCCCCTCCTTTCGCAGTTCTGGCGCTGCGTTCCTGTCGCTGGCAGACTCTGCGGCCATGCCGCTGAACTGGACCATCGACTCCAAGGCGAAGCTGCTCACCGCCGTCGCGGAGGGCGATGTCACGCGTGCCGATTTCGAGGCCTATCTCGACATGATCGATCAGGCTGGCCTCCATACCTATCGCAAGCTGTTCGACGGCACCCTCGCAGACACCAGCATGGGGTCGGAGCACATTCTGGCGATTGGCGTGCGTATGCGAACGTCGCACCAGACCAACCCGGTCGGCCCGCTGGCCGTCGTCGTGGCCGAGGACAAGATCGCCATGGTCTCCCGCGTGCTCGGCATGCTGGCCGCGGCGAGCCGACCGATGCGCGTCTTCCACGAGGTCGGCCCGGCACGCGAGTGGATCCGGAAGCAGCCGCTCTAGCTGGAGCGCGCGCAACCGGGAACAGATGGCGCCGTTGGTGGGCCTGACCAGCCTCCCGGGAAAAACCGCGATGTCCGACCCCACGACGAACCCGCCCGCTCTTGCCATCGCCATCGACATGGTCTGCCACCTCATCGTGAAGGCTCGGGAATTCGACGCGCAGGACGTCGAGACCGATCCCGATTCGGGTTCGAATGCCGCCGACGACGGCGGCGTATCGATCCTGGAAGCGCATGGCGACGATCCGACCAGGGCCGAACTCGTGGCCTTCATCGAAGCGCTCGACGACGACGAGCAGGTCGAACTGGTGGCGCTCCTGTGGCTCGGCCGCGGCGATGGAGAGCTCGAGGACTGGGAGGATCTGCGCCGCCAGGCGCGGGAGGCCCGCAACGAGCGCACCTCCGCCTACCTGCTGGGCCAGCCCCTGCTCGCCGATCATCTCGCCGACGGGCTCTCGGCGTTCGGCCTGTCCTGCGAAAGCTTCGAGAAGGACTACCTCTAGCGAGCGCGGATCAGGGCATCGTGCCGTGTGGCCGCCTCTCTCCCGGCCGCACGCGACGGTCCTCGTCCTCCGGCTCGACGGTGCGGGCAGTGTCGGTCTCCCGCCGGGGCACCCGCTCCTCCGTGCCAGACTCGCGCTCGATATCGATATTGTTGCGTTCGCGGGGCCTGGGATTGGGATCGGGATCGGGATCGTCGGCCATGGCGCGCTCCTCCTCTGCTGGCAGAAGAGCGAACGGCATCGGACGCGGGCGGTTGCTCAGCGGCGGCGGCGCGCCTTCTTCCGCGACGTCGCCGGGACCTCCTCGTCGCGGCTGAGATTGTCGTGCCGCTCGTCCATGAGACGGTAGTCCATGGTGAGCTCCTCGCCGGCCTTGATGTCGCGCAACGCATAGTAGGTCACGTCGCCATCGTCGGAGCCGATGTTGGGATCAGCATCGTGGTTCATGTACCAGCCGGTCGAGATCCGCAGGAAGTCGAGCGGCGCCCAATAGCCGCCGCCGCTGCGGATGCCGAAGCGCTTGATCAGCTGGACCTGCGGCGAGGCGTGCGCCCGGGCGAGCGGAATGAAGCGGCTGTCCTTGCCGTCCCACACCTTGACGGCCTCGCCCTTCTTTATATCGATGTCGGCGAAGCAGCCGAGGCCGTGGATCGAGGAGGCGCCGAGATGGACGAACGCCTTGCTGGCCTTGCGCTTCATGGACTCAGGCCTTCACGATGAACGGCTTGGCCGCGGTGTCGTAGTCGGCATAGCCCAGCACGCCACGCAGGTCGGCCGGCGACAATGCGCTCTTGCTCTCAGCCTCGCCGGCCTTGAGCGCGGCCAGTCCCGCCTTCATGCCGGCGGCGGCCGGCGACAGCATGCCGGTCGGATAGGTGCCGATCTTGAAGCCAAGCTTGGCGGCTTCCGCCTGCGAGGGCGTGGCGCGCGGCGCGCCCGGCGAAAGCACCGCAAAGGACGGACGTCCCTTGGCGGCGGCGACGCCACGCCTGATCTCCTCGTCGTCGGCCGGCGAGTCGAGGAACAGGATGTCGGCCCCCTCCTCGACATACATCTCGATGCGCGCCACCGCCTCGTCGATTCCCTGCGTTGGCCGGCAGTCGGTGCGAGCCAGCACCAGGATACCGGACTCTTTCGCGGCCTCGACCGCGGCGCGGATCTTCATGCGCGCTTCCTCGCGCGGCAGGCAGGGCTTGCCGGCGGCGGTGAGCGCGCGCGGCGTGATCTTGTCCTCGATCAGCACCGCGGCGGCGCCGGCGCGGCCATAGGCGCGCACGGTGCGCTGCACGTTCATCGCATTGCCGTAGCCGTGATCGCCGTCGGCGAGGACGAGGAGATCGGGCGCGGCGCCGCGCACCATGTTGAACGAATCGAACATCTCGCCGAACGAGACGAGATCGAGATCGGGACCGCCCAGACGGCTGGCGGCCACGCAGGATCCCGAGAGGAACGCCGTCTTGAACCCTTCGCCATAGGCCAGCTTCGCGGTCAGCCCATCCCACACGGCCGGCATGACGACGAGGCCGGGTTCGGCCAGCAGGGCGCGCAGACGTTGGGGGGCAGTGGTCACAGAAATCTCCTCCGGGTGAATTTGCGGGCCGGACGATAGCAGAGATGCCGTCGCAGTCGACACGGCGACTGCAACGGGTCTAGGTTTCGCACGCACTGCAATCGAACTGGAGAGACCAAGAACGAACAAGCGACGTCACTGGGAGGACAACATGAAGATCCCGAATGGGTGTTTCGCGTTGGTTTGCGTAGTGGCAGGAGTGATTGCATCGACAGGCGCCGCATGGGCGCAGAAGTATGGCGGCGTGCTGAAGATCCAGCACATGGATACGCCGCCCAGTGCCTCGATCCACGAGGAAGCGACCGTTTCGGTCGCCGTGCCTTTCATGGCGCTCTACAACAACCTGGTGATCTTCGACCAGCACGTGGCGAAGAACAGCCTCGACTCCGTCGTGCCGGACCTCGCGACCGGCTGGACGCAGAAGAACGACGGCCGCGCGCTCACCTTCAGGCTGCGCGACGGCGTCAAATGGCATGACGGCAAGCCGTTCACCGCCGAGGACGTGGGCTGCACCTTCGACCTGCTGCTCAGCCCCGACAAGCTCCGGCGCAACCCGCGCCAGGCCTGGTACGGCAACGTCGAGAAGGTGACCGTCGACGGCCCGCTCGAGGTGACGCTCCACCTGAAGCAGCCGCAGCCGTCGCTGCTGGCCCTGCTCGCGTCGGGCTACTCGCCGATCTATCCCTGTCACGTGCCCGCCGCCGACATGCGGCGCAGGCCCGTGGGAACCGGACCGTTCAAGCTGGCCGAGTTCAAGATGAACGAGGGCATCAAGCTGGTGAAGAATCCCGACTACTGGAAGAAGGGACGGCCCTATCTCGACGGCATCGAGTATACGATCATACCCGATCGCTCGACGCGCATGCTGTCCTTCGTGGCCGGCAAGTTCGACATGACCTTCCCCAGCGACGTGTCGGTGCCGCTGCTGAAGAACATCAGAAGCGATGCGCCCCACGCAAAGTGCACGATGCGCGAGACCGGCGTCAGCACCAACCTGATCGTGAATCGCGAGGTCCAGCCCTTCGACGATGCACGGATACGCCGCGCCATGGCGCTGACCCTCGACCGCCCGTCGTTCATCAGGATCCTGAGCGAGGGCGAGGGCCAGATGGGCGGCGCCATGCTGCCGCCGCCCGACGGCGTCTGGGGGCTTCCCGGCGACAAGCTCGAAGGGATCATCGGCTACGGCGACGTGGACAAGGCCCGCGCGGAGGGGCGCGAGCTGATGAAGCAGGCGGGCTACGGGCCCGACAAGCGGCTGAAGCTCAAGGTCAGCACGCGCAACATCGCGACGTTCAAGGATCCGGCGGTCATCCTGATCGACCAGCTCAAGCACATCTGGATCGATGGCGAACTCGAGATCATCGACACCACGATCTACTACAACAGGGTCTTCAAGAAGGACTACGTGGTGGCGCTGAACCTGAGCGGCAGCGCCGTCGACGATCCCGACGTCACCTTCTTCGAGGGCTATGCCTGCGGCAGCCTCCGCAACTACAACAACTACTGCAATCCGGAGATGACCAGACTGTTCGAGGAACAGTCGCGCGAGACCGACCGCGGCAAGCGGCAGGAACTCGTGTGGGAAATCGACCGGCGCCTCCAGGAAGACATCGCCCGGCCGATCATCAGCCACGGCCGCGCCGCCGGCTGCTGGCAGCCGCATGTGAAGGGCGTCGTCATCCAGACCAACAGCATCTACAACGGCTGGCGTTTCGAGGACGCCTGGATCGATCGCTGACACATAACCTCCCCCGTCAAACGGGGGAGGAAACGAGGATCAGTTCGCCTTCAATAAGAGCTTGCCGGCGACGCCCCGGCCTTCGAGGCGGCGGTGCATGTCCGCTGCCTCGGCTAACGGAAACACGCCTTCGATCGGCACTTTCAGCCAGCCTTCGGCGAGGCCCGCCAGCACCTGCTCGACGCCTTCCCGCCATTCGGGCGAGGTCTGGTCGATATGGCCGAGATGCAGGCGGGTGAAGGTCTGGGAGCGCGGCAGGATGCGCTCGCGGATGTTCTTGAAGGGCTGTCCCTCGGCCTCGCCGATGCTGATGATGTGGCCCAGCATCTTCACGACGCCGAACGTGCGGTCGAGCATCGTGGCACCGTAGGAGTCGATGGCGAGGTCGACGCCCTTCCCGTCGGTGAAGTCGAGCACGGCGCGTTCGAAATCGTCCTGCGAGGTCACCACGACGCGAGAGGCGCCGAAGGCCAGCGCCTTCGCCTCCTTGCCCGGCGTGCCGGTCGTGCCGATGACTCTTGCACCGGCATGAACGGCGAGCTGGGTGCACATCAACCCGACGCCGCCGCCGATCGCGTTCACCAGCACCGTGTCGCCCGGCCCGATGCCGCCGTAGATCGTCCACATCATGTGCCAGGCCGTCAGGGCCTGGATGGGAAAGGCCGCCCCGACGTCGAGGCCGACCGCGTCGGGCAGCTTGATCAGGCCCTTGGCCGAGGCGACGCACTTCTCGGCGTAGGCACCGCCCTTCTCCGGAAAGGTCGCGACGCGGTCGCCCACCTTCACGCCGGTCACGCCCGCGCCCAGCGCGGCCACCGTGCCGGAGACCTCGAAGCCCAGGACCATCGGATAGGTCATGGGATGCGGATAGATGCCCATGCGGACCTGCGTGTCGGCCCAGTTGCAGCCGGCATAGGCCACGTCGATCAGCACCTCACCCGGTCCAGGCACCGGATCGGGCAGATCGGCCAGCACCAGTTGCTCAGGCCCCCCGGTGGCATGGATGACGACGGCTTTCATGGACTCCTCCCGCAGCATTTGCGACGGAAGCCTTGCAGCTTCGGTGCCAGACCGCTCCTGCCAATGAACTCCGGGCCAGCCAGCTCCGGGCCAGTCAGCTCCTGTCCGCCAGCAGTTCGCGCAGACGCGCCATGGCGGCACGGCCGATCGCCAGCGGATGCTCCATGCCGTCGAGCACGAGACGGCCGGTCGAGCGCGTCGGCGCTTCGAGGCTGCGCAGCCGGTCGCGATTGATCATCACCGACCGGCCCAGCCGGACGAAGGGCGGCGCCGGCAGCACCCCCTCGAAATGGGCGAGGGTCCGCAGAATCATGACGGCCGCCTGCCCCGCCACGAAGACGCGCGTGAAGTCACCGTCGGCGCAGATCGCCACGATCTCGGCCGGCGTGACGAACAGAACGCGCCGCGGCGTCCTGAGTTCGATCACCCCCGGCCCGGGCGGCAGGGACTGGAGCGCGAGCTGCCGCGCCGCCCGCGCCAGCGCCATCTCGAGGCGCTGCGGCTCGACGGGCTTCAGGAGATAGTCGACGGCATCCACGGCGAAGGCTTCTACCGCGTGCTCGGCGAAGGCCGTGACGAAGATCACGATGGGTGGCCGTTCCAGCGAATCGAGCAGATCGAACCCGTCACCGCCTCCGCCCAGCTCGATGTCGAGAAAGACGAGGTCGGGCCGCAGGCCGATGATATGGGCGCGGGCCGCTTCGCCGCTGTCGGCCTCGCCCGCGATCTCGACATCGGGATGAGCGGCGAGCAGCCTCCGCATGGCACTGCGGGCGAGCGGCTCGTCGTCGACGATCAGGACCCGCACGGTTCTCCCCGGAGTTCGAGCGTCGCGGTCACTTTCTTGTCGCCGGCACGCTCGCCGATCTCGGCTAAGCTGAAGGCATGCCGGTCGGGATAGTGCAGCGCGAGACGACGGCGCACATTCTCCAACCCGATGCCGGGCCGCTGGCGACGGGCCGATGGCCGCGTCGCGTCGAGCGTTCCCGTGTTCTCGACCTCGACATGCAGCGTATCGCCCGAGAGGCGGATGTCGACGCGAAGGTCGAGTCCATCGTCACGCCGGCCATGTTTCACGGCATTCTCCACGAGCGGCTGCAGCAGGAAGCTGGCGATGCGCCGTTGCGCGGCCTCGGGCGTCACGTCGAGACGGGTATGCAGGCGGTCGCCGAAGCGCGCCTTCTGGACGGCAAGATATGCCGCGAGCCCCGCGACCTCGCCCTCGACGGTCACCACCGTGTGATTGATGCCGTCGAGCGAATGCCGAAGATAGGCCGTCAGGTTGCGCAGCATGTCCAGCGCCGCGGCCGGATGCTCGGGAATCTCCTCGGCGACGCCGTTCAGGGCGTTGAACAGGAAATGCGGGTCGAGCTGCAGGCGCAGCTGCTCGAGCTCCGCCCTCAATGCCGCGGCCTGCGCGCGCATGGTCCGGCGACGCTGTGCCTGCTTCGCCAGCTCGGCGCGCAGCCAGAAGTAGGCGAGACTCCACCCCACGAGGGCAAAGAAGTAATGCACGAATGGGACGAAAAACTCTTCGACGCCGCGGCGACCGGGCGGCACGATCCAGGGGAGAGCCTCATGCACAAGGACGACCGTGCTTGCGATGATGAAGGCGCCCAGCAGCGAGAGCAGGCCGATCAGCGCGACGCCTACGACCGATACCCGGTTGGCGAAGGGCCGTGAGAGATAGATGCCACGCATGGCCGTCGAGATCGCCACCAGGCAGACCAGGAAGAGCGCCGTGCGCGCAAAGGCTATGGTGTAGCTATGAAAGGCGACACGCTGGGCAACCACGTCGGCGATCGCGAAGAGCCCCCAGCCCGCGATCTGAATTCGCCAGAACAGGGACAGACCGTTCCACCGGGCGAGCAGGAATGCGGACAAGGCGGGAAGCTCCGGTCGGAACGGCTGAATCCCGTGGAAGATTGGGCATTTGGCGCGAGCAGGCAAGCGCTGCATGACCGGCTCCGCAAGACCGGTTCGTCGACTTTCCTGCCGCTTTCGTCGACTAGGGACGGAGGCGCCGATGTAACGCCTCAATGTCGATGGCATCTGTCACGCACGCAACCGAGCGGAGGGAAGCGATGGCGACTGTGAAGTACGCGGTCAGGGACAACTGGGGTTCGGGCTTCATCGGCAACATGACGGTCGAGGGCGGCACCGCCGGTGTCCACGGCTGGACCGTCGAGTTCGATGCCGGCTTCGCCATCACCAACATCTGGGGCGCCGAGATCGTCAGCCATGTCGGCACGCACTATGTGCTCCGTAACGCCTCCTACAACGCCGACGTCTCCTCCGGCGGCAGCGTCACGTTCGGCTTCCAGGCGGCAACCGGCGCCACGGGCGGCACGACGGCGACCGGCCTGTCGCTGAACGGCGCCGGCCAGGAGCCGCCACCGGTGCTGCCGGCGATCTCGGTCGGCGACGCGTCGCTCGTCGAGGGCAACAGCGGCACCAAGCAGATGGTCTTCACGGTGAGCCTCTCCAAGGCCGCCACCGGACCGGTGACGGTCAACTATGCGACCGCCAACGGCAGCGCGACGGCCGGCCAGGATTACGTCGCCAAGTCGGGCACGCTCAGCTTCGCCGCCGGCGAAACGCAGAAGACGGTCAGCATCACGGTCAACGGCGACACCGCGGTCGAACTCAACGAGACGCTGGCTCTCAACCTCTCGTCGCCGAGTGGCGCGACCATCGCCGACGGCGCGGCGGTCGGCACGATCATCACCGACGACGTCGTCGTTCCCAGGATCGCCATCACGGACGCCACGGTGAAGGAAGGCGACAGCGGGACCCGCGACCTCTCCTTCACCGTCACGCTGTCGCAGGCCACCACCGGCACGGTTACTGTGACCTACGGCACGGCGGACGGTACCGCCAAAGCCGGCCAGGATTACATCGCCCAGACCGGCACACTGACCTTCGCGCCCGGCGAGACCTCCAAGACGATCAAGGTCAAGGTTGCCGGCGACACGGCGATCGAAGGCAACGAGACGCTGAAGATCAACCTCACTTCGCCGACCGGCGCCACGATCGCCAACAGCGCCGCGACCGGCACGATCGTGAACGACGATGCGCGGATTTCGGTCGCCGACGCCACGGTGACGGAAGGAAACAACGGCACCAGCAACCTGGCCTTCACCGTCACCCTGTCCGCCGCGGCGTCCGGTCCCGTCACCGTCGCCTATGCCACCAGCGACGTCTCCGCCAAGGCGGGCCAGGACTATGCCGCCCGGTCGGGCACGCTGACTTTTGCCGCCGGCGAGACGTCGAAGGTCGTTCTGGTGCCGGTGACGGGCGATACGATGGTGGAGGCCAACGAAACGCTGAGGCTCACCCTGTCGCAGCCGACCGGCGCCACGATCGACGACGGCGTGGCCACCGGCACCATCGTCAACGACGACGTCGCGCCCCCGCCTTCGCTGTCGGTCAGCGATGCCTCATCGAGCGAAGGCAGCGCGGCAGCGCCCGGGCACACGACCTTCACCGTGAGCCTGTCGTCCGCGGCCGCGGGCCCGGTGACCGTGAACTTCGTGACGGCCAACGGTACGGCGGTGGCCGGCAGCGACTACGTGGCCCAGTCCGGCACGCTCACCTTCGCCGCCGGCGAAACACAGAAGACCATCCAGATCGCCACGATCGGCGATGCGGTCGTCGAGGCCAACGAGGGCTTCAGCGTCGTCCTGTCGAGCGCGACCGGCGCCACCATCGCCGACGCGACCGGCATCGGCACGATCGTCAACGACGACGTGGCGACGCCGGGCCAGCCGACGCTCAGCATCTCGGATGCCTCGGTGAACGAGGGCAATCCCGGCGGCGGCGCGGCGCCCGGCTGGCTCAGCACCTCGGGCAACCAGATCGTCGACGCGGCCGGCCACTCGGTGCAGATCGCCGGCGTGAACTGGTTCGGCTTCGAATCGTCGACCTTCGCCCCGCACGGCCTGTGGACGCGCGGCTACAAGGACATGATGGACCAGATGGTGGACCAGGGCTTCAACACCATCCGCCTACCCTTCTCCAGCGAGATGCTGCACACGACCGCGGCACCCAACGGCATCGACTTCAGCAAGAATCCCGACCTGCAGGGCCTGTCGGCGCTGCAGGTCATGGACAAGATCGTCGACTATGCCGGCGAGATCGGGCTCAAGATCATCCTCGACCATCATCGCAGCAACGCCGGCGCCGGCACGTCCGAGAACGGCCTCTGGTACAACAGCCAGTACACGCAGGCCGCCTGGATCAACGACTGGAAGATGCTGGCGGCACGCTACGCCGACGATCCGGCGCTCATCGGCGCGGACCTGCACAACGAGCCCTACAACGGCACCTGGGGCGGCGGTGGCGCCAAGGACTGGGCGCTGGCGGCCGAAACCGCCGGCAACGCCATCGGCACGGTCAACGCCAACTGGCTGATCTTCGTCGAGGGTGTCGGCACCTACAACGGCCAGAGCTACTGGTGGGGCGGCAACCTGATGGGCGTGCGCGACCGGCCGGTCGACCTCGCGCTCGACAACAAGCTGGTCTATTCGGCGCACGACTATCCCAACTCGGTCTACGAGCAGTCGTGGTTCCAGGGCGCAGACTTCCCGGCGAACCTGCCCGCCAAGTTCGACCAGATGTGGGGCTACATCTACAAGGAAGGCATCGCCCCGGTGTGGATCGGCGAGTTCGGCACCAAGCTGGTCGACCCGAAGGATGCGCCGTGGCTGGAGGCGATCACCTCCTACCTGGGCGGCGACTTCAACAATGACGGCACGTCCGATCTCGCCGCGGGGCAGAAGGGACCGAGCTGGACCTTCTGGTCGTGGAATCCCAACTCGGGCGACACCGGCGGCATCCTGAACGACAACTGGACCACCGTGAACCAGACCAAGATGGGCTACCTGACGCCCATCGAGTACCAGTTCCACGAGGATGCGCCGGGCGACGGCGGCACGCCGAGCGGTCCGACGGCGAGCTTCGTCCTCACCCTCTCGGCGGCCGCCACGCACGAGGTGACGGTCGACTACCAGACCGTCTACGGCACGGCCGGCGCATCGGACTTCATCGCCAGCAACGGCCACGTCACCTTCGCGGCCGGCGAGCAGAGCAAGACGATCACGATCGAGATCTCGCCGGACAAGCTCGTCGAGGGCAACGAGCATTTCGGCGTCGTGCTGAGCAACGCCGTGGGCGCCACGATCGCGCGCGCCACCGGTACCGGCACGATCGTCGACGACGACACGGCGCCGACGACGCCCATCGATCCGACACCGCCGTCGGGGTCGGGCGACCTTGAAGCCATGTTCGCGATCGTCAATTCCTGGTCGGGAGGCTTCAACGGCAGCGTGACGCTCGAGAATGACGGGGCGAGCGCGGTCAACGGCTGGCAGGTCAGGATCGACACGACCAACCAGATCACCGACATCTGGAACGCCGTCATCGTGTCGCACGATGCGAGCGGCTATGTCGTCAGCAACGCGTCGTACAACGGAACGATCGCCCATGACGGCGAAACCAGCTTCGGTTTCGTGGCCTCGGGCGCACAGAATCCATCGACCGTGCATATCGACCTGCTGCACGTCTGAGTCGAACGTCTGAGGTGACGCTGCCAAGGTCTTTCCGTCTCGGATTGACCCACTAACCTCATCCTGAGGAGACCACGAAGTGGTCGTCTCGAAGGATGGGCAACAGACGCGGTGCGCGTGCCCACCCTTCGAGACGCTCACTGCGTTCGCTCCTCAGGGCGAGGTCGATGTTGGAACGTTCGACTGATTCAATCCCGCCCGGAGAAACTCTAAATTCAGCGGCGTCTCGCCCTGCAATCCACGACGCCCGCGGGGCGCTTCCGGTCATCACGCCCAGTGCCTAAAATCGGCACCGGGAGGATTTGTGTATGAAGTTCAGCTTCTCGAGCGAGCAGGAAGAGTTCAGGACCAGCCTGCGCCGCTTCCTGGCCGAGCGCTCGCCCACCAAGGAAGTGCGGCGCCTGATGGAAACCGATGCCGGCTTCGAACCGGCGGCATGGCGCAAGCTCAATGCCGAGCTGGGACTGACCGCGGTGCGCATCCCGGAGGCTTATGGCGGACAGGGTTTCGGCTTCGGCGAACTCTGCATCGTGCTGGAGGAGATGGGCCGGGCGCTGCTCTGCGCGCCCTTCTTCTCGACGGCCGTCCTGGCGACCGGCGCCATCCTGAATGCCGGCACCGAAGCCGAGAAGCAGGCGCTGCTGCCCGGCATCGCCTCGGGCGACACGATCGCGACCCTGGCCTGGGTCGAGGATCCCGCGCATTGGGACGCCGCGGCCACCAGGATGACGGCCACCCCGTCGGGCGGCACCTGGAAGCTCGACGGCCACAAGAGCTATGTGCTGGACGGTCACACCGCCGACCTCATCGTCGTGCTGGCGCGTGCGGCGGGAACGTCGGGCGATGCGGGCCTCTCGCTGTTCACCGTCAAGGGCGATGCCAAGGGGCTGGAGCGGCGGAACCTCAAGGTGATGGACCCGACGCGCAAGCTGGCGCGGCTGGATTTCAAGGGTGTCGAGGCGACGCTCCTCGGCACGGCGGGCGCCGCGGCGGTCCCCTTTGCCCGCACCCTGGTCGAGGCGACGGTCTGCCTGTCGAACGAGATGGCGGGCGTTTCCGAGCGGCTGCGCGAGGATGCGCTGGCCTATGCGCAGATGCGCATGCAGTTCGGCCGGCCCATCGCCTCCTTCCAGTCGATGAAGCACAAGCAGGCCGACATGCTGGTCGACGTCGAACTGGCGAAGTCGGCGGCCTACTACGCCGCCGCCGCGCTCGACGAGGGTGACGAGGATATCGTCGCGGTCGCGTCGCTGGCCAAGGCGGCGGCCAGCGAGGCCGCCCTGCAGACGGGCATCCATGCCATCCAGATCCATGGCGGCATCGGCTTCACCTGGGACAACGACACCCATCTCTGGTTCAAGCGCGCCAAGAGCTCGGAGGTGCTGCTGGGCGATGCCCACCATCACCGCGAACAGATGATGCAGCACTGGGCCGCCTGAGGAGCAAGAAGATGAGCGAACTCACCGAAGACTCCGTGCGCGCCGAAGTCCGCGCCTGGCTCGAAGCCAACTGGAATCCCGAGCTGGGCCTGGTCGAATGGCGCAACAAGCTCGCGGATTCCGGCTGGGGTGTGCCCACCTGGCCCAAGCAATGGTACGGCCGCGACCTGCCGCAGGCGTTCCAGGCTGTCGTCGACGAGGAATTCCAGAGGATCGGCGCAATCGGCGTCGCCAAGGCCGGCATCCGCACGCTTGCGGCCGCGACCATCCTGGAGCACGGCAGCGACCTGCATAAGGAGAAGTTCCTGCGCCGCATCCTCACCGGCGAGGATACATGGTGCCAGCTGTTCAGCGAGCCGGGCTCCGGCTCCGACGTGGCGGGCGCCGTCACCCGCGCCGAGATGCAGGGCAACAAGTGGGTCGTGAACGGCCAGAAGGTCTGGACGACCTCGGCGCATCACGCTCATTGGGGCCTGCTGCTGGCCCGCACCGACTGGGACAAGACCAAGCACAAGGGTCTCTCCTACTTCATCCTCGACATGCACCAGCCCGGCGTGAACGTGCAGCCGCTGAAGCAGATGAACGGCCATGCCTCGTTCAACCAGGTGTTCATGACCGACGCTGTGGTCGAGCCGGAGTTCCTGGTCGCCAACGTGGGCGACGGCTGGGCCGTCACGACCACGACCCTGATGCACGAGCGCCGCGGCGCCGATGGCTTGCGCACCTGGGCGATGGGTTCGGACCGCAAGGGCCGCATCTACGACGAGGAGCGGGCCGAGATCGCCACGACGATGGAGCCCTACAAATGGTATCCGCAGCGCGCGGGCCGGGTCGATCTGATCCTGCAGCGGGCGAAAGAGACCGGCCGCTTCGACGATCCCGTGGTGCGCCAGGAGATCGCCAGGCTGCTGGTCATGTCCAAGGCCGCTGAATGGACGGCGCGCCGCGCCCGCGCCGCCGCCCAGCAGGGCAAGCCGCAGGGTCCCGAAGGCTCGCTCGGCAAGCTGGTCTCCAGCCATGTCGCCCGCGCCGCCGCGCGCGTGCACACCCAGCTCTCCGGGGCCGATGCGCTGCTGTCCGGCTCCGACAGCCCGATGAACGGCGTCATCGCGGAAATCCTGGTATCGGTTCCGGCGACGTCGATCGCCGGCGGCACCGACGAGATCCAGCGCAACATCATCTCCGAGCGCGTCCTCAAGATGCCCAAGGAGCCGAGCATCGACACGACCAAGCCCTTCAGGGACGTGCCGCGCAATACGGTGCGATAATTAATAATCGACCGGCGGCGGTGTCCCTGACACCGCCGTCTTTCTTTGTGATGCCGATTGTCTTCGCGGCCTCGCGACCGATAGTGTCTGCAACATGACATCGAGCCCGATCACGATCTTCCGCGCCCGCCGCATCCTCACCATGAACCCCGCCCGTCCGGAGGCCACGCATGTGGCGGTCCGCGAGGGCCGCATCCTGGGCGCCGGGCCGCTCGAGGAGCTGGCCGGCTGGGGCGCCTACACGCTCGACGACAGCTTCGCCGACAAGGTGCTGATGCCAGGCTTCGTCGAGGGCCACAGCCACGCCGCCGAAGGCACCTTCTGGCGCTACACCTATCTCGGCCGCTTCGACCGCATGGATCCCGAAGGCAAGGTGTGGCCCGGCGCCGAGTCCATCGAGGACGTGGTGGCGCGCCTGCAGGAGGCGGAGCGCAAGCTCGCCACGCCGACCGAGGCGCTCGCCGGCTGGGGACTCGATCCGATCTACTATGGCGACCGCCGCGTCGTGCGCGCCGACTTCGATCGCGTGTCGACGACCCGCGCCGTCGGCGTGATGCATGCGAGCGGCCACATCTTCAACGTGAACAGCCGGGCGCTGGAACTGGCCGGCCTGCTGCGCCAGGGAGTCAACCATCCGGGCATCCCCCTCGGTGACGACGGTCTGCCCACGGGCGAGCTGAAGGGGCCCGAGGCGATGACGATCGTCGGCGCCCATGTCGGCTTCGACCGCGAGGCGCTGGCCAACGACGAGGCCGGCCTGCGGCGCTTCGCAAGGCTTTGCGTTCGCCAGGGCGTCACGACCGCGACCGATCTCGCGAACCTGCTGCCGGACGATGCGGTATCGATGATGGCCCGCGTCACCGGCGAAGCGGGCTTCCCGGTGCGCATCGTGTCGTTCCGCCGCTTCCAGGCGCTGACGCCGGAGCAGGTCGTCGACATGGCCGTGAAGCTCAAGGCGAAATCGACGGACCGGTTGCGGCTGGGCGCCATCAAGCTGTTCGTCGACGGCTCGATCCAGGGTTTCTCGGCACGGCTGCGCTGGCCCGGCTACTACAACGGCGCGCCCAACGGCCTGTGGTACACGCCGCCCGAGGCGATCAGCGGTCTCTACAGACTGGCACTGCAGAAGGGCGTGCTGGTGCACAGCCACACCAACGGCGACCAGGCGACGGAGATGGCGCTGGATTGCCTGGAGGGCGCCCTGCTCGACCAGCCGGCGCGCGACCACCGCTTCACCCTGCAGCATTGCCAGCTGGCCGATGCCGCCCAGTTCCGGCGCATGGCGCGGCTCGGCATGTGCGCCAACCTGTTTCCCAACCACCACTTCTACTGGGGCGACCAGCATTGCGAGACGACGGTCGGACCGGAGCGGGCGATGCGCATGAACGCCTGCGCCACGGCGCTGGCCAGCGGCGTGCCGCTCGCCATCCATTCGGACGCGCCGGTGACGCCGCTCGGCCCGCTCTTCACCGCCTGGGGCGCCGTCAACCGCCGCACCGCCAGTGGCCGCGTTCTGGGCACGACCGAGTGCATCTCGGTGGCCGATGCGCTGCGCACGATCACCCTGGGCGCCGCCTGGACGTTGAAGCTCGACGGCGAGGTCGGCTCGATCGAATGCGGCAAGCGCGCCGACTTCGCGGTGCTGGAGGACGATCCGCTGGAGATCGCGCCGGAGAAGCTCAAGGACGTGCGCATCTGGGGCACCGTCCAGGGCGGCCGTCTCTTCCCCGCCAACGGGGCGTGAGCGAGACGCGACCGGGCGGACGGCTGCCGGTCACGGTGATCGGCGGCTACCTCGGTGCCGGCAAGACGACCCTGGTCAATCGCCTGCTGCGCGCCGCGGACGGCCAGCGGCTCGCGGTCCTGGTCAACGACTTCGGCGCAACGCCGATCGACCGCGACCTGATCGTGTCGTCGGCCGGCGATACGCTGGAGATCTCCGGCGGCTGCATCTGCTGCAGCTATGGCTCGGACCTGATGGACGTGCTGATGGCCCTGCCCGAGCGGCAACCGGACATCGAGCGCGTCGTCATCGAGACCAGCGGCGTCGCGCTGCCGGGCATGGTGGCCAGCGCCGTCACGCTCCTTCTGCCCTATCGCATCGACGGCATCGTCGTGATGGTCGATGTCGAGACGGTGCGGACGATGGCCGAAGACGCCTATCTCGGCGACACGATCACGCGCCAGCTCGGCGCCGCCGATCTCGTCGTCGCCAATCGCTGCGATCTCGTGGACGGTGCCTCGCTTCAGCAGACCCTCGCCTGGCTCGCCACGGAAAATCCTGCGGCGCGGATCCTGCCGGCGACGCGGGCGGAAATCGCGCCCGACCTGCTGCTGGGATTGCGCGACGGCGCCCTGCCCCGTCTGTCGGCGACACTCACCACGCCGGGCGCACCCGACGCGGCTTCGCTCTACGCATCGCTCGAACTGGACGTCCCTGAAGACATCGACGTCGCCGAACTCGGCCGCCGCCTGAGCGCACCGGGCACGGGCGTCCTGCGCGCCAAGGGCATATTGGGCGAGGTCGCGCTGCACGTCGTCGGCCGGCGCTTCGAAATCGATGCGGCCCCTGCCGATGCGAAACCGGGCAGGCTGGTCGTGATCGGCCTGCGGGCGCGGCTCGATCGCCGCGCCGTGGAGCAGGCGCTTCAGCCGAGATTGTCGACGTCGTTGCGCAGCGCCTGACCGGCGCGGAAGCGCGCCAGATTGTCGAGGAAGATGCCGAAGATCGCCTCGTTCTGGCCGAGCGTATGGCTGGCGGTGTGCGGAGACACCAGCACGTTGGGCAGATCCCACAACGGCGACGCCGGATCGAGCGGCTCGCGCTCGAACACGTCGAGATAGGCGCCCGCCAGCTTGCCGCTCTGCAGCGCGGCGATGATGTCCTTCTCCAACGCGATCTCGCCGCGCGCGACATTGATCAGATGCGCCCCCTCGGGCATCGCGGCGAAGGCTGCGGCATTGGCGATGCCGCGCGTCACCGGCGAGACCGGACAACAGAGGATCAGCCAGTCGGCCTGCGGCAGCACCTCGTGCAACTGCTCGTAGGCGACGACCCTCTCGCACGGCTCCACCGGTTCGGCGGTCCGGCGCACACCGATCGAGCGCATGCCCAGCATCTTGAGCAGCGAGGCGATGTTGCGGCCGATCGGGCCCATGCCGACGATCACCGCACACTGGCCCGCAAGGTCGCGCGGCGAGCGCTCGCCCAGGCGCGGCTCCCAGGCATGGCGGCGCTGCGCATCCGCGAGCAGCGGGAAGCGGCGGTTGATCGCGATCACGGCGCCGAGCGTGCTGTGTGCCACGGTGATCGCCGTGGCGCCCGAGGCGGTCGTCACCTTGACGCCCCGCGCGCGCAGTTCGCGATAGATCGGGCGCTCGGCGCCGGCCGGATGGATCTGCAGCCATTTTAGGTTCGGTGACTTGAGCACCACCGCATCGAAGCCCTGCAGTTCGGGTGTCGGACTGGCGGGACCGGACTTTCCCGTCACTTCGCGGGTCATGAAGGCGATGTCGGCGGCGCTGGGACCGTCGGCCGCCAGCGCCTCCTCGGCGGTCAGGAAGGACAGCGTGCCGGGCGGCACGGCGGCCGCGATGCGCTCGCCCCAGGTACGCTGCGCGTGGGACGATAGCAGGAGGGTGATCATGAACCGAGATTAGCGGAGTGTCGCCGCAATCGCGAGATCATTGCTCCTCCTGCAGGCGGGTCACCAGGGCCTGCAGATGCACCTCCTCCACCACCGTGGGATAAAGCGGCACCATCGCATCGACGAACGATTGCCGGTCGACATCCTCCTCGACCCGGACTCCTGCCGCTTCGGCACGCCGGCGGGCGGCCGCTTCGTAGTCGTCGAGCAGGGCGCGCATGTGGCTCACCGATTCGCGGGCGGCTTCGCGCAGCAGTTTCTGATCCGCGGCCGACAGCGTTCGCCAGGTGCGTTGCGAAACGATGAGCACGGAAGGCGGTTGGGAATGCTGCGTCAGGCTGTAGAACGGCGCCACGACATGATGGCCCTCCGTCACGTAGCTCGCCCAATCGCCATCCGCCGCGTCGATCACGCCGGTCTGCAGCGCCGCCTTCACCTGCGCCATGGGAAGCGTCACCGGTTCCGCACCGAGCGCCCGCAGCAGGATGGCCCAGCTGTCGGCGATCTGGACTCGCACCTTCAACCCCTTGAGGTCGGCCGCGCTGCGGATCTGGCTCGACCGGCTGTAGAACGAACGGGAAGGCCCATCGTAGAAGCACAAGCCGATCAGCCCTTGGCGTTCCAGGGCGGCGAGAATATCGTCGCCAAGCGGGCCGTCGACCGTGCGGCGCATGTGGGTCACGGACCTGAACACGAATGGAAGGGTCAGCAGCACCGACGGCGGCACCGATGCGTTCAGCGCGCTCAGGTTGACCCGTGCCATGTCGAGTGAGCCATTGCGGACCTGACCGATGATGAAGCCGTCGGACTCCTGCCCGCTCTCGCTGCGTCGGGAGAGGGTCAGGCGGCCGCTCGTCCGGGTTCGAACGGCCTCGCCCATGAACGCCAGGGCGCGGACAGTCGGATGATCGTCGGGAAAGGTATCCGACACCCGCAACTCGCGGGCCGTGGCCGGCCCGGCGATCGCGACTGTGAACAGAAAGACGAGAACAGGAAGCAACGCCATGACAACAACCCAACAGGCTCCGTCAGCTACCAAACGCTGGTGAAACTCGCAGGTTGCGACTTCCGAAGAGAGTGCAAATTGTCGTTGCAGAAGCCAGACAATCACATGTGTGGTAGGGCTTTCATATGCTCACCCTCTACTACTCGCCTGGCTCAAGCTCCATGGCCGCCCATATCGCCCTCCATGAGGTCGGTGCCTCCTTCGAAAAGCATGCGGTCTCGGTGCCGCGCAAGGAAACGCGCACGTCCGAATTCCTCGCCGTGAATCCGGTCGGCAAGGTTCCGGTGCTGATGATCGACGGCCGCCCGCTCACCGAAGTGGCGGGCATCCTCTACTATCTCGCCCGCACCTATCCGGCGGCCAACCTCCTGCCGGCGGGCGACATCGAGGCCGAGGCGCAGGCCATCTCCTGGATGTCCTACGTCGCCTCGACGATCCATCCGGCGATCCGGCAGGGCGTCGCCGAGGCGCGCGCACTATACGCCGTGGCCGACACGCGCCTGGGCGACCGCAAGTGGATCCTGGGCGATCGCTATTCGATCGCCGACATCCACCTGTTCCGCGTCTACTGGCGCTTCCGCGACCAGCTCGAGCGCCAGCCCGGCGATTTCCCGGCGCTCGAAGCCCACCACGCCCGCATGCTGGAGCGTCCGGCCGTGAAGAAGACGATCGAGGTCGAGAAGGCCTAAGCGCCTCATTGGAGCGCGCCACTCCAGTGGCGCTCATCCTTGCTTATCGACGAAGCTTGAGCGCCACTGGAGTGGCGCGCTCCGCTGAACGGCTTCGTCGCTACCCGCCGTTCAGCGCCCGCCAGACCTTCTCCGGCGTGGCCGGCATGTCGATGTGCTTGCCGCCCAGCGCATCGACGATGGCGTTCATGATCGAGGGCAGCGCGCCGGCGCAGCCCGCCTCGCCGCAGCCCTTCACACCCAGCGTGTTGGTCTTCGCGGGCACGGGATGGCTCTGGATCGTGAAGCTCGGCGCGTCCTGCGCCCGCGGCAGGGCGTAGTCGGTGAAGCTGCCGGTCAGAAGCTGGCCCTGCTCGTCGTAGACGGTGCGCTCCATGATCGCCTGGCCGAGCCCCTGCACCACGCCGCCATGCGCCTGGCCCTCGACCAGCAGCGGATTGATGACCGTGCCGAAGTCGTTGACCATGAAGTAGCGCACCAGCTCGATCGTGCCGGTCTCGGGATCGACCTCGACCTCGCAGACATGGCAGCCGTTGGGGAAGGACGAGGGCGGCGTGTCCGAGACATGCGCCACGTCGAGCGTCTGCGGCACGTCCTGTGGCAGCGCCAGCCCGTCGTGCAGCTTCTTTGCGAGTTCGAGCAGGCCGATGCTGCGATCGGTGCCGGCGATCTTGAAACGCCCCTTGTCGAATTCCATGTCGGAGACCGACGCTTCGAGTACATGGGCCGCGATCTGCTTGCCCTGGTCGATCACCTTGCGGCTGGCTTCGAGGAACGCCTCGGCGCCGACCAGCGCCGAGCGCGAACCGCCGGTGCCGCCGCCCGCCTTGAGCTGGTCGCTGTCGCCCTGCAGCAGCTTGAAGCGTTCGAACGGAATGCCGAGCAATCCCGTCAGCACCTGGGCGAAGGCCGAGGCATGGCCCTGGCCGTAGTCGAGCGTGCCGCTCAGCATGGTGACGTCGCCGTCGGGCTCAAAGCGGATGCCGCCATGCTCCTTGCCGGCCGGCGCGGTCACTTCGAGATAGCTGCCGACGCCGCGGCCGCGCAGCTTGCCGCGCTTCGCGCTCTCTTCCTTGCGGGCCGCGAAGCCCTCCCAGTCGGAGAGCTGCAGCGTCTCGTCGAGGATCGCGCGGAATTCGCCGGAATCGTAGAGATTGTTGGCCGGCGACTTGTACGGCATCTGCTCCGGCGCGATGTGATTGCGCCGCCGCAGCTCGATGGCGTCGATGCCCATCTCGCGCGCCGCCGTGTCGATCAGGCGCTCCATGAAATAGTTGCCTTCGGGACGGCCGGCGCCGCGATAGGCCGCGACCGGCGTGCAGTTGGTGAAGACGATCTTGGAATTCACCTCCATCGCCGGTGTCCGGTAGACGTCGATCAGGTTCTTCACCGCGTTGGTCGTGGCCGGCATCGGCGGATAGATGTAGGCGCCGGCATTGCCGTAGCCGGTGAGCCGCACCGCGAGAAACTTGCCGTCCTTGTCGAGCGCCAGTTCGGCAACGCGCTCGTGGTCGCGGCCATGATGATCCGACAGGAAGCTCTCGGAACGCTCGTCGGTCCACTTCACCGGACGGCCGAGCTTCTTCGCCGCCAACAGCAGCGGGCCATATTCCGGATAGGGCGGCGCCTTCATGCCGAACGAACCGCCGACATTGCCGGTCAGCACATGGAGCTTGTCGGGCGTGACCTTGAGCACGTCGTTGGCCAGGCCGCCGCGCAGGCCGAACACGCCCTGGCAGCCGACGTTCAGCACCCAGCGGTCCTTCGCCGTGTCGTAGGACCCGATCGCCGAGCGCGGTTCCATGGCATTGACCACGATGCGCTGGGAATCGATCTCGAGCCTCGTGACGTGGGCCGCTTCGGCGAAAGCCTTCGCGACGGCCTCGGCGTCTCCGAAGTGGAAATCCAGAACGAGATTGCCCGGCGCCTCGGCATGGATCTGCGGCGCCCCTTCGGCCAGTGCCGCCTCGGGGGTGGTTACGGCCGGCAGTTCCTCGATGTCGAGCATCACGGCTTCCGCGGCGTCCTTCGACTGGACCGCCGTCTCCGCAACGACCATGGCCACCACTTCACCGACGAAACGCACCTTGCCCTTCGCCAGCGACCAGCGCGGCGGCCGCTTCATCGGCGTGCCGTCCCGCTGCGGGAGGTTGAGCGGACACACCAGCGGGCCGAAGCCCGCCTCGTCGAGATCGGCGGCCGTCAGGATCGCCAGCACGCCCGGCATGGCCTCGGCTTCGGACGTGTCGATGCCCTTCAGCACGCCGTGCGCGTTGCGGCTGCGCACCATCACCGCATGGGCCTGGCCCGGAAGGTTGATGTCGTCGGTGTAGCGGCCCTCGCCGCGCAGGAGGGTCGGATCCTCCTTGCGCGTCACCGGCTGACCAACACCGAACTTCACGAAGGCGAGGCTGTCGTCGAACGTGTCCATGCGGCTACTCTTGGATACAAAAAAGTTGTCATCCTGAGCCCCAGGCGAAGGATCCTTCGCTGCGCTCAGGATGACAAAGAAGAGGTTGCTACTTGAGCGGCGAATAGTTGGTCGGCAGCAGCAGCGTCGAATGCATCTCCTGCAGCTTCGCCGGGCCCTTGGCGAGATAGGCCTGCCACGCCGGATCCTTCATCGCCGCGGCGCGGGCCTCGAAGCGCTCCTGCAGGTTCTTGTAGCGCCAGAGATGGATCCACTCGTTGGGCTGCGGGAACTCGCCGGTCCAGGCGCCCCAGATCGGCGAGTACTTCTCGCGCGCCGCCTGGACCTCCTTGAAGTCCTTGCCGTACTGCACCGCGCCGCCGAGGCCGCAGCGGTAGATGCGCAGCTCGTAGACGTTGCCGGTCGTGCCGTCGTCCGGCCGGATGTCGACCACCGCGTTCATCAGGCGCAGATCCTGCCGCACCACGCAGGTGCGCACGATCGGCAGGTACTTCTCGGTCCAGTCCTTGTTCTTCTGCAGCTCGGTGCGCAGGCGCGTGCGCTCCTCGTAGCTGTCGTACTTCCACAGGTGCCAGATCTGGTTCAGGGCGCCGAACTCCGACGTCCAGTAGCCGTGGTTGACACCGTAATTGTTGCCGCGCGCCGGCCGGCCGATCGTCTCGGCGGCCTTGAGATATTCCGGCATCTTGCCGGGCGCGAGCGTATAGGTGCGAAACTCGTAGACCATGTTTTGAGTCCTCTCAGGGATGCGGGTTCTTCGGCGGATGCGCCTTGACCGCCTCCTCGTTGATGTCGGCGCCCCAGCCGGGCCGGGTGGGCACGATCAGTTCGCCATTCTGGATCACCGGCGGGTGAGTCACCAGATCGTCCTTCCACGGCACGTCGTCGATATCGATTTCCATGATGCGGAAGTTCGGCATGGCAGCGCAGAGATGCGCGCTCATCAGAGTCGACATGTGGCCGTAGAAATTGTGCGGCGCGCAGTTGATCTCGTAGGCCTCGGCCATCGCCGCGATCTTGAGCGACTCGGCCAGCCCGTTCCACGGCACGTCGATGATCGACACGTCGATCGAGCGGTTCTCGAAGTAGGGCCGGAACTGGCGGCGGCCGAACAGCGATTCGCACGACGCGATCGGCATCGACGCACGGTCGCGGATCAGCCGCAGCCCCTCGGGATCGTAGGAATCGATCTCCATCCAGAAGAGGTTGTAGGGCTCGCAGGCGCGCGCCACCTTGATGTAGCCCTCGGTCTTGAAGTTGAAGTTGGTGTCGAGAAGGATGCCCATCTCGTGGCCCGCGCCCTGGCGGAAGGCTGCCAGCCCGTCGGAGATCGCGCCCAGCACGGCGCCGTCGGCATTCAGCTCCGGCCCGCCGGGGCTGCGGCCGAAGCCCGGCTGGTACATGTTCGGCGGATCGAGATCGAAGCGGAAGATGTTGGTCTTCAGCGCCTTGAAGCCGCGCTCCTTCACATGTCGGCCGAGCGTCACCAGGTCGTCGAGCGAGCGCACCGGCTCGACACCCATCACCTCGGCATTGCGGAAGCGGTAGCTGCCGCAATGCGACCAGTAGAGCGGCAGGCGGTCGCGCACCGGCCCACCGAACAGCTCGCAGACCGGGATGCCCAGCGCCTTGGCCTTGACGTCGATCAGGGCGTTCTCGATGGCGGCCATCGCCTGCTGGTTGATGCCGCCCGGCGCCTGGCGGGTGACGGCATAGAGCGTCGACATGATGCGCTCGATGGGCCGCGGATCCTGGCCGATCAGCCCCTGCGCCATGCGCCGGATCACGGCGGTGAGGCCGGCGCTGCCATAGCCTTCGTTGTATTCGGACCAGCCGACCAGCCCGTCGTCGGTCGTGACCTTGAGAAATGAAAAGTCGCGCCAGCCGGCGTCGCAATGCAGATCCTCGATCCTGGCGATTTTCATGCTTTTTCCTCCCGCGGAGCCGGGAGCATAGACCAGGCGACAACGTCGGCGGGATGAAACAATGCCCTTGCAGGCCGTCTTCAGACCGTTCGAATGGTGCCGCCATCGATGACGAACTCGGCGCCGTGGATGGCGGCGGCGCGATCGGAGGCCAGGTAGGCGATGAGGTCCGCGACCTCATAGGGCTCGGCGGCGCGCCCCATCGGAATGCCGCCCAGGCTGTCGAGGACGACTTGCCTCGCCTCCTCGACCGTTCCGCCATTGGCCGCCTGCAGACGCTCCAACAGGTCGACGGACGACTCGGTCATGATCCAGCCGGGGGACACGGTGTTGACGCGCACGCCCTTCGGCCCGAGTTCCTTCGAGATCGACTTGCTGTAGGTTCTGAGCGCGGCCTTGGCGCTGGCGTAGGCGGTGGTCGCCTCGGGAAGAGGCAGGACCGACTGGATCGAGGTGACGTGCACCACCGTGCCGGCGCCCCGTTCGATCATTTGCGGGATGAGAAGCCGATCAAGGCGGACCGTGGCGAGAAGGTTCAGGTTCAGCTCGGCGAGCCAGTGATCGTCTGTCAGGGCAACAAAGCCGCCGCCCGGAGAGGACGAGCCGCCAATCACATGGGCCAGGATGTCGACGCCACCCATATGCCCAAGCGCGGCGTTGGCCAGGATTTCCCCTCCCTCGGCCGTCGTCAGGTCCGCTTGCACGAACTCGACGCCGTCGATGGGCTCAGCGTGTCCCCGGGCGGCGGTGATCACCCGGGCGCCACCGGCCAGGAAGCGGTCGACGGTGGCGCGGCCCAGACCCTTGGTGCCGCCGCTGACGAGCACACGCTTTCCCGCGAACTCGGTCGGATCAGCTTTGATGGTCATATCGTGATCTCCAGGGCTTTGATCGCGTCGTGCTGGAGCGTGAAGCGATAGGTGAAGCGGATGGGGCTGCCCTTGAAGTCGCCATGGGCGAGGCCTTCGGCCACGACCTGACCGTTCTCGTGGCGAACAGTGTCCGGCGTGAAGATGGCCTTGACCGCAATCACCTCGTCTTCGAACAAGGTCCGGAGCTCGGCGTGGCCCTGGTAGCGCTTTCCATTGTCCACGATGACCGCATCGGCGGCGAAAGGCTTCAGCATGCCGTCGACATCGAGTCGTGCGTTGGCCTCGACATAGTCGGCTATGGGTTTGGGTAGTTCGATCGACATCGTTCGGCTCCCTCAAGTGACGAGATTGATCTAGGGGAAGGAATCACTCACGATAATCGGGTCAATCTGGCATGCAGCGTTGCGAAAAGTAGGACAATGCCGAAACACGGCCTGATGGAGTTTGATGCTGTTCTCGCCATTGCGCGGCGCGGGTCGTTCCGGGCAGCGGCGCTGGAACTCGGTCTGTCGACCACCGCACTGAGCAACGTGATCGGCAAGCTGGAGCGACAACTCGGCGTCCGGCTGTTCAATCGCACCACGCGCAGTGTTTCCCTGACGGACGCCGGACGAAATTTCGTCGATCAAGTGGGGCCGGCGGTACGCACCCTGCACGAGGCGATGGGCGCTGCCCGCTCGCAGCAGGAAACCCCATCCGGGACCCTTCGGATCAACGCATTCGCGACAGGCGCGCGGGAGGTGCTTCGTCCGCTCCTCCTGAAGTTCTTGCGGCGCTATCCGCAAGTTCACATCGATCTCGTCACCGAGGGCCGGATCGTGGACATCGTTGCCGAAGGATTCGATCTTGGCCTGAGGAGCGCCGACCTGGTGCCGAGCGACATGATTGCCATTCCCGTCGGTCCTCCCCGTCGCTTTGCCGTGGTCGCATCGCCCGAATATTTCAAGGCCAACGGCAAGCCCCGCGTGCCCCCCGACCTGCTACGCCACTCATGCCTCCGCATCCGGTTGCCGAATGGCGCACTGCATCGCTGGCAATTCGAAAAGAACGGTCAGCCCGTCCAGATCGACGTTCAAGGACCCATCAGTCTGGACGAGGCCAGCCTCTCGCGCATCGCGGTGCTCGACCATGTCGGCATCGGCTACTTCATGGAGTCCGATGTGCGCGAGGACATCGAGGCGGGGCGTCTCGCTCGGGTCCTGGAGGACTGGACGCCGCCAATGGCACCGCTCTGTCTCTACTATCCCAACAGGCGCAATCCTTCGGCCGCGTTCAAGGCGTTGATCGATATGGCGCATCGCCCCGCTAGCTGACGGCTTGCGCGGTGGTAACGACTGTGCCCTTCAACGCCCCGACTCCGCGCTTCACTGCGATCCGCTCCCGTACCGGAGCTCATTGGTCACCCGATGCCTCGGCGCGGACCACGCCTCCGATTTGTCACGACAATTCACCGCCGGGCGGCGATTTGCCGATTGTTAATCGGGTGCGCGGAGGGCACGGGCATGGCATGCGCTCCAACAAGCCGGTGAACATGGACATCGAACAGCTTCGGGGATGGGCCTCGATCATGGACAAGGCCATGATCGCGAGCCTTGTCGCCACCCTCCTGGCCGTGTCGGCGCTGGGCATCACGACCTTCCTGTCGTTCCGCTACAGCGCCGCCGTTCGCGCCCATGAGCAGGCGGCCCTCGATCGCTACAAGGGCCTGGAAAGCGAGGCCGCACAGCGTGAGCGGGAGGCCTCGGCGGCGCGCGAGCAGGCGGCGGCGCTCGAACGGGCCATCGCCACCGAGCGGGATCGCACGGCAAAGCTCGAGCGGGAGGTCTCGATCGCGCGGGACCAGGCGACGGCGCTGGCGCAGGAAGCGGAGAAGGCGCGCGAGCGGAGCATCGCGCTCGAGCGGGCGGCCCGCGAGGCGACCGAGCGAGCGGCCCAGGCGCCGGTCGAGAACAGGACGGCGTCGGAAAGCGCACGACCGCCGCTGTTCGATGCGGCCGAAATCCGGCGGCGCCTCGCCGACCTGGGGAAGCTGGTCAAGGACGCGACCACGCGCACCCCGGAGCCGGCCCGGGAGACGCCTGCGGAAGCGGCACCGCCGGCCGTCGCGGCGCCGGCCCCGCCGCCCTCGCCGTTCGTGGCGAGCCTGCAGAGATATGCCGGTACGCCGGCCGCGATCTTCCTGCTGGGCCAGATCACCGACGCGCCCGCCATCGGCGCGACGATTTCCGACGATCTCGGCAAGGCAGGTTGGGCACCGCAGACCTGGACCTGGGGCGGCGTGGCCGGCATCTATGGCGTCGTCGTGCTGGTCCGGGACGGCAGCGATCCGGCGACGCACGAAGCGGCCGCCGCCCTCGTGGACGCGCTGGGCGCGGCCGGCTTCAACGCCAGCAAAGGCGACTGGCCGGCGAACTGGGGCCGGTTCCGCGGCACGCTCAACGGGCCGCAGACCCCCAGCCCGACCGACGCCGCCATCCGCATCGTCATCGGCGAGAAGGCGCGCAAGGCCTCCTGATCAGAGCGGCGTCACGTTGAGGTCGACCCAGAGGCCGCGATAGGCGTCGCTGGCGCCGATGAAGTCGCCCGAGACCGGCGTCACCTGCCAGATCTCGCGCGCCACGGCGACCGGAATCAGGTTGGCCCCGCCGACGCTGCGGTTGGTCGGGTCGAAGGTGATCCAGCCGGCGCCCGGCACATAGACCTCGGCCCAGGCATGCGTGGAATCGGCTTCGTAGTTTCCCGTCGCCCGATCCGGCCTGAAGAGATAGCCCGAGCAGAGCCTTGCGCCGAAGCGCAGGCAGCGTGCCGCCTCGACGAACAGCACCGCCAGGTCGCGGCACGAGCCCAGCCCGCGCGCCAGCGTCTCGAGCGGCGCCTGCGTCCCTTCGCTCTCGCGGCTCTGGTAGCGGATCTGCTGGGCGACGCCGGAGCTGAGGTCCTTCAACAGAGACAGTGTGTCCGTCGGATCGCTGCGAACGAACCCTTTCGCCCAGGCCAGCAGCTTGCGCTCGGGGTCGAGATACTGCGGCACCACCAGCGCGCCGAGATCCGTCCAGTCGGCATCGGTGTAGGCGAAGGGATAGCGCGTCGCGACGGCGGCGATGTCGAACACCGGCCACGGATCGACGCCCAGCGTGAGCACCGCTTCGCTGTCGACCACCAGCCGGTCGGTGAGCCCCTCGAAACCCGCCGTCGCCACGGCATTGCCGAACACGTCGTGCGCCCAGGTCACGGTGGCCGCCGGCGTCACCGTGACCTCGTGCGACACCAGCCGCAGCTCGCGGCTCTCGCGCGGCCGCAGCATCAGCCGGTGCGGCCCCAGGCGGACGGGCGCGTGGTAGAGGTAGGTGGTGCGGTGGCGAATCCTGAGGGTAAGCAAGTGGACCTTCGTCAAGCGACCGGGAAGACGACCTTGAAGCACGAGCCGCGGCCCACTGGATTGGGATGCGCCGTGAACTTGCCGAGCAGCTGGGCCGCCAGGGCGTGCACGACCTTCATGCCGAGGCCCAGACCTGCCGTCGCCGCGACGTCGAAGCCCCCGGACAGGCCCGGACCCTCGTCGAGAACGCAGAGTTCGCACTCGCTTCCGGCCAGCCGGTGGAACGTGATCGTGATCGGATCGCCGGCATGCTTGCGCGCGTTGGTGACCAGTTCGTTGACGATCAGGCCGATCGGCAGCACCTGCTCCTTCGGGACGTCGAACTCGTCGGCGCCCTCGAGCCTGATCTCGCCGCCGATGCTGGTCGACAGCTCCTCGCAGAGCCTCCGGAGATGGGCCGCGATCGGCACGCGACCGGCGGTTTCCTGGGTCGAGAAGGTCCGATGCACACGCGCCACCGACAGCACCCGGTTGGCGGCAGCACGCAATTGCTGCGTCACCTCGGACGATCCCGACGCCCGGCTCTGCAGCTGCAGCAGGCTCGCCACGAACTGCAGGCTGTTCATCGCGCGGTGGTCGACCTCGCTGGACGTGATCTCGGCCTGGGCCAGCGCGCGCCGCGCCGCAAGCCGCATGGCCAGTAAGTCGGTTGCGATGCCGCCCAGCACGCGCAGCCGGCGGATCTGCTGCTCGTCGACCTGGCGCGATCGCCGGTCGATGACGCACAGCGTGCCGAGTTCGTACCCGTCGGGATCGTGCAACGGGACGCTGGCATGAAAGCCGTTCGTGAACTCGGCTCGCAGCCAGGGCATCATGACCGGCGCCGCAGGATCATCCCCGCGGTTGGCCTGTGTCGCGTCGAGCCCATGATGCGATTTGAAGAACACGTGCCCGGCACCGATGAAACCCAGGATCGCGATCGGCGTACTGAAGATGTCGGCGGCCAGGGCGGTGATGCGGTCGAAGGCGGGCTCAGGCGCGGTGTCGAGTATGCCATACTGCTCTATTGCCGCGAGGCGCGCCGCCTCGATGCCAGCACGCTCGCCGGGCAACGTCTCGGCCCTCGTGCCCGGCGGAGTCTGGACGAGATGCAACATGGCCTGCACTCTTGCCCCGGTATCGCAGGAGAGGATCCTCATGCGCCACGATAGATCGCGACCCTACTCGCAAACGGTCCCCGAGTCTGTGCTTTCATCGGCGCGGAGGCCAGACCAAAACCGGTGGAGTCGCGGCAACCGGCAGGCGCAAGATACCGCTCGGAGAAATGACCGCAGCCTGCGTTTGCGTGCGCCCCCGGAATCGGGTCATGCAGGCGGAGGACCAGGAGGCGGCTCGCGCGGCGGCGGCATCGGAGGAGTAGGCGTCGGCCTCGATCCGGGCGGCGGCTCGCGAGGCGCCTCGTTCGGCGGTCTGGGAATACGTGCCATGGGAAGTCCCTTCGCCGTTGCCGGCCGGAGCCGGTGAACCAAATTCCACTGTCGCACGTCTGACCTGCCGGGCACGACCGGCCAGCCTCATGCAAGCTCAGGATCGGCGTTCTTTCCTCGCGCGACAAGCGTCGAGGGCGGCAACCGCTGACTGCCAAAGCGCGCGCGCCGCCTCCACGACCTGCACGTCATGAAAGCTCTCGAGGCGCAGGTACCTCCCATGAGCGGCCTGCGCGGCTTTTTCGAGGCGCTCCAGTTCGGGATCGATTTCGCTCATTGCTCATCAAGGCGCACCGGGGACTCGACGTTGCACATATTTTGAAACATTGCACGGCACCTTCGGATCACACCCGAAGAATATCCCTCGCCATTGTCCCCTTTCGTCACCATGTTATGAGGACGCGCCGCACCGCGGCCGATCAGGTCTGCTCGTCAGACCGACCCATTCAGAACACCTCCCGGGGGCGAAACGCCATGTCCGCTAAGGAAGTCCGCTTCGGCGGCGACGCGCGCGCGCGCATGATGCGCGGGGTCGACATGCTGGCCGATTCCGTGAAAGTGACGCTCGGTCCCAAAGGCCGCAACGTCGTGCTGGCCAAGTCCTACGGTGCGCCGCGCATCACCAAGGATGGCGTCACCGTCGCCAAGGAGATGGAACTCTCCGACCGCTTCGAGAACATGGGTGCGCAACTCGTCCGCGAGGTCGCGACCCGCACCTCCGACACGGCGGGCGACGGCACCACCACCGCCACCGTGCTCGCGCAGGCGATCACGCGCGAAGGGTTGAGGTCGGTCGCCGCCGGCATGAGCCCGATGGACCTCAAGCGCGGCATCGACCTCGCCACCGACTGGGTGATCGAGGAGCTGAAGCGTCGCGCCCGCAAGGTCTCGACCAGCGAGGAGATCGCCCAGGTCGGCACCGTATCGGCGAACGGCGACAAGACCATCGGCAAGATGATCGCCGAGGCCATGAAGAAGGTCGGCAATGAGGGCGTCATCACCATCGAGGAGGCGACCACGCTCGACTCCGAGCTCGAGGTCGTCGAGGGCATGCAGTTCGACCGCGGCTACCTCTCGCCCTACTTCGTGACCAACGCCGCCAGGATGAGCTGCGAGCTCGAGAACCCCTACATCCTGATCCACGACAAGAAGCTCTCCGGCCTCTCGACCGTGCTGCCGGTGCTCGAACTGGTGGCGCAGTCGGGAAAGCCGCTGCTGATCATCGCCGAAGACATCGACGCCGAGGTGCTGGCCACCCTGGTGGTCAACAAGCTGCGCGGCGGCCTCAAGGTCGCGGCCGTCAAGGCGCCGGGCTTCGGCGACCGCCGCAAGGACATGCTGGGCGACATCGCCATCCTCACGGCGGCGCAGGAGATCTCCGAGGACCTCGGAACGAAGCTGGAGGCCGTGACGCTGGCGATGCTGGGCACCGCCAAGCGCGTCGTCATCGACAAGGACAACACGACCATCATCGACGGCGACGGCAAGAGGAAGGACATAGAGTCCCGCGTGGCGCAGATCCGCGCCCAGATCGACAAGGTCGAGTCCGACTACGACCGCGAGAAGCTGCAGGAGCGGCTGGCCAAGCTCGCGGGCGGCGTCGCCATCATCAAGGTGGGCGGTGGTTCGGAGTTCGCGGTCAAGGAGAAGAAGGACCGCGTCGAGGACGCCATGCATGCCACCAAGGCCGCGGTCGAGGAGGGCGTGGTCGCCGGCGGCGGGGCCGCTCTGCTCTACGCCACCCGCGCGCTCACGGAGTGCCGCGGCGCCAACTCCGACCAGCAGGCCGGAATCGACATCGTGCGCCGCGCGCTGCAGGCGCCCGTCCGCCAGATCGCCCAGAACGCCGGCCATGACGGCGCGGTGGTGGCCGGCCACATGCTCGAGCAGAAGGACGCCAACTTCGGCTTCGACGCCCAGAAGGGCGAATACGGCGACATGATCAAGGCCGGCATCATCGACCCGCTGAAGATCGTCCGCACCGCCCTGCAGGGTGCCGCCTCCGTGGCGGGCCTGCTCGTCACCACCGAGGCCATGATTGCCGAGTTGCCCGGCGAAGGCGGCGGAGCCGGTGGCATGGCCGGTGGAATGGGTGGAATGGGCGGTGGCGGCATGGGGGGCATGGGCTTCTAGCCCACCCCCGCGGCCACGATGACGAGAAATGCCAACCCCGGAGGCCCGATGACCCTGCGTCCGGAATATTCACTCGGCCACTCGGCCTACAACGATTTCCTGTTCGGCTCGCTGGGCCAGGACGCGGCAGGTACGGAGGTCACCATGCTCTCCGCCTTGTCGCGGCTCGGCATCGACCCGTGGCAGGAGGCGGCGCGTCTCGCCGCACTGCCGCGCGACGCGGCAGCCGAGGCTCTGGCCGCCACCATCCTGCGACTGCCCGACAGGACGGGCCGGGACGCCGAGGTGCCGAAGATCGCGGCCCGCCTGGTGGCCTTGTTGCCAGAGGGCGCCGTCGTGGACATCCCGCAGACCAAAGAGGCCCGCGTCGCGTCGCTGGAAGCGGCGGTCAGATCTGAACGGGTCGGCCAGAACACGAAGAAGGACGCGACCGGAACCACCATGCATGCGGCCGTCCGCAAACCGAAAGCGCGTCTCACGACCTGGCTGATTTGGGGAGCGCTCGCCATGGCATTCTATTTCCTGATCGTGCAGCTCACGCCGACCCGCAATCTCGAATCCGAGCGTTATGAGACCCCGCGGGGTTCCTGACGCGTGAAGGTTCGCGACGCGACAGGCGCTCATCCCCAGTAGAGGCAAATGCATGTCTGCGACTGCACTCCATGCCGATCAGGAGCTCATGACCGTTCTTCCCGACTATGCGCTGAGCCGGGCCCGCTACACGCCCTTTCTCTTCACCGTCGTCGGCACCGAAGGGAAAGGCGCCAGGAACGGCGGCGAGGACATCACCGTCCTCACCGCGCTGGCGCGCATTGGAATCGATCCGTGGCAGGAGGCGGCGCGCCTGGCTGTGTTGCCACGCGCGGAAGCGGCAGAGTCCCTGGCCGCGACCTTCGTCAATCTGCCGGACACGCGCTGGGCCCTCGGCGACGCCGCGGGTACGGCGCGACGCATCGTCGACACGCTGCCGAAGCCGAGCGACCGCGCACCGCCCGCACTGGGTCCCTGGATCTTTCTGACATGGCGTTTCTGGGCAGCCGTGGGTCTCACGCTCGCACTCGTCGCGCTGAACTACGTGAAAGAAGGCACCTGACGAGCGCTTGCTCAGCGCGTGGCCATGACACCCGCTACTTCGCCCGCATGCGGTCGATGAGCGCGACGAGGTCGTCGAGGGTAACCAGCTTGTCGGCTTCGGCGTCGGAGATTTCGACACCGAACACATCCTCGACCGCCATCACCAGCTCGACGAAGTCGAGGCTGGTCGCGCCCAGGTCGGCCACGAGGGCCGCGTCGCCGCGCACCCTGTTGGGCGAAATGCCGAGGACGGCCCCCACGATTTCGCGGACTTGAGCCGGGAGACTATCGGGGCCGGGCGGATGGACAGAAGCGCTCTGCGTGCCGGAGATCATCATCGGGAACCTCATATCGGTTCATCTCGCCGGAAATCGAGCAACGCCATCACGCGAGGGGTTCGCGCAGGACTTCCACCGGGAGCCGCTCACGCCGGCCGCAGAGCGTACGAGACGACCAGTAGTGCGATGATGACCGGTAACAGAAACGGCGGATCGCACCAGTGATCCACCTGCGCACCTCCGAGGGTGGGCGACGGTGCCCCTGTTTACACTCGGCACCGATCACTGTCGAGGAAACGTTCGTCCATTTGGGAAGCCCATGAAAGATGTAACTGCGCCTCCGCAAAATGCTAAATTGCATAGGCATCCGGCACATCCACGACAGGAGTTATGATGCCCCTCCTCGGCAAGGGAATGCTGCTCACGTTCACCGACGTGTCGGCGCGCGACGAGCGCGACTACAATGAGTGGTACAATCGTGAGCATATCGACGACCGCGTGAACCTGCCGGGCTTCCATCGCGGCCGGCGCTACGCCGCGGTGCGCGGCACGCCGCGATATCTCGCAGTCTACGAATGCGACAGCGTCGCCGTCCTCGGCACGCCGAACTATCTGCAGACGCTGGACAACCAGACGCCGTGGAGCCAGCGGGTGATGGCGCGGTTCACGCATTTCACCCGGCTGACCTTGCGCATCCAGGTCGACCAGACTCATGGCGTTGGCGCGGCGCTGGCCACGGTCCGTTTCGTGCCGGACCTGCACCGGCGCAATGCGCTGGTCGAATTCCTGTCCACGCAGATCCTGCCGAAGCTGATCGCGCGCCCCGGCGTGCTGGGCGCCGCGGTCGGCGAGAACGATCTCGAGGTGATGCATGCGCCCCTGCAGGACAAGAGCATGGACCATCCCCGGGCGGATGAATCCGAATGGGTCGTCCTGGTCGAGGGCGCGGACGTCGCGGCCGTCGGCGCGGCCGCGCGCTCCCTGTTCACGACCTCGCGGCTCCGCCCCTTCGGGGTCGAGGCGGCGCCCGCGATCACGACCTGGCGTTTCCTGTTCGGCAACCAGCGATGACGTATCTTTGACCCGCTGTTGATCGCTCATTCGACTAAGGTGTTCCCAAGCGAGGCAGAATCGCTTTCCTCCCCATTCAAATGGGGAGGTGTCGACGTCATACGTCGACGGAGGGGTCATGATGGACCAGTCTTTCGCCCATGACCCCATCGCCCCGTATGACGGGGCACTTCCCCCTCTGAAGGGGGAAGCAGTTGATTTGTCTGACGGGGTCGGCGCGTGTCCAATCAACGAACGATTTTCTGGCTGAGGCTCGCGACGCTGGTCGCCCTCTGCCTGCCCGCCGCCGATCTCGCCTGGCGCTGGTACACCGGCGATCTCGAGCCGCGCGCCGTGACGCTTGCCACGCACATCACCGGCGACTGGGCCGTCGTGTTCCTGCTGGTCTCGCTGGCGCTGACGCCCGCGCGCGCCGTGTTCGACTGGTCGCCGCTGATCCATATCCGGCGAAGGGTCGGCGTGGCCGCGGCGCTCTACGCGGTGGCCCACCTCCTGATCTACGTGCTCGACCAGAAATGGAACCTGGTGGTCGTCGCCACGGAGATCGTGAAACGCTTCTATCTCACCATCGGTTTCGTGGCCCTCCTCGCCCTGGTGGCGCTGGCGATCACCTCGACCAATGGCTGGCAGAAGCGGCTGAAGCGCAACTGGAAGCGCCTGCACTGGCTGGTCTATCCGGCCGTCACGCTGGCCCTCCTGCACTTCTTCATCCAGTCCAAGGTCAATATCGGCGAGGCCGCCTTCGCCGCCGGACTGTTCGCCTGGCTGATGCTGTGGCGCGTGCTCCCGCCGAAGATCCGCACGGGCTTCGCCGGCCTGTTTCTGCTTGCCGCCGGCGCGACCCTGGTCACGGTGGTCTTCGAGGCCTCGTGGTACGGGCTGGTGAACAAGATCGATCCCCTGCGCGTCCTGGCCGCCAACCTCGATCCCGAGCTGGTGCCGCGACCGGCGCAGAAGGTGCTGGCGGTCTCGCTGCTGGTGATCGTCCTCGCGGCACTTCGGCGTGGACTCGCCTCGGCGAGCCGGCTCTGGACGCAGCGCTATATCCGGCGGACTATACCGACTTCCTGATCGGAAGAGGGTATGACTCCGGAAGAATGGACGGCCGTACGGCTGAGCCTCCTGATCGCCACGACGGCGACGTTCGCCAGCCTGCCGTTCGGCATCGCCGTTGCCTGGCTGCTGGCGCGCGGCCGCTTCTGGGGCAGGAGCCTGCTCGACACGCTGGTTCACCTGCCCCTGATCATGCCGCCGGTCGTCACCGGCTACCTGCTGCTCCTGTCCTTCGGCCGGCGCGGGCCGGTCGGCTCGTTCCTGGCCGAGGAGTTCGGCATCGTTTTCTCCTTCCGCTGGACCGGTGCGGCGCTCGCCTGCGCCATCATGGGCTTCCCGCTGATGGTGCGCGCCATCCGCCTGTCCATCGAGGCGGTCGACCAGCGCCTCGAAGCCGCCGCGGGTACCCTGGGCGCCAACCCGCTCTGGGTCTTCGCCACCGTCACCCTGCCGCTCTGCCTGCCCGGCATCATCGCCGGTGCCATCCTCGCCTTCGCCAAGTCGATGGGCGAGTTCGGCGCCACCATCACCTTCGTTTCCAACATTCCCGGCGAGACGCAGACCCTGCCGTCCTTGATCTACACGTTGACCCAGGTGCCGGGCGGCGACGCCGCCGCGATGCGGCTCACCCTGGTGTCGATCGCGATCTCCATGCTGGCGCTGCTCGGCTCGGAGCTGCTGGCCAAGCGTATCGGCGCACGGCGGCAAACGGCATGAGCCTGGACATCGACGTCGACCACAGGCGCGGCAATTTCCGGCTCCAGGCGCGCTTCACGGCCGCGCCGGGACTGACGGCGCTGTTCGGCCGTTCGGGCTCCGGCAAGACCAGCCTGGTCAACATCGCGGGCGGCCTGATCCGTCCGGACCGCGGCCGCATCGCCATCGACGGCCAGACGCTTGTCGACACCGAACGCGGCGTCTGCGTGCCCGCCCATCGCAGGCGCATCGGCTACGTCTTCCAGGACAGCCGGCTGTTTCCGCATCTCAGCGTGCGGCGCAACCTTCTCTACGGGCGCTGGTTCGCGCGCGGCGACGGCGGTGCGGCGGCCGATCTCGGCAGCGTCGTCGAGCTGCTGGGCATCGGCCATTTGCTGGAACGCGACCCCGACTCGCTGTCGGGCGGCGAGAAGCAGAGGGTCGCCATCGGCCGCGCCCTGCTCGCGAGACCGCGGCTGGTCCTGATGGACGAACCGCTCGCCTCGCTCGACGAAGCGCGGCGCGCCGAGATCCTGCCCTTCATCGAGCGGCTGCGCGACGAAGCGGGCGTCCCCATCCTCTATGTCAGCCATTCGGTCGCCGAAGTCGCCCGGCTCGCCACGACGGTCGTGATCCTGAGCGAGGGCACGGTGGCAGCCGTCGGGCCGGTCCAGGACATCCTGCCGATGGCCGATGCCGCCGATGGCGGCGCGGTGCTGGAGGCGCGGATCGTCCGGCACGACGAGACGTTCCACCTCTCGGTGCTGGAAAGCGCCGCGGGCGAGCTGCAGGTGCCGCGGCTCGATGCGCCCGCCGGCGCACATGTCCGTGCCTATATCCGCGCCCGCGACGTGATGCTGAGCCTCCGGCCTCCCGAGGACATCAGCGCGCTGAACGTGCTGGCCGGGCGCATCGCGTCCATCAGCGCGACGACGAATGCGCAGGCCGATGTCCGCCTGGACTGCAGCGGCGCCGTCCTGATGGCCCGGCTGACCGCCAAATCGGTCGACCGCCTGGCCCTGGCGCCCGGACGGCCGGTCTATGCCGTCGTCAAGAGCATGTCATTCGAACGCAGTTAACTGCGCTAGAGTGAGGGGGGCCGACCGGTCCGCCAATGAACGCGAGGAACCGAATGAAATCGATGCCGCTGCCGCTCTCGCCGCGATTCATCACCTGGACGCTGGCGACGCTCTTCGCCGTCCTGCTGGGAGCGGCCTGGGCCGTCGATCCCCGCTCCTGGTGGATCGGCATCGCTTTCCTCATCGCCCTCTTCCTCGCCTGCGTCGGCCTCTACGATTATTTCCAGACCAAGCACGCGGTGCTGCGCAATTATCCGATCGCCGCGCATCTGCGCTTCATCTTCGAGGCGATCCGGCCCGAGATGCGCCAGTACTTCTTCGAGGGCGAGAAGGACGGCATGCCCTTCCCGCGCGACCGGCGCGCGATCGTCTACCAGCGCGCCAAGTCGACGCTCGACGTCCGGCCCTTCGGCACCACCCACGACGTCTATGCCGAAGGCTACGAATGGATGACCCATTCGATCTCGCCGACCCCGGTCAGCAAGGAGCCGTTCCGCATCACCATCGGCGGGCCGGATTGCACGCAGCCCTACTCGGCCTCGATCTTCAACATCTCGGCCATGAGCTTCGGGGCGCTCAGCGCCAACGCCATCCGCGCGCTGAACAGCGGTGCCAAGCTGGGCGGCTTCGCCCACGATACCGGCGAGGGCGGCTACAGCCCCTATCACCGCGAGGGCGGCGGCGACATCATCTGGGAGATCGGCTCGGGCTATTTCGGCGCCCGCAACGCCGACGGCACCTTCTCGGCCGAGAAGTTCGCCGCCGGCGCCGCCAACCCGCAGGTCAAGATGGTCGAGCTGAAGCTCAGCCAGGGCGCCAAGCCCGGCCATGGCGGCGTGCTGCCGGGCCCCAAGGTCAGCGAGGAGATCGCCCTGACGCGCGGCGTGCCGGTCGGTGTGGACTGCATCTCGCCCTCGCACCACACGGCGTTCACGACACCCATCGAGATGATGCAGTTCATCGCCGAGATGAGGCGTCTCTCGGGCGGCAAGCCGGCCGGCTTCAAGCTCTGTGTCGGCCATGAATGGGAATTCCTGGCGATCTGCAAGGCGATGCTGGAAACCGGCATCTATCCCGACTTCATCGTCGTCGACGGCAAGGAGGGCGGCACCGGCGCGGCGCCGCTGGAATTCCTCGACCATGTCGGCAAGCCGATGCGGCAGGGCCTGCACATCGTGCACAATGCCCTGGTGGGCATCGGCGCCCGTCATCGGGTCAAGATCGGCGCCGCCGGCAAGATCGTCACCGGCTTCGACATCGTCCGGACGATGGCGCTGGGCGCCGACTGGTGCAACTCGGCGCGCGGCTTCATGTTCGCCGTGGGCTGCATCCAGTCGCAGTCCTGCCACACCGATCGCTGCCCCACCGGCGTCGCCACCCAGGACCCGACGCGCCAGCGGGCGCTGGTCGTACCGGACAAGATGGAACGGGTGGCGAACTTCCACCGCGCCACGCTGGCCGAGCTAGCCGAGCTGACCGCCGCGGCCGGCCTCGACCATCCGACCGACTTCAAGCCCATCCATATTTCCCGCCGCGTCTCGCCGAGCATCGTGGCGACCTATGCCGACCTCTATCCGGCGCTGGCCGAGGGTGAGCTGGTGTCGGGCACCAGCGACAAGCGTTGGCGGCGGGCCTGGGACATGGCTCACACCGGTTCGTTCCGCGCGACGGCCTGAGTCCGCGCAAACCTGTTGCGATTCCCCTTTGGTTGGCCCAGCAATTAGCCAACCAAAGAGGAAACGACCATGACCGCTCCGTTCGATTTCGCGCCCCTGCTGGCGCCCGGCACACCCGCGCCCGCCGCCAAGTGGAACGGATTCCCGAAGTACAATTTCATCGGCGGCCACAACGACGCCGGCAACGTGCCCGTGCAGGCGCTGATCGACGCGGCGACGGCCGTCCTGACGCGCGAGGGCGCGACCCTGGCGACCTATGGCCTGAACAGCGGCCCGCTGGGCTACAAGCCCTTGCGCGAATTCCTCTCGGCCAAGCTCAAGGACCATGCCGGAATCGAATGCGCGTCGGACGAGATCCTGATCACCTCGGGCTCGATGCAGGGCCTCGAGCTGATCAACAGCCTGCTGGTGACGAAGGGCGACACCGTCATCATCGAGCAGGAGACCTATGGCGGCGCGCTCACCAAGCTGAACAAGATCGGCGCCAACGTCGTCGGCATCCCGCTCGACCATGAGGGCCTGCGCCTCGACGTGCTGAAGCAGAAGCTCGAGGAGCTGAAGCAGAAGGGCATCAAGCCCAAGTACATCTACACGATCCCGACGGTGCAGAACCCGACCGGCGCCATCATGGGCGAGGCGCGCCGCGCCGAGCTGCTGAAGATCGCCGCCGAGTACGGCGTCATGATCTTCGAGGACGAGTGCTATTCCGACCTGATCTGGAGCGGCAAGCGTCCGCCCTCGCTCTACGCCATGGCCAGGGGCGAAGGCGTGATCTTCATCGGCTCCTTCTCCAAGTCGATCGCGCCGGCACTGCGGGTCGGCTACATCGTGGCCAAGTGGGAGATCCTCGGCCGCATCCTCGGCCTGAAGCAGGACGCCGGTTCCGGCGCGCTCGAGCAGATGGTGCTGGCGGAGTTTTGCAAGCAGCACTTCACCAACCACGTGCCGAAGCTCAACAAGACCCTGTCGGCCAAGCTGCAGGTCCTGCGCGAGGCGCTGGCCGAGCAGTTCGGCACCGATGCCGAATTCGGCGATCCCGAGGGCGGCATCTACCTCTGGATCAAGCTGCCCGACAACGTGGACACCACCAAGCTCGCCCAGGCGGCGCTCGCCGCCGGCGTGTCGCTCAATCCCGGCCCGGAATGGTCGACCAACAAGGACTATGCCCGCTCGCGCCTGCGGCTCTGCTTCGCCAATCCCGAGCCCGAGACGATCCGCAAGGGCGTCGAGGTCCTGGCCGACGTCTGCCGCCGCGAATTCGGCGTGCCGCTGCGCTCGGCCAACGTCGAGAAGAAGTAATTCTTCCTCCTTTGTCGGAGGATCAATGGAGCACGCCACTCCAGTGGCGCCCAGGCCCGATCGAGCGGTAAGGCATGAGCGCCACTGGAGTGGCGCGCTCCATTGGGAGACCTTGACCAGCCTCACATCTCCTGCGGGACAATCACCATCCACGAGACGCCGAACTTGTCGGCGACGCAGCCGAAGCGCGGCGAGAAGAACGTCTTGCCGATCGGCATCTGGATCTGGCCCTCCTTGGCCAGCGCCGCGAAGGCCTTGTCCGCTTCGGCTTCGTTGGCGACGTTGAGCGCCAGCGAGAAGCCCTGGAAATTGGTCTTGCCGTCGCTGCCCATGCCGTCCGAGCACATGATCATCGCGTCGCCGATATGCATGCTGGCGTGCATGACGGATTCGGGATCGACCTTCATATGCTCCATGGCGCCCTTGTCGGGGTTCTCCTTGAAGCGCATCAGCATGTCGACCCTGGCGCCGAGCTTCTCCTTGTAGAAGTCGAGCGCTTCCTCGCAGCGGCCGTTGAAGAACAGGTAAGGTTGAATGGCCATGTCTCTCTCCTTTGCTAGGGGTTCTTCTCGAACTCGGTATCGATCTGGATCTGGATCGGATCGGTGAAGAGCGACGGCAGGCCGTAATCCTGCGGATTGATGGTGGCGACGGCGTGAACGCCGATCCTCGGCTTGTTGTCGAAGCCCTTGCCTGCGCCGCCCAGTTCGACGTCGAAGGTCACGGGCTTCGTCTTTCCCATGAGGGTGAACTGTCCTTCGACCTTGCCGCGCGTCTTGTCGACGGGCTTGAACGCGGTCGAGACGAAGGTGGCTTCGGGAAAGGCTTTCGACTTCAGGAAGTTTTCGCCCGCCAGTTCCTCCGCGAAACCCTTGACGTTGGTCGTGATCGAGGCCGTCTCGACCGAGGCCGAGAGCTTCGACTTCTCGATCGCCGCGGGATCCCAGGTGAGCGAGCCCTTGGCGCGGTCGAAGCGGAACACGCTCTGCGAGTAGCCGATATGGGAGACGCGGACGATGACGGCGGTATGCATCTCGTCGAGCGTATAGGCGCCGGCCGTCGCCAGCGCGATGTCCCGCTCCCCGGCAAAGACACCGGGCGGCAGGGCCATGGGTGCAGGCGCCTGTGCCAGTGCTGCCATCGGACCCATCGCCAGAACGACGGCGAACGTACGCAATACGCGGTTCATATGAATCCTCCTCGACAAGTGTGTGTTCACTTCTCGACGACGGTCTTGAGCTTCGCCAATCCTGCCGCGAAATCCCGGCCGATCATGTCGTCCATGTCCATGAAGGTGCCGATCAGCTTGGTCATGAAGGTGCTGGGACCGTACATCGCCCAGGTGACAATCGTCTGACCGCCCTTCGGTTCCACCGTCAGTTCGGCCGTGTTGTGACCTTCGAATGGTTTCAGGAAGTCGAGCTTGATCACGACCTTGTTCGGCGGCTTGGAGTCGACGATCTCCATGCGGCCCTTGCCGACACTGTCGTTGCCGTCCCATTCATAGACGGCGCCCTTGCCGCTCTCGGCGCCGCTGTAGGTGCGCTTCATCGCGGGATCGCGGCCCTCGTAGGGCGACCACTCCGTCCACCGCTTCAGCCCCTCGATGTAGGGAAAGATCTTCTCGGGCGGCGCGTTCATGGTCGCTGTCCGCTGGACACGGAACGAATCGGGCTTGGTCGAGGCGTAGATCAGGATCGCCGCAATCGCCACGATGACGCCCGCGCCGACGATGGTCAGGATCTTCCGCATTCGGCCGCACCACCTTTAGTTAACCAACAAGTTAACTCTAGGACGATATGGAGGCCGTCGTCAATCCACGGCGCCGGCCTTGGCTTCAGGCCAGCGCGAAACCCTCGTAGCCGTTGGCCACGACCTTCTCGCAGGCCTGGATGTAGGCCGGCAGGCCGCCGATATAGGGCATGAACACCCGCGGCTTGCCGGGGATGTTGGCGCCGACATACCAGGAGCTGCAGGTCGAGCGAAGGGTGATGTTGGACACGTCGCCGACATGGCCGACCCATTCCTCCTGCGCTTCCGGCACCGGCTCGATCACCGTCTTGCCCTGGGCGCGCAGCGACTCGAGGCAGTCGGCGATGAAGTCGACATGCTGTTCGATCGAGGGAAGCATGTTGGTCAGCACCGAGGGGCTGCCCGGGCCGGTGATCATGAACAGGTTGGGGAAGTCCACGACGGTCAGGCCGAGATAGGTCTTCGGCCCCTCGTTCCAGCGCTCCTTCAAGGTCACGCCGCCGCGACCGCGAAAGTCGACCTTGAGCAGCGCACCGGTCATGGCGTCGAAGCCCGTCGCGAGGACCAGGCAGTCGAAGGTGAAATCCTCTCCCTTGGCGCGCAGGCCGGTCGGCGTGATGCGCTCGATCGGCTCGTCGCTGATGTCGACCAGGGTCACGTTCGGCCGGTTGAAGGTCGCCCAGTAGCCGGTGTCGACGCAGAGCCGCTTGCAGCCGATGATGTTCTTCGGCACCAGCGCCGCCGCCGTCTTCGGATCCGTCACCACCTCGCCGATCTTGGCCCGCACGAAATCCGCCGCGGCCTTGTTCGAATCGTCATTCAGCAGCAGATCGGAGAAGGACGCCATGAAACCCAGCCCGCCATAGTCCCAGCGTGCCTGGAACTGCCGATTGCGCTCCTCCTCCGGCGTCTCGGCGGCCGAGGCGGGATTGATCGTGAAGTCGATGCCGGCCGGCTTGGTCTTGGCCCGCCGGCGCATCTCGGGATAATTCGCCTTCACCTGCCGCACATAGTCGGGATCGAGTGGCCTGTTGTGCGCCGGCACCGTGTAGTTCGCGGTGCGCTGGAAGACGGTGAGGTGCTTGGCCTGCTCCGCCATCACCGGGATCGACTGGATGGCCGAGGAGCCGGTGCCGATCACGCCCACGGTCTTTCCCGTGAAGTCGACGCCCTCATGCGGCCAGTTGCCGGTGTGATAGGTCGGACCCTTGAAATCCTCGAGGCCGGGAATCTTCGGCGTGTTGGGCGAGGACAGGCAGCCCATCGCGGTGATCACGAACCGGGCCGTGACCGTCTCGGCCGTACCGGACGCGCCGGCCTTCTCCGTCTCGACCCGCCAGACATTCGCGGTTTCGTCGAAAGTCGCCTTGCGGACACGCGTCTCGAAGCGCATGTCGCGGCGCAGCTCGTAGCGGTCGGCGACATGGTTGGCGTAGCGCAGGATCTCGGGCTGGGTGGCGTAGCGCTCGCTCCATTCCCATTCCTGCTCCAGTTCCGGATCGAACTGGTAGGAATACTGGACGCTCTCCACGTCGCAGCGCGCCCCCGGATAACGGTTCCAGTACCAGGTGCCGCCGACACCTTTGCCGGCCTCGAACACACGCGCCGTGAAGCCCTTCTGGCGAAGCCGGTGCAGCATGTACATGCCGCCGAACCCCGCGCCGATGATCACCGCATCGAAATCGATCGACATGCGTCCTCCGGAATTGCTGAAGTCGGTAGAAAATCCCTGGCAAAATTAGTGCGGGAGAGGAGGTGGCCGCGCAAGCCTTCCCATGGCACCTCTTCTCGCGGAGAAGAATGAAATGACCGAATCCGACTATCCGGCCAGCTGGTATGCCGCCACGCGAGACGTGGACAAGCCGCGTGCGCCGCTCGCCGCGCAGGAAGAGGCCGATGTCGCGGTCGTGGGCGGCGGCTTCGCGGGCCTGCATACGGCGCGGCTGCTGGCGCGGCAGGGGAAGCGCGTGATGTTGCTGGAACGGCGGCGCATCGGCTGGGGCGCCTCCGGCCGCAACGGCGGCTTCGTCGGCCCGGGCTACGCCCAGCGCTCCGGCGCGCTGATCGACCGGCTGGGACTCGATCATGCGCGCCGGCTCTATGCCCAGTCACAGCGCGGCGTCGCGATCGTGCGCGAGGCGATCGCGGAGCTCGGCCGACCCGACATCCTGATGGGCAGTGGCAAGCTCAGCGTCTCGCGCACCGACCAGGGCGCGGGCTTCGCCGAGCGCACGCGCAAACTGGCGGAGCAGCTCGGCGCGTCGTTCGAACCCTGGGAGACCTCGCGCGTGCGCGCCGTGCTGGCAACGAAGCGCTATCATCAGGCCATCCACGACCCGGCCTCGTTCCATATCCATCCGCTCAACCTCGCCCTGACATTGACGGACGACATCGAGCGTCAGGGCGGGCGCGTCCACGAAAACACCGAGGCCATCGGATTGACACGCGACGGCAAGGGCTGGCGCCTGCGCACGCCGCGTGGCGGCGTCAGGGCACAGCATGTCGTGCTGGCCGGCAATGCCGATCTCGGTGCCGTACAGCCGGGTGTCGCGCGGGCGGTGCTGCCGGTCGCGACCTATGTCGCCGTCACCGGGAAGCTCGGTCCCCGGCTCGGCGAGGCGGTCCGCTGGACGGGCGCGATCTCAGACACGCGCCGTGCCGGCGACTACTACCGGGTCGTCGACGGCGACCGGCTTCTATGGGGCGGCCGCATCACCACCGACACGAGCGAGCCGCCGCGCCTGCGCGAGATGATGCGCGGCGACATCCTCTCCGTCTATCCCCAGCTCGGCGAGATCGAGATCGCCTATGCCTGGCCCGGCATCATGGGCTACGCGCCGCACAAGATGCCCCAGGTGGGCGAGACCGAGCCCGGCCTCTGGGTCTGCTCGGCCTTCGGCGGCCATGGCGTCGCGCAGACGGCGGCCGGCGCCGATGCGGTCGCGGCCGGCATCCTGGGCGATCCGTCGCGCTGGCGCCTGTTCGCGCCCTTTGGCACGGGCTGGGCCGGTGGTCCCGCCGGACGGGCGGCGACTCAGCTTGCCTACTGGGGCCTCCAGATGCGTGACTGGTGGGACGAGAAGCGCCAGGCACAGAACGCGGAGACGTTGCGCACATGACGATCGAACGGATGGGCGACTCAGCCCTGCGGCGAGAGGATGCGCGGTTCGTCACCGGCCACGGCGCCTATCTCGACGACCTGAAGTTCGACGGCGTCGCCCAGGCCGTGGTGCTGCGCTCGCCGCATGCCCATGCGCTGATCCGGTCCATCGACACGACGGCGGCACGCTCCGCGCCCGGCGTGCTTGCCGTCCTCACGGCGGCCGACGCCGCGGCCGACGGGCTGAAGCCGCTGCGTCCCTATGCCGAAGCGAACGTGCAGACCGGCGAGCCCTTCGCCTTCGCACCACAGCCCCTCCTGGCCTCGGACAAGGTCCGCTTTGCCGGCGAACCCGTGGCGCTGATCGTCGCCGGGACGCACGCGCAGGCGCTCGACGCCGCCGAGTTGGTCGTCGTCGATTACCAGGCGCTGCCGGCCGTGACCTCACCGGAGGGCGCACGCGCCCACGGTGCGCCCCAGCTCGCCAAGGAGATTCCCAACAACACCTGCCTCGACTGGCACGCCGGCGACACGGAAGGCACCGACGCGGCGTTCGCCCGGGCCGCGCATGTCGTGTCGCTCGACCTCGACAATCATCGCATCGTGATGAACCCGATGGAGCCGCGCGGCGGCGTGGGCACGTTCGATCCAACGACCGGGCGCTACACGCTCCACGTCTCGAGCCAGAACATCCACATCAACCGCACCTTCGTGGCGCGCTCGCTCGGGGTCGAGGCGAAGGACGTGCGGTTCATCGCGCACGATGTCGGCGGCGGCTTCGGCGCCAAGAACTTCGCCTATGTCGAGCACGCGCTGATCCTGTGGGCCGCGCGCCGGATCGCCCTGCCGGTGAAATGGATCGCCAGCCGCAGCGAGGTCTTTCTGTCGGACCATGCAGCGCGCGACATGCAGGCCGAGGCGTCGCTGGCGCTCGATGCAAACGGCAAGTTCCTTGCGCTCAGGATCGCGAGTGTCGCCAATCTCGGCGCCTATATGGCCGGGGCCGGCGGCGGCGTGCAGACCTTCCAGTACATCCATCTCCAGGGCTCGGTGTACCGCATCCCCGCGATCGCGCTGCACGTCGTGGCCGTCGTCACCAACACCGCGCCCATCGGCGTGACGCGCGGCCCCGGTTTTGCCGAGGCGATCAACATCGTCGAGCGGCTGATCGATGCGGCGGCGCACCGGACCGGCTTCGATCGCGCCGATCTCAGGCGATGGAACATGGTGCCGGCCGAAGCGATGCCCATGACCAATGCCTTCGGCTTCGAGGTCGACAGCGGCCGCTTCGCCGAATCGCTCGACCATGCCCTGGCCCGTGCCGACCGTGCGGGCTTCGATGCCCGACGGCGCGAGAGCGAACGACGCGGACGGCTGCGCGGGCTGGGCTTCGCCTATCACATCAAGGCGACCGGCGGTCCGCCCGATGAGAATGTCGACGTACGCTTCGAAGCGGACGGCACCGTCTCGCTGATCACCGGCACCCAGCATATCGGCCAGGGCCACGAAACGACCTTCCCGCAGATCCTCAGCACTCGGCTGGGCATTCCCAACGCGCGTATCCGCCTCGTGCAGGGCGACACCGACGCGATCCCGTTCGGCGGCGGCCATGGCAGCTCGCGCGCCACCTACATGGGCGGCACGGCGATCTGGCGCGCCTCCGACGAGATCATCGCCAAGGGCACCGCGCTGGCGGCCGACGCACTCGAAGCATCGGTGGCCGATATCCGCTTCGAGGATGGGCGCTTCGTCGTCTCCGGCACCGACCGGGCCATCGGCTTGTTCGACGTGGCGGCGCTCGGTCGCGAGAGGGGCAGGCCGCTCGACACGTTCCACGCCTGGAAGCGCGAGCACATGACCTTTCCCAACGGTGCGCACGTGGTCGAGGTCGAGATCGACCGCGACACCGGCCGGGTCGACCTGGCGCGCTACACGGCGGTCGACGATTACGGCGTGCTGGTCAATCCGATGATCGCGGCCGGCCAGGCGCACGGCGCCATGGCGCAGGGCGCGGGCCAGGCGCTGCTGGAGCATGCGACCTACGACCCGGAGTCGGGCCAGATGGTGGCCGGCTCCTTCATGGACTACGCCCTGCCGCGCGCCGACGACCTGCCCTCGTTCGACCTCGGCTTCAACCCCACCCGCTGCACGACCAACCCGCTGGGGGTGAAGGGCTGTGGCGAGGCCGGCGCCATCGCGGCCTTCCCCGCCATCGCCAACGCCATCCTTGACGCGCTGGCGCCGCTCGGCGTGAAAGGCTTCGACGGTCCGGCGAGTCCGCTGCGGATCTGGCAGGCCATCGAGGAGGCACGATGAGACGCGAAGCACCGGCTGCGGCCCGCAACCGGCAACCGATCCTCGAGGTGCTGCAGCCGCGCCTGCCGGAAAAGGGACTGGTGCTGGAGATTGCCAGCGGCACCGGCGAGCATGTCGTGCACTACGCCGCCGCCCGGCCGGGCCTCACCTTCCAGCCCAGCGACCCCGATGCCGGCGCGCGCGCCAGCGTCGACGACTGGGTACGGACGCTTGGCCTCGGCAATGTGCGGCCGGCGCTGGAGATCGACGTCACCATGGAGTCGTGGCCGGTCGAGCGGGCGGACGCCGTGCTCTGCTGCAACATGATCCATATCGCGCCGTGGGAGGCCGCGATCGGGCTGGTGACGGGCGCCGCGCGCCTGACGCCCCCGGGCGGCCTGCTCTTCCTTTATGGCCCGTACCGGCGCGGCGGCCGGCATACCGCGCCCAGCAACGAGTCCTTCGACGCCGACCTCAAACGTCGCAATCCCGCATGGGGCGTGCGGGACCTCGAGGCTGTCACCAGACTGGCCGCCGCGCAGGGCTTTTCCGCGCCGGAGATCGTCGAGATGCCAGCAAACAATCTGTCGCTGCTCTTCAATCGCCTGTGATGATGCTGGGCGGTGGCAATCCTGCAGGGGATGCGCTAACGCTTGAACCGGCCTCGCGGGGAGCATCGTCGGAAATATGTCGAATCGTAACGATGAAGCCGTAGTTTTTGCAGTCACGAGACCGCTTCGGGTATTGGCGCCAGTCATGGCGGCCGTCACGCTGGCTGCGCTGCTGGCCGGCTGCAAGCCCGAGAACAAGTTCCAGCCGCCGCCGCCGGCCGAAGTCAGTGTCGGCGTCCCGGTCAAACAGGAAGTCGCGCCCTTCGAGGTCCTGACCGGCAACACGGTGGCCTTTGCGACCGTCGACCTCGTGGCCCGCGTCGAGGGCTTCCTCACCTCGCAGAACTACGTCGACGGGTCGGAGATGAAGAAGGGCGACCAGCTCTTCGGCATCGAGCAGACGATGTACAAGGCCAAGGTCAAGGAGGCCGAGGCCCAGCTCGACGGCGCCAAGGCCTCGCTGGCCCAGGCCGAGGCCGAGTTCACCCGCCAGGAGACCCTGCTGCGCCAGAACGTCTCGGCTCAGGCCACCTACGATCAGGCCAAGGCCAAGCGCGACAACGCCCGGGCCAATGTCGAGAATGCCGAGGGCAACCTCACGGTCGCTCAGACGAACCTGGGCTACACCACGGTCCTTGCGCCGTTCGACGGCATCGTCAGCAAGCATCTGGTCTCGGTCGGGGAGCTGGTCGGTGCGACCACAGCCACCAAGCTGGCCACGATCGTGCAGCTCGACCCGATGTACGTCACGTTCAACATGAGCGAACAGGACGTGCTGCAGGTCCGCCAGAACCTGAAGAACCGTCGCATCGACGTCGAGGAACTGAGCAAGATCCCGCTCGAGATCGGCCTGATGAACGAGGAGGGATTCCCCCACAAGGGATTCATGAACTACGTCTCTCCCGAGATCGATGCGACCACCGGCACGATCCTGGTGCGCGGCCTGTTCAGCAATCCGACGCGGGCGCTCATTCCGGGCTTCTTCGTCCGGGTGAAGGTCCCGCAGGGGCTGGGCCCTGCCGCCGCACTGCTGGTGCCCAACCGGGTGATCGCGGAGGACCAGGCGGGCAAGTATCTCCTGACGGTCGGCAAGGACAATGTCGTCGTCCAGACCCGGGTCACCACTGGCCAGCTTCTCGCCAACGGTCTGCGCGTCATCTCGACGGGGCTCCAGCCCGACGACCAGGTGGTGCTGAACCTGAACGGCGCCGCGATCCCCGGCGCCAAGGTGGTTCCCAAGGTGACGACCATCCCGGTCACGACCGACAGCGCCCCCGCGGCGCCGACTCCCGCCGCCCCGAAGTGACCGGCCGGGAAACGCAGCCATGATCTCCGCGTTCTTCATCAACCGGCCGGTCCTGGCCAACGTCCTCGCCATCATCATCGTGCTGATCGGCGGCGTGGCGCTCGCGACCCTGCCGGTCGCTCAGTATCCCAACGTCGTGCCACCCACGGTCCAGGTCACCACGACCTATCCGGGTGCCAGCGCCGCGGTCGTCGTCAACGATGTCGCCCTGCCCGTCGAGCTGCAGGTCAACGGCGTCGAGAAGATGATCTACATGCAGTCCTACAGCACGGACTCCGGCACCTACACGCTCACGGTGACGTTCGAGATCGGCACCGATCTCGATTTCGCGCAGGTGCTGGTGCAGAATCAGGTCAGTGCGGCGCTCGCCTCGCTGCCCATGCCGGTGCAGGCCCAGGGCCTCGTCGTCCAGAAGAAGTCGACGTCGATCCTGCAGATCATATCGCTGACGTCGCCCGACCAGCGTTACGACAGCCTCTATCTCAGCAACTACGCCACCATCAATCTCGTCAACGAACTCGCGCGCCTGCCCGGCGTGGGCAACGTCAACGTGCTGGGCGTCGGCCAGTATTCGATGCGCGTCTGGCTCGATCCGCAAAAGCTCTACACGTTCGGCCTCACCCCGTCGGATGTGAGCAAGGTCATCCAGCAGCAGAGCCAGGACGTGACGGCGGGCCAGGTCGGCCAGCCGCCGGCACCCAAGGGCCTGGATTTCCAGTACACGATCGACGTCGTCGGACGCCTCAGCACGCCCGAGGAGTTCGGCAACATCATCGTCAAGGCCGACCAGGGCAATGGCGGCCGCATCGTGCGGGTGCGCGACATCGGCCGTGTCGAACTCGGCGCCCAGACCTACTCCCAGACCTCGCACATCAACGGCAAGCCCAACTCGGGCCTCGCGATCTACCAGCTGCCTGACGCCAACGCGCTCGACGTCGCCAAGGCCGTGAAGGCCAAGATGGCGGAGCTGTCCAAGGCGTTCCCGCCCGGCCTGGCCTACGAAGTTCCGTTCGATACGACGCGCTTCGTGACGGCCTCGATCCACGAGGTCTTCATGACCCTGATCGAGGCCGGCATCCTGGTCCTGATCGTGATCGTGATCTTCCTGCAGGACTGGCGCGCGATGCTGGTGCCTGCGACCACGATTCCCGTCACGATCATCGGCGCCTTCGCCGCGATGGCCGCCCTGGGCTTCACCATCAACACCACGACCATGTTCGGCATCGTGCTGGCCATCGGCATCGTGGTCGACGACGCGATCGTGATCGTGGAGGGCGTCGCCCATCACATCGAACGCGGCCTGACACCCCACGACGCCTCGATCAAGGCGATGGACGAGCTGTTCGGGCCCGTCATCGGCATCACCCTGGTGCTGATGTCGGTGTTCCTGCCGGCCGCCTTCCTGCCCGGCCTGACCGGCCAGATGTTCGCGCAGTTCGCCCTGGTCATCGCGGCCACCGCACTGATCAGCGCCATCAACGCCGCCACCCTGAAGCCCACCCAGTGCGCGATGTGGCTGCGCGCTGCGACGCCGCCGGAGAAGCGAAACGTCTTCTTCCGCGGCTTCAACAAGGTCTACGGCAAGGTCGAGGACGCCTATGCGGGCCTGGTCGGCTTCATGGTCCACCGGGCCGGGCTGATGGTGCTGGTGGCACTGGTCGCGGCCGGCATCGGCGGCTGGGGCGTCGCGCGCCTGCCGACGGCCTTCATCCCCAACGAGGACCAGGGCTACCTCATGATCGGCGTGCAGCTGCCGGATGGCGCGTCGCTCGAGCGTACCGGCGCCACGCTGACCCAGGTCGCCGAGATCGCCATGGCGGCGCCGGGCGTCGAGAATGTCGTCGCGCTGGGCGGCATGTCGGTGCTCGACAGCAACTCCTCGCTGGCGAACGCCGCCGTGTCCTACGTCATCCTCAAGGATTGGGACACGCGCCTGAAGCAGCCCGGCCAGGACCTGCGTTCGATCGTGCTCGGCCTGATGGAGAAGCTGCAGGTCCTGCAGGACGGACGCGCCTTCGTCATCGTACCGCCCGCCATCCAGGGTATCGGCAATGCCGGCGGCTTCCAGATGCAGGTCGAGCAGAAGGACGGCAGCTTCGACTACACCAAGCTGCAGGCCATCACGGACACGATGATCCAGAATGCCCGCACGCAGTCGGCGCTCTCCAACCTCGTCACCTCGTTCCGCTCCGGCGCACCGCATGTCCGAATCGAGGTCGACCGCGTCAAAGCCGAGTCGCTCCGCGTCCCGGTCGGCGACGTCTTCACGACCCTGTCGAGCTACATGGGCTCGGCGTACGTCAACCGCTTCAACAAGTTCGGCCTCAGCCTGCAGGTCTACATCCAGGCGGATTCCCAGTACCGGACCCGGCCCGAGGACATCCTGAGGCTCCAGGTGAAGAACCTCGACGGCCAGATGGTGCCGATCGGCGCCATCGCCGAGCTGAAGCCGGCGCTGGGCCCGCCGCTGATCAGCCTGTACAATCTCTACCCGTCCGCCGCGATCGTGGGCTCGCCCGCGGCCGGCTTCAGCTCGGGCGAGGGCATCGAGCTGATGGACCAGATCGCCAAGGCGATCCTGCCGCCGGGCACCGGCTACGAATGGACCGGCATGGCCTACCAGGAGAACATCGTCGGCAATCAGCTGATGTACGTCTTCGCGCTGGCCATCCTGCTGGTCTATCTCTGCCTCGCCGGCCAGTACGAGAGCTGGATCGCGCCGCTCGGCGTCATCCTCGCGGTGCCGCTGGCGCTCAGCGGCCCGGCCATCGCGTTGACCTCGGTCGGCCTCGCCAACAACATCTACACCCAGATCGGCCTGATGCTGCTGATTGCGCTGGGCGCCAAGAACGCCATCCTGATCGTCGAGGTGGCGCGCGAACGGCGGGCCGAGGGGATGGAGATCATGGAATCGGCCATCGAGGCGGCCCGTACCCGCTTCCGTCCCATCCTCATGACCTCGTTCGCCTTCATCCTGGGCGTCGTGCCGCTGGTGACGGCGACCGGCGCGGGCGCGAACTCGCGCGTCTCCCTGGGCCTCTGCGTGTTCAGCGGCATGATCGCCTCGACTTGCCTGGCGGTGCTGTTCGTGCCGTCGTTCTTCACGGTGCTGCAGCGCTTCGAGGAGCGCCGCAAGGCAAAGAAGAAGCCGACGCAGACGCCCAGCGCGCCGCCGCCGGAAGGCGTGCCGGCCGCGGGCGACTGATCGACAGGACGATCCTCCGCGCCGTCAGGCGCGGGCGATCCGGATCGCATCGTCCGAACGGCGGCGGCTGCCCGATGGCGCGGGCCTTGCGTCGAAATCGCCGCGCAGGATCTTGAGGGCGACCCGTTCGATCTCGATCTCGCGCGATGTCCGCACGCCCATGCGTCTCAGGATGGGCAGAGGCGGACACCAACCCTGCACGGCGTGCTGGAAGAGGAATGCCGTCACGGCCGCGGGGACGAACAGCCAGCGGCGATTGACGGCACTCCCCAGCACAAGCCCCAGGAACGCAACCACCGACGCGTTGGTCTCCAGCACGCGCTCGATGTCCCATTCGCGGTCGAGCTCGCGCAGCCGCCGCTCGATCTGCAGGGGGTTGCCGACGCAGCGGCGCAGGCGTTCGCCGGTCGCCCGCTCGATGCGGTCGTTGACCGCCTGGACCGTGTTGTGTGGGACGCGATCGATGGTCGTTGGCATCGGTCACCCCCGCAGGCTCACCCGAGCGACCTTGTCCTTGTAGTCGGGCTTGGGGTCGACGCCGAGCAGCATCTTGATTCCCGCGACGAGGCTCGACGCATCGAGCCAGATCTCGGCCTTCTCCGGATCGAGCCTGAGAAGCGCCAGCTTCGGATCGGCCTTGCCGCCCTCGTACCAGGCCGCGACATAGCGGTTCCACAGCCGGTCGATCGTCGCCGGGTTGTTGTCCAGCGACAGCCCGCCATGAACCGTGGCGAACAGGTCGTGGCCCTTCGAGGTGAAGGTCGCAATAGCGCGATTGCCCTGCCCGGCGCCCAGCTTCTGCACGATGGCATTGTCGCGGCTGGTGAAAAACCAGATGGGTCCCCGATCACCCTCCCGCTCGCCGTCCATCTGCGCCGTCATCGGGCGCGCATGGCCGTCCTCGACGCCATCGAGGCCCAGCATCATGGTCATGTCGGACTGCAGCGCCGACCAGAACTTCTCTTCGATTTCCTTCGGGGTGGGCATCGTCGACTCCTGTCTGATGGATTGGACTGGCCGGCCAACGCACGCTCCGGAGCCCCGTTGCAACGATTCGCCCACCGATGTCGTTGGGCGCGGGTGAGTGCGACGCATCATCGAAGCCTGCGGACAGGACGCACTGTCTGGCAGGACATTCCGGTTCCCCGACCCACGACACGCCCCCTGCGACGCGATCTCGCCTGCGACGTCGTCGTCATCGGCGCCGGGATCAGCGGTGCGATGATCGCCGAGCGGCTGACGGAGGACGGGCTCGACGTCGTGATCATCGACCGCCGCGCGCCTCTCACCGGCTCGACGATGGCGTCCACCGCGTTGCTGCAATACGAGCTCGATGTTCCGTTGAGCCGCCTCTCGACGCGGATCGGCCTCATCCGCGCCGAGCGGCTGTGGCGGCGCTCCAAGCTCGCGCTGGATGCGCTCGACGAGCGACTCCATCGCCTGGGCCTCGGCGCCGACTGTGCACACCGCAGTTCGATCTACCTGCAGGGCGATGTGCTCGATGCCGAGGGATTGCGCCACGAGGCGACCGCGCGCCGGCGCGCCGGCTTCGAGGTCTCCTACCTGGACCGCGGCGAGGTCCATCGCCTCTACGGCATCAAGGGTCGCGCGGCGCTGCTCGGCCATGGCGGGCTGGCGGCCGATCCGCGCAAGCTCGCCTCGGGCTTCCTGCGGAACGCCGTCACCCGCAAGGCGCGCCTGCATGCGCCGGTGGAAGCGACCGAAATCGAGCCGCTTGCCTCCGGCGCCGTCGTTCATACCGCCGCCGGTCCGTCGCTACGCGCCCGCGCCGTCGTCTTTGCCACCGGCTACGAGATGCCCAAGGGCGTTCCGCACAAAGGACATCGCGTGACCTCGACCTGGGCATTCGCGACGCGGCCGCAACCGCGGGCCCTCTGGCGGGACGAGGTGATGATCAGCGAGGCTTCCGATCCCTATCTCTACCTGCGGGTCGGACCGCAGGGCCGCATCCTGTGCGGCGGCGAGGACGAGGCGTTCCTCGACGAAGAGAAGCGCGATGCGTTGATCCCGCAGAAGATCGCGACCCTCCAGGAAAAACTCGTGCGCCTGCTGCCACGGGCGCGCCCGGAGGCCGACTATGCCTGGACCGGAAGCTTCGGCGCCTCGCCCACCGGATCGCCGTCGATCGGTGCGGTGCCCGGCATGAAGAACTGCTTCGCCGCGCTCGGCTACGGCGGGAACGGCATCACCTTCTCGATGCTGTCGGCGCAGGTCCTGTCGGCAGCGATCGCCGGCCGCGACGATCCGGACGGCGATCTCTTCTCGTTACGCCGCAAGTTCTAGGTGGCGCCGCGGTCGTCCGCTTAATTCTTCCCGGCGCTTCGATCGGGATCGTCATCCGGCTCTCGCTCTTCCGGCAGTGAGCCCTTCCACGCCAGGAGGCGGGGCCGCGAATCTCGCCTCGAAGCCGCTTTGCCGCCCCGGCAACGGCGATGTCAGGACCAGCCGACCGCCGGTTCCGGTGGCGATGGCGTTGACGATCGTGAGGCCGAGACCGGAACCCTCGGCGGCGGTGCGCCCGCGCTCGAAAGGCTGCAGCAGGCGCAACAGCAGGTCGGGCGGAACGGGCGGCCCCTCATTAGAAACGGTCAGGACGCCGTCGCCGGACAGAGCGACGGCAACGGGCCTGTCGGGAGCGCCGTGCTTGAGACCGTTCTCGACGAGGTTGCGCAACACGATGGCGAAGGCGTCGGCATCGATGCCGGCCTGCACCGGTCCTTCGGGAACATCCAGGGTGATCCGTTCGATCATCCCGGGCTTCCGCGCCATCTCGTCGACGACCATCTTCGCGACGCTTGCGATGTCGGTCGTTTCCCCGCCCTTGAGGTGGCCGCCCTCTGCCCTCGCCAGTTGCATCAGCTTCTCCGACAGCCGCGAAAGCCGCTGCAACGCCCGCTCGATCTGCTCCGCCCGCTCCCGGGAAACGGCGTCCTTCGTTTCGACGATGAGTCGTTGTGTCTGTGCCAGGGCGGCGGCAACGGGCGTGCGCAGTTCGTGCGCCGAATTGGCGGTGAAACTGCGTTCGGCATCGAGGGCGCGGCCCAGTCTGAGAAGGAGATGGTTCACGGCGTCCGCGATCGGGCCGATCTCGGACGGCAGGCCGGCAGCGGGAATGGGTGTGAGGTCGCCACTGCCGCGCGCCTCGATTCCGGTCCGCAGGTTCCGGATCGGCGCCATCGAGACGCGAACGACGCCCCAGACGAGGAGAAAGCTGGCGGGAATCAGCAGGGCCAGCGGCCAGGCGAGACCCAGGAGAGCCTCGTTCGCGACTTCGCGCCGATGCGCGAGCGGTTCGGCCACGGCAATCGTGATCGTGCCTTGCAACGCGGCGTCGAAGTAGACCCTGTGGGTCGGCGTATCGACGAACCCCATCTTCGAGAAGGGCGGAAACACCGAATCGTCGGCGCGATGCGAGCGCAGCAGCATGCCGCCGTGCGCATCGCGTACCGCGTAGGTGAAATACTCGTCGTGCTCCCTCAGCGTCACGATACGCTGGGACTTGTCGCCCTCTTCGCGGTTCAGGACATCGAGCACGGCGAGCGGGAGAAGACGCTGGGCGGTCTCCTCGAGGGCGCTGTCGAAGACCTCGTCCATCTCGTGGCGAATTTTCTGTGCCGTCGCCACGGTGGCAACGCCCCACAAGAGCGCAACGCCAAGCCCCAGCCACAGCGAAATCCGCCACTGCAGGCTGCGCGGCACCGTCACGTGGCACGTCCCAGCCGGTAGCCGACGCCGCGTACGGTTTCGATGATGCCATGGCCGAGCTTCTTGCGCAGGCGACTGACGTGCACCTCGGTCGTGTTGCTCTCCACTTCCGCCCCGAAGGAATACAGCCTCTCCTCCAGTTGCACCTTGGACAGGATCTGGCCGGGGCGCTGCACGAAGGCCTCGAACAGCGCCCATTCGCGAGCCGTCAGGTCGATGGTCCGTCCCGCCCGGCGGATCGAGCGCGCGGCGAGGTCCATCTCGAGGTCCCCGATACGGACCAGAGGATTGGGGTTTCCCGCATAGCGCCGCGCCACGGCATTCAGCCGGGCCGACAGCTCGGAAAGGTCGAAGGGCTTGACCAGGTAGTCGTCGGCCCCGGCATTGAGCCCTTCTACGCGATCGGACAGTTGATCCATCGCGGTTAGGATGATGACCGGCGTGACATTCCCCCTGGCGCGGAGGTCGCGAAGCAGGCCAATGCCACGGCCATCGGGCAGCATCAGGTCGAGCAGAAGAAGATCGTAGGCAGCGCTGCGGATATGGTCCCGCGCCGCATCCAGCCGCGTGACCCAATCCACCGAGTGGCCCTCGGCGACGATCTGATCGCTCACGGCCGCGCCAAGAATCGTATCGTCCTCGATCAGCAGAACCCGCATGGTCCAATCCGGTCAGTTGCTCGATCCGCCCGCCGGACCTCGGATGAACTATAGGCGCCGAGCTGACATTGACCTGAAGCAAATCGGGGGGCGCCTTCAGCTTGTCGTCAGGAAGCCGGCTCAAGAGAAGGCATCGAGACCACCGGCGGGAGTACGGAACGTGAAAAGGACGGTATTGATCGCCGCCATTCTTTCGAGCGCGCTGGTGTCGTCGGCGGTGCTGGCCAGGGAGGACGACTGCAAGGTCCCCATGGCCCAGTGGCAGCCGCGCGAAGCCGTCGAACAAATGGCGAAGGCCCAGGGTTGGACGGTGCGGCGACTCAAGGTCGATGACGGCTGCTATCAAATCAGGGGAACTGATGCGGAAGGCCGCGAGATCGCAGTGAAGGTCGATCCCGGGTCGCTCGCCATCGTCCGGATGAAGCACAGGAACGGACGCGGCGATGGCGACGACGGACGGCGCAGCGCCGTTCCGGAACACCCCCTCCCGGGCACGCCGGCGCCCCCCGCCAACGAGCTCCTGAAGGGAACGACGCCCCCCAAGGCGGAGATTCAGTAGAGGACGCCTCGTTTGAATTCGGTCGTTCTGCATTCTCCAACCTGACGGCGACCTGAAGCAGAGTCCCGTCGCGCTTCAGCAATGCGTCAGTCTTTGCCTCCAGTGTGGGCTCGCCAACACGATCCGCTGGAGATGAGACGATGCGAATGAAGACACTTCTTGCCGGCCTCGCCCTGACGACCGCCCTGACCGTCCCGGGATTGGCGATGGCGCGGCCCGTCACGCTGACCACCACGCTCAAGAACTATGGCGGCAACGGCGCCTATCTCGCGCTCTACGTGACCGACGCGTCGGGAGCCTACAAGGGCACGTTGTGGGTGGCCGGCCCCAAGTCGAAGTATTACAGCCACCTGAGCGGCTGGGATCGCGCATCCCGCGGCAACGTCGCCGGGATCAACGGCATCACCGGCGCGAGCGTCGGTGCCGGCCGCACGCTGAAGGTCGCCGTCGACCTGGCCGATGCGCTGTTCGATGCCGGCTACAAGCTGCACATCGACGTCGCGGCCGAGGACATGCGCGACAGCCCGTCCGAAGTGGTCGTTCCATTGACCGCCGCCGGCGCGGGCCGACCGGTGGCGGGCCGCAGCTACATCCAGACCTTCACCTACGGCCTGTAGGCCCACGCCGCTCGGGAGGCATGTCATGCTGCGCTGGCTTCACAAGGTTCTCGCTCTCTCCGTCATCGTTCCGCTGATGGCACTCGTCGTCAGCGGCTCGGTGCTGTCGGTGATGCCCGCCCTGGACCGTGCCGGAGTGGTTTCGCCTCCTGCAGACGGCATCAGTGTCGCCGAGCTGGCCGCGCGGACCGCCGGCGCCCTGCCCGGCGTGGAGCAGATCAAGCGGCTGCCCTCGGGCAAGGTCGTTGCGTTCCATGCCGGGACCGACGGGCCGGCGGCGACCGTCGTCGATCCTTCCAGTGGCGAACCGGTTTCGACCTACGCGCCTTCGGCGTTCGAGCGCTGGATGACCAATCTTCACCGGTCCTTCTTTCTGGGCGACGGAGGGCGCATCGCCGCCGGCGCGGCCGCGCTGGCATTGCTCGTCCTGACGCTGTCCGGCCTGCAGATGACGGCCCGGCGAATGGGCGGATGGGCGCGCCTTCTCGATCGTTCGCGCGGCGGCGTCATGGAGCGGCTGCATGCCGACCTGGGCCGGCTGGCGACGCCCGGGCTCATCGTGTCGACGCTGACCGCGCTCTTCCTGTCATTGACGACGTTCGGGTTGATCCCGGACGGCCGGTCGCCGCCGCCCGCCTCGCCCACCTTCCCGACGATGGCGCCGGGCGGTCCCGCTCTGCCGCTGGCTGAGATCGATGCGCTGCGCGGTATCGATCTCAGCCAGCTTCGCGAACTGACGTTTCCCAACCCGGCCGATCCGACCGATCTCTTCCGTCTGACGACCGCTGACGGCGAGGGCTGCATCGACCCGACGAGCGGCGCGTTGCTGGCCTGGCAGGATCACACGCTTGGCCGCCAGATCCACGAATTCATCTACACGATGCATACCGGCCGGGGATTGTGGTGGGTCGGCGTGCTGCTCGGGCTGAGTGCCCTCGGTGTTCCGGCCCTCGGCGTGAGCGGCACCGTCCTGTGGTGGAGGCGGCGGCGTGCTCGCGCGCCCATCGCCGCCAACGTTCCCGCCAGGACTGCCGATACGGTCATCCTGGTCGGGAGCGAAGGAGGCAGCACCTGGGGTTTCGCCCGGACGCTGCATGCGGCCCTGACGGCCAAGGGCCACAAGGTCCACACCGTCGCGATGGGCCGCGTCGCGTCCTCCTATCCGGCGGCGCAGCGCATGTTCCTGCTGACGGCAACCCATGGCGACGGCAGGGCCCCGGCGAGCGCGGGCGCATTCCTCGAACGCCTCGACGGGATCGGGGCGCCACCGCCCTTCCCGTTCGCCGTCCTGGGCTTCGGCGATCGCCAGTTCCCACAGTTCTGCCGGTTTGCACGCGATGTGGATGCTGCATTGACGCGCAGAGGCTGGACGCCGTTGCTCCCGCTGGAGACGATCGACCGTCAGTCCCCGCAGGAATTCGCGCGCTGGGGCAAGTCCCTGTCGGCCGTCCTGGGCGAGGACCTGGTGCTGGCGCATGTGCCGGAGCGGCCGCGTACCCAGGCGCTGACGCTCGTCGAGCGCATCGACTACGGCACGGAGGTACAGGCGCCCACCTGCGTACTGCGCTTCGCCTTGCCCCGAAGCAGCACGCTCGCGCGTCTTGCCGGCCTCGGCTGGCCGCTGTTCTCGGCCGGCGACCTGCTGGCTGTCGTACCGCCGGGCGACACCCTGCCGCGTTACTATTCCCTGGCCAGCTCGACCCACGATGGCTTCGTCGAGATCTGCGTGCGCAAACATCCCGGCGGCCTCTGCTCGGGCCTGCTCCATGGCTTGCGCCCGGGCGACCTCATCGAGGCTTTCGTGAAGCCCAACCCGTCCTTCCATCCGGCGCCGGGCCGCAAGCCTGTCATCCTGATCGGCGCGGGCACGGGTATTGGGCCCCTGGCGGGATTCATTCGGGCCAATCGCGGACGACGGCCCCTGCACCTCTATTTCGGCGGGCGCGATCCGGAATCGGACTTCCTCTACCGGCGCGAGATCCAGGGGTGGCTGGACGACCGGCGGCTGACGAGCCTGTCGACCGTGTTCTCGCGCGTGAGCGGTGGCGGCTATGTGCAGGATCGCCTCCGCGCGGATGCCGAGCGCTTGCGCACCCTCATCGGCGCAGGCGCCCAGGTCCTGGTTTGCGGCGGACGCGAGATGGCTGCCGGCGTGAAGGAAACGCTGGACGAACTGCTCGTTCCCGCCGGCCTCACGCCCGCCCTTCTCAAGCGCGACGGGAGATACCTCGAAGATGTCTACTAGCCTTCGTCGCCACGCCTTGAACGGCGCAACCATGGGAACGCGGTGGTCGGCGCTCCTCCACGCCTCACCCGCGACCGACATACCCGCTCTGGACATCGCCCTGGCGAACGCCGTCGATCGCGTCGACCGCCAGATGTCCACCTGGAAGCCGGACAGCGACCTGATGCGCCTCAATGCCGCCTCTCCCGGTACCTGGGTGTCGTTGCCAGGGGAACTCATGCAGGTCCTGGCCAAAGGGCTGGAGATCGGGCGCCTGTCCGGAGGCGCGTTCGACATCGGTGTAGGGCGCCTGGTCAATGCCTGGGGCTTCGGAGGCGCCGGCACGGTGCCCGACCGGGACGCGATCCGGGCCGCCCTTCACCAACGGCTGCCGCCGACCCATACGGTGCTGGAGTTGGATGCGCCGGGCGCACGGGTTCGCAAGCACGCGCCATTCGACCTCGACCTTTCGGGTATCGCCAAGGGATTTGCCGTGGATGAGATGATGCGCACCGTGAAGGCGTTTGGCATCTCCGACGTGCTGGTCGCACTGGATGGTGAACTCGCGGCAAGCGGCACGAAGCCGGACGGAACGCCGTGGCGCATCGCCGTGGAGAAGCCGGACTACGAGCTTCGCAGTCCGCTCGGCATGATCGAGTTGCGCGATGCCGCCGTCGCCACCTCGGGCGATTACCGTCACTGGATCGAAGTCGGAGGAACGCGGCTGTCCCACACGATGGACCGATCGCGGGGCGGTCCGGTCGACAATGCTGTCGCTTCGGTTTCGGTCGTTGCGTCGAGTTGCATGGATGCCGACGCATGGTCGACCGCGCTCTTGGTGCTCGGGCCGACAGACGGCAAGGCACTTGCGGAGAGGTACGGCCTCGATGCCTTGCTGGTCGAACGACGCGACGGGAAGCTCATCCAGAGCGGAATCGGTCACGTCTTCGGGGCGACTTCGACCGGGGCATTCTCTCCGCAATCCGATTCGATTCGCTCGAGCTTCGAAACGCTCCAGCGTCCTTCCGACATACATTGAGCCATCGCGCCTCAATTGCTTCCCCATTCAAATGGGGAAGTGCCCCGTCATACGGGGCGATGGGGTCATGGGCTGAGCGAAGCTCAGCCCGGGAAGCGGCAGGACATTGCCTTGGCCATGTCCGGAAGAGCTGAAGGAGGAACGGCCAAAGGAAGCCTATGGCCCCTTCGTCGGCGATTACGCCGCCACCTCCCCATTTGAATGGGGGGGGAAGATGACTCTGCTTCGATCGGAAAGACTCTAGTCGGTGCTCTGTTCGGCCAGCATTTTCGCCAGTGCTTCGATGATCTGCTCGGGGCGGAACGGCTTGTCGAAGAACGGCTTGTCGCCATGGCGCAACGGCATCAGGGCGGTCGACCGGCCGCTGGCGAAGACATAAGGCACGCGCAACGCCTGCAATGTGTCGGCGACCGGAAATACCAGCTCGTCCTTGTGGAGGCGGATGTCGAGGATGGCGGCGTCGATCGCATGATCGGCGATCAACGCGAAGGCGCCCTCGACGCTGTTGGCCGGTCCGACCGGAGTGGCCCCCGCCGCGAAGAGGCTCGCCTTCAGATCCAGCGCAATGGCCGGATCGTTCTCCACGATGAGGATCGTGCGGCCGTCGAGAAGAGCCAAGGAACGCTACTCCAGTCAGCCTTGCGTGAACGCATCTGCATCATCCAAGTTGCACGGACCGACGCAACCTTCAAGACCAGCGCCCCGTTTGCAATCGCCTTGACACAAAGGAGATTCCCATGGGCCGTTCAATTCTGCTCTGGCTGATCGGCGTTCCGATTCCGATCATCATCCTGCTGGCGCTGTTCTGGCGCTGACGTTGCACTCGGGCAACATCACTCCTGAAGCACATAGGTGCCCGGCGCATCGCAAAGCGGCGTCAGGCCGGCGGCTGGATTGCCCATCTGCGGCGGGAGATGACCGCCCTCCGAACGCGACGTGAGCCATGCGGCGAGCGTGGGCCACCACGAGCCCTCCTGCTGCGGCGCGATGGCCAGCCAGGTATCGGGATCGACATAGCGATCCTCGGCCTTCTTGGTCATGACCTGGTGATGGCGGCCGTCGCGGCCCGGTTCCGACACGATGCCGGCATTGTGCCCGCCATTCGTCAGAACGTAGGTGACCTCGGTGTCCGCCAGTAGATGGATCTTGTAGGTCGACCGCCAGGGCGCCACGTGATCCCATGTGGTTCCGACGGCGAAGATCGGAACGCGGATGTCGGTCAGGGCGATCGGCCGGCCCTCGACCTGGTAGCGTCCCTCCGCCAGGTCGTTGCCGAGGAACAGGCCGCGCAGATATTCCGAATGCATTCGATAGGGCAGACGTGTGGAATCGGCGTTCCAGGCCATGAGGTCGCTCATCGGCTCCCGTGTTCCCATCAGGTAGCGGTGCAGGACCACGGACCAGATCAGATCGTTGGAGCGCAGCAACTGGAAGGCGCCCGCCATCTGCTTGGCATCCAGGAACCCCTGCTCCCACATCATGTCCTCGAGGAACGCGATCTGGCTGTCGTCGATGAACAGCATGAGCTCGCCGGCTTCGCTGAAATCGGTCTGCGCCGCCATCAGCACCATCGACTTGAGCCGTGAGTCACCGTCCCGTGCCATCGCGGCGGCGGCGATCGCCAGCAGCGTGCCGCCCAGGCAGTAGCCCAGCGCATGCACCTGACGCCCGGGGACGATGTTTGCAATGGCATCGAGAGCGGCCATGACACCGAGGCGACGATAGTCGTCCAGGCCCAGGTCACGGTCCTCGGCGGACGGGTTCTTCCACGAGATCATGAACACGGTGAAACCCTGCGCCGTCAGGTATCTAACCAGCGAGTTCTGCGCCGACAGGTCGAGAATGTAGTACTTCATGATCCATGCCGGCACGATCAGCACCGGCTCGGCATGGACTTGGCGGGTCGCGGGCTCGTATTGCAGCAATTCGATGAGCCGGTTGCGATAGACCACCTTGCCCGGAGTCGCCGCGACGGTGCGCCCGACCTGGTAGGCTTCGGCGGCCACCGGCTTCTTGCCGCTGACGGCTCGCTGCCAATCTTCGAACAGGTGCTGCAGTCCGGCGACGAAGTTCTGCCCGCCGGTCTCGAGGGTGCGCTGCTGGAGTTCGGGGTTCGTCGGCAGGAAATTCGACGGCGCGAAGACGTCGAGCATCTGCCGGCACGCGAACCTGACGATGTCCTCGTGATGACGCGTCACGCCGCGGACGTCGGACGTCGCATTGTGCCACCATTGCTGCTGCAGCAGGAACCCCTGGTAGAAGAGATTGAAGGGCGGGTGCTGCCAGGCCGCTCCGGCAAAGCGCCGGTCCTGGGGCAGCGGCTCGATCGCCAGGGGAGCCTTGCCGGGGCGTTGCACCTGTTGCCCGGCGAAGTCGGCGAAGCGCATCGACTTGCGCGCCATCTTGTCGATCAGCTGCAGGCGCTTGCCGGGCGCCGCCATCAGATGCGCCAGCCAGTCGAGATAGGCCGCCGCGATCGCCGCTGGCGAAAGGCCCATGGTGAACCGCGCCATCCCCGCATGGAGCGCGCGATCGGTGATATCCGACAGGGCCGTGACGACATAGGAATCGCGCTCGGCCGGCGTGGTGGCGACGGAAGCGCTTTCGTCTTTTCGCACCATCTCCATCCACCGCCTCCTGCAGTTGCGAGAGTCACTCTAACGAGCAGCGAACGACGGGCATTGAGACAAATCAAGAGCCGGCCGGTGTCGACACGGCACCCACGCTCGCGCGCATCGATCCGACCTTGACTCAAATCAATGACATCCAGCCGCATCGAAGACTCCGAAGGAGGCCCTCAATGCAATTGCGCAATTCGGCCAGCGGCTACGGCGTCGTTTCCCGGTCCCTTCATTGGATCACGGTCCTCCTTGTACTGATCGCCTGGTTGGTGGGCACGTTCGGGGACGCCGTGCCGAAAGGCGAACCCCGCGCGATCGGGCTGGCCATCCACATCGCCGCCGGGCTCGTGATCCTGATGGTGCTCGCCCTGCGCATGCCGTGGCGCGCGATCGATCCGCCGCCACTCCCCCCCGAACCCACCAGACTCGGCCCATGGGGCGATCGCGCCAGCCGGCTTGCGCACTACACGCTGTATGGGCTGCTGCTGGCGGTGCTGGTGATCGGCATCGCGGTACAGTTCGCACGCGGTGCGCCCCTGCCCTTGTTCGGCTTTGCCGAAATCACCTCGCCGTGGACCGCTGACCGCGCGTTCGCGCGCTTGATCAAGGAAGTGCACGAGGTCCTGGCCAACGCGCTGGTGATCCTCGCCGCCCTGCATGCCGCCGCAGCTCTCATCCACCATTGGGTGCTGCACGACCGCACGCTTGCGCGCATGCTCCCGGGCGGCGGGAAATGAGCCGCCGGTTCCTTGATCCAGATCATAGTCACCCCTCGCCATTCCAATAAGTAAGATCGGACGACCATTGCCGCCCGCGCTCTCGGCCGGCGATGGCGGACAGCGACAGCGGGGGGCGACCGCCATGGACACAGCCGCAACGACCGGCCAGCCCGGCAAGGACGCCGCGGCCGTGGCCGATCTCGAGAAGGTTCCCATCGAGCGCGTGCTCGCCGCCCTGGACACGGTTCCCGGGACAGGTCTGTCGGCAGCGGAGGCCGACCGTCGCCTCGGCCAGTACGGTCCCAACGCCATCGTCGAGAAGGAGAAGAGCCTCGCGGCGAAGGTCCTGGGCTGCTTCATGGGACCGATCGCCTATCTCATCGAAGCGGCGGCGGCCATTTCGGCGTTCCTCGGCCACTGGGAAGACTTCGCCATCATCGCCGCGCTGCTGCTGTTCAACGCCGCCCTCGACCTGTGGCAGGACCTGAAGGCCTCGAACGCGCTGGCGGCCCTCAGGAAGGGACTGGCGCCGATGGCCACGGCGCGACGCGACGGAACGTGGGGCCACATCGCCGCCTCGACATTGGTGCCGGGCGACATCGTGAAGATCCGCCTGGGCGAGATCGTGCCCGCCGACCTGCGCCTCGTCGGCGGTGACTACGCGGCGATCGACCAGTCCGCCCTCACCGGCGAATCGCTGCCTGTGGCCAGGAAGATCGGCGACGAAGCCTATTCGGGCAGCGTCGTGAAGCAGGGCGAGATGGAGGGCGTGGTCATCGCCACCGGCTCCCACACCTTCTTCGGCCGCACCGCCAAGCTGGTGGCCGGCGCCGGCGCGGCGAGCCACGCGCAGAAGGCCATGTTCCAGATCGGCAACTTCCTGATCGTGCTGGCGCTGGTGCTGGCCGCCGTGATGGTCGCCTTTCGCGTCTATCACGACATCGTCGTGGTCGACTCCTGGAGCACCGGCGATGCGCTCCGCATCCTGCAGTTCGTGCTCGTCCTGCTGGTGGCCTCCATCCCGGTCGCGATGCCCGCGGTCTTCTCCGTCACCATGGCCCTGGGGGCGCTCGCGCTGTCGCGCCAGAAGGCGATCGTGTCGCGGCTGGAGGCGATCGAGGAGATGGCCGGGGTGGACATCCTCTGCTCCGACAAGACCGGCACGCTCACCAAGAACCAGCTCAAGCTCGGCGACCCGATCCTGTTCGCCGCGCGGGACGGGCAGGAGGTCGTGCTCGCCGGCGCGCTGGCCTCGAAGGCCGAGGACCGCGACGCCATCGACACGGCCGTGATCGAGGCACTGGCGGATCCGGGGTCCCTGAAGGCCTGGAAGCAGACCGGCTTCACGCCCTTCGATCCCGTGACCAAGCGCACCTCGGCGCAGGCGACGGCGCCCGATGGACGCGAGATCGTCGTCTCCAAGGGAGCGCCGCAGGTGATCGCCGATCTCGTCAAGGCCGACGAAAAGGCCGTCGCAACCGTGCACGAGACGGTCGAGGCGCTGGGCGCGCGGGGCTACCGTGCGCTGGGCGTGGCCCGCTCGGACGACGCCGGGGCGACTTGGCAGCTGCTCGGCATCCTGCCGATGTTCGATCCGCCGCGCGACGATTCGAAGACGACCATCGACCTCGCGCGCGCCAAGGGCGTGACCGTCAAGATGATCACCGGCGACGATACCGCGATCGCCCGCGAGACCGCGCGGCAGCTCGGGCTCGGCACCAACATCATCGCCGCGGCCGACGCCTTCCCGAAGGACATGGACCCCAACAACGTGCCGCCGCACATCGTCGATGCGATCGAGGCGGCGGACGGGTTCGCGAGGGTCTTCCCGGAGCACAAGTACGCCATCGTCAAGGCCCTGCAGGGCCGCGGCCACCTGGTGGCGATGACCGGCGACGGCGTGAACGACGCGCCGGCCCTGAAGCAGGCCGACTGCGGCACCGCGGTCTCCGGCGCCACCGACGCCGCCCGCGGTGCGGCCGCGCTGATCCTGACCTCGCCGGGTCTTTCGGTGATCAACAGCGCCATCGACGAGGCGCGTCGCATCTTCGGCCGCATCACCAGCTACACGATCTACCGCGTCGCGCTCACCATGACGATCATGTTCCTGGTGGTGCTGTCGTCCATCACGCTGGGCTTCCAGCCGCTGACGGCCGTCATGATCGTCATCATGTCGCTGCTCGACGATATTCCGATCATGACCATCGCCTACGACAACACGCCGGTGTCCGAGCGTCCGATCCGGTGGCGGATGACGCGCCTGCTTTCGGTGTCTGCGGTGCTAGGCCTGTTCTCCGTGGCCCAGGCCTTCGGCCTGCTGCTGATCGGCATGGAGGTGCTGTCCAACCCGGCATGGAACGCCTGGTTCGCACTCGACGACCGCGCCCATCTGCAGACCGCGGTGTTCCTGCAGCTCGTGGTCGGCGGGCATCTCCTGCTGTTCGTCACCCGCACGGAACGCTGGTTCTTCCTGCCGCCCTTCCCGGCGGCGCCGCTGTTCGCGGCCATTGCGGCCACGCAGGTCGTGGCCGCCCTGATGTGCGGCTTCGGCTGGCTGGTGCCGGCGATCTCCTGGGGGACGATCGCGGCGGTATGGGCCTACAATCTCACCTGGATGGTCGTGCTCGGTGCCGTGCGCCTCGCGACGGAGCGGACGATCGACAATCGCACGGCGGGGCGCCTGCGCAGTGCGTCGATCGTGACGCAATCGCTGCAGAGCCACGTGCCCCTGCGCCCGAAACCCATGAGTTGAAAGGGAGAGCCGCGATGAACTACGCACGCGAGCTGATCGTGGCGCCGGGACACAAGGTCAAACTCAAGGACATCGATCCCGGCTTCCACGGCAGGCACGAATCCAGCGATGCGGCGGCGCCGGAGACCGCCGCCTATCTCGAGAAGCTCGGGAGGCTGCAATACACGCTCTATGCCGAGCGCGCCCATTCCCTGCTCATCGTGCTTCAGGGCATCGATGCTGCGGGCAAGGATGGGGTATGCCGGCACGTCATCGGCGCCATGAACCCCCAAGGCTGCGCCGTCACGGGCTTCAAGCAGCCCACGGCCGAGGAACGCGGCCACGACTTCCTGTGGCGCGTCCACCGGCATGCGCCGGAACTCGGCCAGGTGGCGATCTTCAACCGCTCGCACTACGAGGACGTGCTGGTGGTGCGCGTGCACGACCTCGCACCGAAGGAGACATGGTCTCTCCGCTACGACCACATCAACGCCTTCGAGAAGCTGCTGGCCGACAGCGGCACGACGATCCTGAAGTTCTTCCTCTGGATATCGAAGGAAGAGCAGCTCGAACGCTTCAAGCAGCGGCTGGACGATCCGGCGCGCCGCTGGAAGATCAGCGACAGCGACTACAAGGAACGCGAATACTGGGACGACTACGTCAAGGCCTATGAGGATATGCTGGAGCGCTGCTCGACGGACAGGGCGCCGTGGTACGTCATCCCGTCAAACCACAAGTGGTTCCGCAATCTCGCGGTCTCGCAGATCATCTGCGAGGCAATGGAAGGGATGAAACTGCAGATGCCGAAGCCCACCGTCGACCTCGACCAGATCCGCAAGGCCTACCACAAGGCATCGAAGGAATGAGAGCCGACCTGAACGAACCGCCGGCAACATGGCCCTGACCGTCGCGATCTTCCTCGCGACCTACGTCGCGATGGCGCTGGGGCGACTCCCGGGCTTTCGCGTCGACCGCACGGGCGCGGCCCTGCTCGGCGCCATCGCGATGCTGGTGTTCGGGAAGATCGGCGTGGACGCCGCCTGGGCGTCGGTCAGCTTTCCGACCATGGCGCTGCTGTTCGGCCTGATGATCGTGTCAGGCGCATTCTCCGTCTCCGGCTTCTATGGCTGGCTCGCCGCCCGCGCCACCGCGCTCGAGGTCGGGCCGGCGAAGCTGCTCGCCGTGATGATCGCCACCTCGGGCGTGCTGTCCTCGATCCTGACCAACGACGTCGTCGTGGTCGCCATGGTCCCGCTGCTGGTGCAGCTCTGCCTGGCACGCGGCCTCAACACCACGCCTTTCCTGCTCGGCTTCGCATTCGCAGCCAATGCGGGATCGGCCGGCACCATCATCGGCAGCCCGCAGAACATGATCATCGCCCAGGGGCTGGACCTCAGCTTCATCGGGCTGATGCGCGCGGCCCTGCTGCCGTCGCTCCTGTCGCTGGTCGCGATCTGGGGCGTGCTCGTGGCGCTGTACCGCGGACGCTGGACGCTCGCGCAGGCCGCTGCCGCGCCTGTCGCCGCTCAGCCGCCGCAGGTGCCCACAGAGCCGCCGCTCGACCGGATCGAGATCGCCAAGGCCGCCATCGTGACCGCGCTGGTCGTGGCCGCCTTCTGCCTGACCGACTGGCCGCGCGAGCTGATCGCGCTCGCCGCCGGTGCGGTCCTGCTGCTGAACCGCCGCATCGCCTCGGCCGACGTCATGAAGCATGTCGACGGCGACCTGTTCATCCTTCTGGGCGGGCTGTTCGTGGTCAATGCCGCGTTCGCCGGCACCGGCATTCCGCAGCGGATGATCGCCGACCTCACGCAATGGGGTCTCGACCTCAGGCACCCGGTGGCCCTGCTGGTCGGGAGCGGGGTGGTGAGCGACATCGTCGGCAACAATCCCGCGGTCCTGCTCCTCATGCCCTACATCCAGGGCGGCAACCCCGAGCAGACCGGTGCCGCGATGGCGCTGGGCACCGCGCTGGCGAGCAACGTCGTGGTGTTCGGCAGCCTGGCGGGGATCATCGTCGTGGAGCAGGCGGCCAAGCGCGGCGCGCCGGTCTCCCTGGCGGAGTTCTCCCGCGCCGGCGTGCCGGTGTCGCTGATCAGCATGCTGATCGCGGCAGGCTGGCTGCTTCTCCTTGCCTGACATGGAGATACGAGAGGATGGCGTCCCCGAGAGGATTGGAAGTGGGTATCTTTTCTACCCCGCGCTCCGGCCTTTTGGTGATCTGGACGCGTCGTTTTCAGAGATTCCGCTATTTCGAAGAGTTTGGAGGCGGGATTGGAGGATGCGGTTGCAATATCCAAGGTGCTTGTGAAACCCAATTTGGGGCATCGGCATCTTTTCGCCTACGGGTTTTTTCTGAACGAACGAATTGTTCGTTCATTCTGCCCAAACGCCAGTTTTGTCGGCATCGCCTACTATGATAATCGACGCTTTGCCGTCGATGCACAAGGATGCCTCACGCTGCGGCCCAGAGCCGGGCACCGGACGTATGGTGTCATTTGGCAGGTACCTGACGTTAGCGTGTATGCGCTAGACTTACGCCTATCGGTCCCGCGCCTCTATGATCGTATTGGTGCGTTTGCCCGCACGTTGCAGGGCCAGCTCTGCATTTCAGAGTTCTTGGCAACTAGGGACCAGGGAACAGGATATCTTGAGAAGCGGGCGCTCGAGTTCATCTTGCGAGCCGCCGGCCGCTGGGAGTTCCCGTCCGATTATCTATGCGAAATCGAGTCTTGGGGTGGCGACGCTCAACTCCGGCGGGCGCACTAATGAACACCCCCTGGAGCGCACCCAAGTTTTCCCCGGCTATCGTCATTTCGCCCTATCAGTGGGTCAAGCTGGCGGTGTCCAAATACAATCCCACTCATGTGATCTCAATCTTAGGCAGCACCGATCGCCTGCCATGGCCTCTCTTGGAAGATCCGAAGGTGTTGCGGCTCAGCTTCGATGACACCTACCTGTCAACAAGGTATGCAGCCGGCCCTACTCCACAGCAAATTCGATCTCTAATCGATTTCGCCAAGGAGTGGGGTGGCCATAGCTCCATGCTGATTCATTGCCGCGCAGGCGCATCCCGCTCACCATCGGCAGCGCTCATTGCAGCTGCTGCAATTGGTAGACGAGACCTGTTTGCACGTCTTCTAGACGCAAAGACTTACTTTCGTCCGAATCGTCGTATGCTGGAGTTGGCAAGTAACATACTCGCAGATGACGAGCTTCGGTTGCTTAGGCCTACCGATCACACTGGAACGCCGTCCAGCAAATGGGGAGTAGCGACTATCCAACTACAGGGTACTGACACGTAGGCGAGACCATTAGCGCATAGCCTGCCCCCAGCCAGCAAGCAGGTGTGCCTTGCGACAAAGCAGGTAGATTTGGTCGAGACACTTTGGTCTCAGATTCGCAATCGCCATCGTGGCCCGGACCGCAGCAAATCGGTAGCAGATACTAGGTCGCATACTCGCAAGCGATCCCCCCCC
>NZ_SCUT01000051.1 GCF_004297265.1 Reyranella sp.
ACCCAACCCTACCCGGGATCACCGCGCTGGCCGCTGACCGGCCCGCCATCGCCTGACTCGTGGCGGTCGCTCAGGCGGGCCGATCATCGGCCTCCTACACCACCACCGGGGACACGACCGACCCGAAGCGCACGATGCTGATTCACCCCCCTCCACCCTGCTCAAATGATCCCATCATCCAGAACGTGCAGCACTAGCCCGCAATGCTTGCAATGAACGGCGTCGTGAAGGCGAAGCGCGCACGCGGTGCATTCGGACGGTCGGCGATGCGGCGGGTGCGGCTGACGTGGATGGTTAGCCGGACCAACACTTTGAGGTCCACCCCTCACCTGTGCATCGCCCCCTCCCGCGTCTTCCACAGGGACCAGGCGATGCCGGTGGCGATCAGGCCGAAGGTGACGGCGAGGCTGGCGACGGGCGGGAACTTCGCGTCGCCCAGGAGGAAGTCCGAGACGAAGATCTTGGAGCCGATGAAGACCAACACCGCGGCGAGCGCGTGCTTCAGGTAGTGGAAGCGGTCGATCATGGCCGAGAGGGCGAAGTAGAGGGCGCGCAAGCCCAGCACCGCCATGATGTTCGAGGTGTAGACCACGAACGTGTCGGTGGTGATGGCGAAGATCGCCGGCACCGAGTCGACCGCGAACACCAGGTCCGCGAGGTTGATCACCACCAGGGCGAGGAACAGCGGCGTCGCGGCCAGCGCCCTGCGGCCGGTGCGCTCGTCGGCGCGGAAGACGAAGAAGCGGTCGCCGTGCAGCTCCTTGGTCACCCGCATGCGCTTCGAGATCCAGCGGATGGCGGCGTTGTTCGCGAGGTCCGGCTCCTGGTCGTTGGTGAAGAACATCTTCACGCCGGTCACGATCAGGAAGGCGGCGAACAGGTAGAGCACCCAGTGGGCCTCGCTCACCAGCGCCGCACCGGCCGCGATCATCAGGCCGCGCAGCACGATGACGCCGATGATGCCCCACAGCAGCGCGCGGTACTGGTACTTCGCCGGGATGGCGAAGAAGGTGAAGATCAGGCTGATGACGAAGATGTTGTCGATCGACAGCGCCTTCTCGATGAAGAAGCCGGTGAAGTACTGCATGCCGAGTTCGGCGCCCTTCTCGACCCAGACCCAGGCGCCGAAGGCCAGCGCGATCGAGATGTAGAAGGCCGAGAGCTTCAGCGATTCGGCAATGCCCATCACCCGGTCCTCCTTGTGCAGGAGGCCGAGGTCGAAGGCGGTCAGCGCCACCACCAGCGTGATGAAGGTGAGCCAGAACCACACCGGCGTGCCGAGGAACGGCTGGACCAGGAGCTCGGTCATTCGGGGGCCTGGCTTGTGTGGCGGCGCATGCTCGTTCGTCCTCTGTGGTCGAGAGGGCGAAGATGGGTTGCCGCAGGCGATTGCCGAAATAGAAAGAGTGGGCCACAGTTGATAGTCATTGACTATCACCCCGCATGACCACGCTGCGCCAGCTCTCCTATCTCGTAGCCCTCGCCGACAGCCGCAGTTTCCGGCGGGCCGCGGATGCCGTGCACATCGCCCAGCCGACCCTGAGCCAACAGCTCAGGGCGCTGGAGGCGCGGTTGGGCGTCACCCTGGTCGAGCGCAACGAGAGCCCGGTCCAACTCACGCCGATCGGCCGGGACCTGGTGACACGCGCCCGCCGCATCCTGCTCGACGTGAAGGATGCAGAGGAGATGGTGCGGCGCTCGCGGGCCGGCATCGCCGGCACGATCCGCTTCGGCGTCACGCCGACCCTCGGCCCCTACCTGATGCCGCGCATCGTGGCCTCGCTGCACCGCCGCTTCCCCGACCTGCGGCTCTACATCCGCGAGGGCATCCCCGACGAGCAGGCGCGCGAGCTGGCGCGCGGCGAGCTCGACATGGTGCTGTCGCCCCTGCCCGTCTCCGGCAGCGACCTGCATATCGAGCCTCTGTTCAGGGAGCCGCTGCACATCGTCTGCCCGCCCGAGCATCCGCTGGGCCGGGCTGCGAAGGTGCGCCGCGGCGACCTGGCGGGGATCGGGTTCCTCAGCCTCGACCGCCGCCACCATGCCCACCGCCAGGCCCGCAAGATCTGCGAGGACCTCAAGGCGACGCTGCTCGAGGATTACGAGGGCACCAGTCTCGACAGCCTGCGCCAGATGTGCGGCTCGGGCCTGGGCTTCGCGATCCTGCCGGAACTCTATCTGCGGTCGGAGGTCGGCGGCACCGACATGGTCACCCGCCTCCCGATGGCCGGCTGGACCGCCAGCCGCTCCCTCGCCGCGGTCTGGCGCGACGGCTCGGCCTATTCAGACAGCTACGCCACCATCGCCGAGACGATCGCGGCGGAGGCGCGGAGCATCCTCGCGGGGCCGGCGCTCTAGCAAGCCGTCGCGCTAAATTCCCTCGTTCGGGATCTGCAGGACGATGCCGCAATGCTTGCAGTGGACCGCGTCGATGTCGTGCACCAGCAGCGCGCAGGACGGGCATTCGAAGCGCACCTTGTTGGGCCGGAAGATGGCCTGCAGCAGGCGCAGGAAGAGGCTGACGCCCACGATCATGATGATCACGGCGAGCAGCCGGCCGCCGGGGCCGCTCAGGGTGATGTCGCCGAAGCCCGTGGTCGTGAGGGTCGTGATGGTGAAGTAGAGCGCGTCGATGTAGGTCGCGATATGAGGGTTGATGTTGTGCTGGGTGACGTAGACCACCGACGTCACGATAAAGATGAAGACGCCGAGATTGACCGTGCGCTGGATGATGTCCTCGTTGCGCCGGAACCACTCGGAATCGCGCCGCAGGTCGCGCAGCAGGTGGTAGGAGCGCAGCAGGCGCAGCGCCCGGGCGATGCGCAGGAACGCCAGGTTGTCGATGAAGACCGGCAGCAGCAGCGACAGGATCACGACCAGGTCCGCCGCCGAGGACAGGCTGAAGAGATGCCGCAGCGGCCGGCGTTGCACCCAGAGTCGCACCGCGAACTCGGCCGACAGCAGGATGCCGAGCGCGAGGTCGAGGGCGATCATCCAGGTCTGGTGCCCGCCGAACGGCGCGACGAAGAAGAGCCCGATGGTGGCCAGGTCGAAGCCGACCAGCCCGTAGCGGAACCGCCGGGCCCGCCGGTCGTCGCCGAAATAGAGCCCCTGGAACTTTTCCCGCAATTCGGCCGCTGTCATGCTTCCAGATACCACGGCTGAAGCTCTGGGACATTGAGAGCAGTCTTCAGCATTGCCTCAGAGCTGGTAGTACAGCCCGCCGCACAGGCCGATGACCGCGAGGCCCAGGCCGAAGAGCTTGAAGAAGCGCGCCGACTGGTTCGCGAGCGATTGCTCGTGGCGTGCGGCGAGGCGCTGCTCCTCCGGGAGATCCCGCCCGCCCTGCAGTCGTGTCGCGAGGAAGCTCGTGTCCTCGTCGAGCTCGAACCGGGTGCTGACATAGCAGATGGCGAGGCCGATCACGGCGATGCCGAAGAAGGTCGTATAGGAAACGATGAGGAAGACCACGGCCGAGGCGAGCAGCCAGGCCGAAAGCCCGATCGTGACGAGGATGGTTCTCGCGGACACGCGACACCTCCCGGTGGAGCGGCAAGCGCTGAAATGTATCGGCCACATCCCCGCCCCGCAATCGGCTCCTGCGCTGAGCAGGCGATGCGCAGGCAGGTCATGTTCTCGATGAAGACGGGCAGCAGGGACGTCCGGGAACTTTTCGCACAATCCCGTCGTTGCCATGCCTCCAGATACCACGGCCCCGGCGTCGGGGCCCCCGGGAGAGCCCCGTCAACATGTCCCCGCCGGCACCGCAGGCCCGTCGTCATCCCAACGACCGCCAGATGCGCTACCGTGGCTCCATGCCGGACACCGAAAGCACCAACACCGCGCTGTTCTGGCGGCGCGAGAAAGCGACCCGGGCGGGCCTGATCGTCGATGCGAAGGCCTATTTCGAGGTCGGCCGCAGGGCGATGCTGAAGGCCCGCAAGCGCATCATGCTGATCGGCTGGGACTTCGATGCCCGCATCGAGCTTTCCGAGGAGCGGCTGCCGGGCGAGCCGCGCACCCTGGGCGAATTCGTACTGTGGCTGGTGAAGCGCAATCCCGAGCTCGAGGTGTTCCTGCTGCGCTGGAACATCGGCGCGGTGCGCACCCTATTCCGTGGGACCACGATCTTCACCCTGATGCGCTGGATGGCGCACCGGCGCATCCACACGCGTCTCGACAGTGCGGCGACGCTGGGCGCCTCGCATCATCACAAGATCGTCGTGATCGACGACTGCGTGGCCTTCTGCGGCGGTATCGACATGACCAGCAACCGCTGGGACACGCCGGAGCATCGCGACCACGACCCGCGCCGCATTGGCCCGGACGGCAGCCCCTACGCGCCCTGGCACGACGCGACCACCATCCTCGAAGGCCCGGTGGCGGCGGCGCTGGGCGAACTCGCGCGGCAGCGCTGGCAGGCGGCCGGCGGCGCGGTGCTGGCCCCCGTCGAAGGCGCCTGCGACTGCTGGCCCGATGGGCTCGACGCGCAGTTCCGCGACATCGCGGTGGCGATCTGCAGGTCGCGACCGGAGGGCGACGGCGCGGCGCCGGTGCGCGAGATCGAAGCGACGTATCTCGCGCTGATCGCACGGGCCCGCCGCTACATCTACGCCGAGAGCCAGTACTTCGCATCGCGCCGCATCGCCGAGGCGATCGCGCACCGGCTGGAGGAGCCGGACGGGCCGGAGATCGTCCTGGTCAATCCCTTCAAGTCGCAGGGCTGGCTGGAGCCGGTCGCGATGGACACGGCGCGCGCCCGCCTTTACGAGGCGCTGCACCATCTCGACAGCCACGGGCGCCTGCGGATCTATCATCCGTTCACCGCGCAGGGCGAGCCGATCTACGTGCACGCCAAGATGACGATCGTCGACGACGAGGTGCTGCATGTCGGCTCGTCCAACATGAACAACCGCTCGATGCGCCTCGATACCGAGTGCGACGTCACCATCGATGCGGCGCATCCCGGCAACGAAGGCGCCGCGGACGAGATCCGCGCCCTGCGCGACAGCCTGCTCGCCGAGCATCTGGGCGTCCCCGCCGACAAGGTCGCCGCGGCGATCGAGGCGAAGGGCTCGCTGATCGAAGCCGTCGAGGCGCTGCGCGGCGAGGGACGATCGCTACGTCCCTATGAAGTGCCCGACCTCGAGGAGGTCGAGAAGTGGCTGGCCGACAACCAAGTACTCGACCCCGAAGGGCCCGACGACGTGTTCGAGGCGATGTCGAACGGCGGCCTGCTGCGCGGCCTGCGCCGCCGCCTGCGCGAGCGCACCGGCCGGATCAGGGGCCGTCTGTTGCCGGGCTGAGCTCAGCCCGGACGTCTGAACAAGGACCGGACGACGGCCAGCGCGATGACCAGAAGCGGCACCGAAAGCGCCAGCCACGAGACGAACCAGAACGGGCCTCCTTCTCCCAGCAAGGCCGAGACGAGGCCGATGAAGGTCAGCACCGCCAGCACGAGCGGCCAGTGCCAGCGCGTCAACGCGCGGCCTCCTGTGTCGCCGCCTCTTCCCTGAGACGCAGCTCGATGGGTGAACGGCGCCGGGAAAGCCAGAGATAGAGGCCGCTGCCGAGAACGACGATGGTCACGAGGTCGAGCAGCGCCCAGATGATCTTGAGGGGCAGGCCGCCATAGTCGCCGAAATGCAGCGGCCGCGAGACCTGCAGGGTGCGCAGGTACCACGGCATCTCGACGACGGCCGTGAGCTTGCCGCTCACCACGTCGACCAGCACGGGCGTGAACAGGCGTGCCGTGAGCGCGGCATTGCCCCTGGTCCAGATCAGGTAGTGATGCGGACTGCCGATCCGGCCATTGGGGAACACCACGCTGGTCGGATGGCGATCCGGCAGGGTCCTGGCCGCGAGGTCGAATGCCGCCTGCACGGACGAGAAGGACGCGGCCTCGGGCATCGACTGTCCGCGATAGGGCTTCAGCATTTCCTGCACGTCGGTGCGCTGCCAGACGGCGAAGAGCGGCTGCGACAGCTCGTTCATCACACCGGTCGCGCCAACCACCAATGCCCAGGCGATGGTCACCACGCCCAGCATATTGTGCAGGTCGAGCCACCACAGGCGGCGTGAGACCCCGCGCAGCGCGCCGAACCCTTGTCGTCGGGCGAAGGGCGCGTAGAGCACGCCGCCGGAGACGACGGCCACCACGAATACCAGCCCCATGAAACCCAGGAACAGTTCGCCCGGTAGCCCGGCGAACAGATCGCGATGCAGGCGCAACATCAGGTCGACGAAGGTCAGCGGCCGCACGTCATAAGGTTCGATCTCGTTCAGCAGCTCGCCCGTGCGGGCGTCGAACCGCAGGCGACGCGCCGTCCTGGGATCCGCCGTCGGCGACGGCAGCATGCCGACCAGGACCTTGGGCTCGTCATCGTCGACGAAAGCGAACCAGACGACGTGGTCGGGCCGCTTCTGCTTCGCCGTCGCGACGATGCGATCGAGGTTGGCGAGCGGCGTGTCCGCCGGCAGGTCGGCGAAAGCCGGCTCGTCGCTCAGCAGCTCGCGCAACTCGTCGCCGAAGATCAGCGGCAGGCCGGTGAGGCAGAACAGCAGCAGGAACGCCGTGCAGACGAGGCTGGTCCATTTGTGGACCAGCGCCCAGCGCCGCAGCCTCGTGACGTCGTCGCGCGCCATGCTCTGCCGTCAGAAGTCGGTCGTCAGCGACAGCAGGAAGGTGCGCGGCGCACCCATCGACAGCCCGAAGGTGCTGGTCGCCGAGGCCCAGTAGTTGGCGTCGAACAGGTTCTCGACGTTGAGGCGCAGCGCCACCGGCTTGCCGCCCGGCCGCTCGAAGGCGTAGCGCACGCCCGCGTCGAAGCGCGTCCAGCCGGGAATGCTCTGGTAGTTGGTCGGGTCGAGATACTGTGCGCTGGTGTAGATGGCGCGCCCCGAGAAGGTCAGCCCCTTGAGGAAGGTCGCATCCCACTCCGCTCCGAGATTGAGCTGGACGTTGGGAACGCCCGGCGCGGTCTTGCCCTGCGTGAGGGGCGTAGCGGTGCTGAGAAGCTTGCCGTTCATCAAGGTGATGCCGCCCAGCGGCCGGAAGCCTTCCCACGGCTCGCCGAAGACCATCAGCTCGATACCCTGGTTCCGCTGTATGCCGTCGACCCCGAATACGGCCGTCGACGGATTGGTGAAACCCGAGGGCTGTTCGATCTGGAACAGGCTGAGCGTCGTCGCGAACTTGCCGAAATCGACCTTGGCGCCGACCTCGTACTGCTTGGTCTTCATCGGTGCGAACATCTGGCCGGCGTTGACCGTGCCGGCGGGCGCCGTCGGCCCCTGCTGCAGACCCTCGATCCAGTTGCCATAGATCGACACGTTGTCCCACGGCTTCACGATGAAGCCGAGCGCCGGCGAGAAGGCGCTCTGATCGTAGGATGCCGTGATCGCACCGGTCACGTTGCTGAAGTTGGTGACCTGGACGCGCTGCAGGCGGCCGCCGAAGACGAACTGGATTCGCTCGTCGAACACCGACGCCACGTCGGCCACGGCAAGGCTCGTGAGCTGCGTGCCGGCGATCTTCGGCGGATTGAGGAACGGCACGACGGGTTTCGCGACGAAGGTGGGATTGTAGAGATTCGACGGGATGGAAATGAGGACCGGCGAGAGCGAGCCGTTCTCGAGGTACACCCTCGTGCCGGTGACGGACAGGGCGTGGCTCACCGGACCGGTGTTCGCTCGCCCGCGCACACCCGCCGTCTGGGTATCCGCGTTCGACCAACCCGGGAAATTGAACGGCGCGTCGGTCAGGTTACCGTTGGCATTGGTGATCGTGGCGAAACCCGACAGGCTGGAATATTTCTGACGGCGGCCGCCGACGGCCGCGAAGGCCGTCCAGTCGGGCGTGATGTCGAACTCGCCCTGGACCGCCCCGAACAGATCGTCCGTCTGCATGTAGGTCCAGGGCTGGAACCAGTTGGCCCGACCGCCCGGCGCCGCCGGCACCGCGACTCCCGCGGCGACGTAGGTGGGACGCAGCGGGGAGTTCACGGTCTGCGTCTGGTAACCCAGATCGAACGAGAGGCGGGCCCGGTCGCCCTTGAAGTCCATGCCGAAGACCGTGGCGCCCAGCTCCTGTGTCTGGCGGTCGACCGCCGTCGGGCCGTTGCGGTAGGTGCCATTGAAGCGCACGCCGTATTCCTTGTCATCGCCGAAGCGGCGGCCGAAATCGACGGCGCCCCCGACCTGTGCCCCCGTGGCATAGGTCGCGGTGACGCGGTTGAGTGGGTCGTTGCCGGCGCGCTTCGGGACCAGATTGATGCTGCCGCTGACGCTGCCGAAGGGCGGCATGCCATTCAGCATGGCATTCGGCCCCTTCAGGATTTCGACGCGCTCGAGATAGTCGGGCAGGACCTGGACCGGCGGCGCGACGCCGTAGAGACCGTTGAAGGCCCAGTCGTTGTTGTTGAAGTTGAAGCCGCGGATCATCAAAGGCGTCGTGTAACTCGACGCCGACCAGGAATTGCGAACCGACGGATCGTTGGCGACGACGTCGGCGAGGGTGCGCGCATTCTGGTTGCGCATGAGTTCGGACGTATAGCTCGTCTGGTTGAAGGGCGTGTTCATGAAGGTGCGTTCGCCGAGGATGCCGACCTGTCCCCCGGTCGCCACCTGCCCGCCCGCGTAAGGAGGCGGCAGGTTGTCGATCATCGCCTGGGGCGGGACCAGGTTGCCCTGCACCTGAACCGGATCGAGCTGCATCGCACCGGTTGCGGCGGGCGGATCGAGCGACACGGTGTTCGCACCGGTGAACCGGAACGTGACGCCCGTGCCGGACAGAAGCTGGGTCAGGGCCTGCTGCGGCGTGAAGGTGCCGGCGATCGCATTGCTCCGCAGGCCGCGCACGCGTTGCACGTCGAAGAAGATCTGCAGGCCCGCGCGGCTGGCGAAAGTGAGCAGCGCGGTGTTCAGGTCCTGGGCCGGAATATCGTAGGCCGCGACGGCTTGGGCGAGTTCGGGCGCAGTGCCCTGCGCGTGCACGGAGGACGCCGTGGTCGCAAGCGTTGCAACACATGTCGCCGCAATAAGGGCCTTCCGCACCGTTGCCCGCTTCGCCATAACCGCACTCCCCCTTACGCTTTGCAGTGCCTGGCGTTCGGCTCGGCTCTCCCTGATTGAGACGAAGTGAAGACAAGAGTCGGTAAAGAGTTGGCGGATTTTTTCCGCCGCTCGCGTCAGTAGAGCACGGTCACCAGCGGCGCCGATGCCGTGCGCACGCCGAGTTCGCGGGCAATGGTGGCGAGGACGGTATCGGGGTCGGCGGCGTCGAACACGCCCGACACGCGGCGGTTCGCGAGGCTGGCGTTGCCGATCAAGATGCGGCCGCGGCGGTAGCGGTTGAGCTCGTCGACGACCTGGCCGAGCGTCACGCGGTCGAAGACGAGACGATCGCGGCGCCAGGCCAGCGCCTGGTCGAGATCGACCGGGTGCAGGCGTCCAAGTCCCGCCTCCGCATAGCGCACCGACTGACCGGGCGAGAGCACGATCTCCGCCGCACGCCCGCCGGCAGTGTCGACCGAGACCGCGACCTCGTGCTCGACGACGACGACCTCGACGGAGTCCGGCAGGCGATTGACCGAGAACTGCGTGCCCAGCGCGCGCGCGTTCCCCGCCGCGGCCTGCACGACGAAGGGCCGCTGCTCTCCATCCTTGCGTGGCGCGGCCGTGAAATAGGCGAGCCCCCTCAGCAGTTCGACCCGCCGCTCGACCGCATCGAAGTGAAGGGCGATCGCGCTGGCCGGTCCCAGCTCGATCGTGCTGCCGTCGGACAGATGCACCGTGCGCCGCTCGCCGGGTACCGTGCGATGGTCGGCCGCGACCATCACCATCGGATCGCCGTTCCACAGGATCGCGCCGGCCACCAGCACCAGCAGACTCGCGGCCAGGGCTGCAAAGCTGCGCCAACGCCCGGCAGCGCGGCGCGGCTGTGGCGCGTCTCCGCTCTGTACGTCGTGCAACAATGCGCCCGGCGCCTTCGCCACCGCTCCCATGAGGCTCCAGGCTTCCTGCGCCTCACGGAACGCAACCGAATGGCGTGAATCCTCGGCCAGCCAGTGCTCGAGCGCGCGATGCTCGGCCGGCGCCAGCGGTCCGCCACCCAGCTTCGCCAGCCACAGCGACGCCTGCTCGTCGATTTCGTCCTGCTCGCTGGGCTCAGTCACTTCGGGCTGTACCTTTTCGTCCAAACAGGGGGATCACCACGCCAGTAAGACGAGTCCCGCCGCCAATCCGGTAAGTCCTCACGAAGTTTATTCGAGCGAGCCGGCCTGACGCCCGCGCAGCCGCTGCATGACGTGCTTCACCGCCCTGGCGAGATGTTTCTGCACCGAACTGTCGGAGATCTGCAGCCGTCGCGCCACATCGCCATATGTCAGGCCATCGATGCGGGTCAGGACAAAGACCTGGCGGGTACGTTCGGGCAGTTCCAGCAGCGCGTCGCGCGCCGCCGCCACATCGCTCAGCCCGCCGGCCACGCGCTCGGGCGACGGCCGTTCGTCGGCGACTCCCTCCATGTCGTCGACCGGGACCGGGTCGGTTCGTTCCCGGCGCTGGCGGCGGACATGATCGACAGCGAGATTATGCGCCGTCCGATAGAGATAGGATCGCGGATGGACGACCGCCGCCGCGCCGGGACCCTGCTGGGCGTAGCGCAGGAATGCTTCCTGCGTCAGCTCCGCGGCCGTCTCGCCGTCGCGCACCTTGCGCGTGAGATAGGCCTGCAATTCCCGCCGATGGGCCAGGAACAGGGCCCGGATGTCCTTGTCCGCCACCCTGTCCCTCTAAAGCCAATGCGAATCATTTTCAATCCGCTGCCTGCAGGAGGAAGGTGTCAGCCTTGCCCCTTCTCCGGACGCTTCAGACCGCGAAAGGGCTTGCGCAGCAGCTCCGGCACCGCCCGGCGCATCTTCTCGAAGGCGACATAGAGGCCCGGGATCACGAAGATGCCGATGCAGGCGGCCGCCAGCATGCCGCCGAACACGGCGGTGCCGACCGCGCGCTGGGTCGCGGCGCCCGCGCCCGAGGCGATCACCAGCGGCACGAGGCCGAGGATGAAGGCAAAGGAGGTCATCATCACGGCGCGGAAGCGCTGGCCGGCGGCCGAGGTGGCCGCCGTCGCCGGGTCGCTGCCGCCCGCCCGCTCGTGCATGGCCACCTCGATCACCAGGATGGCGTTCTTGGCCGCCAGCGCGATCAGCACGACGATGCCGATCTGGGCGTAGATGTTGTTGGCGAGACCGGTCAGCCACAGCGCGGCCAGCGCGCCGAACAGGCCGACGATCACCGACAAGAGCGCCGCCACCGGCAGCGCCAGGCTCTCGTAGAGGCCGACCAGGAACAGGTAGGCGAACAGCACCGCGAGGGCCAGCACGAAGCCGGTCTGGCTGCCCGCCTCCTTCTCCTGCTTCGCCATGCCGGCCCACTGGAAACCGTAGCCCGGTGGCAGGCTTGCACGCGCCACCCGCTCCATCGCCGCGATCGCCTCACCCGAGGAATAACCCGCGGCCGGTGCGCCGTTCAGCGTGACCGAGCGCAGGTTGTTGTAGCGGTTGATGGTGGCGGGCGCCGTGGTGAGCTCCAGCGTCGCCATTGCCTGCAGCGGCACCAGCGTGCCGCTCGCCGAGCGCACGCGCACGCGGTTCACGTCCTCGACGGTGCGGCGGTCGGCGGCGTCGGCCTGCACGCGCACCGTCCAGGTGCGGCCGAACATGTTGAAGTTGTTGACGTTGCGGCTGCCCATCGCGGTCTGCAGCGCGGCGAAGATGTCGGGGATGGCGACGCCCAGGGTCTCGGCGCGGTCGCGGTCTAGCTCGAGCCGGATCTGCGGCGTCGAGGCGCTGAAGGTGGTGAAGACGCCGGCCAGTTCGGGCGCGCTCTGCGCCGCGTTGATGACGCCGCGCGCCACCGCCACGATCTCCTCCGGCGGTGCGCCGGTGAGGCTCTGCACCTCGAACTCGAAGCCGGACGAGTTGCCCAGCCCCGCGATCGGCGGCGGGTTGAAGGCATATATGTTGGCCGCGGCCACGCGCTGGAACGCCTTGTTGAGCCGCTCCAGCACCGCGAAGGCCGACATCTCGTGGCCGGGTCGCTCGGCATAGGGCTTCAGCGACACGATCATCATGGCGCGGTTGGGCAGGTTCAGTCCGTCGAGCAGGCTGTTGCCGCTGACGGTGAAGAAGTTCTGCAGCCAAGGCTGGCCCTGCAGCATCTCCTCGACCTGCGTCACCGCCTCCAGCGTGCGGCTGGTCGAGGCGGCGTCGGGCAGCTGGATCTCGGCCATGAAGGAAGACTGGTCCTCCTCGGGCAGGAAGCCGGTGGGCACGATACGCAGCAGCCCGCCGGTCGCCAGCGAGAACAGGGCGACCAGCCCGACCGCAAGCACGCTTCGGCGGATCAGCGGCGCCGCAAGCCTGAGATAGCCGTTGCGGGTGGCGTCGAGGCCGCGCTGGAGGCGGGCCATCAGGCCGCGCGGCGCGCCGCGTCGGGTGAGCAGCAGCGCGCACAGGGCGGGCGACAGCGACAGGGCGTTGATCGCCGAGATCACCATGGCAACCGAGATGGTGAGCGCAAACTGCTGGTAGAGCTTGCCGGCGATGCCCGGCATGAAGGCCGTCGGGATGAAGACCGAGAGCAGCACCAGGGTGATGGCGATGATCGGTCCCGTGACCTCGGCCATCGCCTTCTCGGTGGCCTCGGCGGGCGTGAGGTGCGGCTCCTTCTCCAACGTGTGTTCGACCGCCTCGACCACGACAATGGCGTCGTCGACCACGATGCCGATGGCCAGCACCAGGGCCAGCAGCGATACGGTGTTGAGCGAGAAGCCCATCATCTGCATCACCGCGAAGGTGCCGATCAGGGCCACCGGCACGGCGATGATCGGGATCAGGGTCGCCCGGACGCTGCCCAGGAACAGGAAGACCACGACGGCCACCAGCACGAAGGCCTCGATGAGCGTCTTCACCACGCTGTGGATCGTCGCCTCGACGAACACGGTCGTGTCGTACATGACCTCGAAGGCGACGTCCTCGGGCAGCCGGTCCTCGAGGTCCTTCAGCACCTGGCGAACGCCCTCGGCGGTGGCCAGCGCGTTGGCGCCGGCCAGCTGGTAGACGTTGATGCCGGCCGCCGGCTTGCCGTTGTAGCGCGTGGTGACGTCGGCATTGGCCGAACCCAGCTCGACCCTGCCGATGTCGCGGATGCGCAGCAGCGCGCCGTCCGGATTGGCGCGCACGGTGATGTTGCCGAATTCCTCCGCCGAGGTCAGGCGGCCCTTGGCCGTGATGTTGAGCTGGAAGTCGACGCCGTCGAGCAGCGGCGCGGCGCCGACCCGGCCGACGGCGGCCTGCATGTTCTTGGCCTCGATCGCCTTCACCACGTCCTGCGAGGTGACACCGAGGCTCGACATGCGGTCGAGGTCGAGCCACACGCGCATGGCATAGTCGAGCCCACCGAACAGGCCGGCCGAGCCGACGCCGGGCACGCGCTGCATGGCGTCGAGCACGTTGATGGTGGCGAAGTTTGACAGGAACAGCGCATCGCGCGTGCCCTTGGGCGAATAGACGGCGACCACCTGCAGCAGCGCCGAGGACTGCTTCTTCACCAGCACGCCGTTGCGCTGCACCTCGTCGGGCAGCTGCGGCATGGCGCGGTTGATGCGGTTGTTGACGTTGACCGTATGGTCCTGCGGGTTCGAACCGACCTTGAAGGAGACGCTCAGGCTGTAGCTGCCGTCGCTGCCCGAGGTCGACTTCATCGAGATCGAGTTCTCGACGCCGTTGACGTTGCGCTCAATGATCTGCGCCACGCTCTCCTCGACCACCTGGGCCGAGGCGCCGGGATAGCTGGTCGTGACGGTGACTTCCGGCGGCACGATGTTGGGAAACTGCGCGATCGGCAGGCTGCCCAGCGCCAGCAGGCCCGCAATGACCATGATCGCGGAGACGACGAAGGCGAGCCGCGGGCGGCGGATGAAAACGGAGGCGATGCCCATGGGATCAGCGCTTCGGCTGGCCGGCGGCGGCCGGCGCGGCCTGCGCCTCAACCACCATGCCGGCGCGCACCCGCTGCTGACCCTGCACGATGACCCGGTCGCCCTCCTTGAGCCCCGCCGTCACGGCGATCATGCCGTCGCGCACGAAGTCGACGGTGATGCGACGCTGCTCGACGACGCCTTTGCCGTCGACCACGTAGACGTAGCGACCGGTCTGGTCGATCGCCATGGCGGCCTGCGGCACCACCATCACCTTGGCCGGTTCGTTGCCCTCGACGATCACCCTCACCGTCTGCCCGTCGGTCAGCAGCTCGTCGGCATTCTCGAACACCGCGCGCGCCATCTGGCCGTCGGTGGTGGGATCGACCGCCACGTCGATGAAGTCGACCTTGCCCTTCTCGGGGTAGAGTTTGCCGTCGGCCAGGCGCAGCCGCACGGCCAGCGCCTCGCCCGTGCGCAGGTCGCGGCGCACGTTCAGCAGGTCCGCCTGGGGGACCGAGAACAGGGCGCGGATCTGGCGCTCGTTCACGATGGTGGCGAGCACGCCCGACTCAGGCCCGACGAGGTTGCCGGGGGCCACACTGGCGCGGCCGATCAGGCCGGCGATCGGCGCCGTGATCTGCGTGTAGGAAAGCTGCAGTTCGGCATCGTCGAGTTGCGCCTGGGCATCGTCGAGCGTGGCCTTGGCCTGCAGCTGCTCGGCCAGCCGCTGGTCATAGGAGACCTGCGAGACGTTGTTGGTGCGCAGCAGCTCGGCCGCCCGCTTGAGCTGGGCGTCGGCATTGATCAGCGCCGCCTGCGCCCCGTCGCGCAGCGCCCGCTTCTGGTTCACGGCGATGCGGTAGGGCGTGGGATCGATGGTGAACAGGAGCTGGCCCTCCGTCACCTTGGTGCCGTCGGCGAATTCCCGCTTGCCCAGCACGCCCTTTACCCGGGCGCGCAGTTCGACCTTGTCGAACACGGCGAGCCGGCCGACATATTCCGACTGCGGCGCCAGCGTGCGTACCTCGACGGGCCGCACCAGCACGACAGGCGGCGCATTCTCGGCGGATTTGGTCTGGGCGCCGGCCGGCAGGACGAAGGAGAGGCCGAGAAGAAGACCGGGAAGCAATCCGACAAGCCGTCGACCGAGAGCAAGGGAAAGCTGCCCAAAACCGCGCGCCCCGTATCTCATCTCTCAACTCCAAGTCCTTGCCGAAGCCTACGATGAACGGGCCTCTGAGCGTCACGAAGCATACTTCCACGCCAGACAGGCTGCATGACCTATTCAATAATTTATTGCAACGAAGGAGACGGGATTGGACGTAGTCAGAGGCGCTCGACGAGGAACGGTGCGCGCGCACGAGCGTTGACGCCCGCCGGATACCGGCCCCAGGCGAGGATCATGGACCCCTATATCGTGATGCTCGCCGGCTTCGGCGCCATCGTGCTCCTGACGGCGTGGCTTCCCATGCTGCTGAAGGAGCTGCCGCTTTCGCTGCCGATTTTCTGCGTCGCCGCTGGCGCCCTGCTGGCCGGGGCCTTCGATTATGCCCAGGCTCCCGCGCCACAGGCCAATCTCAAGCTGACGGAGCGGCTGACCGAAGCCGTGGTCATCGTGGCGCTGATGGGCGCCGGGCTGAAGCTGGACCGGCCGCTTGCCTGGGCGACCGCCGGCCTCACCTGGCGGCTGCTGGGCCTCGCCATGCCCTTGACCATCCTCGCCATCGCCCTGCTGGCCCACGGACTCCTGGGCGTCGGGCTGGCGGCGGCGCTGCTGATTGGCGCGGCGCTCTCTCCCACCGATCCCGTGCTCGCCAGCGATGTCCAGGTCGGCCCGCCGGGGCAAGGCGGTGAAGACGAGGTTCGCTTCACCCTGACCGCCGAGGCCGGCCTGAACGACGGGCTTGCCTTCCCCTTTGTCCATCTCGCGATCCTCCTCGCGGTGGCGAGCACGACTGGCGAGGGATGGTGGCTGAATTGGCTGACGATGGACCTCGGCTGGCGGCTGGCGGCGGGGATCGCCGTCGGGGTCGCCGTCGGCCGCGGCCTTGGCTGGCTGACGTTCCGCCTGCCCAATCGCTCCAAGCTTTCGAGGACAGGCGACGGGTTCGTCGCATTGGGAATCACCGCGATCGCCTACAGCCTCGCCGAGATGGCGCACGGCTACGGGTTCCTGGCGGTCTTCGTCTCCGCGGTCGCTTTCCGGAGCTTCGAGCGACGGCATCGCTACCATGAGACGCTGCACGATTTCGCCGAACAGATCGAACGTCTGCTCATGATGATGCTTCTCGTGCTGTTTGGCGGCGCGCTGGCGGAGGGCGGCCTGCTAAGGGACACGAGCTGGGCCGTTATCGGCTTCGCGGTACTCACGCTTCTGGTCGTCCGGCCGCTCGTTGCGTGGATCAGCCTGATCGGCCGCAAGGAGCCCACACCCGAGAGGGCGATCATCGCCTTCTTCGGCATTCGCGGCATCGGTTCGGTCTATTATATCGCCTTCGCCCTCGGCCGCGCGCCCTTCGAAGAGCCAGACCTCCTCTGGAACGCGGTCTCCCTCGTGATCGTCATCTCGATCGCGCTTCATGGAACGACCGTGACCCCGATCATGCGATTCATCGACAAGCGCCGGGGACGGTGACTCCCCGGCCTTCAACGCGACGGAACGCGACCGACGGCGCGGCGTTACAGGCTCGACCGTGGAGAGAATGACATGAATTACAGGATTTTGGCGGTTTGCGCCGCGTCCCTCTCGCTGTCTGCGGTTACGCCGGTCCTTGCCCAGGGCTCGTTTGGCGCGCTCTCCATCGAAAGCTGCCCGGATTACGTGGCAAAGACGACAAGCCAGGTGCAGATGGCGACCGGCTGCAGCTTTGCGGGTGGGCGCTGGAGCATGGACCCGGCCGAACACATGGCGTGGTGCAAAGGCGCGTCGCCACGCGAGCGTGGACGTGAGGACGACGAACGTCGCAAGGCCCTGACCACGTGCCGGGGGGATTTCGGGGCGGTTCCGATCAAGAACTGCAAGGAGTACGCGGCCAGGTCGCGATCGCAGGTCGAGCTTGCCCAGTCGCTGGAGCCGGATTGCGTCTTCGAAGGGATGCGGTGGAGTTCGAATCTGGTTCAGCACGTGCACTGGTGCAATCGGACGCCCGCAAACCGGCACGAACTGGAAGACGCCGCGCGCCGGAGGGAACTGGCGGCGTGCAAGCCGAAGCCCAGGTAGCGGCCCCGGCGGCACGGGCTCATCGTCCGCTTTGCATCGGACTGCGCGAACCATTACGTGTTCGTCGGCCACATGACAGAGATTGCCGCCCCGACTTTCGACGACCTGCCAACAACGCTGCCGCTGGGGTCCACCTTCTTCGAACCGGCGATCGAGCAGGTCCGGAAGTTCGCCTATGCCGTCGAAGACGAGACAGGCTGGCTGGTGGGTGATCCCGCCGACGCGCTCGTGCATCCGCTGTTCCTGTCGACCTACATGTGGTTTCCCTCGGGGTTCTACCTGCGCGCGCCCGGGGAGATCGGACATTTCGGCCTGTTCCGGCAACACCATGGCCATCTGGTCGGCACGCCGTTCCTGCACGGCAAGTCGTCGGCGCGCTTCCTGCGCCCGTTCCGCCTCGGCCGCCCGATCCGGGCCGACGTGGCGGTGACAGATAAATATCGCCGGCGCGGGCGCGACTACATCGTCATGCGCGCGTCGTTCTTCGACGCCGACGGCGCAGCGCTCGCCGTCTACGACCATGGCTGCGCGATCCGCAGCGACGAGATGCAGCGCCCGGCGACTCCCTCTGCCGCACCTGATGCGGCATCCCCAAGCGAGCTTCCGCCCCGCCGCATCGAGATGTCGCTGGAGAAGTCGCGCCTGTTCAGCCTGCCGGCCGAGAATTACCACACCCATGACCGGCTGGCGCAGGCGATCGGCGCCCGCGTCGCGATTCCGGCGGCGATGATGTCCTTCGCCTACCTGTCGCGCTTCGCGGAGGACGTCTTCGGCGCAGACTGGATCTCGCGCGGCCGTCTCGACGCGACCTTCACCCGCATGCTCCAGCGCGACGACGTGCTGAGCGTCGAAGGCCGCCGGGTGGAGGGCGTCGCCGATGCTCTGACTCTCAGCATACATAATGTGCGCCGAGAGCCTGTTGCCGTGGCGGCGGCGCGATTGTCCAGCCCGATCGACCATCCGGCGGGCGGAACTCTTCAACGCGCACCGATTGCAGCGCCCTCTCGCTGTCGATAGCACTTACATCAACGAACTAACGCGCCGCCGGCTTTGCCGGTCGAGAAAGCGGAAATGGACAGAGGAAGCGCTTCGTGACTTCGCCCGGCATGAGCAGGAGCATCCGGCGGCAGGCCGTCATCATCGTGGCGACGCTGGCGACCGCCTATGTCGCCAGCCATTTCTTCCGTGCCGCCAACGTCACGATCGGGCTCGACCTCATGCGCGACCTCGGCATCGGGGCGGAGGCGCTGGGCGCGCTGACGGGCGCGTTCTTCTTCGGCTTCTCGGCCATGCAGATTCCCTGTGGGTTCCTGTTCGATCGCTACGGGCCGCGGCGCACCGTGACCGGCATGCTGGTCGTCGCCGTGATCGGCGCCGCCCTGTTCACGCTCGCGGCGGGGTGGCCGCAGCTGCTGGCGGGCCGGGCGCTGATGGGTGCCGGCTTCGGCGTCATGCTGATCGGGAGCATGGTGGTGATCTCACGCTGGTTCCCGCCCGACCGGTTCGCGACGCTCGCGGGAATCGTCCTGTCCGTGGGCCTGCTCGGCAACCTGCTCGCCACCACGCCGCTCGCCTGGGGAACCGAGCTGCTCGGCTGGCGTGGCGTGTTCGCGATCATGGTGGCCTTCACCGCCCTGGCGGCCCTGGGTGTCTGGGTGATCGTGCGCGACGCGCCGCCCGGCCACCCCTTCCTCGAGCGCAAGCCCGAGACCGCAGCCGAGATGATGCAGGGGTTGGGCGAGGTCCTGAAGAACCCGCAGCTCAAGTTCATCATCGCGCTCAATTTCTGCAACTACGCCTGCACCTTCACCGTACAGGGCCTGTGGGGCGGTCCGTTCCTGCGCGAGGTCCACGGGCTGACGCCCGTCGAGTCCGGCAACGTGCTGCTGGCTGCGGTGGTCGCCTACCAGATCGGCATGCTGACCATCAGCCCGCTCGACCGCGTGTTCGACACGCGCAAGCGCATCGCCATGGCCGGCACCCTGTCGGTCGCCGTCATCCTGGCCGTGCTCGCTCTGTGGGCCCGGGCGCCGCTGTGGGCCGCCGTCGCGGCGATCGTCGGGATCGGGTTCCTCAGCCCCTGCAGCACCATGGTCATGACGCACGGCCGCGGTATCTTCCCCGACCGGCTGATCGGCCGCGGCATCGCCACCATGAACACCAGCGTGATGCTGGGCGTCGCCTGCATGCAGACCCTGTCGGGCATCATCATCGGCGCCTTCCCTCCGCTGCCCGACGGCGCCCGCTCCGAGGAAGCCTATCGCACGCTGTTCGGCTTCATGGTCGCCGTGCTGCTGGTGGCGATGGCCACTTACAGCCGGTCGAAGGACATCCGCCCCAGCGACGAGCTGCGCGCCCGACAGGCGGCGCTGAAATAGGTGATGTCGCAAGGGAGCGCGCAACTCCAGTTGCGCTCATGCCCTGCCGATCAACATAGTTTGAGCGCAACTGGAGTTGCGCGCTCCAAAGAGCTGCGCGGTGCTCGCTCTACGCCAGGCCCAGCCCCATGCCGCCGTCGACGCGCAGGATCTCGCCGGTGATGAACTGGGCCTCGTCGGAGGCCAGGAACAGCGCGGCATAGGCGGTGTCGTGGCCGGTGCCCATCTTGCCCCGCAGCGGCACCATGGCATTGCGCTCGGCGCGGACCTCTTCCGTCGGGCGCCCGGTCGCCTGGGCGATGCCGGTGATGGCCATCGGCGTGTCCATGAAGCCCATCATGATGGCGTTGGCGCGGACGCCGTAGCGCGCGTTGGATTGCGCCACATGGGTCGTCAGGCGATTCACCGCCGCCTTCGATACTTCATAGGCCATCTGCGTCGCGCCGCTGGTGGCGGCGAGCGAGGAGATGTTGACGATCGAGCCGGACTTCTGCGCCCGCATCACCGGGATGGCCGCCTTGATCGTGTGCCACATGCCCTTGAGATTGACGTCCATGATGCGGTCCAGCACCCGCTCCTCGATCCGGTGGGCGGGCGCATCGCCTCCGCCGCCGATGCCGACATTGTTGATCAGGATGTCGACGCGGCCGTAGCGCGTCATCGCCAGCTTGATGATGCGATCGCAATCGTCGGCGACCGTGATATCGGCCTCCATCGACGAAACCACTGCCCCGGTGGACGAGATTTCCTTCGCCGTCTTCTCCGCGCGTTCACCGCTGCGGTCGACGCACAGCACCGTCGCACCCTCGCGCGCGAGCAGCTGGGCGATGGCCACGCCATTGCCGATCGTCTCGCCCGGGGTCTGGCCGGCGCCGACGACGATGGCGATCTTTCCCTCAACGCGCTTTGTCATGACTTCTTCCTCTGCGACAGCATCTCGACATGTTCCGTCAGGTGCCGGTGAAAGTGCCCGATCGCCTGCTCGTAGTGGCCGAAGGTGAAGTGGGTGTTGGCGCCCGACGCCAGCCCCGCCTGGATCTCGCGGGCAGCGTGACGGTCTTCGAGGATGCCGCTCTCCTGCACGAAGTTGGCGTCCTTACGTGCCTGTTCGATGTCGAGCGGTTTGCCGTTCTTGAGGCGCGGAGCCAGCTGGTAGACGACCCAGTGTGTCTCCGACGGCGAGACCGGCTCGAGGATGATCAGGATCGCGTGGCTCGACAGCACGCTGACATGGGTGTTGGGGAAGAGCTGGTGCACGTCGGTGATGCGCCCTTGCGTGCTCCACTCCTCGCGCGGCAGCGTGCGCAGCTTCTCGATGCGGCGGAACGGGAAGACGATGCGCGAATTGCGGCCGTGCAGCTCGACCACGTTCAGATTGTCGTAGCCGTAGGGATAGAAGGACTGATTGTGCAGCGCCTTGATGTGGTAGCCCTCCATCGAGGTCTCGCCCAGCACCTTCCAGTTCGCCCTGTCGTCGAACTCGATCTTGTTGAACAGCACGTAATCGTCGGTCAGCACCTCGGGCAGGTCGCCGAGCGGACCGTCCGACAATGGCTCGTCCTGCGTCACGAAGACGATGCCGTTCCGCTCCTGCACCGCGGCCACCGGCACGAGCCCGTGCGCACCCTTGTCGAGGCCGGGGAAGCCGTCCTCGCCCGGAATATGCCGCAGCGACCCGTCGAGACCATAGGTCCAGGCGTGATAGGGGCACGCGAAGGCGCGCTTGCAGCCTTCGCCCTCTTCCAGCTTCATGCCGCGATGGCGGCAGGCGTTGCGGAAGCCGCGCACCACGCCGTCGGTGCCGCGCACCACCAACAGCGGCGTGCCGACCGTCGTGCGCGCGATGTAGGAGCCGGGCTCGGGCAGCGCCGCCGACGGGCAGAAGGCCATCGGCACGCGGCGCAGCACCTCGATCTCAGCTGCGAACCGGTCGGCCGAATGATAGTTCTCGACCGGCTCTCGCCACACCACCGTGCCCTTGTCCGTGGTCTTTCCGTCGATATGCGAGAGAATGCGATCGATCAGATCGGTTTCGTTCAGCAGTGCGGCCATTCTTCGTCCTCTGCAGGCGGGCGGGGCGATACTATGTCCCGCCACTTCGACGACGCAACAAACCGAGCCGCTCAGCGAGATCGCAGAAGACGGACGCCGCGGAACGGGCGCCGGACCTTCCGACCTGCTATCAGGCAGGATGGATCGTTCCTACCTGATCATCTGCGCGTCCGCCCTCGTCGCCATGTTCGGTGGCGGACTGATCGGGCTCTACGTCGCGCGCGCCCTGCCCCAGCATCACCTCACCAAGGAATCCGGCGCGGTGGTCAAGCTGGCGGCCGCCATCGTGGCGTCGCTGACCTCGCTGGTGCTGGCCCTCATGCTGTCGGCGGCCAACGGTGCCTACTCGATCAACGCCGGCATCGTGACCAAGCTCGGTGCCGACATCGTCCAGCTCGACCATTTGCTGCGCTCCTACGGACCGGAGGCGACGGGTGCGCGTGCCAGCCTGCTTGCCTATGCCGGGCACAAGAAAGAGGAGCTGTTTCCCACCATACCGCCGCCGCGTCTGGATGCGCGGATCAGCGCCGATCTTCTCGACAAGCTGCTCGACTCCATCCTCTCGCTCGGGCTTTCCGACCGACGGCACACGGCGCTGGCCGCCCAGGCGCTCAACCTCACCAACCAGATCTACGCCGAGCGCTGGCTGCTGTGGGAGAATCCCGGCACGACGGTACCCACCCCCTTCCTCTTCGTCCTCATCTTCTGGCTGTTCCTGGTGTTCCTCAGCTTTGGCGTATTCGCGCCACAAAACCTGACGGTGGTCGCCAGCCTGTTCCTCTCCTCACTGGCGGTGACCGGCGCGATCTTCCTGATCCTGCAGCTCGGCGACCCGATGCGTCACAGCTGGCTGCAGATCTCCGGCGAGCCACTGCAGCGCGCGCTGTCGGAGATCGGCCGTCCGTGACGGCCGATCACCAGCGCTCGCGCGTCGGCTTGCCCGGAAGGGTCGAGGCGTCGGCCCAGGGAAGCTTCCCTTCCACACCGTAATTGTGGATGGGGGTCACACGCGTGGGTTCGTCGAGGCTGCCGGCACAGAGCGCGATGTCGTCGCGGCCGTCATAGGCCAGAGCGAGCGACGTGCCGCAGCTTGCGCAGTGGCTGCTAAACCAGTTGCCGGCGACGGCAACCGATCGGCCGCGCGCGCATTGGTCGAAGGCAGGGGAGCCACACGTTTCGTTGGCGATGGTCGAACGCTTCGTCCCTGGCGTCTCCGGCGGAAAGCCCGCACCCTTCGTTCATCCGGAAATGTGCAAAGGGGGTCGCGGGCTTTCTTCCGTGCTTCTCCCGGGAACAGGCAGCCAATGCGCGACGGTTGCGTTAGGCGCTGAACCGTCGAGGAGGAACCATGGCAAAATATTCCCGAAGCGCCAGCAAGGATGTCGAGAGCGCGATGGAGCGCCGCAAGAAGGGCACGCTGAAGAGTGGTCCCGGCGGCAAGGGCGGCACGGTGAAGAGTCGCAAGCAGGCCATCGCCATCGGCCTGTCCGAGGCGCGCGCGAAGGGCAAGAAGGTGCCGGCGAAAAAGAAGACCGCCGCCAAGAAGAAGACGAGCGCGAAACGGAAGACCACGGCGAGGCGCAAGAAGAAGGTCTGAGCGGGCGGGAGACTCAGCCACCTGCGCGCATCGCCGATGCGCGTCGTCTTTGGGGAGAGACGCAGCGCTTCGCTCGGGCCGAGTGTCGCGAAGAAGCGTTCGAGCGCCGCGCGGCGAGCGGACAGGGGTTCCCCTCGCCGGTCCCGCCCCTTCTCGTCCTTCAGCGATCATCAGCGACGGTGTCTCTTCGGCGAGGCGCCGAATGCGGCTGCCGGATGCAGGCGCATCTGCAGTGCCTCGAAGGACAGGCTCTTGCCGGACCGGCCCAGCAGATCGATCTCCTCTCCGTCCCGGCACGCCAGACAGCGGAACCCGTCCCACTTGGGCTCGTATTGCCAGCCTTTGCCGTCGGGCAGGCCGTCGACCTGCCGGGCTTCCATCGCCACGGGGCCCGTGCGCGCCACGCTAGACCGCGATGTCGGCGATCACCGGCAGGTGATCCGAAAGCTCGCGCGCGCGGTGGTCGGTGCAGCTGGCGATCAGGGCCGACGCGGGGAACAGATAGATGCGGTCCAGCTCGAAGAGCGGCAGCCGTGCGGGAAAGGTGCGATGGCGGCTGAAGCCCGGCAGGGCGCGGGCGAGGCCGCGACGCACCGAGCCTGCCCAGAGCCAGTCGTTGAAGTCGCCCAGCGCGACGGTCGGGCGGTCGAGCCGGCCCAGCATGCTCAGGAGCGCGATGGCCTGGCTTCGCCGTTCACGCAGGGTGAGACCGAGATGGGTGGCGATCACGCGCAGCGGCCCGAAGGGTGTCGCAACATCGGTACAGATGGCGCGGCGTGGTTCGCGCTCGGGATAGGACAGATCGTGGATCTGCGTGTTTTCGAGCGGCCACCGGCTGATCAGCGCCTGGCCGTACTCGCCGTCGGCCGTCACCACGGTCTTGGCGCCGATCCCGTGCGAGCCGAGTGCCGCCTGCAGCACGTCGAAGGGATTGCCGGCCTGGGCCTCGCGGACGCGCCGCGAATCGATCTCCTGGAGGGCCACGATGTCGGGCGCGTGGCTCTTGACCAGCGCGATCACGCGATCGAGGTCGAAGCGCGGATTGCGACCGAAGGCGCCGTGGATGTTCCAGGTCATCAGACGGACGGAGTTCAAGAAGCCCGTTCCCCGAACCGTGACACGATGGCCTGTGCCCCGAAGGAGAGCCCGATCCAGCCGGCGACGCACAGCGCCAGCACGCCGATCTGGCTGGCGCTGGGGTCGGCCAGCACCTTGGCGATGCGGTCGCCCATCAGCGCGATCGCGACCAGCCCCGGTCCCATGCCGATCAGCGTGCCGAGCCCGAAGTCGACGAAGCGGATGGAGCCGGCACCCGCCGCGAGATTGATCAGCGAGAACGGCGCAACCGGTATCACGCGCAGCGCGACCACGGCGAGCAGGCCGCGCCGCTGCAGGCGGTCACGCAGTCTGTCCCAGCGCTGGCCAAGGAGGCGCCTGGGCACCTCTTGCCCGAAACGGGCACCCGCCGCGAACATGATCCCGGCGCTCGCCGCGACCCCCGCGGCGGAATAGAGCATGCCCCACCATGGGCCGAACACCGCCGCCGTTGCCAGGATCAGGATGGTGACGGGAAACGCCACCGCGCCCCCCACCACAAACAGCGCGAGCACGAGTCCCAGGGCCCACGGTTCGCCCTCGGCGCCCTCGAGCAGCTCGCGAATATGGTCGGGCTGGGCCAGCTCCTTCAGTCCGGTGAACTGCCAGGCGAGAGTCAGCAGGACGATCAGTGCAAGAGCACCGCCCACGACGAGGCCGGCGCGCCCCAGCAGGCGCTGCTCGCTTTCGCCGCCCTTTGCCGGCTTTGGCGGAGATCCGACATGTGTTTGTCCGGCGGCCTGCCGGTCCTCGCGCCTGGCCAGGCGCCGCCCAACGGTGCGGCTGCCATGGAACAGCAGGCGCGGCAGGAGGCGGCCGGCCAGGCGACCCAGCCGCAGCGGCCGCGCCGGGTCGGCAACCCGCTCGGCCAGCCGCGCGAACAGCGTGCGGTCGGGCTGGCCGTCGTCGATGGGCACGAGGCAGTGGCCGTTGCCACAGAGCTGGTCGGCCACGCGCACGAGCGAACCCTGCTGCGCCATGGCCGCCTCGACCTCTTCCGCCGGCACGCCGCAATGCTCGCCGAGAAGGCGATTGCGCAGGCTTGTGATGGCGACGCGCTCCCGATCCGTCGCGGCCTCGATCGCGAGGTCGCACTCGGTGTCGGCGCCCATGGACCGGTTGTTGAGGTTGGCGGAACCCACCCGCAGGAACCAGTCGTCCACCACCATGATCTTGGAATGGATCATGGTGTAGGTGGACCGGCCGTTCTGCTCTATCGACGGAAACAGCAGGCGCACGCGATCACCGCCCGCCGCCTTTACGGTGCGCCAGAAGCGGATGCGGCCGTTGCGCATCGTGCGGCGCTCGACGAAGGAATCATGGCTGCGCGGGGCCACCATCACGATCTCCAGTTCCGGCCGCTCGCGCAGCCGGTGGGCGAGCGCGGCGGCGACCAGGCCGGAGGTCATGAACTGGTTCTCGATGTAGATGGTGCGCTCGGCGCGCGCGATGCTCTCGACAAACAGCGCCTCGACCTCGCGCACTTCCTCCTCGCGATGGTAGCGTGGCTGGGTGCGCGCGATTGCCACCCCGACGTCGGTGAAATCGGGTTCGAAGCTTTCCGGCCAGGGCTGCCCTTCGGGCCGCACTTCCGGTTCGCCGCCACTGGCACGGCACCAGCGGGCCCGCGCGAGCAGCGCCAGCGCCCTCGCCGCCTCGCCGTCGACTATCATCTGCACGTCGTGGAACGGCCGATAGGGCTCGCCGCCCGGGTCGACCCGCCGGGCATTGTCGGGCTCGTGGCGGCTGGTGTCCCAGCGCCGGATCGTGAGGTCGAGGCCGCCCGAGAAGGCCAGGGCATCGTCCACCACCACCAGCTTCTGGTGTTGGGATGAGCCGAAAGGCACCGTCGAATCGAGGCAGAAGGTGACCTGCGGCGGCATCTGCCAGTTCAGGAAAAGCCGCGGCAGCGGCTCGCGCTCATGGGCATAGACGAGTGAATAATCCCAAAGCAGCAGGTGGATCTGCAACTCGGGCCGCCGGCGGGTGAGTTCGGTGAGGAAGGCCGCGAGGTTGGTCGGAAATCCGTCGGTCGGCGGGCGATCCCCTACCAGTTCGGTGCGACTGTCGATATCCCAGCCGACTATGAATATGGTGCGTCGCGCCTGCAGAAAGGCCTCGCGCACGGCCGCGAAGAAGGCGGCACCGTCGACCAGCAGCGCCGCCCGGCGCGCCCGCTCGACCGTCCAAACCGTGCGTCCAGGCTGAAAAAGCGGCGACATGGAGCCTATAACGCCGATGACCCTGTCGCGATCCGCCGTGCTCGCACGAAAGCGGGAACAAGGCGACGCCGCGCTCGTTCAGAATTCATGTTGGATTTTCTGAGCGGTCTCCTCTGGCCGGTCGTCATCGTGGTATCGACCGTGTCGATCGCCGTCGGCGTCGGTGTGTTCATAGCGACGCGCAAGCTCGACTAGGGTATCTCTGCCGGACCAACCATCCGGTCACGAATGAACACGCCCATCCATACGCCAAGTCTCACGGCCGAAGACATCAAGCGCTTCGGCCCTGACCCCTTTTCCATGTTCAGCCGCAACCTCGCTTCCGTCGAGACGCGAATCGCGCAGGCCTGTGCGCGTGCGGGACGGGCGCGCGAGACGGTGCGGCTGCTGCCGATCACAAAGACGGTGCCGGCGCACATCCTGCGCTTCGCCTACGAGGCTGGCATCCGCGACTTCGGCGAGAACAAGATCCAGGAAGCCGTGGCCAAGCGGGCCGAACTGCAGGACCTGCCCATCGACTGGTGCATCGTCGGGCACCTGCAGACCAACAAGGTCAAATACCTCACCCGCTTCGCGCGGGAATTCCATGCATTGGATAGCGTGCGCCTCGCCGAGACGCTCAATGCCCGCCTCGACCGGGAGGATCGCTCGCTCGACGTCTACGTGCAGGTGAATACGTCGGCCGAGGAGAGCAAGTACGGCCTGCAGCCCGGCGAGTTGCTCCCCTATCTCGACGAGCTCGGGCGCTTTCCGCGGCTGAAGCCGCGCGGGCTGATGACCCTGGCCGTTTTCAGCACGGATCTCGACAAGGTGCGTCCCTGCTTCGAACGCCTGCGGGAGCTGCGCGACACGGCCGTCCGGCACGATCCCGCCATCAGGGAACTGTCGATGGGCATGTCGAACGATTTCGAGGAGGCGATCGTCCAGGGCGCCGACGTGGTGCGCGTCGGCGAGGCGATCTTCGGCAAGCGCTCGACACCGGACGGACATTACTGGCCGGTTGCGGCGAACCCATAGGCGGTCCCCTACGGCCCGGTTCTTGCGACGGCTCGTGGCGAGGCTGGCGGTCGTGCCACACTGGCCGGCGACCGCGAGTGCCCGAACGAGGAGCCGATGCCATGATGCATCTCGCCTGCATTCCCAATCTCGTCGGCGGCCATCTGGGGGGCTGGCGCCACAAGGATGCCTTTGACAGACCGGTGATGAATCTCGAGGCTTTCATCGAGATGTCGCAGATCGCCGAGCGCGGAAAGTTCGACTGCGTGTTCCTGGCCGATGGCAACGGCGTGCGCGACATGGATCGCCCGGCGCTGTTCGCCGCCAATCATCCCTCGGCGCGACCGTCCTTCTTCGAGCCGACGACGCTGCTCTCGGCCGTCGCGATGGTGACGAAGAGGGTCGGCATCGTCGCCACGGCGACCAGCACCTACGACGAGCCCTGGATGGTGGCCCGCCGCTTCGCCTCGATGGACCATATCAGCAAGGGGCGCGCCGGCTGGAACCTGGTCACGGCCTCCAATGCCGGCGACGCGCTCAACTTTGGCCGCAGCGAACATATGGGCCGCGAGGACCGCTATGCGCGGGCGCAGGAATTCTACGAGGTCGTCGCAGCCCTGTGGGACAGCTGGGCCGACGACGCTTTCCCGCAGGACAAGGCGAGCGGTCAGTATCTCGACCCGACGCGCGTGCGGCCCATCGACCATAGCGGCCCGCATTTCACGGTGAAGGGCCCGTTGAACATCTCGCGCACGCCGCAGGGTCGGCCGATCGTCTTCATGGCCGGCCAGTCCGCGCCCGGCATGGAACTGGCGGCGCGCTATGCCGACGCGCTGTTCGGCGCGGGCACCACCAAGCAGGATTGCATCGACGCCTATGCCGACATCAAGGGCCGCATGGCGCGCTACGGCCGCTCGCCCGACACGCTGAAGATCCTGCCGGGCGTCAGCGTCTTCACCGGCCGCACCGCCGCCGAAGCGGAGGACCTCTATCTGGAACTCCAGTCGTTGATCTCGCCGGCGCTGGGCGTGCACTATCTCTCCAAGATGCTGGTGCACGATCTCGAGAACCTGCCGCTCGACGGCCCGCTGCCTCTCGACGACCTCGCCGAGGAGACGCTGGGTGGCAGCAGCCTGCGCCGCTACATCATCGACATGGCCCGGCGCGACAAGCTCACCCTCCGCGAGACCTACCAGCGCACGCTGCCGGCGCTGGGCGGCCCGGTGTTCAAGGGCAGCCCGACGCAGGTCGCCGACGAGATGGAGGATTGGTGGCGGAGCAAGGCCGGTGACGGCTTCACCATCATGGCGCCGGTCCAGCCAAGCGGCCTCCGCGACTTCGTCGACCTGGTCGTGCCCGAGCTGCAGCGCCGCGGCATCTTCCGGAAGGAATACGAGACCACCACCCTGCGCGGGCATCTCGGGCTCCCGGACGCGCCGAGCCGGTGGCATGCAGCGCCGAAGAAAGCCGAGCGCGGCGCGGCATGATGGTGCTGGGCTTCACCGGCGGCGCCCTGGGCGGCCATCTCGGCGGCTGGCGTCATCGCGATTCCTTTCCGACGACCACCATGCAGCTGCAGTGCATGGTCGAAATGGCGCAGATCGCCGAACGCGGCCAGTTCGACATGATGTTCCTGGCCGACGGCAATGGCGTGCGGCAGATGGACAAGCCCGCCCTCTTCGCCGCCAACAGCCCGTCCGATCGTCCGGCGGTGTTCGAGCCGGTGACTTTGTTCGCCGCACTTGCGCAACACACGAGCAAGATCGGTCTGGTCGCCACCGCGACGACGACCTACGAGGAGCCTTTCAGCATCGCCCGCAAGTTCGCCTCGCTGGATCATCTGAGCGGCGGCCGGGCAGGCTGGAACCTGGTCACGACCCAGTATGTCGAGGATGCGAAGAACTTCGGCCGCGACGAGCATATGGGCCGCGTCGAACGCTACGAGCGGGCGCAGGAAAGCCTCGATGTCGTGCGCGCCCTCTGGGATTCCTGGGCGACCGATGCCTTCCTGCAGGACAAGGCGACGGGGCGGTATCTCGACCCGGCGCGGGTGCGCCTGACCAATCACCGCGGTGCGCATTTCGCGGTCAAGGGACCGCTCAATGTCGCCCGAACACCGCAGGGCCAGCCCGTGGTCTTCATGGCCGGCCAGTCGGAGGCCGGCAAGGAGCTGGCGGCCTATGGCGGCGAGGGCCTGTTCGGCACGGCCAGCAGCAAGGCGCAGGCCCAGAGGGAATATGCCGACATCAAGGACCGGATGCCGAAATATGGCCGTCCACCCGAAGCGCTGAAGATCCTGCCCGCGCTCAGCGTGTTCGTCGGCCGAACCAGTGCCGAGGCCGACGACCTCTACGAAGAGCTGCAGGCCCTGATCGCGCCGTCGCTTGCCGTCAGCTACCTGTCGAAGCTGGTGGGTTTCGACCTGAGCGAGGTCCCTCTCGACGGCCCGATGCCGGCAGGCCCGGGCGAAAGCGTCGGCGGTACCGCGATCGGCCGCTCGGTCCTCGAGATGGCGGCGCGCGAGGGCCTGAGCGTGCGCGGCACCTACGAGCGTGTCCTGCCATCGATGGGCGGCAACATGGTGAAGGGCGATCCGGTGCAGGTCGCCGACATGATGGAGGATTGGTACACCGGCAAGGCGTGCGACGGGTTCATGCTGTCCATGCCCGTCCAGCCGCGCAGCCTGCGCGACTTCGTCGAGCTGGTCGTGCCGGAACTCCAGCGCCGCGGCCTGCGTCCAGCGGACTACAGAGGCGCGACCCTGCGCGAGAATATGGGGTTGCCGTTTCCGGCAGACCCTTTCCTGCCGTAAATCGCGGCTACTGCGTCTTCTCTGCGTTCCAGAACAGCATGGCAGTCATCGGCGGCATCCAGCCCTTCGTGCTGGTGCGGTAGGCGAACTGGCCGTACCACTCGCCCAGCGGATAGTGCGTGCCGAGCGTCACGGCGCGGATCTGGATCTCGTCGGCGATCGCCTTCTTCTTTGCGGCGTCGCTTTCCAGGGCGAACTGGTCGCGCAGCTCCTCGATCCGCTTGTCGCACGGCCAGCCGGGCGTCGCCTTCTCGCACGAGGCGTTGAGGTTCTGCGACACGATGGGATCGGACGAATCGAGGGCGCCCCAGCTCGTCAGGAAGACGCTCCAGCCGCCCTTGTCCGGCGCGTCCCGCTTGTTGGTGCGGGCCACGGTCGTCTGCCAGTCCATCGACTGCATGTCGACCTTGAAGCCGGCGCGTTCGAGCTGTGACTTCGCCACCGGTGCCAGGTTCATGAGCGCCGGCAGGTCGGTCGTGTGCATGACCACGAGCGGCGTGCCGTCGTAGCCCGCTTCCTTCAGGAGCTCGCGCGCCTTGGCGACATTGCCTTCGAGGCGTCCGTCCATTGCGGTATTGCTGGCCAACGGCGTGCTGCAGATGAAGTAGGCCTTGCAGAGCTGGAAGAACTTCTCGTTGCCGATCTGGGCCTCGAGATAGGGGCGCTGGTCGATCGCATAGCCGATCGCCTCGCGGATCTTCGGATTGTTAAGCGGCGGGTGCAGCCAGTTCAGGCGGAGCGTGTACTGGCCGGGATAATTGCCGCGCATGAAGGCGATCGACTTGTTCTTTTCGACCATGGGCACCAGGTCCAGCGGCAGCGCCTCGATGGCGTCGATCTCACCGGTCATCAGCGCGTTGGCCGCCGTCTGGATGTCGGGCATTGCCAGCCATTCGATGCGATCGAACTTCGCGACCTTGCCGCCGGCCAGGCCCGAAGGCGGCTCGGCGCGCGGCTTGTAGTTGGGATTCTTGACGTAGACGACCTTCTCGCCGGGTTTCCACTCGTCGGCCTTGAAGATCCACGGCCCCGACCCGGTGGCCTCCTTGATCTGCTGCGTGCCCGGCGTGTCGGCGACCCGCTTGGGCATCATGAAGGGCACGGTGCTGCCGGGTTTGGCGAGCGACGCGATGACGAAGCCGTAGGGATTCTTCAACGTGAGCTTGAAGGTCCTGTCGTCGACGACGTCGAAGGATTGCGTGTGCTGCATCAGGCGCTGGCCCACGCCGTCGCGCTCGGCCCAGCGCTTGACCGACTGGATGCAGTCCTCGGCCTTTACCGGCGCACCGTCGTGCCACGCGAGGCCGTCGCGCAGCTTGAAGGTATAGACCAGCCCGTCCGGACTGACCGTGTAGCTGTCGACCATCTGCGGCTGCGGCTTCAGGTCGGCATCGAGCGAAAACAGCGTGTCGTAGACGAGATAGGCATGCGTGCGCCCGATCTGCGCCGACACCCAGATCGGATCGATCACCTTGAGGTCGGAGTGCATCACGACCTTCAGGGTCGAGGGCGAATTCTGCGCCGAAGCGGCACCCGGCAAGGCGGCCAGCAGCGCCGCAGCCGCGCCGCCCACCAGATAACCGAGGATCCTGCGCCTTGCGTATGCCAGCATACCCAATCCCTCCAGGCGATCCGCGCCATGGCCAAACATGAAGCAAAATGCGTGCTGCGTCACAGCTCGAAAGCAATGCCCGGATCGCGAAGCGGCCTACTCTCGAAGTCCCCTCCGGCGTTTGGCAGCGGCGACGCAGGCAGGTTAAAATCATTCCAATGGCAGAGCCCTCGATCAGCGGAAGCGAAAGGGTCTATCAGTTTGGCCCATTTCGCCTGTTCCCCCACCGCCAGCTGCTCATGCAGGGGGATCGTCGCGTTCAACTGGGGGCTCGCGCCTTCGAACTGCTGAACCTGATGGTTCAGCGCAGCGGCGAAATCGTCGGCCGGGATGAACTGGTGGCCGCCGCCTGGCCCAACGTCTTCGTTCACGACAGCAATCTCAAGGTCAACATGTGGAGCCTGCGGCGATCCCTGGGCGACACGCAGAAGGAGCCGACCTATATCGCGACGGTCGCGGGACGGGGCTATCGGTTCGTGTCGGCGGTGCATGCCAGTACCGCGGGCATCATCGACGAAAGCCCCACAATCGAGACCGCAAGGCTGCGCGGACTTCCGCCGCAGCCTCACATCGTCGGCCGGGAAAGCGAAATTGCCGAGGTCCTCGCGGCGCTGCGCATCAGGCGCCACGTCACGGTGGTTGGAACCGGCGGAGTCGGCAAGACGACCGTCGCCATCGCAGCCGCGCGGGCGTTCGCTGACGAATGTCCGGACGGCATCTGCTTCGTCGATCTCTCGACCTGCGAGGACCCGGCCCTCGTCCCCACCGCGCTGGCTGCGGCTCTCGGGTTGCGCGGCGATCCCGCCGACGCACTCACCGCCATCTTCGGATTCCTCGAACGGCGCCACCTGCTCGTCCTCCTCGACAATTGCGAGCATGTGCTGCCGGGCGTAACCGCGTTCACCCGCGCTTTCGCGGCCCGCGGGGGGAAATCGACGCTGCTTGCCACGAGCCGCGAGGCTCTGGACACACCTGACGAACATGTCGTGTGGCTGGGCCCCCTCGCCTGTCCCGACTCCGGCCATGCCCTCACCGTGAACGAGGTCAAGCGGTTCCCGGCGGTGGATCTGTTCGCGCGCCGGGCGTCGGAATGGGCGGACTACGAACTCGTCGACGCCGACTGCACGGCCGTCGTGCAGATATGCCGGGCCCTCGACGGATTGCCGCTGGCGATCGAGCTGGCTGCGTCCAAGGCGGAAGGTCACGCAATGCCGGATATTCTGGCCACGCTCGACAGGCATCTGAGCGCCCCAAGCGCGCATTCCCCGAAGACGGCACCGCGCCAGGAGACATTGCTGGCGACGATCGACTGGAGCTACAGGCTGTTGTCGCCGAACGAAGCCACGCTCTTCGCCCTGGTGTCGGTGTTCGCCGATGCCTTCGAACTCGAAGATGTCGTTGCCGTTGCGACGACGGCGGGATTGAGGCCGACCCACGTCACCACCGGCCTGGGGGGCCTCGTCGCCAAGTCATTGCTGGCCGCTCAGGTGAGCGGCGCCGGTCTGCACTATCGTCTTCTCGACAGCACACGCCGCTATGCCACGAGGCGACGGCTCAAGACCGAACTGGATGCGCCGGCGCGACGTTCCCACGCCGAACGCATCCTCGCTCTGTTCGAACAGTCAGAGGCGGAATGGGGCTGGCGCGACGGCGACGACTGGACCCGGCGATATCTCGGCCGCATCGCCGACGTGCGGGCGGCTCTGACCTGGGCCTTCGGCGATGGCGGCGACGCGGCCCTCGGTGTCCGACTGACCGTCGCGACTATTCCGCTGTGGTTCGAACGGTCACTGATCTCGGAGACGCAGACCCGGGTCGAGGTTGCATTGGAGCACGCCGAGAAGATTGGGAGCAACGATCTCCTCAAGGCGAAGCTCGCGATCTCCCGCGGCTGGTGCATGAATTACGCGCGAATGTTCGTGCCCGAGATCGAGGACATCTGGCTCACCGCCCTCGCCCTCGCAAGGCGCGCCGCAAATCTCGCCTTCGAGCTACAATCGCTGGCAGGGCTTGCGATCTATCTGGGAAGGGTAGGACGCATCAGGCACACCATCGAGCGGCTGGAAGAATTTCGTGCGATTTGCGCCCGACATCAGGATTGGTCGCTGGCGCCGGAAGGCGAGCGCCTGCTTGCCTGGGCGAAGGCGCATACGGGAGACCTGACCGCCTCCCTGACAACGCTGGAAAGGTTGGCCGCAGCACATTCGCGGATCAGCAGGGGATCGCGAATGGCGGGCTTTCAGGTCGACCGCTACATCGGAATCCGTTGCTATATTCCGGTGCTCGCATGGGTGAGCGGCCGTCCCGACTATGGCGCGACCGTCGCTCGGGCTGCGATCGACGCCGCCGAGAGCACCGGCCATCTTGTCTCCCAGTCGAACGTACTCGCGCTCGCCGGCTGCCCCGTCTCGCTGCTGAACGGCGATGTCGAATTCCTCGAACGCTGCACGACCCGACTGCGATCGATCCTCGAGATCGAGTTACTCGCAAACTGGATTCCGGTACAGCGATTCTACACGGCGGCCCTCGACGACCTGCGCGGGCATACGGGCGCCGGGGTCCGCATGAGCTCCGCAATCGACGAATTGATCGAGACGCGGTTCGTCAGGGGAATCGCCAACTTCATAAGCGTCCTGGCCGAGATACTGGCACGCGAGGGCCGTCTGGACGAAGCCGGCGATGCGATTGCAGAAGCGATGCGCTACGAGGCGCAGCAGGGTTTGAGATTGCGCCGGCCCGAGTTGATGCGGGTCGAGGCGCGACTCGTGCTACGAGCGGGATCGCCTGCGCGGGCGGAAAGCCTTCTCCTGAGTGCACTCGACGAAGCGCATGCCTTGGACGCCCTGTCCTACGAACTGCGGATCGCCACCGATCTGGCGGCCCACTATCTGGAGACCGGTCGATCCGACGAGGCGACCGGTCTCCTCCTTCCCATCTACCGTCGCTTCAGCGAAGGCTTCGCGACGCGCGACCTGAAGGCCGCCGACCAGCTCCTACAACGCGCGCGCGGTTCGTTCACCATTTCATGACGGCACGACCGATGATGTCTCCAGCCCTCATCAGGTCGAGATACTCATTGATCTGCTCGAACTTGAAGAGCTTGCTCGTGTGATGAACCTTGTCCTGGGCAGCCAGCGACAGGACTTCCGCGAGATCGACATTGTTGCCCCAGTAAGAGCCGTGGAACGTCTGCTCACGGTTCACGCGCGGCAGCAGCGGCACGCTGATACGTTCGCCGACGAGCCCGACATTGGCATAGTGTCCGCTGATCCCGAGGAGACTGAAGGCGAGCTCCATCATCTCCGTGGCGCCGGCGCAGTCGATGATGGCGTCGAGGTCCTTCTGGCCCACCGCTTTCTCGAGTTCGGTCGCAATCGCCTCGGAGGTCTTGTTCTTGATCGCGATCACATGGTCGGCCCCGTTCTCCTTCGCGACCGCCAGCTTGTCCGCGTTGCGCGCGAAGGCGACGACCTTGGCGCCGCCGCCCAGCAGCCTCGCATATTGAACGGCGTACGCGCCGAGGCCGCCGATGCCGAAGACCCCGATGACCCTGTCCGGTCCCAGCGCGCCGGCATCACGCAACTTCTTGATGCCACGATACGGCGTCAGTCCGGCATCCGTAAGGGGCGCGATCTGTTCGAACTTCAGGCGCTTGTCCGCCTTGACGAGATAGCGCGCCGGCACCGGGATATACTCGGCGAACCCGCCATAGGGGCCAAAGCCCGGCCAACGGACATTCGCGCAGATATGGGTGTTGCCCACGAGGCAGTGACGGCACACGCCATCGCCCCAACCCGGCGCCACGCCGACGGCATCGCCCTCCGCCAAGCCTGCCTTCTTCGGGACGTCCTTGCCGATCTTCGACACCACGCCCGAGATTTCGTGCCCGATCGTGATCGGCGTCGGGATGTCGGCAAAGGGGCGGAAGTAGCCGTCGATCAGCTGCGCGTCCGACCGGCACATGCCACACGCCTTCACCTGGACGAGGATCTCATCCGGCTGGATGTCCGGCACCGGAATGTCCTCGAGGACGACGGGCTTACCATATTCATGGATGCGAGCGGCCTTCATCTGCGTACCCTTCCTGCGTTGTTGAACCGAATGCAGTGCCCGCCGAGCAGTCAGCTCCTGGCAACCACCACCATCTTCTGGTTGACGAATTCCTTGATGCCGAACTGGGAGAGTTCGCGCCCGTAGCCGGATCGCTTCACGCCGCCGAACGGCAGCTCCGGCGCCGTGGCGGAGCGGGTGTTGATCCAGACGGAGCCGGTCTCCATACGCGATGCGAGTGCCTCCGCCCTGCCGATGTCGGCCGTGAAAACCGCCCCCGACAGGCCGAAGTTCGAATCGTTGGCAAGCTCGACGGCTTCGTCGTCGTCGCGCACGACGTAGACCTGCGCGACCGGTCCGAAGAACTCCTCGAAGTAGGCGGGATTGTCGCGCGTGATGCCGGTCAGGATCGTCGGCTGGTAGAAGGCGCCTGGTCCCTCGATCACTGCACCTCCATGGTGGAGCGTCGCGCCCGCCTTCACCGCCCGGTCGACCTGGGCCGCGATATCGTCGCGCGAGGCGCGGGAACAGAGCGGCCCCATCCCCACCGTCTCGTCCATCGGATCGCCGACCTTCGTGGCTGCAAACCTCTCGGTGAACTTCTCCAGGAATCGATCCGCGACCTTTGCGTGGACCAGGAAGCGCTTCGCGGCATTACACGCCTGGCCCGCCACGTTGAGCCGCGCATTGGCGCCGATCTCCACCGCCCGGTCGAGGTCGGCGTCGTCCAGCACCACGAAGACGTCGGCGCCGCCGAGTTCCATCACCGACTTCTTGAGATGCTTGCCGGCCTGGGAAGCCACCGCGCTGCCGGCCTTCTCGGAACCGGTCAGCGCCACCCCCTGGACCCTGCCGTCCTCGATCAGGGACGCGATCTGCTGGCCCGAGGCGAAGAGGTTCGTCCAGGCGCCCGCCGGCGCGCCCGCTTCCGTCACGAGTCCCTCGAACGCGACGGCCGCCTGCGGGACGATGCTCGCATGCTTGGCCAGCACCGGATTGCCGATTGCGATGTTTGGCGCTGCGACTCGCACCAGCTGGTAATAGGGAAAGTTCCACGGCTCTACCGCCACGATGACGCCGATCGGATGATATTCGACCCAGGCCTCACCCTGGGATGTCAGGAGCTTCTCGGGGGCCAGGAAGGTTGCGGCATTCGTCGCGTAGTAGCGCGCGATCGAGGCGGTGACGCCGACTTCCCAACGGGCTTCCGAAATCCGCTTGCCCATCTCCTTCACCAGGGCGGCCGCAAGCTCTTCCGCGCGCGCGTCGATGAGGTCGGCCAGGCGCTCCAGCACCTTCAGGCGCGGCTCGATCGCCCCCTTCGACCAGCTCGATTTATAGAGAGCGTTTGCGGCGGCGAGCGCCGACTGGATCTCGGCATCCGTATGATTGGCGAATGTCCTGATTGTCTCGCCCGTCGCCGGGTTCACGCTCGCATAAGCCATTCCCGTCTCCCTACCCGGAGGTGTCTCGAACAAAGCAAGTGAATGCGGGGAGCGTGTCCCGCCGGTTCAGCCCGGCATGCTGTCGAACTGTGGCATGTCGAGCGGCTTGACCCAGGCGAGGCGGCGCTTGGTGAACATTTCGAGTTTCGGCGTGATCAGAGCCGGCTCGTCGAGGCTGCCCAGCATCACGAACACGAGACCGGGAAAGCTCTCGAGATTGCTGGTGAACAGCCGCGAGCCGCAGTTGGGACAGAAGTTGCGATCGAGGCCCTTCCCGGAATCGGCAACGTAGTGATGCGGCTTCGGCGTGCCGCTGAGCAGGGTGAAGTCGTCCTCGGGCACGCCGAAGAAGGTGGCCGCCTCGCCGCCGGACGCTCGCTTGCAATCGAGGCAGTGGCAGTTGGCGATGAAATCCGGATCCTTGTCGAATGCGAACTTCACGGCCCCGCAGGCGCATTTGCCCGTATACTTCTTGCTCATGGCGTTTTCTTCTCCAGCGCCTGGAGCAAGGTGCCGGCCGTCTTCTTCGACGAGGCCGGGTTCTGGCCGGTGATCAGCAAGCCGTCCTGGACGACATGGACGCCCCAGAGCCCGGTCGACGTGAATTTCGCGCCCTGCTCCTTCAGTACGTCTTCCAGCAGGTACGGAACGACGTCGACGAGCTTCATCGCCTCTTCCTCGGCATCGGTGAATCCCGTGACGGACCGGCCCCTGGCGATCGGATCGCCGTTGGGCGCCTTGACCTTCGTCAGGATGCCCGGCGCGTGGCAGACGAGCGCGACCGGCTTCTTGGCCGCCAGCATGCCTTCTATGAGCGACAGCGCGTTGCGGTCGTTGGTCAGGTCCCACAGCGGCCCGTGGCCACCCGGAAAGAACACGCCATCGAAATCGGCAAGATTGATCTCGCCAAGCACCCTGGTGGTGGCGAGCGACTGCATTGCCGCAGCGTCCTTCTCGAAGCGCCGCGTCTCGTCGGTCTGGAACGCCACCTCGTTGCTCTTGGGATCGAGCGGCGGCTGCCCGCCTTTCGGTGAAGCGAGCGTCACGTTCGCTCCAGCGTCACGGAAGACGAAGTACGGCGCCGCGAGCTCCTCGAGCCAGAAGCCCGTCTTCTTGCCGGTATTTCCCAACTGATCGTGCGAGGTGAGAACCATGAGGATGTTCATGTCGGCCGCCTCCTTCGAATGTTCCCGCTTGTATCGCAGAGAGCCTGAAGTGCCTGGTTAAATGAGGTAAAATCGGAACCGGCTCGGCCAGTCATGGCCGCGTGATTGCGCCGACCGCAGCCTGTGCGACCGCGATGTCCTGCTCGATAGTGCCCGCACTGGCACCCACTGCGCCGATGACATTTCCATGAACGATGACGGGAATACCGCCGCCGAAGATGACGACCTTGCCCGCGTTGCTCTGTTCGATGCCGTGGAGCGGTTGCCCCGGTGCGGCCAGCTCTCCGAGATAGTCCGTCGATTTGTCGAAGAGCCGCGCCGTCATCGCCTTGCCGATTGCGAGATCGATGCTGCCGATCAGCGCGCCGTCCTGACGCGAGAAAGCGAGAAGATGGCCGCCATCGTCGACGACCGCGATATTGTAGGGAACTCCGAAACTCACGGCCTTTGACTCCGCCGCCGCCAGCATCCGCTTCGCGTCGTCGAGCGTGAGACTCTCATGCGATCTGGGCATCTCGTCCTCACCTGGGCCGGAGACCCGTCGAGAGCTATCACTCCCGACCGACCGACGCAGGTTAAACGACGTAAAATCTGCCGGGCGCAAATGCCGGCTTAGCCGGCGCCCCAGAAGCTCTGCAGCTCGCCCGCGTCGCCGTTGAACAGGTTGCGGTCGCAGTGGCTGACGCCCTGGACGATGTTGGTCTGGCCGTACGCCGGCTTGGCCACGCTTTCATCGCCGGCATATTGCCAGAGGCGCCAGCCGGTCGTTTCCCAGCCGATCGGCACTTCAGGCGAATCGTGATAGTCGGCGATCCACAGGCCGCAGCGGGCGACGGGCGAGTCCGGTGTGATCCGTGCCCCGAGACTCAAACCCGAGTTCGGCAGCGGATCGCCGTTGGCCCAGGTCGGATGCACGTAGACGATCGGCAGCCGGCCCGTTGCCGCGGCCACAGCCTGCACGAACTCCTCGGCCTGGTCGAGCCGCATCGAATTGCCGGGATTGTTCTCATTGGCCTCCAGATCGAGCGCGAGCAGGGTGCGCGGGCCGGGCCGGGCGACAGAGAGGAAGTACGCGGCCTGCCGCGCCCCGGAGGTCTGGCCCGTGCCGAAGTGGTAGGCACCCCACAGCAGGCCCGCCGCCTCGGCTTGCGGCCACCGACCGGCATAGGCCGTGTCGAGATAGTCGCCGCCTTCGGTCGCCTTGTGGATGACGCCCAGTATGCCGCTTCGCCGCACCGCGCGGAAATCCGCGACCGTCACGCTGCGGCTGAGATCGATCACCGCATCGAGCCCCATCGTCGCCCGGTCGGGCGGCGGCGGCGCGATCGGATAGGTCATGGCGGTGGAAACGGGCTGTCGGGGGGTGCATCCGGCCGCCGTCATCGCAGCGAGGCCGGAGAGGATCGTTCTGCGCGGGATCATGGCGCAAGAGTACGGCGTTCCGCGCGCCCGGCAAGCCGGCCACCCGCCAGATCCTCGCTACCCCCTGCCGTCGTCCCGGGATTCGTGCAACGTCTGTCGGGACATCGACGGAGCGAGTGAACGGAATGAAGAACGGTAGCGTGGCGATCGGCATCATCGGCGCCGGCATCATGGGTGAGCGGTTGCTCGGCGCGATCCTCCAGCAGGATCCAGCCCTGATCCGCGTGTGCGGCATCTGGGATCCCTCCCCCGACGCGATGCGGCGCATGGAGCGGACCTTTCCCGGCGTGCCGCGGCTCGCCGACGCCGGAGCGGTGATTGCGGCGAGCGACTGCGTCTACGTCGCCTCGCCGCCGGCCTCCCATCTCGGTCACGCCCGCGCGGCCCTCGCGGCGGGCAAGAGTTTCTTCGGCGAGAAGCCGCTTGCGGTCGACGTCGCCGACGCGCGCGCCTTCGTGGCCGCGGCCGGCAGCCGGGGCGCCGTGAATTTCCCTTTCGCTTCCTCCTTGGCGGTGGCAACCCTCCGTGACTGGATCGACAAGGGCGAGATCGGCGCGCCGCAGCGGATCCACGTCGAAGTGGGCTTCAGGATCTGGCCGCGCCCCTGGCAGGCCGACGCCGTGGCATGGCTGGACGGCCCCGCGCAGGGAGGGTTCACACGCGAGGTCGTCTCGCATTTCCTCTTCCTGGCACGCCGCATCGCCGGGCCGCTCCACGGCCTCGACGGCGAGGCCTGGTTTCCAGAGGCCGGCAAGTCGGAACGGCGCATCTCGGCCTCCCTGCACGCCGGCGACCTGCCGGTGACGCTCGGCGGCAGCGTCGGCGAGACGGCGAAGGACGATCACAACGTTTGGGTCCTGGAGGGCGACCGCGGCGCCGTTCGCCTGTGTGACTGGTCGATCGCGGAGCGCCGCCTGCCGAACGGCAGCTGGCAGCCCGCGCCCGACGCCATGCCCAACGAGCGCGCCCGTCCCCTGGCCCTGAAGCGCCAGCTCGAGGGCGTGACCCGGCTGGCACGCGGCGAGGCCCATCACCTCGCGACGCTCGAGGAAGCGTTGAACGTCCAGGAAATCGTCGAGGCGATCCTCGCCGGGTCATCAACCCCTCAACGCGGATAGAAAGTTGATCCGTAGTCGAAGGTGATCTCCTCTCCCTTCGCAATGCCTTCGATCCCGGCCACGATCCAGATCCGGCCCTCGTCGCGAAGGATGAAGGCGTTGGGGTTCCGGCGGCGGTGATTGGCGTAGCGAGCTTCGTTGCCCCCGGAGGAGCCGTCGATGTTCGCGTTCATTCCCAGTTCGAAGATGCTGTCGGCGCCCTCCGCGATCCGCGCCAGGGCCTTGTCGTCGGGAATCCGCTCACCCTTGTACTCGATGATCTTCGTGCCCCATGGAATCTCCTCGGCGGCAAACAGGCCGTCGCCGTGAATTCCCGACTTTCTGACGACTATTTTCGCCACGTGGCTCTCACTGTTCACCAATGGGACCGCCTTAGCATCCAGACGACATGGCGAAAACACGATCATCATCCGTTGCCCTGACGACGCGCCGGGCAATGAACTCGGAAATTGCCCTGCCGCTGCGACTATTCGAGTTTGTTTGCCTGCGGCGATGGCCTATGCTCGCTCTGTGTGGGGCTACTCTATTTTTCGTCGTACGATTGGGAAATTAGGATGGATCCGACCGCACGCCTCGGTGCGCCGCCATCTGGAAACGCTTTCCTGGACATGCGTTCTCGCGGGCTCGTGAAATGAGCGCGAGTCTCCGCAATGCCAGCCTTCGCCAATTGGCCTTCCTGGCTGGGGGCCTCGTCGCCTTGATCTGCATGGCGCTCCTCACCCTCAGTTCCCTGCGCGAATGGGGACTGCGGCACGAAGCGCTGAAAGCCGCCGAAGTCGACGTCGCAAACATCGCCCAATCGCTCGTCCAGCATGCCGACGATTCGTTCGAACTGGCAGACAGCCTGGTCATTGGCCTCGTGCACCGTCTGGAGACGGACGGCATCGGGCCTGGCGCCATCCAAAGGTTGAGAGACGACATCGACCTCCGGAAGGGTACGATGGGGCGCGTCCGGGCTTTGTTCGTCTATGACGCAGCCGGCCGCTGGCTGGCGACAACTGAGTCCGTCAATCCGGCATTGTTCAACAACAGCGACCGCGAATACTTCAAGCAACATCGCGCATCGCTGGACAAGGGTCTGCTGATCGGCAGCCCCATCAGGAGCCGCTCCGGCGGACAGTGGGTCATCACGGCGTCGCGCCGCTTCGATCACCCGGACGGGTCCTTTGCCGGCGTCGTGCTGGCCACCATCGACGCGAGCTACTTTGCCGACTTCTACAAGCGCTTCGACCTCGGCACCACGGGGACCATCACCTTGATCGAAAAGAGCGGTATCATCCTCGCGCGGAGCGTCGACAATGAAACATCGGTCGGCCGCGATGTCTCGAGCACGCCGCTCATCCGGGAGATGGACGCCCGCCGACCGGCGGGTCTCTACTATTTCAGGTCGCCTTTCGACCAGACACTGCGCCTGAGCTTCTACAGGCTGAGCGACCGTTTTCCGCTGCTCATCCTGGCGACGGAGGCAAAGGACGAAGTCCTCGCACCGTGGCGCCAGGAAGCAATGATCCGCATGGCCCTCGTCCTCGGCCTGGTGACGTTGATCGCCGGCACAGGCATCTACCTCGTGCGCCAGTTGCTGAAGGGGCAACGCATTGCCGCGGTGCTGGCCGCCAACGAGGCCGACTTCCGGCTGCTGGCCGAGGAATCGAGCGACATGGTCATGCGCATCGGCCTCGACGAGAGAATCATCTACGTGTCGCCCTCGTGCATTCGCCTCTTGGGGTGGAGCGCGGCTCAGCTTCGCGAGACGCACGCGCTGGCGGGCGTCAACGGCGAGGATCTGCCGCGCGTGCGCCAAACCGTACGGGCCCTCAAACAGGGTGAGGTCGAGGAGACCAGGCTCGTTTACCGGACCCGACAACGGGAGGGTGGCGAGATCTGGCTCGAGACTGCCCTGCGCGCGACCCGCGATCCGGAGACCGGCAAGGTCAACGGAGTCGTCGCGATCTCGCGGGACATGACCGCGCACAAGGACCTTGAACAAAAGCTGGCGACCCTGGCGATCAAGGATGGCTTGACGGGACTCGCCAACCGGCGTCACTTCGACGACATGCTGCAGCAGGAGTGGCGCCGGGCCGGGCGCGACGGCACCTCCGTCTCGCTGTTGATGATGGACGTCGACAATTTCAAGAAGTTCAACGACCAGTACGGGCATCAGGCTGGCGATTCGTGCCTCAAGACCGTCGCCAAGGCGATTGCGGCGGAAGCGCGCCGCCCGGGCGATCTTGCCGCCCGCTACGGCGGCGAGGAATTCGTGCTGCTGCTTCCCAACGCCGACGAGGTGGGCTGTGCGCTGGTAGCGGAACGGATCCGCCAGTCACTGGAGACCCTCAACTTGGCGCACGCCCTGAACCTGCCGACGAAGCGGGTGACGCTGAGCATCGGTGGCGCGACGACCTGGCCAAATGCCGAAACCCAGGGCAACCATCCCTTGCTGATCGCAGCGGCGGACCGGGCACTGTATGTTGCCAAGCATGCGGGGCGTGACCGATTCGTCATGTCAGGCCAGGTCGTCGCCTGGCGGGGCGCCGAAAGCGCCTGACCGGAGTATCGCGCAAACATGTCGATGTCGGTCGACGTCCTGACGCTCTATCTGCTGAATTTCGTTGTCGCGTTCGTGATGGCCGGGATCTACTTTTTTTCCTGGTCCCATCATCGCGATGTCCCCGGTGTGCGCGGCTGGGCCATTGCCCTTGCACTGGGCGCGCTGGGCTCCCTGGAGTTAAGCCTGCGGACCAGCAGCTCCCCCCTTCCGCTGGTCATCATGGCCAATTCGCTGGTCGTCGCGGCATACGCAACCGTGTGGATGAGCGTGCGGCGGTTCAATACCGGCGAGCGCATCCTCAACTATGCCGTCATTCCCACGGTCCTGTTCTTCGTCATCTTTACGATCGCCCTGGTGAGCGGCACGGATCTCAATGTTCGCGTCGCGCTCTGCTCGCTCGCGATCGCCATCCTGTCCCTGCTCGCCGGCTGGGAAGTCCTCAGGGCCAGGATCAGCGAGCCGCTGATCAGCCGGATTCCGACAGCGCTCGCACTTTTCGTCATGTGCATTGCCATGGTGGTGCGCATCGTCTTCTCCCTGCTCGAAGAGCCGCCGCAGGAGCCGACGACGCCTTTCTACGATCCGACCCAGGGCATAACGCTGCTCATCAATACGATCTGCGTGGTGGCCATGACGCTCGGGTTCCTGATGATGACCCACGAACGCTTGAGGCATCATTTCGAGAGCCTGGCGAAAACCGATGAGCTGACGGCCCTGCCGAATCGCCGCTTCCTCCTCGACGAAGGGAAGCGGCTGAGGGCCCCGGCCTGCGTGCTGATGATCGATCTGGACTATTTTTCCGAGGTCAACAGGACGTACGGCCATACCGGCGGCGACCGGGCGCTCGTCGCCTTCGCGAACCTGGCCCGCAGCGAGCTGCGCCCCAGCGACCTGGTCGCCCGCTACGGCGGCGAAGAATTCTGCGCCCTGCTGCGCGACGTCGACGAGCCGGAAGCGCGACGCATCGCGGAACGGCTACGCGCGCGCATTGCCGAACTGTCGATCGACGTCGACGGCCGCCCCCTTCGCATCACCGCCAGCATCGGGTTGGCGAGGCTCGATGGAGACGTGGAGACGACGATACGCAAGGCCGATTCGGCGCTCTATCGTGCCAAGGCCCTCGGCCGAAACCAGGTCCAGAGCGCAGAAGCTCATTCATAGGCTCCGCCCCCATGGCTCGGCGGCGGGCGGTCAACCGATCCGCGGTGGCCTGTAGCGGCCCGCTTTGGCCATCTGCTCGATCCAGCCCTTCACCTGGGCGGCCGGCATCGGTCGGGCGATGAGAAAGCCTTGGGCGAAGTTGCAGCCGAGCCCCTCCAGCATATCCCACTGCTCGCGCGTCTCGATGCCTTCGGCCGTCAGACTCACGCCCTCGCGGGCCGCGAGGGACACCAGCGTCGAAACAATGTCCCTGGCTTCCCGGTCATCGGGCAGCCGCGCCACCAAGCCACGATCCATCTTCAGATCGCTGAAGGGATAATATTGCAACCGCCCGAAGTCGGAATAGCCGACCCCGTAATCGTCCATCGATACGCCGACGCCCGCCTCTCGCAAACGGGCCAGCAGACCACGCGCGACGGCCGGATCCGGTGCCCGTACGGTTTCCGTGATCTCGAGGATGAGCGTGCGCGGATCCGCACCCCGCTCCTCCAGCAAGCCGAGGATCTCATCCGCTATCCTCATTGACGTGAGCACGAGCGCCGACACGTTGACGGAAACAGCAAGGGACAGGCCTTGCTTGTTCCACACCGTCTGCTGATCGACCGCCCTTGCCATCACATCCCAAGTCAGCGGGATGATGGCACCCGTACGCTCGGCCAGGCCGATGAAGCCCTCGGGCTGGATCAGGCCATATTCGGGGTGCCGCCAGCGCACCAGCGCTTCGGTCCGGCGAACGACACGGTCCCGCATGGAAACGATCGGTTGGTAGTGCAGCTCGATCTCGTTGCCGGGTATCGGATCGAGGCCGCGCGCAGCGAGGTCGGCATTGGGTTCGTGCTCTTGGCGCGCCTCGAGCGCAGCCAGCCGCGCCATCAGGGCCGGAAAGGACAGAGGCTTCGCGAGAATGCCGACGACATCAAGGCCGGCACGAACGGCACTTCGCCGAATGCTCTCCAGCTCCGCCGCATCGATGGTTCCGACCAGGACGGTTCGCGGGCGCCAACCGGCGCTGAGCGCGGCAATGATCTGCAGGCACTGCGCCTGTCCCAGTTCGACATCGAGGAAGAGCCAATCGAAATGCCGTCCCTGTAGATACTTCGGCAGTTCCTCCGGCGAGCGGATGGTTCGGATGGAAAAATTGAGAGTGAGCGCCCTTTCGACCAGCTCGGCCCTGAATTCATCGTCACCGCTGGCCACGAGCGAGCGGAATTTGTGCGGCATCAAACGGGTCCGACCAGAACTGCCCGGGCGATATCCTCGAGGCAACGGACGTCAACGTATCGAACCCGGCGGGTCATGTCATGGTTCATCGAGGCTTGATGAGTTATGCACGATAGTGCCGGGAGCGGCTCCCTAGTTGCGCTTCGCACGGGGCCCTTCCTGGGCCGCCAGATTCGACAGCAGCTTGAGGCTGGCGGAGTAGTAGTCGTCGTCATCACCGATGGTTGCAATGGGCGCGTTTCCCCTGGCGCCGTCCGCCACGAATTGCGTGACCGCCGCGACCGCAGCGTAACCGCCGCTGGAGGGATACGATGCTACGGAGCCGTCGTCGAGGTTGATCCAGGCCGGGGGCCGTCCTCCGAACCTCGGCGTCCGCCAGGCCGTCACGAACCGGCCGAGGCGGGCGGCCTGGTTGTGCCACGCGAGATACAGCGGAATGCGTATGGCATCGAATCCGAAATACGGCTTCCAGTCGTCGGCGACCCGGAACGCCTGCTGGCCGAACAGCAGCCAGTCCGGCGGCAGCTTGTAGTCGCCGAAGGCCGCATTGTCGCAAAGCCACAGCCCATCGGCCTCGAGCCGCCGCCATTTTCCCCGGTCCCCCGCACCCTCGGCAAAATCGTGAATCGCAGGCCACACATAGTAGGAAAGATTGACCACATAACGATTGCCGCGGGCAAACCCCTGAAGGCCCGGCAACAGGATCAGCCGCCCCTGGAAGTCGACCGCAAGCCGCTCCAGGACCGCGGACTGGATGCGCCGCGACGGCTGCAGCCAACGCGGCTCGTTCCACCCTGCCGCGGCACGCATGAGCGCCCAGGCGATCAGGATGTCACCGTCGGCCGCGTTGTTCTTGTCGGGAACGGGATCGGCCGTATTGGGCGACCAGCGCCAGGAGAAGAGCCCGTCGCCTCGCTGCAGGGATCTCGAGGTCCAATCCCAGATCCTTGCGAATGTCTCCTTGTCGTCGAAACTCTGGGCGAAGAGGAGCCCCCAGCCCTGGCTCTCGGAATGGCTGACGTTGTTGTTGCCGCTGTCGATCACGCGCCGGTCGTCGACGACGAAGCGGCGCTTGAAGGTCTGCCAGTTCTGATCCGCCCGGGCGGCCGAGGGACTGAACGAAAGCGCCGCAAGGCCGATGCCTGCCTTGAGGAGCTGCCGGCGCGAACCATCGGTCACCCGACGCGGGTCCATGGCTAAAGACCGGACCGTTCGTAGCGGAAAACCAGCGGCGGGTAAGATCCGCTGCCACGTTCGGCGAGGCGCATCGCGAGTCCCGGGCGCGCCGCCTGCTGGGTCAGCCAGCCTTCCAGAAGCGCTTCGAGGATGGCGGCGAAGGCCGTCTGCGCCTCGACGCCGTCGAAGTACGGATAGCCGACGACGACGAACTCGAGCGCCTTCTCGGCCTCATAGATGTCGACCTGCCCCCAATCGAGGGACTGCAATCCCTCATTCATCGCCGCCTTGAGTTCGGCGAGCGAATTGGAGGCCGGGATGGCGTGTTCCCTGGCGATGGCCGAACCGGCACCGGCCAGGATGCGCAGCGCCTGTTCGTCTCCGGCGACCTGGGAAAGCGCGGCCGCCAGCCCCTCCATCAGAATCCGCAGGGGGGCTGGACAGGAACGGCGCGCAGCTACGCCCAGGGTCAGGGGATCGTATGAATTGTTTGCGGGGCGGACAGCCATCGAAAGTCCGTTCTGAACCAGGCTAGTTAAACGAGCTTCTCAGGAATAGCAGAATTGTGCCCTGATCGTACTGATAGGCGTTGTCGAAGTTGGCCTTGGCGCCGATCGACGTCCGCTCGGTTGCCGCATATTCGAAGCCCAGGCGCAGACCGAAGGCAATGCCGGTGTTGCTCTGCGCCGGGAAGATCGGCGCAAACGCCGCTGCTCCGCTCGTGGCCAGGATGTTCGCCGCGTTCTGGAAATAGTAGTTGGTGGGGAAGAACAGCGACGAACTCTGCTGGATGCTCTGGACGCCGAGCGTGGCACCCGCGCTGTACGTGAACTTGCCCGAGGTCTCTGTCCAGTCGATGGGAAACGTCAGGCTGTAGAAGCTCTGTGGGCTGAAGTAGCCGCCCTGGCCATAGGTGAAGTAGCTGAGATTCTGGTTGAAGCTCAGGTAGGTCGCCGAGATGCCGACCTTGAGTTCCTGGTTCTCGTCCTTGATGGGCCGGAAGTAAGCGCCCGCCGTGAATTCATAGGACTGGTTGCTCGCGACGTTCGTGCCCATGTAGTAGCCGTAGGCGAACTTCCCGTAGATACCCAGCGTTTGATCGTCGTAGCTGATGATCGCTTCGCCACCATTGCGCGTGACGCCACCCCACGTCAGGCTGGTGATCGGATCGGTCACGCCCGCGTAGGACAGGACTGAGTCGGTGACCGACCGGCGCGACGCCTCGAGCTTTATGTTCATCTTGTCGCCGAGAGGCTGATTCCAGACGAGACCGCCCACGATGGTGGTGAGCGGGAAGCCGAGCGGCGTGCTGCCGACGTCGAGCGTGAGATGCCCCCATTCGAGCCCCATGCCGAAGGCGATGCCCGTGGCCTGTGCATTGTTTGGCTGCAGCGTGCCGGCCAGCCCCGCAAGCGCGTTCGCGCCATAGCGCGACAGGGTCGACGGGTCTCCCCCGATGGTACCAGCGTTGATCGTCACCGGCATGATGGTCGGAACGAGGGCAGCGTTGCCGATGGGAATGCGGGCCTTGATCGGTACGCTGATCTCGTTGATGCGGCCGAGACCCGATTCGCCGGATCGGCCGCGGAAACCGATGCCGCCGTCCACGATGATCGCCGTGGACTTTTTCAGCGAGGTGAGTTCGCGTTCGATCTCGCGGCTGAGCGGATCGGTGTCGCTCATCGAACCCGACGGAGCGCCCGGCGTGCCCGGCAACGGCGGCGGCGTCATCGCCGTCACCGAGGTGCTCGCGCTGCTTTCGCCGCCCGGCCGACGCAGGGGGACCAGCGGATTCTGCGCCACCTGGACGGGCGGCGCGGCGCGCACCGGTCCCGCCTGGGCCGTCAGGACGGCTGGGGTCGCCAGGGACGGCCGATCCAGCGACATTACGTCGGCCCGGCTCGGCGTACCATCCGTACGGGTGACCGAAGCGTTCTTCGCGGCAACCCGCCGTTCGAATTCGGCCATGAACTCGGCCTCCGCGCTCCCGCCGGGAGGCCGCAGCGACGACCGTTCCGTCGCTACCCCGCCGGCGTTGCCGGGCGACACGGCCGCCGCTCGCTGAATGGGGGCCACGTCGACCGATGCGGGAGACGGCGCCGGAACCAGCTCGGTCTGCCCCAGGCCGCGGTTGAGCTGCTGGGCGGTCTCGAGGGCGCGCTTGGCGCCCGTCGTATCCCCCTGCGCGCGCAGCAGGCGTGCCTGGACCATGTAGAGGCGCGGATTCTGCGGCTGCAGACGCAGCGCCTCGGCGAGCCACACGTCGGCCCGCTCGTACCGCCGGAGATCGATGGCGATGTTCACCGCCTGCTGGAGCGTGTCGGGATCGGCCGGGGACGACACCATGATGCCGTCGAGAACCTGGATCGCCTGTTCGCCGAAGTTCGAATCCTTGTAGACCCTGGCCAGCGCCAGACGCGCGCCGACGCTGGGCGACGGACCGGAGACATAGGGCAGCAGCACGTCATAGGCAGCCGTCAGGTTCTTCTGCGTGCGCAGCCGGTCGGCCTGCTGGATGGCCAGCGACTCCTGGAGGTTGGCCACGTCGCGGCCGCCTGTGTTCTTGGAGATGCGCGCCAGCAGCGTGCTGGCCTCGGCGTCCTGGCCTGCCTCCGATGCTGCGTAGAACATGGTACGCAGCGTATCGGCGCTGAGGTCGTTGCGAGCCGAGAGACGACGGACGACGGCCATCGCCTGGGCGCGGTCGCCGACCTTGGCGAGTGCCAGCGCCGCATTGGCCTGCTGCGACGGTGTCGCGTTCGGGGCATTGGCGCGCGCCGCCAGAGTCGCCCGCGCGCCAGCATCGCCCGCCTTCGCCGCGGCGATCAACTGGTCGGTGTCGCCGGCATTGCGGAGGTCGTTGCGCAGGGTGTTCATGCGCGCCGAACGCTGGTTGACGGGGATCCGGTCGAGCAGAGCAACGGCCTCACCGGTTCGCGATTGCTCGGAATAGTAGACGGCTGCCGCGTAGATGCTCTCCGGCCGGCCGCTGGCCACCAGCTCGTCGATCAACGGCTGCGCTTCGGCGACCTTGCCCCGCCTCGCCAGGAACTTTGCGAGGTCGTAACGGATCCACGGGCTGGACGGGTCCATGCGCATGGCTTCGCGATAAAGTTGTTCGGCCCGCTCGGGCTGCGAACGCTCGAGGCCGGCGGCCTGGACCCGCAGGCTCTGCGCCGCCTGCTGGGCACCGTCCGACTGGATGCGCGTCCGGACGGACGGGTCGAGATTGGCCAGAAGCGGCTCGCTGCGCGTGTCGCGCCCCTGGGCGGTCAGCACCTGGTAGAGGCCGGCCTGTGCTTCCTTGTTGCCCGGATCGCGGCTCAGGGCATCGCGGTAGTATCCCTCCGCCTCGCGCTGCTTGCCCTGGCGGCGCAGCAGGTCGCCCATCAGAGCCTGGGCCGTGCCACGCTCCTTGGGCGTACCCGTATGGTCGGCCAGCGGCCGGACGATCTTCTCCGCCTGGGTGACGTCGCCGCGATCCCGCAGGGCGACGGCCTCCCGGTAGGACAGCCAGAAGTTCGCCGCCTCGAGCGCCGGCGCCCAGTCGGCTGCCCGGCTCGGGGCCATCTTGATGGCCTTGTCGAGTTGGTCGCGCGCGTCCGCGAACCGCTCCTGCCGCAGGCGCACGATGCCGATCCCCGCGACCGCGTCAGCATTGTTGGGGTCTGCCTGCAGGACCCCTTCGAAGCGCGAAACCGCCTGATCGTTCAGACCCTGATCGGACAGCCGATACGCTTCGGCGAGCGCGGCGCCCAGCGGGTCCTGTCGCACGGGCCGTTGCGCGTCGACGAGCTTGTCGCGAACGACCGTGTCGCCGGGAAAGCGCTGGAGATAGGATTCGAAGAACGGCTTGTCCTGCGGCCCGACCGTGAGCCACAGCATCCCTTGCCGCATCGCCTCGAACGAGGCCTGCGCGACGGCTGGATCACTGGCCAATTCCGCCAGCAGAACAATGCCTTCGCGCCGCGTCTGCTCATTGTAGGTGAGGATGCGGGCATAGGCGAACTTGGTTCGGGACGTCGCATAGCTGCGCTCGGCCAGTGCCTTGAGCCGGATCCGCGCTTCCTCCCAGCCCGCGCCCGTTCCCGCCAGCGTCTCGTAATATTCCACGGCGAGGTCGAACGGCGGCGGGCCGCCCCGAAAGGCCCGTTGATACATCGCGATCGCGCGATCATAAGCGCCCGCGGCGGCAAGCCGGCGGGCTTCGGCCAGCGCCACCTCGTCGGTCTGGCCCAGTGCCATCGCGCGCTCGAGTTCCGCCGCGCGCGCATCGTTCGGATCGATCTGACGCAGGCGCGCGATCGTCGCGCGGACCTGGTCGAAGCGCTGGTTCTGCAGCTCGATCGAGCCCAGCTGGAACAGCGCCTCCGTATTGTCGGGCTGGCTTTCCAGGATCTTTCGCAGCGATTGCGCGGCGAGGTCGGGACGATTGCGCTCCCGCCACATGGTCGCCTGCTCGAACAGGAGGCCATAGATCGACGACGACGAGGGGTCGGCGGCCGTCGTCGGCGGCGCCGCCCATCCGGGGTTCGGAACGGACAGCGCAACGACCGCGCTGGCGAGAACGCTCTTGATGGTCCCGCTACGCTCCGAACGCTCCGTCCTTCCCATTAGACCCCAAACTCAGTCAGCTTCCGTCCGACAACGTCCGGGTAAGAAGCCGGTTAGCCCTGTGTGCCGAAAACCGTTCGATCATCACCGCGAAGATTAATATAACACAAATCACGCAAATGAAGGCAGCAAGTTCAAAAGATCCGGCAAGCCATTGAATTCGCCACCAGATTGGTAGTCCGCCAACGAATTTCCTAACACCGGACGTGTAGAATTCCCCCTTACTGCCTGTCAGATAATAAAAATCGCCCTGTACGTTGGTCGACACTTCGGGGTCGCCGAGATGTCCGCTCATCGCCACCAGGGCCGCCGGCTGCGTGCTGCCGACCATGACCACCAGCCGGTTCTCGTTGAGCGGCGACCAGAAGCTGGAAAGGTATGCGTAGGGCTTGCCGATATTGGCCTTTGCAAGTTCCGGGGCGGCCCCGCGATAGTAGGGCGCGCGCGGATCGGTCGGTTGAAACTGGCGCTGCAGGAAACTGAGGCCGGGCGCTGCCGTAACGCTGGTCGGCGTGATGTGGACCGAGTTGTGGGACTCCCATTGCTTGAGCAACGGCTGGTTCGAGGTGAGCCCGATGACGATCAGGTCGCGGTCGGCCACCTGGTCGACCTTTGCGGCGTCGACGACCTCATGGCGGGTTGGCGGCACGCCCGTGGCGTCGGCCATCATTCCCAGCAGGTTCAGGAGAGCCTGCACCTCTTCAGGCGACGACGTTTCGGGCATCACGAACGCCGTGGTCGCGAGATCGGCATAGCGGGTGAACGGAAATCCGGCATTCGCGAACAGCGCCAGGTTCGGGAAGGCGGCGAAATGGGCGACACGACTGAGGTCGATCGTCGAGTCGGGATCGATGCCCGTGCGGTCGCTCCAGTCGAGCATTTCACACTCGGCGTCCGCCTTGGCCCGCAGCTCGAACCGGAAATCGAGGTGGTTCTGGCTGGCAAGCTGGAAGCCCGGGAGCAGCACCTGGCTAACGCGATCCTCGGCCTTCCCCGGGATCAGCCATTCCTTCAGGCGCGACAGCACCTTCAGCTTTGGTTCGAGCGGGATCTCCCCGACCGTGCGCTGGTTGAGGTCGACGAAGACGCGTGAATTGCCGGCATCGACCCAGCTGTCGTCGGCGCGACGGATGTGCACGTACATCTTGCCGCCGGACAGCGCGCCGAAGAACAGATCGGGCGCCGTACGGAAAGTGACCCCCGGCGAATCGAGGAGACGGCGGCCGTTGATGCCTCCGCCGTCCGGGATTTCGCCGAGACGCACCGGCCGATTGCTCGGAATCCATTTCGGCGCATCGTAGGCCCGGCGAGGCGCCGGGAGCGGCTCGCTGGCGGCCGACCAGCCGCCGCTCAGGCGCGAAGGCGAGGTCGCGAGGGTCCCCGCGGCCGCCTGAAGCTGCTCGGTGGTGTCGCCGATGACCAGCAGGAGCTTGCTGTCGACCTGGGAAGGATTGGCGACCACCGCGACGCGCGGTCCATCGCCCGGAATGGCCGCAACACCGGGCGGATAGTTGCCGCCGACGACCAGGACGACGGCGTTGCCAGCCGGCAGGCCGGTATATTGCACGGGGAACGTCGCGCCCTTGTTGCCGGCGACCAGGCCGAAATAGCCGGCCACCATGCCGGCCGCCTGCAGCAGCCCGGGCTCGGGATCGGGCGGCAGCACGAAGGGCAGGTTGAGCGGCAGCGGGTCCTTGGGATCGGCAAAGGGGCGCGGCAGCGACGCCAGGTCGTCGGCAACCGGCAGCCGCGTCGTGCTGAGATAGATGAAGGTCGCGGGTTCGATGTTCACCCAGATCGCCCTGTCGCGATCGAGCGTGCAGGCTCTCGCTCCCTGGCCCTTGAGAGTGAAGCGGAACTGCAGGCGGTTGTCGGTCGAGAGCAGGGCCGGCGTGAAGGTGAACTCGGCGCGCGCCTTCGGTCCGCTCGCCTTGCCCAGCGCGACAGAGCCGATCGGCTCGTTGTTGAGGAACACCTGGAGGACGCCGTCATCGCGGGCGACGGCATTCGAATAACTGAAGAGGAGACTGATGCGCGCGGCGACGAAGGCATCGTCCTGGCGGGTCGTGAAGGCAATGCCGGTCTCGGAAGCGGCGCCTTCGAGATGGAGGGCTTTGCTCCGCAGGTCGCGCAGGCGGATCAGCTGGCTGCGGCCATCCGCGGTCCCGGTGAACATCGGATAGTTCGCCATGGGGAGCTGCGAGGGAATCGGCATTATGTCGGGCCGGTTCGAACCGGTCGGCGGGACGGGCGTTGCCGTCACGGCGGGAGCCGAGGGCGGAAGGCTCGCCGGGGGCGGCGCCACTGCCGGGGCCGGGGCCGGGGCCGGGGGCGGAGCCGCAGGCACCGGAAGAGGAGCCGGCGCGGACGCGACTGGGGGGGCCGTCGGCGGCGTGGACGGCCGCTGGGCCCCCGCTGGTAGTGGAGCAGCCTGGGGAATCGTCGGCGGCACGATGGGCGTTGCGACATTCGCCGGGGGCATCGGCGTGGTCGTAGGCAATGGCGCCTGCTGTCGCTGGCCCTGCGAATCCGGCGGTGGAATGACGGCAACGCCCGACGGGATGGACGGCAGGCTGGACGGCAATTCGAACTTCGGCGTGAGCTGGGTGGGTTGCGTGAGCTGGACAGCCGGGCTGTTTGCCTGCGGCGGAAAGAACGTCATGGGCAGCGAGCCCGCCCCGGACCGCGGGCCGAGGTCCTGTTGCGCCGCGGCGGGCGCGACGATCGTGAGTGCCAGAACCATCGCGGCGCGACGGATCGCTGCCGACCTCACGTCGGCCTCGGCGCCGCCGGTAGCGGTTGCTGGACGGGCTCCCGGGACCGGCGGACATTGCGCGCCGCCATGCCGACCAGGCCGCGAATGGCACCCGAGAGATCGATCAGTGACTTGCCGACGGTGTCCGGCGGCCGGTCATCCCAGTTGAGCCAGGCGTCGGCGCGGCCGAACACGGCACTGACGATCGTCCGCTCTTCCTCGAGATTCGTCGGCATGAACTCGAGACGCACTTCGCGACCCTTGACGGCAACGACCCGGGCCGGAACGGCGGAGATGTCCTCGATCTGCTCGAAGTTGATCACGACCTCTTCGTTCACCGTCACGTCGGTCGCGAGATCGTCCATCCGCAGCAGGCCGCCGCCGAGGGAAATATCCTCGGTCCTTCCCATCAGCGAGCGCCTGCCGTCGAAATAGAGTGCGATCGGTTGCCGGACACGGACGCGCGGCTGGGCCCTCACCTGCCGCCTCTCGCGACCGACCGCGAGGGCCGCGACAACGGTGAAGGCGCTGTAGAAACACCAGAACAGGTTCATCCAGAGCACCGGCGCATCGCCCGGAAACAGCTCGGTGAAAAGAAGACGATAGAAGCCGACGCCGATCGCCGCCATCAGCACCACCGCGAGGATCATCAGCGGCCGCATGATGGGCGTATCGTAGAGTTCCTGCTCCAGCACGCCGCCCTTGCTGGTGACGTTGAAGCTGCCGGCCTTGGGATTGATGAGAGCCAGGAGCGTCGGCCCCATGATGTGGAACAGCAGGACGTTGTCGTAGATCTCGCCCCAGAAGGAATAGCGGTACCGCCCGTCGAGCCGCGATTGCGTGGCCAGGGTATGGAACAAGTGCGGCCCGGCATAGGCCATGACCATCAATGCGCTCGCCACGATGATATTCTGGGATGTCACCAGATAGGCCACCGGCGCCGTCAGGAAGACGAAGCGCGGCACCGGGAACAGGAAGTACATCATCGCATTGAGGTAGCAGATGCGCTGACCGAAGCTCAGGCCGCGCCCGAGCAGCGGATTGTCGGTGCGGAAGATCTGGATCATGCCGCGCGCCCAGCGCATGCGCTGGCCGATATGGATCGAAAGCCGCTCGGTCGCCAGGCCGGCGGCCAGCGGCCAGCGCAAATAGGCCGTGTTCCAGCCCTTGCGGTGCATGCGCAGGGAAGTATGGGCGTCCTCGGTCACCGTCTCGACGGCGATGCCGCCCACCTCGTCAAGCGCTTCGCGGCTCAGCACCGCGCACGAGCCGCAGAAGAAGGTCGCGTTCCAGAAGTCGTTGCCCGGCTGGATCAGGCCGTAGAAGAGCTGGCCTTCGTTGGGCACCCGGCCGAAGGTGCCGAGGTTTCGCTCGAACGGGTCGGGCGAATAGAAATGATGTGGCGTCTGCAGCATGCCGAGCTTGCGGTCGCGCAGGAACCAGCCGACGGTCATCTGCAGGAACGCCCGCGTCGGAATGTGGTCGCAGTCGAAGATGGCGATCAGCTTGCCCTTGGTGATCGTCAGCGCATGGTTGATGTTGCCGGCCTTGGCGTGCTCGTTGCTGGGCCGGATCAGATAGCCGCAGCCCGCCTCCTCCGCGAAACGCTTGAACTCCGGCCGGCGCCCGTCGTCGAGGATGTAAACCTTGAACTTGTCGGCCGGGTAATCCATGACCATCGCCGCCAGCACAGTCGGCTTAACGACGTCGAGACTCTCGTTGTAGGTGGGGATGTAGACGTCGACCGTCGGCCATTCCTGGACGTCGGCGGGCAGCGGCGCCGGCTGGCGCTCGAGGGGCCACAGGACCTGGAAGTAGCCGATCATCAGCACGATCCAGGCGTAGACCTCGGCCGCAAAGAGGCCGTAGCCGAACATCATGTCGAACGGATCGACGAAGCCCAGCGTCTCGGTCGTTCTCCACCACAGGTAACGGGTCGACACGAGGGCCGACAGCACGACGATAATCAAGGTGGCCATGCGGCTCTTGAAGCGGTTCACGATCAGGAAGATGAAGGCCGTGAAGACCGCGAAGATTGCCTGCGTCTGCAGATCGAAAGGCGTGATGATGACGAAGGCCGCCGGCCCGAGCGCCACGATCGCGACGAACAGGTAGAAGAGCCTCGTGGCGAGCGGAACGCGCCGGTTCTGGGTCGGCTCGACAATGCTGGATGAGGTCATGGCCGTCCGGGTTCCATGCCGTCGAGGAGCAGCCCTTGCACCGACGCGGCCAGGCCGCGCACATCGGCCGCCGCCTTGCTCGTCGGCGCGCGATCGACCACGAGCTGCTGGTGCGCCACGGCTTCGCCGAAGCTGTCGTCGTAGTTCACGATGCCGAGCATTGCCTGCCCCAGCCGGCGCCGCAGCAGGGCGACTACGTCACGCGTCAGCTTGCGTCGCATATCGACGAGGTTGAAGACGTATCGCACCTGGCGCTGCACGCCCTCAGGCGCACGCCCCAGGAAATTCTGCGATTCGACCGTCGAAAGCAGCGATACCGAGGTGGCGTCGGCCTGCAGGACGACGATGTCGAGGGTCGAGACCGGACGCGTCTGATCGAGGAAGACCGAGGGGCCCGGCGGCGTATCGACGACCACGACGAAGCCGCGCTCGATGAAGGGGGCAATCGTGTTCGCGAACCAGTTCTCGTTGCGCGCCAGGTAATCCGATACGGCATGAAGCTGCGCCGCGGTGACCTGCCCGAACGGCAGGACGAGGAGATTGGCGCCGCCCGGCAGCACACCCTCGCGAACCGAACGCCCATAGACCAGGCAGTGCGCCCAGCCACGATCGTCGGCAAGCTGGATCCCAGCATGCAGGCGCATCGAATTCTGGACGTCGAGATCGACCACGAGCACCCGCAGGCCGGAGCGGGCCAGCACGCCCGCGACGTTGATGCTGAGAGAGGTCTTGCCTACACCGCCCTTGGGCGAACAAAAGCAGACGACCGACATTAACGTGCCAGTCGGTCGAAGAGTCCATTCAGGCCACCGGGCGCAGGCGGCGGTGCCGCCTGGCCGACCGGCTGGCTGATGATGCGACGAATGTCGGCCAATGTCCTGTGCCCTCCGCTTGCGGCCGGCAGAGGGGACCGCCCCGCTCCCGCGGCATGCTGGAAGGCTTCGTCCCGCCATGCGCTGCGGTCGGCGACCCTCGGCTCCCCGAAGCCCGGCGAGCGGTCGAAGACGTCAGCCAGCAAATCGTTGCCCGATGTCGCCCCGACCGCGAGTGGAATTTCCTCCCGCCCGGACGAGGGCGGATCCTTGCCGAAAATGGCATCTATCAAGGGTGCCGACATTTGATCCGTCGTGCTGTCGAACTCGCGATAGGGCGTGCCAGTACGGCCCGTTGCACTCAGGAGATGGGCGACATCGTCGTTGTTCTTGATGGCCATATCCGTACTCCACCCACCAGTTTGATACACTATCGGTCGCGGCCCGTCATCTCTACACGCACCATATAGGCGATCAATCTGTCGGGGTTGGCGCCCGCTTTTCATCCGCCGTAGTCGTCATCGGCCGGCAACTCTTGAATTGCCGGAAGAAGCGTCGGGTATCTGACATTCGGAAGAACCGATCACGGGCCTGCAGGCCGCGTCGGCGCTGTCGCGCGGGCATGAAAAAGCCGGCAACCAGGAATGGCCGCCGGCTTCTTTCAGGAATGGTTAACAGAAACTCTAGGCGACGGCCTTGATGGTCTTGGCGGTGATCTCGACGATCTCGTCGATCTGCGCCTTCTCGATGACCAGCGGCGGCGACATGGCGATGGCGTCGCCGGACTGGCGAACCATGAGCCCCAGATCGAACGCCTTGACGAAGGCCTTGTAGCCGCGCGTGCCGACCGCGCCCTCCGGCGCCAGATCGATGCCGCAGGCCATGCCGAGATTGCGGATGTCGGTGACGTTGGGCAGCCCCTTCAGCGAGTGGATGCCCTCCTCCCAGTAAGGCGACAGTTCGGCCGCCCGCGCGAACAGCTCCTCGTCGCGATAGATGTCCAGCACCGCCGACGCCGCCGCACAGGCGAGCGGGTGCGCCGAATAGGTGTAGCCATGGAACAGGTCGATGGCGTTCTCCGGGCCGTTCATCAGCCCGTCGAACACGTGCTTGCGCACGAACACGCCACCCATCGGCACTGTGGCATTGGAGATGCCCTTGGCCACCGTCATCAGGTCGGGGATCACGCCGAACTTCTCGGCGGCGAAGCTGGTGCCGAGGCGGCCGAAGCCGGTGATCACCTCGTCGAAGATCAGCAGGATGCCGTGCTTGTCGCAGATTTCGCGCAGGCGCTTCAGGTAGCCCTTCGGTGGCGGCAGGAAGCCCGTCGAGCCGGCGCACGGCTCGACGATCACAGCCGCGATGTTGGACGCATCATGCAGGCCCACGATGCCCTCGAGGGCATCGGCCAGGTGTGCGCCGTTTTCCGGCTCGCCTTTCGAGAAGGCGTTCTCCGGCAGGTGCGTGTGCGGCAGGTGATCGACCCCCGGCAGCATCGCGCCGAACCACTTGCGATTGTTCACCATGCCGCCGACCGAGATGCCACCAAAGCCGACGCCGTGATAGCCGCGCTCGCGGCCGATGAAGCGGGTGCGCGTGCCCTGGCCGTTGGCGCGGTGATAGGCCAGCGCGATCTTCAGCGCGCTGTCGACCGCCTCGGAGCCGGAGTTGCAGTAGAAGGCATGGTTCAGGTCGCCCGGCAGCAGGGCGGCGTGCCGCGCGGCCAGCTCGAACGCCTTGGGATGGCCCATCTGGAACGACGGCGCATAATCCATTTCGTCGAGCTGCTTGGCGATCGCCGCCTTGATCTCCTCACGGCCGTGGCCGGCATTGACGCACCACAGGCCGGCGGTGCCGTCGATGACCTTGCGGCCTTCCGGAGTCCAGTAGTGAACCCCCTTCGCCCGGGCCAGCATGCGCGGGTTCTGCTTGAACTGCCGGTTCGCGGTGAACGGCATGAAGAACGCTTCAAGGTTGTTCGCGGCAGGCGCGCTGTTCGACGACATCCCCATACTCCTCTGAAATCTGGAGCCCTATACTGGACCGCTTTCTATCCAGAACAAGATGATATCTGCCGACGGCGCATTTTACGGTAATTTGCGCACAAACGACCCTTTCCGTTCACTATACTGAACACAGTAAGCACCATGGACATCACCACCGGCGAGAGACTGAAGATCGCACGCCAGCGGGCCGGGCTCTCCCAGCGCGCTCTGGCCAAGAAGGCCGGTGTCGGCAACGCCACCGTGTCCCTGATCGAGAGCGACCGGATCAACCCGTCGGTCAGCGCGCTCAAGCGGATCCTGGACGCGATCGCCATGCCGCTCTCCGACTTCTTCGCGATCGACGAGAAAGCGAGCGAGGAGAAGGTCTTCAAGGCCGGCAGCCTCACGGAGATCGGCCGGGGCGGCATATCGTTCCGGCAGATCGGCAAGGACCTGTCCGGTCGCGCCCTTCAACTTCTTTACGAAACCTATCAGCCGGGCGCCGACACGGGAAAGATCATGCTGCGCCACGAGGGCGAGGAAGCCGGCTTCGTGATCTCGGGCCGCATCGAGCTCACGATCGGCTCGACGCTTCACATCCTCAACGCGGGCGACGCCTACTACTTCAAGAGCGCCGAGCCCCATCGCTTCAGGAATGCGACGGCCAGGCCGGCGGTGATCGTGAGCGCCTGCACGCCGCCGACATTCTAGCAGAACGAAGAAAGATCTCGCGGGCCGGGCGCCACTCCGGCTGACCATGTTGGGCTACCTACGCACCGTGAGGTCATGGTCGCTGCTGTCGGATATCCGCTTTGGGCGTGCCCCCGCTCAAGGTGGCCCCTCCCCGGCTCCCGTGCGTCGAGCTGCGTGTCTGCGTTCCACGCCGCCGCGAGTGTCATCGCCCTTACACGCGTTGGGATGCGCTCACCAGACGGGTTATCAACAGACGTCTATCCTGGCGAAACGGACGAGAGGAGCGCTACCGGGCTCTCGTTCCAAAGAACGCCGAGACCGGGTTGCGGCGACAGCTCCATGCTGCGACCGCGAAGTATATCATGCACTTGTTTGGGGAAGTCGCCCGCGAGCCTGAGTGAGGTGCCCGACCACGCATCCGGTCGAAAGGCGAGATTACCCTCCTCCGGCATCATCGGCGCGACGACCCGCGGGACGGCGACCAACAGCCACTCTTCGCCAGTCTGCCGCAGGAAGGCGACGACCGAATCGCGCGACGGCCCCTCGACTTCGACCGCACGGTAGCGGCCCTCCGCGAACAGGCGAGGTGCGCGCCGGCGCAGGGAAAGGGTGCGCCGGATCAGCGCCTGCTTGATACGGCCGTCGCGCCAGTGCGTCATCAGCTCGGGCAAGGGCGCGTCCTGCATCGTGGCACGCGCGGCGAAATCGACCGGCCGGCGGTTGTCGGGATCGACGAGGCTGAAGTCCCAGAGGTCGGCGCCCTGGTACAGGTCCGGTACGCCCGGCACCGTGAGCTTGAGCAGGCATTGCGCCAGGCCGTTCACGGCGCCGGCAGGCGCGATGCGGCGCACGAACGCCAGAAGATCGTCCAGGAGGTCGGGCATGGCGGCTTCTGCCACGAGTCGCATCGTGAAGGTCCGAGCAGCCTCTTCATAGGGTTCGTTGACCGCCGCCCAGTCGCTCTCCAGCTTGGCCTCACGCAACGCCTTCTGCTGCCAGCCGCACAGACGCTCGGCGAACGCTCTACGACCCGCCTCGTCGCCCCGGTCGAGATCGAGAGGCCAGGCGCCAACGATCATTTGCAGCAGCATTGCCTGGTCGCCCGGGGACACGAGCGACGACGTTGGATCGATCCAGTGCGACACGAGACCCGCCCACTCGGCCGCCAGCTCACTCACCACCGCGAGCCGCGCTCGAACATCCTCCCCGCGCTTGTGATCGTGGGTGGCGGTCGCCAGCATCGTATGCGGATAGTCGGCCCGGCGCCGTTCCATGCGTGCATGGAAAGCATCGGCGTCGAGCGCAAAAGTCTCGATGTCGAAGCCGACATCGTTGCGCGAGAGAAGCCGTCCATACCGATAGAAGCCGGTATCCTCGACCGACTTGGCGGCGACCGGCGCGCTGAGCTGCTGGAAACGCGCCATGGCGCGCGGCCACGAGCCTCGCTTGGAGTCCGGCGTCAGCATCGCCTCGAGCAGGGGCTCGACCGCCCAACGGTCGGTGGCGAGGCAGCTCTTCGCGACCTTCCCTGCCACCTCGCGCAAGATCTCCGAATCGTGGTCGGAGAGCAGCTTGCCAGCTCCGTATGTACGATAGACCGGCACGTGGGCGAGGAACTCGGTCAGCAACCGCCGCAGGGTGGGCCGCGGAATGAGGTCTGCCACGATCGCTTGCCAGGACGTCCCGCAGGCTTCGAGCTGCGCAGAGAAGCTCCGCGCAACGATCTCGCGTCGCGCCATGAGCTCTTCGTCCGCAAATCCTGCGGGGCGGCGACTGACGCGCGTCCAGCTTTTCGTGAGAGTCGCCTCTCCGGCCGGATCGTGCTGGAGCGCGCTTACCTCATCCATGAAGTCGTAGCCCGTCGTGCCGTCGCAGCCCCAGTCCTTCGGCAGCGTCTCGCCCTTCAACAGGATCTTCTCGACGACAAGCCAGGCGCGGGGTCGCCCATGCTCCCTCGCCAGCAGATCGAGCCGTTCGCGCAGTTGGCGGCAATAGCCGGCCGGATCCGTAAGCCCGTCGACATGGTCGATGCGGAGGCCGTCCACCACGCCCTCGGCATAGAGCCGCAGCGGCAGCGCGTGGACGGCCTCGAATGCTTCCGGCTGCTCCATGCGCAGGCAGACCAGTTCGTTGATGTCGAAGAAGCGCCGCCAGTTGATGCGGTCTCCCGCCACCCGCCAGGAAGCCAGCCGATAGTGCTGACGGGCAAGAAGGTTTGCGAGACTGCCACGCCCTTCCGCACCGCCGTCGCAAAGCGGGAAGGCGTTTTCGAAGTAGCGCAGCTCCGGCCGACCTCGGTCGTCGCGCACGACAGACAGCTCGCCGGCCTCGATGACCTCCGAGAGAGGACGCCCGAGAACCGGCAGGAGGATTTTTGCCGGCCCTTCCGTCGTCTCCCAATCAATATCGAACCATTCGGCATGCCGGCTCGCGCGGCCCCGGCGCAGAACGTCGCGCCACCACCGGTTGCGGGTATCGGCCGCCATGTGGTTAGGCACGACGTCGAGGATCAGGCCGACACCGACGGCGCGCAGGGCCCTGGTGAGCGAGAGCAGCCCCTCCTCCCCACCAAGCTCCGGGTTGACCGCCGTCGGATCGAGCACGTCGTAGCCGTGCAGTGAACCCGGCCGCGCGACGGCGATCGGGGAAGCGTAGACATGGCTGATGCCCAATCTGGCGAAGTAGTCGGCATGGGCCGCACCTTCGGCGAAGCCGAAGCCGCGGTGGAACTGCAGCCGCAACGTGGCGCGCGGGATCATGGGCGGCGCGCGACGATGGTCGCAGCGCGACGGGCGACAGCGGGATCGTCGAAAAGCTTCGCGGCCGGCGGATCGAGCCGTCGTCGCCAGTTGGGATGCTGATCGATCGTACCGGGCAGGTTGGGCTGGTCGGTGAGTCCCAGAAGATCCTCCAACGGCGCGATCATGAGCGGTGCCGGCGAACTGGCGACGAATCCCAGCGCCGCGTCGACGGCGGGCGCAGGATCGTCCGGCGCCGGCGGCGGACCTTGGGCGGTTCCAGCAGCCGTGAATGCCTGCCACAGGCGACGCCGGTCGCTCTGCCGCTCCTTGGCCTCGCCGGGGGCTGACAGGCCGAGCGCACCCCTGACTTCGATGTCGCTGCCGCGCCACCAACCGGCAACGGTCGGAAGGTCGTGAGTGGTCGTCATCGACACCGCGTGACGCCGCCAGCGGCCAGGCGTTCGGAAACTCCCGCGGTTTCGCTCGAACCACATCACGTCCATACCGGCGATGCCCGCCTCGGCGAGGCGGCGGCGGAAGCCACGCGGAACCGTGCCGAGATCTTCTCCGATCACCACCGCGCCGTGCCGGTGTGACTCGAGAGCGAGCAGGCGCAGGAAATCATCCAACGGGTAATCGAGATAGGCGCCGTCAGCAGGCGACGCACCCTCCGGCACCAGCCACAGTCGCCGCAGCCCCATGATGTGATCGATGCGGACGCCGCCAGCGTATCGCATGGCAGCCCGCAGCGTCGAAAGGAACGGATCGAAGCCCGTTGCGACGAGTGCCCGTGGCGAGAAACTCGACAGGCCCCAGTCCTGTCCCGCGCGATTGAACTCGTCGGGCGGGGCGCCGATGTTCAGCCCCAGCAGCAGATCGCTTTGCCGGGACCAGGCATGGCTGCCGGCGCGATCCATGCCTATGGCGAGGTCGCTGATCAGGCCGATCTTCATGCCCACGCCAACGGCCGCCTCTTGCGCCGCTTCGAACGAACGCGCCGCGAGCCACTGAAGGAACAGGTGAAAACGGATCGTGGAAGCCTCGGCCGCCCGGAAGGCGCCCATTTCAGGATCATCGGGCCGCGTGAGGCCGTGGCGGAAGGCAGTCGGCCAATCCCGCCAGAAACCGAGCGCGGGCTCGCTCCCCGACCACTTGCCGTGCAGCGCCTCGAAGAGCGCGTGGCCCTGCAGCAGCTCGCCGCCCTCGCGCACGAACCCGTCGAAAGCCTTCGATAACTCGGTGCCTCTCGCCAGGTCCCGAGCCTCGAAGTCATCGAGGAGTCGACGCATCAAGGCAAGCTTAGCCTGGGCCGCCGGTCGCCAGTCGATCAGGGCTACGTGTTCCAGTCCCTCGCCATCGCGACGATGCTGGGCCACCCGCTCCGGTCCGAAAACGATCTCGGGGTCGGCGAACAGCGGATTGAAGAAGAGGCGGCTCGAGGGCGAATAGGGTCCGTAGCGGCCGGGATCGGCGGCGAAGAGGCTGTGCACCGGACTGAGCGCGACGGCATCCGCGCCATGACGCGCCGCGCCCTCGACGAGGTGGCGCACGGCGGTCGCATCGCCAATGCCACCATCGCCGGGCCGGCGCAGGCTGTAGATCTGGGCCGCAACACCCCAGAGATGCTTGCCTTGAGCGCGATCTTCTATCGTCAGACAACGCGGCGGAGCGACCGCAACCGTCACATGACGTTCGCCGAACTCCAGTCGGTGATAGCCGACCCTGTTGAGTGTCGGGCCCAGGAGCTTTTCGCCGCGCATCGAAAATCTGAGCGTCGCGACGCTGCCATCCTCATAGGTGATCTGACCACGGGCAGCGCCGCCGGCGCGGGCCGGAAGCGTGAGCCGGCTGCCGGCCTTCATCGTGACAATCGGTGGCAAGGTGTTGGCGGGACCGAGTTTCTGCCAACTCTCCTCGATGTCCCCGGAGGTGGCAGTAGAAAGGCCAAGGGCATCCAGGATCCGGCGGAGGGAATCGATCGATACCTGTTGAGGGATGCCCAGCGCATCCGTCCAGGTCTCGGCGAGGCCGGCTGCGCGGGCGAGCCCGCGGATCTCCTCGTTGCTCACGAAGCCGGTACCATCAGCGCGACCGTCGTGGCACCGGAAATCCGGCCGCCGCGCGCCGCATCTGCTGCTCCGGGACGCGACTCGTACAGGAGGTCGCCGTTCACGCGCTCGATTTGCGCCAGCTCGCGCCCGAGATTGCTGGCCAGAACCAGCGTCGCACCGTCGCCCAGTCGCCAGCGAGCCACGACGGTCGACGGCTCGACGGACGATGCGCCCAGTGATCCGGCGCCTTCGAGCCTGGGCACGAGCCACTCGCGGCGAATGCCCAGGAGTTCGCGGTAGAGACGATGCCGCCCGGTCCCACGTTCGGCGTCCGGTACGAGCCGGCTTCGTTCGAACGTCGCCGGTTCATTGGGATCGGGAATACTCGAAGTTCCCTCTCCTGGCGCGAAGCCTTTGAAGCCCGCGAACTCGCGGCGGCGTCCCTCGCGGACCGCTTCTGCGAGATCGCCCGCGTGATCGGTGAAGTAGAGAAATGGTGAGGTGGCCGCGTCCTCCTCGCCCATGAAGATCATCGGCACGTGCGGGCAGAGGAGCTGCAGCGCGATCGCTGCCTCCAGTAGATCCGGTTCGACACGCTCCGTTAGGCGGTCACCGAACGGCCGGTTACCAATCTGATCGTGGTTCTGAAGGAAAAGGACGAAGGATGTGGGGGGAAGATCGCTGCTGGGCGTCCCACGCGTCTCGCCGTTGCGATACGCAGAGGGATCGCCCTGGTAGACGAATCCCTCGGCGAGCGCGCGCGCGAGACGCCCGGCCGGCTTGTCGGCGTAGTCGGCATAGTAGCCGTCTTTCTCGCCGGTCAGCAGCGCATGCAGGACATGGTGCGCGTCGTCGTTCCACTGCGCATCGAAGTCGCGGCGCAGGTGATCGGCCACGTTGCCATCGTGCTCCAGGACGAGATGCACGTGGCGACCGGGCTCCACCGATCGGCGCACTTCGGCCGCCATCTCGTCCAGCCAGTCGGCCTCCGAGATGGCATGCACGGCATCGAAGCGCAGTCCGTCGAAACGGTATTCGTTCAGCCAGTAGAGCGCGTTCTCGGTGAAGTACCGGCGCACCTCGGGGCGGCGGAAGTCGATCGCCGCGCCCCACGGGGTCGCGATATCGTCGCGGAAGAACTGCGGCGCATAGGCGGAGAGATAGTTCCCGTCGGGACCGAAGTGGTTGTAGACGACATCGAGGAACATCATCAGCCCCAGTCCGTGGGCTGAATCGATCAGCGCCTTCAGCTCGTCGGGCGTGCCATAACGGGAGTCGGGTGCATATGGAAGCACACCGTCGTAGCCCCAGTTTCGCATCCCCGGAAAATCATGGATCGGCATCAGCTCGACGGCCGTGACGCCAAGGTCAGCCAGGATCGGCAGAGCAGCCTGGACACCGGCAAAGCCACCGAACGCCCCGACGTGCAGCTCGTAGAGTACCGTTTCGTGCCACGGCCGTCCGGCCCATCCGGCGTGGCGCCAGTCGTACGTGTGCGGATCGATCACGAGGCTCGGCCCGTGCACATCGTCCGCTTGCGCGCGCGAAGCAGGATCGGGTACCGCCAGACCGTTGCCCAGACGGTAGAAATACTGCGCTCCTGGCCCGCAGGAAACCTCGGCCTCGAACCATCCATCGCCGATCGCCCGCATGGGTACCGGAGCAACACCTTCGACTTCGACGCTTACATGGGTCTGCGCCGGCGCCCAGAACCGGAAACGCGCCGCACCCGAGAGCAGGGGCGACGCGCCGTACGACAGATCCTGCATGAACTGCTGCTTCTTCATTCCTTCGTCCTCGTGGCCAGCGCCAGCACGACGCTGCGCGGTGCGACCACGATTTCCACTCCTTCAAGATCACGCTCCGGCCCATCAGGCGCGGCGCTGTCCAGCACAATGCGCGTGCGCCAGTGCGGTTCCGGCAAAAGAAAGTGGCAGTCGGACGTTCCCGAATTGAAGAAGGCGGTCAACATGGTGACCGAGCCGTCGTCATTGGGCCCAACCCGCCGCAGGGCGAGGCAGCGATCCTCGGCATTGTTCCAGGACTCGGCCGAGATGATTTCGCCCGAAGCGTCGAACCATGAGATGTCGGGCACGCCTTCGGCCGGAAATTCCCTGCCGTGGAGGAAGTACGGTGATCGAAGCACGGGATGACGATGGCGCAATGCCGCAACGCGTGCGACGAAGGCTGCGAGGCTCTTGCCCTCCGGCTTCTCGAGCAGGTTCCAGTCGATCCACGACGTCTCGTTGTCCTGGCAATAGGCGTTGTTGTTGCCGTGCTGGGTGCGACCGAATTCGTCGCCGCCCAGCAGCATCGGTGTCCCCTGGGCGAGGAACAGCGTTGCGAGCATGGCCCGCTGCAGTCGTTGCCGCGTGTCGAGGATGGCGGGATCCGCGGTCGGCCCCTCCTCCCCCCAGTTGGCCGAATAGTTTTCGCCGTGCCCGTCCTTGTTGTCCTCGCCGTTCGCCTCGTTATGACGCTCGGCATAGCTCACCGTGTCCAGCAAGGTGAAACCGTCGTGCGAGGCTGCATAGTTGATCGAGGCCCAGGGACGCCGATGGCGCCGGTCGAAGAGGTCGCTGGATCCCGCGAGGCGAGCGGCGAAATCCGCCCGCTGGCCCGGATCGCCGCGCCAGTAGCGCCTGAGGCCGTCGCGGAACCGGTCGTTCCACTCCGAGAAGCCCGGCGGATGATTGCCGAGCTGGTAGCCGCCCGGCCCGATGTCCCAGGGCTCGGAGATCAGCTTGACCTTCTGCAGCACCGGATCCTGGCGGATTGCGTCGAAGAACCCCGAGCCCGGATCGAAGCCGTGCGCCTCGCGGCCGAGGGTCACGCCGAGATCGAAGCGGAAGCCGTCGACATGGAACGCTGTCACCCAGTAGCGCAGCGAGTCCATGACCATCTGCAGCACGCGCGGTGTCGACAGGTTGAGCGTATTGCCCGTGCCGGTGTCGTTGATGCAGTGCCGCGGATTGTCCGGAAGCAGCCGGTAGTAGCTGGCATTGTCAAGGCCGCGGAAGGACAGGGTCGGCCCCAACTCGCTGCCTTCCGCCGTGTGGTTGTAGACGACGTCGAGGATCAGCTCGAGGCCCGCCGCATGCAGACGCCGCACCGCGATGCGCAACTCGTCGAGCGTGCCGTCGGACAGGTATCGCGGCTCGGGGGCGAAGAAACCGATGCTGTTGTAGCCCCAGTAGTTGCGCAGCCCCTTCTCGAGCAGGGAGCGGTCCTGAACGAAGGCGTGGATCGGTAGCAACTCGACCGTCGTCACACCCAGCCGGCGCAGGTGATCGATGAACACCGGATCGCCCAAGGCCGCGAAAGTCCCCCGCTCGTTGGGCCGCAGGTCGTGCCGCAGCATGCTCAGTCCACGAACGTGCACTTCGTAGATCACCGTGTCGGACCACGGGACCGAGGGTGGCCGGTCGTCGGCCCAGTTGAAGCTCTCGTCTGCAACCACCGCCTTCATGACGCCCGGCGCGCTGTCCCGACGGTCGAACGACAGGTCGGCGCGCGGCGAGTTGATTCGATAGCCGTAGAGCGCATCGGCGTTCCGCATCTCGCCGGTCAGCCGCCGCGCATAGGGATCGAGCAAGAGCTTGTGCGGATTGAATCGGTGCCCCGCCTGCGGCTCGTAGGGACCGTGGGCGCGATAGCCGTAGACGAGGCCCGCACGCGCGTTCGGCAGGTAACCGTGCCAGACCTCATCCGTGCATTCCGGCAGGTCGAAGCGTGCGATCTGACGTCGACCGGAGGGATCGAACAGGCACAGCTCGATCCGGGTTGCATGTGCCGAAAAGACCGCGAAGTTGGTCCCCAATCCATCCCAGGTCGCACCGAGCGGATAGGACGAGCCCGCCAGCAGCCGATCCGGCCAGGGAGACGTCGCCATCCTAGTCCTCGCTGCGCAGGATCACCGTCGCAAGGGGCGGCAGGGTGAGCTGAACCGAATAGGACTGCCCATGGGACGGGCGGTCCACGGCCTGGACGGCACCGTCATTCCCCAGATCGCTGCCGCCATAGAAACGCGAATCCGTGTTCGCCACCTCGCGCCAGCGACCGGGCCTCGACACGCCGATGCGATAGCCGTGCCGTGGGACCGGCGTCATGTTGCAGACGACCAGGAGGGGCGCACCCGACCTGGACGTGCGGAAGAAGGCAAAGACCGAGTTAGCGCGGTCGTCGCCCACGATCCAGGCAAAGCCCGACGGATCGCTGTCGGATGCATGCAGCGAAGGCTCCGCCGCATAGAGACGGTTGAGATCGCGCACGAGCCGCTGGATGCCGGCGTGGGCCCCGTCATCGAGCAGGTGCCAGTCGATCTCATCGTCATGGTTCCATTCGCGCACCTGCGCGATCTCGCTGCCCATGAACAGGAGCTTCTTGCCGGGATGCGTCCACATGAAACCGAAATAGGCGCGGAGGTTGGCAAAGCGCTGCCAGCGGTCGCCGGGCATCTTGCCCAGCAGCGAACCCTTCCCGTGCACGACTTCGTCGTGGGAGATCGGAAGCACGAACCGTTCCGAGAAAGCATAGACCAGCCCGAACGTGAGTTGGTCGTGATGATAGGCGCGATAAATGGGCTCGTGCTCGATGTACTGCAGCGTGTCATGCATCCAGCCCATGTTCCATTTGAACGAGAAGCCGAGCCCGTCCGGCAATGGCGCCGAAACGCCCGGCCAGGCAGTCGACTCCTCAGCGACCATGATCGCGCCGGGGCAACGCTCGGCGACCACGGCGTTGAGGTGACGCAGGAACCCGATCGCCTCGAGATTCTCGCGGCCTCCATGGATATTGGGGATCCATGCGTCGGCCGGCCGGCTGTAGTCGCGGTAGAGCATCGAAGCCACGGCATCGACCCTCAGTCCGTCGACGTGGAAGCGCTCCAGCCAGTGCAGAGCGCTCGCGATCAGGAAGCCCTGAACCTCGCGCCGTCCGAAATTGTAGATGTAGGTATTCCAGTCGTGATGGTAGCCCTCGCGCGGATCGAGATGCTCGTAAAGCGCAGTGCCATCGAAGCGTGCCAACCCATGGCTATCGGTCGGGAAATGAGCCGGCACCCAGTCCAGCAACACGCCGACGCCGGCGCGATGCGCGGCATCGACGAAGCGGGCGAAGGAGTCCGGCGGCCCATATATTGCCGCGGGCGCGAACAGCCCGAGCGGCTGATACCCCCAGGAGCCGCCGAACGGATGCTCCGTCACCGGCAGCAGCTCGACATGGGTGAAGCCCATTTCCTTCACGTAGGGAATCAGGCGCTCCGCCAGGAAGTCCCACAGCGGACGCTCCCCTGCCCCCGCGCCGGCTTTCTGGCGCATCCACGAGCCGGCATGGACTTCGTAGATGGAGATTGCGGCCGTCGCCGACTGGCGCTCGGCGCGGCCGGCCATCCAGGCCGCATCGCTCCAGTGCAGGCCGGCGGCCGGCGCGGCAACGACGGACGCCGTGGCCGGCGCCAGCTCCGCCTGCTGTGCGACGGGGTCGGCCTTCTCGGGCAGGCGCACGCCGCCTGGTCCCACGATGTCGAACTTGTAGCGCGTTCCGGCGCCGAGGCGCGGGATGAAGATCTCCCACACCCCCGCCGAGGGACGCAGGCGCATCGGATGGCGGCGCCTGTCCCAGGAATTGAAATCGCCGATCACCGCGACTCGCTGGGCATTCGGCGCCCAGACCGCGAAGCGGACGCCGTCGACGCCCTCCATCGAGGCGACATTGGCGCCCAGCGCCTCGGCCAATTCGAAGTGACGGCCCTCGTTGAAAAGGTGGAGGTCCAGATCGCCCAGGACCGGCCCGAAGGCGTAGGCATCCTCCGTTTCCTGCACGGCGCCCGGCCAACGGATTCGCAAGAGATATGCACCGGATCGCTCGATCGGTCCTTCGAACAGGCCAGCCCCGGTACCCGGCGTCAGCGTGCCCCAGGACGTGCCATTGTCCCGGCCGATCACCTCGACGGCCTCCGCACCCGGGACGAAGACACGGACGATCCGGCCCGCCTTGTCCTCATGCGGACCCAGAATGGCGAACGGATCCAGCGGACGGCATGACTCCAGTGCTTCCGCCGTGGCGCGGTCGAGCCTGCCTCCTCGGGTCACCGCGTTCATGCGTTCTCCTGCGGCGTCGTCTCCCGCAGCAGCCGCGCGGCCAGGCGAGACAGGCCGGACAGCGGGATCGGCACCCAGGCCGGCCGGTTCGCCGCCTCGTAGCAGATCTCGTAGGCCGCCTTCTCAGCCAGGAAGAAATCGAGCAGCTCGCCGCGGTCCATCCCCGGCAGCCCGACCGCCACTTCGCGATAGCTCGCGAGGAAGGCACGCTGTGCCCCCCTGCGCAGGCGGGTTACCAGCGTGAGCCGGCGCGCTGGCGGGACACGATTGACGATCAGGTTCTTCGGATCGAGGGTCGCCGCGGCCGCGTAGTCGAGCGACCGCAGGAGGCCCGCGACATCGCGCATGGGACTCGCCTTGCGCCGCCGCTCTTGCATGGGCCGCGCCGGCTCGCCCTCGAAGTCGATGATGTAGGCGTCGGCGCTGGCAATCAGCACCTGGCCCAGGTGGAAGTCGCCATGGATGCGCGACACGATCGAGTCGAGGCCGCTTTGCGCGAGCTGCTGCAGCAGGGCCGTCAATGCCTCGCGCCGGCCGATCAATCGTTCCGCATCTGCCGCCGCCGCCTCATTGTCCCAGCTCTTGATGCTTGCAACCGCATCAATCGCCCGCGCAAGCAGACCTGTCGCCCGTTCGGTCCAGGCGGCGACGTCGTCCGCGTTCGCCAGACGTGGCGAGAAGGCTTCGTCGGAGGTCGGTCGCGCCAGCACCTGGTGCATCGCTCCGAGCTGGCGGCCAATCGTGCCGGCGAAGGCATGGTAGTCCTCCATATCGTCGTCGCGCGACTCGGCCGTGGCCTCGCGGCTCGCAAGATTGTCGAGCGCGCGGTTGAACTGGTTCAGCGTCCAGGTCCAGGCATCACCCTGGTTGCGAACAAAGGCCTGCGCCACCGCCAGCGCATGCCGTTCGCCATCGGGCGAAACGCGGGTGACTTCGCCCAGCAGCGCCGGCGCATTGGCGAAGCTTTGGCTGGTCAGATAACGGCTCATCTCGGCCTCGGGATGCTCCCCCGGCTGGATGCGGCGGAATATCTTCAGCATCACCGCTTCGTCGACGATCAGCGAGCTGTTGGATTGCTCGGCCGTCAACCAGACGACCTGCGCATCGGCCGGACGCTGCAGCAGCTCCACCTTGTCCGGTATGGCCTCGAAGACGATCCGGCCTTCCGGCGCCTGCAGCGTGACGCCCGACGCCATCGCAGCCAGCACCTCGCGTGCAAACTCCGGTACGGCGAAGGCGTCGGTGAGCAAGCCGATCCGGCGGCCGCGGCGCACGCGCGCGAGTGCGAGCTGCGAGGGCAAGGCCGCCGCCTGCTCGTCTTCCCAACTCACGGAGAGCGGCAGCAGCCAGCGGCTCGTCTCGTCGCCCGCTACTACCTCGACCTCGCTCAGCAGCAGATCGCGAGCACCGCCAGCGGGCAGCCGCGCCAGATAGGCGAAGCGGGACGATTTGAACGCCTTGTCCTTGGCGCCGAACCAGCGACGCTTGGCGAGATACGGCGGCAGCGACTCGCGCTCCAGCATCGCCGCCGAGGCGCCCACCCCGTCGGCGAGGGAATCACGCAGCACGACGGTGATGTAGTCCGGCAAGGGTTCGGGGGCGGGCGTGTGCCACGACGGCGCATCGGTCTCGCTGGCCAGGATGAACCAATAGAATCCGTAAGGAGGCAATGTCAGGAGATACGTCAGTTGACCGACGGGCGGGAATAGCGAGCCACCGTTGAGCTCGACGGGCACCCGCCCCGCGAATTCGGAAAGATCGAGTTCCACCGCCTGGGGCGTGCGCGAGACGTTGGCGACGCAGAGAATCACCTCGCCGTCGAGTTCGCGCAGATAGGCCAGCACCTTGCGGTTCTTCGGATAGAGGAACCGCAAGGTGCCCCGGCCGAACGCGGCATGGGTACGCCGTACGGCGATCATCTTCCGCATCCAGTGCAGGATCGAATGAACATCGCGCGTCTGTGCCTCGACGTTGACCGTCTCGTAGCCGTAGAGCGCGTCCATGATGGCCGGCAGCGCGAGCGCGGCCGGATCGGCGCGCGAGAAGCCGCCATTGCGGTCGGGCGACCACTGCATCGGCGTGCGCACACCGTCGCGATCGCCGAGACGGATGTTGTCGCCCATGCCGATCTCGTCGCCATAGTAGATGACCGGCGCGCCGGGCATCGACAGCAGCAGGCAGTTCATCAGCTCGATGCGCCGGCGGTCGCGCTCCAGCAGCGGTGCGAGGCGACGGCGAATGCCGAGGTTCAGCCGCGCCCGGCGATCCGTCGCATAGGTCTCCCACAGATAGTCGCGTTCCGAGTCCGTCACCATCTCGAGCGTCAGCTCGTCGTGATTGCGCAGGAAGATCGCCCACTGGCAGTTGTCGGGAATCTGCGGCGTCTGGCGCATGATGTCGGTGATCGGGAAACGGTCCTCGCGAGCAAGCGCCATGTACATGCGCGGCATCAGCGGGAAGTGGAACGCCATATGGCATTCGTCGCCCTGGCCGAAATACTCCTTGGTGTCCTCGGGCCATTGATTGGCCTCGGCGAGCAGCATGCGTCCGGGATAGGCCCTGTCGATCTCGGCGCGGATCCGCTTCAGCACCCGATGTGTCTCGGGCAGGTTCTCGTTGTTCGTGCCCTCGCGCTCGACCAGGTAGGGCACCGCATCGAGCCGCAGACCATCGATGCCCATGTCGAGCCAGAATTGCATCACCCCCAGCACCGCCTCGAGCACCGCCGGATTGTCGAAGTTGAGATCGGGCTGGTGCGCGTAGAAGCGATGCCAGTAATAGGCCTTGGCTTCCGGATCCCAGGTCCAGTTCGAGCGAAGCGAGTCGATGAAGATGACGCGGGTACCCGCGTACTTCTGGTCGCTGTCGGACCACACATAGAAGTCGCGCTCGGGCGAGCCCGGTGGCGCGAGGCGCGCGCGCTGGAACCAGGCATGCTGGTCGGAAGTGTGGTTGATGACCAGCTCGGTGATGACGCGGATGCCTAGCTTATGCGCCTCTTCGATCAGCCGCTTGACGTCGTCGAGCGTACCGTACTCGGGATGCACCGCCGTGTACTCGGCAATATCATAGCCGTCGTCGCGGCGCGGCGACGGATAGAACGGCAGCAGCCAGATCGTGTTGACGCCCAGATCGGCGATGTACGAAAGCCGCGAGATGAGGCCGGGAAAATCACCGATGCCGTCGTTGTTCGAATCGAAGAACGACTTCACATGCAGCTGGTAGATGATCGCGTCCTTGTACCATTGCGGATCGGTCGCGACCGGCAGTGTTGCGGGAGTATCGGCGACGGGGGCGTTCATGCGGCGCTCCGGGGCGACAGGCGCCAGATGGCAAAGGGCACGACGGATGGATCGAGGCGGAGATGCTGGTTTTTGCCGTGCCAGGCGAAGCGGTCGCCGCGTACGAGATCCTCGACCTCGATGGCGCCGTCGTCCGGCAGCTTCCATTCCCACAGCGGGATCTCGAAACCTGTCTCCTGGGCATGATGGGGATCCAGGCTGATTGCGACGAGGACCATGTCTTCGGCGCCCGGCGCACGCTTGCCGTAGACCAGCATCTGGTCGTTGCCGGCATTGTAGAAGGTGACGCCGAGATGGCTTTGCAGCGCAGGGTGCGACCGGCGCAGCCGGTTCAGCATCGTGATCTCCGCCACGATGTTGCCAGGCGCCGCGAAGTCACGCGGCCGGATCTCGTACTTCTCCGAATCGAGGTATTCCTCGCGGCCCGGCAGAGCTGCCGCTTCACAGAGTTCGAAGCCGGAATAGACGCCCCACAGTCCCGAGAGCGTGGCTGCCAGCGCGGCACGGATCAGGAAACCGGCACGGCCGGAATTCTGCAGGAAGATCGGGTTGATGTCGGGCGTATTGACGAAGAAGTGCGGCCGGAAATAGTCGGCGACCTCGGTCGTCGTCAGCTCGCGCAGGTAGTCGATGATCTCCTGCTTGCCGTTGCGCCAGGTGAAGTAGGTGTAGGACTGGGAGAAACCGACCTTGGCCAGGCGATACATCATCTTCGGCCGGGTGAAGGCCTCCGACAGGAACATCACGTCGGGATGCCGGCCGCGGATGTCGTCGATCATCCACTGCCAGAACGGCAAAGGCTTGGTGTGCGGGTTGTCGACCCGGAAGATGCGGACCCCTTCGTCCACCCAGTGCCGGACGACGTCGCGCAGCGCCAGCCAGAGCGACGGCACCGCGCCGTCGGCGTAGAAGTCGACATTGACGATGTCTTCGTACTTCTTCGGCGGATTCTCGGCGTACTTGATGGTGCCGTCCGGCCGCCGCCGGAACCACTCCGGATGCTCGCGCAGCCACGGATGGTCGAGCGAGCACTGGATGGCGAAGTCGAGGGCGATCTCGAGGCCTTGGTCCCGGGCCGCCGCCACCAGCCGACGGAAGTCTTCGGGCGTGCCGAGCTGGCGATGGATGGCGTCGTGCCCGCCACCCTCGCCGCCGATCGCGTAGGGGCTGCCGACGTCATCCGGCCCCGGCGTCAGGGTATTGTTGCGCCCCTTGCGGTTGACCTTGCCGATCGGATGGATGGGCGGGAAATAGAGCACGTCGAAGCCCATCGCGCGCACGCGCGGCAGAGCGTCGATCACATCGTCGAACGTGCCGTGCCGCTTCGGATCGTCCGTCAGCGATCGCGGGAACAACTCGTACCAGGAGGCAAAACCGGCCTGCGGCCGCTCGACATCCACCGGGAAGGGGCCCGCGTCGAGGCGGAATCGGCGTTCGGCGGCAGCCGCGACGACTGCGCGAGAGGCTGCCGACGTGAGAAGGGCGACAGCAGTGGCCGGTTCCGCCGCCTTGGCCTCGGCCAGCAGCGCCTTGATTCCCGGCTCCTTGACCAGTCCCTCGAGAAAGAGAGCAACCTCGCTAAGCTCGACGGCAACATCGATGCCGGCGCGATGCTTCACCTCGAGGCCGTGCGACAGGCTGCCATACTCGTCACGCCAGGCCTCGACCGAAAAGTAATGCCGTCCGATCCGGTTCGGCGTCACCGTGGCGCGCCAGCGATCGTTGGCGATATGGGTCAGCTGGACGGCCTTGCGCTGGTCGTCGTCGGCCGACCACCACAGGACTTCGGCGCCCAGCAGGTCGTGTCCGTCGGCGAAAATATCGGCCTCGATCACCAGCGGCTTTCCGACGATGTGCTTGGCGGGGAACACACCGCCATTCACCGTGGGAGTCACCCGCTCGATGACGACGGGCGACTGCGCTGCCGCGACATTCACTTCGCGTTTGCCCGGCTTCTTGCCACTGCGCACGGGCCGGGTCGGTGTTACGTCGAGCACGCGAATCTCTCCCGGTTCCAGGCTGGCGCGCGAATCGGGTTCTGCCACACGCAGCGCACCCCCTGCTGCCGGGGGCAGGATCGCGATATCGAAGGGCAGCGCGCGTGCACGCAACAGATCGTTGTTCATGGCGATGGCTGCACCTCGGCGCGCACTGCGAGCGTCCGCCGCGTCCGTCCTCAACAGGACAGACACGGGCTCCGCAGGACTGGTGAGCGACCGCAGGCCGCCGGAAAGGCCCTTCGAGACGATGGTCTCCGCCAACGCGGCGGCTTGTTGCAGCGCCTCGCAATGGCCCATCCCCTCCGGCACCAAAAGGCCATCGGCTGTGGCGGCTGCCAGCATCAGCGACCGGGCGGTTGCGGCGTGCGGCTCCGTATCGAACGGCACGCCGGCGACGCCCAGCACGGGCGCGATCCGTCGCAGCGATTCGTATTCCTCGACGAACCAGGCGGCCCGACCGTCCCACCAGGAGGTCGAGGCGAACACGGCGGAGAGGTCCGCTCCGACGAGTTCGACATGCCGGGGCCAGGGCAATCCCGGCGTCCATCCCCAGAAAGCACACGCCGTTGTCGTCCGGACGCGATGAAGGATACGGCCCAGCGCATGCGGCGGCAGACCGTCGAGACCAAGAAGACGAAACCCCTGGGCGCCTGCGGTCACCAATTCGGACAAAAGCTCCGCCCACCAGTCGGCCGCAGCTTCCTCAGCGCCACTGCGCAGCATGGCGGATGTCGCGATGCGACGATCGAGCCGGGGATCGAGCGGATTGAGGCCAGGCAAGCCGTCATAGAGGCCGGCCAGCGCCTTTGCCGACGCCCCCCCCAGGGCGACGCGGTCGAGGACTATGTCCACGAACAGTGCAAGACCAGCCTTTTCGCAGATCTGACGCAAGCCCTTGATCAGAACTGACGGCGCGCCAGCGGAGTTCAGGTTCGCAATCGAGCGGCCGTGATCGGAGACAAGGAGAGGATCTCCCCCCGGTCCGAGATCGAAAACGGGACCGACACAGATGTGATTGAAACCCGAAGTGACGGCGCTGCTTACAGGGATTTCAAAGGCATGGAGGTCGCTGAGACGCCGCAAGTCTACATGCAGCACCTTTATCGCGCGCCCCTTCACGGTAGCAGGCACGATCGCCCCCGAGCTCGAACTCTCCCTCATAGGAAGGAAACTCCGCGGCCGGAACTTGGTTCCACCCCATCGGAGAGCGCGAAACGGTGGCGAGGCTTCGGATCGTCAGGTGCCGGCGTAGACGGCGGGCGCGCGTTGCCGCCAATTGAAGTGCCTCTCCCAGGCGACGCAGAATTGCAGCACATGCTCCTCGGCGAAGCGCCGCCCGATGACCTGCAGGCCGACCGGCAGGCCCGATGGTGACCAGCCGCACGGCACCGACGCAGCGGGTTGGCCCGTGATGTTGAAGGGATAGGAAAAAGGCGTCCAGCGTGCCCATGGTACGGGATGCGTCCCATCCATGTCCTTCGGCCCGTCATCTTCCGCGGCGAAGGGCTCGACCGGCACCATGGGCATGACGAGCAGGTCGAACTGTTCGAACGACTCGGCCACCGAACGATTGAAGGCGGCGCGCGCCTGCAGGGTCCGGAAATGATCCTCGAGCCTGATCGAGGGCGCGCGCGCCACCATGCGCGCGAATCCCGGGTCGATACGCACGATGTCTTCCGGCTTCAAGCCGGCATAGAGCGCCCCGCGCGCCACCCAGAGCGCATCGAAGATATCGATCGGATCGGGCCAATCGATCTTCGCCTCGACGATCTCGACCGGGAGGTGCGCCTTGATCTCGTCGAAGGTCCTGCCGATCACGCCGGCAATACCCGGCGCCACGGCCGCGCCGAACAGGGTCGGCGCCAGCACGCAGCGCAGCTTCGGCAGATCGCCCAGCGTCTCGAGATAAGAGAGCGAGGCTGCCGGCAATGCCTGCGGATCGCGCGCATCCGGCCCCTGCAGCACGTCGAGTGCCAGCGCGTAGTCGTGGACGCTGTTGGTCATCGGGCCGGCGTGCGAGAGATGCTCGGTGGGGCTCAGCGGATAGGTCGGCACGCGCCCGAGCGTCGCCTTCAGCGAGAAGATGCCGCAGAACGAGGCCGGCACCCTCATCGAGCCGCCGCCGTCCGAGCCCAGCGTCAACGGCACCGTGCCGTCGGCAACGGCGACGGCCGAACCCGAGCTCGACCCGCCGGCGGTCCTGGAGACGTCCCAGGGATTGCGCGTCACGCCGTAGAGCGGCGAATTGGACGTCGCCTTCCAGCCCAGCTCGGGCGTCGTGGTCTTGCCGACCATGACCGCGCCCGCCGCGAGGAGACGCTCGACCGACGGCGCCGTCTCGCTCGCCACCGAATCGACGTAGAGCTTCGAACCGCGCTGCGTCCTGTAACCCTCGACCAGGAAGAGATCCTTTATGCCGACCGGCACCCCGTGGAAGGGACCGCGAAACGATTTGGCCCGCGCCTCCTTCTCCAGCGTCACCGCCCGCGCCTTCGCATCCTCGGCAAAGACGGCGCTGTAGGCGTTGACGCGGGCCTCGGTTTCCTCGATCGCATCCAGCGACGCCTGGACCAGTTCCACGGGCGAGACCTCGCCCTCTCGTACCAGGCGCGCCATCTCGACCGCGCTCAGGGCTGCGTACTGACGCAGTTCCATCGTCTTCCTCCTGATCCCGCTCTGCTAGAGGCGCTCGCCCGATTTGGCGTCGAACACGTGAACGTCTCTGCCCCGCACGATCGCGCCGCGTTGTGTGGCATCCCCCAGCTCCGTGTCGGGCGGCACCGCCACTACGAATCCGCCCCGGCCGTCGTCGAGATGCACGAGCTTCACGCTGCCCAGATCCTCGACCAGCTCGACCCGCCCGTCGAGGCCGCCGGCTTGCGGCGGCGCCAAGGTGAGTGCATCGGGTCGGACACCGACGACGACCTGCTGCCCCGGCAGGCCGATCCGCTCGGCGCCGGCCACGATCGAAGCGCCGCCCGCAAGAACGATCGCCCGCCCGTCACCGGTCACAGTTCCCTCGAAGAAATTCATGGGCAGCGAGCCGATGAAGCCCGCCACGAACAGGGTCGCGGGCCGCGCATAGACCTCGCCGGGCGAGCCCACCTGCTCGACCCGGCCGGCGTTCATCACGATCAGGCGGTTGGCGAGCGACATCGCCTCGACCTGGTCATGCGTCACCAGGATCGAGGTGGCGTCGAGCCGCAGATGCAGGCGCTTCAGCTCGGTTCGCATCTGGTGGCGCAGCTTGGCGTCCAGGTTCGACAATGGCTCGTCGAACAGGAAGACCTTGGGCTCGCGGATGATGGCGCGGCCCATGGCGACCCGCTGGCGCTGGCCGCCGCTCAGCTGCGTGGGCTTGCGACCGAGGAAGTCGCCGATGCCCAGGATGCCCGCGACGCCTGCCACCTTGTCGCGGATGGTCGCCTTGGGAGCGTGGGCGATCCTGAGCGAATAGGACATGTTCTCGGCGACGCTCATGTGCGGATAGAGCGCGTAATTCTGGAATACCATGGCGATGTCGCGCTCGCGCGGCTCCAGCCGGTTGACCACCCGGCCGTCGATGGCGATCTCTCCGCCGGTGATCTCCTCCAGGCCCGCGATCATGCGCAGGAGCGTGGATTTCCCGCAGCCGCTCGGCCCCAGGATGACGGCGAACTCGCCGTGACGGATATCGAGGTCGACCCCATGCAGGACCTTCGCGGGCCCGTAGGACTTCTCGACTTTGCGTATGTCGACGGTGGCCAAGGAATGCTCCGCTATTTTTCCGAGTCGACGAGGCCTTTGACGAACCAGCGCTGCAGCACGATCACCACCAGCACCGGCGGCAGCGTGATCAGCAGCGCCGAGGCCATCAGCGTGTTCCACTTCGGCACGGCTTCCGGCGCGGCCGAGATCTGCTTGGACAGGCCGATCACCGCCGTCGTCATGCTGGCCTCCGTCGTGATCAGCAGCGGCCAGAGATACTGGTTCCAGCCGAACACGAAGAGGATGACGGTGAGCGCCACCACGTTGGTGCGCGACATCGGCCACAGCACGTCGATCAGGAAGCGCATCGGCGACGCGCCGTCGATCTTGGCCGCTTCCAGCAGCTCCTCCGGGATGGTGAGGAAGAGCTGGCGGAACAGGAAGGTCGCGGTGGCCGAGGCCATCAGCGGCAGGATCAGACCGGCATAGCTGTCGAGCAGGTTCCACTTCACGACCGCCTCGACGTTCCAGCCGGTCAGGCTCTCCAGCGGACCGCGCAGGCCCGTCTCGTCGAGCAGCCAACCCAGCCCCTGCAGCGGATGGGCGGCCACGGCGTAGGTCGGCACGATGCGCACCTCGATCGGCAGCATCAGCGTGGCGAAGATCAGCCAGAAGGCGGTCATCCGGAAGGGAAAGCGGAAATAGGTGATGGCGAAGGCGGAGAGGATCGACACGGCGATCTTGCCCACCGTGACGCCAACCGAGACGATCAGTGAATTGAGGAGCTGGCGGCCGAGGTCGCCACGCTCGACGGCAGCCTTCAGGTTGACCAGCAGCTCCTTGCCTGGCGTGAGCGGCATCGGCACCTGCAGCACGTCGGGCAGCGTATGGGTGGCGGCGATCAGCGCGTAGTAGAGCGGCAGGCAGACGGCGATCACGCCCGCGATCAGGAGCAGGTGACAGAAGAGGTCGAGTTTCGGGGTCCGTTCGATCATTGGGCGTACTTCACCCGCCGCTCGAGGAAGCGGAACTGGACCGCCGTCAGCCCTATCACCAGGATCATCAGGATCACCGACTGCGCTGCCGACAGGCCGAGATCGAGGCCGAGGAAGCCGTCGGCATAGACCTTGTAGACCAGGATGTCGGTGGCGCCGCCGGGCCCGCCCTGGGTCAGGGCATGGATGATTCCGAACGTGTCAAAGAAGGCGTAGACGACGTTGATCACCAGCAGGAAGAACGTGGTGGGCGAGATCAGCGGAAAGACGATGCTGACGAACCGCCGGATCGGCCCCGCCCCGTCGATCGCCGCCGCCTCGATCAGCGAGCGCGGAATCGCCTGCAGTGCGGCGAGGAAAAAGACGAAATTGTAGCTCACCTGCTTCCACGCGGCGGCCACGATGACCAGCAGCATGGCGTCGCTGCCGTCGAGCAGCGGGTTCCAGGGGATGCCGAAGCCCTGCTTCAGCATCAGCGCGATGGCGCCGTATATCGGATGGAACAGGAACAGCCAGAGCACGCCGGCCAGCACCGGCGCCACGGCATAAGGCCAGATGATCATCAGCCGGTAAACGGACTTGGCCCGCACGACCCGGTCGACCAGCACCGCGAAGGCGAGACCGGCCAGCACGGCCGAGACGGTCGTGCCGGTGCTGAAGATGGCGGTACGGTAGATCGAGTTGAAATACTCCGGACTGGTCAGCACGTCGCGGAAATTGTCGAACCAGACGAAGGTCGAGTGCTGGCCGAACGGATCGGTGACGGTGAAGGCCTGATAGAGCGCCTGGGCCGCAGGCCAGAACACGAAGATGGTCAGTACGAGCATCTGCGGCGCGAGCAGCAGGAAGGCCAGCGGCTTGTGCCGCTGGAAGTTCACCCGCTTGATCATGGCATCAGCCCGTCGCGCCGCCGCCGCTCAGTTGCCGCGCTGCCGCTCGAAACGGCGCAGGATCTCGTTGCCGCGCCGCACCGCATCGTCCATCGCCTGCTGCGCCGTCTTCTTGTTCGCCCAGACCGCCTCCATCTCCTCCTCGAGGGCAGCGACGTACTGGTTGGCGTTGCCCAGCCGCACGGTCATCGTGTTGAGCGTCGGCGTGCCGCGCTGGACCTGGGTGATGGCGACTTCCTGCTGCGGATACTTGTCGTAGTAGCCCTCGGCCTTGACCTTCTCGTAGGCGGCCTTGGTGATCGGCATGTAGCCGGTGTCCTTGTGCCACTTGGCCTGCTGATCGGGGCTGGCGAGATGCGCCAGGAACGCCGCGACGCCCTTGTACTCCTCGGGCTTGTGGCCCTTCAGCACCCAGAGCGCGCCGCCGCCGATCAGGCTGTTGTGCGGCGTCGTGCCGGCCTCGTAAGGCAGGGGCGCTGCCTCGAAGGCGAACTTGGCGCTGGCCTGCAGCGACGAGAAGACCGCCGAGGAATGGGTCATCATCGCACAGCGGCCCGAGGCGAAGGCCGGCGTCGCGCTGCTGCCCTGGCGGCCCGAATAGGTGTAGCGCCCATCGGCGACCCACGACTGCAGCCGCGCAATGTTCTTCACCACATCGGTCTTGTTGTAGGTGAAGACGGCGTTCAGACCATCGAGCCCGTTATGCAGGGTGGCGATCGGGAGGTCGTGGATCGTCGAATAGTTGTCGACATGCACCCACTGCTGCCAACCCGAGGTGTAGCCGCACTCGAAGCCCGCGGCGCGAAGCTTGGTCAGGTACTCGCCCATCTCGTCCCAGGTCGCGGGCGGCCGCGTGAGACCCGCCTTGGCGAAGCCGTCCTTGTTGTACCAGAGGATCGGCGTCGAGACGCTGAACGGCAGCGACAGGAGCTTCATGTCCTTGGTGCGATAGTAGTTCAGCACCGGCTGGATGTAGTTGTCCCAGTCGATCTTGTGGCCCTCGGCCGCCAGCAGGTCCTGCACCGGGTAGACAGCGCCCGACAGCAGCATGCTTTGCGTGCCCTGGCCGATCACGACCAGCAGGTGCGGGCTCTTGTTCGCGCGGAAGCCCGCGATCGCGGCGTTGAAGGTCTCGTCGTAGGTGCCGCGGCCGGAGGCCACGACCTTGTAGGCGGTCTGGGCGTTGTTGAAGCTGTCGATCTGCTGCTTCAGCGCATCGTCGATCGGTCCCAGCGTCGGGTGCCAGAACTGGATCTCGATCGGCGCGGCCGCGGCGACCGAGGCGGCGAAGGCGGAGACTATTCCGGCGAAGGCGCCGAGCAACCTGTTCCTCATGATGGATTCCTTCTCCTGATCAGGGGCGAACGTGGAGGCCCTTGGACGAAACATGCATGCCGGTGAGGTCGCGGGCGTTCGAAACGATGCGCCACGACAGCATCTTCTGGGCGTAGGCGAGCATGGCCGGAGCCGCGGCAGGGTCACTGGACAGGTCGTTGAAGCAGTGCGGGTCGGCTGCGAGATCGAAGAACAGCGGCGGCAGCGCGGCGAAATGGACATACTTGAAGCGTTCGTCGCGAATTACCGCCAGCGAGCAGGCGTCCATCGGCACACCCAGCGCCGTCTCCGAATCGGCGGCGCCAAGCCCGCGGAAATCGAATTCCCAGTGCACCGCGCGGCGCCAGTCCTCGGGTACCCTTCCGTGCAGCAGAGGCAGCAGCGACCGCCCATCGCACTGGCGCGGAATGTCGAGGCCGAGCCAATCGAGGACAGTCGGCATGACGTCGACTGCCTCGGTGAAGCGCTCGATCCTGGCGCCGCGCGACGCATCGGCGGCGGCGCGCGGATCGCGCACGATCAGCGGCACGTTGTAGGCCTCATCGAAATAGCCCTGCTTGCCGAGCATCCAATGGTCGCCCAGCAGCTCGCCGTGATCGGCAGTGACGACGATCAGCGTGTCGTCGTAGAGGCCCCACTCCTTCAGCCTGTCGATCAAGCGACCGACCTGATCGTCGACCTCCTGCACCATGCCGTAATAGGTCGCCCGCAGCTGTGCGACATCTCCGGCGCTGAGATCCGCAACCAGCCCCTGCCCGGTGACGAAGTAACTCGCCTGGTTCTGCGACTTGAGATAGCTCACCAGGAGGGGATGCTGTGCGGCTTCCGCCTCCACCGTCGCGGCGCGACGGGGCGGCGGCATGTCGGCCGGATCGTAGAGCGTGTTGTAGGGCTCGGGCGCGATGAAGGGCGGATGCGGGCGGATGTAAGCCGCGTGCGCGAACCACGATCCGTCGCGACGCACCGAGATGTAGTCGAGCAGGCGATCGGTCAGGAAGGCGGTGATGCTGTCCTCGGCCTTGAAGCGTGCCGCCGGAAAGGTCGGTCCACGGTCGCCCGGCGGGCTGGCCGGCCGGTAGATCTCCGTGACGTCGTCGGCGAAGGGATATCCCTTGGCCTTGAGATCGGCCATCCACGGATAGGGCAATTCCGGCAGGTGCAGCTCCGGCGCGAATCCAGGCATGACCGATTCGTAGGTCCGCAGCGCCGGGTCGTCGGGTGGCAGCCCGGTCGGATCGGCCGTCGTGTCGGTGTAGCCGAACAGCGCCGGATCGTAGCCTGCCTTGCGGCACTCCAGGGCGATGTTGGTGAAGCGGCGCGCCAGCGGCGTGCCGTTCCGCATGACGCCGTTATTGTGCTGGTAGGTGCCGGTCAGCAGCGCCGCACGCGACGGACCGCAGGGAGCCGCCTGCACGAAATGGCGGCGGCAGAGCACGCCGTCGGCGGCCAACCGGTCGAGATTCGGGGTCTTCAGGACGGGATTGCCTGCACACCCAAGTGCATCGGCCCGCCACTGATCGATGACGATGAAGAGGATGTTCCTCCGCGCGACCATCAATTGCCCCCTTCCCCTCCCATGATCATCGGGCGCGCGGACTGATAGGACAATTTAATATTACTTCTGTAACTTAAAAATTATTAATATAACGGCATGCTGCATACACAGATCCGCGCCTTCGACGCCGTCGCCCATCACGGCAGCTTTTCACGGGCCGCCGAAGCCCTGGGGCTGACCCAGCCCGCCGTCACCATCCAAGTGAAGGCGCTGGAGGAACGCTATGGCGTGAAGCTGCTCGAACGGTCTCGCCGGGCGGTGCGCCTCACGGAGATGGGCGAACGCCTGTTCCGGATGTCGCGCCGCTATTCGAGCCTCGAAGAACAGATGCGTGAGATCCTGACCGAATCCGCGGAGCTGGAAAGCGGACAGCTCAGCCTCACCGCCGACGGGCCGCACATCGCCATGGGTGTGTTCGCCCGCTTCCTGGCGCGCTATCCCAATATCGAGCTGTCGGTCGCCATGGGCAACACGCGCTTCGTCCGCGAGCAGTTGATGGAGCGGCGCACCGACCTCGCCATCCTGCCCGGCGTCGAGCGCCATCCGCAGATCCACGCCATGCCGCTGTGGAAGCACACGGCCGTGCTGATCGTAGGCAACGACCATCCCTGGGCCGGCCGCGAGAACGTGCGGCTGGCCGAGCTTCAGGACCAGCCCATGATCTCGCGCGAGGAAGGGTCGAACACGAGACGCGTCACCCATGCCGCGATGGCGAAGGCCGGCGTCCGGCCCCGCACGGTGCTGGAACTCGGCAGCCGCGAGGCCGTCTGCGAAGCGGTCGGCGCCGGCCTGGGCTTCAGCATCATCTGGGACCTGGAAGCGAGCGCCTCGACGCGCTTTCGGACCCTGCACTTCCGCGATGCCAGGATCACCAGCAGCGATTACGTCGCCTGCCTGAAGAGCGAGAGCATGCGCCGCAGCATCAAGGCCTTCTTCATGGTGGCGGCAACCCTGTCGAACCAGCGCGAGGCGGCGCGGCGCAGCCTGCCGTGAGACGTCAGTTCTTCTCGCCGAACAGCTTCAACCTGTACTCGACGAGGTGGAAACCCATGCGGCGGGCTTCCTCCTCGATCATGCGGGCAAGGCCACCCTCGTCGTCGAGTTCGACCACCTCGCCGGTGGCAACGTCGATCAGGTGCGGATGGACTGCCCGGCCTGCACGCTCGTAGCGCGCCTTGCCATCGCGGAAGACGTGGCGCGTGACGATGCCCGCCGTCGCGAGACTGTTCAACGCCCGATAGACCGTGGCCACACCGATCCGGCGTCCTGCCGAGGCGCGGCGGTGGATTTCGAAGGTGCAGGGATGATCGGTCGCGGCCTCCAGCACCTCCAGCACGATGCGCCGCTGCTCCGTCAGCCGGACGCCGCGCTCGCGACAGAGATCCTCCAGCCGATCCATCCGCTCACCTCTTGAGAAAGAACTGAATGGGGACGACGATCTCGAGGCTCTCGCCGGGCTGGTCCTGGGGCAGCGGCGGCAGCGGCTGGGCGCGCTGCAGCAGTTCGAGCCCTTCCTGGTCGAGCGCGGCATGTCCCGAGGCCCGTTCGATGCGGGCGGCGAGGATGCGGCCGTCGCGGCTCATCGTGAACCGCACATAGGTCACGCCCTCGTGCCGCGACCGCTGCGCCTCCGACGGGTAGCGCTTGTGCCGCTCGAGATGGCGCAGCAGCAGCCCCTTCCAGGTCGGCAGGGTCGCCGACGGCGGCTCGGCAGAGGCGCCCGGCATCGGCGCCGCCGCCGTCTGCGCCTGCTCCGGCGCCGCCTGCGGCGCGGAAACCTTGGGTTGCGGCGGCTTCTTCTCGACCTTCTTCTCGACCGGCTTCGGCGGCGGTGGCGGCTTCAGGTCCAGCGGCGGTGGCGGCTCGGGCTCCGGCAAGATCACCTCCGCCAGCACCGGCGGCGGCATCTCCACCGGCGGCGGCTCCTCGGGCTCGGGGATCACCTCGCTCAGCTCCGGTCCCGGCGGCGCCTCGTTGGGCAGGGCTTCCGGCGCCGCCGGCAGCGGCGCCAGTTCCAGCATGATCGCCGCCGGCGGCGGCGAATACGGCACCTCGGCGGTGGCCCAGCCCAAGGCGATCCGGATCGCGCCCGCGTGCAGCGCCAGCACGAAGACGAACGCGCCGACCCAGCGGGCCGTCTCCCTCATTGCTCCAGCCCGACCAGCGCCACCTTCAAGTAGCCCGCCGTCCGCAGCACGTTCATCGCCTGCATCAGCTCGCCATAGGGCACCGACTTGTCGGCGCGCAGGAAGATGCGCTCGTCCTTCTTGCCCCCTGTCGCCTCGTCCAGCGCCTTCGCCAGCGCCTCCCGGCTCACCGGCGTGTCCTTCAGCACGAACGACAGGTCGCCCTTCAAGGTCAGGAACAGCGGCACGTCCGGCTTGGGCTGCCGCTCCGCCGTCGACACCGGCAGGTCGACCGGCACGTCCACCGTCGCCAGGGGCGCCGCCACCATGAAGATGATCAGCAGCACCAGCATCACGTCGATGAACGGCGTCACGTTGATCTCGTGGTTCTCCGCCAGCTCGTCGTCGCCATGGTCGAGCTTCACCGACATCGGGCTACCTCCGTCCCAAGTCGCGCGACACCAGCCGCAATACGGCCGCCGACGTGTCGCCGACCAGCGCCCGGTAGGCCGACACGCGCCGCGAGAAGTGGTTGTAGATCACCACCGCAGGGATGGCGGCCGCCAGCCCCAGCGCCGTCGCCAGCAGCGCCTCGGCGATGCCCGGCGCCACCACCGCGAGATTGGTCGTCTGCGAGCGCGAGATTCCGATGAAGGAGTTCATGATCCCCCACACCGTGCCGAACAGGCCCACGAACGGCGCCGTCGAGCCGATCGTCGCCAGCACACCCGTGCCCTTCAGCATGCGCCGGCCCGTCGCCGCCTCCAGCCGCTCCAGCCGCGAGGCCACGCGTTCCTTCACGCCGTCGCGATCGTCGACCGTGTCGGCGCTCAGCCTCTGCTCGGCCTGTGCCGCCGTCACCAGGTCGCTGGCCGGCGCCTTGTCGAGCGAGGGCGCGGAGTCCAACGCGACCAGCAGCCGCCGCTGCCGCCGCACCGCCATCGCCAGTTCCAGGGTCTTGGCCACGAACACCGTCCAGGTCAGCACCGAGGCCACCACCAGCCCGATCATCACCCCCTGCACCACCCAGTCCGCTGCCAAGAACATCCCCCACACCGACAGGTCCTTCGGCAGCACCGCCTGCGACGGCGCCGCAGCTGCCGGCGGGGCGGGAGGCGGCGCGGCGTCGGTGGAGGCGGCGGCATCGGGCGCCGACGTTGACGCCGGAAGAGTCGCGGGGGCGGTCGACTCAGCCGGCGGCGCAGGCTCCGTCGCGGCCGGCGCTTGCGCCCATGCCAGCGAGGGAAACATCAGAAGCGGAATCAGCAGACGACGAAGCAGCATTACGCGATACCCTGAAGAGTGCGAACGACAGGGCGCAGCCAGTTGGCGCGCCAGGTGAGAGTGCAGGTCACGGCGATCGCGCCGACGCTGAGCATGGTCGCCCAGACGAGCGATCCGAAGCTCGGGCCGTCGCGCCACAAAGCGAGCGCAAGGGAGGCCAGCAGGAAAGCGTAACCCGCGATCCGCAGGGGCAGCACCAGCCGCGCCGGGCAGTCACGCCCTCCGCCGGCACGCTCCCAATGGCGATCCTGGCTCAGCGCCAGAAGGGCAAAGCCGAAATAGCAGGCGAGCGCCAGGGCCAGCAGGAGAATCGGCACCATCTTCAGCCGCCTGCGGTCAGACGCAGGAGACCCCAGGCGCAACCCCACGAGGCGATCCCTGCAGTGGCCATGACGACGCAGAGACGCGCGAGGCGTCGGTCCGCGAAGGCCCAGATCAGCAGCGCCAGATAAACGAGGAAGGCCAGCATCGAGGCAAGCACCACGGCCTCGCTGCGTGCCATCAAGCCGCCGGCCGGCAGGGCGACGGCCGCCAGCGCGGCCAGACCAGCGGCCACGGCGTAACCGCCACCGATGGCCGCGATGAGGCGGACAAGGACGGAAAAACCGGTCATGACGGAACCACGCTGCGATTACCTCTCATTCATAAGACGAATGAGAGGCGCCGATTTCTCCCTCCCGAGGCACACGGGAGACATTTATTTATGGGTACGGGCTCGAGGCTCACTATCGATCGAAAATGTCGCCCTGCAGAACCACATAAGGTGGGTAATCCGCTTGCCCTTCAGTTCGTCACGAGGAGGCGTTCTGTCTCTTGTCCCGAAGAAAGACTTCTCCTTCCGCAACGAGCTGCCGATAGGACTGCTCGAACCAACCGATCCGTTCCTCGAGGACGGCGAGGTAGGGCGGCCTCTCGATCTGGTGCGCGACCGTCTGCACGCCCTCGCAGATCCGGTTGTCCTCGCGCATGACACGGCGGGAATAGTGCAGCACGAAACGACCGCGGACCGGATCGCTGAGGCGGCGCCACAGGCGCGCACTCCACGGGCCTTCGGCCGGAACGGGCGCAGGATAGAGCCAGGCGCGAAACAGCGTCCGGTCGGGCGCCACGGGAGCGAACTGCTGTATGCAGCAACTGAAATTGTCGCCATCCGTCCTGAACAAGGCCAGCACGAAATGGGGCAGGATCTGCAGGATGCAATAGCAGGTCGGACGGAAGGAACCGTCGGCGCAGGCCACCGACATCTCCTCGAAGACCTGAGGCCGGTTGCTGTTGATCAGCGCGCTGTGGGCGCCGAAGCGGGCGTAGGTGAGCTTTTCCCGGTCCAGGTACCCGGATTTCCCGAAGGTCGTCGGATGGACGGCGACCGTGTGATAGTCGTCGAAGCTGATCTGCAGGCCGAGCTTCCAGTTGGCCTCGAGCGCGTGCGACAGCGCGAGCGGCTTGCGGTCGGGCCGTGACAGGAATTCGAGGATCGGAAAGCCGGGCCCGAGGAAGTCTTCGAGCGGCTCGCGCCTCCCCGGTGCGGTGAACCGACCAAAGACCAGCGTACCACAGGTCGCAATTTCGATCGGGGTGAGATGCGCACCCAGCGCGCGCGACACCGTGCCGAAATTTTCCTGGCACTTCGGAATACCGATCGCGGAACCGTCCTTGTCGTATCGCCAGTGATGGAAGTTGCAGACAATGGGCCCATTGCCCCTGTCACCGGTGCGCAGGGGATAGAAGCGATGGGCGCAGACATTCTCGAAGCCCTTCAACTCCGATCCGAACCGCTGGACGAAGACCGACCGGGTCGCCAGCGAGGCGCGAAACCAGTCCCCGTCCTTCGCAACGTCCCCGGTGAAGCCGAGGAACGTCCACGCGTAGCCGAGACAACGCTGCTCATGGGCGAAAGCCTGCGGATCGGTCAGGGTCCGCGCCCAGTCCACGTTGAAGGCAACATCACCTCGAAGGGACATGTCTTGGTCTCACAGGCGGGATGGCAAGCCAATGTCGCGTCGAAATCCTGTCACCTCCCCGCTGTTTCGTCCATCTGCGGTCCTATGGGTGCTTGCCCAGCACCGCCCAATCCACCACCCCCGATACCTGAGTGAAGCCGAAGAGTTAGGCTTGGTGGATCATCTTCAGTTTGTCGGTCGATTCCTGCAGCTCGACTGCCAGTGCGGCACGTTCGGCTTTCAGTTCATTGAGCCGACGGCTCAGGTGCCTTCTGCGCCGTCGCATGTCGCCGGCCTCCACTTCCTCGGCGCCGTCCAGTTTGGACTTCAGTTCGAGGTCTTCGGCTTGAAGGCGGCCCAGCTCGGCCTTCACTTCGACGAGCCGGTCGATGCAGAAGTGGCGCGAATGGAGGAGACGACGCGCTTCTTCGTCGGACATTTGTTTCCCTCCCAATGGACCGTGAGGATGATCGCTGGAGAGCTGTCGGGCTCTGCCGGCATCATCCGACCGACTCAACACCCGAGGCTATCGCTCACCGCTGTCTCAAACGGGAGCCGGAAAAGCTCGTTGGAAAGGCCCATGGTCGGGCCCTCGAAGGAAAGCCACTCTCTTGCATCTGGCTCGTCAGTGAAGATGCGCAATCGGCGGCGGTCCCCTATCCGGTGCTTCAGGAGAATCGCCATCTCCACCAACAGGGGTGGCGGGGTCCTGCCCACGACGATCGCGATGGGCCCCGCGGTCGTGGCGCTGGTGAAGCGGATACTGGCAACCATGGCCCGGAGATCGTCGCTGCTGAGCTGAATGTCGGCGCGGCTCAAATCGAACAATTTACAATAGCCGACTGGGCCCTCTGCCCGCACGGTCTTCCGGAACGACGTGATGAATGAAAGATTGAACACACCCGCGCCGCGAACAATGACCAGGCCTTCCGGCCGGTAGATTGTCCAACCCAATGTGCCCATGACGCTTGTTCCCCTCTGAATATGCTCCTGTCGCCGGTCGTCCCTCCCCCAGGGAACATCTTGCAGTCAGCCCCGCGGCAGAGTCATCAAATTTCTTCAGAAGGGATGAATTGAGAACAATAGTGAATTCTCCTCGTGGATCCGCGGCACATCCTTTCTGCTGTTACGTCGGACGGCCGATACAACCGACTATGGACCTGCGAGAGGGGGCGGTAGCGCGTAAAATGACAAGGTTAGCATGGCGGACTTCACGGAACCCGGAAGCCTCGGGCGAGATCACCCCGGGGGTCCACCGTGCTCCAATGCGCCGCACGACAGCCTCGGATGCGATCAGGCATGCCAATAGCCGCCCATCTTGGGCGGATTGGGTTCGTATACTTGCTGATGTCAGAAGGAAGAATGGTGCCCAGGGGCGGAGTCGAACCACCGACACTGCGATTTTCAGGCGGGCGGTCCGGCCAGCAAGATCAATGACTTGGCGGCTTGACGCTATGTCTAAAACCCTGTGGAAAATTGCCGAATTGTCTAAACCTTCCGTCGCTCCTTTTCGGCCTTGCATTGTCTCAGTCCGGTTCATGAAGGTCCCACAGATGGCCGCCCATTGAGGGCGCCTCCAGCGAAGGAGCCTGGCATGATCGCGATTACCCTGATGGTCCGCAGCCTTTACTTCCGCTTTCAGGCCGGCCCCGAGGCCTTGGTGGCGATCCTGATCCTCGCGCGCCTCGCTCAACATTTCCTGTAGGGCCTCAGTCTGCAGCCATGACCGCCGACCATGCTCTAGTCATCAGGGCGGACCGCGCTATCGCCTTTCCCAGTGGGTCCCGTTGTCCACGACTGGATCCAAGCGTTTGCAGTCTGCGGAGGCTCTTAGGAACATCCCGTTCCCGCCCCACGACGGGGCGTAGATGATTCGCGGCTTCACTGAAATTGCCGATGCGGGAGGGCTCCCCGCTTTCTCATTTGTCAAAAGATAGCCGCCATCAAGTTTTGAGATCGTTGGGATCCTTTCCTCTCGACCACAATTGGGACCGACGCATTTCCATTTCCCGTCCAGCTTGCAGTCGGCGCTAAGAAGGTCATATCCCCATGCATACCAGCTGGTGACGACGTTCTCGATATCGGCCGGCAAAAGCTGAACAAGACTGGCCTTGATACCGACCAGGATTGCTAGCACCGCTGCAACACCCGCCAAGAATCGCCGCACTCTCCGCACAGTCCTCTCCACCGTTTGCGAGGCCTCCGTATGCGACCGCGCTGTCATTTGATGTGCCGTCGGGGTTACGACCTCCTCCGAGCACCGCAATCTTACAAGAAGAGGATCCGTCGTTAGACGACCGCGCCACCGGCCCGCTGGATCCTCTCTAGCTCGGTTACGACGTCTTCGACCGAGGCTGTCACCCCGATTGCGTCGCCGCCGACACCGATCTGGGCCCTGATGCCGTCGTCTCGCGCCGGTGTAGGGGGGCTGACCCACGAAACCGCGGACACCCTCACCCAGACCGGCACCTTGGGCTCCTTCTCGAACCTGGCGAACTGGTCGGGGTCGTCGAGCCGGGCGGTGACTTCGTCGAAGGGCTCTGCCACTCCGATAATTGCCCGGCCAATACCGCCGACGGTGGAGCCCTTTCCCTTGAGCGCGACCAACGTCACCCGGTTGGGGAAGAACCAGCGATCCTCCCCATTCAACAGCGTCAGCTTTTCCATACTCACTCCGGCCAAATTTGTTGCAGCAATTCGGCGAGGCGGGCGCCTGCCTTCGCCACTTGCGCCTTCTGGATCTCGTCGACCTTTGTCTTGTAGGCGCCGGGATCGCTCGCCGAGATGCGCCACTTGTGATCGTCGCCCTTGTCGCTGAACTCCAGCCCATCGAATGCGCGTCGAGAAAGTTTGACGCTTTCGCTCGCCCACAGCGCCGCAAGCATGTCGACCTGGGCTTGCGTTGGCGGCACCGCCTTCGCCCGGGCGACAAAAGGTGCGAGTTTGTCGTGGTTCCAGCTGATGCTGTCCCAAACACCATGAAGCTTCTGGCCGCTGCTGAAGACAAGCGAGTTACCACCTCGCGTGTGATAGTCGCGGTTTATCTTCGAGAGCGCCCACGCCTGCTTCGGCAAGGCGTCTGGATCGACCAGTTCCCCCTTCTCGTTCAGATAAACCGAGCCGACGTGAAGTGGCTGGTGGATGTCGCCCACGAAATGGGCGATCAGCAGGATCGCCTCCTTCCGGTCCTTGATCGAGATTCGTTCCAAGGGCGGCTTACCCTGGAGAACCAGGACCGCACTGTTGATCGCAACGACGATGTCCGTCGGCCCCGTTCCAATGAACTGCCGGCTGTAACCGTCGCGACGGATGTCGACGTCTGCAAAGTGATACTCGGTGTGGCACCCACCCGGCGGGCGGGAAGCACAGTTGGACCAGTTGCGCTCGACGTAGTTTTCCATTCGATCCTGCTCGGCTGGGGGGGCAAACTGCTTGCACTCCCCGCTGGGCGCATGGTCGAGCTCGAAGTCGTCTTCCTTCTTGATGGAGCGGATGCAATCCGCCCACTTCGCGGCTTCCGAGAGGTTGTAGCCCAGGATGGTGCGGACCTGTCTTCCGGCCTCGGTGTTGACCAGAAGCTCGTCGGCGATCGCCCCAACCATCTCGTGCCCTTCACTGCCCCAAGCGCATGCCTGCGAAAGTGGCGCGAGACCGGCCAACACAACAGCCCATATTTTTAATGTGAATTTCATCGCATTGCCCCCAACTACGACGCAGACAAGGCTACCCGTGTCGGTACTCCGATGCATCAGAAAAGCGCGCGTACCGCGTGCTCCCGGCCGTTGTAGCAGTCATGGGCCATTCGCTGCGCGGCAGACCAACCGATGAGATCGCACAAGCGATAGTACGGCTTGCACCGCAAGCGGCGGACGCAATGCACGAAGGGCGTAAAGGCATGTGCAAACGACCGTCGCCCTCTCCTGCCACCGGCACTAGGAATCCGCCGAGACAGAACCGGGCGGCGGGGCGTGGGGCCGCGCCCAACCGGAGAACGACCATGGCCCGTCCAAAGCGCAGCTGGAACAGTCACCAGATCCGCATGCGCGAACTTCCCCACATCGCCCGCCTGCATCGGACGGAGCCCTTCCGCTCGGCCGACGCCGCGGAGATGAAAGCGGCCGCCGATCGCATCGCTGGGCCTGCCGGGTGGTACGCCGTGGCTGGCTGGTTGCCCGCGGACGTCGACTTCAAGCTGATCCACTTCGCCACGCCGGCCGAGGCTGAGGCCATGCAGCGCTGGATCGCGGAGTCCGGGATCGAGACGCGGCCGGCACCAGAGCCGTATCGGGGGCCGCAGCTCACGGTCGGCGGCACGACGCGCTGATTGTCGGCCCCTAGCCTCATCGACACCTGGCATGGACGTCGCTAACGACCCCGCAGCACACTACCGGCCGACTTCTTGCAATGGTACTGACTATCCTTATACAACCCCGCCTTGGTGGCCGATATAAAGAAATGACAGTCGAAGAAGGCATACTCCTTCTGATCACAATCGGCGTTCCCACAACCATCGCAGGTTTTGTGGACTTCATGATGACTAGAACGGAGAAGAAGCGACTTCGTGAGCGGCAAGCTGGATGGTGGCTGCAGCTCAGCGAGCTCAAATGGCGCTCTCTCGGAGTCGTCGAAGCAAAAGCCGCACTGTCGTTGATGGACAGTTTTGTCGGAAGCCGGCTGCTTTCCTTGCGCCGCATGTTGGCGGCTTTCGCCATTGCCTCTTTGAGTTTTCTCTTTTCCGACTATCCGCGCAGCCTCCTACTGATAGACTTCGACCCCTCAGGGATCTTGGATGCCGACTTTGTCATAGTAAGCTTCCTGATTCTCTTCGTTTTCATTGCTCTATCCCTCTCAGTGACAAGGAGCGTTTCCTTGGCCACCACTCGCTCGCCCCCCTCTTTACTTGGTGTCGCCTTCATCGCGCTGTTGGCAGTCAATGTACTGCTATTCATGGTTTGGAAGCCTATTGCTAACAGCCTCTACTCCGGACTCAGCACATTCTACTTTACGGCGACGCCTGGTATGTGGATTTGGGATTGGTCGGAGCTGGTCTTCGTCTTTTTGATGGGGGCTCGCGACGGTCCAATATCCGGCGTATCTGTCCGTGTGTGGCCGCAGGAGGTCGCGGACTTGCTAACCAATGGAATCAGAATTGCCTTCTCAGCACTATTTTTCCTTTCCTTTCTATCTCTGTGGATTCGCAACTTTGTTTTCAGATTGTGGGCTCAGGTAATTGATTCCGATAAGCCCTTTTTCACAATTATTGTTGGCGGAGCAACGACGGCAATAACTACAATCCATGCGATCCTAACTAAGCTAGGCTAAACGCTTGCAATGAAGGTGTTTGCGAATTACCTACTCGCGCACTTTACTGACATCCAGGATATTCGCGGCTAGAATCTTTTGTCGACGCGTGGCCGCGCCTGCGGCATCGAACAAGAAAATGCTTCAGCCATCGCGCGCATGAACAGAAGCGGCGATCCAAGGTGCCGAGTTTGAGGGTTGGCCTTCAGATACCCGATGAACACGTCGCGCTTCTGATTGGACGTCGATGAGTCAGGCGAGCAATCGATCTCGCGAACCTGCCCGTGCACCTGCAGAGTGTTGAGCATGTGGTCCAAGCCCCGAATGTAGAGACCACAGGCGGTGCGGCTCACGGGGTCATCCAGACTACAGATCGCCAGCAGCCCATTCCCGGTGACCGGGTCTCTCGGATCGAAGTCCTGCGCATAGGCGGGGGCGCTCGCCACCAGGGCGGCCAGGGTCAGCAGACGCTTCATCATCCTCCATCTGTCCCCGCGCCGCTCTTGTACCTCACTGCAGCGCGCGACTGAAGTCCGGAGCCCGTGGACTCGTGCTGCCGGGCCGCCAGTAGAATGATGTCCCCTGCTCCTTGCGCGCCCGCTCCTGCATGCGCGCGAAGGCGCCGGCCGCGTCCGGATCGACCATCTTCTGCAGCGTGTCCCAGACGAGCCGGTCGGTCGCGAGCCGGGTATAGAACACCTCCGGCAGATACTTCCGCAGCAGGTTCACCGCCTCCCGGCCGGTGTTGCTCTGCTCGCCCGCGAGCGACTGGCTGACATTGCCCCCGAAGAAGGCCCCAAGATCGAGCGCGAGCGCGGCCGTCGGCGAGAGAAGTCGCGCCGCGTCACCCGTGCTCTTGGTCGCGAACATGGCCTTGACCTGGTCGCCGATGATGCCGCCGGCACCGCCCTGAGCCGCCGCCTTGGCCCAGAAGAACGGGTTCTTGTCGGAGAACATCGGCTCGGGGTCCCGCCCTCCGGCGATGTTCTTGAGCTGCAGGGCAACCGCCCCCAGCACTGTGGCCTGGATCACGAGAGCGGCCATGTACTGGCCCCGGAACATCTGGCCTTCGCGGTCCATCAGGCTCTCGACCATCCGCCAGCCGTGCATCAGGCCGGCCGACATTGCGAAACCCTTGTATTGCAGCGCCGAGCGCATGAATTCGCCGGTCACGGTGCCGGGCCTCGTCTGCCCCATCCAGAAGGCCCGCGTAACGACGTTCGCCTCGGGGACCGCGATTCGCTGCTCGATGGCGATCGCGCCCAGCATCTTCAGGGCGGCCTCGCGTTCGGCTGCCGTGCCTTCCGTGGCGAGCCGTGCCGGGTCGATGAAGCCGCGCGCATCCTTCGCGCCGGTCCGCAGCAGGTCCCATTCCTCGGCCGTGACGCCGTAGCGCTTCAGTGTCCGGCGATCGAGGCCCGACAGCTCGCCCATGCTCTTGCCGGCCTGGTCGAACCAATGCCCCTGGAATTCCATGCCGACGGCGTCGCGCAGGATCTGGGTGTGGTGCGCCAGCCCCTGAGCCCGCATGACAACCTCGGCCGCCCGTCCGGCGATTCGCGCCGCACCCGACAGGCCGGTTTCGAGTGAGGCACCCGTGCCCTTGCGGGACAGCGTGTCGGAGATCGCGTCGCGCGCCGCATCGTGCAAGCCGCGCAACCCGTTCTCCAGGATGAGCCCTCGCCGCATCGCCGTCAGCCGGTCCGCCTTGTTGGCCGGGTTCAGCCCCTCGACGTAGCGCGACATGATCTTGGTCATGCTGAGACCGTTCCAGGCAGCCGTCGCCTGGGTGAAGGCGAAGTCGGTCGGCGCCGACAGGACCGCGCCCCCGAGCTGGGCCGAGGCGAGGCCGGAGCGGATGCCCTGCCCCGCCAGCGCCAGGGCATTGCTGACCGGTGTCGCGGCCTTCCCCGAGCTGTGGAAATAGATGTCCTGCAGGTTGCCCAGCCGGCGGTCGGACAGGCCGGCCTTCCGTGCCATCTGCATCAGCGTGCGCGCCGCGGCATCGGGATCGGGCCCGAGCGTCTGGGAGAGCGCCAGATCCCGTGCCATGTGGTCGAGGTGCCGGACCATCAGCTCGCCGACCGCATCATCGCCGACGCCCAGCTCGCGGTTGAACTCCAGCCACGCCTCATCGGAGGTCCACTCAAAGGCGCGGCGGCGGCCGTAGCGATCGGCCATGGTCGCTGATCGGACCGCGCCCGGCTCGATGCTGTCGGCACCGTTGGTCGTGATGTTGCGATAGGCGCCGCTCAGGATGTCGCGCACCCTGTCGTCGTCGACGCCGGGCCGCAGCATGGCCTCGCCGTCCTGGCTCCAATCGCGCAGCGCCAGCTTGCCCTCGCGCCACCAGCCTTCCATGCGGTCGACGAAGCCGGCCTCGTCCAGCGCCTTCACCGCCAGCGGGTCGAAGTGTTGCGGCAGCCGCCAGTCCTCCAGCCGCCCAATGGGCACGCCGGCCTCGCGCATACGGGCGACCCACCATTCCATGGTCTTCGTCCACGCCTTTGCCGCATCGGTAGCAGCCTTATCGCCAACGTCGCGCCCATAGAGCGCGCGGACGGTATGCCGCGGCAGGATCGGGTTTTGTTTCAACCCGAAGCTCGTCGAGCGGACGCCCTCCAGGAAGTCCGACAGCTGGCTCTGCATCGTGGCCAGCAGCGCCATGCGGCGGCCCTCGATCGAGGCCCCTGTGCCGCCGCCTCGGATGTTCTGTCCGAACACGGTTTCGAGCCCACGAAAGAGCCCATTGCCGTGGCCGTTCGCGTCAGACCACGCGCGGTCGATAGCAAGGATGGTCTGCTGTATCTGAGCCCGGGTTGAGGTCGCCCGCTTCTCCATGGCCTTGGCGGCTTCGGTGGTGGCGAAGATGTAGGCCGCCGGGCCCGCCATGCCCCGTTCCGCCGCCAGCGCTTCGGCATCCTTCATCCGCTGCTTGTACTCGGCCGAGCCCTGTTCGGAGAGCCGGCCGGCCTTCACGGCGGCGTTCAGACAGTCGTCGATCGCCATCAGAGGCTCCCCATCGCGCAACCCAGCGCGGCCTGTGCGTCCTTCGCCATACGGTCTGCATCGGCCAGCGCATCGGTTGCCGACATCGTCCGGCCGTTGATCTCGACCCGCAGGTCAGGGCTGGTCTCGACCAGGCGGGCGACTTCGGTATCGAGCGCCTTCTGTGCCTCGGGTGTGATTTCCTTCGGCGGCTCGGCAATCTGCTCAGCCGGTGGCGTGCGAGGCGGCTCGGGCGCGACCTCGCGGAGCATGCGGACCTGACGCGCGAACTCGGCCCGCTGAATGGCCGTGTCTAGATCCGCCGGTACCGTGAAGCCGAGGTCCTTGGCAATGCGCGGCCCGGTCCACGGCTGATCCGGCTTGCCCGCCCATTCGAAGCCCGGCGCAAAGGCATAGCGGTCGAGCTTGCGACGCAGGTCCGCGACCGCCTTCTCGGCCTTGGGCGCCAGCTCGTCCCGCTTCTCCTCCAGCTTGGCGATCTGCTTTTCGAGGGCGGCGGCTTCTGCGCGCTGCGCCTTCTCCGCCTGCTTCGGCAGCCGGTCGCGGGGATCGACCGAGGCCATGATCATCTCGCGCTCGTCCTCCAGCGCCTGACGCTCCCGGCGGCTCAGCGCCGGCGCCGACAGGTCGCTCTCGATCTCGCGCAGGCGCATCGCCGTGTCGGGGTCGAGCAGGTCTGCGGCGCTGGGCGTACGGGTGTTCAGTTCGTCGAGCTGCGCGCGGACCTGGGCGATCTCGGCCTGCACGCCGTCGAGCCGTTCGAACGGGCGCGGCGCGATCTCGCGGGCGAAGGTCTCCAGCTCACGGTCCGGCAGCGCCCGGACGCGGTCCATGGCCGTTCCCAGCCCTTCGAGGCCACGGAGGCCCACCTCGTCCGGCAGGGTGCGCAGGACCGTTCCCAGCGCCGTGAAGGGCGTGTCAATCGACCGGGCGAGCCCAGAGAAGTCCGGTGCGCGGCCGCGCAGGATCGGGTCCATCGACTGCTCGACGAAGCGCTCGTGCAACAGGGCGTCGATCCCGAGCCGGTTCTTCCCGCTGTAGAGCACGTCTCCCTCGATCGCGCGGAAGGCGTCCTTCACCTCGAGCGGCGCGTCGGCGCGGACCTTCTCCGGCAGGCCCAGCCATTTGAGGTGCAGGGCACGAAGCCCGGCGCCGAGCCCGCCGCCGATCACCGCGGCGCCCGCGATGTTGGTCGCGATCTCCTCCCCGGTCTGGGCGCTGCCGGTCTGGCTGCGGCTGAGGAAGTCGAGTCCTTCGGCGCCAGCCTGAAGCGCGGCATTGGCCCCGGCCTGGAAGGCACCCTCTTTCAGGACATTGCCTAGAAAGGATCGCGCCACCCCGGCGGCACCGGCAACGCGCGTTGCCGGCACGAACAGGCCGACCAGGCCATGCGGCGTCGCCGTCTCCAGTCCGGCCGCCGCCAGGAAGTTCAGGAAGCCGTTGCCGGTGCCTTCGAGATCTCGCGCGCGCCCCCGTCGCCGGTCCGATTCCTCGCCGATGTGGCGATCGATGTTCTCGGGGTCGAACAGATCGTCGTTGCCTTGGGCGCGGGCCATGCGGCTGGCCTCGATGATCCTGTTGCGCCGTTCGGCCTGCACGGCCGGCTCGTTCCCGAGGCGCTGTATCTCCTCCGTCGTGACCGGCATGTAGGGATTCGGCAGGGCCTCGCCCGTCACCTTCTGTAGTTCGTCGGCCGCCCTCTGCCACATATCCCGGCGGCTGCCCTGGATCATGAAGTAGCGGTCGGGCGCGAAGGTCTCGTCGGCTGTGGCCGAGACACGCTCGCCGAGCGTGCTGGGTAGCGCCTGCAGCGGAGCGTCAGTCGTGCCCGCGGTCTTCGAGTAGAGGTCAAGCAAGCCCATGCTACGGCACCAACCCTTCGGTCGGGCTCGCCGGCGCCCGGCCACGCGCACGCGTGACGGCATCGGGCAGCGGCGCCAGGCCCTCGGGGAATCGCGCCGCACGCTCGATCAGCGGGCGCAGGTCGATCTGGTACAGGGAACCATCAGCATTCACGACGGGCCGCGCATCACCACCGGCGCGGGGATCGGGAATGCGCACGAAATACCAGCCCTCGCCGTTGCGGCCGTTGGTCAGGATGCCCCGGCGCTGGATCACGTCGGCCGTGATCGGTGTGCCCTCGAGCGTTCGTAAACCGTCGAGATCGCCGTCGCTCAGCGAGCGCAGCGCCTTGTCGATGTCGTAGGAGGTCATTCCGCGCACGGGCGGCAGGATGGCCTGGCCGTTGCGCACCACCGGCTCGCCGACCACCGCCTTGATCGCCGCATTCAGGACGTCGGTATCGGTCTTGTCTCCTTGCTTGCCGGCGCGGTTCATCTGGTAGACGTAGACCGAGGCCACGGCATCGGCGATCACACCCATCTGGCGCGGATCCGCATCGCGTAGCAGGTTGCCGATGCGCTCTTGCAAGGCCGTTTGCCAGGCATCCGACGTCACCGCCGGCTTGCGGCTGCCATCGCCGCCGTCCTTGATGATCTTCGCGCCCTGCAGGATCTGATTGCCGATCTCGCGCGAGGCCGGGTCCTTGTCGGCATAGAAGCTGAGCGCTGCAGCATAAGAGCGGCTGAGCTGGTCGCCAGCACCCTTGCCCGCCAGGGCCGTGGCGATGCCGGGAATGTGCTCTGCCGGAATCTGGGCCAGCGCCAGCATGGTCTTGGCCTGCTGTTCCGGCGGCGCATTCTCCAGCGTCGTCCTGATCTGGGCGATTTCCGGTTCCGTGAACGGCAGCACCTGCATGCCACCCTGCCGGCGGCTCACCTGCTCGGCATAGGCAACGCGGCCCGCGAAATCTGTTGCGGGCGGCAGCGGGCCGAGGTCGCGGCTGTAGATCGTCGAGCCCGCCTCAAGCGCGTCCTTCTCCAACGCGGCCGCCTGCTGGCGCTTCACCTTCTCCAGGGCGTCGAGCTGCTGTATCGCCGCATTGCTCTGCTCGCCGCTCTCGATGCGGTTTTTCATCTCGGCCGCCGCTTGCGAGAGCTGGGCGGCGGGAGCCTGGCCGACCGACTGCGCGCCTACCTGCGCATTGAACCAATCCTGCACCTCGCGTGCTTTGGCGAAGTCGCCCGCCGCCGCGTAAGTGTCGACCACGCCCTTTGCCTTGTCTGTCAGCGTCTCAAGCCGCACGCCGTTGCTGCCGGCAGTCATGAGAGCGGCGAAATCCTCGCCGGCCTGTTTCGTGGCTTCGGCCCGGTCCTTCCGGCCGCCCGCGATCAGACTGTCCGCCAGTGCCTTGCTCTTTCCGGGCAGGATGGACGCGGCGACGTTCCGCATGATCTCGTCCTGCGCGCCCTTGGGAGCCGTCGCAAAGGACAGGATCGTATCCTCCATGGAGGCCTGCAGGCGTGTCGCCACAGCCTTCGACCGCTCGCCGGCCGCCTCGTATCCGTCCGCGAGTGTCGCCAGCGTACCCTTCTTGTAGGTACCGGGCGAGGCGATCATGGCGATGGAGGTCGCCTCCAGCATGTCGTCGAGACCCTTGATCGTCGCCGAGCGGGTCGCCTCCAGCGATGAACTCTCCTTGTTGATCTTCGTGGCGATCGAAGCCTTTACGGCCGGTGGCAGGTTGGGATCGTTGAGCGCCGCATTGACGAGCGCCGACGCATTTGCCTTGTCGGAACCCACACCCCTGTCGTTGAGAGCGGCCTGCGCGAGATCGAGCCTGCCCGTCTGCTTCGCGGGACGCAGGTAGCTGAAGGCCGCACTGTTGGCCTCCTCCAGGGTCTTCGCGCTCCGCAGCTTGGCGCCGGCCGCAGACTCCGTGGTCTCCAGCTCGCGCGCCGCAAATTCCCGCTGAGTCTTGCGTTCGTAAGGATCGAGGTTGTTTTCCTTCGCGAACTGGAACAGCGCCTTCGATCGCGCGCCGTTCCACTGGAAGATGCCGACGCTGTCCGATCCGTCGCGGCCGTCCTTCGGATTGACCGCCTTCGGGTTGAAGCCACTCTCGGCCTCCTCATGGCCGGCCATCACAGACGCCGCTTCGGGCGAATAGCCATTGGCTTCCCAGAATTGCCGGGCCTCGCGCCGGCCCTCGTTCGGCCGGTTCCGGGCGATCCAGTCGTCCGCGTCGACCTCGACCCGCGCCGACTTCAACGCCGGGGCCAGTCGCATGCTGTCCTTTTCGTCCAGTCTGTCGGCAACCCTGTCATGCAGCGCCAAGGCCGACCGGACCTGACCGTTCTGCAGGCGCTGCACGATCACGGTGGCATAGACGTCGGACCGGGCTTTGGCGACCATCGCCTTTTCGGCATCGGTATCGGTCAGCCCGGCGATCTTTGCTTGCGCCTTGGCGGTGTCCTCCGCCGCCAGGGCCAGCCCGTCGATCTTCTCGACGTCGTTCCAGTCTAGGGCCGCCTGGTTGCGGATCAGCGCCTGCTTCCCCTCGGCAACGCCCTTCTGCCATTCGACGGCCTGCTGCGAGACATGCCGCGAGATTCCGCCCGTCGCCTGCTCGATCTGACCGCTCAGAATCTTGTCGAGCCGCCTCCGCTGCGTGTCGTTGGCGGCAAGACCCAGCGCTTCCTTTTTCAGCTCGAGCAGCTTGTCTGTCGCCGCCTGCGCGCCGTTGATCGCGTCCTGCCCGCGCTTGCGATAGAAGGCGTCCTTGTCGGTATAGAGCGTGAACTGCGTGCCTGACATGAAGCCGTTGGCCAGCTCCTGCACCCGGGCTTCGTTGGCCTCCTCCATCATGGACAGGGCCATGTTCCCCGTCGTATCGGCGGCGCGCTCCAGGTAGGCGCCGGCGACACGCGCCGCCTGCGCGTTGCCCTCGGTCTGTGCCGCGTTGCCGAAGGCGCCCACCGGGGCATTGGCCGGCACGACGGCGGCCGGCGCCGAGCGCGCCTCGACGGTCGGCTGATTGTAGGAGCGGATGATGGCCATGGGTTACCCGAACGTGTTGCCGTCGATGGTGCCGATGCCGCCTTTGCCGCCGAAACTGGCGTCGGGTACGTTCTGCTGAAAGCGCCGCCACTTGTCGGCCAGCGTCGAGGCGCCTGACAGCAGCGACGCGCCGGCACCCAGATAGTTCGAAGTGTAGGTCGAGTTCGCGGCACGGGTGCTTTCGAGGATCGCGGTATTGCCGTAGCCCTGCCCCTGGATCTGATAGCCGTAGGCTTCACGCGCGGCATTGGCGCGGATCGTGCGGGCGTCCAGCTCGCCGGCTGCGGCGGTGTCGCCCAGGATG